>CAVUBY010000012.1:0-405011 GCA_963739925.1 uncultured beta proteobacterium | reverse complement strand
TGCGCGTCGGTCGAGGTGCGGCCGGTGCTGCCTCCGATGGCGCCCCCTGGCGCGTGAGCGCAGTCCATGCCGCCGAACTGACGGCACGCGATGCCTACGGCCGACTGCTGGCACTGCTGGTGGCTCGGTCGCGCGACATCGCCGCCTCCGAGGATGCGCTTTTCCGAGGCTTTCGTCGCTGCGTTGCGCACCTGGCCGGTCGACGGCGTGCCGGCCAATCCGCAGGCCTGGCTGATGACTGCGGCGCGCAACAACCTGCACAACATGCGCCGGCACGAAGGCGTGGTCGATGCCTCGGCAGCGGAGCTTGCGCTGCTGCAGGACGAAGCTGCGCCCGAGGCGCCGGCTGTGCCGGACGACCGCCTCAAGCTGCTGTTCGTGTGCGCACATCCGTCCATCGACGCTGCCGTGCGAACACCGCTGATGCTGCAGACCGTGCTGGGCCTGGACGCGGCGCAGATCGGTGCTGCTTTCCTCGTTGCACCTGCCACGATGGGCCAGCGGCTGGTGCGGGCCAAGTCGAAGATCCGAGATGCCGTCGCTGCGCTTTGAACTGCCCCTCGCCCGAAGACATGCCCGAGCGTCTCGAGGATGTGCTCGCTGCTGTCTATGCGGCTTACGGCACTAGCTGGGATGCAGTCCCCGGCGCGGATACTGGCCAGCATGACCTGGTCGAAGAGGTCTTTTCCTCGGCCGTCTGCTCGTCGCGTTGCTTCCTGACGAGCCGGAGCCGCGGGGTCTGCTGGCGCTGATGCTGTACTGCGAAGCCCGCCGGCCCGCCCGCCGGGCGGCCGACGGCAGCTTCGTACCCTTGAACCGCCAGGACGCACGCCTTTGGCGGCGCGACCTGATCGTTGAGGCCGAGGGGCACCTGACCAACGCTGCGCGACGAGGCATCTTCGGCCGCTACCAATGTGAGGCAGCCATCCAGTCGGTGCACGTTCAACGCCCCATCACCGGCCGGACGAACCATGAGGCGCTGGCCACCTTGTATGGCCTGCTCGCTCGGCACAGCCCGACAGTCGGGGTGCTTGTGGCGCAGGCAGCGGCGATGGTGGAGGCAGGAGATCCGACGAACGCGTTGGCGGTGCTCTCGCACCTGTCGCCGGCGTGACGTCATTGCCTACCAGCCCTACTGGGTCACCTTGGCTTGCTCGCAGAGCGCCGCCGGCAATCACGAATCAGCGCTGCAGGCGCTCGAACGTGCTATCGGCTTGACCGAGGACCCGGCAGTACGCGCCTATTTGACGACCTTGTTGAGCCAGCGGTCAGAGCCAGACTGTTGACGACAGTCGAGCCCGAAACGGCTCGCGCATCGGGCTGATCTGCCATGGGAGCGACTCCCGACCAGTCGTGCTGCCGATGGGGCGCGGCCGATGCTGCTCGGCGCCCGCCGGATCGCTGTCGAGCACTGCTCATGGCCTGGGTACATACGACCATCGAGGAGGCCAGCTTCGGTGCAGTCCATGAGTCCGTCGCCTACCATGCTTCCACCCAGTCCGCGCAGCCATCGGGACCCTCGCTGCGCCCATCAAGGGACAGCTTCATCGCTGCGATCAGTTTGCGCAGAGCTGCCCTCGTAGTCCTGCGCAGGCGCTTCCAGGTGCTCCACAGCGAGGGCGGCTTGCGTGGCTTCACAGGCGCGCGACCAGCAGTACAAGGTGCGCGTGCCAACCCGCACATACGTTCAGGATCAGGCTCTCACCCATCAACTGGCGATGTGTCAAGGTCAGCATCACCTTTCGCCCACCGCTTCCAACTCGATGCTCACTTCGCCCACGCCGGGCCAGATGTAGCGCATGAGCCGGGGCGGCTCGACCTCGACGAATTGGCACGTGGCCCGAGATTCGGCCTCGAAGCCGTCCGGACGCTCGGCAGACGAGTTTGACAGTTCGTCGTTTCGCCACACCAACTCGAAAGAAGCGCCGGGCTGCAGGCTCATCGTGCCGCTGGCCAGCCATTGACGACGCAAGTCGCTGTCGGTCAGGTAGGACCAGACTCGCTCGATCGGACCGGGCAGGCTGCGCTGGATCCGCAGCGTGTGGTCGTCGGTGAGCGTGCCGCGCTGGTCGTTGAATCGGGGTGCTGTCATCGTGTCCTCCGTTTGCGTTGGGGTGTTGACCTGGCAAGCGCGCCGCGTGCGAGGGGGCCGCGAGGCTGCGCAGACGGGGCTGTGGCGGGGTGGCGCTGTCACGGCGCAAGAGTTCTTCCAGCCGGTCCAGCCGCGCGGTCCAGAAGCTCTCGTAGTGGCGGAGCCACTCGTCGGCGTCGCGCAGCGGGCCGGCGTTCAAGTGGCAAACATGGGTTCGGCCGAGCACCTCGCGCGCGATCAAGCCCGCGCCTTCGAGTGCCTTGATGTGCTTCGAAGCAGCCGCAAGCGACATCCTGAACGGTTCGGCCAATTGGCCGACGGTTTGCTCGCCTTGCGCGAGACGATGAAGCATCCGTCGACGCGTGGGGTCGCCCAAGGCGTGGAAGACGGCGTCGAGCCGGGACTCTTGAATATCAACCATTTGGTTGCAGATAAGCAGCACAACAGAGAATGTCAACCACTTGGTTGAACATTTGTACCTCCACGCCTATGCCGAAGGGAAACGGGCTCGCCCGGCTGCTCGCGGGCAGCGACCCTCCCGAGCAAAGCGCCGCGTCCCGGCCCGGTGCGCGCATACCGGGTCACCTTCCAGAAGTCCCCGACGGAGCCGCAGCTCACCGGTGACAACGGTGTTTGCCTGAACCGAGCGCGACCTGCTGGGCTACTGAGTGACCGCAACGCGCAGGGTGACTGGCGCGGCGAAGCCCACTACCATTCACGGCACAACGCAACGCACGAATGGCACGCACAGGACCGGCGTCCGGGTCCATCGGCAAGGAGACTCTCGATGACGCATCTTCCGGCATTCGTCACCCTGGCAGCGACGCTTCTGGCCGGCCTGCCCGCCACCGCGGCGCCGCTGTCGAACCAGCAGTTTTCCGACCAGGTGCGGCAGTTGCGGCAGCAGATGGCCATCAACCAGACCACGGTCGAAGGTGCCGCGGTGTTCTGCACCAACCTGCCCGAGCACCGCTCGGCCGAGGAGCCGCAGTGTGTGGCGCTGCGGCTGCACTTTCGCGCGCAGATCGTCGCGCGCAGCCAGGAGCCCACCGAGCTCTGCCTGCCGTCGGGCATCAGCCGGCTGATCTCGCGGATCACGGGCGCCGCTTGAGTTGGTGCTGACCGAGTACGCGGACCCGTGGCGGGACCGCCTCGTGCGGATGTGGCGGGAGAGCTTCGAGTTCGGCGTCGGCATCACCGACCCTCATCCGATCGCTGAGCAGGTGGCCTACTTCGAGGCCGAGGTGAGGCCGCGCAATCGCATCCGCCTGGCATGGGCCGCGGATGAACTGGTCGGCTTCGTGGCGGCCTCGCGCGACTGGGTGGACCAGCTCCATGTGCGGGTGGGCTGGCATCGGCAAGGCATCGGCAGCCAGCTCCTCGACATGGGCGCAGCAGCAGTCCTCGGGCCGGCTGTGGCTCTACACCTTCGCCCGCAACCGGGTGGCGCAAGCCTTCTACGAGCACCATGGTTTTCGCATCGTCGCCCGCGGCTTCGAGCCGACGTGGCAGCTCGATGACATCAAGTACGAGTGGCTGTCACACCGGCCGACCCCGCCCGATCACACGGCTTGATCCCCATCCCAACTCCAGCACTGCACCAGCGCCATGCCACTCACCCTGTTCGGATCACCCGGTTCCGGCTCGGCCGCCATCGAGATGGCGCTGCGGGCAGCGCACTTGGACTACGAGCTGGTGCGCGCCGCAACCTGGGAGCCGGGACCGGGCCTGAAGCGCCTGCGGTCGGTGAATCCGCTGGGGCAGATCCCCACGCTCGTGCTGCTGGACGGCACGGTGTTGACCGAGAGCGCGGCGATTCTCATTGCGCTGGGGCTGCAGTACCCGCACGCCGGCTTGCTGCCGCACGCGGAGGGAGCGCGCGCGCTGACGCTGCGTGGCCTGGTCTTCGTGGCGGCGAACTGCTACTCGGCCGTGTCGGTGTCGGACTATCCCGAGCGGTGGACCACCGACCGCTCGTCCGCTGCGCACAAGGACGTGCGCAGGGCAGCGCGCGCCCAGCTGCATCGCAGCTGGGAGATCTTTGCCGACAGCTTTGGCGGTCTGCTCGCGCCGTCCAATCATCCGCCCGATGCCCTGGGCTTTCTGGCAGTGGTCGTCTCGCAATGGTCGGGCTCTCGCAAGCACCTGCGCGAGTCGCGCCCCGCCTTCTTCGACACCCTGCGCCAGATCGAAGCCCACCCGCGCGTAGCGCCGGTGCTGCGCGAGCACGCGGCCGGCTGATGGACTCCGGGAGCCCGCCATGAACCTCAACACGGCACGCGTTTTCGTGCGCGACCTTGCCCGAGCGCGCGACTTCTATGCCGCCGGCGCTGGGCCTGAAAGTGGTCGCAGAAAGCCTGGCGAACGGCTACCTCGTGCTCAACGCCGGCAACTGCCAGCTCGTGGTCGAGACGGTGGCGTCAGACGCACCGCCGGACGATCAGGCGCTGGTCGGGCGCTTCACGGGCTTGTCGTTTCTGGTGCCTAGCGTGCATGTGGCGCACCAGGACATGGTCGGCCACGGCGTGCGCTTCACGAGTCCGCCGGAGCGGCAAGCCTGGGGCGGCACGATCGCCACCTTCACCGATCCGGACGGCAACGCGTTCCAGATCGCCCAGCGCGACGCGAGCTGAGTCGGCACTTGCAACCGGCCGTCGCTGTATTACGCTGTATACGTTCTGGGCTGTGTTCGATCGGAGGTCCCCATGAAGCGCGTGACGGGCATCGGTGGCGTCTTTTTCCATGCCAAGGACCCCAAGGCACTGTGTGCCTGGTACAAGCGGCACCTCGGCATGGACATCCAGGAATGGGGCGGCGCGGCGTTCACCTGGACGGATGCCGACGGCAAGCCGACGGGTGGCACGACGATCTGGTCGGTCGGTGGCGCGGACTCGAATCAATTCGCGCCGAGCACCTCGAACTTCATGATCAACTACCGCGTCGACGACCTCGCGTCGCTCCTGCAGGCCCTGCGGGCCGAAGGCTGCCAGGTGCTGGAGAAGACGGACGATTCCGAGTACGGCAAGTTCGGCTGGGTCATGGATCCGGAGGGCAACAAGGTGGAGTTGTGGCAGCCTCCGCCGGGGCAGTGAGGTCTCTGACTCTGAGGCCGAGTCGTCAGCGATTGAAAACGCACGCATGACCATGCGACCGCGTGGCTATCGCCATCGCGCGCTGGCCGCAGCGGTGTCGATCGTGGCGACGCTCGGATTGCTCAGCGCCATTGGGACGCCCTCTCCGTCAACCTGGACAGCGAAGCCGGTCAGCCGCCCAGCCATCGAAGTGAGGTTGCTCGCTGCGACGCCCCCTGTGGCCAACCGTGCCACGCCACCGACGCCGAAACCGACGCCAGGCTTGTTGACCGCGCGCCCGAAGCGCGAGTCCGCCCTGCCCCGGCCGATCACTGCCCCGCCACCGGAACCGTCGATCACGGTCGGGACCGCGCCCGCGCCAGCCGAACAGCCGCCCGAAGGCGCGACCGCACCAGCCAGCGCCCCGTTGAAGCTGGATGCAGCAACGCTGCGGGCGGCCGCGGGCCAGAGCAAGGGACAGGTGCAGCGGATGGCCGAAGCCAGTGGCCAGGACACGGGGGGCAACGCTGCATCGCCAACGCAGCGGCTCAGCGCCTCGGTCAGGAACGCCGCCAAGCCCGACTGCACGACGGTGGGCGCGAGCAGCGGCCTGTTCGCGCTGCCGGTGATCGCCTACGCCTTGATCAAGGACCAGTGCAGATAGGCGGTGGGCCAACACGACCGCACGCGCGTCGTACCATGCTGCATCGATGGAACGCAGTGAGGGCATCGCCGATGGCAAGCCGAAGCAAGGTGACGGCGCAGCAAGGCTGCGTGGTGTTCGCGAAGAACAAGAAGAAGGTCTCGGCCTTCTACCAGCAGACACTTGGGGCTGGCCGTCGAAGCCTCCGACAGCTCGCACGATCTGCTGCGCGGTGGTGGCTACGAGGTGGTGGTGCACAGCATCCCGCGCAAGTACGCCGCCACCATCACCTTCGCCAAGCCCGTCGAGCCCCGCGACGACACGCCCTTCAAGCCGACCTTCGTGGTGCCCGATCTCGACGCGGTGCGTGCCGCCGCCGCGCTCACCGGCGGCCACCTCAAGCCGAAAGAAGGCGCGTGGCACTTCCGGGGCTGCACGGTGCTGGACGGATGGGACCCCGAAGGCAACATCGTCCAGTTCAAGCAACCCGAGTGAGACGACATGCCCGCGACCTCGACTTCCCTTCGCCGGCCGCAGGTGTGCGTGCTCGGCAGCGCCGAGCCCGGCTCGCCCGCCTACGAGCTCGCCGGCCAGGCGGGCACGCTGCTCGCCCGCCACGGCATCACGCTGGTGAGCGGCTGCGGCAGCCCGGCCACGCGGGTGGCTGCCGAGCGCGCGATGGCCGCGGGCGGGCTGGTGCTCAGCATCATCCCGCCCGACGAGATGCCGCCGGCGGACTGGCCGGCCACGGTGGTGCTGCCCTGCGGCATGGGCGATGCGCGCAACCTGCTGATGGCGCTGGCCGGCGACGCCTGTCTCGTGATCGGCGGACGCGCCGGGACGATCTCCGAAGTCTGTCTGGCCTGGCTGCACAAGCGCCCCCTGCTTCCGCTGGTCGGCTGCGGAGGCTGGTCCGAAACCTTGCCGACGCATCCGCCCGACGAGCGCAAGAACTCGCCGATCCTGGCCTGGCGCGACATGGCCGCACTTGAGAGCCACCTGCGCGAGCTGAAGCTCATCCGAACGGCCTGAGCGCCGGCGGGGCCGCAGCCACCTGCGCCGCAGTAGCATCGTCAGCGTCTGTCCGATCTCTTCGAAGTCACGCCATGGGTCATCGTCCACTGCAGAAGTACCTGGGGAGCTGCCACTGCGGCGCAGTGCGCTTCGAAATCGAAACCGACGTGCCGGAGCTGACGCAATGCGACTGCTCGATGTGCAAGCGCCGCAACGCGGTGATGGTGAAGGTGCATGAATCGCGCTTCAAGCTGCTTGCGGGTGAAGCCTCGCTGACCGAGTACCAGTTTCACACCCGCACGGCGCGGCACTTCTTCTGCAAGGTGTGCGGCATCTACCCGTTTCATCGCAAGCGCGTGACGCCGGACCACCTGGGCATCAACGTGCATTGCCTGGAGGACTTCGATGCCTCGGGCATCCCGATCCGCCAGGCGGTGGGCGCGGCCATGCCATGAGCAGCCACTGGAGGCGGGCTGCAGGCATTGCGGCGTCTGGCATCTGCCTGACGCTGCTGGCGGCTTGCGCGAGCACCACCGTGACCTTCTCGCCAACGGCGCCAGCCCCGGTGTGCGATCCCAAGGCCGCGGCCCTGGTGCTTTGGGCGCCGCAATGGCGGGCCGACCAGAAGGACGTCGCGGCGCGCGAGGCGGCCGCGTCGGAGGGCATCGGCCGTTTCTTCGCCGAGTCGCGGTGCTTCGCGCGGACCGAGGTGCGCCGCGTCGATGGCGTGGCCGCGGCCGACGTGGCAGCGGCGCAGGCGGCGGCTGGCGGATCGGTCGACACGGTGGTCACGCTGGCGGTTCGCGAGCTGGGCCCGGTGGTCAAGCTGCTGTCCTCGGCCGCGCTCGTGGAGGGCGGCACCGAGGTCGTGCTGCGGGTCACCACACGAGTGCCGCGCGCACCCGCACCGGCGCGCGAGTTCACCGCCCACTGGCGCGATGGTGGTCCCGGTGTGGTCAAGGGCGTGGCGAGTCTGCCGGCCGACATGACCGCGGCGCTGCATGCAGCACTCCATCCCCCCGCGCCCTGAGGCGCCGATCCGAAGGACCGCGGCCTTGGCACCGAACGCACCCACCGTTGGCGTCGGCGTCGGCGTGCTGGTGCTGCACCAGGGCCTGGTGCTGCTGGGACGGCGACGCGGCTCGCACGGCGCCGGCACCTGGTCGGCACCTGGCGGGCGGCTCGAGTTCGGCGAGCAGATCGAGGCCTGCGCGGCGCGCGAACTGCGCGAGGAGACCGGGCTGACTGCGAGCACGCTGGAGCTCGGGCCGTACTCGAACGACATCTTTCCCGAGGTGAAGCAGCAGTACCTCACCGTCTACGTCGTGGCGCGAGGCATCCAGGGAACACCTGCCAACCTCGAGCCCGACAAGTGCGATGGCTGGGCCTGGTTCCGGTGGGGCGAATGGCCGACGCCGCTGTTCAAGCCGGTGGAGTCGCTGCTGGCGATCGGCTGGCGGCCCGATGGCACCTGACGTGGCCGCACGCATGACAGGCACTCACGCGCATTCGATCCCGTGAAACACGCCACCGCCGCCACGCTCGCCACACTCGAGCCCTTGCTGGCCGAGCTGCGCACACTGCCCAGCCTGGTGGAGCGAAAGCCCGGCACGTTCTACCGGCGCTCGCGGGCCTTCCTGCACTTTCACGAGGACCCGGCCGGTCTGTTCGCCGACGCCCGACTCGACGGCTCGACGTTCGCACGCCTGCCGGTGAACACCGTGCAGGAGCGTCGCGCCCTGCTGACCGCGGTGCGCGATGCGCTGACCGCAGGTAAGCTGTGATTGGAGTCTGCATGCTCAGACTCTCCTCTCGACGAACTATCGCCCCCCGGAGCACCGCTTGATGAGAACTCTGATGACACTTCCTCTCCTGGCCCTGGTCGGCGCCTGCGCCACCCCGCCGGACACGCCGGAGTCGCGGGCTTCGCTCGATTGCAGCGACCGCCGCCCCGTCACCGGCTCGAGCATTGCCCGCAAGGACCCGTGCTTCGTGGCGGTGGACCGCGGCCAGAATGCAGCGCGCAGCCAGGCCGAAGCCATCCAGGAGGAACTGAACCTGCGCAATCCCCCGAAGACCGGCAATTGATCGCACCGGCCATGAACGAGCACGATCGCAAGTCCAGGATCTTTCTCGGCTTCGGGGTGATCCTGCTGGTCCTGCTCGGCGAAACCTTCGTGGCGCACCAGCGGCTGCCGAGTCCTGCATCGCCGTATGTCTGGGCCGCGCTCGGCGCTGGGTCGGTGGCGTGTTTTGCCGCCGCATGGTGGTTTCATCGCAAGTCGAGATCGGCGTAGCCGTCAGGCCATCGCGCGATGAGCACCCGCGCGGCGGTGACGCTGCGCCTGTACCTGCCGCCGGTCTTCATCTTCGGCCTGCCCTTTGCGCAGGCCTACGCGGTGAGATCGTTCGGCGTCGCGCCCAGCCTCTGCATGAAACCCGGTCTGAACCTCTACCGGCATCTCTGCGTGACTGGCTTCATGAATCGCGGCCTGGGCTGTCCTCCTGCCGTGTTGACTGATCCAGAATCCGGGCTCGATGGCCTTGGGGCCGTCAGCCGCCAAGGAGGTGTGCATGTTCGGCCTGTTCAAGTCTGCGCCTTTCGTTGATCCGACCCTGGGTGAGTTCAAGCGCACCGGCGGGGCCTGGCGTGGCGCGATCACCCTGCCGGGCCAGCCGACAGTGCCCCTCGTGCTGGCCGGCTCTCGCGACGCGCCAGAGGCTCAGGCCCTGAACGTGGCGCGCACGCTGTCGGCGCAGTTCGGGAGTTGGCGGCCGGTGATTGCCGCGGCGCTGGTAGAGCACAGCGAGCCCTATCTGAGCGCCGACAACGCTGCCTCGGACGATGACGACGATCGCAGTTCGTTGAATGCGAATCTGCCTCGTGCACCCGTGGATGCGACGCAGGTCTGGTCGCATGTGACGCCGGTGTTCGTCTCGGTGATGCCGCTCGGCGGCCCGCTGACCGTCGAGCTGGGCTACACCACGGACTGGGACGAAGAGCACACCCTGGGCGCGAGGTTCCGCGACGGACGCTGGTTCGAGCTGTGCGGCAGCGTGGTCGCGCCATGAGCACGCTGCTGTCGGCGCTGGTGTCCGGCGCCCATGCCTACACCGGGCGCGGCGAAAACCACGAGCAGGAGGCCTTCGCGGGCATGTTCGTGGTGCAGCCGCTGGTGGGCGGAGCAGCGGCCATGCTGCACTTCACCGCCACCCGCGAGGACGGCACCCGCGTGCATTCGGAGTCCACGCTGCTGGCACGTGCGGCCGACGGCTCGCTGTGCCTGTGGCCGGTGATGGACGAACTGCCGGTCGTGATGCCTCACCCCCTGATCAGCGCCGCGAGGGACGATGCCGCGGGCGACAGCGTGCATGTGTTTGCCTCCGGCCCACGCAGCAACACCGAGGTGTTCCGCCAGGAAATCACCTTGCGCCTGCTGCCGGGCGGCCGCCTGCGCTATGCCCACGCGTGGGGTCTGCCCGGAGGCGAGTTTGGCGACCGCTCGCACTGCGAGCTCGTTGCGGCCATGGTCTGAGCGTGCCGTGAGGCTGCGACGTCCAGGGGCCCGGGTCTGACATGGGCGAGATCCTGCCCTCCGGCCCCATGTGGGCGGCCTTCCTGATGGCTTGTGTCGTGCTGGCGGTCACGCCCGGTCCCGGCGTGGTCTACATCGTCACGCGCACGCTGGCGCAGGGCCGGGCGGCCGGCCTCGCCTCCGTCGGCGGCGTGGCCGTGGGCAATCTGGGCAACGCTACCGCCGCCTCGCTGGGGCTGGCGGCCGTGCTGGCCTGGTCATCAACGGCGTTCACCGTGATCAAGCTGGCCGGGGCGGCCTACCTGGTGTACCTGGGCGTGCAGGCCCTGCGCTCGACGCCGCGACCGGCCGACGACCACCCGTCGCCGCACCGTGCCGACGTGCCGCAGCAGGCACCGGCGAGCATCTTCCGCCAGGGCCTGGTGGTGGCGCTGCTCAACCCCAAGACGGCAATCTTCTTTGCCGCGTTCCTGCCGCAGTTCATGGCGCCCGACGCCGCACCGGCAGCGCAATCGCTGTGGCTGGGGGCCACCTTCGTCGCCGTGGCGGCGCTCACCGACAGCGCGTACGTGCTGCTGGCGGCCGCTGTCGCCCCGGCATTGCAACGGTCGTCTCGCTGGCACGGCATGGGGCGCTGGCTGACCGCGGCGGTCTACTTCGCGCTGGGGATCTGGGCCGCCCTCTCCGATGCGGGCGACCGGCGGGAGACAGCCAGGCCGCCCTGATGGGCGGGCCGTGCGCGGCAGGCTGGCACACTCTGTCATCGGCCGCCTGGCCACCCGGTCAATCCGCCCATGCGCCCCTGGACCCGACTTGCCTCCACCACCCTCGTCGATGACCGCTGGCTGCGCGTCACGGCCGACCGCTGCGAACTGCCCAGCGGACTGGTGCTCGATCCGTTCTACGTGCTGCACGAGAAAGACAACGCGCACGTGTTCGCGCTCGACACCCAGGGCCGGCTGGTGGTGGTGCGACAGTTCCGGTACGCAGGCGCCACCACCTGCCTCGAGTTGCCGGGCGGGGTGATCGATGCGGGCGAGGATCCCTTGCGCGCCGCACAGCGCGAGCTGCTCGAGGAAACGGGCCACACGGCACCCCACTGGGAGAGCGTGGGCACGATGTTCGTGAACCCGGCGAGGCAGACGAACCGGGTGCATGTGTTCGTGGCGCGGGGTGCGGCGAAGATCGCAGAACCCCAGCTGGATGCCTCGGAGGAGCTGGCCGTGTCGGCGTGCACGCTGGCGCAAGTGCAGGCGGCCATCGACGCTGGCGAGTTCTCGCAGGCGCTGCATGTGGCTTCGTTCTATCGCTGCCTGCACCACACCGGACTGCGATGAGCGACTTCGGCACCACCGATCTGCCCCAGGAGCCGACGGTGCTCGCGCCGGATGGTTCCGAGGTGCGGGTGCTGCTGGGTCTGGCTGGCGGTGGCATGTCCCACTTTCAGCTCGCCGCCGGGCAGGTGGCTCAGGCCGTCACCCACCGCACGGTCGAAGAGATCTGGTACGTGCTGGCGGGCCAGGGCGAAATGTGGCGGCGCCAGGGAGAGCGCGAGGAGATCGTGGCCCTGCAGCCGGGGCGCTGCCTGACCCTGCCGCTCGGCACGCATTTCCAGTTTCGGGCTTCGCCCACACAGGGCCTGGCCGCCGTGGCCGTCACCCTTCCGCCCTGGCCGGGCCATGACGAAGCCGTGGTGGTCGATGGGCCCTGGCAGCCGACTCCGAGCCCTGGGTCCGCGGCGTGAAGGTGCTTGTGACCGGTTCGTCCGGGCGTATCGGCCGCGCGATCGTGCAACGGCTGATCTCCGAGCACGAGGTGATCGGACTCGACCGTGTCTCGGGGCCGTCCACGCAAGTCGAGGCCGATGTGGGCGATGCCGGGGCGCTGTCGGCCGCGCTGCAGGGCATCGAGGCGGTGGTGCACGTTGCCGCGCTGCACGCGCCGCAGGTGGGCCAGGTGCCCGACGCCGAATTCGAGCGCGTCAATGTCGAGGCGACACGCACGCTGCTGGCGCTGGCACAGCAACAGGGCGTGAAGCGCATGGTCTACACCAGCACCACCGCGCTCTATGGCGTGTCCCACGCGGGCCCGCAGCCCGCAGCGTGGATCGACGAAGGCACCGCGCCGCAGCCGCGGACCATCTACCACCGCACCAAGCTGGCGGCCGAAGCGCTGCTCGAAGACGCAGCCCGGGAGCACGGCCTGCAGGTGCGCGTGCTGCGCATGTCGCGCTGTTTCCCCGAACCTGCGCCGCACATGGCCGCCTACCGCCTGCATCGCGGTATCGATGCGCGTGACGTGGCGGACGCGCACGCCCTGGCCCTCACCAACGACGGCCAGGGTCTGCAGCGCTTCGTGATCTCTGGCGCGACACCCTTCCAGCCCGAGGACGCGCTTGCCTTGGCGCAAGATGCCCCAGGCGTGATCGCCCGGCGCGCTCCCGCGGTGGTCGAGGCCTTTGCGCGCCGCGGCTGGCTGCTGCCGTCACGCATCGATCGGGTGTACAGCCCTGCCCGGGCGCAGCGCCTGCTCGGTTGGCGCCCTCGCTTCGGGTTCGACGAGGTGATGCGACAGTGGGATGCCGGCTCGCCCGAGGTTTTGGCCCCGTGATCCACACCGACCCTTCACGCTCTGCCGCATGCCCTGACTGCAACCCTTCAGCTCCACGCCGCCTGCCGGCCGAACCCGCCATGAACGACCTGCCCGCCCTGCCCCCGACGCCTGTCGGCCGCTACCGTCACTACAAGGGCGGGGAGTACGAAGTGGTGGCCGTGGCGCGCCACAGCGAGACGCTGGAGCCGCTGGTGGTCTACCGCCCCGTGGACCGCGACGTGGGCTGGTGGGTGCGGCCACACGCCATGTTCTTCGAGACGGTGGTGGTGGACGGGCTGACGCGCCGTCGCTTCGAACCGATCTGACGGCCATGCGGTCGCTCAGAAGCAGCTATGCTCTTCCAGAGTCGACTCCCTGCCCCCATGCCACGCTTTGCCATCTATGCCGGTTCGCTGCTGATCGGGCACTCCGATCTCGAAAACGGGGACCCGCCCATGGGCGTGGCGGCAGGTCGGTTCCTGCCTTCGCCGGCCTACTCCACGGTGCAAGCACGGGTGGCGGCCTCGCCAGATGGATCGCAGGCCGATCTGCAGTTGGGGGTGGTGACGGCCGACGGCGAAGAGATCGCCTCGGACAGCTGCGTGCAGATCGTCGACTTTTCCGCCGAGCTCGGCGCCGAGGGCCTGGAGGTGCATGTGCTCGGTCTCGAACCCGAGCTTTTCGCGCGACTCTTTCCCGAACAGCTGCGCGATCACCTCGCGCAGCGCGGTCTGTCGTCCGGCTCGGGCGACACCGCCTGATGGGCTGCAGCGCCCTGCCCGCGGGCTGCGGCCGAAGCGCAGCCTGACACCGACGCAAGCCACGTGAGCATGCCCTCGCCGGTGCAGGTGGTGCGACTGTCGCCCGAGCACGCGCAGCCCTACCGGGCATTGATGCTCGAGGCCTACCAGCGCCATCCGGACGCATTCACCAGCACCGTCGACGAGCGACGTGACCTGCCACTGGACTGGTGGGCGAGGCGCCTGGGTGACGACTCGGAATCGCCCGAGCTCGTGTTCGGTGCCTGGCATGGCGATCAGCTCGTGGGTGCCGCGGGGCTCAGCGTCCAGACACGCCCGAAGTCACGCCACAAGGCCACCTTGTTCGGCATGGTGGTGGCGCCACCGCACGGCGGCCGTGGCGTCGGCAGGCGCCTGGTGGAGGCCGTGCTGCACTACGCACGCACCCGCCCGCCGCTGGTGCTGGTGCAGCTGACCGTCAGCCGCGGCAATGACACCGCGCTGGCGTTGTACCAGCGCTGCGGCTTCGTCGAGTTCGGCGTCGAGCCTTTGGCCACCGTGGGCGAACATGGCTTCGTCGACAAGTTGCACTTGTGGTGCGACCTGCGGGAGGCCGGCGCACAATCTCCGACCACGGGCACCGCGCCAGCGAACCACCCGTCGCCACGCTGACATCACTTTCGGAGACTCGCAGATGCCGGTCGTCAACATCCACCTGGCGCAACGCGCCGAGCCCACGAGTCGCGAAGACAAGGCCGCGCTGATCGATGGGGTGACGCGCGTCATGCAGGAGGTCCTGGGCAAACGCCGCGAGGACGTGGTGGTGCTCATCCACGAACTCGACCCCGACAACTGGGGCCAGGGCGGACAGACCGCCAGCCAGCTGCGCCGCGAGCGCGCGGCAGGTGCCACCAAGCGCTAGCACTCGGCAAAGGAGACAACATGCCCAAGGGATACTGGATCGCTCGCGTCGATGTCGCCGACCCCGAGGTCTACAAGGCCTACGTTGCCGCCAACGCCGAGCCGCTGCGCGCTCATGGCGGACGCTTTCTCGTGCGCGGTGGCGAGTTCGAGAACCCCGAAGGCAGCAGCCGGTCGCGCAACGTGGTGATCGAGTTTCCGAGCTACGCCGCTGCACTGGCGTGCTGGCGCTCACCGGCCTACCAGGCGGCGATCCAGCTGCGCCAAGCGGCATCGACCGTCGACGTGGTGATCATCGAAGGCTACGAAGGACTGCAGCCTTGAGAAGGCGCACCCTGAGATGATGCACCGCCACTGGTTGATGCTCGTCACCGCAACCTCCTTCGTCGCCCTGGTGGTCTCGGGCATCCGGCCCTACGACCGCATCACCTGGCTGATGGAGGTAGCACCGGTGTTGATCGCGCTGCCGCGTGATGTGGGCCAGCCTGCAGCGCTTTCCACTCACGCCGCTGCTCTACGCCTTCATCCTGCTGCACGCGCTGGTGCTGATCCTCGGCGGCACCTACACCTACGCGCGCGTGCCGCTGGGCTTCACGCTGCAGGAGTGGCTGCAACTCGGCCGCAATCCCTACGACAAGATCGGCCACTTCTTCCAGGGCTTCGTGCCGGCCCTGGTGGCCCGCGAGATCCTGGTCCGCGGCCAGCACGTGAGCGGCCGCAGGATGCTGGCGTTTCTCGTGGTGTCGGTGGTGCTGGCGATCAGCGCCACCTACGAGCTGATCGAGTGGGCCGCCGCGCTGGCCATGGGTCAGGGCGCCGACGAGTTTCTCGGCACCCAGGGCGACCCGTGGGACACCCAATCCGACATGTTCATGGCGCTGCTCGGCGCCACGGCAGCACTGCTGCTGTTCTCACGCTGGCAGGACCGCCAGATCGCGGCCCTCCAGCGCTGAAGGCTCGGCGTCGCGGGCTCAGAAACGCCAGCCCACACCGCCGCCGATGAGCCAGGGGTTCACCTTGAACTCACCCACCTTCGAGCCGAACGAACTCACGTCGGTCGCGATCTGCACCTTCTTCACGTCGAGGTTCAGGTAGAGGTTCTTGCTGATCTCGTAGTCCACGCCCACCTGCACCGACAGAGCCGAAGCTGTTCTTCTTGAGCGTGGGCTGCAGCGCGGCCTGGATCGACGGGATGAACTCCACGTTGGAGAAGCGCGTGTAGTTGAGACCGACGCCTGCATATGGCTTGATCGCCCCGAAGCCCTGCACGTGGTACTGCATGCTCAGCGTGGGCGGCAGGTGCTTGAGGGACCCGATCTCGGTGCCGTTGGAGCTGATGCGGTGCTTCTGCGGATAGGTCAGCACCAGCTCGGCGGCGAGTTCCGGCGAGAAGAAGTAGCTGATGTCGACTTCGGGGATGACCTTGTTGTTGACCGTCAGCCCGAGGCCGGTGGAATCCTTGTTGGCACTGTCAAGGTTGAGCGCGCGCACGCGGACCAGCCAAGGCGTGGCCTGGGCCTGCGCGGCCATCGGCACCACCACGGCGGAGGCGACAGCGAGCGTGGTCAGCACATGCCTGAGTGTCAGAGTCTTCATGGTTCTGCATCCTTCGTTTGTTGTGGGGAACTGTGTGTGAAAGAGATTGCACTGCGGGGCTCGGAGGGGCTTGTTGCGGTGCGTCAAACAGCCACTTGAAGCAACCGACGCTGCAGCGTCACGGCAATAACGCGGGCGCACGAGGGACGTTGGGTGGGCGCGCGCAAGCTGCTACGCTTGCCGCATGAATGCACCGCACCTTCTCTTGATCTTCGTCAGTCTCTCGATGGCCGGCTGTGCATCGATGAACTCAGATTCGCCTTCGGCCAACGACGCTCGCTCGAGCACCGGCGCGCAGGTGGCGCAGGTGGCGCAGACGGTGACCACGCCCTTGAGCGACCTGAACCTCGTTCGTGCCGAGATTCCGCCGGTGCTCTCGAATGCCCTCAAGGGGCCGCATGCCGTGCCGGCCGATCGCAGCTTTGCGGCCCTGGGTCAGGAGATCCAGGCGCTCGATGCCGTGCTCGGTGCCGATCTCGATGTCCCGGCGATGCCCGCCAACCCCAGCCTGATCGAACGCGGTGCCGGCGCGGTCGGCAATGCCGCCACCGGCGCGCTGCGCGGCGCGGCCGAGGGTGTCGTTCCTTTCCGCGGATGGGTGCGCAAGCTCACCGGCGCCGAGCGCTGCTCCCGTGAAGTGGCCGCGGCCATTGCCGCTGGCACGATCCGCCGCGCGTATCTCAAGGGCATGGGGTTGTCTGCGAACTTCCCCGTGCCCGCCGCCCCGAGGGTCTGACAGGCCACGCCTCGACGAGGATGTCCATCGGTCCCTGCTTCCCCACCGCACCCCACCGAAGGAGCCTCGCATGATCAAGACCATCTTCCTGGTGATCGCTGCGGCGATTGCCGGCGTGCTCGTCTACGCAGCCATGCAGCCGGACAGCTTTGCGGTCCAGCGCTCGATCACGATCGCCGCACCGCCCGAGCGGGTGCATGGACTCATCGACGACTTCAAGCGCTGGAGCGAGTGGTCGCCCTGGGAAAAACTGGACCCGGCACTCAAGCGCACACACACTGGTGCACCCAGTGGCAAGGGCGCCGTCTACGCGTGGGAGGGCAACAAGGACGTGGGTTCCGGTCGCATGGAAGTCACCGACTCCGTGGCTCCCGGCAAGGTCGTGATCAAGCTCGACTTCATCCAGCCGTTCGAGGCCCACAACATCACCGAGTTCAACCTCACGCCCCAAGCCAGTGGGACTCAAGTGACCTGGAAGATGCAAGGACCCTCCCCCTACGTCACCAAGCTCATGCAGGTATTCGTGAGCATGGACAAGATGGTGGGCAAGGACTTCGAGGTGGGTCTGGCCAACATGAAGGCCGTCGCCGAGAAGCCCTGAGGCTGTCGCGCTGAAGGTCGCGCAGCAACGGGAAGCGCTGGGAAGCGCACCGCGGCCAGCCCCAGAAACGACAAACCCCTCGAGGCTCGCGCCAAGAGGGGTCGGGTGGCTCACGCCACCGATTCGGAGATCCGGAGGAAAGTGGTCCGGGGCTCCTTGGGACGCAGTGACTGCGCCCGGGGTGGTGCCTGCGTGCAGGCATCTCTACATTAGTCCTGACTGGGCCGGGATTGCAAGCGGCACTTCGTGTGCGACCCTCACGCGCCGGATTCAGGCCGCGCCCTTCATGATCTTGCTCAAGATGCTCGGCCACGCGCTGCTCGACGGCGGCGTCCATGCAGATGATGCGACCCCATTCGCGCGTCGTCTCGCCGGGCCACTTCGATGTGGCGTCCAGGCCCATCTTGCCACCCAGCCCACTCACGGGCGACGCGAAATCGAGGTAGTCGATCGGCGTGTGATCGACGAGCGTCGTGTCGCGCACCGGGTCCATGCGGGTGGTGATGGCCCAGACGACGTCCTGCCAGTTGCGGATGTCCACGTCGTCGTCGGTGACGACGATGAACTTGGTGTACATGAACTGCCGCAGGAAGCTCCACAGTCCGAACATCAGCCGCTTGGCGTGGCCGGGATAGCTCTTGCGGATGCTGATGATGGCCATCCGGTAGCTGCAGCCTTCAGGCGGCAGGTAGAAGTCGACGATCTCCGGAAACTGCTTCTGCAGGATCGGCACGAACACCTCGTTCAGCGCGACGCCCAGCACCGCGGGTTCGTCGGGTGGCTTGCCGGTATAGGTGGAGTGGTAGATCGGATCCTGGCGATGGGTGATCCGCCCGATCTCGAAGACCGGAAACCACGCCTGCTCGTTGTAATAGCCGGTGTGGTCGCCGAACGGGCCCTCCAGCGCGTGCAGGTAGCCGTTGATCTCCTTGACCGGAACACCATGCTCGCTGAGGCCCTCGAATCCGGGTGAGGCCGTCGGAATGTGGCCCTCAAGCACAAATTCAGCGCTGGCGGGCACCTGCAGCATCATGCCGGCATCACCGACCTGGGTGTCGACCACCTCGGTCCGGCTCCCGCGAAGCAGGCCGGCGAACTGGTATTCGGACAGCGTGTCGGGCACCGGCGTCACCGCCCCCAGGATCGTGGCGGGATCGGCCCCGAGGGCCACGGCGATGGGGAACGCCTGTCCAGGCTTGGCCAGGGCGAAGTCGCGGAAGTCCAAGGCGCCGCCGCGATGCGCGAGCCAGCGCATGATGACCTGCCGGCGGCCAATGACCTGCTGGCGGTAGATGCCCAGGTTCTGCCGCGCGCGCGCGGCTGGACCCCTTGCGGCCCGCGGGTCACGACCAGCCCCCAGGTGATGAGCGGACCGACATCGCCAGGCCAGCAGGTCTGCACCGGCAACCGCCCCAGGTCGATGTCCTGACCCTGAAGGCTTTGCTCCTGGCAAGCCGCGTGACGGACCTTGGCAGGTTTCATGTCCCACAGCGCCTTGCCCATCTGGACCAGCTTGCCGGCGTCCTTCAGTCCCTTCGGCGGTTCGGGTTCCTTCAGGCTGGCCAGAAGCCGCCCGACGTCCCGAAGCTCGGTCACGTCGGCGACCCCCATGCCCATCGCGACCCGTTTCGGGGTGCCAAACAGGTTGGTCAGAGCAGGAAATTTGTAACCATCTGGGTTTTCGAACAGTAGTGCCGGGCCCGCGGCCTGAAGGACAGCATCACTGACTGCCGTCATCTCAAGCCGCACGGAGACTGGCTCTGCGACGTGTTTGAGCTCGCCAGCGGCTCGAAGCCCGTCCATGAAGTCCCGAAGATCCCGATATTTCATACTCAATAGTAATGAATAGCGACTTCCATAACCTTGACCGGTTATGTAATCGGTTCCTAGAATTCGTCCGTTCGACGCAGCTCCGGGAAAACCCTTGCCCCGCAAGGCGGGGATGGAGAGAACGCGACGAGGCTGCCACAGTCGAAAACATCACGGTAGCAGCCGGTCCGTCCCTGACCGAACCCGCTGGGCCCCGAGGCCGACGATTATCAACGCCACCCTTTCCGTGCCTGCCGCAAGGCCAAGGCACCGGGCGAGAGGGACGAAGAGAAAGAAGGATAGAGATGACAGCGCTTCGCCAATGGCTGATCCACATTCGCTCGGCGGCCCTCACTGTCTCGCAGTCCGTGGGCGTTTTCGTTCGCGACGTGGGGCACGGCATGCTCGAGGTCAGCCACAACACGCTGGCCCTGGTCGGATTGCTGATCGTGGCCGGAGTGGCCTTCACCGTCGGGCACCCCGAGTTGCGGCACACCGCCGAGACCACGGTCCTGGGTTGGCTGAAAGAACGTCAGGAAGCGCGCACCGAGCCTTCGCAGTTGCTGGCCGCCGAACTCAGTGAACCCGACGCCATCAGCCGGGCCACCGCCGCTGACCCGAAGGAACTGACGCGCCAGCAGGCAGCCGTCGCTCACTGGCTGGCGCGCCGCTACCGCGTGGCGCCGGAGCCGATCAGCCGCCTGGTGCAGGAAGCCTGGCAGGTGGGTGGCCGCGCTGGCCTGGACCCGACGCTGATCTTGGCGATCATGGCCATCGAGTCGAGCTTCAACCCATTCGCCCAGAGCTCGGTGGGCGCGCAGGGACTGATGCAAGTGATGACCAAGGTTCATGACGACAAGTACGAGGCATTCGGAGGCAATCTGGCGGCTTTCGATCCGGTGACGAACCTGCGCGTGGGTGTCCAGGTGCTGAAGGAGTGCATTGCCCGCGCGGGCAGCCTTGAAGCCGGACTGAGGTTCTACGTCGGCGCCGCCAACCTGGCCGACGATGGTGGCTACGCCGGCAAGGTACTGGCCGAACAGCAGCACTTGAAACAGGTGGCGAATGGCAAGACGGTGGCCACCAACGTCGTCACCGTACCGGCGCCGACCCCAAGCCCCGCACCGAACCCGGCTGCCGGCGCGACCACCCCCAAGGGTGACGCGACTCCCGCTCCGGTCACGATTGCCGACGAGCAGATCGCCTTTCTTCACCGCTGATCCCAGTGGGTGCCGCGGTGCGCTTGCAGGAGTCGCCTCCGGTACACTGACGGCACTGCGCGACTGGCGATGCGGCTCCTCCCCGGGGCCTGAGGTGGTGAACCACCGGGAAGTGCGGTCGGTGCCGGCTGGGCTGGCATCGCGTCAGCCGTTCGCCTGGGCAGCCCCTTCACCACGTGTCGACCGGATCGTGGCTCGAAACGGGGACTTCTGCTGAAGAGGACTGCCACCATGTTCGACCGATCCCAATCCACTGTTGCTCTGACCGATCCCGAGATCTGGGCGGCCATCCAGGCCGAGAACCTGCGCCAGGAAGAGCACATCGAGCTCATCGCATCGGAGAACTATGCGTCTCCGGCAGTGATGGCGGCTCAAGGTTCACAGCTCACCAACAAGTACGCCGAAGGCTATCCGGGCAAGCGCTATTACGGTGGCTGCGAGAACGTCGATGTGGTCGAGCAACTCGCGATCGACCGCCTCAAGCAGATCTTTGGCGCCGAGCACGCCAACGTGCAGCCCAATTCCGGCTCCCAGGCCAATCAGGCGGTGTTCTTCGGGCTGCTGCAGCCGGGCGACACCATCATGGGCATGAGCCTGGCCGAGGGCGGCCACCTCACCCACGGCATGCCGCTGAACATGAGTGGCAAGTGGTTCAAGGTGGTGAGCTACGGGCTCGACGCCAACGAGGCCATCGACTACGCCGCCATGGAACGCCTGGCGCGCGAGCACAAGCCCAAGCTCATCATCGCCGGCGCCTCGGCTTACAGCCTGCGCATCGACTTCGAGCGCTTTGCCAAGGTGGCCAAGGAGATCGGCGCGTACTTCATGGTCGACATGGCGCATTACGCCGGGCTGATCGCTGCCGGGGTGTATCCCAACCCGGTGCCGTTTGCCGACGCGGTGACCTCGACCACCCACAAGAGCCTGCGCGGCCCGCGCGGCGGGGTGATCCTGATGAAGGACCACGTGGCCAAGCAGATCAACAGTGCCATCTTCCCCGGCATTCAGGGCGGCCCGCTGATGCATGTCATTGCCGCCAAGGCGGTGGCCTTCAAGGAAGCGCTGAGCCCCGAGTTCAAGGCCTACCAGCAGCAGGTGGTCAAGAACGCCGACGTGCTGGCGACGACGCTCACGCAGCGCGGCTTGCGCATCGTCAGCGGGCGCACCGAAAGCCACGTGATGCTGGTGGACCTGCGCCCCAAGAACCTCACCGGCAAGGAGGCGGAAGCCATCCTCGGCCAGGCGCACATGACCTGCAACAAGAACGGCATCCCCAACGACCCGCAAAAGCCGATGGTCACCAGCGGCATCCGCCTGGGCACGCCGGCCATGACGACGCGGGGCTTCAAGGAAGCTCAGGCGGCCCTCACCGCCAACCTGATTGCCGATGTGCTGGATCGTCCGCACGATGCCGACAACATCGCTGCCGTGCGCGCCAGGGTGGCAGCGCTGACCCGCGATTTCCCGGTCTACCGCTGACACCTCGCACCAGGGGCCGTTCGCGGCCCTGAACCACCGATGCGTTGCCCCTTCTGCAGCTTTGAGGACACCCAGGTCGTCGAGACGCGCGAGTCCGACGAGGGCGATGTGGTGCGGCGGCGGCGGCGCTGCCAGTCCTGCGACAAGCGCTTCACCACCTACGAGCGGGCCGAGATCGCCCTGCCCTCGGTGGTGAAGAAGGACGGCACACGGGCGGAGTTCGATCCGGCCAAGATCCGCGCCTCGATGACGCTCGCCCTGCGCAAGCGCCCGGTGAGCGTGGAGCAGATCGATGCGGCCATGGAGCGCATCCAGGACAAGCTGCTCAACAGCGGGGCCAAGGAAGTGCCCTCCACCCGCCTGGGGGAACTGGTGATGCGCGAGCTCAAGCGCATCGACAAGGTGGCCTATGTGCGCTTCGCGTCCGTCTATCGTTCCTTCGAGGACGTGGACGAGTTCCGGCAGCTGATCCGGGACATCTGATCCCAGTCGCCACACAGGCGGCGTGAGGCTCC
This sequence comes from uncultured beta proteobacterium, assembly GCA_963739925.1. Taxonomy (GTDB): domain Bacteria; phylum Pseudomonadota; class Gammaproteobacteria; order Burkholderiales; family Burkholderiaceae_C; genus CAVUBY01. The sequence goes on along the minus strand of CAVUBY010000012.1, from coordinate 382,446 downwards.
CCCGTGCGGGGGAATCGAGCGAGGGGGCCCCGCACAGGGGCTGCCGGAGTCGCCCCTGAGCGGGTCGCGCGACGCCGCCGACGATTTCTACAGTGTGTCCATGGTCTTCCACTGGAGCACACCGATGAAAGCGATCTCACCTCCCCGCGGATTCACCCTCGTCGAAGCGGCCTGCGTGCTGGCGGTCTGCGCCATCACCGCGACCAGCGCCGCACCGCAGCTGCGCCAGCTGCTGGACCAACGTCGGCTGATCGGCACAGCCGCAGAACTTGCCGCCGATCTGCAACTGGCGCGCACGGCTGCCATCGCTGGCAACCAGGTGGTGCGCTGGACCTGGCATGCGGGCAGCGGCTGCTACGTGCTGCAGACCGGCAGCGCCGCTCAGTGCAGCTGCGGCGACAGCGGTCCGGCCACGTGCCAGGCGGGCGCGACGGCCTTGCGCACGGTGCGGCTGGAGCCCGCCGGGCGCCTCACGTTGCAGACCAACACCGCCTCGATGGCCTTCGATCCGCTGCATGGCACGGTGTCGCCGACCGCGACCCTGCGGCTCAGCAGCGCCGACGGCCGCGCCATCCACCACGTGGTCAACGTGATGGGCCGCGTGCGCTCCTGTTCGCCAGCGGCGGCGGTGGCCGGCCAGCCCGCCTGCTGAGAGGAGCGCGTCATGGAAACGAAGGTCATTCGTCATCTCCCGCGCCAGCGCGGATTCACAGTCCTCGAAATGCTCGTCGCCATGGCCCTGGCCGGCGTGCTGTCCAGCCTGGCCTATCCCTCGTTCGAAGGCGTGCTGCAGAAGGCCCGTCGCTCGGATGCGCTGGTGGCGCTGATGCAGGTGCAGGCCGCACAGGAACGCTGGCGCGCCAACCAGCGCGCCTATGGCAGCCTGGCCGACATCGGCGTGGGACCGCGCAGTGCGGCCGGCCACTACACATTGCAGGTACTGGCCAATGACAGCGACCGCTACGAGGTCGTCGCGCAGGCCACGGGCGCTCAGGCACGCGATGCCAGCTGCCGCATGCTCAGGCTGAGCCTGGACAGCGCTACCGTCACCTACAGCTCCGGGCACGGACACGGCGCAACCCAATCCGCAAGCGGTGAATCGCCGCTGCTGGAATCTCTGAAGGTGCGGCCATGACCCATCGCTCGCGCGCACAACGGGGCCTGTCGCTGATCGAACTGATGGTCGGAGTGGCGATCGGTCTGCTCGTGGTCGCCGCCGCGGCGCAGCTGCTGGCGAGTCAGGCGCAACAGCATCGGCAGGCGGCCATCGAGCAGCGCCTGATGCAGGACTTGCGCAGCGCGACCGATGTGATCTCACGCGACCTTCGCCGGGCGGCGGCCTGGGGCGCTGCCGCATCGGGCATCCGGCTGGCAGGCCAGACGACCGCACCCAATCCGTATGCGGCGCTCTCGAGTGCCTCCGGCGTGGCGTTCAGCTACTCGCGCGACATCGTCGAAAACCAACAACTCGACAGCGCGGAGCAATTCGGCCTGCGCCTGCGCAACGGGGTGATCGAACTGCAGCTGGGCGCAGGCAACTGGCAGTCGATCACGGACGCAACCCTCGCAGCAGTCACCGAGTTGCACATCACACCACGCACCGAATCGATCTCGCTCGTCGCGCACTGTCCCGACTGCACGAGTGCACCGACGCCTTGCACGCCGCACCTGCAAGTGCGCAGCGTCTCGGTGCGGATCACCGCGCGTGCACTCTCCGACGCACGGGTGCAGCGCAGCCTGCAGAGCACGGTGCGCCTTCGCAACGACATCGTCGACGGCGCGTGCGCCTTCTGAGGAGACCGAGATGACTTCTTGCCACGGCTTCCATCCTCGTTCGCCGCAGCGCGGCGCGGCGAGCCTGCTGGTCACCGTGCTGCTGTGTGCGGCCCTCCTGCTGGCCACCCTGTTCAGCCACCGGGGTGCGCTGCTCGAAGCGCGGCTCTCGTCGCAGCAGACCCAATCGGCACGCGCGTTCGAGGCTGCGGAGGCTGGCATCGAGTGGGCGCTCGCGCAGCTCAACCGCCCTGAGGCCGTCGATGCTTCCTGTCAGGTGGCGGCCACGGGCACGTCGTTTCGCGATCGCCACCTCGTGGCAGCAGCCGCTTCCGCTGCCTCCGAGACTGCCTTCGTGCCACGGACCTGGAGCGCGGCCGGCGTACCCACACCCCAGCGCGCAGCTTGCGTGCGGACGGCGATCGGCTGGCGTTGCCACTGTCCGAGCGACGCCCCGGTGACATTGGCCGAGGCAGAAGGCAGCGCCATCGCCCCTGCCTTCCGCATCCACCTTGAGACGACCGGCGCCCCGGGTGTGCTGCGCCTGGTGTCCACCGGCTGCACGCGAGCGACCGCAGCTTGTCTGTCTGGCGTCTCGGCACCGACGGGCACCGACGCGACGGCACGTGTGCAGGTGGAACTGGCGCTGGTGCCCGCCCTGCTCAGCGCGCCCGCGGCGCCGCTGGTCGCCCGAGGCGACATCCGCAGTGCGGCGACGCTGTCGCTGGTCAATCCCGACGCGCGCTCCGGCGGCGTCGTCGCGCACAGCGGCGGTGCCATCGACCTGCCGCAAGCCACGTTCGAAACACCGGCCGGTTCGTCGCTGGCCAACGCACTGGCCGAGCATGACACCGCCTTTGGCGGGCAGAGTCCGGACGCCCTCTTTGTCTCGCTCTTCGGTGTCGCCAAACCGCTTTGGCGCGAGTTGCCCATGGTGCATCGCGTGAGCTGCGCAGCGTCTTGTGCCGACGAGCTGTTCCCGGCGATTGCCCAGTCGACCGGCCCGGCCCAGGTCTGGGTCGAAGGAGACCTGGCGCTGAGCGGTCCGCTCTCCCTCGGCAGCGCGGAGCGACCGGTCGTGCTCGTGGTGTCCGGTCAGCTTGCGCTGCAGGGCGATGTCCAGCTCCATGGCGTGGTCTACGCGAACGGCGTGACCTGGATTGCAGCAGGAAGCGCCCCCGCCGCTCTGCGCGGGGCCCTCGTCAGCGAAACAGGCTACAGCGGCGATGCCCCAGTCACTCTGAGCTACGACCCGCGCGTGTTCGACACCCTGCGGCAGGTTGCGGGCAGCTTCGTGCGCGTGCCCGGCAGTTGGCGCGACTTCTGAAGGTGGAAGGAATCCTCATCATGCGTACTTCACCCCACCGTGGCCCGCAGCAGCAGCGCGGCTTTGGCTTGATCGAGGCACTGATGGCCTTTCTCGTTCTGTGCCTGGGCATGCTGGCCCTGGCGCGGCTGCAACCGTCGCTGCGCCTCGACGCCGAGCTGTCGCGCCAGCGCTCTCAGGCCTCCAGGCTCGCTCAGCAGGAGATCGAACGCCTGCGCGCCTTCACGTCGCTGACCGATCCCTCTGGCGTGTCCTGGGCGGCGATCACCACGGGCAGTCAGATCCTCGAAGCGGACAACGGCGTGCGCTACCGCATCGATCGCCTGGTCAGTCCAGACGCGGGCGGCCGTGCCAAGCAGGTGCGCATCGACGTGGTCTGGCAGGGGCGCGACGGGCGCGAGCAACGGCTCGCCCTGGACACCGTGATCGCTGGCGTGCCGCCCGAGGCGTCCGGCACGCTGGCACTGACACAGCGGGGCGTCGCGGTGCGCGGGGCGCAGCAGCGCGACGCGCAGGTGCCGCCGACGGCACGTGATCTCGGCGACGGCCGCAGCGCCTTCAAACCGAGCAGCACGGCCACCGTGGCGTGGATCTTCGACAACCGCCATGGCGGTGTGACCGCACAGTGCAGCGTACCGGCAGCGACACCATCCGCGCAGCTCGACGCCTCGCAGCTCTCGAACTGCGTGCGGCTGAGCGGGCTCGCGCTGAGCGGCGAGGTCCACTTTGCCGATGGCGTGCCGCTGGCGCTGGATCTGTCGGTGCGCGTCGACGGGCCGACGCCAGTCATGCCTCCGTCGTGCACGACCGAGACGCTCAAGACCGTGGCCGTCACCACGCCAGGCGGCACCCGGCTGGATGCGGTGCCCATCGACGCCACGGCGGAGTCGCTGGGCTTGAGTGGCTGGACGGTCCGCGGCGATCCCTTTGTCGCCTACCACTGCGTTATCGTGCCGGCCCCCGGACTGCTGCGCTGGTCGGGCCGCACGCTTCTGACGCCTCAAGGCTGGAGCGTGGGCGCCGGACCGAACGAGCGGCGCCTGTGCCGCGTCACCCCGGACCTGGATGCCAGCGGAGCCATCGACCAGAACCTCGAGCATCCGGCGATCTACGAGAATGTGACCGGCGCGCTGACGCGACAGAATTTCCGTGTCGTCCCGGGTCACCAGCCCTGTCCTGCCGGGACCGAGGAAGACCTGCCCGCCTATCCTTGAGCCCTATTCCTTGAGCCCTTTGCCCTGAGCCCATGAGCGACCTCGACCACACCGCCTTGATGCGGGCCGCCCTCGACCAGGCCCGGCTCGCGGTGGGCCTGACCGAACCCAACCCGCGCGTGGGCTGCGTGCTCACGGCGGCGGACGGCCGCGTCATCGGCCTGGGACACACCCAGCAGGCCGGCGGACCGCATGCCGAGGTGATGGCCCTGCGCGATGCGCAACAGCGTGGCGAGTCGGTGCGGGGCGCGACGGTGCTATGTCACGCTCGAACCCTGCGCGCACCACGGTCGAACGCCACCTTGTTGCGACGCGTTGATCGCCGCCGGTGTGGGCCGCGTGGTGATGGCGGTGCAGGACCCCTTTCCGCTGGTCGCCGGCCAGGGCGCCGCGCGCTTGCGCGCAGCGGGCATCGAGGTGATCGACGGCCCGCTGGCACGACGCGGCCCGCGCGAGCTCAACATCGGCTTCTTCTCGCGCATGCGAGCGCGGCCGGCCCTGGGTGCGCCTCAAGGTGGCGGTGTCGCTGGATGGCCGCACCGCCCTGCCCGACGGCACCAGCCAGTGGATCACCGGCAGCGCCGCGCGTGCCGACGGCCATGCCTTCCGCAAACGTGCGAGCGCCGTCCTCACCGGCGTGGGTACCGTGCGCGAGGACAACCCGCGACTCGACGTGAGGCTGGTGGAGACACCGCGCCAGCCGCTGCGGGTCATCGTCGACTCGCGGCTGGAGACGCCACCGGATGCACGCATCCTGCCCGCGCCAGGCGCCGTGCTGATCTACGCCGCGAACGACGACGCCACCCGCGCCGCAGCGCTGCGCGCCCGCGGCGCCGACATCGCGTTCGTACCAGGCCCGGCGGCAAGGTCGACCTGGCGGCCATGCTCGCCGACCTGGCGCAACGCGGCGTCAACGAGCTGCATGTCGAAGCCGGGCACCGCCTCAACGGCTCCTTCGTGCGCGAGGGGCTGGTGGACGAGTACCTCGTCTACATGGCGCCGCGCTGCTGGGCAGCGGCCGGGATCTGGCAGCCTTCGGCCCGCTGGTGTCGCTCGCTGATGCGGTGGCGCTGCGCTTCACCGACGTGACGACCGATCGGCGAGGACCTGCGCCTGCTCGCGCGTCCGGTCCACGCCGACTGGCCGTGACACCTGGTGACGGCGCGCCGCGCCGGGCCCTGCGACAATCAGGCCATGTTCACAGGCATCATTTCCGGCGTCGGCCGCATCGTCAGCGCGCGCGCCCTTGGCGCTGACGCCAGCCACGGCAAGCGGCTGTCGATCGAGAGCCCCGCCCGGCTACCTCGACGACGTGCAGCTTGGCGACAGCATCGCGCTCAATGGCGCCTGCATGACCGCCGCGACGCTCGACATCGCGGCCCACCGCTTTGAAGTCGACATCTCTGCCGAGAGCCTGGCCAAAACCGCCGGCCTGGCCGAACCTGGCCCGATCAACCTCGAAAAGGCGCTGCGGGCCAATGACCGGCTGGGCGGTCACCTCGTCAGCGGGCATGTCGACGGCCTGGGAACGGTGACGCATTTCGCGGCGGTCGGCGAATCCTGGGAACTGCGCATCAGCGCGCCGCCGCGACCTGGCGCGCTTCCTGGCCTACAAGGGCTCCATCACGGTCAATGGCGTGAGCCTCACCGTCAACCGCGTCAGCGACCTGCGCGACGGTTGCGAGTTCAGCATCAACCTGATTCCGCACACGCTCGAGAACACCACGCTCGGAAGCTCGCGCCCGGGCAGCGCGTCAACCTCGAGATCGACCTGATCGCGCGCTATGTCGAGCGCATGCTCGGCGGCGCCTTGCCACGCCCTGAGCCGCTGGCAGTTCGCAGCGATGGTCGACAGCATCCGCAGTCGGCCTCCCTACAATTGCCGCATGCCCATTTCACCGATTCCGGAGCTCGTCAGCCGAGCTGCGCCGCCGGCCGCATGGTCATCCTCGTCGACGAAGAAGACCGCGAGAACGAGGGCGACCTGGTGCTGGCCGCCGACCACGTCACGCCCGAGGCCATCAACTTCATGGCGCGCTTCGGCCGCGGCCTGATCTGCCTCACGCTCACGCGCGAGCGCTGCGAGCGCCTCAACCTCCCGCCCATGACGGCGCGCAACGGCCAGAAGACCGGCACCGCGTTCACCGTCTCGATCGAAGCGGCCGAAGGCGTCACCACCGGCATCTCCGCGGCCGACCGCGCGCGCACCGTGCAGGCCGCCGTCGCGCCGCGACGCCAGCGCCGACCGACCTGGTGCAGCCCGGCCACATCTTCCCGCTGCAGGCGCAGGACGGCGGCGTGCTCATGCGCGCCGGCCACACCGAGGCCGGCTGCGACCTCGCCGGCATGGCGGGCCTGCACGCCCGCCGCCGTGATCTGCGAGGTCATGAAGGACGACGGCACCATGGCGCGGCTGCCCGACCTGCTGGTCTTCGCGCCGAACACGGCCTGAAGATCGGCACCATCGCCAGCCTGATCGAGTACCGCAGCCGCAACGAGACGCTGATCGAGCGCGTCGGCGCGCGCCCGTTGTCGACGGCGCAGGGTGAGTTCGACTGCACGCGTGTTCCGCGACCGCACCGGCGGGCCTGCACCTGGCGCTGACGCGCGGCAGCTGGGCGCCGGCGAGACGAGGTGCTGGTGCGCGTGCACGAGCCGCTGTCGGTGCTCGACCTGCTGGACACCGGGCGACTGCGGCCATTCCTGGCCCCTGCCCACGCGCGCTGGCGCGCCTGCAGGCCAGCGACCGCGGCGCGGCAGTGCTGCTGAACTGCGGCGAGTCGGTGGAGTCGCTGCTGCCCATCGCCTGCTCGCGCCCGCCGACAGCCGGCGCCGGCGCGCGGGCAGATGGACCTGCGCACCTACGGCATCGGCGCGCAGATCCTGCGCGAGCTGGGCATCGCGAAGATGCAGCTGCATGGGCAGCCCGCGCCGCATGCCCAGCATGACCGGCTACGGGCTCGAGGTCGACCGGCTTCCTCGAGCGCCGATCATGATTTCCCTGGACGGAGTGGCACATGCAGGACGCTGACAAGGGCCGGGCGGCGATCTCGACGGGCACGACCTGCGCATCGGCATCGTGCAGGCGCGCTTCAACGCCGAGCTCACCGACCGCCTGGCCGCAAAGCTGCCGTGGCCGAACTGCTGAGCGCTCGGCGTGGCCGAGAAGCACATCCGCCACGTGACCGTGCCCGGCGCACTGGAAGTGCCGCTCGCCCTGCAGGCGCTGGCCGACAGCGACCACTACGACGCGCTGGTCGCGCTGGGCTGCATCATCCGCGGCGAGACCTACCACTTCGAGCTCGTGGCCAACGAGAGCGGCGCCGGCGTCACGCGGGTGTCGCTGGACCACGAGATCCCGATCGCCAACGCGATCCTCACGGTCGAAAACGAAGCGCAGGCCTGGGCACGTGCCGAGGACAAGGGCCGCGACGCGGCCCGCGTCGCGGTCGAGATGGCCAATCTGATGGAAGACCTGTCGTGACCGATGCCGTGAAGAAGAAGCCGCAGCCTCCGGGCAAGCGCCGCCCACCGTCGGGCCGTCGGCGTGCACGCGAAGCGGCGCTGCAGGGCCTGTACGAGTGGCTGGTCTCGGCACCGAAGCCGGCGTCATCGATGCCCACATGCGCGAGCAGGAAGGCTTCGGCGAGGTGCGACACGGTCCACTTCGATGCCCTGCTGCACGGCTGCATCGGCGAGGCCGCGGTGCTCGATGCGGTGCTTGCCAAGCATGTCGACCGCAAGACCACCGAGCTCTCGCCCGTGGAACACGGGGTGCTGATGATCGGCGCCTACGAACTCAAGCACTGCATCGACGTGCCCTACAAGGTGGCCATCAATGAGGCGGTCGAACTGGCCAAGAGCTTCGGCGGGACCGACGGCCACAAGTACGTGAACGGCGTGCTCGACAAGGCGGCCGCTCGAGCTGCGACCGGTCGAGGTGCAGGCCGCGCGCGCGGCACGCGGCTAGCGAGGCCCGATGCGCACGGCCGGCGCGGCTCGATCGCATCGAGCCCTTCTATGTGATGGAGTGCGCCAAGGCCGCGGCCGAGATGGCGGCCTCGGCGGCCTGCGACCCCGCCCGCGGCGGCTCGCCGATGATCTTCCTCAACATCGGCGAACCCGACTTCAGCGCGCCGCCCCTCGTGCGCGAAGCCGCCGAGCAGGCGCTGCGCGCCGGTCGCACGCAGTACACCGCGGCCACCGGGCTGCCGGCGCTGCGTGAGGCACTCAGCCGCTGGTACGCGCAGCCGCTTCGGGCTCGACATCGCGCCGTCGCGCATTGTCGTCACGGCCGGCGCTTCGGCGGCGCTGCAGTTGATCTGCCTGGCCCTGGTGGACCGCGACGACGAAGTGCTGATGCCCGACCCGAGCTACCCCTGCAACCGGCATTTCGTGGCCGCAGCCGAAGGCGTGCCGGTGCTGCTGCCTGCAGGTGCGGCCCAACGCTTCCAGCTCAGCGCGGAGGCGGTGGAGGCGGCCTGGACGCCACGCACCCGCGGCGTGCTGCTGGCCTCGCCGTCCAACCCCACCGGCACCTCGATCGAGTCCGCCGAGATGGAGCGCATCGTCGCGGCCGTGCGCCAGCGGGGCGGCTTCACCCTGGTCGACGAGATCTATCTTGGCCTGAGCTACGACGACCGCTTCGGGCACAGCGCGCTGCAGCACGGCGTGGGGCATGGCGACGATGTCATCTCCATCAACAGCTTCTCCAAGTACTTCTCGATGACAGGCTGGCGCCTGGGCTGGCTGGTGCTGCCCCAGTCGCTGGTGCCCGCAGTCGAGAAGCTTGCGCAGAACTTCTACATCTGCCCGTCGGCCGTGGCGCAGCACGCCGCGCTGGCCTGCTTCGAGCCGCTCTCGATCGCCGAGTACGAGCGCCGTCGCGAGGAGTTCAAGGCCCGGCGCGACTACCTCGTGCCCGCGTTGAACGGCCTCGGTCTGCAGGTGCCGGTGATGCCCGATGGCGCCTTCTACGCCTGGGCGGACTGCTCAGCGCACGCCTCGAGCAGCTGGGATTTCGTGTTCGAGGTGATGCGCCGCGCGCACGTCGCCATCACGCCGGGGCGCGACTTCGGGCGGCATGACAGCGAGCGCTGGGTGCGGTTCTCGTACGCCAGCGCTTTGCCGGAGCTGAAGACGGCCGTCGAGCGACTGGGCGGGATGCTGTCGCATGCACGCTGAAGTCGGGCCCCGTGATCGCGGCTGTTTGGTGTCGGTGTGTGACGAATCCGCTGACTGAGGGCGTTTTTCACGCAGGTGGGCCTGCCGCCTGGACTAAGCTGCCGCGGTGACGCGTTCCAGCCCCTCTTCCCGACGCGGCCCGGCAGACACCCGAGCCGATGCCCAACACCGCTTCCCGCCGAGCTCGGCCGAGCTTGCGCCCTGGGGCGGACTCCGAGATCGGCGCTGCCGGCCGGCCCGTCGCCGCCTTCTCGACCAATCCGCCCGGCCGCGACGACGACAGACCTGCCCACCATCGGCCACATCGGCCGCTATGCGCTCAAGTACAAGATCGGCGCAGGCGGCCTGGGCACCGTCTATGCAGCGCACGACCCGCTGCTGTCGCGGCTGATCGCCATCAAGACGCTGAACCTCGAGCTCTCGCCGGAGGAGCGCGAGTCGTTCAACGCCCTGTTCCTGAACGAAGCGCGCGCGGCCGGCGGCTTGAGCCATCCGCACATCGTCACGGTGTTCGACGCCGGCATCAGCGACAACAGCGCCTACATCGCGATGGAGCTGCTCAAGGGCCGCGACCTGCGCCAGCTGCGCGAGGAAGGCTGGCGGCCCACGCCGACGCAGGCCGCGCTGATCGTGCGCCGGGTCGCCGACGCGCTGGCCTATGCGCACAGCAAGGGCGTGGTGCACCGCGACATCAAGCCGGCGAACATCTTCATGGTCGGCCGCACCCAGCCGCGCGTGCTCGACTTCGGCATCGCCCGCGTCGCCCACCAGCACGACGGTGGCGCTGGCGGCGACATCGCGGCCGGCTCGCCCTACTACATGGCGCCCGAGCAGGCGCGCCAGCAGACCGGTGGACCGCCGCGCCGACGTGTTCTCGCTCGGCGTGGTGCTCTACGAGCTGCTCACCGACCAGAAGCCGTTCCGCGGCAACACGCTCAGCGAGATCACCACCGCGGTGCTCGAGCACGAGCCGCCGCTGGCCCACGACGTCGATCCGGACGTGCCCGCGGCGCTGGCCGAAATCGCCGCGCGGCGATGGAGAAGGACCCGGAGCATCGCTACCGCTCGGCCCGCGCGCTGTCGCGCGAGCTGCGCCACTGGCTCGACGAGAACGCCAATGCGCCTGAAAACGTGCCCCCCTCCAGCGCGGTACCTGCTGCCGGCACGCGGCGGCTCTGGCCGGCACTGGCGCTGACCACGCTGGTGGTGACGGGCATTGCCGTCTGGGCTGGCCTGGCCTCGCGCCCTCAGCCCGAGGCCACGGAGGTGGCATCGGCGGCGGAACCCAGCACCGGCGCGCGCCCCGAGGCTGCGCGTTGCCGTTGTCAGCCGCGACCAGCACGCCAGCGCCGGTGGTCGAGACGCCCGCAGCAGCATCGGTTTCGCCGCCACCTGCCAGCGCCATGACGCCGGCCGTCGCCGCAGGCACGAAGAGTGAGTCGACGGCAGCGGGCTCGGAAACCGTCATTGCAGCACGGCCAGTGCCTTGCCGGCGGCCGACGCCAGCCGCAGCCAAACCGACGCCAGCCCCAAGGCTGCTGCGGCACGCGGCGCCAGCGCGTGAGTCGGCCAAGGATCGGCAGGCGCGCCAGGTCCGCGAACGCGAAGGCACGTGGCCGCGCCCACGGCCGTGGCCACCGGCACGGTGCGCATTGCGATCAGTCCCTGGGGCCAGGTCGAGGTGAATGGCACGCACGGCCGGCACCACGCCCCCGCTGAACGAACTCACCCTGCCAGAAGGCAAGCACCAGATCACGGTCCGCAACGCCGACTTTCCGCCTTACAGTGTCAGCGTGACCGTGTCTCCCGGTCAGCCCGTCACCGTCAAGCACAAGTTCGGCTCATGATTCTTCTCCTTCGCGCTAGCGACCGCTGTGCACGCTCTGGCTGGGCTGGTCGGCTGCGCCCAGCCGCCGACTGTGGTCCCGACCATCGGACTGCTCGACGTGGCCGAGCGACCGGCCGAGAAGGCCCTGCTGGCCGGGCTGCGCGCCTACGAAGACGCTCAGTACCCGGTCGCCGAGCGGCAGCTGCAGACGGCGCTGCAGGCCGGGCTGGTCTCGCCGCGCGACCGGGCAGCCGCGCACAAGCATCTGGCCTTCATCTTCTGCACCAGCTGGGCGCGTTCAGGCCTGCGAGTCGCAGTTCCGGTCCGCGCGGCAGGCGGATCCGGCTTTCGTGCTCGGAAAGTCCGAAGCCGGCCACCCGCTGTGGGGTCCGGTGTACCTGCGGGCGCAGCAGCCATAATCGGGGCTTGCAGAGCGCCAACCGACACCGACCCTGTTCCGCCACACGCTGCGTGTGTACTGGGAAGACACCGACGCCGGTGGCGTCGTGTTCTATGCCAACTACCTGAAGTTCTTCGAACGCGCCCGCACCGAGTGGCTGCGTCGCCTGGGCTTCGGGCAGGAACGCTTGCGAGCGGTCACAGGGGTCATCTTCGTCGTGACCGATACTGCGGTGCGCTACCTGCAGCCCGGCCCGGCTGGACGACGATTGCAGGTCACGGTGCAGGTCGCCCAGGCGGGCCGCGCCTCGATGAGCCTGCAGCAGCAGGCCTGGCGGGGCGGCACCTTGCTGGCCGAGGGCAGCATCCGCATCGGCTGCGTCGAGGCCGGAACTTTCAAACCCTGTCGCATTCCCAACGACATCATGCAGAAGCTTCGATGAACCAGGACCTTTCGATTTTCACCCTCGTGATGCAGGCCAGCTGGGTGGTTCAGGTCGTGATGGCCGGGCTGCTGCTGGCCTCGCTGGCGAGCTGGACGGTCATCTTCGGCAAGCTCTTCGGCCTCAAGCGCGTGCGCTCGGAGAACGAGGAGTTCGAGCGCGAGTTCTGGGCCGGCCGCAACCTCAACGAGCTGTATGCCGACGCCGCCAAGCGCACCGAGGGCGCGCCGATGGAACGCATCTTCGCCTCCGGCATGCGTGAGTTCCTCAAGCTGCGCGAGCGCCGCGTGACCGATGCCGGCGCGCTGCTCGATGGCGCCCGCCGCGCCATGCGCGCGAGCTTCCAGCGCGAGGTCGACGCGGTGGAGTCCAACCTGTCGTTTCTCGCCTCGGTCGGCTCGGTGAGCCCGTACGTCGGCCTGTTCGGCACGGTGTGGGGGATCATGCACGCCTTCGTCGGCTTCTCGAACATGCAGCAGGTGACGCTGGCCACGGTCGCACCCGGCATCGCCGAGGCGCTGGTGGCCACGGCCATCGGCCTGTTCGCGGCGATCCCGGCGGTGATCGCCTACAACCGCTTTGCGCGCGACATCGACCGCATCGCGATCCAGCAGGAGACCTTCATCGAGGAGTTCTCCAACATCCTGCAGCGCAATGTCGGCGCCTCGGCCGCACCCCCGCCCGCGGCACCGGCCGGGCTGGCGCCTGCGCAGGCCTTCGTCCACAGTCGCTGACCATGCCCGCCATCGCCGCCCGCGGCTCGCGCCGCCGCACCATCAACGAGATCAACATGGTGCCGTTCATCGACGTGATGCTGGTGCTGCTGATCATCTTCATGGTCACTGCGCCGCTCATCACCACCGGGGTGATCGATCTGCCGACCGTGGGCAAGGCCAAGTTGCGCCCGGAACACGTGGTCGAGGTGGTCGTGACCGGTGACGACACCGTCAAGCTGCGCCTGGATGGCAAGGACATCGAAGGCGCCACGCTGCGCACGCTGGTCGCGCGCGTGCGCCAGGCGCAGGCGGGCAATGCCGAGACGCCGGTGGTCATTTCCGCCGACAAGGCGATCAAGTACGAGGCCGTGGTGAAGGTCATGAGCACGCTGCAGGGTGGCGGCGTCCAGCGCGTGGGCCTGTCGGTCAAGAGCAGCGGGGGCTGAGCGCGCCGTGAGCTCGACCACGCTGCAACGTGACGACCTCATCCCGCAGTCGCCCGACGGGACTGGCAAGGGCCTGGCGCTCGCGCTGCTGGTGCATGCGCTGCTGATTGCCGCGATCGCCGTGAGCGTGAACTGGCGCTCGAGCACGCCCGCGGGCGTGGAGGCCGAACTCTGGGCCGCCGTGCCCCAGATCGCCGCGCCGCGGCCCACCGCGCCCGAACCGGCGCCGACACCCGCACCGCCCCAACCCAAGCCGCCCGAGCCACCGCCGCGCGCCGAACCCGCGCCTCAGCCCGTGGCCGATGCGCAGATCGCCATCGAGAAGGCGAAACGCGAGGAAGCCAAGCGCAAGGAAGAAGCCCTGCGCCGCGAGGAGCTGCAAAAGCGCGAAGAAGCCAAGCGTGAGGAGGCCAAGCAAGAGGCCAAGCGCGAGGAAGCCCAGCGCCTGAAGGAAGAGCAGGAGCGCAAGAAGAAGGAACTCGCCGAGCAGAAGCGCAAGGAAGCCGCCCAGGCGGCGGCCGAAGCCGAGCAGCGCGAGAAACAGATGCAGCGCATCGCCGGTCTGGCCGGCGCCACCGGCGAGCCCAACTCCACCGGGACGGCGCAACGCACCGCCGGCCCATCGGCCAGCTATGCCGGTCGCATCAAGGCGCGCATCCTGCCCCACATCACGTTCCCGGACTCGGTCGAAGGCAACCCGCTCGCAACGGTGGAAGTGCGCGCCGCCCCCGACGGCACCATCATCGGCCGCCGCCTCCTCAAGAGCAGTGGCGTGAAGGCCTGGGACGACGCCGTGCTGCGCGCCATCGACAAGACCGAGGTGCTGCCCCGCGACACCGACGGTCGCGTGCCCTCGTCCTTCGAGATCGCCTTCCGGGTGCGCGAGTAACTCGGCCATTTACCCGCAGGGAAGCCCAACGAAAAGCGGCGCCGAGGCGCCGCTTTGTTCTTCCGGCTGAACCGGGATCAGTTCACTTGCGAGAGCTGGTCCAGGATGGCCGGGTTCTCCAGCGTGCTGGTGTCCTGGGTGATCTTCTCGCCCTTGGCCACCGAGCGCAGCAGGCGCCGCATGATCTTGCCGCTGCGCGTCTTGGGCAGGTTGTCGCCGAAGCGGATGTCCTTGGGCTTGGCGATCGGGCCGATCTCCTTGCCCACCCAGTCACGCAGTTCCTTGGCGATGCGCTTGGCTTCGTCCCCGGTCGGGCGCGGGCGCTTGAGCACGACGAAGGCGCAGATCGCTTCGCCGGTGGTGTCGTCCGGACGGCCCACCACCGCGGCCTCGGCCACCAGCTCGGTGTGCGAGACCAGCGCCGACTCGATCTCCATCGTGCCCATGCGGTGGCCGCTGACGTTGAGCACGTCGTCGATGCGACCGGTGATGGTGAAGTAGCCGGTCTCCTTGTCGCGGATGGCGCCGTCGCCGGCGAGGTAGTACTTGCCCTTGAAGTCTTCGGGGTAGTAGCTCTTCTTGAAGCGCTCGGGGTCGCCCCAGATCGTGCGGATCATGCTCGGCCATGGCTTCTTGACCACCAGGATGCCGCCCTGCCCGTTGGGTACGTCCTTGCCGGTCTCATCGACCACCGCGGCCATGATGCCGGGGAACGGCAAGGTGCAGGAGCCCGGCACCAGGGTGGTGGCACCCGGCAGCGGCGTGATCATGTGGCCACCGGTTTCGGTCTGCCAGAAGGTGTCGACGATCGGGCAGCGGCCGCCGCCCACATGCAGGTGGTACCACTCCCAGGCCGCCGGGTTGATCGGCTCGCCCACCGAACCCAGGATGCGCAGGCTCTTGAGGTTGTAGCTCTTGGGGTGGACCGCATCGTTGGCCTCGGCCGCCTTGATGAGCGAGCGGATGGCCGTGGGCGCGGTGTAGAAGATCGAGACCTTGTGGTCCTGGATCATCTTCCAGAAGCGGCCGGCATCCGGGTAGGTGGGCACGCCCTCGAACACGATCTCGGTGCCGCCGAGCGCCAGCGGGCCGTAGGCGATGTAGGTGTGGCCGGTGACCCAGCCGATGTCGGCGGTGCACCAGAACACGTCGTCGGGCTTGAGGTCGAAGGTCCACTTGGTGGTCAGCGCCGCGTGCAGCAGGTAGCCGCCGGTGCTGTGCTGCACGCCCTTGGGCTTGCCGGTCGAGCCCGAGGTGTAGAGCAGGAACAGCGGATGCTCGGCGCCCACCCACTCCGGCTCGCAGGTCGTGGGCTGGGCCGCCAGCAGTTCGTGCAGCCACTGGTCGCGCGGCGCGTTCCAGGCGATCTTGCCGCCGGTGCGCTTGTAGACGATGACGTCCTTGATGCTGTCGCAGCCGCCCAGCGCCAGCGCCTCGTCGACGATGGCCTTGAGCGGCAGCTGCTTGCCGCCGCGCAGCTGCTCGTCGGCGGTGATGACCATGACCGCGCCGGCATCCTCGATGCGGTCGCGCAGGCTTTGCGCCGAGAACCCGCCGAACACCACCGAGTGGGTGGCGCCGATGCGCGCGCAGGCCTGCATGGCGACCACGCCCTCGACGCTCATCGACATGTAGATGACGACGCGGTCGCCCTTCTTGACGCCCCGCGCCTTCAGCGCGTTGGCGAACTGGCACACCTTGGCCAGCAGCTCGCTGTAGGTCACCTTGGTGACCTTGCCGTCGTCGGCCTCGAAGATGATGGCGGTCTTGTTGCCCAGCCCGGCTTCGACCTGACGGTCCAGGCAGTTGTAGGAGACGTTGAGCGTGCCGTCCTCGAACCACTTGAAGAACGGCGCATCGCTCTCGTCGAGCACCTTGGTGAAGGGCTTCTTCCAGGTCACCATTTCGCGGGCCAGCCGCGCCCAGTAGCCCTCGTAGTCGGCCTCCGCCTCGGCGCACAGCTTGTCGTAGGCCGCCATGCCCGAGACGTGTGCCCCGGCGATGGCGTTGGCGGGCGGGGGATAAAGCGTGGTGCTGCTCACTGATGTCTCCTCGAGGATGATTCCTGCTTTGGACCGGACATTATTCGGAAGCACTTACGAAGTGCTGACGCTGCGATCCCGCCATGATCCTACGCAACCTAGAATCGGCGCCAGCGCAATAGCCCCAGTTGCCCCAGGAAAAACGCCAATGTCCGACTCCAAGCCGCTCGTGCCAGCAAGGCTGAGCCCCCTGTCCAACCTGATCTTTGCCAGCCGCTGGCTGCAGCTGCCGCTCTACCTGGGGCTGATCCTCGCCCAGGGCGTGTACGTGGTGCACTTCTGGGTGGAACTGATGCACCTGATCGAGGCGGCGTTCGGGGACGCCAACGCCTTGCAGAAGCTGGTGAGCAGCATCGGCTACAAGAGCGACGTTCAGGTCACCGCGCTCAACGAAACCATCATCATGCTGGTGGTGCTGGCGCTGATCGACGTGGTGATGATCTCCAACCTGCTCATCATGGTGATCGTCGGCGGCTACGAGACCTTCGTCTCGCGTCTGAACCTCGAAGGCCACCCCGACCAGCCGGAATGGCTGAGCCATGTGAATGCCTCGGTGCTCAAGGTCAAGCTGGCCACCGCCATCATCGGCATCAGCTCCATCCACCTGCTCAAGACCTTCATCAACGCGGCCAACTACACCGACAAGGTGCTGCTGTGGCAGACCGTGATCCACATCGCCTTCCTGCTTCTCGGCGCTGGCCATCGCGCTGTCGGACCGGCTGATGATGCACAGCGCCAAGAGCGATCACTGAAGTCGCCGCGAGGTCCTTCTCCAGTTTCGAAGCCCTTCCAGAGCCACTGCCATGACCACCATCCGCTACGCCGACCTCGTCGACAGCGTCGCCGCCGCGCTGCAGTACATCAGCTACTACCACCCGGCCGACTACATCGCCCACCTGGCGCGCGCCTACGACGGCGAGCAAAGCCCGGCCGCCAAGGACGCGATCGCGCAGATCCTCACCAACTCGAAGATGTGCGCCGAAGGCCGGCGGCCCGATCTGCCAGGACACCGGCATCGTCAACGTGTTCCTGAAGATCGGCATGGACGTGCGCTTCGAGGGCTTCACCGGCTGCATCGAGGACGCCATCAACGAAGGCGTGCGCCGCGGCTACCTCGACCCCGACAACAAGCTGCGCGCCTCGATCGTGGCCGACCCGCAGTTCGAGCGCAAGAACACCAAGGACAACACGCCGGCCGTGGTGCACATGAGCGTGGTGCCCGGCAACACGCGTGGATGTGCAGGTCGCGGCCAAGGGTGGCGGCAGCGAGAACAAGAGCAAGTTCGTGATGCTGAACCCGAGCGACAGCCTGGTCGACTGGGTTCTGAAGACCGTGCCCACCATGGGCGCGGGCTGGTGCCCGCCGGGCATGCTGGGCATCGGCATCGGCGGCACGGCCGAGAAGGCGATGCTGATGGCCAAGGAGTCGTTGATGGAACCCATCGACATGTTCGAGCTCAAGCAACGCGGCCCGAAGAACAAGACCGAGGAACTGCGCATCGAGCTGTGCGACAAGATCAACGCGCTGGGCATCGGCGCGCAGGGCCTGGGCGGCCTGACCACGGTGCTCGACGTCAAGATCGCGATGTACCCCACCCATGCGGCCAGCAAGCCGGTGGCGATGATCCCCAACTGCGCGGCGACGCGCCATGCGCACTTCGTGCTCGACGGCTCCGGCCCGGCCTACATCGACCCGCCCAGCCTCGACCTGTGGCCCGACGTGCACTGGGCGCCCGACTACAACAAGAGCAGGAAGGTCGATCTCAACACGCTCACCAAAGAGCAAGTGGCGTCGTGGAAGCCGGGCGACACGCTGCTGCTTTCCGGCAAGATGCTCACCGGCCGCGACGCCGCGCACAAGCGCATCCAGGACATGCTGGCCAAGGGCGAGAAGCTGCCGGTCGACTTCACCAACCGCGTCATCTACTACGTCGGCCCGGTCGACCCGGTGCGCGACGAGGTGGTCGGCCCGGCCGGCCCGACCACCGCCACGCGCATGGACAAGTTCACCGAGATGATGCTGGCGCAGACCGGCCTGATCGGCATGATCGGCAAGGCCGAGCGCGGCCCGGCCGGCATCGAGGCCATCCGCAAGCACAAGAGCGCCTACCTGATGGCGGTGGGCGGCGCGGCCTACCTCGTGGCCAAGGCCATCAAGCAGGCCAAGGTGGTGGGCTTTGCCGACCTCGGCATGGAAGCCATCTACGAGTTCGACGTGACCGACATGCCGGTCACGGTGGCGGTGAGCTCCGACGGCACCTCGGTGCACGAGACCGGGCCGAAGCTGTGGCAGGCGAAGATCGGCAAGATTCCGGTTACCACCGCCTGAACGCATCAGGCGGCTGACCTGCAGCCGCCCGCTCCATCTACCCCCGCGGGTGATGCGCCGCGTGCAGCGACTTCAGCGCTCGCGGGCCACGTGGGTGTAGATGGTGGTGGTGGAGATGTCGGCGTGCCCGAGCAGCATCTGCACCGCGCGCAGATCGGCACCGTGGTTCAGCAGGTGGGTGGCAAACGCGTGGCGCAGGGTGTGCGGCGACAGCGGCGCGCGGATGCCGGCCTTCAGCGCGTGCGCCTTGATGAGCTTCCAGAACATCTGCCGCGTCATCGGCCCGCCGCGCGCCGGTGACGAACAGCGCATCGCTCGCCTGCCCCTTGAGGATGGCTGCCCGCGCCTCCGCTCGGTAGCGCACCAGCCAGGCACGCGCCTCTTCGCCGAACGGCACCAGCCGTTCCTTGTTGCCCTTGCCGGTGACGCGCAGGGCGACTCGGCCAGGCCCAGGTGCACGGTCTTGAGCGTCACGAGTTCGCTCACGCGCAGCCCGCTCGCGTACATCAGCTCCAGCATGGCGCGGTCGCGCAGGCCCAGCGGCTGCTCGACGTCGGGCGCTTGCAGCAGCGCCTCCACCTGCGCCTCGCTCAGCGTGTTGGGCACGCGCATGGGCTGCCGGGCCGTGAGCAGCCGCAGCGTCGGGTCGGCGCTCATGAGGTGTTCGCGCAGCGCCCAGCGGAAGTAGCGCTTGAAGA
This sequence comes from uncultured beta proteobacterium, assembly GCA_963739925.1. Taxonomy (GTDB): domain Bacteria; phylum Pseudomonadota; class Gammaproteobacteria; order Burkholderiales; family Burkholderiaceae_C; genus CAVUBY01. Next base: position 363,158 of record CAVUBY010000012.1, on the reverse strand, counting down.
CCGTGAGCCGCCGGTTGGCGCTGGTGGCCTTGCTGGCGTCGTGCCGAGCCACCGCGTAGGCGCGCAGGTCGGCTTCGGTGCTGTCGTTCAGCGAGCGTTCGCCCTGCCCTGCCAGCCACTGGGCGTAGAGCGTCAGGTCGCGCCGGTAGGCGGCCAGCGTGTTCGAGGACAGGCCGTCCTCGATCCACATTGCGTCGATGAAGCGGTCGATCGCCGCGCTGCTCTCGGGCGTGGGCTGGCTCACGCCCGGGCGCTCAATCCAGCTTCAGCTTCTGCGCCTCGACGACCTTCTTGTAGACGTCGAACTCGGCCGCGATCTGGGCGCTGAACTGCTCGGGCGTGTTGGCCACGATCAGCGAGCCGGTGTCCTCGATGCGCTTGCGCACCGTCGGGTCTTCGAGCGTCTTCTTGACGGCGCTGCTGATCTTGTCGACGACGTCCTTGGGCAGGCCCTTGGGGCCGAGCACGCCGTAGTAGGCCATGCGGTTCACCGGCTCCAGGCCCACTTCCTTGAAGGTCGGCACGTTGGGCAACACGGCCAGGCGCTGCGGCGCCGCCACCACGATGGGGATCAGCCGGCCGTCCTTGATGAAGGGCAGCGCCGAGGGCATGTTGTCGAAGATGATCGGCACCTGGCCGGCCACGGTGTCGTTCAGCGCCGGGCCGGCGCCGCGGTAGGGAATGTGGGTGATGAAGGTGCCCGACAGGCTCTTGAACAGCTCGGTCTGCAGGTGGCCGATGCCGCCGGTGCCCGAACTGGCGTAGCTGTACTTGCCCGGGCTCTTCTTCAGCTCGGCGATGAAGCCCTTGTAGTCCCGCGCCGGGAAGCTCGGGATGCACCGCGATCACGTTGGGCGTGGCCGCGATGTTGATGATCGGCGTGAAGTCGGTCAGCGGGTTGTAGCCGATCTTGGGGTTGATCGCCGGGTTGGCGGCGGTGGTGGACACCGTGGCCATGCCCAGCGCGTAGCCGTCCGGCGCGGCCTTGACGATCTCGAGCGCGCCGATCGAGCCGCCGCCGCCGGCCTTGTTCTCGACCACCACCGTCTGACCGAGCGTCGCCCCCATCTTCTCGGCCACGATGCGGGCCATGATGTCGGTGGTGCCGCCGGGCGCGAAGGGCACCACCAGCCGCACCGGCTTGGTGGGGTAGGCCTGCGCCGAAGCGCCGAGCGGAGACGGCGCTCAAGGACGCGGCCAGGGTGGCCAGGAGAAGTCTGCGTTGCATGGGAAGGGTCTCCTTGATGGGAATGAACATTCGGCTGGAAGTGTATTCGGCGCCGTCAGGGCACGCCGAGCAACCCGGCTTTGAGCTGGTGTCCACCGGTCGCTCGCCGATGAAGATCTTGAGCAGCCCCGCATAGAAGTCCTCGCCCGGGATGGCGCCGCCGCGCGCCACCCCGTTGACGCTGAGCACAAAACCCCGCGGTGGCACGAAGTCGAGGTCGATCACGTCACCCGGCTTGAGCTGCGCCGAGTGCGTTGACGCTGCGATTGAACTGCTGCCCGCGCTCGCGCAGTGCTTCCTGCTCGGCGGGCGTGTGGTTGCGCGCCATGCCCTTGTCGAAGGCCTTGACGAACTCCTTGGCTCCACGTCCAGCAGCATCCTCATCTGCACCCGCTTGGGGCCCTTCACGCCAGCACCTGGGCGGGCGTGCTCGCCTTTCGCAGGTACAGGCCCGCCGCATAGCCCTTGAGCCAGGCCACCGCGCGCACGCCCACGCCGTTGAGCACCAGATCGCTGCTGCCAAGGCGAATGCGGTCGGCGAAGTTCTGCTTCGGCAATCGTCGCCGCTGCGCCGCAGAGGACCAGCGCGACGAGCGCCATGCCAGCGACGCAGGCCCGGATCGATCGCGACAAGGACATCGGCAGCCATCAACGCTCCGGGCAAACCATGACGGACCCGAGGTTAACGCGCGAAGCCGACCAGTTCGCCGACCGACCTCCCTGCCGCCGGCTGGCACACTCGGCCATGTCCGACGCCCTGCTGCTGCTGCCCGACTTCGTGCTCATCGTGTCCGGCTGGGTGATCTGCCGCTACACCGCGCTCAACCGGCCGGTGTGGGACGGCGCCGAGCGGCTCGTCTACTACCTGCTGTTTCCGGCGCTGCTGTTCAGCGCCATCCTGCGCAACCCGCTGCAGCCGGCGTCCGGCCGGCTTGCTCGCCTGAGCGGCATCGCCGTCGTGAGCAGCGGCATCGCGCTGGCCTATGCGCTGCGCTGGTGGCCGGGCGTGGACGCCAGCTGCACGCCTCGGGCGCGCAGACGGCCTTCCGCTTCAACTCCTACGTGGCGCTGGCGCTGGCCGAGCGCCTGGCCGGCACGCAGGGCGTGGCCTGGATTGCGTTGCTGGTGGCGCTGTGCGTGCCGCTGTGCAACATCGCGGCGGTGTGGCCGCTGGCACGCCAGGGCGGCCACGGCTACCTGCGCGAGCTGGTCGCGCAACCCGCTGATCCTGTCCACCGGTGGCCGGGCTGGTGTGCAACCTGCTGGGCTGCAGCTGCCCGAGCTCGCGATGGTCACCCTCAGCCGCATCGGCGCGGCCGCGCTGCCGCTCGGCCTGATGGCGGTGGGCGCCGGCCTCACGCTGGGCGCGCTGCGCGCATCGCCGGGCCTGGCCGCGGCCTTTCTGGCATCCGCCATGCGGTGCTGCCCGCCGTGGCGGTGGTGCTGGTGATCGCGCTCGACCTGCCGCCGGCGCAGCAGGCGGTGGTGGTGGCGTTCGCCGCCCTGCCCACGGCCTCGAGCGCCTACGTGCTGGCGGCGCGCATGGGCGGCAACGGCGCCGTTCGTGGCCGGGCTGGTGACCCTGTCCACCCTGCTGGGCATGCTGGGCTTGCCGATCGCGCTGCTGGCCCTGCGGACCTGGGCCTGATGGTTCGCGGGACCGGCGCGCGGCCAATACGTCAGGCCGCCAGCGCCCAGTCGATGTGCTCGCGCACCAGCGGGCTGGCCGCGCTCGCGCGCGGCGGCAAGCGCGTGGCGGATGTCCGGCGTCGGCGCCGGCTGCGCAACGCATTGCCCAGGGCCACGGCCAGGTTGCGCCGCCAGCGCTCGTGACCGATGCGGCGGATGGCGCTGCCTTCGGTGTGCCGCAGAAAGTCGGCCTCGCTCCACGCCCACAGCCGCAGCAGATCGGTGCCGGCAAGGTCGTCGCGCGCATCGAAGTCGGCCAGCGTCGCGCGCCGCGCGAACTTGTTCCACGGGCAGGCCAGCTGGCAGTCGTCGCAGCCGTAGATGCGGTTGCCGATCGGCGCGCGCAGCTGGCTCGGGGATCGGCCCGTCGTGCTCGATGGTCAGGTACGAAATGCAGCGCCGCGCATCCAGCCGGTAGGGCGCCACGATGGCCTGGGTGGGGCAGATGTCGATGCAGGCAGTGCACTGCCCGCAGTGGGCATCCACGGGTGGGGTCAGCGGCAGCGGCAGATCCACGCAGATCTCGCCCAGGAAGAACATCGAGCCGCCGTCGCGATCGAGCGCCAGCGTGTGCTTGCCGCGCCAGCCGATGCCGCTGCGCGTGGCCAGTTCCACCTCGAGCAGCGGCGCCGAGTCGGTGAACACGCGGTGGCCGAACGGCCCGACGGCCTGCGCGATGCGGTCGGCCAGCCGCTGCAGGCGCTGGCGCAGCACCTTGTGGTAGTCGCGACCGCGGGCATAGATCGACACCGTGCCCCGTTGCGGATCGTTCAGCCGCGACCACTCCACCGCCTGCCAGCCTTCGGCGGTGGTGCGCGGCAGGTAATCCATGCGCGCCGTGATCACGCGCAGCGTGCCCGGCACCAGCTCGGCCGGCCGCGCGCGCTTGAGTCCGTGGGCCGCCATGTAGTCCATCTCGCCATGCCAGCCGTTGTTCAACCATGCCAGCAGGCCGGGTTCGGCCGTGGCGAGATCCACGTCGGCCACACCGATCTGGGAAAATCCAAGCGTCCCGGCCCAATCGCGCACCTGTGCGAGCAGGGCTGGCCCATCAATGCCATCCCGATTCACCACGTTTTGCACGCTGCTCATCCGTCGATTCTAGGAACCCGCTCGCTGTCGTGGCCCGACGAGGCCGCTTGCGCGGCCTGCGCCCGGAGCCTGGCGCGGCGGCCGGCACTGCGCGAGGCCTTCATCGAACTGCACGGCCCGCTGGGCGCTGGCAAGACGACCTTCGTGCGACACCTGCTGCAGGCCCTGGGTGTGGGCGGCCGCATCAAGAGCCCGACCTACGCCGTGATGGAGCCCTATGAACCGCCAGGCCTGCCGGTCTGGCACTTCGACTTCTACCGGTTCAACGACCCGCAGGAGTGGGAGGACGCGGGCTTTCGCGATGTCTTCGCCAGCCGTGGCCTCAAGCTGGCCGAGTGGCCCGAGAAGGCGGACGGCCTGCTGCCCCCACCCGATCTGCGCGTACGCATCCAGCCCGGCGAGGGCGATGCACGCGAGGTCAGCTTCGAAGCCTGCAGCCCGCTGGGCGAGGCCCTCCTGCCATGAAGCGCCGCGACACCTTGCGCTCACTCGGTACCGTGGTGCTGCTGCTGGGCGCACGCGAGCTCGCCTATGGGGCCAGCATCCTGGCGGTGCGCGTCTGGCCCGCGGCCGACTACACCCGCGTCACCATCGAGTCGGACACGCCACTGACGGAGCGGCACTTCCTCGCCGACAACCCCAACCGCCTGGTGATCGACATCGAGGGCATCGAGCTCAGCCCAGCGCTGCGCGAACTGGTGGGCAAGGTGCGCCCCGACGACCCCTTCATCGCCGGCGTGCGTGTCGGTCAGAACCAGCCGCGCACCGTGCGTCTGGTCATCGACCTCAAGCAGGCCACCGCGCCGCAACTGTTCACCCTCACGCCGATAGCCGCCTACCAGCACCGCATGGTGTTCGATCTTTATCCCACGCAGGAGCGCGATCCGCTGCTCGCGCTCATCCGCGACAAGATGCAGGCCGAGCAACAGGCGCAGCGCGCCGTGCAGGACTCGCTGGGCGAGCTCATCGGCAAGCTCGAGAAGCCGATGGCGGCCGGGGCCTCGGCGCCGATGCAGACTCCGGCCATACCTGCCGCCCGAGCGAACGCGCCCGTGGCGGTCGCGGCCGCCAGTGGCACCGCAGCCCCCCCGGCCGTGGCCCAGCAGACGCCGACGCCACCCAACCTCTCAGCCATCCAGTCCAAGATCGACCGCCTGGTGGTGGTGGCGCTCGACCCGGGCCACGGCGGCGAGGATCCGGGCGCCATCGGCCCCACCGGCCTGCGCGAGAAGGACGTGGTGCTGGCGATCGCCCTGCAGCTGCGCGACCGAATCAACGCGCGCCCGGGCATGCGCGCCATGCTCACGCGCGATGGCGACTATTTCGTGCCGCTGCAGGACCGGGTGCGCAAGGCGCGCCGGGTGCAGGCCGACCTGTTCGTCTCCATCCATGCCGACGCCTTCATCACGCCCAAGGCGCGTGGTGCGTCGGTGTTCGCCTTGAGCCAGGGGGGTGCCACCAGCACGGCGGCACGCTGGATGGCCGATCGCGAGAACGCGGCCGACATGGTGGGCGGCGTCAACCTCAAGAGCAAGCATGCCGATGTGCTGCGCACACTGCTCGACATGAGCACCACCGCCCAGATCAAGGACAGCCTGCGCATCGGTGGCGAGGTGCTGGGTCAGATCGGCCGCGTCGGCAAGCTGCACAAGCCACGCGTCGAACAGGCGAGCTTCGCCGTGTTGAAGGCACCCGACATCCCGTCGATCCTCGTGGAGACGGCTTTCATCTCCAACCCGGGAGAAGAGGCCAAGCTGCGCGATCCGCGCTACCAGAAGCAGCTGGTGGAGGCGCTGGCCAGCGGGATCGGACGCTACTTCGCGCGCAACCCACCGCTGGCGCGCTCACGCACGGTATAGGTGCGCTGGCAAGCGCCGGTACCGTGCGCAGGCCCCTCAATCGCTGATTCTCATCGCGAGGCTCGGATCGCTGAGATCGGACGCGCCAGATCATAGAGCCAGTGGAAGGCGTACCCATACATGGAAGGCTATGCCGTCGATCACCGAGATGATGTCGGCGATCTTCTTGCTGCTGTCGTTGATGGCCTTCATGGTGTCGACGACCTGGCCGACCACCTCGCCACCCTTGACGGCCACTTCCGAGGCACCGATCGCCAGCTGATTGGCCTGCGTGCGTTGTCCGCGTTGTTCTCTGACCGTCGATCCCAGCTCGTCCATGGTCGACGCGGTCTTCTGCAGTGCGCCCGCCTGCTCTTCGGTGCGGCTCGAGAGGTCCTGGTTGCCCTGTGCGATCTGGGCGCTGGCCGCCGCGACGTTCTCCGAACCCTGGCGCACCGAACTCACGGCGCCCACCAGGCTGCGTTGCATCGCGGCCAGCTGCGCCATCAGACTGGTGCTGTCGCCAGACTCGACATGGATCGGTGTGCTGAGGTCACCCGTGGCCACAGCCGTGGCCAGCTGCACCGCCACCCGCGGCTCGCCACCGAGCTGTGCATAGAGGCGACGCGTGATCAGCCACGCCATGCCGATGCCCAGGACCAGGGCAACGCCGAGCAGGCCGATGACTGCGGTGCGGGCCTTGACGAAGGTGGCGGAGGCGAGTGCCGCCGCGGCTTCACCGCCCTGAAAGTTGTACTTGGTGAGTTTGTCCAAGGCGATCAGGTTCTCTTCGAGCGCCATGGCTGCCGCGCCGTCGCTGATGTCGGCGGCATCCTGATTGCTTCTTCTGCCTGCCCAGCGCAATGACCTGGTCGCTCGCCTTGCGGTAGGCCGCCCAGGCCTTGTTCACCTCGGCGAGCAGCTTGGTGTCTTCATCGGCCACCGCGTTGGTCTGGTAGGCAGCCAGGCTGTCGGTCACCAGTCTTGGCGGAGGCCGCGATCTTTTCCTCGTACTCGGAGTGGTAGCTGCGATCGGAAGTGCGGCTGTGCTTGACTTCCATGTCGCGAGCCTCCACCACGGCAGCGCGCGTCTCTGAAAGAACACCGACTCCGTGCAGCCACTTGGCCGAGAGTTCTCTGGCCTGGGCATCTTCCTTGGATCAGCGCCCAGAGCGACGCACCACCGAGAGTGGCCATCAACAGCAGCACAGCGGCGAAAGCCGAGTGCATCTGACTGCTTCACACTCATGCGATCGAACACTGCGACCGCCCTGGACAGGACTTGGCTCATGCAATTTCCTTGCGAAGCGCTGCGAGCGCGGCCGCTGGCCGCGTGCAGGTTATTGCTTTGAATCGCGCGGAGCCGCGATCACTTCTTGTGGCCGATGTAGCTCACGCCGATGATCTTGCCGCCGGCATCCTTGATCGGGTTGTAGCAAGCGTCGAAGGCCGTTCCCAGCACATCGATCGGGCCGCAGTACTGCTGGCCCTTGGTCACGGCTTCGTAGGCGGCATTGCGCGCGAGCTGGGTGCCCACACCGCGCTTGCCCTCGGGCGTGAGCACATTGGTGCTGACGCGCACGAACTCGTCGCCGTCCTTCACGAACACGGTGGCGGTGGCGCTGTGGGCCTTGCGCACCGCGTCCACGACGTCGTAGTTGTTGTTGATCTTGCGGTCACCGAAATAGATGGCCGGGACCTTCTTGCCGGCCACTTCCTCGGTGCCGTCGAGCTTGGGTGCACCGATCTTGGCCAGGCGCGCATCCAGGTCGGCAATGGTCGCCTTGGGATCGTAGGCGTGGGCCACGGTGGCCATGCCGAACATCATGGCAGCAGCGGCGATGGGGGCAAATCTCATGGGATGACTCCTCGGGGTTGCAGAGGCAAACAGACATGGCCCGAAAGCCAGGCCTTGAGAGTTGCATTTCGGCAGTTTGCCGAGCCCCTTGAGTTCGGAACGCGACATATGCCGCGCCAGCACGCCGCTTTTCTTTCAGCGATCTCTGCCACTGAGCTGTGAGGATGCGCCAGCGACACTGGACGCAACAGGCCGCAACAGGTCGTAGACCCAGTGGAACGCGTAGCCATAGACCGCGTAGGTCGCGGTCAAGGCCAGATCGGCCAGCAAGGCCTCGGTCCAGCTCAGTGGCGTGAGGGCATAGATCACCGGGCACGTCACCAGCACCGCCGTGAACTCCAGTGCCACGGCATGCACCACCCGCCAGCGGTGCGGCCGTTCACTGGCGACACGCCCTGCCCAGCGCCATTCCAGCCGGTCGAACACGGTGTTGAAGGTGGCTGCCCAGGCCATCACGGTCAGCGACAGCACCGCAATCAGCAGGAACGACTGCGACAGGTCCGATCCCGAGAGCCATCCGTACAGCGGCGCCACCAGCGCCAGGCCCACGCCTTCGAACCACAGCGTCTGGATCGCACGTTCGCGGGCGTTGCGCAGCTCACCCGCCATGGCGGTCACCAGGGCTGGCTGCTGTAGACGGCGATGACCAGCGCACACACCGGATCGCGTTCACAGACAGCGCTGCAGATCTCGGTGTGCGTCGGGCCCAGATGGAGGCCGCGGTTGCGCTGCATCGTCTCCAGCGTGGCGTGCAGGTCCATGCCGAGGCGCTCGCGGTCGCTGTCATGCAGTTCGACGAAGAGCCCATGTCCCGCCCGCTCGTCCTGCACCCAGCCGATGCCCGCATGCACGCTGTGGCCGGGCCGATGCTCACGCATCTGCGACATCACCACATACAGGCGCTGGCCGAACTCGTGCGCGGGTGTCGCGTGGCGGCGGCGCTCGAGCCGGCTGCCCGGAGGAATCACCGACGACAGGCAGATCAGGTTGTAGTTGGCCACACCGGCATCGAGCAGCGCTGCGTCGAACGCGGCGAGCTCCGTCGGGCCGGTGCCCACGCCGCGGGCGATGGCGATGGACCCGAAGGCCTGGGGCTGGATCGGCGGTGACGCATGGGTGACAGATGGCATCGTGGGCTCCCTGTGGGCAAATACGAGTTGTAGACGCGGCTGCTCCACCCACGCATCCACACCCGAGAGGATTGGGCGTTAGGGTGTGTCGGCTTTGGGGTGGCGTTGCGGCGGCGTTGCCTGCTGACGTTCAGGCGCCGCGGAACTGGACGCGTCGGTTCTGCGGCGCCTGCGGCGCCAGCCCGTCGATCGGCTGCGACTCGCCCTGCCCTCTGTCGAGCAGGCGGCGCGGATCGATGCCGTGCTCCTGCACCAGGTAGCGCTTCACGACCGTGGCGCGGCGCTGCGAGAGGCGCAGGTTGTAGTCGTCCGAGCCAAGCGCATCGGTGTGGCCTTCGACCACGATCACCTGACTGGGCGAGAGCAGCTTGATGCCCTCGGCCAGCGCGTCGAGCTGGCTGCGTGCGGTGCTGGAGATGTCGGCCGAGTCGAAATCGAAGCGCACCGGCAGCGACAGGGCGCGCGGCACTTCCGATGCGCCGCCCACCGAGCCGCCGGTCGCGTCCGGAGCCGAGGGCTCGTCGAGCAGGCGGATCGAGCGTGTCTTGATGCCGGCGGGCGCGGCCAGGATGCGGGCCACGTCCTGCGGATCGACCCGCTCGCCTTCGCGGTAGTGGATCGTGGTCTGGGCGAGGCAGGCGGCGCCGAGAACGGAACCGACGGCAAGGGCGATGAGGCTGCGGATCATGGGTGACTCCTGAAAGAGGTTGGACTTGCCGATGTGTTGCGCCCGGCGTGCCATCGGTTCAAAAATCTTCGCGGCGCGGGCCTCGGCAAGCCGCCTTCAGCGCGGCCAGGCGCGTTCGTCGAACGAACGGCGGATCAGGCAGGTGGCATGCTGCGTGTCCGCCACGTACAGGGGGCGGCCCTGGGTGTCGGTGCCGCTGATGCGCAGGGCATAGCGGGCGGTGTCCGGCAGGCCCACGTGGTTCTCTTCGAACAGCAACCGACCGTGTTGCCAGCAGCGGATCTGGTAGTGGCCGGTCCTGGGCGGGACCGTGGGCGCGCCCGAAGGTACGGGCAAGGACGCACCGCTTCGAGCCACCGGCGCCGCCACGGGCGCGTTCTGGGCTGCTTCTCCATCGATGGTGGCCACCACCGGCCACGCCAGCACCGGCGCCAGCAACATCACCGTCACCACCGCACGCAAGGGGGCGCGGGCATCACTTGGCTTGGACATGGAAGCTCTCCTGTGCGAGTTGGGTACCGCTCACGGCGGCAAAGGCCTGGCGAACCTGCTGCATCGACGCGACCGGCAGCGGCTCGAAGTCCACGCCGACCACCGATTCGGGCAGCTGGCCGAGCACGTCACGGGGTGTCGCAAAGCAGGCGATCGATTCCTTCGCACCGGGTGTCTTCATCACCAGCTGGAAGCGCATCTTCCCGGGCAGTGCCAGCGGCCGGGCGGCGGGCACCAGTGGGTCTCGGGCAAAGCGGTTCGGGTAGAAGCGGGTGATCTTCGCGTTCTCGTCCTGCAGGTAGCAGTACACATAGGCATCGCGGCTGGTCTGCACCTGCAGGCTGAATGGCTCGCCACGTGCGAAGTTCGTCTGGTTGTTGGGCGTGCCCAGCGCCAGCTTGAGCGGGCCGGGTTCGGCGGCGGGGCGCACCGGAGCCGCAGCAGCGGCTGCAGTGACGCAGGCGACGCCGCAGGTACCTGCGCCACCGGCGTGAACACCGCCGGCGAGGCCGGCCGTGCAATCTTGCTGTGGTCGGCGCCCAGGTACGCCTTGAAGAAGGCCTCGTCGAGCACGGCCTCGCGGCTCAGCCCGAGAGCGGCCCGGTACGACGCAATCGCTTCGTCGACCGCCGGATTGAACTGACCGTCGACCGGGCCTTCATAGAAGCCACGACGCCGCAGCTGGTTCTGGAAGTACGCAATCAGTTCGATGCGGCTCGACGCCATGCCGAAGTACCAGTCGGAGATCTCATGCTGGATCTCGGCATTGGCGCTGGCGTCGGCGCCCAGGCAGCTCCAGTAAGGTGTCTTGGTGAGCTTGCCCAGCAGTTCGATGACTGCCAGCTCCACCAGCCCGCGCAGGGCCTGGGCCTGGCCTTCGGACTTGTTCAGGTTCATGCTGAAGTTGACGCCGAACTTGTGATACGCGGCATCGCCGTCCAGGCCCTTGCCCTCCTTGAGGATCACCACCGAGTTGCGCGAGGTCACCCCGGGAACGATGGAGAGGTCGTCGGTGGCCAGCACGCTGAGGTCCAAGCCGAGAATCGACGAGGCGGCATCGCGCGAGATGCCCATGTTGATGAACGGCTGGAAGCCGATGCCGAAGTCCTTCTGATTGCGGATCACGTTCTCGTCAAGCTGCGAGACGGAACCCTTGATGTCGAACTGAGGGATCACCTCGTAAGCGCTCTGGCGTTGCGCCGAGGCCAGGAAGCTGATCGCGTTGGTGGCGTCCTTGCCAAAGGCGACCAGGCGTACCGCACGGCTGCGGCGCGTCATGTCGGAGACTGCCGAGATCAGCATGTCGCGGGTGCCGACGTTGACCTTCTTGGTCTGGTCCTGCAACTCCTCGACCAGCATCGAGACGTCGCGCACGCCATAGTCGAAGAGCAGGTTGTCCATGCACCGAAGGGCAGGAGCGAATCCAGTGATCGCGCGCTGCGGCGCCACCTGAGGGCCGATGCGCGCCTGGTCGGTCTGCGCGATCGTCTTCTGCTTGACCTCCATCGTCGAACATCCGGCAAAGGCGCCGCACAGACTGAGTGCTGCCGCGACACGGCCAAGGGTCGGGGTGAGGACGAAGCGCATGATCTCTGGACTCCTCTGGATTCAGCGGCAACCGCTGCCGCTGACAATGTTGACGGCGTTCGGGGCAAAAACAAACACCTCGCGTGGAGCGGCACCGATGCGGCCGTTGGTATCGATATTGCCGATGCTCTGGCTGCCGCACTTGGCGTCGGCCGGGGCCGCGCCCTTCTCCTGGGCGCTGCGCTGCACTGCGGCTTGCCTGACCTTCTCCTTGGCGATCTTGGCGCGGAACTTGGAGTCGAGATCAAGCTCGTCCTCGGAGGCGCACGCAACGCCACAAGCCGATGCGGCCAGTGACAGGACGACGATCTGGAAGATGCTCTTTTTCATGGAAGGCTCCTGACATCAGTCGGGGGTGGTCATGGACACAAGCCGGCGCCACGGCCCACCGGGCCGTGGCTTCCGACACTGTCATGGCCTGCAGGCGGATCTCAGCGAGCCACGCCGATGCGCTGCTCCGCGGTTGCGAACAAGCCGCCGGCGGTGTTGGCAGAGCCATTGGCGATGACGGTCGAGTTGCGCAGCACGCCGTTGCCGGAGGCGCCGCCGATCTCCTGGATGGCCGTCGCGCGAGATGCCAGTCGCAGTGTTCACCGCCCCGTCGACGCTCACCATGGAGTTCTGGACCTGCCCATTGTTGCGGGCGAACCCGATGCTCTGGCGAGCCTGGCTGTTCAGCACCGTAGCGCTGTTGAACACACCGAAGGCGGAACACCGTGGTGTTGGACATGCGACCGTTGTCCTGCGTGTGGCCGATGCTCTGGCGCGCCGTCGAGTTGGCGCCAGCCGAGAGGTTCGAGGCGCCGCCGACGATGACGGTGGAGTTCGAGATCCGGCTGTTGCCTTCGGCCACGCCGATGTTCTGGTAGGCCTTGGTCGCGCACCGACGGTGGTGTTGACCGCACCATTGGCAAACACGGTGGTGTCGGCGATCTCGCCGGCGATGGCACCGAGTGCCGAGAAACCGAGGGCGGCGACGAGGGCGGTCTTGACAAGTGCTTTCATGAGGATGCTCCGTTGAGGTTGAGAGTGACAGTGAGGTTGAGGTTGCAATCGGTGGCGTCTGCGTGTTTGCTTGCCATCCGACCCATGGGTTGCAGCGGTTTCGAAACCGGTTCAAAGAAATTTCGCGAAGCGTCTTCCTCGGGGCCTTCGTCGTAGCATCGCGCCAGCTTTCATTCCGCGCATCCCCAACCGCATCGACGTCCATGGAGCCTGCCGGCCCGACCGAGCGAAGCACCCCGCGGCTCACTGGCCTGGGTGGTCTGGTCGAGGCCCTTCGCAACCTGGGACTGCTGGGGCGGCCGCGCGCGCGTGACGCCACCCTGCAGCACCTGCAGCTGGCCGACGGTCAGTCGATTCCGGTGCGCGTCGCCGGTCAGGGACCGCCGGTGATGCTGGTGCACGGTCTGGGGTGTTCGCACCGCCACTGGGCGCCGGTGGCGGAGCGCCTGGCGGACCGGCGCAGCGTGATCACCTGGGATTCGCGGGGCCACGGCAGTTGCGAGCCACTGCCCGGCACCCGCATCACCCTGGGCCGCCTGGCGCAGGATCTGCACGAGCTCATCGAGCAGCTGGAGTTCGAACGGGTGGCGCTGGTCGGCCACTCCATGGGGGCGCTGACCGTGCTGCAGTACCTGCAGGACCATGGCACAGGGCGGGTGGCGGCGGTCGGCCTGATCGATCAGTCACCGCGCGTGGTCACCGACGCCGAGTGGCGCCTGGGACTGTTCGGGGGCTGCAGCCAGGCGATGCTGGTGGGCCTGATCGGCAACGCCCGGCAGGATCTCGCGGGAACGGTGCTGCGCGAGGCGCAGATCGCTGGTCGGTCCATGGCTCGTCGCCCTGGCTGGCCGAGGACGCCCGGCTGGGCACGTGGATGCGCCGCTGGTTGCAGGGCATGAACGCCACCAGCCTGCTCGACCTTGCCGAATCGCTGGCCGAGGCAGACTTCCGTGCGGTGCTGCCGCGCCTGGACGTGCCGCTGTGGGTGGCTCTCGGCGGCCGAAGTGCCCACTACGCCGAGGTACCCCTGCAAGACTATTACCAGCGCACCGTGCCGCACGCCGAAGTGGTGCGCTACGAGCGCGCCGGCCACTCACCGCACGTGGCCGAGCCCGAGCGCTTCGCGCGGGACCTGGCACGCTTCCTCGACGACCACGACTAGAGGCCAAAGGGTCCGGCGGCGGCTGGGCCATGGCCTCTGGCACGGGCTCGCGGGTGAATATTCACCCGACCGTTACCACCGAATGGGGCTCCGATCCCATTGACGGCATGGGGGGGCTTCCCGGAAGATCAGTTCAGAAACAATTTGTGCATCGGCGGCCCGCGAGCCGGCCGTCGATCCTTCTTGGATTTGTCGCTCACCCTGTGATCCTGCCGGGTGTGGCTCACCGGGGAACTGCGTGATCTCGTCCTTGCTCCACCTGCGGCCGTGGCTCTGCTGGCTGGTCGCTGCCAGCCTGGCCGGCGCCATGCCGGCAGTCGCGCGGGCCGCCGATGGCGGCGCCATCGCCGGCATCGTCGAAGGCGCGGTGACCCTGATCCGCCAGACCACGCGATTCGCGCTGGTGGAAGGCGTGGCGCTCAAGCCGGAAGACATCGTCGAAACCGCACCGGGTGCCTTCGTGCAGGTCGAGTTCGACGATGGCGCCATCGTCGGCCTCGGCGAAGGCAGCCGCGCCATCCTGCAGCCGCGCGTGGCACGGCTCAAGCCCGAAACCTCGCCGCGTCTGTACCTGCTGGAAGGCTGGATCAAGGTGACCCCGGCTGCCAAGGCCGGCGCCTCGTTCAACCTGCTGACCGCCCGCCTCGAGATCGCCACGCAGTCGGCGGCGGTGGTGGCCCTGTCCCGGCCCACCGAGCACGCGCTGTTCGTCGAGTCCGGCACGGTCCGGGTCACCGAACGTGACGGCGCGCGCGCCAGCCTGGCGCTCAAGTCTTCGGACTTCGCTGCCCGGGCCGCCGGGGCCGAGAAGGCCAGCGTGCGCACCACGGTTTCTGGCGACTTTCTCGGACGCATGCCCAAGTTCTTTCGCGACCGCCTGCCGGCACGCGGCACCGTCTTTGCCAAGCGCAACATCCAGCCGAAGCAGCCCGAGGCGGTGTCCTACGCCGACGTCACACACTGGTTGCGTGCCGAGTTGTCGATTCGCCAGCCACTGGTGCGCCAGTGGCGCAGCCGGGTGGCCGACAAGCGCTTCCGCGCCGACATCGCGACCAACTTGAATGCGCACCCCGAGTGGGAGCCCATCGTTTTCCCTGAGCGCTTCATCAAAAAGGACGCGCCGGCCTCTGCGCCCAGCGCAGGGGCCGCTGCACTGCCGTCCACAGCGCCGGCGAATTGATTGAACCCAGGACGGCCCAGGTGCGACTCATGCCCGCCGCGACCAGATTTTCGGAGGTGACCCCATGCGTCTCTTGCTCAAGTTCAACCTGATCTTCATCCTTGTATTCCTGGCCGGGCTCATCGCCAGTGGCTACGTCTCGCGTGACCTGCTGCAGCGCAACGCGAAACAGGAGGTCCTGGAGCACGCCCGCCTGACGATGGAGAACGCGATCGCTGTGCGCAGCTACACCGCGGAGCAGATCCGTCCTCTGCTGGACACGCAGATGAAGTACACCTTCCTGCCGCAGTCGATTCCTGCCTATTCGGCCACCGAGGTGCACCAGAAGCTCTCCAAGGCCTACCCGGACTACGGCTACAAGGAGGCGACGCTCAACCCCACCAACCCGCGCGACCGCGCGGTCGACTGGGAGGCCGACATCGTCAACCGCTTCCGCAGTGCGCCCGAGCAGAAAGAATTGATTGGCGAGCGCGAGACGCCGCTCGGCCGCGCGTTGTACATCGCCCGCCCGCTGCAGATCACCAACCCGGCCTGCCTCGCCTGCCACGACACCGTGGAGGCCGCACCCAAGACGGTGGTCGACAAGTACGGGCCGGCCAACGGCTTCGGCTGGAAGCTCAACGAGATCGTCGGCGCGCAGGTGGTGTCGGTGCCGATGTCGCTGCCGCTGGCGCGTGCCGACCAGACCTTCCAGGTGTTCATGACCTCGCTGGTCGCGATCTTCGTGGCCATCGGCGTGGTGCTCAACATCATGCTCTGGGCCCTGGTGATCCGGCCGGTGACGCAGTTGTCCAAGCTGGCCGACCGCGTCAGCCTGGGTGAAATGGGAGCGCCAGAGTTCAAGTCGGGCAGCAGCGACGAGATCGGCCTGCTGGCCCAGTCGTTCGCGCGGATGCGCCGCAGCCTCGAGCAGGCGATGAAAATGCTCGACTCATAGGCCCGGAAGGGAACCATGCCCGACGCCCTGCCCGCGCAGATCGGCTCCTACCCCGTTCGAGGCCTGATCGGCACGGGGTCGATGGGCATGGTGTTCCTCGGCCACGATCCAGTGATCGACCGGCTGGTGGCCATCAAGACCATCCACCGGCGCCTGCTCGAAGCCGCGGGCAGCGAGCAGAACGTGGCGGCGCGGTTCCGCGTCGAGGCGCAGGCGGCCGGCCGCCTGAACCATCGCAACATCGTGTCGGTGTACCAGTTCGGCGAAGACGCGGAGAACGCGTTCATCGTCATGGAGTACGTGGCCGGCCACAGCCTGCGCGACTATCTCAAGCGCAGCGAGCGCTTCAGCGTGAGCGAGGTGCAGTGCCTCATGGGCCAGTTGCTCGATGCGCTGCACTTCGCGCACGAGCGCGGCGTGGTGCACCGCGACATCAAGCCCGCCAACCTGATCGTCGCCGACGACGGCCGCCTGAAGATCACCGACTTCGGCATCGCGCGCACCGAGTCGTCGCAAGTGACGCGCGCCAATGCGGTGGTCGGATCGCCCGGCTACATCGCACCCGAGCAGTACACCGGCGACGCCCAGGACCGGCGGGTGGATGTGTTCTCGGCCGGCGTGCTGCTCTACCAGCTGCTGACCGGTTCGCTGCCGTTCTCGGGCAGCGACGAATCGATCATGTACCAGATCGTCTACGAGCAGCATCAGCCACTCGAGGTGCGCAGCGGCGATCCGGCACTGGCCGTGTTCGAGCCGATCATCGTGCGGGCCCTGGCCAAGGACCCGGCACAGCGCTTCGCGAGCGCGCGTGCGTTCGCCGAGGCACTGCAGGCGCTGAGCGCGGAGCCGGTGGCCGAGATGCTGCCCCGCAACCGCCTGATGCCGCCGCGTCCGCGCGCCGGCGCAGCGCCCGCCGCCTCCGCCGCCGGTCCGGGCAGCAGCGCTGGCTCGAGCGCCGGTGCACGCTCCGGATCGGGCGCGGGTCCGGCCCCAGTCTCGGGGTTCGGGCCTGGCTCGAGCCCGGGTTCGGGCCCGGCGTCTGGCGGCAGCCACCCCTCGGTACCGCCGGTGCCGACGGGCTGGGACGAGACCGCCCTCGCTGGCCTGGAGCGCGAGCTCGCACGCCATGTCGGCCCGGTCGCACGGGTGCTGGTGCGCCGCGCCGCGCGGGGCCAGACCGAACTCGAGGCCGTCCGCCGCGCTGTGGCAGGCGCCATAGCCGACCCTGTGATGCGTGAGCGCTTTCTCGCCGGCCACAGCCCCACCTCGCCGGGCACCGGACCGCGCAGCAGCGCAAGCGGCTTCGGCAGCAGTCTCTTCGGCCACAGTGCGTTCGGTGCCAGCGGTTTCGGTGGGCAGAACAGCGCAGCGCCGGCTGACCCCTCGGCAGGGCTGAATGGTGGCGCGCTGCAGGCCGACGATGTCGCCAAGGCAAGCGCAGCGCTCACGCGGCTGCTGGGGCCGATCGCCAAGGTGATGGTCAAGCAGTGCGCCGCGCGATCGAGCACGCGGGACCAGCTGGTGGCCCGGGTGCTCGAGCAGCTCTCGCCCGGCGTCGATGCGAAGCAGGTGCAGGCCGAACTGTGGCGCGCGTTCACCTGATCGCGCTGCGGCTGCTGCGCCGCCCGGACGGCAACGATCCCGGTCTGCCGCCCCTGCCCATCGGCGGCACCGGCGCAGTGATCGGCCGTGCACCCGATTGCGATCTGGTGCTCGACGATCCGCTGCGCCTGGTCTCGCGCCAGCACGCGCAGATCCTGCCGCAGGGTGCGAACACGGCGCTGCTGCGCTGCATCAGCACCAGCGTCTCGATCGGCGTGAACGGCGACTCGGTGCCGCCCGGCGGCGAGGTGATGGTGAAAGCGGGTGATCGCCTGCGCATCGGTGGCTTCGAACTGCAGGTGGAAGCGCCGCGAGCCTCACGCGCCACCGCCCATCGCTGAGTTGCCACCCATCGTCGCACCGGCAGCATCCACGCCGCTCTCCGCGTTGGCCGCTGTCGACGCGGCGGCTCCCATCGTTGCGCCTGCCCCCATCGCCGCGGCCGCACCCATCGCTGCGGCCGCTACCCCAGCGCCCGCGGCCTTCACCGACAGCGCACGGGGTCGCCTGGACCAGTGGTTCGACCTGGACACCGTGGCCGATCCGCTGGCACCAGGTTCGCCGCTGCCCATGGCTGCGGATTCGATCCCAGCGGCCGCGGCTGCCAGCAGGCAGGCAGGCCCGCGCCCTGCCCTCACGCCCCTCGCCGACGCGCCGGTGCCGCCTCGCGTGTCCGCCTCGCCAGTGGCTGCCGCGGCGCAGGCCAGGCCGACGGACAGCGCCAGCGATCCGGCGCTGCTGCAGGCCTTCCTGCGCGGCGCCGGCCTCGACGCGCATCCCCAGGCCGCCGCCATCGGCGCTGACGCCGCATGGATGCAGCACCTGGGCGGGCTGTTGCGCGCCGCCACCGAGGGCACGCTCGCCCTGCTGCGCAGCCGCGCCGTCACCAAGCGCAGCATCCGCGCCGAAGGCACGCAGATCGCCCCGCGCGAGAACAACCCGCTGAAGTTCGCGCCCGACGCGGCCGAGGCGCTGATGCTGATGCTCGGCCGGCAGGGCACGCCGGGCTTCCTGGATCCCGTAGACGCATTGCACGACGCGCACGCCGACCTGCTGGTGCACCAGCTCGCCATGGTGGCCGGCATGCGTGCCGCGGTGTTCGAGCTGATCTCGCGCTTTGGGCCCGAGGCCATCGAGGCCCAGCTCGGTGCACCCAAGGGCCTTGCCCGGTTCGTGCCGGCGCTGCACCAGGCGGCGCTCTGGCAGCGCCACCAGCAGCAGCACACCCACCTGGTGGCCAACCTCGACGACGACTTCGAGGCGGTGTTCGGCCGCGAATTCCTGCGCGCCTACGAGGCCCAGTCGCGGCTGGCTGCCGAGCAGCGGGCCGCGGTGATCTCCGGCCGCTAGCTAGCGCTCGTCGCGCATCGCCATGCGCGTGGCAAGGCGAAGACCGACGCATTGATCAGCCATCGGCAGTTTGCTGTCGTTGGTGACGGACCTCGGTTGGATCGTCACCGCGATCGGCAAGGCTTTCGGTGAGCTCGTCAGGTTCGACAGGCAGAGTTCAGCGTGCCGGGTGAACCAGCGAAATACCGTGCAGGGCCCCCTTGGACCCGCGATGGACGATGGGGCAGTTCAGCACCACCCTGGTGGTCTTCGAGCGTCACCGCACCACGGTCCGATGCCGCCAGCACGGCCTCCTCCGACTTCAGCGTCTGCGGCGTGTTGCCAGCGGCCCATGTGACCTTGACCATTTGCCACAGCGGGCTGTAAGCCGTGTCGCGACTCGCCGAACCCATCGGATACGGCGCAGAAGCGAAGATGCTTTCCTGCTTGAAGTTGGTCACCGCATAGACCTTGTCCACCGACGATCGGCGGCCCGGCACCAGCGGACCCGCAGGCAAGGCATCGGCGAGCCGCGGCGCGAAGTTGGCACCTTTGGCCTCGGCCACGTCGGCATGCGAGACGTCGGTGGTGATGTAGAACACCTCCTCCCCGTCGAACCAGCCGCGCAGCACCGGAATCGCTGCCTGGCTGTTGCCAGCGAGCGGCGGCGCCGTGCCGCATGCACCCAGAAGCAGCAGGGGCAGACTTGCCAGCGCCATGTGGGATCCTGTGCAGGGTCGACCTGGGCCCGAATGCCGCAGCTGGCTCAAGGTGGGTTCTCATCTGCACGGCCATGCTTGCACTTTCTCGTCAGAGTCCGGGAACGCGCATTGTCGAATGCCGGGCCAATCGCCGGCGCGCGCGAGACGAATCGCATGCTGTCTGAGTCGATCGGTTCACTGACCCGTTTCTCGATCCAGACAATCGACGAAGCCCGATGCAAGGCGCAACCCCAGTCTGACGACCGACACCGCAGGACCCGCTGTGTCGCCAGCCCGACGCCTCCTCCCCCCGCAGGAACACCGTGAAGCTTGTCCAACGGATCGACCGCCGCTGTCCTCTTCTGTGCCGACGCTGCCTCGCACGCGCTCGACGTCAAACCCTATTCGGCGGCAGCCCTGGCTGAAGCGCATAAGACCGACAAGCCGGTGGCGCTGCACTTCCGCGCCGAATCGCCTTCGCGCTGGTGATGCTGGTGCCAGCGCTCGGCCAACGCTTCTCGCGCTGGATGCTGCCGATGGCCAGCGCGGCCACCGCGGCTTCGACGCGCCTGGATGTCCTCAGCGCCGAGCGGCCGCATCACGATGCTGCCATTGCGTTGGTGTGGTGCCCAGGCGTTGCAGGAAGACGCGCCCGAAGGCCCCAGGGCTGACATAGCCCACTTCGGCGGCCACCTGCTTGACCGCCAGTCCCTTGCGCAGCAGCGTGCGGGCGAGACCCAGACGCCAGCCGGTCAGGTAGTCACCGGGTGGAACGCCGACCGTGCGCGTGAAGTGCGCTGCAAAACGCGCCCGCGACATGCCGGCCCGCTCGGCCATCGCACTCCAGGTTCCAGGCCCGCGCGGGGTCGGCATGCAGCGCACTGATGGCCTTGGCCAGTCGGGGGTCGGCCAGGCCGGCCATGACGCCGCCGTCCACCAGCTGATGCGCTATGGCATGGCGCAAGAGCTGGATGACCAGCACCTCGGTCAGTCGATCCACCACCGCGCCGTGCCCGCAGCGGCCGGCCTGTGCCTCGCTGAACAGCAACTGCTGGGCCAGATCGCAGGCCCGGCAGCTGGGCCAGCGGCACGCTCAGCAAGGCCGGCAGCCCGCGCAGCAGTGGGTTCTCGTCACCGGCGCCGAAATCGATCGACGCACACACCACATCGGCACCCTCGCGGTCGCCGCCGTCGAGCCGGTGCGCACCGGCGCGCGGGAAGAACAGCACGCTGGGTTCGTTGACGACGCTGTGCCGCCCCAGCGAGTCGGTCACGCGCAGCGGCCCGCGCCGCACCAGGTGCAGATGGCCGACACCGGTGCCGCCATCGAAGTCGGCCATGCCGCACAGCGCGCCGCTGTGGAACACACGTGCATGCAGGTCGAAGCGCTGGAGCAAGGCAGACAGACGGTCGGACATGGATGCGCAAGATCGAGATGAATGGTTGACTTACGGAGACGATTCGCTGCGGATCATCTCATTGGCGGCACTACATTGCTGGTGAATCCCCCATCTGGAGATCTGACATGTCGAACCCGTCCCCGCTGATCCCGCGCCAGGCCGTGCCGCCCCTGCAGGTGCCGACGCTGGACCACGGCAATTTCTCCCTGGCGGAGACGCCGCCGCGAACTTCACGCTGGTCGTGTTCTATCGCGGCCTGCACTGCCCGATCTGCTTGAAGTACCTGCTGGAACTCGGCCGGCTGCAGCCCGAGTTCGACGCGCGTGGCGTGAAAGTGGTCGCGATCTCGAGCGACGGACGCGAGCGCACGCAGGCGATGGCCGACAAGCTGAAGGCGCCTGCCCTGCGCATGGGCTACGACCTGAGCCTGGCCAAGGCACGGGAGTGGGGCCTGTTCGTCAGCACCTCGCGCGGCACCACCTCCATCGGTATCGAGGAGCCGGCGCTCTTCTCCGAGCCCGGCGTGTTCATCGTGCGGCCCGACGGCACGCTGTACTACGGCGCGGTGCAGACCATGCCCTTTGCGCGGCCGCACTTCGACGAACTGCTGGCGGCGTTCGACTTCGCGCTCGAAAAGAACTATCCGGCGCGGGGCGAGTACATCGGCGCGGTGTGAGCGAGTTGCGCCCGCTTGGGCCGACCCGGCGCCACGCCCTGTTCGCAGGCCTGGCCGGGCTGGGCACACGCCGGCGGGCGGGTCAGCGCAAAAGCCACGTCGGCGCCTGACCCGACGCCCTGGGCCGTGCGTGCCGTGCCGGCAGACGAGCCGATGCGGCAGCTGCATGCGGGCGGGCCCTCGGGTCTGCTGGGCACCGGCGCGAGCGGCACTCTGTGGGCGTTGTCGCTGAACGGCCAGGCGCCGCGCCGCATCGCCGAGGGGATCGACACAAGGACACCCATCGCCACAGGCCACGGCCGCATCGCCGCGCGCATGGCCGACGGCGGACTGTGGGTCCGGGAAGAGACCGGCGGGGGTGGCCGCGGCGCGCATATCGCCCTCGGCGAGCCTGTCGGTGCATGCCGGACTGCTGATCCTGCCGCTGGCGGTGCTGGCCGTCGTGACCGCGAGCGCCCGGCCAGCCGACCTGCTCGGCCACCGGTTGGCCCGCTTCGAGCCCGACCCCGCCGGACGCTGGCGTGAAGTAGCGCGGTCAACCGACGCGGTGCTTCCCGATGCCCGACCCGTGCAGGTCGACTTGGATGGCCGGGGCGACGGCGGCCACATTGCGGTGCTGGCCGGGCCGGACGGCAGCCGCTACGACCATGGGGTCCTGGGCGATGCGGTCGAGGCCACGCGGGTGCTCTGGCTCGAACGCCACGGGCTGGAAGCGCTGCGCGAACTGAGCCTGCCGCCACCGCATGTCTTCGAAGACATTGCGCCCCGGCCCGTGGTGCTTCCCGCCGCGCAGGGTGGGCGCGGCCTGCTGACGGTGCGCTCAGGCCCCGAGGCGGGCAGCTGGCGCTGGTGACAGCCGACCCGGCACGGCCCCGAGGCCTGCGCCTGGCCGCGCTGGGCGACACCGTTGGCGGCTACCACCGCTGGCTGGCGCCCACGACCGATGGCCGCCACCTGGCAGCCGTGCACACGCCGCACATCGGCGGCGTGCTGCATGTCTACCAGCCCGACGGCGAGCAGCTGACCCGGCGCCGCTTGCAAGGCGATGTCAGCACCCACCGCATCGGCACGCGCGAGATCGACCTGTCGGCGTGGTTGCAAGGGCTGCTGATGTTGCCCAGCCAGGACGGCCGCCAACTGCGGCTGTTGAACCCGGCGGCAGACTGGATCGAGTTGACGGCAGTGGCGCTTCCAGGGCGCGCGATCCTGACTGCCGCGTTGCCCGACGCCGCTGCGCTGGCGGTCTTGCTCGACGGTGGCCAGGTGGTGCTCGTGAGATCGCCAGCGCGTTAGGCCTCGCACGGCTGCGCGTCGATCGGCACCGCAAGCTGCCTTGATGATGCGGTCGGCAGCGTGCGATCGGAAGCGAGCCGAGTCCCCCTCCATCGGAAGGTCCGCCCAGCTGGGTGAACGGCTTCTCCGCAGCTAGGGGCCGTCACTGCCTTGACGCGGCGCATCGTCGCGGCCGACCAGCTGTCGCAGCCAGCTGTCGCTCGGCGGCCAAGGCTGGGCCTGCGGCTCGTTCGAGGCCGCGCCCTGCCACCAGAAGCTGCCGGCCTCCGGCTGACTCATGCACAGCCCATGGACATCCATGCCCGGACGCGTGTCGTCCGGACCGGGACGCCGCAATGGCGCCTCGGCAAAGGGCGCTGCGCCCGCTTCGAGTTCCTTGGGGTCCAGCTGCCGCGCCGTGCCGAGCCAATCGGCCAGGGCACAGCTTCGTCGGCGCAGCTCGCCGAGATCGACGGCACCCAGCGCGGGCCAGGCAAACGACTCGGCGACGAGCAGTGGAAACACGCGGCCCACCCGATCGGTGGAACCGACGAGCGCGCCGCACCAGGCCGGATCGCCGGAACGCTGCGGCAACACGAGGCAGTGGCACGGCGCCAGCGCGGCTAGACGGCGCCGCAGCACGGCTGCCCCCAGTGCTGCGGCCGCTTCGGTGGTGGCACGCTGCAGCCAGGCATCCCACTGCCGCACCCAGGCGCGTGGCAGGCCCCGGCCCACGAAGTCGCCACGCGCCGGCAACTTGCCATACCAGCCGAACGCCAGCGGGCGGAGTTCCTGATCGGCTTCGTCCATGGTCACCAGCCTTCGGGACAGCGAAAGCTGCCCAGGTCGCTCAACAGGCCGGCTGACACCGGCCCGTCGGTGGCAGCTTCGAGCTGCAGCCGTCGGCCATCGACCGCCAACTGCATCGAGCGAGCAGCACCGGCCCCGCGCGCGCCGGCGTCGGCGGCGGGGCGCAGCACCCGCAGCAGGGCCCACGGACCCTCGTGCACCTCGGCGTCGACGCCCGACGGGCCGGTCGGGAAGATGCGCATCAGCACGCGCTGGGTGGCCGCGGGTCCCGGCCAGGCCACCGGCTTGGTGCGGCGCGGCCCGTTCTCGTAGCGCAGGACCTGGCCGTCGACGTCGATGCTGAACTGCAGCAGTTCATCGTCCATGCGCACCGGCGTGAGTTGCAGCCGAAGCTGCGGCAGCGGACTGCCGGGACTGAAGAACAGGCGCCGGATGTCGGCCGCCATCTCGAAGGCCCGCAGTGACACCTGGGCCTTGCCTTGCGCCGGCACACCGCCGGCGAGTCGCCACGGCCGGCTGCCGGTGTCCACCTGCGAGGCGAGATGCGCACGGAAGAAGTCGTCGAGCAGTCCTTGCGGGCCGAACAACTGTGCGAAGTCGGCCAGCGGCATGTCGCGGCGTGCGCCCGGCGCAAACGGAAAGCGCTCGCCCACCAGCCGCTGGCAGCTCTGCGTCAACGCGGCCAGGCTGCCGGACAGCTGCCGGTCGAGCAGCTTGCGCTGCTGTGCAGTCAGGCTCTCGGCCAGCACGGCCCAGACCTCGCGCAGTGGCGTGGGTGCGCGAGTGGCCTCGGCACGCAGCTCACGTGCCAATTCGGCAGCCCGCGCCGAGGCCGGCTCGCGGGCTGCGATCGGCAAGGGGTCGAGCACGCGCACCAGGGCGGCATCGCCCGATCCCCGCGCGTACTCGGCGAGCGCGCCGAAGCGCACCCACAAGGCCGTGTCGTAGGCCAGGGTCGCGGCGCTGGCCGGCGCTGTCGCCGATGCGCCGCCGGCCGCGGGTGAGAACTCATGGGCCAGGCGCTTCATCACGAGCCGCATCGGCGAGTCTGGCGCGGCCAGCATCGCGGCGACCCGCTGCAGCGCCTGGGCGTCGGGCGGCGGTTGCAGGCTGACCGCCCCCAGCATGCGCTCCCAGTCCGCGAGCGTGGCCTGCGCATGGCGCTGCGCCACGGCACGGGCCACCTCCGCGCGCGCCTCGCGTTCGCGCGACAGGCGCAGCAGGGCGGGAGACTGGTCGCCCAGCACCCAGGCCGATTCATCGGCCAGCTCCTGGATGGTTGCATCCAGCGCCGGTTCGATCAGCTCGCGCCAGGCCTGACGCGTGGAAACGGCGGGCAGCGTGGGCGCCGTCGACACCGCGTCGGCGGGTGCGAAGGCGAGCAGCGCGCCCGCGCCCGCGAAGTCGGACAGGCTCTGCGCGCCGCCAAGCCTTTCGCGGGCACGCCCGAGCAAGCGCTCGTGCACGCGTTGCGCAAAGGGCACGCTGGCGACCGCAGCGCGGGCCGACCGTACCAGCCCTTCGTCGAACCGCACCACCTGCAGTACCGCATTGCGCTCGAGCAAGGCGTCGAGGTGTCGCAGCCATTCCTGCTGCTCGCCCCGCCCCGGAGCGAGCGACCGTGGCTCCACGGCGGGCGAAACGTTCGGCGGTGACGTCGCCTCGGTCGCTGGACTGGCGATGGCCTGCGCCGCCCAGCGTCGCACCTCGGCACGGTCGAGCCGCTCGGGCGCGCTCAGCATGAGCGTGATGCGCAGCGCGTCGTAGCGGGCGAGCGGATCGCCCTCCTGGCGCAGCGCCTGTGACAGCCGCTGGGCCAGCAGCGGCGCCAGGGTCTGGTCGAGCACGCGGTGGTAGGTCTGATCGGCCGCCTGCGCCAGACGTGGTCCCTGGAACAGGCCGAAACCGAAACCCGGCGGCGGCTGCATCGGGTCCACCCCACCGCTGCTGGCCAGCTGGCCGAGCAGTTCGTACAGCGGCAGCAAGGTGTCGATGCGCCCGGCCGGCAGGCTGGCCGATTGCCGCACCAGTTGGTCGCACCCGCTGGCGCACGGCATCGACGTACTCGAGGTTGCTGCGCAGGCTCAAGCCCCAGGCCACGCTGGCCGCCACCAGCACGCCGCCCAGCGCCCCCGCCGCACCCAGGGCCAGCCGGCGCCGCTGGCGCTGCCGCACGAGGTTGTTGCCTGCCAGCGGGGCTTCGGCGATGACCAGCCGCTGCAGCAGCTCGGCGAGGAAGTAGGCCTTGCCGCCCGCGTCGGGCCGGGGCAGCGTGCGCAGCGCCATGCCGAAGCTGCGCGACAGTTCGCCCAGCACGCGGTCGATCGGGTTGCCTTCCTGCGTGCCACTGCTGAAGTGGATGCCACGCACCAGCTGCGCAGGCGCCGCGCCGGCCTGCACGAACGCGCGGCGCGCAAAGCCCTCCAGCGCCGGCAGGATGGATTCCACCTGCGCCGAGAAGCGGTGGATGGCCGCACGGCGCTGCAACTGTGGCTCGTCCTGCACGCGCTGCACACCCAGGCTGGCCAGCTGCGAGGTGAGTCCGAGCAGGCGGGACGACAGGTTCGAAGGCAAGGCGCCTGCACCGGGCGGCACCGGATGCTCGAAGGCGAGGCCCCAGGCCTGCTCGCGCTGTGCCGCATCGAAGTCGCCGAAGAACTCGACGAAGCCTGCGAGCAGATCGGCCTTGGTGACCAGCAGGTAGACCGGGAAACTCAGGCCCAGCTCGCTGCGCAGCTCCTGCAGGCGGCGATCGACGGCCACGGCCTGGTGCTCGAGCTCGCTGCCACCCTGCAGCAGATCCGGCACGCTCACGGTGACGATCACGCCATTCACCGGTTGCACCGGCCGGTAGCGGCGCAGCAGGCGCAGGAAGAGGTTCCACTCCTGCGCATCGCCCGCGGCGTGGCTGTCCTGCGTGGTGTAGCGACCGGCGGTGTCGATGAACACCGCGCGGTCGGTGAACCACCAGTCGCACTGGCGCGTGCCACCGACACCGGCCACCGGCGCCGCGCCGAGGCGCTCGGCCAGCGGGAATCGCAGGCCCGAATGCAGCAGTGCCGTGGTCTTGCCCGCACCGGGGGCGCCGATGATGAGGTACCAGGGCAGCTCATACACCTGCCGCCGACCTCGCAGCCAGCGGCCGAGGCGGGTGCTCCAGCCACCGCTGCGCTGTGCCTGGGACCGCGGTCCCTCGATGGCGATGCCGGCCTTGAGCAGCTGCATCGCCGCGCGAAAGCGCTCGGAGAGAGCTTCGGAAGCGGCCGCATCGCCTTGAAGCTGTTCGAACAGGCGCGCGTTGCGACGCGTGCGCCACGCCCGGTGCACTACCCAGGTCGCTCCCGCGAGCAGGCCCAGCACCGCCAGACCGAGCCCGCGTGCCGTGATGTTCTCGAACGGGTGCTGGCCGTTCCAGGAAATCAGTGGCGCCACACCCCACCACAGCAGGCCCAGGCCCACCACGTTGGCCAGGCGTTGGAAGAGTGCGAGGCGGGCCTTCATGCCGGCTTCACGGATAGAGCACGATGTCGACCCGCCGTGGCGGCGCACCCCGATCGTCGGCTGCGATCTGGTCGCCTGCACCCTCGGCGGACACGCGTTGATCGCCGAGCACCGGGCGCAGCTGGGCCGCCACCTGGCTGGCCCACTCCTGCGACTGGTGCCAGGCCGAAGGCAACCGCGCGGTGCGCGGATCGCGCCCGTCGGTGTGGCCGATCACGAGGACCTTGCCGTTGTGGCGCGCCAGCGCCGTGGCCACCCGTGCCAGCAGCTCGGCCTGATCGGGGCGAAGCCGGGTGCTGTCTGCGCCGAACAGCGTGGCCGCCGGAATGCCCACGACACTGCGGTGGGGTTCGTCGTGCACGCTCAACCGGCCTGCGGCGACCTCCTGCGCCAGCAACGGTGCCAGTCGTGCCGGTGCCATTGCGGCTTTCGGTGGGCTCGCTGGTGTGGTGGCCTGCCCGACCGCCGGCGCGGACGCAGAGAGTGCCGTCGGCACCACGCCGCCCGGTGCCAGTTGCTGCATCGAGGCGAACACCTGGTCGACCCGATCGGCAAGCAGCAGGCGGCTTGCGGTGTAGACCCCCAGCGCCAGCAGGCCCAGCACCACCAGCGCCGCCACGATGGCGCGCCGCCAGATGCCCGATCGCAGCGGCACCGCACTCTCCCACGCTGGCGAGAGCGCCGGCTCGGGCGTGGGCAAGGTCATGAACACCCGGCGCCGCAGGGCGTCGAGTTCGCGTGGGGCATCGGGCGCACCGCGCAGGCGACCTTGCAGTCCCAGGCTGAGGCAGGCATGGAAGAGCTCGAGCAAGGCCCGGTGCTGTCGAGGCTCCTCGGCCAGGCGCGACAGCAGCCGCATCACCTTGACGCTGCCGTCGCCTTCACCATGAAACCGCGCCAGCAACCCCGCTCCGCCTTCGCCCCAGGGCGTGTCGGCCACGACCTCGTCGACCCAGACGCACAGCACGTAGCTGGCGGCGGCCACGCTGCGCTCATCGCAGCCGGCGCCGGTGGCCTCGCGCTCGAAGCGCGCCACGGCTGCTGCCAGCGCCTGCTTCATCAGGCCAGGCGACTCGCACCGTGACGCTGCGCAGCTGCGTGGCCAGGGCGATGAGCGGCCGGGCGCTGCGGCGCAGGGCCGATGGGTCCGCGGTGGCGGCGTCTTGGGGCGGCGTGCCGCTGCGCCCTCCCGAGGGCGGTTCAGGGTGACACCGCCGGCATCGGCCATCGATCGACAGCGCGGCCATCGGCGCCTCGCTCAGCGGGCCCAGCCCAGCAGCACCTGGCGCGCCTGGGCCTCCAGGCGCGCCGCGGGAACCGCCTCCTCGGCCGGCAGGGCCAGCACGGCACGCCACTGGGAGCGATCCACCTCGCGGTAGGCGGCGAACACCGCAACAGCCCGCGCCTCGCGGCCGAGCTCGATCACCAGCTCACGGCTCTCGCCGGGACGCAGGTGCAGGCTCTCGCGCTTGAGCAGCGCGCTGCCGAGCACGGTCTCGTCGTCGTCATAGAGGCTGTCGAAGCTGGCCCGCTGAATGCCCTGGGCATCGCGCAACACGTACACCCGCACCGCCAGCGAGGCCGAAGCCTGACGGCTGTCCGTGTTCAGCTGGCGCTGCGCCTGGATGGCCAGGCGCAGGCTGCGACCGCCTGCCACGGCCTCGCGTGGCGATGCCGCAGCCAGAGCGCGGCGCCGGCGACGCCGACGGCCGGTGCGGCACCCCCGGACCGGGGTTGAAGACGAAGTTCACGACCATCGAGCTGCTGAGAAAGGGCAGCTGCCGCTCGAGCGTCTCGCGCAGCACCTTCACCCGCACGTTCTTGAGCATGGTCTCCACCTCCATGCCTTCGACGCGCATCTCGGCGACAGGTGCCGGTGAACAGGCTGTTGGTCCCTGGTGGCCCGTCTTCGGCGGTGCGCCCCGGGCGCGGCCGAGAAGGCGATGAGCGCCCCTGGCGCGGCCATTTCGGCCAGGCCGGCCGGCGCTGCGCACGCTGCGGGTGCGGTGGCGAACGGGTTGTCGCGGCAGGCGTCGATGATGAAGATGCGCGCGCGGGGCCGCACCCGGTCGATGCGACTGAGCAAGGCTTCCTCGAGGTCGATGGCCTCGTCCTTGATCTCGCCTTCGTCACGCAGGTTCAGGTCCACCGGCAGCAGGTAGTTGCGGCGGTCGATCTGCATGCCATGGCCGGCGTAGAAGAAGACCGAGGCGTTCTCGTCGTCGTCCATGCGCCGGCCGAAGTCGCGCAGCACGCGCTTGAACTCGCGCGCCGTGAGGTTGTAGTGGTCGGCCACCTCGAAGCCCAGGGCGACCAGGGTCTGCGGCACCAGGCGCGCGTCGTTCTCCGGGTTGGCCAGCGGCGACTGTCCGTAGCGCGCATTGCCCACCACGAGCGCGATGCGTTTGCTGGTGGAGGCGCGCGATGACAGCGGCCGGCTGGGCCAGAACCGCGGCGCGGCGCCCAGCAACGCCCAGGCCGGCAAGGCCGGGACCAGGCGAGCAGGCGGCGACGGTCCATGCGTGTGGACTCCCGAAGCGATGGCGATGTCTGTGCATCCGGCTGCGCGCGAGACCGTGCGCATCCGACCGATTCTCTGGCGAACCGGGCTGCCGGTGCAATGTGCCAGCGCGAACCCGCCGGCGCATCCACCGCATGCCTGAGGCGCCGCTAGCCGCAGCGGCCCTGCGCCCCAGCCTTGAAGCAGAACTCCGTCGTCAGGCTGGACGACTCCCACGGCACCTGCACGCGCTGCGTTTCCTCGGCCACGCCGATGCGCACCTTCTTGAACAGCTGCTCGACCGGCAGGCCCGGCGTCTCGATGTTCTGCAGCAGGTGCTTGGCGTAGATGCTGTGCCTCGCCGCCGGCGCCGTCCAGTGCCACGCCGTTGGGCGCGGTGGAGAACGCCACCAGCGTGCCGACCGGCGCGTCCAGCCGCGCCAGGCCGGTGGGCGTCAGACCCGCGGAACTTCAGCCGCCGGCCGTCGGGCCCGACGATGACGCCGCCAGCGAACGGGTTCACGCGGCAGGCGTCGAGCACGACGATGTTGAGCGCCGTGCTTGAGGGCGCTCAGCCGGTCGATGAATTCGCCGACGTCGGCGGTCTTGGCGCCGATCTCGTCTTCGCTCTGCGGCTCGGTGTCCACCGGCAGAGGTAGTTGCGGCCCTTGGCCTGGATGCCGTGGCCCGGCGTAGAACAGCAGCCGCACCGACGCTCTGGCCGCGCGCACCGAGAAGTCGCGCAAGGTTTCGACCAGATCGCGCAGCGTGGTGTTCTCGCGGAAGGTCACCGCGTAGCCGAGCTGCCGCAGGCTGGCCGCCACGGCCTGCGGCATCGCCCACCGGGTTCTTGAGCGGCGCCGACTTGTAGGCCCCGTTGCCGATCACCAGTGCGATGCGGCCGTCGCCCGGAGCCGCCGGGCCACGCCGGGCATCCAGGGCGCGGTCGAGGCGGTGGCCGCAGCCGATCCAGCCGCAGCAGCGCGCGGCGGCGGCATGGGTGGAAATGGAATCGGCATGCATGGTGCTCACTCCCGCGGCGGCACACCGGGCGCCAGCGAGACCGCCTGCGACGATCGGCGCCGATCTTGAGCTGAGCGGCGATCGCCGCCTCCTTGCCGCGCGGCACACGCACGTAGTAGTCACCCAGCTGGCCGGGACCGCCGGCCAGGGTGCCCTGCACCGACATCAGCAGGAAACGGATGTCCGCTTCCTTCGCATCGGGGGCGAAGTTGAGCTTGAGCATCGGCCCTCCTCGGCCACTGCCGTGGCCTTGCATGGCGCGCATCTCGGCATCGTCCTCGCGGGCATCGCGCATGACCAGGCCGAAGATCACGCCGCCCTGCACCGCGAACACCGCCACGCCGGCAAGCGCCACCGCGGGCGCAGCCCGAGGCCGCCGAAGAACGCCGCCGATGCGCTCGGAGAGCGTCGGCTGGTCGCCACGGATCAGCGTCATCACCTTGCCGAGGCCGATGGTGGCCGGCACGGCCGGCGTGCTGTCCTGCATGCGCGGCACTGAGCGAGCGGTACCAGTCGAGCTCGGCCCTGCGATTCAGGGTGTTCGGCCAGGTGCCGTTCGACCAAGGCGCGGTCGGCGTCGCCGAGCGTGCCATTGACGTACCAGGGCAGCAGTTCTTCAAAGCGGGTGCGGTCATCACTCATGACATCACCCCGCCGAGCTGACCGCCACCTTCGTTCCTGAGCAGCAGGCTCAGGCAGTTCTTGATCTTCTGGCGCGCATGGAACAGGCGCGTCTTCACGGTGCCCTCGGGGCAGCGCCTGCACCTCGGCGACCTCGCCCAGCGACATGCCTTCGAAGAACACCAGGTGCATGCACTCGCGGTGCTCGTCCGACAGCTTGCCCATGCAGTGCTGCACGCCCTCGCTGCGCTGCTTGGCGGCGAGCGTGGCATAGCCATCGGGCGTGTCGGCGGCCTCGTCTCGGCGATGTCGTCGAGGTCGTCGTGCACCTCGTCGGCACGGCGCGAGCGGTAGACCATCAGCGCCTTGTTGCGGGCGATGCCGATCAGCCAGGTGCCGAACTGCGAATCGCCGCGAAAGCGCGACGGGTTCCTCCAGACTTCGTACATCGTGTCCACCAGCACCTCCTCGGCGCGCCCATGATCGTTGACCATGTTCAGCACGTAGGCGAAGACCTTGCGGCTGAACCCCTTGTACAACTCGCGAAAAGCGGCCTGGTCCTGCCGCTCGATGCGAGCCAGCAGGTCCCGGACCCGGTCGTTGTCCATGGCGTCGGGCGGTGGGGGTGAAGACCGAGGCAATATATCGCACCGATCGCACGCTTCGCACCGGACCGTGCCCGGGTCTTCCGGGTGTCTCAGCCGTCTTGTGGATCGGCTTCGATCCTGCTCTCCCCTGTGTTGCGGAGAGTCGCCGAACGGTTCAAGGAATCTTTCGGGAGTCACGGTTCGCCCTGGCGCCGGGTTCAGAACTGCTGGCGGTAGGCCAGGGCAATCCGGTCGCGGCGCAGCCGCAGCGACAGGCTGGAGGTCGAGTCCAGCGGCAGGCGCAACGACGCGCGTCCCGCGCGGCCGGGTTCGAGGATCAGCCGCGGCACATCGCCGCCGTTGCCCTGGGCCACGGCTGGGGCGCCCGCCAACTGCGGGCCAGCAGGGCACTGCGTTCGTCGCGGCCCAGACCGCGGGGCGGGTCACCGTGCTCGGCACGGGCAGGCGTGATCAGCACGCCGGCCCAGGCGGCCACGACCGCGCAGCCCCAGGCCAGCGACGTGTTGCGCCAGACGGGATGGCCGCCATGAGAAGTGTTGCGCGCCACGCTGCACTCACTGCAGCGTGCCGACGCAGACCGCCGGCATCGCGAAATCGCGCCCGATGAGGGTGCGGGCGCAGAGGTAGTTCAGGCGCAGCCGCTCGCCCAGGGCATCGAGGTCGACTTGTCCATCCGCATCACAGGGGAAGGAGAAGCCGCGTCCTTCCTGGAACAGCGACTGGAAGCGAAGCTCGTAGCGAGCGCGATCTGACGATGGAATGCGTGAAGCGTTCATGCTGCCGTCTCCCGGGCCGACCCTTCGGCCTGCCCATGAGTTGCAGCGTCAGCGTTTGCGGTTCAAGCGGCTTGCGTGCGGCGGGCCTTCCAGGCCCCGAAGATCGCGATCAGCCCCGGCACGATGATCAGCGCCCAGATGATCTTGTCCAGGTTCTCCTTGACCCAGGGAATGTTGCCGAAGACGTAGCCGGCGACCGTGATCGAGCCCACCCACAAGCCGGCGCCGCCGATGTTGTAGGCGGTGAACTTGCCACGGCTCATCGCCGCCACGCCCGCCACGAAGGGCGCGAAGGTGCGGATGAAGGGCATGAAGCGTGCGATCACGATGGTGATGCCGCCATAGCGCTCGTAGAACGCATGCGCCTGGTCGAAGGCCGCTTGTTGAAGAAGCGCGAGTTCTCCCACTGGAAGACCTTGGGCCCGAAGTACCGGCCGATGCTGTAGTTGCAGGTTCGCCCAGGACGGCCGCGACGAACAACAGGCCCATCGCCAGCGGCAGGTTCATCAGCCCCGCTCCGCACAAGGCACCCACGACGAACAGCAGCGAATCGCCCGGCAGAAAGGGCATCACCACCACGCCGGTCTCGACAAACATGATCACGAACAGCAGCGCATAGACCCACGCACCATAGTTCTGCACGAAGTTGGCCAGGTGCACGTCGACGTGCAGGATGAAGTCGATGAGGAATGCAGCAATGTCCATGGCGGCGATTATCCGCAGCGTGCTCGACCCGCGGCGCGGCGCGCCCACGCGGCGAACACCTTCCCGAGGAGGGAACTTCCTACAATGGACGATGCCGCATTCGCCTTGCGCCACCCCATGAGCGCCGTGCTCCAGCCGGCGCTGCGCCGGCCCATCCGCGAACTGCCCGATGAGCTGATCAGCCAGATCGCCGCCGGCGAGGTGGTGGAGCGCCCGGCCTCGGTGGTGCGCGAGCTGGTCGACAACGCGCTGGACGCCGGCGCCACCGAGATCACCGTGCGGCTGCTGGGCGGTGGCGTCCGCGCCGTCGTGGTCGAAGACGACGGCGCCGGCATCCCCGCGGCCGAACTCCCCCTGGCCCTGCAGCGCCATGCCACCAGCAAGATCGCCTCGCTGCACGAGCTGGAAAGCGTCTCGACCATGGGCTTTCGGGGCGAGGCGCTGGCGGCCATTGCCTCGGTGGCCGAGCTCGCGCTGGCCAGCCGCACCGCCGAGGCGCCCATCGCGCAGCGTCTGGAGGCGCGTTCCGGCGAGCTCTCGGCCGCGGCGCGCGGCATCGGCACCAGCGTGGAGGTGCGCGAGCTGTTCTTCAGCACCCCGGCACGGCGCAAGTTCCTCAAGACCGATGCCACCGAGCTGGCCCACTGCATCGAGGCCGTGCGGCGCCATGCGCTGGCGCGCCCCGACGTGGCCTTTGCGGTCTGGCACGAAGGCAAGCTGGTGCAGCAATGGCGCCGCGGCTCGCCGGCGCAGCGGCTGGCCGACGTGCTGGGCGAGGAGTTCATCGCGCAGAGCCGCGAGGTGGCGCTCGACCTGGGCGTATTGCGCATCCAGGGCCGCACCGGCCTGCCCGAAGCGGCGCGCGCGCGCGCCGACCAGCAGTACGTCTACGTCAACGGCCGCTTCGTGCGCGACAAGCTGATCGCCCACGCGGTGCGCTCGGCCTACGAGGACGTGCTGCATGGCGGCGCGGCAGCCGGCCTATGTGCTGTTCATCGAAATCGCGCCGGAGCGCGTGGACGTGAACGTGCACCCCACCAAGATCGAGGTGCGCTTTCGCGAATCGCGCGAAGTGCATCAGGGCGTGCGGCGCGCGGTGGACGCCGCGCTGGCCGTGTCGCGGGCGGGCGAAGGCGGCTGGCTGTTGGCAGGCTCGGCGTCGGCAGAGTCGGGCGCAGCTTGGCCCCGGTCCGACGGGCTCGGCGCGGGTTCGGGCGTCGGTTCGCGCGCAGGCCCAAGCGCAGGCTTCGTCGGTGGCTCCGCCTGGACACGCCCTTCGGCCGCGCAGGTGTCGCTGGCGCTGGAACAGGTGGCGGTGTTGCATGCCCAGGAATCGCCGGGCGCATGGCGCACCACGCCGGCCCTGGGCGCCGCATTCGCCTCAGGCGCGCCGGGCCAGGCGGAACGCCCACCCCTGCCCGCCGACCCCAACGAGTGGCCGCTCGGCCGCGCGCTCGCGCAGGTCGCCGGCATCTACGTGCTGGCCGAGAACGGCAGGGCCTGGTGATCGTCGACATGCACGCTGCGCACGAGCGCATCGTCTACGAGCGGCTCAAGGCCAGCCTGGGCAACGCGGCGATCGAATCGCAGCCGCTGCTGATCCCGGCCACCTTTGCCGCCACCGCGCAGGAAA
The DNA here is from genome assembly GCA_963739925.1 of uncultured beta proteobacterium. GTDB lineage: Bacteria > Pseudomonadota > Gammaproteobacteria > Burkholderiales > Burkholderiaceae_C > CAVUBY01. Next base: position 328,115 of record CAVUBY010000012.1, on the reverse strand, counting down.
TCGCCACCGCCGAGCAGCAGGCCGACAACCTGCGCACCCTCGGCCTGGACGTGGCGCCGCTTTCGGCCACCGTGCTCGCCGTGCGCGCACGGCCAGCGGCGCTGTCCGGCGGCGATGTGGTGGAGCTGGCACGCAGCGTGCTCGCGGAACTCGCCCAGTACGACGCGAGCAGTGTCATCCAGCGAGCCCAGCACGAGATCCTGTCCACCATGGCCTGCCACGGCGCGGTGCGCGCGAACCGCCAGCTCACGCTCGAAGAGATGAACGCCCTGCTGCGCGACATGGAGGCCACCGAGCGCGCCGACCAGTGCAACCACGGCCGGCCCACCTGGCGCCAGGTCACGCTCAAGGAGCTCGACGCCCTGTTCTGGCGCGGACGCTGAAATGGGGGGAACGAAACTTGGGGGTCCGGGCGTGAACTTTCCTGTCGGTCGCGAGATCATCGTCCCATGACCACCTCATTGCTTCGCCGTCCCTGGCGCTGGGCGGCCCTGGCCCTGCTGGTGCCAGCGCTGCTGGCCGGCTGCGCCTCGCTCGACGAACAGCAGCGCCGCTGGATCTTCCAGCCCTCCACCGTCGATCCCTGGGCGGGTGGCCGCTCGATGGTGAGCGACGTGGAAGAGCTCTGGATCGAGTTCGACAGCACGAGACCCGCCAGCCCGTGAAGCTGCACGCGCTGTGGCATCCGCAACGCCAACCCGAAGGCGCCGGTGATGCTCTACCTGCATGGCGCGCGGCGCACGGTCTGGGGCAGCGGCTTTCGCATCCGCCACATGCAGGAGCTGGGCTTCTCGGTGCTGGCGATCGACTACCGTGGCTTCGGCCAGAGCACCGAGGCACTGCCGTCGGAAGCCATGGCCAACGAAGACGCCCGCGCCGCCTGGCAGTGGCTGGCGCGCACGCATCCGCAGCGTGACCGCTACATCTTCGGCCACTCGCTGGGCGGCGCGCTGGCGGTGCAACTGGCCGCCGAAGTCAGCGACGCCAAGGGCCTGATCGTGGAAGGCACCTTCACCTCCATCCCCGATGTGTTCCGCAGCTTCAAGTGGGGCTGGCTGCCGATCACGCCGCTCATCACCCAGCGGTTCGAGGCAGCGGACAAGATTGCGCGTGTTCGGTCACCCGTGCTCGTGGTGCACGGCAGCGAAGACTCCCTGATCCGTCCCGAACTGGGACGTGCCCTGTTCGAGAAGGCCACCGCGCCCAAGCGCTTCGTGCTGGTCGAGGGCGGCACGCACTTCAGCACCAGCGGCCGAGGCATGGGCCAGTACCGCGAGGCGCTGCGTGATCTGTTCGGGCTGTCGCAGGCGTCGCCCCGGAGCTGATCGCGTTGGCGACCGTGCCTGCCATGGTCCAATCGCCCCATGGCAACGATCAAGCTCAAGAAGCCCACTGCAGGGCAGCGCGCCAGCCGCGCGCCCACCCGTGCGCGGCAGCGGCTCCGGCGTGAAGCGCCGACCGACACTCGCCGAGGCGCAGGCCGAACGCGTCGAACGCGAAGCACAGTACCAGGCCGGACTCGCCGCGCGGCGCAGCGCTCCGCCCGCGCGCGATGCGCAGGGTCGGCCTCCGCGGGATCGGGATCCGCAGAGTCGAGACCCTCGAGGTCACGACGATCGAGGCCGTGGACCGCGAAGCCCTGACCTGCGGGGCGCCGAACGCCCCTCCCCACCCCGTCCAGCCCGTCCGCCACGGCCCACGCGGCCGCCGATGCCCGACACCGGCCGACCCAACACCGCTTTCGCCCAGCGATCGGCGGCACCCGCGGCGCCCTCCACACCCGACGAAGGCATGGCCCATGCGCCGGGCAGCTTGCGACTGTCCAAGCGCATGAGCGAACTCGGCATCGCCTCGCGCCGCGAGGCCGACGAATGGATCGCCAAAGGCTGGGTGCGGGTCGATGGCCAGGTGGTGGCCGAACTCGGCGCGCGCGTGGTCCCCGAGCAGCACATCACGGTCGATGCCAAGGCCCGCTTCCAGCAGGCGCAACGGGTGACGGTGCTGCTCAACAAGCCTGTCGGCTACGTGAGCGGCCAGGCCGAAGACGGCTACGAGCCGGCCTTCGTGCTGGTGACACCTGCCAACCAGTGGCGAGAAGACCGCTCGGGCACGCGTTTCTTGCGCGAGCACCTCAAGAGCCTCGTGCCCGCCGGGCGGCTGGACATCGACTCGGTGGGCCTGCTCGTGCTCACGCAGGACGGTCGCGTCGCCAAGCAGCTCATCGGCGAAGACAGCGGCATGGAGAAGGAATACCTCGTGCGCGTGCAGCCACACGACAGCACGCGGCTCTCGCCGGCCGACCTGGCCCGCCTGAACCACGGCCTCGAGCTCGACGGCGAAGCGCTCAAGCCCGCACGCGTCGAATGGGTCAACGACGACCAGCTGCGCTTCGTGCTCACCGAAGGCAAGAAGCGCCAGATCCGCCGCATGTGCGAAGCCGTGGGACTGAAGGTGACGGGCCTCAAGCGCGTGCGCATCGGCCGCGTGATGCTGGGCGACCTGCCGCCCGGCCAGTGGCGCTACCTGCGGGCGGACGAGCGCTTCGAGTGAGCGCCCGTCCGCCGTTCGGGATCAGGCCATCTCTGCCCTACTTTGAACTGGCGATGTAGGCCGAGAGATCGAGCAGCTCCTGACTGGTGAAGCGCGTATCCAATCCGGCGTTGCGGTGGTTGGACACGCTGCTCAGCACCGAGCTGAGCTTCGTCGACGTGTTCGCCGCCGTCGCACTGGCCTTGCTGTTGCCATGGCAGCCTGAACAGTTGGCGGCATAGAGCGTCAGTCCGGTACTGACCACGCCGACCGGCGCAGGAGGAGGAGGAGGAGGAGGAGGAGGAGGAGGCGGCGGCGGCGGCGGCGGCGGCGGCGGAGTCGGGGCCGAAGCAGCCGGTGCCGGCGCCGGTGCCGAGGCCGCCGGCGCGGGGGCCGGCGCGGACGCCGGTGGCGATGGCGGCAGCGGCACCGCGCCCGTGGCCGGCGCCGCCGACCACGTGCCCGAATCGCCCGAGGCCGGCCCGGTGAATGTTCCGGCGAGGCTGCCGTCCGCGGCCAGCTTGCCCACGCCACTCACCAGCGTCTGCTTGCCATTGCTGATGGTCAGCGTGAGCGAACCGTCCGCGGCAATCAGACCTTTGACCTTGTAGCCACGTGACTTGCTGTCGGAGTCTCCATCGTCATCACGCTCGGACCGGTCTTGCCCACGACCGCCACGCAGACTCTGCACGGTGGCACCCAGCGCAACCAGTTGGGTTCGCACCGCCAGCGTTTCGGCGGCCACGGCCTCCTGGTAGGTGGTGGTGCGGGCGGCGAAGGCCGTCTTGAACTGCTGCAACGCTTCCTTCTGCGCGGCGGTGAGTTCACGGCTGCCATCAGTCGCGGCGCCCGCCTGCATCGCCGCGCGCAGTGACGTCACCAGGGCCTCGATGTCGGTGCGGTAGGCGGTGCGCAATTCACTCAGCTTGGCCTTGAGCGCATCCTGCAGAGACTTCACCTGCGCCTGCACTTCAGGCGTGAGCGTGCTGCCCGAGGCAGACGGTGCGGCCGAAGCCACGCCGGTAAGCGTCGTACCGGTGCCGGGTACCAGGCGGCCTTCGATTTCGGTGCCACCGTCCTCACTCTCGCTCTTGACCAGCAAGAATGCCCGACAGCGTCTGCCCTGCATCCGGCCCGGCGGTGAGGCTGGCGGTGAAGCTGTACTGCGTCTGCGCGAACACCATCGCGCCGCTGGACGTTGCGCTGCGATTGTCGTCACCGCTCTCGCTGCTGCTGGCCGTGGTCACGCGCAGCGTCGAGGCCGTCTCGGTGACGCCCACGGCCGACAACGCAGACTCGCTGCCTGCCAGCGTGCTGCCCGTGCCGTTGCCACCACCGCAGCCGATCAGGACCGCGGTGGCCAGTGCAAGGGCAGTGAGCTGCAAGCTCCTTGTTCTCGATATCTTCATGTCGTGTTCCTCTCTGTGATGGTCTGCCTCTCCATGCGAAGACCCACAACGCGGCATCACGAGCGGGCTTTCGAATCGACGGCGGGCGAACCATAGTCCCGTGAGGACGCACGAGTGTGGATGTGACGAAGGTCTTACCTCGGTAACGTAACCCCCGCCCGGCGCGGCATCGGGTTACGAAACTGTGCCGGACAGCTTTGTGTCGGCATGCGTCGAATCACGCAGAGCGAGCGCGGTGAGAGTCGAAGGCAACGGGTGCGTGCCTGCGCTCATGTCCCCCGGACTGGGCTGCGCCCAGCCCTCCTCCTCTACTTCGCTGCGGCACTCACCCGCCGCCTTCGACCTTGACCATGCGTTGCCCGCCACGAGAACTCAGGGCGCCGCATCGGGTCAGGGCGACGATGCGCCGCCCACCGCACGTCAATGGCTCCATCGCCCCCTGTTGGATTCGCGTCGCATCGCGCCTCGGCCTGGCCCAAGAACTGGCCCGTCTCGCAGATCTGCCGGCATGATGCGAGCGATGAGTGAACTGCACCGCATCGTCATCGTCGGCGGCGGCGCCGGCGGCCTGGAACTCGCCACGCGGCTGGGCGACACGCTGGGCAAGAAGGGCCTGGCGCACGTCACGCTGATCGAGAAGGCGCGCATCGCACTTCTGGAAGCCGCACCTGCACGAGATCGCCGCCGGCAGCATCGACCTGCACGTGCACGCCACCGACTACCTGGCGCAGAGCCACTGGCACGACTTCCGCTACCGCGTCGGCGAGATGATCGGGCTCGACCGCGAGCGGCGCCTGGTGCACGTGGCGCCGGTGGTCGACGACGAGGGCGCAGATCGTCACCGCCGGCCTACACGCCGCGGCTACGACACGCTGGTGATCGCGGTCGGCAGCCAGACCAACGACTTCGGCACGCCCGGCGTGGCCGAGCACGCGATCGCGCTGGAGACGCCGGCCGCAGGCCGCAGCGCTTCCACCGCCGGCTGGTCAACGCCTGCCTGCGCGCGCACATGCAGGAGGCGCCGCTGTCGCCGCGCCAGCTGCAGGTGGCCATCATCGGCGCCGGCGCCACCGGCGTGGAGCTCGCGGCCGAGCTGCACAAGACCACGCGCACGCTGGTCTCGTACAACCTCGAGCGCATCGACCCCGAGCGCGACATCCGGCATCAACCTGATCGAGGCCGGCCCGCGCATCCTGCCGGCGCTGCCCGAGCGCATCGCCGCGTCGGCGCACCGAGCTGCTGCAGGGCTCGGCGTGCGCGTGCGCACCGGCGCGCGCGTGACCGAGGTCAGCGCCGAAGGCGTGCAGCTCGCCGGCGGCGAGCTGGTGCCGGCCGAGCTGGTGGTGTGGGCCGCGGGCGTGAAGGCGCCGGACTTCCTGCGCGAGCTCGCCGGGCTGGAGACCAACCGGATCAACCAGCTGGTGGTGCGCCCGACGCTGCAGACCACGCGCGACGACGACATCTTCGCGCTCGGCGACTGCGGCGCCGCGCCCTGGCTGGGCCACGAGGGCGAACGTGCCGCCGCGCGCGCAGGCCGCGCACCAGCAGGCCTCGCACCTGGTCAAGCAGATCCAGCGGCCGCATGCGCGGCCAGCCGCTCAAGCCCTGGACGCTACCGCGACTTCGGCTCGCTGGTGTCGCTGGGCGAGTACTCCACCGTGGGCAACCTGATGGGCGCGCTGGTCGGCGGCAACCTGTGGGTCGAGGGCCTGTTCGCGCGCATGATGTACCTGTCGCTCTACAAGATGCACCAGGTGGCGCTGCACGGCTGGTGGAAGACCGCGCTGGGCTCGGCCTCGCGCTGGCTCACGCGCAGCACCGAGCCGCGGGTGAAGCTGCACTGAGCCCGAGGGCGCCTCAGACGCGCCCGACTTCGATGGCGAGCCGCCCCGCGCCGTTTTCGGGTGCGGCCACGGCGACCTGACCTGGATCCCCGATAAACCCGGGACCGTGACGCAATTGGTAACAAGAGTGCCCCATTCCGTGCACTCGGTCACTTCCTTGCAGCGCCAACAGCAGCTCGCCCTAAACAAGTGCAGTCGTCTGCCGAAAGCACACAGAACATGGGGTCTCTCCCGTGCCACCCCAAGTCAGGGAAATGATGTCACTTAGGCGATCAGACGGTGTCGGTGCGCTTCGTAGCGATGCACCGGCATGCTCGATTGGGGAGGGCGACGGTCCCCGCTGGTGGTCGGCCATCGGTCGGCGCTTTCGTGCGTCTGGCTCGGAGGTCAGCGCAAACACGACAGAGGCAGCCGAGTTCGCAGCCCGTCTGGACGAGGCCGGCCGGCTCTGGACCGCACACATCGGCACCGCGCAGTCCCAGATGCGGGAGGCGACAGACCAGTTGCTGCAAGGCTTCGCTCAGATCCTGCAGGAACTCGATGCCATCACGGACCGCGGTCCGAACGCCTCATCGTCTTCGGGCGACCCGCATCGACCAACGCACCCAGATGCTCGAGCGCTGTGAATCCCGCTTGCGCGGGTTGATGGAGAACTTCAGCGGCTTCGTCCAGTCACGCGACGAAATGCTGGGGTCCGTGCGCAGCTTGAGCCAGGCCTCCGCGGGCCTGCGTGAGATGGCTGAGGGCGTGGCGAAGATCGCGCGCCAGACCAATCTGCTGTCGATCAACGCGGCCATCGAGGCGGCACGGGCTGGTGAGGCCGGCCGCGGCTTCGCGGTCGTCGCGGCCGAGGTCCGGCGCCTGTCCAACGAATCGGGCGACACCGGCAAACGCATCGGCGAGCAGGTGAATGGCTTCGACGGCCGCATGCAGGGCACGCTGAAGAAGGCCGCCGACAACCTCCAGCGCGACGCGAAAGTGATCAGCGCCTCTGAAACAGCCATTGGTGAAGTGATCGAACAGGTGAATGGGACCGTCGAGCAACTTCAAGCCCGGACCAGGGAACTCTCCGCACGCGGCGAGGCTGTCCGGATCCAGGTCGAGGCCCTGATGGTGGCGTTCCAGTTCCAGGACCGCGTGCACCAGATCATGGATCAGGTCAGCGCATCGATCGAGGGTGGCCTTGGCCACTTGCAGGTCGCGCTCCTCGAAGGTCAGGCCCCGGCGCCCGAAGCGTGGCACACGCGGCTCAGCGCCGGATACACCACCCAAGAGCAACGCGCCATCGGTTCCCCGGGTCAACGGCCGACCCCGGGCGCACCGCCCTCGAGCAACGAAACCGTCTTCTTCTGAACCCCACTGCCATGGCCAAGACAGTCCTCATCGTCGACGACTCCACCTCTTTGCGCACCGTCGTGAAACTGGCGCTGCGCGCGCCGGCTACGACGTCCTCGAGGCCGGCGACGGCGAGGAAGCCCTGCGCAGCTGGACAAGGCGCAAGCTCCACCTGATCATCAGCGACGTGAACATGCCCATCATGAACGGCATCGCGTTCGTGAAGCGGTCAAGCAGCACCCGCGCCACAAGTTCACGCCGGTGGTCATGCTGACCACCGAGGGCCAGGACGACATGAAGCAGCAGGGCAAGGCCGCCGGCGCCAAGGCCTGGATCGTCAAGCCCTTCAACCCGCCGCAGCTGCTGGACGCCGTGTCCAAGCTGATCCTGCCGTAGGAGCCCGCCATGGCCGCTGCCTCGTGCTCCCTGCGCGAGCTCACGATCTACGCCGTCGGCGAATTGCACCCGCAGTGGCTGCGACCTGGCTGGCGCGCCAGCAGTGCCGACGCGGCAGACGCCTGGGCGGTCGACGCCGCTGCCGTGGGAGAGGTCGATGCCGCCGGCGTGCAGCTGCTGCTGTCGCTGGCGAACCTGCTGGCGCGCGACCAGCGGCGCTTGCCTCGAGCAGCCCAGCCAGCGCGCTGCAGCTGGCCTGCGAATCGCTGGGGCTCCGGCCTGCTGACGCGGCCGCCCGCCCCGGCGAGTTCAGCAACGCCGGTCGATCCGCACCGGCGAAGACAGCCGCACGCAAAGGGAAGGTCAGCTCGTGAGCAATGACGACTACGACAGCAGCTTCATCGCTGAGGCCCTGCCCGCCTTCGTCAGCGAGGCGCACGAACACATCGAGATGCTCGAGCAGTTGCTGCTGCAGCTCGAGGACGCCCCCGGCGACCGCGAACTGCTCGATGCGCTGTTCCGCTGCGCCCACACCATCAAGGGGTCCGCCGGCATCTTCGGGCTGGACCACATCGTCGCCTTCACCCACCACGTCGAGACGCTGCTCGACCAGTTGCGGGCGGGCCGGCGCGCGCTGACGCCCGCGTTGAGCACGCTGCTGCTGAAGTGCAACGACCAGATCCGCACGCTGGTCGGCTGCCGGCAGACGCCGCACGACGAGGGCGCACGCTGCGGCACAGGCACGCGACGCCCTGGTGAGCAGCTGCGCAGCGGCTGTGCCGACAGCGGCGCCGCGCGCCGCTGCGATGCCCGTGGCGCCGGCGACGCTGCGCCGACCGCGCCTGCGGCGACGCGCCGCTGGCAGCTGTCCGTGCGCTTCGGGACCGACACGTTCCGCAACGGCATGGATCCGCTGGCGATCCTTAACTACCTGGGCGGCATCGGCGCGATCGCCGATCTGACCTGCGACGCAGCGGCCGTGCCGGAGCTCGACGCAGTCGACCCGCGAAAGCTGCCACCTGGCTTCAGTTCGGCCTGGACACCGTGCCTCACGCGCGGAGATCGAGGTCGCCTTCAGCTTCGTGCGCGACGACTGCACGCTGCACTGATCGAGCCCGGGCGCTAGCGCGCCGCATCGCCAGCACCGAGCAGCGGCCGGCAACGGCCGACAGCCGCGTCAGCGGCGCAGCAGCGCGGCCGCTGCAGCCGCACGGCAGCCGTCGAACGGCCGCCGCCGGACGAGTCATCGGCATCGGCGCTGCGACTCGGCAGCTGCCGCCGCGGCCAAGCAGCGCGCAGCACGCGGACGGCAGCGCAGCCGCGGCGGCCGACGAAACCGCGCTTCATCCGCGTGCAGGCCGACCGGCTGGACGACGTGATCAACCTGCTCGGCGAGCTGGTCATCGCCAGCGCCGGCGCCTCGCTGCTGGCGCGCCAGACGCGCCAGGGCGCGCTGATCGAGGCCAACCAGCAGATCAGCGCGCTGGTCGAGGAAATCCGCAACGGCACGCTGCAGCTGCGCATGGTGCCCGATCGGCGAAACCTTCGCGCGCTTCCGCCGCGTGGTGCGCGACACCGCGGCCGAGCTCGGCAAGGACATCGCGCTCGAGATCGTCGGCGGCGAGACCGAGCTCGACAAGTCCGTCGTCGAGCGCATCGCCGATCCGCTGATGCACCTGGTGCGCAACGCGCTCGACCACGGCCTGGAGACGCCCGAGCAGCGCAGTCGCCGCCGGCAAGCCGCCGCAGGGCCGGCTGACGCTGTCGGCCTGCCACGAGTCGGGCAGCATCCTGATCCGCATCATCGACGACGGCCGCGGCATCAACCGCGAGAAGGTGCTGCAGCGCGCCTGGGAGCGCGGCCTGGTCGAGCAGGGCGTCGTGCCGCCCGACGACGAGATCCTGAAGCTGATCTTCGAGCCGGGCTTCTCCACCGCCGAGAAAGTCACCAACCTCAGCGGCCGCGGCGTCGGCATGGACGTGGTCCGGCGCAACATCGAGGCGCTGCGCGGCACGGTCACGCTGCACAGCGAGCCCGGCCAGGGCTCGCGCATCGAGATCCGGCTGCCGCTGACGCTGGCCATCATCGACGGCTTCCTGGTCGGCGTGGGCCCGTCGAAATTCATCTTCCCGCTGGACGCGGTGGTCGAGGTGATCGAGAGCCGTCCGACGGCGACGGCGCTGGACGCGCGCGGCCGCAGCCTGCGTCGAGCTGCGCGGCCAGCATGCTGCCGGTGGTCGACCTGCGCGCGCTCTACGCGCTGGATCGCGACGCGCCCGAGCGCAGCAGCGTCGTCGTGATCCAGGCGGCGCGGCGCGCTTCGGCGTCATGGTCGACGCGCTGCTCGGGCCAGCACCAGACCGTCATCAAGCCACTGGGCCGCATGTTCCGCAGCCTGCGCGGCATCTCCGGCTCCACGATCCTCGGCAACGGCGACGTCGCGCTGATCTTCGACGTCAGCTCGCTCGGCCAGCTGGCCACCGCCGCCCAGGCCAACAGGCGCACCGTCGGCCCGCATGCCACCGCCCTCAAACCAACGCAGCCGCATGAACCGAAGGACAGAATCATGAACCACGACCTCCCCCTCCTGGATCGCGCGCCTGTCGGCCGGCGCGGAACTCGAGCATGCGCAGGCCGAACTGGACGAGCAGCGCGGCCGAGCAGCACGGCCGCCGAGGCCGAGCTCGGCGGCAGATGCAAGGCACGCCTGGCCGACGTCGAGGCCGAGCTGCAGGTGCGCACCGACATCATGAACGTCACCAGCATCGTCTCGGAGGCCGACAAGAAGGGCGACATCCTCAACGTCAACGACAAGTTCATCGAGGTCTCGAAGTACAGCCGCAACGAGCTGATCGGCGCGCCGCACAGCACCACGCGGCATCCCGACATGCCCAAGGAGACGTTCAAGCAGCTGTGGTCGACGATCGGCCGCGGCGAGATGTTCCGCGGCGTCATCAAGAACCGCGCCAAGGACGGCACGCCCTACTACGTCGACGCGGTGATCGCGCCGATCATGGGCGAGAACGGCAAGCCCATGAAGTACCTCGGCGTGCGCTACGACATCACCGAGGCCGAGATCGAGCGCCAGAACGCCCGCGGCATCCTCGCGCGCCATCGATACCTCCTACGCCTACATCGAGTTCGACCTCGGCGGCCATGTGCTGACGGCCAACGAGCAACTTCCTGCAGGCTCATGGGCTACGCAGCCGACGAGGTCGTCGGCACGCCACCACCGCATGTTCGTCGAGCCGCGCACGCCGGCATCGCCGGCCTACGCGCAGTTCTGGCGCGACCTCAATGCCGGCAAGCCGCAGAAGCGACGTGCTTCAAGCGCATCACCAAGAGGCGGCCAGACGGTCGTGGATCCAGGCGGTCTACGCGCCGGTCAGGGACGAGATGGGGCGGGTGGTCAAGATCGTCAAGATCGCCACCGACGTGACCGCCGAGGTGGTGGCCAACGACATGCTGCGCAGGCGGTGGAGCAGGCGCAGGCCGGTGACCGCCGCGGCGCTGCGACGGCGACCTGACCCAGCGCATCCCGCTCGAGGGCAAGAGCGGCCCGATCGGCGAGCTGTGCGCCGGCGTGAACACGCTGATGGAGACCACCTCGGTGATCTTCGACGACGTCGGCCGCGTCTTCGGCGCGCTGGCCGCGGGCGACCTGATCGCAGCGCATCACCCGCGACTATGCCGGCACCTTCGGCCAGGTCAAGAACGATGCCAACGCCACCAGCGAGAAGCTCTCGGCCGTCATCGAGGACGTCGGCCGCGTGTTCTCGGGCCTGGCCGACGGCGACCTGACGCAGCGCATCACGCGGCGACGCCGAAGGCATGTTCGACCAGGTCAAGAACGACGCCAACGCGAGCTGCGACAAGCTCGCCAGCATCATCGAGGAGGTGCGCGCCGCGGCCGACGCGCTGACCGGCGCGGCCAACCAGGTCAGCGCCACCGCGCAGAGCCTGTCGCAGGCGGCCAGCGAGCAGGCCGCGTCGGTGGAGGAGACCACCGCCTCGATCGACACGATGTCGGCCTCGATCACCCAGAACAGCGACAACGCCAAGGTCACCGACGGCATGGCCACCAAGGCCAGCAAGGAAGCCGGCGAAGGCGGCGCGGCGGTCACGCAGACGGTGCAGGCCATGAAGCAGATCGCCGCAGAAGATCAGCATCGTCGACGACATCGCCTACCAGACCAACCTGCTGGCGCTGAACGCCGCCATCGAGGCGGCCCGCGCCGGCGAGCACGGCAAGGGCTTCGCGGTGGTGGCCGCCGAGGTGCGCAAGCTCGCCGAGCGCAGCCAGGAGGCCGCCAAGGAGATCGGCGACCTGGCCGGCAACAGCGTGTCGCACCGCCGAGCGCGCCGGGCAAGCTGCTCGACGAGATCGTGCCGTCGCATCCAGAAGACCTGCGAGCTGGTGCAGGAGATCGCCGCGGCCTCGCAGGAGCAGAGCCAGTCGGTCACGCAGATCGGCGGCGCCATGGGCCAGCTGAGCAAGGCCACGCAGCAGAACGCCTCGGCCTCCGAGGAGCTGGCCGCCACCTCCGAGGAGCTCTCGGGCCAGGCCGAGCAGCTGCAGCAGTCGGTGGCGTTCTTCAACCTCGGTGGCGAGCCGCGCGCCGGCGCGCGCGGGCTCGGCGGAGACCGCGCGGGTGGCGAGCGGCGCGCGCCGAACTCGCCGATGCGCGCGCTGCGCAAGGCCGGCGCCGCGCCGGCACGCTCCCGGCGCGGGGCCAAGGCCACCGGCACCCACGGCAACTTCCGCCCCTACTGAGCGAGACCGCCCATGAACGCACCGACGCTGCGACCGCAGGCCGCGGCGGCCGATGCACCCCGCCGCAGTACCTGACCTTCCTGCTCGGCGAGGAGGTGTTCGCGCATGGACATCCGCACCGTGCGCGAGATCATCCAGTACGGCCCGATGACCACCGTGCCGCTGATGCCGGACTTCGTGCGCGGCGTCATCAACCTGCGCGGCGCCGTGGTGCCGGTGATCGACCTGCACGCGCGCTTCGGCCGCGCCGGCCGCCCAGGTCGGCAAGAAGACCTGCATCGTCATCTTCGACGCGCATGCGCGACGGCGAGCGCGTCGAGCTCGGCCTGCTGGTCGACGCCGTCAGCGAGGTCATCGACATCGCCGCCGGCCAGATCGAGCCGCCGCCGAACTTCGGCACCTCGGTGCGGCGCGACTTCATCCGCGGCATGGGCAAGGTCGGCGACCGCTTCGTCATCATCCTCGAGCCCGACCGCGCGCTTCGACGTGGACGAGATGGCCGCTCTGTGCGAAGCCGGCCCAGCTCGCCTGGCCGCCTGAGCGGCCACGACCATGCAATAGCCCTGCAGCGACGACACCTACCGCGGCATCGCGCGACTGATGCACGACATCGATCGGCCTGTCGTTCGCCGACAGCAAGAAGCCGCTGGTGTCGCTTCGCGCCTGGCGCCGCGCATCCAGCGCCTGGGGCTGGAGAGCTTCGAGGACTACCTGGCGCTGATCTGCGGCGACGCGCGACGGCGGCGAGTTCCAGATCGGCGGTCGACCTGCTGACCACCAACGAGACCTACTTCTTCCGCGAGCCCGCGCACTACGACCTGCTCGAGCAGCGAGCTGACCGCGCAGCGCGCCCGCTGCCGCTGTCGGTCTGGAGCGCGGCGTCCTCGTTCGGCGACGAGGCCTACAGCACCGCGATGCTGCTGCGCCGACCTGCAGCAGCAGGGCCGCATCGGCAACGACTGGTCGATCCTGGGCACCGACATCAGCGACCGCGTGCTGCGCAGCGCCAGCGAGGCGCATCTACCCCGAGGATCGGCTGCGCGACGTCTCGCCGGAGCGCCTGCAAGCGCTACTGCCTGCGCGGCGAGGGCGAGTCCGAGGGCCTGGTGCTGATGCACGACCGCAGCTGCGCGAGCGCGTGCGCTTCGGCCAGCTCAACCTGTGCCAGCCGATCGACGACATCGGCCCCTTCGACGTGATCTTCCTGCGCAACGTGCTGATCTACTTCGACCCGCCGACCAAGCGCACCGTGGTCGACCGCGTGCTGACGCAGCTGCGCCCGGGCGGCCTGTTCTTCATCGGCACGGCCGAGGGCCGCGTGCCCTGCGAAGCACGCCGCTGCAGGTGCTCGCGCCGGGCGCCTTCCGCAAGGCCGGCTTGAAGCCATCATGACTCAAGTTCCGGCGGGCGAGAACGCGCGTCATCAAGAACGCGCCATGGACAAGATGCAGTACCAAGTCGCTGAATGATTGCCGCACTGCCAGCGACCGCGTGATCTACGTGAACGAAACGCCTCCGGTTGTCGATGCATGCAGCTTGCAAGCGAGAGGCACGAGTGTGCGATTACAAGAGCCTTGCTGGTGCAGGTCACGGACCGTCCAGGCCAACAAGCTGGTTGGGCTGATGCTGATCGACCTGTTCGACAAGAACCCGATGCCATGTACGCCAGCAAGCGCAGCACTGCTCGCCGAGCCTGCGCACGCCACCTGGCCGCTCGCAGATCCAAGTCGGGCGGTCGGTCGAGTCCGTGCACTTCGAGATCCTGACCGCCAACCTGCGCCATCCTGGAGCGCCCAGGGCGTGCGCGTGGGCACGGCGTGGTCGAAGTGCTGCATCGACCGCACCGCCGAAGGTCGGCGCCATGCGAAGCACAGAGCCGGAAGTCGCCAAGCATCGTTCAGCCGCGGCCTCTGCAGGGCAATTTCGCCGAGCGCCTGGCCACCCCGGAGGACAAGAGCGGCTTCTTCGCCAATCTGGCCGGCGGCATGAACGCAGCTGCTGGACACCAGCGAGAAGGCGCTCTGACCGACGTCGCTGCATGTGCTCGCCGCGTTTGGCCGAAGGCGACCTCGACCCAGCGCATCACGCGGGACTACCGAAGGCCTGTTCGGCAGGTCAAGGAAGGTGCCAACGCGCAGCGGCGACAACCTGACCCGGCATCATGGACGAGGTGCGCGCTGCGGCCGACGCCCTGACCGGTGCGGCCAACCAGGTCAGCGCCACGGCGCAGAGCCTGTCGCAGGCGGCCAGCGAGCAGGCCAGCTCGGTGGAAGAGACCACCGCCTCGATCGACACGATGTCGGCCTCGATCACGCAGAACAGCGACAACGCCAAGGTCACCGACGGCATGGCCACCAAGGCCAGCAAGGAAGCCGGCGAAGGCGGCGCAGGCGGTCACGCAGACGGTCAGCGCGATGAAGCAGATCGCCGCCGAAGATCGGCATCATCGACGACATCGCCTACCAGACCAACCTGCTGGCGCTGAACGCCGCCATCGAGGCGGCCCGCGCCGGCGAGCACGGCAAGGGCTTCGCGGTGGTGGCCGCCGAGGTGCGCAAGCTCGCCGAGCGCAGCCAGGAAGCGGCCAAGGAGATCGGCGACCTGGCCGGCAACAGCGTGTCGCACCGCCGAGCGCGCCGGCAAGCTGCTCGACGAGATCGTGCCGTCGCATCCAGAAGACCAGCGAGCTGGTGCAGGAGATCGCCGCGGCCTCGCAGGAGCAGAGCCAGTCGGTGACGCAGATCGGCGGCGCGATGGGCCAGCTGAGCAAGGCCACGCAGCAGAACGCCTCGGCCTCCGAGGAACTGGCCGCCACGGCCGAGGAGCTCTCGGGCCAGGCCGAGCAGCTGCAGGAGTCGGTGGCGTTCTTCAACCTCGGCGGCGAAGCGCCGCGCCGGCGCGCAAGAGGCCGGCGGAGACCCGAGCGGCGTGGCGAGCGGCGCGCGCCGACTTCGCCGATGCGCGGCACGCCGACAAGGCCGGCGCCGCGCGGCCGTCCCGGTGGGGCCAGGCCACCGGCACCCACGGCAACTTCCGCCCGTACTGAGCGCCCGCCATGAACCACGACGCTGCGAGCCAGGCCGGGGGCGAGGCCGCCTGCGGCCAGTACCTGACCTTCCTGCTCGGTGAGGAGGTGTTCGCGATGGACATCCGCACCGTGCGCGAGATCATCCAGTGCGGGCCGATGACGACGCGTGCCGCTGATGCCGGGCTTCGTGCGCGGGGTGATCAACCTGCGCGGCGCGGTGGTGCCGGTGATCGACCTGCAGGCACGCTTCGGCCGTGCGCCGGCCCAGATCGGCCAGAAGACGTGCATCGTCATCTTCGACTCGCAGCGCGAAGGCGAGCGCGTCGAGCTCGGCCTGCTGGTGGACGCCGTCAGCGAGGTCATCGACATCGCCGCCGAGGCCATCGAACCGCCACCCAACTTCGGTACCTCGGTGCGCCGCGACTTCATCCGCGGCATGGGCAAGCTCGCCCACGCTTCGTCATCATCCTCGAACCCGACCGGGCCTTCAACGTCGAGGACATGGCCTCGCTGTGTGAGTCGGCTCAGCTCGCCCCCGCCGCCTGAGTCCACACCATGAATACCCTGCACGACGCAGCCACTGCGCGCAGCGAACGCCCGACGGCTCTGCAGTTGCACACGCTGCATCCGGGTGACGTGGTCGTGGTGGACAGCGGCCATCGGCTGGAGACATTGCTCGGCTCCTGCGTGGCGGTGGTGATGACCGATCCGCGGCGTACCGTCGGTGCGATGTGCCACATCGTCCACAGCAAGCCGCCGGCGGCCGGCACGCGGGCCACCGGCGCCTATGCCGACACAGCGCTGCGCCTGATGTACGCCGGCTGCGCAGCCGCGCCATTGCACCCGAGCTCTGCGAGGCCTGGGTCTTCGGTGGCGGCAACATGTTCCCGACGCTGTCGACCTTGCCGCAAGTTGGCGACGACAACGCCGACTGGGCCATCGACGCACTGGCCCGCGATGGCGTTCGCGTGCTGGGCTACCAGCTGGGAGGTGCCGTGTACCGACGACTGGCCTGGACCGTCGGCGCCGACGCTCCTGAAGTCGAATCGATCGAAGTCTGAGGAGGCACAACCGTGATCAAGGTGTTTGTTGTCGACGACTCGGCGATAGTCAGACAGGCCCTTCAGCACCTGCTGCAAGGCAATACGGAAGTCGAACTGATCGGCAGCGCTCCCAACCCGCTGATCGCCGCGCCGCTCATCCACAAACGGCGACCCGACGTGCTGCTGCTGGACATCGAGATGCCCGGCATGGACGGGTTGACGTTCCTGCGTCAGATCATGGAGACCGATCCGATCGCGACGGTCATCTGCTCGACCCTGACCGAGGCCGGAAGCAAGATGGCGCTGGACGCGCTGGCAGCCGGTGCGGTGGCCGTGATGGCCAAGCCGCGCCTGGGGCTCAAGCAGTTCCTGGAGGACTCGCGTCGCGAGCTGCTGCAGGTGCTCAAGGCTGCTGCGCGCGCGCGACCGCGTGCGGCACCGAAGACCACGGGCAGCGTCGCCGCAGCAGCGCCGATCGCACGGGCGCAGACGGCCGGCCTTCACACCTTTGCGGTCAACAAGCCGGTGGTGCTTGGCAGCTCGACGGGCGGCACACAGGCCATCGAATCGGTGCTGTTGAAGCTGCCGCGCGACTGCCCCGGCATTGCCATCGTGCAGCACATGCCGGAGAAGTTCACCGCCATGTACGCGCAGCGGCTGGACGGCAACTGCGAGATGAACGTGCGCGAAGCCAAGGACGGCGACCGCCTCGAGCGCGGCGTGGTGCTGATCGCACCCGGCGGCACGCACATGCAGATGCGCAAGGCCGGCGGCCAGTACTTCATGGTGGTGGCCGACGGCCCGCCGGTGAACCGCCACAAGCCCTCGGTCGACGTGCTGTTCCGCTCGGCCGCAGACTGCGCAGGCAAGGACGTGCTGGCCATCATCCTCACCGGCATGGGCGATGACGGCGCGCGTGGCATGAAGCTGCTGCACGACCGGGGCGCGCGCACCGTCGCTCAGAACGAAGAGAGCTGCGTGGTCTTCGGCATGCCGAAGGAGGCCATCGCGCTCGGGGCGGTCGACGAGATCCTGCCGCTGGACCAGGTGGCACGCGCCATCGTCGCCTTCGACGCGCGCGCCTGACGGCGCGCCGCCGGACTCGATCACCCGGTTGATCTTGCGCAAGCCGCGCAGCGGCCTGCGCACCGACACTGGCTTGGCGATCTCGCAAAGGTTCGACACCCAAGCACTCCGGCCCATCTTGAGTAGCCGTGCCTGTGTGACCTCAAGCGTGAGGAACCAACACATGATCAGGACCATCGGCGTCGGCCAGTTGGCGGTGGGAATGTACGTGCATGAACTCAACGCCTCCTGGCTGGAGCATTCGTTCTGGCGGTCGCGCTTCAAGCTGACCGACGAACAGGACCTGCACCGCATCCGTGTCAGTGGAATCCGCGAGCTCAAGATTGACACCAGGAAGGGGCTCGACATCGAGGCCGACGCGGCCTCGGGCCTCGAACAGGCCATGGTCGCTCCGGTGGCGCTTGAAGGTGTCGTTCGACCCGAGGCGAACGCTGCCCTCGCGGCGAGGACGTCACCGAAGCGCAGGGCCAAGGTGGATCGGGAAGCGGCGGTGGCCGAGGCCGCAGAGCTCTACCGACGCTCCGTTCCGAAGATCGCTTCCATGTTCGGCGAGGCGCGTCTCGGGAAGATGGTCGACACGTCCGAGTGTGAACCGCTGGTGGAGGAGATCTCCGACTCGGTCCTGCACAACCCAGGCGCATTGATCAGCGTGGTGCGCCTGAAGAACCGCGACGAATACACCTACATGCACTCGGTGGCGGTCTGCGCGCTCATGCTCAGCCAGGGGCGTGAACTGGGCATCCGCGGCGAGGAACTGCGACAGGCTGGCATGGCCGGCATGCTGCATGACCTGGGCAAGGCCTTCATTCCACTCGAGATCCTGAACAAGCCGGGCAAGCTGACCGACGAGGAGTTCACGCTGGTCAAGACCCATCCTGCGCGCGGACACGCGCTGCTGCAGGAGGCCGGCGCGGCCAGTGCCACCGTGCTCGATGTGTGCCTGCATCACCACGAGAAGGTCGACGGCAGTGGCTATCCGCATGGCCTTTCAGGTGCGCAGATCAGCACGGTGGCCCGCATGGGCGCGGTGTGCGATGTGTACGACGCCGTCACGTCGGATCGTCCGTACAAGGCCGGCTGGGACCCTGGTGAGGCATTGCGCCGCATGGTTCAGTGGAAAGGCCACTTCGACCCTCAGGCGCTGCAGGCCTTGGTCAAGGCCGTGGGAATGTATCCGTGGGTTCCCTGGTGCGTCTGAAGTCCGGTCTGCTCGCCGTCGTGGTCGAGCAGAACACCGCCAGGCTGATGGCCCCGAAGGTGAAGTCGGTCTACAGCCTGCCCCGTGACGAGCGCACACAGCCGGTGGAGATCGATCTGGCAGAAGCCGGTTGCACGGACAAGGTGCTGGGCTGCGAGTCGCCCGAAGCGTGGTCCTTTGGCGATCTGAACGCGCTGTGCGGGTTGCCCAGTCCATAGCCTGAGCGCTGGCTTGAGCGCCTAAGACTGGGCGGCTTGCTCTGCCCCCGCTGCATATCGCGCGATGAACCCGCGGTCGATGCGGTCCTTCCAGCGCCACACCCAGGCACCCTGAGCGGACCACGCCCCCCACGAGGCGATGGCATCGCGCCGGCCGCAGGCCAGCAGGTTGAGCGAGCGTCTCTGCGGGATGTACGGTTCCAGTGCACCACCCGCCAGGTGCCGCCTCAGGTTGAGGGCCAGCGGCGGCCCGGCGCGCACGGCGTAGACGCCGCTGCGCGGCACGGCGCGGTCGGTGCGCGAGGCCACGTCGCCAGCCGCAAACACCTCGGGATGCGAGGTGCTCTGCAACGTGGCCCCCGTGGCGACGAAGCCCTGCTCGTCGAGGGCGAGGCCACTCGCCGCCAGCCAGTGCGGCGCGCTGGCGCCGAGCGCGAGCACCGGCGCATCGCAGGCCACGCGCGTGCCGCGGCCGAGGGTGATGGACTCGGCATCGATGCGCTCGCAGCGGTCTTCGAGCACGGTGATCGGTCGCGCCGCAGGGCCGCCAGCCCGCGCCGCTGCACCCAGGCGGCGTAGGCCGGCCAGTGGTGCAGCGCCGCCGGTGACCAGGCTGACACGGGCACGCTCGCCGAGGCGGTACTGCATCGCCAGCGCCAGCTCGACCCCCGCCGCACCGCCGCCCACCACGGCCACGTTCAGGCTGCGCTGTTCGGCGAGATCGGCCACGCGCCTCCACAGCTCACGAAGCGTTCGATCGGGCGCACGCACAGGGCGTGCTCGCGCGCGCCTGCGATCGAGTCGCGGTTCATGACCGGGCCGGTGTCGAGGCTGAGACGTCATAGCCGAGCACCCGGCCTCGGCGAGCGTGGCCTCGCGGCGCGCCGCGTCCAGTGCGACCAGGCTGGACTCGACCCAGGTCACGCCCGCGCGCTGTGCCAGCGGCGGCAGCGGGATCACGCAATCCTCGACCGCGTAGTGACCGGCCACCAGCCCGGGCACCATGCCCGAGTACATCTGGCGCGAGAAGGGCGACACCAGCGTGACCTCGGCACCCGGCAGCGGCTGCGCGGCGAGTGCCTGCAGCACATGCACATGGGCGTGGCCTCCGCCGAGCAACAGCAATCGCCGCATCGGGCCTTTCATGCGTGCCTGGCGTCATGGCTCGAGCACCAGCGGCTGACGTACGCCAGGCTGCGACCCTGGGTGTTGTCGGCGTCCGCACCGACCGCCACGCCCACGATCGGTGGCCGCTCGGCGCTCTCCTGCCCGAAGAGCGCCTGAAAGTCGGCCGACAGGTTGCGCCGCTCGCTCGTCCACTCGCGCAGGCGCGCCGGGCCGCTCTGAAGCACCAGGTAGCGCACGCGGTGGGTGTAGGCGTTGTGCAGCACCGTGCCCACCGGCAGGTGCGGATCCCACACGTAGCACACCGTGGCCGCGGGCAGGGGCTCGGAAGTGGAGCTTCGTGCCAGCCGCAGCAACTGGCGCTCGACGAAGGGCACGCGCGCGATGCGGCAGGTCGAAGAACACGCAGACCTTCAACGCCGCGTCGTCACCGGCCTTGGTGCGCAAATCGGCCTGCTCGACGAATTCGTCCACGCGCCACTGCCACGCCAGATGCGTACCGCCTCGGAGTTCCTGCAGGGGATGGACCAGGTTGCCGTAGCTCTTGTTCGACTCCACCCGCAACGCGCGCCGTCCATCCAGATCGACCAGCGCAAAGCGTGTCAGCGGGTGGGGCTGCCGAGGCACACCCACCACCAGCCACGGCAGTGGCAGAGCGCCCGGTGCTCCCGCGAGCGGCTGCAGCAGCGGCGCCTGAGCGAACGCACGCGCCGCAGTGAATGCAACGAGCGCAGCCGCGGCCGTGCGCAGCCAGCGGCGACTCACGCGCGCCTCCAGGTGTGGAACTTCCCCACCCATTCGAGCAGGCGCGTCGGCTGGTGCGCGCGCTTCCATTCGCCCGCGGCGTACTTGTTGGCCTCGGCCATCGTCGGGTAGGTGTGGATGGTGCCCAGGATCTTGTTCAGGCCCAGGCCGTGGCGCATGGCCAGCACGTACTCGGCCAGCAGATCGCCCGCGTGGGCGCCGACGATGGTAACCCCGAGGATGCGGTCCTTGCCCGGCACGGTGAGCACCTTCACGAAGCCGCGCGCGGCGCTGTCGGCGATGGCGCGGTCGAGGTCGGCCAGCTCGAAGCGCGTGACCTCGAAGGGCACCCCCTGCTCGCGCGCTTCCTGTTCGTTCAGGCCCACGCGCGCCACCTCGGGATCGATGAAGGTGGCCCAGGGGATCACCGCTGTAGTCGGCCTTGAACTTCTTGAAGGTGCCGAAGAGCGCGTTCACCGACGCATACCAGGCCTGGTGGGCCGCGGTGTGGGTGAACTGGTAGGGACCGGCCACATCGCCCGCGGCGAGGATGTTGGGGTAGTTGGTCTCCAGGTAGGCGTTGGTCTGCACCGTGCGGCCGACCGGGATGCCCAGTTCTTCCAGGCCGAAGCCCTTGAGGCGCGCGGTGCGGCCCACGGCGCACAGCAGGCGATCGAACTCGATGCGGCTGCTCGACACCGCCGGATTCCACGACGAGGAAGCGGCGCTCCGAGGCGCCCGAGCCGTCGCGTTCGCAGCGCAGCGCCTTGTGGCCGGTGAGCACCTGCACGCCATCGGCTTCGAGCGCAGCTCGGGCCAGCGCGCTCACCTCCTCGTCCTCGCGACCGAGGATGCGCGGCGCCATCTCCACCTGCGTCACCTGCGATCCCAGCCGCGCAAAGGCCTGCGCCAGTTCGCAGCCGATGGGCCCGCCGCCCAGCACCACCAGGCGAGCCGGCAACTCGCGCAGGCCCCACAGCGTGTCGCTGGTCAGCGGATCCACCTCGGCCAGCCCCGGCAGGGGCGGCACGAAGGGTTGCGCGCCGGTGGCGATGACGATGCTGCGCGTGGTGAGCGTCTGGCGCTTGCCATCGCCGAGGTCGATCGACACCGTCCACGGATCGACGATCTTGGCGTAGCCCTTCAGCACCTCGACACCGAGACCGGTGTAGCGCTCGACCGAATCGTGCGGTTCGATGTCGCGCACCACGTGGGCGATGCGGTCCATCACCTGCGCGAAGTCGAAGCGTGGCCTCGGCGCGGGCGATGCCGTAGCGCTCGGACTCGCGCATCTCCTTGAGCAGCGTGGCGGTGCGGATCAGCGCCTTGCTGGGCACGCAGCCGTAGTTGAGGCAGTCGCCGCCCATCTTGTGGGCTTCCACCAGCGTCACCTTGGCCTTGACCGCGGCGGCGATGTAGCTCGTCACCAGCCCGGCCGCGCCGGCGCCGATGACCACGAGGTTGCGGTCGAAACGGCGCGGCTTGAGGTGCGCCCACTTGGCGTAGACCTTGCGGCGCTGGATGCGCGTTGACGATCCACTTGGCGATCAGCGGAAACAAGCCCAGCAGCACGAACGAGCCGAGCAGCCCCGGCGACAGGATGCCGCGCAGCGAGTCGATGCGCGCGAGCTGGGTGCCGGCGTTCACGTAGACGATCGTGCCGGCCAGCATGCCGAGCTGGCTGGTGAGGTAGAAGCGTGCGCGCCTTCATCGCCGTCAGCCCCATCAGCAGGTTGATGACGAAGAAGGGCACCAGCGGCACCAGGCGCAGGGTGAAGAGGTAGAACGCGCCATCGCGGGCCACGCCCTGGTCGACATCGGCCAGGCGCGCGCCGAAGCGGCTGCGCACGCTGTCGCGCAGCAGGTAGCGCGAGGCCAGAAAGGCGAGCGTCGCGCCGATGCTGGACGCAAAGGACACCAGCACCGTGCCGATCACCAGCCCGAAGATGGCGCCCGCCGCCAGCGTGAGGATCACCGCGCCCGGGCAGCGACAGCGCGGTCACCGCCACGTAGAAGGCGAAGAAGGCACCCAGCACCAGGAGCGGCCGCTGCGCATAGAGCTCGGCAAAGTCCGTCTGGCGCTGCTTGATGAACTCCAGGCTGAGGAAGCGCCCGAGGTCGAAGGCAAAGTAGCTGCCCACCAGCACCAGCACAAGGGCCAGCAGCATCCATTGGCGTCGAGACATGCTTACTCCGTCAAGGTCACGCCAGCCGGCCAGCAGCCGGGTGACGATGGTCAGAACGCACAACGCCGCGAAGCCCAGCGCCAATGCGGCGAACGCCGCCGGCCACAGGCACATGAGCACGAAGCACAGGATGGTTTCGGTGCCTTCGGTGAGGCCGCCCAGATAGTAGAGGCCTTTGCTCGGGTAGGCCGTGCTGTGCAGCTGGCGCTTGGCGGCCAGCGTGGCGAAGGCGAGGAAGCTCGCGCCGGTGCCCACGAAGGCGGCCAGCAGCACCGCCGCAGCCAGCGCGTTGGCGGCCGGATCGGCGATGGCGAACGCCAGCGGGATGCTGGCGTAGAAGAGGAAGTCGAGCGTGATGTCGAGGAAGGCGCCTCGGTCGGTGGGGCGCGTGGCGCGCGCCAGCGCACCGTCCAGACCATCGCAAAGTCGCCCAGCCAGCAGCAGGGCAAGCCCCAGGCCGTAGCGCTGCAGGGCGATGGCGCCGGCGGCGGCCATGCCGAGCGCGAATCCCAGCCAGGTGATGCTGTCGGCGCCCACGCCGCGGCGCGCCAGGCCTTGCGCCATGGCATCGAGCGAGGGGCGCAGCCATTGCAGGGCGATGCGGTCAAGCATGCGCAGCCTCCGGTGGCTGGAGGTGGATCACCTGCGCGCCCAC
Organism: uncultured beta proteobacterium; assembly: GCA_963739925.1. Taxonomy (GTDB): domain Bacteria; phylum Pseudomonadota; class Gammaproteobacteria; order Burkholderiales; family Burkholderiaceae_C; genus CAVUBY01. Next base: position 304,544 of record CAVUBY010000012.1, on the reverse strand, counting down.
GGGCACGTCATGGCGGTCGTGCGTGACCAGCAATGCCGGCACACCCTGCGCGCGCAAGCGCTCGAACACGAAGGCGCGGAAGCGCTCGCGCAGCGCCGCGTCCAGGCGCGAGAAGGGTTCGTCGAGCAGCAAGGCACCGGGCTGCGCCAGCAGCGCGCGCAGCACCGACACGCGCGCACGTTGCCCGCCCGACAGCGTGTGCGGAAAGCGCGGGCCGAAGCCGGCCAGATCGGCCTGGACCAGCGCGGCTTCGGCCTGCGCGAGGCGTGCGGAGCGGTCGCCGGCAGGGAGCGCGAACAGCAGGTTGTCGAGCACGCTCATGTGGGGAAACAGCAGGTCGTCCTGGAACAGCAGGCCCACGCGTCGCTGCGCCGTGGGCAGACCGGTGAGCTCGCGCCCGTCGAGGCGCACCCGGCCGCTGGCGATCAGGCCGGCGGGCAGCGTGCCGCTCACCCAGGCCAGCAACGAGGACTTGCCGGAGCCGCTGTCGCCCATGACCACCAGCACCTCGCCGGCCCGCACCTGGGCCGACAGGCCCTGCACGATGACGCGCGGCGCGGCCACGGTTCCGTGCCGGCCGCTGTTGGCAGCGACGGCGATGGTGATGTCGATCAGCTCGAGCATCAGGTGGCTCCGGCTGCTCCGATGCCACCGACGCCACCGATGCGGCGTGCCTGCCAGCGCGCCAGCCACGCGGCACCAAAGAACACCAGCGCCGGCAGCGCCGCCTGCAGCAGCGCGAACGCGGCCAGCAGCGTGCGCTGGCCTCCGGCCGCGAGCGTGAGCGCTTCGGTGGTGATGGTGGCGTGGCGACCGGCACCGACGAACTGGGTGCTGAGGTACTGCGTCACCGACACCGCGAAGCCGACCGCGAAGGCGGCCGCCAGGGGCGCCATCAGCATCGGCCACTTGATGCGCCACAGAAAGGCCGCCCGCGAACGGCCCAGCGCCTGCGCGGTGTGTTCGTAGCGCGCATCGAAGCCACGGTAGGCCGGGGCCAGTGCCACCAGCGCATAGGGTGCCGTGAACAGGCTGTGCGCCAGCCACAGCGCGCCCAGGGTGCCGTCGATGCCGAGTTCGAGCGCCACACGGTACAGCCCCGTGACCAGCAGCACGCCGGGCACGAGCATGGGCGCGAAGACCCAGGGCGCGGCGCGCGCGTCCCAGGGGCCGGGCGTGGTCTCGAGCCAGGCCACGGCGAGCAGCACGCCGGTGGCGGCCGAGGCCAGGGCCAGACCCGCGGTCAGCCCGAACACCGGAAGGCTCTCGCGCATCTGTTGCCAGGCGTCGACCGTCACGCGCTGCGGCCACAGCGACGGAAAGCTCCACACGCCCGCCAGCGACACGAACAGCAGCAGCGCCAGGACCGCGGCGTACACGGCGGCGCCACCCATCAGCGCGACCCGCGGCAACGCCTGGCCGAAGGCGGTCTCGGCGGGACGATCGCCGCGTGCACGCCGCTCCCGTGCGATCGGCGCCACGAGGCGTGCGCCCAGCACCACCGCGACCGCCCCCGCGGCCATCACCAGCGTGAGCAGCAGCGCCGCGGCGGCGCCCTGGCGGTTGAGTGCAGCATCGGCATCGAGCAGCCATTGCCAGGCCAGCACGGCCAGGGTGGGCGGCCGCGTGGGCCCGAGCACCAGCGCCATGTCGACCACGGTGAGCCCATAGGCCCACACCGCCAAGCAGCGGCAGCGCGAGCCGGGGCAGCAGCTGCGGCCAGAGCACCCGCCACCAGACCGTCCGCGCGCCGTAGCCGAGGGTCTGCGCTGCCTGCCACTGCGCACGCAGTCGCGCGCCCTGCCCGGCCGGCTGCAGTTGCGCGACCAGGGTCCAGAGCAGGAAAGGCACTTCCTTGAACACCAGTCCGGCGATGAGCGCGAAGCCGTAGGGATCCTGCACCGTGGCCACATCGGGGGGCGACTGCCAGCCGAACAACGGCGCGAGCAGGCGCGCGATGAGCCCGCTGGGCATGAGCAGCAGCGCCAGCCCGACGGCAAAGGCCGCGTGCGGCACGGCGAGCAGCGCGCCGAGCAGACGCTGGGTCGGCGCCCACAGCGTGCTGTCGAACACCTGCCGTCACGATGGCCATGGCGAGCGCCAGCGAGAGCAGCGTGCTGCACACGCCCACCCAGAGGCTGAGCAAGAGCGCAGAAAGCGTGGCGGGGTCGGACCACAGCGCCGCCCAGGCCGAAGCGTCGAGCGCATCGGCCAGCGCGAAAACCAGCGCGGCCAGCAGCGGCAGCACGAACAGGGTGGCAGGCCAGAGCCAGCCTCCACGCGCGCGCCCACGCCGAATCGCTCACTGCCCGTGACGGCGCAGCCATTCGCGCTCGATCACCGGCACCCAGGTGGCATGTGGCTCGGGCAACGCCGGCACGGCCTTGCCCACCATGCCGGGCGCGCTGCTCTGCGTGAAGAGCGCCTGCTCGGCTGCGGGCAGGCGCTCGACCGCGAGCACCGTGGGGTCGCCCCAGACGCGGATGTCGGCCTTGCGCGCCTGCGCGAGCGGCGACTGCAGGAAGTTCGCCAGCACCTGGGCGCCCTCCTTGGCGCGGGCGTTGAAGGCGATCGCGAGGAAGTGGGTGTTGCCCAGGCTGCCCGCGGCGGGTTGCCAGCTCACCACGCTGTCGGGCAGGCGCTTGGCGGCGATTTCGGTCGCGGCCTCGTTGGGGTTGAAGGTGAGGTTGATGAGCAGTTCGCCGTCGGCCAGCATCTGCCGCATCACCACGTTGCTGGCCGGGAACTGCTTGCCGCCGCGCCACAGCGTGGGGTGCAACCGATCGAGTGCGGACCACAGCGGTGCGGTGAGGCGCAAGGCCTCGTCGCCCGCCGGAGCGGGTGCATCGAAGACCTTGCGATCGGGGACGGACTCGAGCAGCAACTGCTTGAGGAAGGTGGTGCCATGGAAATTGGGCGGCTTGGGGTAGGTGAAACGCCCCGGGTTGCGCGCCGCGAAGGCGAGTGAGTTCGGCCATGCTGAGGGGCGGCTGCGGCACCTTCTTGCCATCGGCGTAGAAGGTGAGCTGCGCCATGCCCCAGGCCGCCTCCATGCCCTCCACGGGCTCGGAGAAATCGACGCGCGTGGTGGGCTTGCCCACCGTGTCCACGAGCGCGAAGTTCGGCAGCGATTCGGCGAAGGGGCCGAACAGCAGGCCCTCGCGCTTCATCGTCAGGAAGTTCTCGCCGTTGATCCAGACCAGGTCGACCGAGCCGTCGCGCGAGCGGCCGGCCTGCTTCTCGGCGCGCACGCGTTTCACCACCTCGGCGGTGTCGGCGATCTTCACGTGCTCGAGCTTCACCCCATGGCGCTTCTCGACTTCGCCGGCCGCCCATTGCAGATAGGCATTGATGCGCTCGCTGCCGGCCCAGGCGTTGAAGTACACCGTCTGGCCGCGAGCGGCCTGCTCGATGCGGGACCAGTCGGAGGCCGCTTGCGCACGCAGGCCCGTCGCCACAGGCAATGAGGCCACTGCAACGAGCAGCCGGCGGCGGGAGAGGTTGGAAGTGGTCACGGTCATCGTCAGTTCGAAGGCAGTTCTTCAGCGGTGGGGCAAGGATGCCTGTGCAGTGTATCGAGCGCCCTCGTGCGCCACGGCGCCAAGCGCCCGGTGGCGCAGGGCGGGCACCACCCAGCGATCCAGCGACCAGCGCCCCGGCCCCCACAGCACCAGCGCGGCCAGCAGGCTGCCCCAGAACACATGACCCTGCAGCGCCGCCTCGGCGATCTCCGCCAGGCTGATCACCGCCACCACATTGACCACGCTCAGGCCCAGCGCCGCGAAGCGTCCGCCCAGGCCCAGCACCAGCAGCACCGGCAGCACCAGTTCACCCGCGGTGCCCAGCACCGCAGCGGTAGCCGGGTCGAGCAGTGGCACGTTGTATTCGTCACCGAACAAGGCGAGCGTGGTGTCCCAGTCGCGCAACTTGGTCAGGCCTGAGCGGAAGAACACCGCGCCCACGTAGAGGCGCGCAGCGAACTGCGCCATGGGCTGCAGTTGCTCCAGCGCCTGCGATGGCGCGCTCGACCAGATGCCACAGGCGGGCGGTGAATGAGGTTCGGTTGTCGAGGCTCATGCGGCGGGCTCCTGGCGTCGGGTCGATGAGATCCGGGCGGATCACATCGAACGGGTGGTGCGATCGCGGGCTGCGCGATCACCTGGGCCTCAGTCGGCGCAGCGCACCACACCTTTCAGCCACGACTGCTGCAAGGCGCGCGACAACCAGGCGGCGAAGTCGAAGCCGGCTCCCGCGCGCTCGAGCGCCTGGCCGAGCGACAAGCCAGCGCAGCAGGTCCAGCGTCCAGGCCACCGTGGCCGGGTCGACCTCGTGCACCAGGGCGCGCCAGCCCTGGCGGGCGACGAGCACGGCCTCGCCGCGGCCCTCGGCGAGCGCGGCTGCGCACGCGTCGAAACGGGACCGCGTCGCCGGTCGTGGCTGTCAATCGCCATGCGCCGCATGAATCGTTGCCAGCGGCCAGCGAGAGTTCAGCGCCCAGGTGCCGGGCGCGAGCACCAGGGTGATCTGGGCCGGGTCGGCCTCGGCCAGCAGACCCAACGAAGCTTCGTCCAGCACGGCGTCGGCCGCCCGTTCGCAGCGGTGCCGCGCGAGCTCGAGGCGTGCGCAGTCCGCCAGCCATGGCCACTCGGCGAGGTCGGGCTGCGCCTCGATCCAGTCGGGCAGCGCCCCGCCCCACTCGCCCATGTCACCCTGCTGCGGCGGGTGCTCGCGCCAGAGCGCCCGCGCCATGTGGGCAAAGTCTTCGGCTCCGACCATGGCTTGCACCATCGGGAAGGCGGCAGCCAGCGCGCGTTCGGCCAGGGCGGTGCCGTTGGCGCGGTACACCGCCAGGCCACGCTCGGCGCGGGCGCCGCTTTCGCTCAGGACATTGCGCAGGGCGAAGGCCAGGCCCGATGCGGCCTCGCCTGACCGAAAGGCCGCGAGCAAGGCCTGCTGGCGGGTCGCCTCGGTCCCGGCGTCGTCTGTCGCCGCGCGACCGGTGGTCGGGGTCATGGCGCGACCTGTTCGGTGGCGCGCACCGCCGCGGCGATGCGATCGGCCTGGGCCGCTTCGGCCAGCAGCACATCGAGTGCCGGCACGTCGGTGTCCCATTCGATCAGCGTGGGCACCGGCCCGAGGCGGCGCAGCGCGTGTTCGTAGACCTGCCACACCGGCGGCCGAACCCGGCTGCCGTGGTCGTCGATGGCGATGGCGATGCGCGCCTCCCCTTCGCCGTCCACCACGTCGCTGTAGCCGGCGAGGTGGATTTCGTCGACGCACCCGCCGGCAGCGCATCCACGAAGGCGCAGCACGATGCCACCGGATCGGCTTCGCCGGCGATTGACGGCATTCACCATCAGGTTGTTCACGTCGAGCAGCAGGCGGCAACCGCTGCGCCGCACCAGTTCGGCCAGGAAGACCGCCTCGGGAATCGAGTCATCGGCAAACGACAGGTAAGCCGAGAGGTTCTCCACCGCGATGGGGCGACGCAGGCGCTCCTGCACCTGCGTGACGTTGCGCACCAGGATGTCGAGCGATGCCGGTGTGAACGCGATCGGCAGCAGGTCATTGGCATGCAGCACCGGTCCGCCGACCTCGCGCGCCGCACGGGCGAAGCAGGCGTGATCGGACACCCGCACGGGCTCGATGTGCCCTGCCAGCCTCGCCAGCCGATCCAGGTGCCACGGGTCGATGCCCGCCGCCGATCCCAGGGCCAGCCCGACACCATGCAGGCTGACCGGGAAGCGCTCGCGCGCCTGGCGCAGCACGGCGAGCGCCGCGCCGCCATCGGCAAAGAAGTTTTCCGCGTGGACTTCGACGAAGCCCAGCGCGGGCGAGGTCTCGATCAGCGCCGCGTAGTGCGGCTGGCGCAGGCCGATGCCGGCTGGCACCGGCGCGCCGCCCATCTCAGCTCTTGGCCTTCATCTTGGCTTCTTCGGCGGTCATGCCCTTCATGCTCTTGCAGGTGCCCTTGGCCACGTACTTCCACTCGGTGGGGGCGTTGTCGACCTTCGACTGGCCAGCACACGAGTGCGAACCCGACAGGTTGGCGCAGTCGTTCTGGCCGGCCTTGGCGATGCCGTAGCACTTCTCCTTCTCAGCGGCGGCTTGGGCAGACACCTGGCCGATGACACCCAGCGACAGCACGGAAGCGAGGGCGGAAGACAAGATGAGGCGTTGGTTCATGGAACAGCTCCTGGGAATGACAGTCACGTTGAATGAGGGAGTCGTCAATGGACATCGGTGCCCATCGACTTCCCTCAGTCGGCACCGCGCGCCGGACCTTACATCAACTTTTGTCGGCCGTCGCCGCCGCGGCCGGCGACTTTCGTGACAGCGCGTACAGGCCGGCGGCCACCAGCAGCGCCGCCCCCCAGGCGGACAGATAGGCCGGCGCCCGGCCCCAGGGCCCGAGCGTGGCAGCCAGCGTCGTGAAGAACGCCAGAAACCCCAGCAGCCCACGCAGAAACCCCGACAGCAAGGCCACCGTGGCAGCCACGCCATGGCGCGGCAGGGTGAAGCACGGCAGCACGTTGCCGGTGATCGGGATGGCGAGCAGCAGCCCGCTCACGGCGGCGGGCACCACCCGGCCCCACGCACGATCACCCAGGCCAGGGTGACCGCCGCGATCACGCGCAGGGCCAGCTCGAGCTTCGGAATCTCCACAGCCGCAGCACGCAGTGGCGATTGCGGCATGGCCCAGCGGGCGAACAACAGGGAGCCCGCCGCCAGCGCCACGGCGCCCGTCAGGCCGGGCGACCACCGTGGAACCACCAGCCCCACCGCGAAGAAGGCCAGATTGGCTGCGAGCCAGGACAGCGCCCAAGGCCAGCGCTGGGCGCACCAGGCGAAGCACCCACAGGTGCACTGCCGTCGCCGGCAGGCAGACCAGGGTGGCCAGCGCGACGGCTCGCACCGTGGACACCGGCTCTGCAGCACCAGGAAGCCCATGATCGGCCCGGCGATCATCGGCATGCCGGCCACCGTGCCGCCCATGGCATGACCGAAGCGACGCGCCACCAGCGAGGCGAACAGCACCGAGGCCGCGACCAGCGCCAGTTTCAGACCAGCGTTCGCGCCAGCGTGCACCGCGTGATGCTCAGGGCGGGTCGGCGGCCCGTAGCCGCCGCCGCCGGGCGTCTCGATCACGAACACATCGCCCGGCGCCATCGCCACCGAGCCGATGTGGCCGAGCATCTCGACGCGGCCATCGGCGCGCTCGACGCGGTTGATGCCGGGCTGGCCCGGCTGCGCCGCCGGCCATGCCGAAGGCGCCGTGCCTTGCGGCCGTTGGACAGGATCGAGGCGGTCATCGGCTCGAGGAAGCGCACGCGCCGCACGCCGCCATCGCCGCCGTGCCACTGCCCTGCGCCGCCCGAGCCGGCGCGGATCGCGTAGCTGTCCAGCCGCACCGGGAAGCGGAACTCCAGCACCTCGGGGTCGGTCAGGCGCGAGTTGGTCATGTGGGTCTGCACGACGCTGGTGCCGTCGAAGCCCGGGCCCGGCGCCGCGAGCCGCCGGAGATCGTCTCGTAGTACTGGTGCGCGCGCGTTGCCGAAGGTGAAGTTGTTCATCGTGCACTGGCTCGGCCGCCATCGCGCCCAGCGCGCCGTACAGCGCGTTGGTGATGCAGGTCGAGGTCTCGACGTTGCCCGCCACCACCGCAGGCCGGCGGGCGCGGGTTGAGCATCGAGCCTTCGGGGATGATCACCTTCAGCGGCTTCAGGCAACCGGCGTTCAGCGGAATGTCGTCGCCCACCAGCGTGCGGAAGACATACAGCACCGCGGCCATGCACACCGCCGTGGGCGCGTTGAAGTTGTTCGTCGAGCTGCGCCGATGTGCCGGTGAAGTCGATCTCCGCGCTGCGCTCGGCGGCGTTCACGCGGATCGCCACGCTGATCCGCGCGCCGTTGTCCAGCGGCAGCGTGAAGGCGCCGTCCTTGAGCTTGCGTGATGACGCGGCGCACCGACTCCTCGGCGTTGTCCTGCACGTGGCGCATGTAGGCCTGCACCACGTCCAGCCCGAACTGCGCCACCATCTTGCGCAGCTCCTGCACGCCCTTCTCGTTGGCGGCGATCTGCGCCTTCAGGTCGGCCAGGTTCTGCGGCGGGTTGCGCGAGGGGTACGCGCCGCTGGCCAGCAGCGCGAGCATCTCGGCCTCGCGCAGGCGGCCGGCCTCGACCAGCTTGACGTTGTCGATCTGCACGCCCTCTTCCTCGATGCGCGTCGAGAACGGCGGCATCGAGCCCGGCGTGGTGCCGCCGATGTCGGCATGGTGGCCGCGGCTGCCGACGTAGAAGAGGATGTCGCGGCCGGCTTCGTCGAACACCGGCGTCACCACCGTCACGTCGGGCAGGTGCGTGCCGCCGTGGTACGGGTCGTTCAGCGCGTAGACGTCGCCCGGCTGCATGCGCCCGGCGTTGCCGGCGATCACCGTCTTGATCGACTCGCTCATCGAGCCCAGGTGCACCGGCATGTGCGGCGCGTTGGCGATCAGCTGGCCCTGCGCGTCGAACAGCGCGCAGGAGAAATCCAGCCGCTCCTTGATGTTGACCGAGTAGGCGGTGTTCTGCAGCTGCAGGCCCATCTGCTCGGCGATGTTCATGAACAGGTTGTTGAACACCTCCAGCATCACCGGGTCGACCGTGGTGCCGATGGCGCGGCGCTGCTCGCGCGGCTGCACGCGTTCGAGCACCAGGTGGTCGAGCGCGGTGACGCGCGCGCGCCAGCCGGGCTCGACCACGGTGGTGGCGTTCTGCTCGGCGATGATCGCCGGGCCGTCGATGAAGAGGCCCGGGCATGGCGACCTCGCGCACGACCAGCGCCGCGTCCCACCAGCGGCCGCCGCTGAACAGGCGCACCGTTTCGGCCGCTGGCATCGCGCGCCGGCGCGCAGCGTGGCCTGCGCGGCTCTCGGCCGGCGCGTCGCCGGCGCCCACCGCCTCCACCGACACCGCCTCCACCACCAGCGCGCGCTCCTTCATCAGGAAGGCGAAGCGCTGGCGGTACGCGGCCTCGAAGGCCGACTGGATCTCGGCCAGGCGCGCCGAACGGCACGACCAGCGCCGAGTCGGTGCCCTCGTAGCGCACGTGCACGCGGCGGTGCGTGCGCGATCGCGCCGCCGCTCGACGCCCTGGCGGCGCAACTCGCCTTCGGCGCTCGGCCGCGAGCGCGTCGAGCCGCTGCGTCACCGCGGGCAGCGCCATCGGCCAGCAGCTGCTCGATCGCCTCCTCGCGCATCACGCTCTGGTCCGCCAGGCCCATGCCGTAGGCCGACAGCACGCCGGCCAGCGGGTGCGCGAAGACGCGGTCCATGCCCAGCGCATCGGCCACGCGGCAGGCATGCTGGCCGCCGGCACCGCCGAAGCACTGCAGCGTGTAGCGCGTGACGTCGTAGCCGCGCGCCACCGAGATCTTCTTGATCGCGTTGGCCATCGCGCCCACGGCGATGTCGATGAAGCCTTCGGCCACCTGCTTCGGGGCTGCGCTTCGCGCCGGTGGCCGCGCTCGATCGGTGCGGCCAGCTCGGTGAAGCGTGCCACCACCACGTCGCGGTCCAGCGCCTCGTTCGGCCGTCGGGCCCGAACACCTTCGGAAAGTGCGCCGGCTGGATCTTGCCGACCATCACGTTCGCGTCGGTCACCGCCAGCGGCCCGCCGCGGCGGTAGCAGGCCGGCCCGGGGTTGGCGCCGGCGCTCTCGGGCCCGGCGCGAAAGCGCGCGCCGTCGAACGACAGGATCGAGCCGCCGCCCGCCGCCACCGTGTGGATGCTCATCATCGGCGCGCGCATGCGCACGCCCGCCACCTGGGTCTCGAAGGCGCGCTCGAACTCGCCGGCGAAGTGGCTCACGTCGGTGGAGGTGCCGCCCATGTCGAAGCCGATGACGCGTGTCGATGCTCGGCCAGCTGCGCGGTGCGCACCATGCCGACGATGCCGCCGGCCGGGCCGGAGAGGATCGCGTCCTTGCCCTGGAAGGCATGCGCGTCGGTCAGGCCGCCCGAGCTCTGCATGAAGAACAGCTTCACGCCCGGCATCTCGCCGGCCACCTGCTCGACATAGCGGCGCAGGATGGGCGAGAGGTAGGCGTCGACCACGGTGGTGTCGCCGCGGCTCACCAGCTTCATCAGCGGGCTGACCTCGTGCGACACGCTGACCTGCGTGAAGCCCACCTCGCGCGCCAGCGCGCGCCGCGGCTGCTTCGTGCGCCGGTGTAGCGGTAGCCGTGCATGAAGACGATGGCCACGCTGCGCAGGCCGGCGTCGAACGCGGCCCACAGCCGCTCGCGCAGGTGCGCCTCGTCGAGCGGCTCGATCACCGCGCCGTCGGCGCCGATGCGCTCCTGCGCCTCGATCACGCGCGCTGTAGAGCAGTTCGGGCAGCACGATGTGGCGGTCGAACAGGCGCGGCCGATCCTGGTAGGCGATGCGCAGCGCGTCGCGAAAGCCCGCGCGTGGTGACCAGCAGCGTCGGCTCGCCCTTGCGCTCGAGCAGCGCGTTGGTGGCCACCGTGGTGCCCATCTTCACGCACTCGACCTGCGCCGGCGTGATCGGCTCGCCGGGCTTCAGGCCCAGCAGGTGGCGGATGCCCGCGACCGCCGCGTCGCGGTACTGCTCCGGGTTCTCGCTGACAGCAGCTTGTGCGTGACCAGCGACGCCGTCGGGCGCGCGGCCCACCACGTCGGTGAAGGTGCCGCCGCGGTCGATCCAGAACTGCCAGCGGACAGGCGTGTTCGGCAAATTGAGCGATGGGGCGTTCATGGTGCGATCTTGTGCTTTCACAGCGAGGTCGCGGCGCGCGCTGCCTGGTCGTACAGGCCCGACATGGTGCGCAGCAGGCGCGCCATTCGCCGATGTCGGCGTTGCGGCTCGGCGTCGAGGTTGTCGCACCAGGCAGTTCTCGCGCACCTCGCGGTACTGCTGCACGGCGGCCTCGCCCGTCGGCCGTGGGGCTGTAGAACACCTCCTTGCCCTGCTTCTCGGCCTGCGCCAGTCCGGCAGCCACCAGCTTCTTCAGCGAGTAGGCCACCACGTGGGTGTCCTCGTAGTTCAGCACGAAGCAGATGTCGGCCAGCTTCTTGTTGCGCGCGCGGTGGTTGATGTGGTGCAGCACCAGCACGTCGGTGATGGTCAGGTCGGGGCAGCCGGCGGCGGCCATGCAGCGCATGGCCCAGCGCGAGAAGGCGTTCCAGGCGACGATCAGCCCGAACTCGAACTCCGACAGTTCCACGCTGCGCGGCGACACCAGGTGCGACGACGACACGATGCCGCGCGAGGGGCGCCTCGGTCGCGGAGCGGTGGGCGCGGCGAGGCGGCTTTGCGGGGCATGCGGGCTTTCCCTGTGAGATTCGACAGAAACGTTGAAAATTTATTGACAATTTATCTGAATATTCTCTAGACTGCAAGCCATCGCCCGCCGACCGAAGCCCGGGCAACAGCTGATGTCGGTCGCTGCGGCACGCTCTATGCTTTCGTTCGACCCTGTCATCCAACGCTCACAGGAGTGCTCCATGACCATCGACCCGTCGCTCGTCTCTGCCACCGCGGCGCTGGCCCTGTCGGCCTGCCCACCGTCGCGCAGGCCCAGACCAAGTGGGACCTGCCGGCCGGCCTACCCGGCCAACAACTTCCACACCGAAAACCTGATCCAGTTCGCCGCCGACGTCGACAAGGCCACCGCCGGCAAGCTCAAGATCACGGTGCACGCCAATGCCTCGCTGTTCAAGGCGCCCGAGATCAAGCGCGCCGTGCAAGGCGGCCAGGCGCAGATGGGCGAGATCCTGCTGGCCAACTTCCAGAACGAGTGGCAGATCTTCGGTGCCGACGGCCTGCCCTTCCTGGCCGACAGCTACGACGAGTCGGCCAAGCTGTACAAGGCGCAGAAGCCCGCGCTCGAGAAGAAGCTCGGCGAGCAGGGCATGATGCTGCTGTACGCGGTGCCCTGGCCGCCGCAGGGCATCTACGTCAAGAAGCCGATCGCTTCGGCCGCCGACCTCAAGGGCGTGAAGTGGCGCGCCTACAGCCCGGCCACCGCGCGCATCGCCGAACTGGTGGGCGCGCAGCCGGTCACGGTGCAGGCGGCCGAACTGTCGCAGGCCATGGCCACCGGCGTGGTCGAGAGCTACATGAGCGTCCGGCGCGACCGGCTACGACACCAAGACCTACGAGCACATCAAGTACTGGTACGACACGCAGGCCTGGCTGCCGAAGAACGCGGTGATCGTCAACAAGGCGCGCGTTCGACGCGCTCGATGCGCCCACCAAGCAGGCCCTGCTCAAGGCCGGCGCCGACGCCGAGGCGCGCGGCTGGGCGACTTCGAAGGCCAAGAACATCGAGTACCTCGACCTGCTGAAGAAGAACGGCATGAACATCGTCGGCGCCCCGGCCGCGCTGACCAGCGACATGAAGAAGGTCGGCGACACCATGCTCAAGGAATGGCTCGAGAAGGCCGGCCCCGAAGGCCAGGCGGTGGTCGACGCCTACAAGAAGATGTGATGCCAGCGGCGCCATGACGCCCGCGCTGCGCCGCGCACTGGACGCCTGTACGACGGCGGCGCGGCGCTCGCGGCGCTGTTCATGGTCGGGCTGCTGGTGATGGTGCTGCTGTCCATCCTCGGCCGGCAGCTCCACTTCAACGTGCCGGGCATCGACGCCTACGCCGGCTACATGATGGCCGGCGCCGGCTTCCTGGCGCTGGCGCACACGCTCAAGCGCGGCGAGCACATCCGCGTGACGCTGCTGTCGGGCGCGCTGCGCGGCGGCGTGGCAGCGCGGCTTCGAGCTCTGGGCGCTGTTGGCGGCGTCGGCGCTGGCGCTGCTGTCTGGCGTTCTACAGCGTGCGGCTGGCCTGGCAGTCGCACACCTTCCACGACATCTCGACCAGCAACGACGCCACGCCGCTGTGGATCCCGCAGTTGTCGATGGCGCTGGGCACGCGTGGTGCTGGCGATCGCCTTCATCGACGAGCTGGTGCTGGAGTGGCGCGGCCAGCGCGTGGTCCAGCAGTCACGACGAGGCCGTCGCGCAATGAGTGACATCGCGCATCACGGCGCTGCTGATCGCCGTCGCTCTTCCTCATCCTGGCCAGCGGCGTGTGGATCGGCCTGACGCTGTCCGGCGTGGCCTGGATCGGCATGCAGTTGTTCAGCTCGCGCCCGGCCGGCGATGCGATGGCGGTCACCATCTGGGGCTCGGCCTCGAGCTGGACGCTCACCGCCCTGCCGCTGTTCATCTGGATGGGCGAGATCCTGTTCCGCACCCGGCTGTCGGAGGACATGTTCCGCGGCCTCGCGCCGTGGATGCAGCGCCTGCCGGGCCGGCTGCTGCACGTCAATGTGGTGGGCTGCGCGATCTTCGCCGCGGTGTCGGGCTCCAGCGCGGCCACCTGCGCCACCATCGGCAAGATGAGCCTGCCCGAGCTGGAGCGGCGCGGCTACCCCGAATGATGTCGCTCGGTTCGCTCGCCGGCGCCGGCACGCTGGGCCTGCTGATCCCGCCGTCGATCATCATGATCGTCTATGGCGTCAGCGCCGATGTGTCGATCGCCCAGCTGTTCATCGCCGGCGTGATCCCCGGCATCGCTGCTGGCGCTGATCTTCTCCGGCTACATCGCGGTCTGGTCGCTGCTGCACCCCGGCCAGATCCCGCCGGCCGACCCGCCCATGAGCCTGCGCGAAAAGCTCGCCGACTCGCGCAGCCTGATCCCGGTGGTGCTGCTGATCGCCGCGGTGCTGGGCTCGATCTACGGCGGCATCGCCACCGCCACCGAGGCGGCGGCGCTCGGCGTGGTGGGCTCGCTGATCATCTCGGCGGCGCAGGGCTCGCTGAACTGGCAGCACCTTCGGGCAGTCGCTGATGGGCGGCACGCGGCTGTACTGCATGATCGCGCTGATCCTGGCCGGTGCCGCCTTCCTCACGCTGAGCATGGGCTACATCGGCCTGCCGCGCCACCTGGCCGAGTGGATCGGCGGGCTGGGCCTGAGCCAGTTCCAGCTGATCCTCGCGCTGACGGCGTTCTACGTGCTGCTCGGCTGCTTTCTCGACGGCATCTCGATGGTGGTGCTGACCATGGGCGTGATCCTGCCCACCATCCAGAAGGCCGGCATCGACCCGCTGTGGTTCGGCATCTTCATCGTCATCGTGGTCGAGATGGCCCAGGTCACGCCGCCGGTGGGCTTCAACCTGTTCGTGCTGCAGGGCATGACCAAGGGCGACATCGGCCGCATCGCCCGCGCGGCATTCCCGTTCTTCCTGCTGATGGTCGGCATGGTGATCCTGCTGTACGTCTTTCCGCAGATCGTCACCTTCCTGCCCGAGCAGATGAGGCGGCTGAGCGCGCCGTGCAGCCCGGCCCGGGCCGCACCGCCGCCGCCGGAGAATCTGGCAGCCGTTTGCCGGCGCTGCACTTCGATCCGACCATCGCCTGCCCGCACGCACGCCACGCATCGCGCAGACGAGGACGACCATGGCCGAAATGCTGACCCCCCTGGAATGGGCCGCGCCTGACAGCGCGCCCGCTGCTGCCTTTTCCCGCAGCAAGGACAAGATCGGACAGGAGGCGTTCGCGTGGCCGATGCCGCCCTTCCCCAGCTACCCGGCCGCAGTGCCGCAGACCGATCCCCTGCCCTGCGAGATCGTCGGCCTGAACGACAAGCGCACCACCGGGCGCCTGACCTTCTTCGTGCCCGATGAAGCCGTGGCGCACGTGCAGGTGCCACCGGCGCGCACCACGCTTGCCGCTGCGCTTCGACCAGTTCCGCTCCATCACGCTGACCACGCCGCTGCGCGCCGCTGCCGGTGAGCCCCGGCGACCCGCATTCGGAGATGCTGGCCCAGCGCAGCACGTCGAGCTATCCAGCATCACGCTGAGGGTCGGCGGCGAACTGCGCGGCGAGACCGTCGGCCATGTCGAGACCGAGTTCGGCCTGTTCCTGTTTCCGCCGCACGGCGAGCACGGTGCGGTGCTGCGGCGTGTTCGTGCCGCGCGCGGCCTTCGAGCGCGGCCGAGTTCGGGGCGCGCATCGGCGAGGTGCTGGTGCGAGCAGGCCAGCGCGACGCCGCAGCAGGTGGCGCAGGCCATCGGCGTGCAGAACGAGACTGCGCAGCCAGAAGCTCGGCGACATCCTGCTGATGCGCCAGTCGTCTCGCCGGAACAGCTGCTCGAGGCCATCGAACGCCAGGCCCGCATGCCCATGGTGCGCATCGGCGAGGCGCTGATGTCGCTGGGCATGGTCAGCGACGCACAGCTCAACGACGCGCTGGAGCAGCAGCAGCAGCGACCGCAGCGTGCCGCTGGGCGAACTGCTGGTGCGCATGGGCGTGGTGTCGCGCGACGACCTGCAGGTGGCGCTGTCGCGCAAGATGGGCTACCCGCTGGTCGACCTCGACGCCTTCCCGCTCGAGGCCGAGGCGCTGCGCAAGGTTCCCTACGGCGTGGCGCAGCGGCTGCGGCTGATGCCGCTGCTGATCCGAGACGGCCGCCTGATCGTGGCGCTGGACGACCCGGCGCGCCGCCGCGCCGCGGTGGAAGAAGTCGAGTTCAGCGCGCAGATGAAGGTGGTGCCGGTGCTCGCGCAATGCCGTCGATCTGGACGACCTGCTGCTACGCCGCCTACGAGAAGCATCGGCGCTGACACCGGCAGTCGGGCGGCGCCGAGCCGAACCCTCGCAGACCATCGACTTCCAGCTCACCGACACCGACAAGCTGGTCGGACGCTCTCGAGAAGGAAGGTCAGACGGTTCGCGCCGACGCGAACGACGAGGCCCCGATCGAGCAGAGCGACAACTCGCTGGTGCGGCTGATCAACAACATGATCATCGAGGCGCACAAGGAAGGCGTGTCCGACATCCACGTCGAGAGCTACCCGGGCCGCGAGAAGATCCGCATCCGCTTCCGCAAGGACGGGCTGCTGCGCACCTACCTGGAGCTGCCGGCCGAACTACCGCAACGCCATGATCGCGCGCATCAAGATCATGTGCGACCTCGACATCAGCGAACGCCGCAAGCCGCAGGACGGCAAGATCAACTTCGCCAAGTTCTCGGCGCAGCACAAGATCGAACTGCGCGTGGCCACCATCCCGACCAACACCGGCCTCGAAGACGTGGTGATGCGCATCCTGGCCTCGGCCAAGCCCGATTCCGCTCGACCGCCTCGGCCTGTCCGAGCTACAACCTGGCCGAGCTCAAGCGCGCCGTCGAGCGGCCCTACGGCCTGGTGCTGTGCGTGGGGCCCACCGGCTCGGGCAAGACGACCACGCTGCACTCGGCGCTCAGCCACATCAACGTGCCCGAGCGCAAGATCTGGACGGCCGAAGACCCGGTCGAAATCACCCAGCCGGGCCTGCGCCAGGTGCAGGTGAACCCGAAGATCGACTGGACCTTCGCCAAGGCGCTGCGCGCCTTCCTGCGCGCCGACCCGGACGTGATCATGGTCGGCGAGATCCGCGACGCCGAGACCGGCCACATGGCGGTCGAAGCCTCGCTCACCGGCCACCTGGTGATGTCGACGCTGCACACCAACAGCGCGCCCGAGACGGTGACTCGCCTGCTCGACATGGGCATGGACCCGTTCAATTTCGCCGACTCGCTGCTGGCCGTGCTGGCGCAGCGCCTGGTGCGCCGCCTGTGCAACGAGTGCCGCGTGAGCCGGCCCGCCACCGACGACGAAGTCGAGGAACTGCTCGACGACTACATGCACGCCTTCGGCCCGGCCGACACGCCGCTCGGCCGGCGAGACCGTCCGCGAAGGCTGGCTCACCCGCCACGCGCGCGACGGCCGCTGCTGATGCACCACTGCCCGGGCTGCAGCCACTGCGACCACACCGGCTTCAAGGGCCGTGCCGGCCTGCACGAGCTGATGGTGGTTTCGCGCGGTCTGCGCCGCCTGGTGCAGACCGGCGCACGCGCCGAAGCCCTGCAGGAGCTGGCGCTGCGCGAAGGCATGCGCACCCTGCGCCAGGACGGCATCGACAAGGTGCTGGCCGGCCACACCAGCCTCGAGGAAGTGCGCGCGATCAGCAACAGCTGACCCCGCCGCACGTCCACGCCCATGGGTCGACGCGCTGTTGCCAGGGGCACGGTCCGCGGTTCGTCGCGTGGCGCCGGCCGTGACGCGCCGGTGGGTCGCCGCCGGCATCGCTCGCGCCCTCGCATGGCCTCGCAGTGGCGCGCCGCGTCGGTGAAGCTGCTGGTGCTGGGTGCAGGGCTCGCCCTCGCACCGCTGCTGCTCGCCAGCACCCGACCGGCGAAGCTGCTGATGCCGCTGTCGGCGCTGGGCATCGTGCTGCTCGGCGCAGCCGCCCTGATGTACGTGCTCAGCGTGCGCCAGCGGCGGCGCGAGGCGCTGCGGCGAGCGTCGGAACCCGAGTCAGACTCCCTCGCGACCACGCAGCGGACCGCCGCGGCGGTCGCCGCCACCCGTCCGCCGGCCGCGATGGCCGGCGAAACTCCGGTGCGACCCACGGCCTGGAGTGCCGAGGTGTTCGACCAGATCGAGTGGCGGCGCTTCGAGGCGGTCGTGGAGACGCTGTTCCAGCAGGCCGGCTTCGAGACGCGCACCCAGACCCATGGCGCTGACGGCGGCGTGGACATCTGGCTTCACTCGCGCCACCAGCCCGGCGCACCGGTGAGCCTGGTGCAATGCAAGCACTGGAGCGGCAAGCGCGTGGGCGTCGACAAGGTGCGCGAGCTGCGCGGCGTGATGGCCGCGCACAACGTTCGGCGCGGCCAGTTCGCCACCACCTCGAGCTTCAGCGCGGATGCCGTGGCTTTCGCGCGCGACAACGGCATCCACCTGCTCGACGCCACCGCCCTGCTGTCGCTCATCGCGCAGCGCTCCGTGAGCCAGCAGTTCGCTCTGCTGGAAGTGGCGCTCGAGGGGGAGTACTGGCGGCCCACTTGCGTGAATTGCGGCGACAAGATGGTGTCGCGCCCTGGCCGCGATGGCGCCAAGCCGTTCTGGGGCTGCAGCAACTATCCTCGCTGCCGACACACGCTGGCCCAGCGCGCTGGCTGAGCAAGGCCGATGGCGCACTGCCGTCTGGGAATGGCATCGACCCTGGGGTAAACCCGCTCTCGTCAGGTTTTGACTGACTGGTATGGTTGCCCTACCAGATTCCAGACCGTGTCCCGTCACCAGGTTCCACCGCCGTGTCCACCGCCTCCCTTGTCACCCCAGCGCACGCGCATGCAGCTGATCGATCGCATCCCCGGCGACAAGGGCCAGATCGCCAAGCGCACGGTCAAGGAGCAGATCAGCGACAAGCTCGCCTACATGATCCATTCCGGGCTGCTGCGCACCGGTGACGAGCTGCCCTCCGAGCGCGAGCTGGCGGCCACGCTGGGCGTGTCGCGCGAGACGGTGCGCGGTGCCATCAGCGTGCTGCAGGCGCGGCAGATGATCGAGGTGAGCCAGGGCGCGCGCACGCGGGTGCTGGGCCGCGGGCCGTTTCCGTTGCACGAGTCGGTGCGCGTGCTCGGCAGCCTCAAGGACCGTTCGCTCGAAGAAGTGACCGAGGCGCGCGCCGCCGTCGAGGTGCAGGTCATCTGGCTGGCCGCACAACGCATCACGGCGGCCCAGTCGGCACGCCTGCAGGCGCTGGTGGACGACCAGCGCGACATGCTCGATGACCCGGTGCGCTTTCAGATCTCCGACCAGGAATTCCACAGCTCGCTGTACCGCGCCTGCGGCAACCAGCTGCTGGCCGAAGTGGTGTCCGATTTCTACGGCTACGCGCTCGAGTTCCGGCGCCTCGCGTTGCAACGCCCGGGCGCCATCGCCCACAGCGTCGAAGAGCACCAGGGCATCGTCGATGCACTGCGCAGCGGCAAGCCCGAAGCCGCGGTGGCGGCCATGCAGCGCCACCTCGACCAGGTGCATCGCACGACCCGTGCGGTGATGGCCGGATGAACTTTCGACGTTTTTTTGCAGTCACTGGTCTACTCACCGAACCTCCAGGCCAAGATCCGATCGTCGCGGCGCAGAAGTAGACAACCTGATCTTCCCTTTCCCAACAGCCACCGATTCAAACGGAGACAACATGACAGCCATCCATCGCCTCAAGATCGCCGGCGTACTGTTCGCCGCCCTCTTCACCCTGCCCCTTCATGCCCAGGAGTGGCCGAGCAAGCCGCTGCGCATCCTCGTCGGCTCATCCCCCGGTGGGGGCACCGACGCCATGGCACGCGCCGTGGCGGACAAGCTGGGGCCGGCCCTCAAGACCACGGTGGTGGTCGAGAACCGGCCGGGCGCGTCGAACACGCTCGCCGCCGACACCACCGCCAAGTCCACCGATGGACACACGCTGGTGATGGGTGTCTCGACGGCGCATGCGATCGCACCGCACCTGCTCAAGCTGGCCTACGACAACGACAAGGACCTGGTGCCTGTGGCCTACGTGGGCTCGGTGCCGAACGTGCTCGTGGTCAACAACGACCTGGGCGTGACCACGGTGGCGCAACTGATCGAACTGGCGAAGAAGAGCCCCGGCAAGCTCAACTACGCCAGCAGCGGCTCGGGCAGCACCCAGCACATCGCGGCCGAGCTGTTCAAGGACGCGACCGGCACCTTCATCACCCACATCCCCTACCGTGGCAGCGGCCCGGCGCTGATCGACCTGATGGCTGGCCAGGTGCAGATGAGCTTCGACACCATGGCCTCGGTGCTGCCGCACATCAAGAGCGGCAAGGTGCGGGCCCTTGCCGTGGCGGCGTCGGTGCGCAACCCGCAGCTGCCGCAGGTGCCCACGCTGGCCGAAGCCGGGGTGAAGGGCGTGGAGATGGGAGCTTGGTACGGCCTGTACATGCCGAGCGCCACGCCGAAGGCGGTGCAGGACAAGGTGCAGGCGGAGACCGCCAAGCTGCTCACCCTGCCCGACACCAAGGCGCGCCTGGATGCCATCGGCGCGGAGATGAACCCGATGACGCAGGCGCAGTTCATCGCCTTCCACCAGGCGGAGAACAAGCGCTACGCCGACGTGATCAAGAAGCGCGGCATCAAGCTGGATTGAGGCGGCCATGACATCCCCCGCGAAGCTCCCCGTCGTCGCGCTCACGCTCGGCGACCCGGCCGGCATCGGCCCCGAACTGATCGCCCGGCTGCTCGCGCGCCCGGCCACGCTGGCGCAGGCCAATGTGGTGCTGGTGGGCGACCCCTGGCTCTGGGCCGATGGCCAGCAGGTGGCCGGCCTGCGCATCGAGACCGTGCCGGTCACCTCGCTGGCCGAGGTGCGCGGGCGCGCCGACACCTCGAAGGCCGCCTTCCTTGCGGTGGACACGGTGCGACCTGAGCAGGTGCACCGCGGCCAATCCGAGGCTCCCGGCGGCGCTTCGGTGCTGGCCGTGCTCGACCGCTGCATGGACGCGGTGCAAGCCGGCCACGTCGACGCCATCTGCTTCGCGCCGCTGAACAAGTTCGCGATGAAGCTCGGCGGCCTCAAGCACGAAGACGAGCTGCACCACTTCGCCGAGCACCTGGGCGTCACCGGCTACTTCTGCGAGTTCAACACCCTGCGCGGCCTGTGGACCTCGCGGATCTCGTCGCACGTGCCGCTCAAGGACGTGCCGAGGTACATCGAGAAGCAGCGCATCATCGACGCGACCACGCTCATCTACCGCTCGCTGCAGGCCAACGGCGTGGCCCAGCCGCGCGTGGCGGTGGCCGGCTTCAATCCGCACAACGGCGACGGCGGCACCTGCGGTCGCGAAGAGGTGGACATCATCGCTCCGGCCGTGGCGGCCCTCAACGCCCAGGGCCTGCCGGTGGTGGGGCCCTACCCGGCCGACACGATCTTCCTGCGCGCGCGCGATGGCGAGCTCGATGCCATCGTCACCATGTACCACGACCAGGGCCAGATCGCGATCAAGCTGATGGGCTTCAGCCAGGGCGTGACGGTGCAGGGTGGGCTGCCCATCCCCATCACCACGCCAGCCCACGGCACGGCCTACGACATCGCCGGCCAGGGCAAGGCCAACGTCGACGCCACAGCCAACGCCTTCGACATCGCGGCCCGCATGGGACGCGCCCGTCTCCCTCTCTCTGACTCGAGGACCTTCCCCCATGAAGATCACCAACGTCCGCGCCCGCACCTACGAATGGAAGGGCAAGACCGTCCCGCCGCAAGGCAACTTCTGCTCCAACGCGATGGACCTGCTCTACAGCAAGCAGGAGACGATGAGCAGCTTCCGCTTCCACCAGTGGACCGTGGTGGAGATCGAGACCGACAACGGCCTGGTGGGCTACGGCAACGTGGCGCTGGCCCCGCGCATCAGCAAGCAGATCGTCGACCAGTACCTCAAGCCACTGGTGATGGGCCAGGACCCCTGGGACTACGAATACCTCAACCAGCGCATGTACCGCGCGACCCACGCCTGGGGGCGCAAGGGCGTGGGCATGGCGGCGATCTCGGCGGTCGACATTGCGCTGTGGGACCTGCTGGGCAAGAGCGTGAACAAGCCGGTGTTCAAGCTGCTCGGCGGGCGCACCAAGGAGAAGATCCCCTGCTACTACAGCAAGCTCTACCGCACCGATCTCAAGGAGATGCAGAAGGAAGCCGAGACCTACCTCAAGCAGGGCTTCACCGCCTTCAAGATGCGCTTTGGCTACGGACCGGCGCACCTGCAGAAGGGCGTGGTCGAGAACCTCAAGTCGGTGGAAGCCGTGCGCGAGGTCATCGGCTACGACAACGACCTGATGCTCGAGTGCTACATGGGCTGGAACCTGGAGTACGCCAAGCGCATGCTGCCCAAGCTCGAGAAGTACCAGCCGCGCTGGCTGGAAGAGCCGGTGATCGCCGACGACATCGACGGCTACGCCGAGCTGAACGCGATGAACATCGTGCCGATCTCGGGCGGTGAGCACGAGTTCAGCCTGTACGGCTTCAAGCAGCTGCTGGAGCGCAAGGCGGTGAGCGTGGTGCAGTACGACACCAACCGGGTCGGCGGCATCACCATGGCGCACAAGATCAACGCGCTGTGCGAGAGCTACAGCGTGCCCGTGATCCCGCACGCCGGCCAGATGCACAACTACCACCTCACCATGAGCAGCCTGAACTGCCCGATGAGCGAGTACTTCCCGATGTTCGACGTGGAGGTCGGCAACGAACTTTTCTACTACATCTTCGACGGCGAGCCGGTGGCGGAGAATGGCTTCCTGCAACTCGACGACGACACACCCGGTCTGGGCCTGAGCCTCAAGACCGAGTTCCTCGACCAGTTCAACATCATCGAGTGAATCGCATGAGCCGGCCATACAAGGGCGTGTTCCCAGTGGTGCCCACCACCTTCACCGAGAGCGGCGAGCTCGACCTCGAGAGCCAGAAGCGCTGCGTCGACTTCATGATCGACGCCGGCTCCACCGGCCTGTGCATCCTGGCCAACTTCTCGGAGCAGTTCGTGCTGTCGGACGAGGACCGCGAGGTGCTCACGAAGGCGATCCTCGAGCACGTGGCCGGCCGCGTGCCGGTGATCGTGACGACCACGCACTTCGGCACACGCGTGTGCGCCGAGCGCAGTCGGCGTGCCCAGGACCTGGGCGCCGCGATGGTGATGGTGATGCCGCCTTACCATGGCGCCACCATCCGCGTGAGCGAGGCGCTCATCCAGGAGTTCTATGCCCGGCTGTCGGATGCGATCCGCATCCCGATCATGATCCAGGATGCACCCGTGGCCGGTACGCCCCTGAGCGCAGGCTTCCTGGCCCGCATGGCGCGGGAGATCGAGAACGTACGCTACTTCAAGATCGAGACCGCGGGTGCGGCCAGCAAGCTGCGCGAGCTGATCTCGCTGGGCGGAGCCGCCATCGAAGGACCGTGGGACGGCGAAGAGGCCATCACCTTGCTGCCCGACCTGGACGCGGGCGCCACCGGCTCGATGACCGGCGGCGGTTACCCCGACGGCATCCGCCGCATCGTCGATGCCTACGCCGCCGGCCGGCGCGAAGAAGCCATCGCCGAGTACACCCGCTGGCTGCCGCTGATCAACTTCGAGAACCGCCAAGGTGGCATCCTCACCGCCAAGGCACTGATGAAGGCTGGCGGCGTGATTGCCTGCGAGGCACCGCGCCACCCCTTCCCTGCCATGAACCCGGCAGTACGTGCCGGCCTGCTCGAAACCGCCCGGCGGCTGGATCCGCTGGTCCTGCGCTGGGGACAATGACACCATGAACACCTTCGACAACTACATCGGCGGCGCCTGGGTGCCGGGCGTCCGCACCCTGCCCAACGTCAACCCGTCGGACACCACCGACGTCATCGGCCACTACGCCCAGGCCGATGCAGCCCAGGCCGAGGCGGCCATCGCGGCGGCGCGCGCTGCCTTCCCCGCGTGGAGCCAGAGCACGCCGCAGCAGCGCTTCGACGTGCTCGATGCGGTGGGCAACGAGATCCTCGCGCGCAAGGACGAACTCGGCCGCATGCTCTCGCGCGAAGAAGGCAAGACCCTGCCCGAAGGCATCGGCGAAACCGTGCGCGCGGCGATGATCTTCAAGTTCTTCGCCGGCGAAGCCCTGCGCGTGGGCGGCGAGGTGATCCCTTCGGTGCGCCCGGGCGTGGGCGTGGAGGTGTTTCGCCAGGCGCTGGGCGTGGTCGGGTTGATCGCGCCGTGGAACTTCCCGATCGCAATTCCCGCGTGGAAGATCGCGCCTGCGCTGGCCTTCGGCAACTGCGTGGTGTTCAAGCCCGCGGAACTGGTACCGGCCTCGAGCTGGGCCATCGCCGAGATCCTGTCGCGCACTGCGCTGCCCAAGGGCGTGTTCAACCTGGTGATGGGACCGGGCTCGCAGGTGGGCAACACCTTCGTCAACTCGCCGCAGGTGGACGCGATCAGCTTCACCGGCTCGGTGGCCACAGGCCGGCGCATCGTCGCCACCTGCGCTGCGCGTGGCGCCAAGGTGCAGGCCGAGATGGGCGGCAAGAACCCGCTGGTGGTGGTGGACGATGCCGACCTCGGCGTGGCGGTGAATGCCGCGGTGCAAAGCGGCTACTTCAGCACCGGCCAGCGCTGCACGGCCTCGAGCCGCATCATCGTCACGGCGGGCATCCACGACCGCTTCGTGGCCGCGGTCGTCGACAAGCTGCGCAGCCTGAAGGTCGATCACGCGCTCAAGGCCGGCACCGACATCGGCCCGGTGGTCGACGAACGGCAGCTCGCGCAGAACCTGCGGTATGTGCAGGTCGCGCGCGATGAAGGCGGCACGCTGGCCTATGGCGGAGAGGCGGTGCAGCGCGAGACGCCGGGCTTCTACCAGCTGCCCGCGCTGGTCACCGACACCACGCCGGCCATGACCATCAACCGCGAAGAGGTGTTCGGCCCGGTGGCCAGCGTCATTCGGGTGAAGGACTACGACGAGGCCCTCGCCGTCGCCAACGACACCGAGTTCGGGCTGTCGGCTGGCATCTGCACCACGTCGCTGAAGCTGGCCACGCACTTCAAGCTACACGCGCAGGCCGGCATGGTGATGGTGAACCTGCCGACCGCGGGCGTGGACTACCACGTGCCTTTCGGTGGACGCAAAGGCTCAAGCTATGGTCCGCGTGAGCAGGGTCGCTACGCGGCGGAGTTCTACACCACGGTGAAGACGGCCTACACTTCCGCCTGAAGCTGCCTGGGCCCGGCCTCTCGCCGAGCGGGGCACGAGGAGACACACCGTGCCGCAGCACCCACGCGCTGTGCGAAACCCACCGCCGCCGCGCCCCGCAGCGATGCCGCTGTCGCCCCACGGCGAAGGCGCCCGTGAGGACATCCGCCAGTCGCATGCGCGCTGCGTGGCCAGTGGCCTGAGCCCGAGTTCGACGCCCGAGCTGAGCCCTGGCCCGCCCTCGCTGCTTCGCGAAGCGCGCGAGCGCCACCGGCGCCTGTATGAACAGGCCGCACCGGTGATGGAAATGCTGTCGGCCCAGATCGTCTACACCCGCAGCATCGTGGCGCTGACCGATGCCAATGGCACGATCCTGCATGCCGTGGGCGACAACGGCTTTCTGGAGCGCGCGCAGCAGGTGGCACTGGCGCCGGGGGTCAACTGGGCCGAAGGCACCAAGGGCACCAACGCCATCGGCACGGCGCTGTTCAACGAGGCGCCGACGCTGGTGCATGCCAACGAGCACTACGTGCAGGCCAACCACTTCCTCACCTGCTCGGCTGCGCCCATCTTCGACCACGCAGGCCAGCTGCTGGGCGTGCTCGATGTCAGCGGCGACCAGCGCTCCTACCACGCGCACACGCTGGCGATGGTGAGCATGTCGGCCCGCATGATCGAGAACCAGTGGATCAACGACCGGTTCCGCGACGGGCTGCGGCTGTACTTCCACCGCCAGCCCGAGATGCTGGGCACGATGCGCGAGGGCATGCTGGCGCTGTCGCCCGAAGGCGCCATCCTCGGCGCCAACCGCAGCGCCATCGAACTGCTGGGACTGAACGTCGCCGCCTTGCGGATGCTCGGACTCGACGGCGTGTTCGGCATCGGCATCGCGGGCATGGCCGACCACTTCCGCAGCGGCGGCGAAGCGCCATTGCGACTCCATCCCAACATGGGCAACAGCACAGGACCGCTGTACGCCCGCGCACAGTTCAACTGGCCCACGCTCTGGCCGGCGCGGTCGGCGGCACCCGCGGCCAGCGCTGCGACGGCGTCCCCAGCCGGCGAGACACCCTCGTCGCTGCAGGCGCTCGAGGTGGAGGCCGTGCGGCGTGCCGTGGAGGCTGCCGGCGGCAACATCTCGCATGCTGCACGTCAGCTCGGCGTCGGACGCAACACGGTCTATCGCAAGCTGCGCGGCGCACTGCGCTGAGCCCACGCAGCCATCGGCCCCAGGGGATGGGGTAAGGTTCCCTGATGGGGACCGACCTCAGCACCGCGCACTGGCTCACCGCCCACGGCCTGATCACGATCGTGGCGGTGCTGGTGTATGTGGTCACCGCCCACGTGCTGCAACAGCGCCGGCATCCCACGGCCGCGATCGCGTGGGTGCTGTTCATCCTGCTGGCGCCCTATCTTGCGTTGCCGGCCTTCCTGATGTTCGGCTCGCGCAAGCTGGCCCGCCCACGCGCCCGTGCAGCTCTGCCCGCCCCGATCGACCGGCCCGGAGCGCCCTGGGCGATGCAGACCGCGCTGGCGCTGGGACAGCCGGCCCCGGTGCGCTACGCCGACCTGCGCGTGCATGCCGATGGGCAAGACGCGCTGCAGTCGTTGTGGCGCACCCTCGACGAGGCCGAGTTCTCGATCGACGTGTGCACCTTCATCCTGGGCCGCGATGCGCTCGGCGCCGCCGTGGTGCAGCGGCTGGCCGCACGCGCGCAGGCGGGGGTGAAGGTGCGGCTGATGGTCGATGGACTGGGGCGATGGATGGGCGGGCACCCGGACCTGGCGCCGCTGCGCCGTGCCGGCGCGCAGGCCGTGCTGTTCGTGCCACCGCTGCGATCACCGCTCAAGGGCCGCATCAACCTGCGCGACCACCGCAAGATGGCCATCGCCGACGCTGGCAGGTCCAGCGCGCGCCTGTGGTGTGGCGGCCGCAACCTGGCAAGCGAGTACTTTGAGGGCACGCCGGATCGGCCGGCCTGGCGCGATCTCAGCTTTGACGTCGGTGGTGAACTGGTCCAGCAAGCCCACGCATTGTTCGAGCACGACTGGCACTTCGCGCAGGGGCACCGGGTGCCGCTCGCACTGGCACCGGATCGGGCCGAAGGCGCGGCGATGGACGCCCGCCAGAGCGCGCAGCTCATCGCCTCCGGCCCGGACCAGGTCGACGACACGCTCTATGCGCTGCTCATCACTGCGGCTTACCGGGCCCGGGAACGCATCGCGATGGTGACACCCTACTTCGTGCCCGACGCTGCGCTGCTGCTGGCGCTCTGCATGGCGGCACGACGCGGCGTGAGGGTGGACCTGGTGCTGCCGGCGCGCTCCAACCACCGGCTGTCGGACGTGGCCCGCTGCCGGGCGCTGCGCGCGCTCGCCGCGGCTGGAGGCCATGTCTGGTTCACGCCCCAGATGCAGCACGCCAAGCTGGTGCTGGTGGACGATGCGCTGGCGCTTGCGGGCTCGGCCAATCTCGATGGCCGCAGCCTCTTCATCAACTACGAGCTGATGGTGGCCTTCCACGACCCCGTTGCCATCGCGGCGTTCCGCGACTGGTTCGAGACCGAGCGGCTCGACGCGGTGGTGCACATCCCGCAACGCGCCGGACTGCTGCGCGACATCGGCGAAGGCCTGGTGTTGTGGGTGGGCTTTCAGCTCTGAGCCGGGCTGCGGCGCGGGGGCATCGCCGATCCCTGCTTCTTCTGTTGCAGCAGCACGCCGTTTTTCACCGCCACGATCTCGGCGACGATGGACACGGCGATCTCGGCCGGGGTCTTGCTGCCGAGGTCGAGCCCCACCGGCCCGTGCAGCCGGTCGATTTCGGCAGGCGACAGGTCGAACTGCGCGAGCCGCTCGCGCCGCTTCGCGGTGTTGCCGCGCGAGCCCAGCGCACCGACGTAGAACGCCGGCGACTTCAGCGCTTCGAGCAGCGCCATGTCGTCGAGCTTGGGGTCGTGGGTGACGGCAATCACCGCGCTGTGCGGGTCGAGCTGCAGCTCGACCACCAGATCGTCGGGCATGGCCTTGCTGAAGGTGGTGCCGGGGATGTCCCAGGTGAGGTGGTACTCCTCTCGCGGATCGCAGCAGATGACCTCGAAGTCGAGCATCAGCGCCATCTGCGCCACGGCGCGAGAGAGCTGCCCCGCGCCGATGACCAGCAGGCGCCAGCGCGGACCGAACAGCGCGCGCAAGGTCCGACCGTCGAAGCTGAACACCTCGCCACGGGTCGCGCTCTCCAGCGTGACCGCACCGCTGGCCAGGTCGAGCCGGCGCGCGACGAGCTCGTGCCGGCCCGTGCGCAGCAGCAGTTCGTCGATCCAGACCACCTCGCCCAGCGGCTCCTGCACCAGGCGCAGGTTGCCTCCGCACGGCAGGCCGAAGCGAGCCGCCTCTTCCTTGGTGACGCCATAGGTGACAAGCGAAGGCGTGGCCACGCGCTCACCCTGGCGCACCCGGTCGATGAGGTCGTCTTCGACACAACCGCCCGACACCGAGCCGACCACCAGCCCGTCGTCGCGCATCGCCAGCAGCGCGCCGGGCGGGCGCGGGGCCGACCCCCAGGTCTCGATCACCGTCACCAGCCACACGGCGTGGCCCTGCACACGCCAATCGCGTGCCTGGGTCAGCACCTGCAGATCAAGACTGTCCATGGCCTGAACCTTCTGAGCGAGAGCGGCCGCCGGGTCAGCGCCGCAGCACGTAGACCAGTGCCAGCAGCACGGCAGCACCCACCACCCACCAGACCCAGGTGTTGGTCCTGGGCGATGGCGCTGTAACCACGGCCGGGACCGCCTCGGCGCCAGCGCTCACCGCCTGCAGGTGCGCCGTGAAGGCACTGAAGAACTCTTCTGCGATCTTTCCGGCCGCAGCGTCGACGAGACGGGACCCTATCTGTGCCAGCTTGCCGCCCACCTGCGCCTTGGCGTGATAGCTCAGCTTGGTCTGTGTCCCTTCGGGCGCGAGCGCGACATCCGCCGAGCCCTTGCCGAAGCCTGCCACACCCCCCTGACCATCGAAATTGATGGTGTAACTGTTGGGCGCCTGGACGTTGGTCATCTGCAGGTTGCCCTTGAAGCGGGCGCTGACCGGACCGACCTTGACCGCCACTACGGCCTGGAAGGCATCGGGCCCGGTGCGTTCGACCGACTCGCAGCCAGCGATGCAGCCCTTGAGGACCTCCGGATCGTTGAGGGCGGCCCAGGTCGCGTCGACGGTGGCCGGGATGAGGCGTTCGCCTTGAAGTTCCATAGCTGTTTCTCAGTGCCTCAGGAGAGATGCGGGAGGGCGTGCCGGGGCACGCAGGGCCCGACCGAGGTCGGCCAGGCTGGACAGATTGTGAACGGGCAGGAAACGGTCGACGTGTGGCAGCAGCGAGCGCACACCGGCGGCGCGGGGCTGGAAGCCGTCGAAACGCAGCAACGGATTGAGCCACACCACCTGGTGCGCCATGCGGTGCAGCTGCGCTGCCGAGCGGCCGAGCTGGCCATCGTCGTCGCGATCGAGACCGTCGCTGACGAGCAGCACGGCCGCATTGCCACCGAGCACGCGACGCGCCCAGCGCTGGTTGAACTCCGCCAGGCTGGACGCGATGCGGGTGCCGCCCTTCCAGTCGTGCACCTGCGCATCGGCCATCTTCATCGCCACGTCGGGATCGCGGTTCTTGAGGCAGCGCGTGATGTCGGTGAGCCGGGTGCCGAAGGTGAAGGTGTGGACCTTGAGGTAGCGCCGCGTGAGCCCGTGCACATAGTGCAGGAAGAGCCGCGCATACCGATCCATCGAGCCCGAGATGTCGAGCAGCACCACCAGCGCGGGCATCTCCAGTCGCGCCTGCGTGTAGGACGCACTGAGCGTGTGCGGGTTGCGCGCCATGTGCTGCAAGGTGCTGCGCAGGTCGAGCGTGCCGCGCGCAGACGGCGCATGCCGGCGGCGGCGCACCGGCTTGACAGGCAGCGGCGCCTGCTCCGCCAGCTTCTTGGCCCAGTCAAACTCGTCGGCGGTCATGCTCTCGAAATCGGCCTGCTGCAGGCGCTCGCGCTCCGAGAAGCTGAAGGTGGTCTCGAACTGCACCTCCTCCTTGGCGGTCTGAAGTGCCGGCTTGGGAGGTTCTTCCGGTCGCGGCGCGGCGAGTGCTTCGGCGAGGCGGTTGGCGCGCGGCGGTCGCTGCTTCTCGCCGCGCCCGGCGATCTTGGGCAGCAGCAGGTACATCATCTGCTCGAGCAGCTTGGGATCGCGGAAGAACGCGTCGAAGGCGGCGTCGAAGATGACCTGCTGCTCGCGCCGATCGAGCATGACGGCCGACAGCGCTGCACGAACGTCGTCGCGCCGGTCCACCCCCACGGCCTCGACCGCCGCGATGGCCGTGATCACTCGGTCGGGGCCGACCGGCAGCCCTGCCGTGCGCAGCACCCGCGAGAAGTGCACCACGTTTTCTGCCAGCAGGCCCACGGCATCAATCCAGCAACGCGCGCGCCCGCAGATCGTCGAGCAGCTTGGTCAGGTCGCCGCCCTGCATGCGCACGATGTCGTCCTGGTACTTGAGCAGCACGCCGAGGGTGTCCTGCACCGTGGCCGGGTCCAGGCGGATGGCGTTGAGTGCCACCAGCGCGTTGGTCCAGTCGATGGTCTCGGCCACACCGGGCGACTTGAACAGGTCGAGCGTGCGCATGCGCTGCACGAACTCCACCACCTGGCGCGAGAGGCGCTCGGGCACGCCGGGCACGCGCAGCCGCACGATCTCCAGCTCGCGCTCGACGCTCGGAAACTCCACCCAGTGGTAGAGGCAGCGGCGCTTGAGCGCGTCGTGGATCTCGCGCGTGCGGTTGCTGGTGATGAGTGTGAAAGGCGGCGCGCTCGCCTTGATGGCGCCCAGCTCGGGGATGGTGATCTGGTTCTCTGCCAGCACCTCGAGCAGGTAGGCGTCGAAGGGCTCGTCGGCGCGGTCGAGCTCGTCGATCAGCAGCACCGGCGAGCGCTCCTGGGTGAGCGCCTGCAGCAAGGGACGCTCGATCAACATCTCGCGTGCGTAGAGATCGTGAGCGAGGCGCTCGCGGTCGGCCTCGCTGCCGATGGCGTGTGCCGCCTCGGCGAGGCGGATCTCGATCATCTGCCGCGCCACGTTCCACTCGTAGGCGGTCTGCGCCACGTCCAGGCCCTCGTAGCACTGCAGGCGGATGAGCCGCGCGTCGAGGGCACTGGCCAGGGCCTTGGCGAGCTCGGTCTTGCCGACGCCCGGCTCGCCCTCGAGGAACAGCGGGCGCCCGAGCTTGAGGCTGAGAAAGAGTGCCGTGGCCAACCGCCGATCGCACACGTAGTCCTGCGTGGCGAGCAGAGCAATGACCGCGTCGACCGAGGTGGGCAGGCTGATCGGTTGTCATTCCGGGTGCGTCAGGCCGTCGGCTCAGCCGGCGGCGTCAACCGCGCCCGCGGCGGCTCGGGCCCGATGGCCGGCGCGCTGGGGAAGCGCCATCAGCGGGCCAGGGCCGCCTCGACAGCGCGTGCGGCCATCACGCTGATCATCGCGGCGCGGTAGGCAGCGGTGCCGTGCAGATCGGTGTTGAGGCCGTCGGCGCTCACCTTCACCGCCCTGGCTGCTGCCGGGGTGAAGCTCTTGGTCAGCGCGGCCTCGATGTCGGTGGCCCGGAACACGCTGCCGCCGGCCCCGGTGACCGCCACCCGCACGCCACCCGCGCCCTGGCTCACGAACACACCCACCAGCGCGAAGCGCGAGGCCGGCTGCTTGTACTTGATGTACGCCGCCTTGGCCGGCTTGGGAAAGCTCACCGACACGATGAGTTCGCCCGGCTTCAACGCGGTCTCGTACAGGCCGGTGAAGAAGCTGTCTCCGGCGATGGTGCGCTGGTTGGTCTTGATGCTTGCGCCCAGGCCCAGCACCGCCGCGGGGTAGCAGGCGGCCGGGTCGGCGTTGGCGATGGATCCGCCGAGCGTGCCCATGTTGCGCACCATCGGATCGCCGATGCCGCCGGCCAGTTCGGCCAGCGCAGGGATGGTCTTGCGCACATCGGCAGAGGCGGCCACGGTGGCATGGGTGGTCATTGCGCCGATGACCACGTTGGTGCCCTCCAGGCAGATGCCCTTGAGCTCGGCCACGGCGCCCAGGTCGACGAGGCGCTCCGAGGACGACAGGCGCAGCTTCATCGCCTGCACCAGGCTCTGGCCGCCGGCCAGGTAGCGGGCATCGCCCGAGAGTGCCGCCGCCGCGGCCGCGGCGTTGGCGGGACGTTGGTAGTCGAAGGTGTACATGTCTTGCGGTCTCCTTGATCGTCGGACGTTCAGCCCTGGGCGTGGATGGCGCGCCAGACGCGCTCGGCCGTGGCCG
Organism: uncultured beta proteobacterium; assembly: GCA_963739925.1. Lineage (GTDB taxonomy): Bacteria > Pseudomonadota > Gammaproteobacteria > Burkholderiales > Burkholderiaceae_C > CAVUBY01. Next base: position 272,634 of record CAVUBY010000012.1, on the reverse strand, counting down.
GCATGGCCAGGTCGCGCACGCCGAGTGCATCGGTCATCGCATTCATGAACGCCGCCGGCGAACCGATGGCGCCAGCCTCGCCGCAGCCCTTCACCCCCAGCGGATTGTGGGTGCAGGCGGTCACGGTGTGGTCGACCACGAAGTTGGGCAGGTCGTCGGCGCGGGGCATGGTGTAGTCCATGTACGAGCCGGTCAGCAACTGGCCCGATTCCGGATCGTACACACACCCTTCGAGCATCGCCTGGCCGAGGCCTTGCGCCAGGCCGCCGTGCACCTGGCCTTCGACGATCATCGGGTTGACGATGTTGCCGAAGTCATCCACCGCCGTGAAACGGTCGACGCGGGTGGTGCCGGTGTCGGGATCGACCTCCACTTCGCACACGTAGCTGCCTGACGGGTAGGTGAAGTTGGTCGGATCGTAGAAGGCGTTCTCGTTCAGACCCGGCTCGAGCTTGTCGAGCGGGTAGTTGTGCGGCACGTAGGCCGTGAGCGCCACGTTGCCGAAAGGCACCTTCTTGTCGGTGCCCTTCACCTTGAACTCGCCATTGTCGAACTCGATGTCGGTGTCTGCCGCCTCCAGCAGGTGGGCGGCGATCTTCTTGCCCTTGGCGATGATCTTGTCGACCGCCTTCACGATGGCCGTGCCACCCACGCTGAGCGAACGGCTGCCATAGGTGCCCATGCCGAAGGGCACGCGGCCAGTGTCACCGTGCACGATCTCGACGTTCTCGACGGGGATGCCGAGCTTGCCGGCCACCACCTGCGCAAAGGTGGTCTCGTGCCCCTGGCCGTGGCTGTGCGAACCGGTGAAGACGGTGACCGTTCCGGTGGGATGGACGCGCACTTCACCCGCCTCGAACAGGCCGGCACGCGCACCGAGCGCGCCCGCGATGTTGCTGGGCGCCAGGCCGCAGGCTTCGATGTAGCAGCTGTAGCCGATGCCGCGCAGCTTGCCCTTGGCCTTGGACGCCGCCTTGCGCGCCGGGAAGCCCGCCACGTCGGCCAGCTGGATCACCTTGTCGAGGTGCGCGGCGTAGTTGCCGGTGTCGTAGGTCAAGCCCACGGGCGTGGCATACGGGAACTCGGTGATGAAGTTCTGCCGGCGAAGCGCAGCCGGGTCCATCTTCATGTCACGCGCCGCCTGCTCGACGATGCGCTCGACCACATAGGTGGCCTCGGGCCTCCCGGCGCCGCGGTAGGCATCCACCGGCGCGGTGTTGGTGAAGACCGCCTTGACCTCGCAGTAGATGGCCGGCGTCTTGTACTGGCCGGCCAGCAGCGTGGCGTACAGGATGGTCGGCACGCTCGACGCGAAGGTGGACAGGTACGCGCCCATGTTGGCGATGGTCTTCACCCGCATCGCGAGGAAATTGCCCTTGCCGTCCATGGCCAGCTCGACCCGCGTGGCGTGGTCGCGGCCATGTGCGTCCGTGAGGAAGGATTCGCTGCGCTCGGCCGTCCACTTGATCGGCCGGCCCACGCGCTTGCTCGCCCACACCAGCGCGGTCTCCTCGGCGTAGAGGAAGATCTTCGAGCCGAAGCCGCCGCCCACGTCCGGCGCGATCACGCGCACCTTCGACTCGGGCAGGCCGAGCACGAAAGCGCACATCAGCAAGCGCTCGACGTGCGGGTTCTGGTTGGCCACGTACAGCGTGTAGCTGTCGTCGTGCTTGGTGTAGTGCGCGTTGGCCGCGCGCGGCTCCATCGCGTTGGGGATCAGCCGGTTGTTGACGAACTCCAGCGTGCTGACGTCGCGGCCTTGGCGAACGCGGCGTCCACCGCGTCCTTGTTGCCATGGCCCCAGTCATAGCAGACGTTGTTCGGCACCTCGTCGTGCACCGCCGAGCCGGCCTGGTCGGCGGTGCTGATGTCGATCACCGGCGGAGCTCTTCGTAGTCGACCTCGATCAGCTCGGCCGCATCCTTGGCCTGCAGCTGCGTGTCGGCCACGACCAGCGCGACCTGCGTCGCCGACGTAGCGCACCTTGCCTTGCGCCAGCACGGGGTGCGGCGGCTCCTTCATCGGCGAGCCGTCCTTGCTGTGGATCAGCCAGCCGCAGGGCAGCCCGCCGACCTTGGCTTCGGCGAGGTCGGCGCCGGTGAAGATCTGCACCACGCCCGGCGCGGCCAGCGCCTTGGCGAGTGTCGATGCGACTGATCCGCGCATGCGCGTACGGGCGAGCGCAGGAACACGCCGTAGGTCTGGCCGGGCAGCACCACGTCGTCGGTGTACTGGCCGGCGCCGGTGAGGAAGCGGTAGTCCTCGCGGCGCCGAATCGATTGGCCGATGGGCGAGACGTTCTGGACTTCGGACAGGTCGGTCATGGCTGGCTCCTTGATTTCAGGCGCTGACGCCGGTGGAACCGACCTTGCCGCTCTGGCAAAGCTGGATCGACCTGACGATGTTGTGATAGCCGGTGCAGCGGCAGATGTTGCCCTCCAGCCCCTCGCGGATCTCGCTGCTCGGTCGCCTTGGGCTTGTCTTCGAGCAGCTTCACCGCCGACATCACCATGCCCGGCGTGCAGAAGCCGCACTGCAGGCCGTGGCACTCGCGGAACGCCGCCTGCATCGGGTGCAGCGTTGCCGTCGGTCGGCCAGGCCCTCGATGGTCGTGACCTCGGCGCCCTGCGCCTGCACGGCCAGCATCGTGCAGCGACTTCACCGCGCGGCCGTTGAGGTGCACCGTGCAGGCGCCGCACTGGGCGGTGTCGCAGCCGACGTGCGTGCCGGTGAGCTGCTGCTGCTCGCGGATGAACTGGACCAGCAGGGTGCGCGGGTCGATGTCGGCCGACACCGCCTTGCCATTGATCGTGAGGGACAAGCGAACGCTCAAGATGGTCTCCTTGATGTTGCGATGCCTCTCGAATGCGGAGGCAGCGTCGAAGCCGGATTGTTCGAGCCCATCGTGTCAAATCAAAGCGCTGGGCTACCCTTATGAAGCTATATGCATAAGCCATTGGCAGCTGGCGATGGCGCCGGGCGGTAGACAGGCGCGCTCAACCGCCGCCGCGCTGCATGTAGAGATCGAATCGCTTCATGAACGCAAGGCGCTGGGCGTCGTCCAGCCCGCTGAAGCGAAAACTCACCAGCAGGCGCGGGATGCGCATCAGTGCGATCACCCGCGGCTCGGCCGTGCGCCACGTCAAGCGACAGCTGCCCGCTCGCCGATGCGCACCTGGCCGGCGCCGGCGCTGGTCCAGGCGTGCGCGCCGATCGCCTCGGGCAGCCAGCCGAGCCACTCGGCCTCGGTGCAGCCCATGTCGCGCTCGAAGGTCTCAGGGTAAGGCTGCACTGCATGGCTGCGGAGAGCCTTAGCCGCCGGCGATCGGCGGCCAGATGGCCAGCACATCGCCCTCGTTGAGGGTCGCGTCAGGCGCTGCTCGGGCTCGATGTAGTTGCCGTTCACCAGCACCAGATGCACCAGCTTCGGCGGCAGGCCGAAGGGCTCGATGATCTGGCTGATGGTGGCGTCGGGCGCAACCTCGAGCTCGCATGACGGTTGCCGTGCCGCACCTCGGGCGGCAGGTACTCGGTGAGCGAGGCGAAGAGCTTGAGGGTGATCTTCATGCGCGTGCGCGAACGTCCCGACCGGCCTTCAGCGCCGGCGCGCATCCGCCGCGCCGGTCCAGCCGCTCTGCGCCTGCGCGCTGGCCAGGTAGGCGCCATCAGCTGGGTCGGATCCTGCTTGAGGGTGTCCTTCCACTCGCCCAGCCGGACCTGCCCTTCGACCAGGCCGCGCATCACGCCCACGTGTTCGGTCCAGCCGACGCTGTTGCAGCCCACCAGCACGTCGTCCTTGAACTGCAGGCTCAGGTGGCGCCCGCGCCGCGGTCGGTGAGCTCCACGTGGTCGCCGCCGGGCACGCCCTGCCAGTCGCCGAAACTGGCGGAGATCAGGCCCAGCGTGTCCAGCACGTTGATCTGGGTGACGCCCGCAGCGCGGCGCGCTGGCCCGACCATGTTCAGCGCCGCCACGCGCGCCTGCTCGGCCGCGTTGGGCTGGATGGCGCTGACGATGGTCTTGCCGCTGACCTTGTCGAAGGCCTCGGCGCAGTCGCCGGCGGCGTAAATGCCCGGCACGTTGGTCTGCAGGTGTTCGTCGGTCAGCACACCCAGCAGGCAGGTGATGCCCGAGTTCTCGAGGAAACCGATCGCCGGGCGCACGCCGGTGGCGCTGATCACCAGGTCGGCCTCCATGCGTCTGGCCGTTCGACAGACGCACCTTCAGCGGTGCTGCCCGGCTCGATGGCCTCGACCCTGGTGCCGGTGAACACCTCACGCCCTTGGCTTCGCACCAGTCCTTGATCATGCCGCCGGCGGTGGGGCCCATCATGCGCGGCACCATGCGGTCGCCCATCTCCACCACGCTCAGTTGCACGCCGCGCGCGGCCAGCGCCTCCATGATGATGCAGCCGATGAAGCCGGCGCCCATCTGCAGCACCCGCGCGCCCGGTGGCCAGTCCATGATCTCGCGCGCATCGGCCAGCGTCCAGCACGGTGCACCCCGGGCGAATCGATGCCGGGTATCGGCGGGCGCACGGGTGCGAGCCGGTGGCGATCAGCAAGCGTGTCGAAGCGGAGCTCTCGCCGTTGTCCAGCATCACCTTGCGGCCGCTTGGCATCGACCTGGTGCGCCTGGCCACGCACGCTTCGATGCGCAGGTCGGCGTAGTGCGTCGCGCCCTTGCGCAGCCAGGTGCCGCGTTCGTCGATGTTGCCGATCAGCAGGTAGGGAATGGCCATGCGCGAGTACGGCGCCTCGGGCTCGTCGCCCACGAGCGTGATGCGGTCGTCGGGCGCGTGCTTGCGAATCGTTTCGGCGGCAATGACGCCGGCCGGGCCGGCGCCGAGGATGACGTGGTGGGTCATGGTGCTGTCTCCAGATCCAGAAATGGGAAAGCGGTCACAGGGACCGCTTTCGGTGGCCTGCGGATGCGGCTCAGAGGCCGAGTCGGGTGCGTGTGGCCGCGGTCGGACGGCCTTCGCTGTCCCAGCCGCGGGCGGCGTAGTACTTGGGCAGCATCTCGGCGAGCATGTTGACCTTGCCCTTGGCCGGGCCGGTCTTGCAGGCCTCGGTCAGCAGGCGCTTGGGCAGGCTGTCGTCCTTGGCGGTGAAGCCGGCGCGGTTGTTGAACTCGCGCTCCATGTTCCAGATGCGCTCGCCGGTCTTCTCGAGTTCCTCGGTGGTGTACTCGTCGCCACAGGCCGCCGCGATTTGCGGCGCCAGGTCGGCCAGTCCCCAGGCGAAGGTGGTGAACACGCACAGGCCCGACGAATCGAATGCGGCGGTGGCGTCCTGGAACGCCTTGACCAGTTCCGGCTTGCCTTCGTGGGCCAGCGGATCGGTCTTCACCGGAATGCCCAGCACTTCGGAGGCGATGGTGTAGCCGCGCAAGTGGCAGCCGCCGCGGTTGGTGGTGGCATAGGCCAGGCCGATGCCCTGGATGGCCGCGACCGTCGTAGGCGGGGAACTCCTGGCCCTTGCTGGTCATGCTCAGATCCGGGATGACCGTACTTGGCGGTCAGCCGCTTGGAGCCCTGGCCGATCTCCTTGCCGAAGCCGCGGCCGTTCACGGTCTCCTCGGCGAGGAACGCCAGCGCCTGGGCCGAGCCGAACTTCGCGTCGATGCCGAGCTGCTCCTTGGTGAGCACGCCCATCTCGTACAGCTCCATCACCGCACCCACCGTCGCGCCGAAGCTGATGGGGTCGATGCCCTCTTCATTGCAGACCATGGTGGCGTATTGCAGCGCCTCGAGGTCGTTCACACCGTTGGCCGCACCCAGTGCCCAGGCCGCCTCGTACTCCAGACCGCCGGAGGCGCCCCAGTACTGCGGCTTGTTCTGCACCGTGAAGTGGCCCTTGTCCATCTTGCTGATGCGACCGCAGGCGATGGTGCAGCCGAAGCAGGCCTGGTTGGTCACGAGCTGCTTCTTGCCGTCGGTCGCGCGCGGGGTGGCCATGGCTTCGGCCGAGATGTCCTTGGCGCCTTCGAACTGCACGTCGCGGTGGTTCCGCGTGGGCAGCGCGCCCACTTCGTTGATCACGTTCATCAGCACCTGGGTGCCGAAGGTCGGCAGGCCCTGGCCGGTGACCGCGTTGTCGCGCAGGATCTTCTTCTTCTCGGCGATGACCTTCATGAAGGCCTTCGGGTTGTGGATGTTGCCCACGCCCTTGGTGCCACGCACGGCGATCGCCTTGAGGTTCTTGCTGCCCATCACCGTGCCCACGCCGGAGCGGCCCGCGGCGCGATGCAGATCGTTCACCACGGCCGCGTAGAGCACGCCGTTCTCACCGGCCTTGCCGATGCTGGAAACGCGGGTCAGCGGATCCTGCAGACCCGTCTTGAGCATCTCCTCGGTTTCCCAGACGCTCTTGCCCCACAGGTGTGTCGCGTCGCGCAGTTCGGCGACGTCGTCGTTCACGTACAGGTAAACCGGCTTGGCGCTCTTGCCCTCGAAGATCACCATGTCCCAGCCGGCCATCTTGAGCTCGGCACCCCAGTAGCCGCCCGAGTTGGAGCAGGCGATCGCGCCGGTGAGCGGGCTCTTGGTGATGACGGTGTAGCGCCCGCCCGTGGACGCCATGGTGCCGGTGAGCGGCCCGGTGGCCCAGATGATCTTGTTGGCCGGCGACAGCGGGTCGACCTTGGCGTCGACCTCCTCCACCAGGTACTTGGAGCCCAATCCGCGCGAGCCGATGTAGGCGCGCGCCCAGGCCATGTTGAGGGGTTCCGACTTGACGGTGCCAGCGGTCAGATCGACGCGAAGAAGTTTTCCTGCCCATGCCATGTCGTGGTCTCCTCAGCTGGCCGAAGTCTGGTTGCCCAACTTGTCCGCCCACTGAGCCATCTTGCTCAGTCCGGTCCAGTTGGCATCGATGTAGGTGATGGCGCCGGTGGGGCAGGCCTCGGCACAGGCCGGCTCGCCGCCACACAGGTCGCACTTCTGCACCTTGCCGGTCTCCTGCACGTAGTTCACCGTGCCGAACGGGCAGGCGATGGTGCAGACCTTGCAGCCCACGCAGGTGGCCTCGTTCACGACCTTGGCGCCGGTCAGCTTGTCGAGCGTGATCGCCTCGACCGGACAGGCATGCAGGCACCACGCCTCGTCGCACTGGGTGCAGGTGTAGGGAACCTTCTTGCCGGTGGCGTGGAAATCGAAGACCTTGATGCGCGACTTCGCGGTGGCGAAAGTGCCGTGGTTTTCGTAGGAACAGGCCATCTCACATTGCAGGCAACCGGTGCACTTCTCCGGGTTGATGTGCAAAACCTTCTGCATCTGGGTCTCCTCTGGGGTCCGTCGGCGGCCGATACGCTATGCAAATTTCTGCATAGCGATTGGGGTCGAAAGATGCCAGAAGCGCCCGCAGGCGCCCACGCAGTAATAACCCTAATGGGACATCGCCAGGACTGGGACGGCATGCACCGGTGCCCCAGCGCTCCGGACACTCGCGCCGAGCCCGCAGGCGCCGGCCTGGGTCGAGCTTGTTCCGTTTCGATACAGCGCTGCTGCGCCGATGCCGCTCTCAGACCGCGCAGCTGCGAAAACCGCAGAACACGTCGTCGCGCTCGGGAGGATAGAAGTTGCGGTACTTGGCGTTGCGCATGCGGGCCCGCGTGGCGAACGACGCGCCGCGCAGCACCTTGTGCGTGCCGAACCAGGGCTGGGAATAGTCGCGGTACGGGCCGGCGACGAAGCCCGGATAGGGACGGAAGGTGCTGGCCGTCCACTCCCACACGTCGCCCCAGCGGAACCCGCGGGTCGCGCCTTGATGGGCGGCGGCCTCCCACTCCACCTCGCTGGGCAGGCGCCGGCCCGCCCAGCGGCACCAGGCATCGGCCTCGTACCAGCTCACATGCACCACCGGCTGCGTCATCGGCACGCGCATCAACTTGCCGAAGCGCTGCTGCAAGACACCGTGGCGCAGCTGGTCCACATGGCGCGGGCAGCGCCGGCCCTCGCGCTGCAGCCAATCCCAGCCGGCGGCGCTCCAGTGCGTGGACTGGTCGTAGCCGCCGTCCTCGACGAACTCGGCGTACTGCGCCCAGGTGACGGCCTGCGCATCGATCTCGAACTCGGGCAATGTCACCTCGTGCAGCCCACTTCTCGTTGTCGAACACGAAGCCGCCGGGCTCACTGCCCAGCAGCCACCGCGTGGACGGGAAGTAGCAGCGGCTCGCGCGGGTTCATCGCGGCCGCGGCGGGCAGCAGGTCGGCGTCGAAGCCGAGCGTCTGCGACATGTACGCGAAGGCTTCGATGTGCATGTCCTCGTGGAACAGGGCGAGGCGATAGAAGTACAGCGCCTCGTCGTCCTCGTCGGGCGCGGTGTCCAGCAGTTCGAGCGTGGTCTCGAGCGTCTCGACGAGGTACTGGCGGGTCGCCTGCAGCTCGGGCAGCGCGAGCTGCCAGCGACTGTCGTGCGGCACCTGGCTGGAGTCGTAGAAGCGATCGGCGTCGCGCAGGATGGAGGGCAGCAGCGTCTGCGAAGGATCGCAGCGCGCGCCCCGCTGGCGCTGCACGTTGCGCGCGATCCAGCGTTCCTGGAACCAGCCCACGTGACCCAGCTCCCAGAGCGGCGGATTGAGCTCGGGCTGCAGCGGCACGCGCATCGCGGTCGGCTCGAGCGCGCTGCTCGTAGGCGGCGATCCAGCGCAACGTATGATTTCGCGAGTCCATCAACGCAAGCGACAACAGCTCCTTGCCCGCGCGGCGCATGCGCGCTGAATCCACATTCGGGGCTTCGATGTCGAGCACGATCCAACCCTCGGTGACCATCGTCAGCCCGGCACTCGCCGAGGCCAACAATGGCAACTGGCACACCGCAGCACGCTGGGCGCAGATGCTGCGCGGCCAATGTAGCACCACCGTGGCAGCGGCCTGGGACGGCACGCCCTGCGATCTCCTGGTCGCGTTGCATGCGCGTCGTTCTGCCGCGAGCATCGATGCCTTCGCCCGGGCGCACCCCACAAGACCGCTGATCGTGGTGCTCACCGGCACCGACCTCTACCGCGACATCGAAACCGACCCGCAGGCCCAACGTTCGCTGCAGCAGGCGAGCACACTGGTCGTGATGCAGGACCAGGGCCCGGCGCGCCTGAGCAGCGCCATGCGCGGCAAGGCCGTGATCATCTACCCCTCGGCACGTCGCCTTCGACCGGCGCCGCCGCCGCGGGACGTGCTGCGGGTGGTGTGCGTCGGACACTTGCGCGAAGAGAAGTCGCCCGCCACCTTCATGCGGGCTGCGCGGCATCTGCGCGAGCGGGCCGACATCCATTTCAGCCACATCGGCGCGGCGCTGGACGACACGCTGGCCCAGGCGGCGCGACGCGCCCAGGCGGAGTGCAGTCACTACCGCTGGCTCGGCGACCTGCCGCGCGCGGCAACCCGACAGCACATCCGCCGCGCCCACCTGCTGGTCAGCACGAGCCTGATGGAAGGCGGTGCCCAGGTGATCGCCGAGGCGGTGCAAAGCGGCACGGCCGTCCTCGCCAGCCGCATCGACGGGCATGTCGGGGCACTCGGCTCGGCTCACCCGGGGTTCTTCAAAGTCGGCGATGATGCCGCCCTCGCCGAGCTGATCGCCCGTGCACGCGACGAGCCCGGATGGCTTGCCGAACTGCGCCTTCGCACCGTCGAACGTGCCGATCGCTTCGAACCCCGAGAAGAACAGCAACGCCTGCGCACCCTCATTCACGCCTGCCTCGGAGACACACCATGAACGCACCCCACGACAAGGCCGTTCGCCTGACTTCGCTCTCCCACGGTGGCGGCTGCGGCTGCAAGATCGCACCCGGCGTGCTGTCGCAGATCCTCCAGAAGAGCACAGCCTTCCCCGTGCCCAAGGAACTGCTGGTGGGCATCGAGACCGCCGACGATGCCGCGGTCTACCGTCTCAACGACGAGCAGGCGCTGATCGCCACCACCGACTTCTTCATGCCCATCGTCGACGACCCGTTCGACTTCGGCCGCATCGCCGCCACCAACGCCATCAGCGACGTGTATGCCATGGGCGGCACACCGATCATGGCGCTGGCTCTGGTGGGCATGCCGATCAACGTGCTGCCGCTCGAGACCATTGGCCGAATCCTGCAAGGCGGCGAAAGCATCTGCGCCGAGGCGGGCATCCCGATCGCGGGCGGCCACACCATCGATTCGGTGGAGCCGATCTACGGCCTGGTGGTGATGGGTCTGGTGCATCCCAGCCGCGTCAAGCGCAATGCCGATGCACTGCCAGGCGACGTGCTGGTGCTGGGCAAGCCGCTGGGCGTGGGCGTGATGTCCGCCGCGCTCAAGAAGGAGGCGCTCGGCGCCGCAGGCTATGCGCAGATGATCGCCAGCACCACGCAGCTCAACAAGCCCGGGGCCGAACTGGCCGGCCTGCCAGGCGTGCACGCGCTCACCGATGTCACCGGCTTCGGCCTCGCCGGCCACGGGCTCGAACTGGCGCGCGGCGCGGGCTGCAGCGTGACCATCGACTGGGCGCGTGTGCCGCTGCTCGAGGGCGTGCGCGCCCTCGCCGCTCAGGGCATGGTCACCGGCGCATCCGGCCGCAACTGGGCCAGCTACGGTGGCGACGTGGACCTGCCCGCAGGCTTTGCCGACACCGACCGCGCCCTGCTCACCGACCCGCAGACCAGCGGCGGACTGCTGGTCTCGTGCGCGCCCGACGCGGCCGAAGCGGTGCTCGGCGTCTTCCGCCGCGGTGGCTTCCACGGCGCGGCCGTGGTGGGCTCGGTGAGCACCGGGCCGGCCCGGCTGGTGGTGCGCTGAGCGACGCACTTCTTCGATCACCGCGCGGCCCTCGCCCCACCACGAACCAGACCGACCATGCCACTGCAAACCATCGAAGTCTCACCCGCCGCCGAGCCCGTGGCCAGCCTGATCGTGCTGCACGGCCTGGGTGCCGACGGCACCGACTTCCTGCCGCTGTGCGATGAACTCGACCTGTCGGCCATCGGGCCGGTGCGCTTCGTGCTGCCGCGTGCGCCGGTGATTCCGGTCACGGTGAATGGCGGTCATGCGATGCGCGCCTGGTACGACATCACCGGCACGCAGATCGACCGCCGAGAAGACGAAGCGGGCCTGCGCGCCTCGCAGCGCGAGGTGGACGCCCTGATCGCACGCGAGATCGCGCGCGGCATCCCGCCAAATCGCATCGTGCTCGCGGGCTTCTCGCAAGGCTGCGCCATGACGCTTGCTGTCGGGCCTGCGTTACGGCCAGCGGCTGGCGGGCCTGGCGGGGCTCTCCGGCTACCTGCCCCTGGCGGCAAGCACCGCCGCCGAAGTGAGCGCCGCGCAGCGAGATGTGCCGATCTTCCTGGCCCATGGCCGCAACGACGGCGTGGTGCCGATCGACCGGGCCCGTGCGCGCGCACACGGCATTGCTGGCGCTGGGCTACGGCGTGGAGTGGCACGACTACCCGATGGAACATTCGGTGTGCATGGAGGAACTGGCCGACCTGCAGCGCTGGCTGCTGCGCGTGCTGGCCTGATGCCTCAACTGGGTTCGAGCCAAGTGGCGATCGTTCACATCACCGACATCGAGTCGGCCATCAACTGGTGGCGCGAGCGCAGGCCTTCGGCCGATGGCATCACCGCCTGCGCCGAGGTGCTGGCACTGGCCGATATCTACGCGCAGATGGTCTACCACCACGCCGGGGCCTGCGAAGAAGGCCTGCTGAGCGAGGCCGCGCGCGAGGCCTGGCTCGCCTGGTACGCCACCACGCCCGACGCCCCCTGCATCGCCATCTGTTCCACCAGCCAGGGCGACGCAGTCTGCAAGGGCTGCGGCCGGACTTTCGACGAGGTGCAGCACTGGACCGCGATGACGCCGATGGAAAAGCGCATGACCTGGCGCCGCATCACGCTCGAGGGCACGGCCTGGCGCTTCAACCGCTACGCGGAGCGCGCGCTGCGCCAGTCGAGCCCGCCGCCTGCGGCCGGCGGCGCGACACCGTGAGCGACCGCGATCACGCAGCATCCCTTCCGCACGCGACCTTGTGGGACAGCGCGCGGCGCCTGACACCGCTGGCCTGGCCGGTCTTTGTGGGGCAGGTGGCGGTGCTGGCGTTCTCGACGATCGACACGCTCATGGCCGCGCGCTCCGGCCCTTCGGACCTGGCGGCGCTGGCCATCGGCGGCGCCGCCTACATCACCATCTTCGTCGGCCTGATGGGCGTCGTGATGGCGGTGGGGCCGATCGCCGGCCAGCTCTTCGGCGCCGGCAAGGACCACGAAACCGGCCAGCAGCTCCAGCAGGCGATGTGGCTGGCGCTGTTGCTCTCGGTGCCCGGCTGCCTGCTGCTGCTGTTTCCCGAGCCGTTCCTTGGCTGGCCCAGGTCCGGCCGGAGGTGGTGCCAAGGTGCGAGGTCACCTGGCGGCGCTGGCGGTGGCGCTGCCCTTCTCGCTGCTTTTCACCGCCTTTCGTGGCTTCAACACCGCGGTGTCGCGTCCGCGCGTTGTGATGCTGCTGCAACTCGGTGCGCTGGCGCTCAAGGTCCCACTGACCGCGATCCTGGTGTTCGGCTGGCAAGCGCCTGGTGGATGGTTCACGGTTCCGGCGCTGGGCGCACCGGGCTGTGGCGTGGCCACGGCGATCTGCATGTCGCTGCAGATGGCGCTGGCCTGGCGGTGCTGCAGCGCGATCCGTTCTACCGCCGCTTCGCGCTCTCGGCCCGGGCTGGGCACGCCACACCGTGCCAGCCTGGTCGGGCTGGTGCGCCTGGGTGTGCCCATGGGCGCGTCGATCGCGATCGAGGTGACGGGCTTCACCTTCATGGCCTTCCTGATCTCGCGCATCGGTGCGGTGCCGGTGGCAGGCCACCAGGTGGCGGTGAACATGGTGTCGCTGATGTTCATGGTGCCGCTGGCCTTGTCCAACGCGGCGGCCACGCTGGTGGCGCAACGCATCGGCGCCGACGACCTGGCCGATGCGCGCCGCATCGGCTGGCATGGCGTGGAGCTGGGGGTCATCGTCGCGGCCTTGATGGGGCTGGGCGTCTATGCCTTGCGCGAGCCCCTTGTCGGCCTCTACACCCGCGACGCGGTGGTGGTGGCCGCGGCCCTGCCGCTGCTGGCGTGGGTGGTGCTCTTCCATGTGGCCGATGCGGCGCAGACGCTCGCGGCCTTCGTGCTGCGAGCCTGGCGCATCGCCGTCGTGCCGCTGGTCATCTACGCCGTGGCCATCTGGGGCGTGGGCCTGGGCGGTGGCTACCTCGTGGCGTTCAACACCACGGGGCTCACACCAGCCGCGCTGCAAGGCGCACCCGGACTGTGGGCAGCAGCGACCGCGGGGCTCACGCTCGCCGGCGTGGGCATGTGCACCTTCCTGAGTGCGATGCTCAAGCGCCAGCGTCGCCTGGCTGACAGCGCCTGAGCCCCGGCTTCGTCCCCTCGACAGGCACACCGCCGCGTCAGAGCGCGCAGTGCACAGGCCTGGCACCCAGCATCTCGGTCAGAACCCGAGGCTCGATGCCGACCAGGAATCCACGCCGTCCGCCATTGATGAGGATGCGCGGCAAGGCCAGCACGGTCTCTTCCACATGCACGGCCATCGCCTTGCGGGTACCGAACGGCGAGGTGCCACCGACCAGGTAACCGCTGTGGCGCTGCGCCACGTCGGGCGAACACGGCTCGACCGACTTGACGCCGATGGCCCGCGCCAGGTTCTTGGTGCTCACCTGCTTGTCGCCGTGCATCAACACGATGAGGGGCTCGCGCCGGTCGTCGTGCATGACGAGCGTCTTGATCACCTCGTGCTCGGGCACGCCGAGCTGCCGCGCCGACTCGGCGGTGCCGCCATGGTCCACGTAGTCGTACACATGCTCGGTGAAGCTGACACCTTTCACTCGCAACCAGGCGGTGGCGGGCGTCTCGCTCACGTGTTTGTCTTTCTTCGCCATGCCGGGATTGTCGCTGCGGCCGATGCGCCTGCCGGTGGCGATGCGGTAGGCTGGAGGTGATGTTGAAGCTGGTTTCGTCACTGACCTTTGCGCTGCCGCTCGTGCTGGCGGGATGCGCCCTGCCCGGTCGCATGACCGAGCCCACCGGCCTGGGGCCGACCGAAGCGCGCGAGGCGATCCTGCGCGTGCTGTCGCCCACCACCGAGGATCGCAACGGCTGGGCCGCTGACGTTCACGCCGCGCTCTCCACGCTGGAGCTCCCGTCCACGCCGGAGAACCTGTGCGCCGTGCTCGCCGTCACCGAGCAGGAATCGAGCTACCGAGCCGACCCGGCCGTGCCGGGCCTGGCGAACATGGCGCGCAAGGAGATCGACCGCCGCGCCGAAGCCGCCGGCGTGCCGCAGCTGGCGGTGCGCGCGGCGCTGGCGCTGTCCTCACCCAGCGGTCGCAGCTACGCCGAGCGCATCGATGCGGTGAAGACCGAGCGGCAGCTGAGTGAGATCTTCGAAGACTTCATCGGCATGGTGCCCCTGGGCAAGACCTTCTTCGCCAGCCGCAATCCGGTGCGCACCGGCGGACCCATGCAGGTGAGCATCGCCTTCGCCGAGTCGCACGTGAAGACAAGGCCCTATCCCTACCCGGTGGCCGAATCGGTGCGGCGCGAGGTGTTCACGCGCCGCGGCGGGCTGTATTTCGGGGCGGCCCACCTGCTGGCTTACAGCGCCCCTTACGACAACCCCATCTACCGGTTTGCCGACTTCAATGCCGGGCGGTACGCCAGCCGCAATGCCGGCTTCCAGAACGCACTCGCCGTGGCCTCGGGACTGCCGATCGCGCTCGACGGCGATCTGCTGCCACCGGCCGGCGAATTGCGCCGTGGCGAAACCGAGCGCGCCGCGCTCACCCTCGCCACTCGCCTGGGGCTGAGCGAGACTGCGATCCGCAGCGATCTTGCGCAAGGCGAGGATGCCGGCTTCGAGTCCACCACACTGCACCAGCGGGTGTTCGCCTACGCCGAGCAGCTGGACCGCCGGGCCCTGCCGCGAGCCGTGCTGCCACGCATCGAGCTGCACAGCCCGAAGATCACCCGCCAGCTCACCACCGAGTGGTTTGCCCGCCGCGTGGACGAACGCTACCGGCGCTGTCTGGCGCGCATCGGTCCACCGCGCGCCGACTGACACTCACGGCGTGGAAACACGCAGGGGGCGGGTTCACTGCGCGGGATCGCGCAGCGTCCAGCGGATCGCGTCGATCTCGGCCAGCAGTTCCGGCGACAACGTGGTGCCCCAGGCGGCCAGGTTCTCGTCGAGCTGGGCGATGGAGGTCACGCCGATGATGGTGCTGGCCACGCGCCAGCTGGTGTAGAGAAGGCCAGCGCCATGCGCGTGGGCGTGAGGCCATGGCGCCGCGCCAGCGCGTTGTAGCGGCGCGCCGCGTCCAGGGCTTCCGGCCGAGCCCAGCGTTGCTTCTTCATGGCGTCGAAGCGCGCCAACCGGCCCGGCTGTTCGGCGCCGTTCAGACCGACCTCGTCGTACTTGCCCGTCAGCGCGCCGAAGCCCAGCGGCGAGTACGAGATGCAGCGAGACGCCCAGCCGGTACATCGCCTCGTCCAGGCCGTTGTCGAGCGATCGGTTGGTCAGCGCATACGGGTTCTGCACGGTGATCGGCCGCGGCAGGCCGTGCTGCTCGGCGAGGCGCACGAACTCGCACAGACCGTAGGGCGACTCGTTGCTCAGGCCGATGTGGCGCACCTTGCCCGCCTTCACCAGCGCGGCCATGCCGTCGAGCTGCTCCTGGATGCTGCTGTACTCGCGGTCCTGCTTCGGATCGAAGTACATCGCGCCGAAGGCCGGCACATTGCGGTTGGGCCAGTGGATCTGGTAGAGGTCGATCACATCGGTGCGCAGGCGCTTGAGGCTGTCGTCGCAGGCCTGCAGGATCTCGGCGCGCGTCAGGTTGGCGCTGCCGTTGCGCACCCAGTCCATGTTGCGCGACGGGCCGGCCACCTTGGTGGCCAGCACCACCTTCGCACGTGCGCCGGGGCGCGAGGCGAACCAGTTGCCGAGGATGCGTCTCGGTGGCGCCATAGGTTTCGCGCGCGCGGGCACCGAATACATCTCGGCGGTGTCGATGAAGTTCAGCCACGCGCCAGCGCGTGGTCGAGGATGGCGTGCGCGCCAGCCTGGCCGACCTGCTCGCCGAAGGTCATGGTGCCCAGGCAAATGGGGGTGACGCGCAGCGTCGCTGCGGCCGAGGTCGACGGATGGGAAAGGGTTCATCTGGCCGAGTTTAGGGGAGCGTACCGGACCTCATGGCCGGACGCCGGTGGTGTCCGTATCCCCCATTCCAGGGCATGGGCGATTCCATGGCACGCCCCCGACTCCGGGGGATCGAACTTGCAAAACCGCGCCGGCGGCGCGCCTTGGCGTGCGCTCCCCCCTAACTTGCGTGGGTACAAATCGTTACGACTTCCCTATGCTGTGTTCCATCGAAACGTGGAGCGGCATGCTCATGGACGGAAGATTCGCGTGGCCCTTGTTGCTCGCAGGCGTCTGCCTGGTGGTTGCTGTCATCGTGGCTCTGGTCGAGCACCGCCGTGCACGGAGCGCCTCCACGAGGTCACGCGCCAAGGGCTCGTCGCCTCCAGTTCCAGGCCCTTCACTGACAGCGGTTCCGCAGCGCGGCGGCGCAGCCAGCAGCGCAGTGTTCACCGCACTGCCGCGACCAGACACTGCCGAGGCACAGGCCACGCGGCGCAGCAGCAGAAGCGGCGGCCGAAGCGGTGATCGAGGCCGCACAGCGCGAACGCGGCCTGCGGGCCGAGAAGCACAAGGAGTTCGAGCGCCAGACGCGCGAACCGAACGCTGCGTGCAGAGCGCGCCGCCGATCCTCGTCCGATCATGGTGGCGTCAGAACGCACCGTCCTCGATCCCGAAGCGGCACGCCGCCGCCGTGATGATCGTCGACGACTCCAAGGTCGTGCGCGTGAAGACCGGCCGCCTGCTCGTCCACAACGAATTCAAGGTCTCGCTGGCCACCGATGGCGTGGACGCAGTGCATCAGTTGCGCAGCAAGCTCCCCGACGTGCTGATCCTGGACGTGGACATGCCTGGCCTGAATGGTTTCGAGGTCACGCGCCTGCTGCGCAGCAACCCGGACACCGCACAGCTGCCGATCATCATGATCACGTCGGCCGAGGAACGCTACCGCGAGGAAGCCATGCGCAGTGGCGCCGACGTGCTGCTGGGCAAGCCCGACTCCGAAGAGGCGATGATCGAACACATCCGCCGCATGCGCTGCGGCGCCGGTCTGCGCCCTTGAGCGTGGCCGCCTGAGCCTGCTGTCGAGCCACCGCCGCCGCGCAATGCGCGCGCCTCACGCCGAAGTGCGGCGCGCCCGCTGTTCTTCCTGCAGGCGCAGCACGCGTCGCTGCACCTTGCCGGTGGTCGTCATCGGCAGCGCGTCGATGAACTCGATTTCCTTCGGGTATTCGTAGGGCGCGAGCCGGCCGCGCACATGCTGCTGCAGTGCGTCGACCAGCTCGTCGTCGCCGCGAAGCCGGCCGCCAGCACGACGTAGGCCTTGACCACCGCGCCGCGCTCGGCGTCGGGCTTGGGCACCACCGCGGCATTGGCCACCGCCGGATGCTTGACGAGGCAGTTCTCGATCTCGCTCGGCCCGATGCGGTAGCCGGCGGCCTTGAACATGTCGTCGCTGCGGCCCTGGTACCAGAGGTAGCCGTCGGCGTCCATCACCGCCGTGTCGCCGGTGCGGCACCACGAGTCGTCCGGGTCGCCGGTGAACTTGGCGCGCGTCGCGTCGTCGTTCCTCCAGTAGCCGAGGAAGAACACCGGGTCGGGATGGCCGTGCACGTCGCGCCGGTGCACCGCCACGTCGCCGGGCGTGCCGCGCGGGCACTCGTTGCCGTCGTCGTCGATGCACCGCGACGCGGTGGCCGGGGTAGGCGCGGCCCATGCTGCCCGGCCGCGCCGGCCAGCCGGACGCGGCGGCCGCGTGTCGCGTACCGCCGCAGTTGCCGACGATGTAGTTGATCTCGGTCTGGCCGAACATCTCGTTGACGGTCACGCCGAGCGCGCTCGCGGCAGCAGGCGAACACGGCGTCGCCGACCGCCTCGCCGGCGCTCATGATGGCGCGCAGCTCGAGCGTGTAGCGCCCGCGCGGCGCCGGCACCGCCTTCATCATCGCCTTCAGCGCGGTCGGAAACAGGAAGGTGTGCGTCACGCGTGGCGCTGCATCAGCTCGAACGCGCGCTCGGGTCGAAACGGCCCCGGTAGCCGACGATGGGGCGGCCGAAGTAGAGCGTGGGCAGCAGCGCGTCCATCAGCCCACCGGTCCAGGCCCAGTCGGCGGGCTACCAGAACACCGCATCGGCCTGCGGAAACCAGTTCTGGCTGCAGACGAAGCCGGTGAGGTTGCCGATCAGCGCGCGGTGCGGGATCAGCGCGCCCTTGGGCGGGCCGGTGGTGCCGCTGGTGTAGATCAGCACGGCGGGGTCGTCGGCCGGCGTGTCGCACCGCCGCGAAACGCGGCCGCTCGCGCGGCCAGCGCGGCGTCCCAGTCGAGGTCGCCCTGCCCCGGCCGCGTCGCCGACGGCGATCACGTGCCGCAGCGCCGGGGCAGTCGGCGCGCGCCGCGCACAGGTTGGCGATCGCGCTCTCGTCGACGATCGCCACCACCGCCTCGCTGTCCTGCAGCCGGAACTCGAGCGCCTCGGGGCCGAACAGCATCGACAGCGGCATCGCCACCGCACCGAGCTGGTAGACCGCCATGTGGGCCACCGCGGTCTCGAAGCGCTGCGGCATCACGATCGCGACGCGGTCGCCGCGCCGCACGCCCAGCCGCCGCAGCGCGTTCGACAGCCGGTTGGCGTCGGCCTGCAGCTCGGCGTAGGTGAGCGGCACCGGCGCGCGCCGTTCCGTCTCCCAGCGGATCGCGATCGCCGCGGGCGTGCCGCGCGCCCAGCGCGCGCAGCAGACCTCGGCGATGTTGAAGCGCGCGGGCACGCGCCAGCGGAACTGCTCCGCCAACAAGCTCCAGGCAGCGCTGTTCATTTCGGTGTTCACGGTCAACGCGGTACCAGCAGGGAACGACGACTTCCAGTCACTCATGGTCGGGGACCTATGCGCGCATCTCACCCCGCGATCGGCGGGGTGCCAAGGCCCTGCTGCCAAAGCTCCAGACATCAGCACGGCCGGGAAGTAGATGAACGAATTGAGGAGTGCGTCAAACGCGGTCAGTGCGGCGATCGTGGCGAACAACAGTGTCAGGCCCTGTGGTCGCCAGCCGCTGGCTCTCGGCGCCTCCCAAGCCACACGCAGTGCAGGACCCAGGAGCGTCGCCAGCGAAAGGTAGAATCCTTGACGCAGCCCGAACTGACCGAGCATCAGCATCCATAAGCCCCAGGGTCGAATCTCCTTGGACCGCCACCAGTCCCATTGGCCGGAGCCCGAGAGCGGTTGGGCCAACGCATCTTTCAGCAGCTTCTGGTCTTGCGATATCCGCCACGTGAACATCCTCGCCCCAGGGCACGAAAGGTGTTCACCACGCTCTGTCCGAACGCGGATTCCTTTCCGATTCGTGTGACTGGCACCACGCCCGAAAGATAGACCACGCTGAGCACCACCGAGATCGCCAATGCGCCCTGCGACCAAGCGCCGAGGCGACACCAATCCGGTCACCCAGAGCAAACCCGCACCCATTCCCAACATCAGGATGGCACCTAAGGACTGAGCGGCAAATGCCATGCAGGTCACCACCACGGCACCGACTCGTGCGACCTGGGATCCACGCCCCTCCGGCATGGAGCGAACGAACCACAGCGCCGCAAGAGCACTCATCGAGATCCAAAAGCCGAACTGATTGCCATGCTCGAAGAAGCCGATCGGCCTGTAGCCCAGGTAACGGACATCGCCGTCGAATCGGAAGGGGTGCGCACGTACAGCACGCCATAGAGCGAGGGACCAAACAAGCCCTCGATGAGACTGAATGGCAGGCAGACAAGCGCCGAAATGACCAAGCCCTTGATAAGCAACACCTGCCCTGCTGCCGTTCCGAAATACAAGCGCCCCAGCAGCCATGGCAGACCCCATGTTCCAAACAGGTAGAGGACACTGATCCAGGCCTGCGGGCGAGCATCTGCCCCCAGAACGGCCTGCGCCAGCGGCCAGAGACACCAGAGAAGGACCGGAAGATCGAACCAGGTCCACCGAAGGGTCCTGAGCCTCGCGCGATCGAAGACCATGGACCCGAGGAGCGCCACCAGCGGCGCGATCCAGGCCTTGGTCACCAACATGTCGGAAGGTACGGCCAGCCCCGTGATCCAGTAGGGGAACACGGCCTGCGACGCGCCGGGCGGATAGTGCCCATTCGGAAGAAAGATCCAGCCGCCGAGGAAGACGCCGATCACGGCGGTGGCAGGCTGACAGAAGCGAAAGGCGACGATCGCCAGCCCGAGGAATACTGCATACGCCAGTTCGATTGCCATCTGGTTCCAATCCCGAGTTCGGCTGCTGCTGAAGAGATAATCCGCCGTGTGCAAGTCGATGTCGCGCCAGATCTTCGGATGTTCAGCGTTTCTCGTGGCGGCCGTGCTCTGCGGCCTCGCGTCCCGTTCGTCTGGCAAGCATTCGAATGCCTTGTGGAAGGCATTGGCAGCCGCGAACGCGGTGTTTGCCCTCGAAGTCTTGCTCGGCCTGCGCTACCTCTTGCACGATGGCGTGAACGATATTCTCCGCGCGTTGGGGCTCTATGCCTCTCGCGCCTCGCTCCAGGTCGTGCTGCTCTTGCTCCTGGTCGGGCTGGCTATGGCGTGCGGCATGGCCATCTCGCGTTCGCGTGGAATCGCAAACCGTGCGGTGACCGTCGCGCTCATTGGCGCCGCAGTCGAAGCAGCCGTCTTTTTAGTGGAGACAGTCTCGCTGCATGGCGTGGACGCTGTGATGTACGCTTCCGCGGGTCCCGTCAAGGTCATCGGCATTCTGTGGTTGATCGCTTCATCGCTTGTCATCTTCGGGGCTTGGCTTCGTGTCCGGCGCTGAACTCACAAGGCTTGGGTGGATTGCCAAAACGCTGGCCGCAACCCTCAGTTGGAGCTCCGCTCACCGAATGTCTGCAGCGCCTCGCCCGTGACCCGGCAGATGCGCCACTCGGGCATCACGAGTGGCGCCCATGCGCTTCGTAGAAGCGGATCGCGTCAGAACGTTCCAGTCGAGCACACTCCATTCAAATCGCCCGCAGCCACGCTCGACGGCCAGCGCGGCCAGGCGCTCGGAGCAGAGCGGCACCGATTACCCTGACCTTCGTGGGTGGGCTGCACGTAGAGGTCCTCGAGGTAGAGACCAGGGCTTGCCGAGAAAATACGAGAAGTTGGTGAAGAACAGCGCCGAAGGCCCAGACCATATCGCGCTGCGGCCCGCGTTCGGCCACCACGGCTTCGGCCGCTGGTCGGGGACCCCACCAGCTGAGGCTCGCCAGGCTTTCGGGCGTCACTTCGACCAGGTGGCCGCGGCCGCTCGAGTCAGGCCAGTTCGCGGATCAGTCCGACGATGGCCGCCGCGTCACCGGGCTGCGCCGGACGAAGCTGAAAGTCGGTGTTTTCAGGCATGCGCAGATTCTGTCACCGCCCTGCGCTCCGGCGATCGCGTGCGCCCCTATAGTGCGGCGCATGTCGAATTTGCCCTACCGTGCGCGGCGCAAGCCGCGAAGTGTATTCACCACTTTGCGTGGACTGCGTGTTCACGTGTTGGTGTGGGGTGACCCGAGGTCGGCCTCGGCGGAGCACCCTCCGCTGATGATGCTGCACGGCTGGATGGATGTGGGCGCATCGTTCCAGTTCGTGGTCGATGCGCTCGCAGCGACCGCGCATCGTGGCGCCCGACTGGCGCGGTTTCGGCTGAGCGAGACGCAGCCGGCCACCGACACCTACTGGTTCCCCGACTACCTGGCCGATCTGGACGCACTGCTCGACGCGCTTCCCCCGGCCAGGCGCCGGTCGATCTGCTCGGCCACAGCATGGGCGGCAACGTCGCGATGCTGTATGCCGGCGTTCGGCCGCAGCGGGTGCGGCGGCTGATCAACCTCGAGGGCTTCGGCCTGCCGGCCACGCAGCCGTCATGGCGCCGACCGCTACGCCGCTGGCTGGACGAGTTGAAGCATGCCGCAGCGCCTGCGCGACTACGGCAGCGTCGAAGAAGTGGCCGAACGCCTGCGCCGCAACAACCCGCGACTGACGCCGGAGCGTGCTGCCTGGCTGGCGCCGCACTGGGCACGCCAAGATGGAGAACGGACGCTGGGCGATCCAGGGCGACCCGGCCCACAAGCGCAACCCGTCCTCTACCGCGCCGAGGAAGTGATGGCCTGCTGGGCCGCATCACCGCTCCGCTGCTGTGGGTCGAAGGCCGACAGACCGATGTGGCGAAGTACTGGGGCGACCGGTATCCCGCGCGCCGAGTTCGAGGCCCGGCTCTCGTCGTGCGCCCAGTTCGAGCGCGTCGTGCTCGACGATGCCGGTCACATGCTCCACCACGACCAGCCGCGAGCGCTGGCCGGGCGGATCGAGGCCTTCCTGCGCTGAATCCGGGAAAAAGCCGCACCGTGCCTCCGGGAGGTGGTAGCCACCCCTGTGCCACGCCGCATCCGGACATGCGAGCATTACAAATCTGAGTTCTCTACACTCACGGTGTTTCTTCGGAGCGGTACCCGATTGGGAGACACCCGTGACAGCCATCAAAAGCGATTCGCCGACTGGGCTTTCGGAAGTGGTACGAGCGCGAGTTGCTGCAGAGCCACGCCAACCTCGTGCTGCTCCTGCTGGCGACCATCGGACTGCTGGCCTGCGCGGAGATCTACACGGGCAAGCTGGCCATGGGCGATCAGTTGCAGGTGATCGCCAGCGCCATGGCCAGTGCCGGCATCGGCATCCTGGCCCTGCGGCGTTACCTCTACCTTCTGAATCACGCGGAGTACGTGGCCAACCAGGCCGAATGCGGACTGTGCAAGACCTATGCACGCTGGACGCTGGTTGAAGAGTCCTCAGACGACACGCTGCTGCGCGTGCGCTGCCGTCACTGCAGCCATGAGTGGCAGATCCATCTCTAGGGGCGGCATCCCCCACGCCCACCGAGCGAGACCCAGAGCACGAGCATGCCCACCGTCTACGTCAAGACCGCCGATGGCCTGAACGAAATCGAGACGCGAGCGCGGCGCATCTCGCCGCGTGCGCGCTCGGCCTTGATCCTGGTCGACGGCAAGCGCACGGCCGCCGACATTGGCAAGATGATCCAGGGGGCCGATGAGACCCTGCAGTCGCTGCTCGAGTTGGGCCTGATCGAAGTGGCTGCCAGGCCGGTCGAGAAGCTCGCAGACAGGCCGGCAGTCTCCACGCCCGAGGCCTTTCTCGACACGGCGCCGGCTCCGACGCTGCCCCCGACGACCGAGACGGTGGAGTCGCAACGCCGTGACGCCGTGCGAGCCGTCAACGACCTGCTCGGACCCCAGGCGGAGTCGCTGGCCATCCGGCTGGAAGCGGCCAGGAACCGTGACGAGCTGCGCGCCGCACTGGAGCGCGCTGCGGAGTACATCGCCAACGCACGGGGGAACCAGGCGGCTCAGCAGTTCGCCAGCCGCTTCCTCAGAACGCTGCCGCGCTGACCTGGGAGCGGCGCGGCTGCGGCAGCCCGCCACCCGACCAGCGCCCGGGCCCCTCAGCGCGCCAGCCAGCGGCGCTGCGCCGCCAGCCGGACCAGGCCATCCCAGTCCGGCGTGACACGCTGAGCCACGGACACCAGGCCACAGGGCCAGCATCAATTCAGCGGTGGCCAGCGCGTCAGAGGCCGCCTGATGACGCACGGCACATGAAATGCCACGCAGCGCGAGCCAGTCGTCCAGCGCGCGCGCCCGCGCTGTCGGGATCCAGCACGCCGCCAGCGATGTCTGCCAGGTCGAGCCAGGCGTTGGGCATGCGCCGACCGAGCGTGGCGCTGCTGCGCGCTCGAACAGCGTCTCGTCGAACGCCGCGTGAAAGGCCATGAGCGGCGCATCGGCGAGCCAGCGCTCGAACGCCTCCAGGGCCTCCGCCGGCGGCACACCGTGCGCTGCGCCTGGACACCGATGCCGTGGATGAGGATGTTGTGCTTGTCCACCCCAGCGCCATCCGCCGGCTGCCTGCGCGAGCACCACCTCGAAACTGTCGCCGAGCTCGATGCGCGGCGCCTTCCCGGTGTCGACGCGCACGGCGATCGCTGCGATGGCCATCAGCCGGTCGCGGGCGGCATCGAGTCCGCTGGACTCCACGTCCAGCACCACCCAGCGATGCGGCCGGGCGTGGCCGCGTTCGGCGGCAGCGTGCGGCCTCTTGCCTTGCGCCCCAGCGCGACCAGCGCCGCCCGCAGCGCTCATCGCCGGTAGTCCAGCTCGATGCGCTGCTGCAGCCGCCGCGCCATGCGCAAGCTCTCCTTCAGCATGCGGAGGTCGATGTCGTTCAGCGAGCGCACGTCCACCAGGTTCGGGTTGGCCTGAACCGGCGCCGGCGAACGGGCCGCGTCGCCAGCTGCACCTGCAGACGCATGCATCTGCAGGAACTCGAACGCGCCGACCCAGGCCTCGCGCTCCCGGCGCGCGATGCCCAGCACCTGCGCCGCGGCCTCGAGCCGCGCTCGCGTGCCGGTGCCGGCACGCCCTGGGCCAGCGCATACAGGCGCGCCAGCGTCGACGAAGATGCGCCGTGCCCTGCAGCTTGAGGTCGACCACCGTCGCGGCCGTCCTCCTCGTGCGTGTCGATGGCGCCGCGCCAGTTCAGCGGCGCGCCGCTGCGCAAGGCGTTGTCGGCCAGTTGCTTGAGGAAGCGCGGCACCGCGGAGCCTCGCGGTGATGCATTCGCGCAAGGGCGCGGCCAGCGCGGTGTTGCCCGCGAGCGGCCGCAGGTCGAAGTAGATGCTGGCCTTCAGCAGGTCCTCGGGCGCGCCGTGCTCGATCCAGTGGGCGAAGCGCTGCTGCCACTCGGCCGGCGTCAGGCAGCACTGCCGGGTTGCTGGCCATCACCTTGCCCTTGCACAGCGGGTAGCCGCAGGCGTCCAGCGCCCTCGTTGACTTCGCGCGCCAACGCCAGCCACGCGGGCCGGTCGCGCTCGGGGTCGTCGCTCGCGAAGACCAGGCCGTTGTCCTGGTCGGTCGCGATCGGTCTGCTCGCCACGGCCCTCGGAGCCGAAGGCGAGCCAGCAGGCCCGTGCAGAGTCAAGCCGCGCCGCTGCGCCACCGAGCTGCACCAGACGCTCGGTCAGCACGATCGTTGAGGTGGCTGATCAGCTCGGTGAGCTGCCGCGCGCCCACGCCCTGGCCGAGCAGGTGCTGTGCGAAGCGGCGGATGTCGTCGGCCGCCAGTTGCAGGCTCAGCAGGTCGGCCGCGGCGCGGATCGACGTGCTCACCTGCTTGAGCGACAGGCGCTGCAAGGCGAACAGGTCGCGCTCGGAGACGATGCCGACCACCCGCCCCTCCTCGGTGACCGGCACATGGCGCACGGCGTGGCGCGACATCAGCAGCGCCGCATCCTGCGCGGTGTGAGCCGTGGTCAGCGTGTGCACCGGCTGCGCTCATCACCTCGGCGATGGGCGTGGCCAGCGGCAGCTGCGGCAGCGTGACCCGGCCCAGGATGTCATGGCGCGTCAGGATGCCCAGCGGCGCGCCGGCCGCGTCGACCACCAGCACCGAGCCGATGCGGCGCTGGTGCATCTGGCCCAGCGCCTGGCCAGCGGCGTGTGCGGCGCCACGGCTCAGCGGCGTCTTGCGCGACAGCGTGCGCCAGGCGGTGCTTCGAGCGACTGCTCGGCCAGCGTCTGCGAGGAGTAGGCCGCCTGCAGCGCGCGCCGCGACAGCTCGAGAAACTGCAGCACGCGCCGGTTCAGGAAGTCGGCGAACGGCGGGCTGCGCGCGGCCAGCGCGTGCACGGCCTCGGCCGGCAGCCGCAGGCAGAAGGTGTCCTCCGTGGCGGTGTAGGTGGCGGTCACCGGCGCGCGCGCCCAGCACGCGCGCCGACCGGAAACAGGTCGCCGGCCTCGTACTCGAAGCCGCCGGCCGTCTCGGCCAGCCCTCGGCGGCCGGTGACGCTGCCCTGCGCGGACCAGCAGCAGCTGCGTCACCGGCCCGATCGTCGGGCGACAGCACCATCTCGCCGGGGCGTAGTAGGCCTGCTCCGCACTGCGGCGATGAAGCGATCGACGTGGCTGGCGTCCATCTGCGCGAACGGCGGATGCCGCATCAGCTCGCTTCGCAGGTTGGCGAGCAGGCTGGCTGACGGCGTGGTGGCGCTGCCATGAGCGCCGATCGTATCGGGCACCTTGGTCGGTCGGGCCGATCGGCATCAAGGTCGCGGCGCATGGCGCAGATCGCAAAAGCCCCGCCTGTCGCGAGCGGGGCTTCGGGCTGCGCGCAGGTCGCCCGCGTGCAGGGCGACCCACGCGTCGCGTCAGGCTTGCCCCAGAGCTTCAGATCCGGGTAGCGCACATGCTCCACCAGTTCCTGGGTCTCCTTGCGCGGCGGCCGGCGTGAGCAGGCTCACGATGATGATCACCGCAATGCCGATCGGCACGCCGAACAGGCCGGCCGAGATCGGCTGGATGCCCCACCACAGCTCGATCGGCGAGGTGACGCCGAACACGCCACGCAGCCAGGGCTGGGTCGTCACCATGTAGTAGAACGTCGTGCCCAGGCCGGCGATCATGCCCAGCGAAGCGCCCCACTTGTTGGCACGCTTCCAGAACACGCCCAGCACCAGCGCCGGGAAGAACGCCGCTGCAGCGAACGAGAACGCCGCCGAGACCAGGAACAGGATGTCCGCCGGTTTCTGCGCCGCCACGCACGCCGCCGCCAAAGCCACCACCAACAGCAGCACCTTGGAGATCGTCACCCGGCGCGCGGTGGGCGCGTTCGGGTCGATCATCTTGTAGTACAGGTCGTGGCTCAGCGCGTTGGCGATCGTCAGCAGCAGGCCGTCGGCGGTGGACAGCGCCGCCGCCAGGCCGCCCGCGGCCACCATGCCCGACACCACGTACGGCAGGCCACCGATTTCCGGCGTGGCCAGCACGATGATGTCGCCGCCGATCTTCATCTCGCCGAGCTGGAAGATGCCGTCCTTGTTGATGTCGATGACCGACAGCAAGCTCGGGTCGACCCGCTGCCCAGTTGGCGATCCAGCGCCGGCAGCTTGTCGAACGGCGTGCCCACCAGCACGTTGAACACCTCGTACTTCACCAGCACGGCCAGGGCCGGCGCGGTGAAGTACAGCAGGAAGATGAAGAACAGGCTCCAGAACACCGACTCCCGCGCCTCCTTCACCGACGGCGTGGTGTAGTAGCGCATCAGGATGTGCGGCAGCGCGGCCGTGCCCACCATCAGGCAGAACACCAGCGCCAGGAAGTTGCGCCGCGAGGTGTCGAAGGCCTCCTTGGCCTTCTCGTCCCCGTTGGGGTCGCCCGCGAACACCTGCGCATGGTTCGGCATGCCCGCCAGCGGCTTGGCGCGGGCCGTCGTTGGCCGCCTTGGCGGCCGTCCATGCTGTCTTCGCTCGGCCTCGTCCTTGGGCAGTGCGGCCAGCGCCTTCTCGGCCGCCTGAACCTCGGCGAGCCGGGCCATTGGCCGCCTTCAGGTCGGCGACCTTCTTGGTGGCCGCGGCCTTGTCGGCCGCCAGCGCGGCCGGAATGTCCTTCAGCTTGGCGTCGAACTCGTCGGCCTTGGCCTTGAACGCCGCGATCACCTCCTTCTCCTTCGGGTCCTCGCGCAGTTGCTTCTCGCGCTCGGTCACCTTCTGCAGCTGGTAGCCGTAGATCGCCTGCGGGACCGGGATGCCGGTCTGCTTGACCGACAGCCACACCACCGGGATCAGGTAGGCAATGATCAGGATGATGTACTGCGCCACCTGGGTCCAGGTCACGGCACGCATGCCGCCCAGGAACGAACACACCAGGATGCCACCCAGGCCGACGAAGATGCCGACCTCGAAGGCCAGGCCCGACAGTCGCGCCGTGATCACGCCCACGCCGTAGATCTGCGCCACCACGTAGGTGAACGAGCACAGGATCGCGGCCAGGATGCCCAGGAAGCGCGGCAGGTTGCCCTCGTAGCGCGCACCCAGGAAGTCCGGGATCGTGAACTGCCCGAACTTGCGCAGGTACGGCGCCAGGAACAGCGCCACCAGGCAGTAGCCGCCGGTCCAGCCCATGATGAAGGCCAGGCCGCCGAAGCCGGTGAGGTACAGCGTTCCGGCCATGCCGATGAACGAGGCTGCGCTCATCCAGTCGGCGCCCGTGGCCATGCCGTTGTAGATGGCCGGCACGCGGCGACCCGCCACGTAGTACTCGGCCGCATCGGTCGTGCGGCTCATGATGCCGATGCCGGCGTACAGCGCCACCGTGGCGAGCAGGAAGATCAGGCCGATCCAGCTGCGCGACAGGCCCATCTGCTCCAGCACCGCCAGCACCAGGATGAACGACAATGAAGCCGCCGGTGTACCAGGTGTAGACCTTGTTCAGCTGCGACTTGAACGCGCGTGTTGGCGGCTGCGCCACCGCCGCCTGCGCTCGGATTCGAAATCATGCCAGCCATGTCATTCCTCCTCGGCAACGCCGTGTTTCTGGTCCAGCGCGTTCATGTACCGCGCATAGTACCAGATGATGAGCACGTAGACGACCAGCGCACCCTGGGCCGCGACCCAGAAGCTGAACGGCCACCCGAAGAATGTGAAGTTCAGGTCGCGGGCGAAGTACCCGACCCCGAAGGTCACCAGAACCAGATCAGCCAGCAAGACCCCTGTGATCGCGAGGTTCTCGCGCCAATACTGGTGGTGCCGTTCTGACAGTTGCGATGTCGCCATGTCGTTGCGCCTCCAAGTTGTGTGCAATCCGGGATTCAGTCCCGGCGCTGTTGTCATCCGCAGATTGCGGTCTTCGAACTCGTTGTCTCAGGGCGCCAGGCCCGTTTCGCGTTCCAGCTGGGCCGCCACCTTGGGCTCGAAGCCGTGGAGGTGGCGAATGATCTTGCGCGCCGCCTCAGGCTCCTTGCGGTCCACGTGAACGCGCGCGAGCTGATACCAGCCGTAGGGACTCATCGGCTGCAGCTGGGTGTTGTGTTCAAGCGCCGCAACGGCTTCATCGAAGCGTTGCTGACGGATCAGCGCCAGACCCAGGCCGTACCAGGCCCGGTCCAGCTTGGGATCGAGTTCGACCGCGCGGCGGAAGGCCGGCTCGGCCTCGTCGAAGCGGCTGGCTTCTTCGAGCAGGAACGCGAGGTTGAACCAGTCCGCCGCGCTGCGCTCGGGGTGAGCGCCGACCAGGGCCTGGGCGTCGGCGATGGCGGCGTCGCGCTGCCCGAGCTGGGCGCGCACATGGGCGCGGCTGGCGAGCGCGTAGGCATCGGCAGGCCAGCGCTGCAGCATGCGGCCGAACACCGCTTCGGCCGCTCGGGTGCGGCCGATCACCAGCAGCGCCGATCGCCTGCAGCTTGAAGGACCAGTACGCCAGTTTCTGGGTGTTCATTGGCATTGGGCCACGCCCACCTCGAGACAGATGTTGATCTTGGTGATGGTGATGACGACCCACACCATGGCCAGCGCCATGAAGGCTGCCATGGGAATGTGACGGTCGATCACGACACGCGGCGTGATGAAGCGCATGCCCTTCACGAAGGGCTGCGCGAGCACGTCGAGCAGCTTGTAGAAGAAGTTGCTCTCGCGCTTCGCCCCTGCCAGGATGCCCAGCAGAAAACGCCCTGCCAGCGCGAGCAAGGCAATCTCGGCAATGAGCTTGACGGACGACACGAACAACAGCATTCCGGGCTTCCGAAACAAGGTGTGACACTGTCGCCCGGCACCGCTTACAGAAGACTGACAAGCGGACGCACCTTCGCGCTATCCCCCCTCGGGCAAACCCTTGTCACGCCGCCTGGACATCTCGCGGATCCGACAGATGGGGTGCGGTGGGAGACCCATGCGAAAATGCGACCCCTTCGCTCGAGGCACTGCACATGGACAACGAACGCATCAACCAGATCGGCACCTCCCTGGCCGATCTTTCAGCGCGCACCGACGCGCTGCGGAGGTATCTTTGACTACGACCGCAAAGCCCTGCGGCTGAACGAAGTCAATGCGGCGCTGGAGAACCCCAACGTCTGGAACGAGCCGAAGCGTGCCCAGGAGCTGGGGCGCGAGAAGAAGACGCTGGAAACGGTGGTCGAGACCATCGACCACCTGACGAGCAACCTGTCGGACAACGCCGAACTCTACGAGATGGCCAAGGCCGAAGGCGACACGGACAGCCTCGCGACGATCGAAGCGGAAGCCGCTCAGCTGGCTGGGACCGTGGAGCAGCTCGAGTTCCGCCGGATGTTCAACAACCCGGCCGACCCGAGCAACTGCTTCATCGACATCCAGGCCGGCGCCGGCGGCACCGAGGCCTGCGACTGGGCGGGCATGCTGCTGCGCCAGTACCTCAAGTACTGCGAGCGCAAGGGCTTCAAGGCCACGGTGGAAGACGAGACGCCCGGCGAAGTGGCCGGCATCAAGAGCGCCACCATCAAGGTCGAGGGTGACTATGCGTTCGGTCACCTGCGCACCGAGACCGGCGTGCACCGCCTGGTGCGAAAGAGCCCATTCGACTCGGCCGGCGGGCGGCACACGAGCTTCGCGTCGCTGTTCGTGTACCCGGAGGTCGACGACTCGATCGAGATCGAGATCAACCCGTCGGACGTGCGCACCGACACCTTCCGGGCCAGCGGCGCCGGCGGGCAGCACATCAACAAGACCGACTCGGCGGTGCGCCTGACGCACATCCCCACCGGCATCGTGGTGCAGTGTCAGGACGGCAGAAGCCAGCACAGCAACCGCGACGTCGCCTGGAAGCGCCTGCGCTCGCGCCTGTACGACCACGAGATGCGCAAGCGCATGGAAGAGCAGCAGAAGCTCGAGGACACCAAGACCGACGTGGGCTGGGGCCACCAGATCCGCAGCTACGTGCTCGACCAGAGCCGCATCAAGGACCTGCGCACCGGCTACGAGGTCTCGGCCACGCAGAAGGTGCTGGACGGCGATCTCGACGCCTTCATCGCCGCCAGCCTCAAGCAGGGCGTGTGATGCCGACCATCAAGGCCTTCATCTTCGACATGGACGGCACCATGATCGACTCGATGGGTCACCATCGGCTGTCGTGGATCGAGTTCGCTCGCCGCCATGCCCTGGACGATCGAGGTCGACGATCTGATGCGCCGCACCACCGGCCGCACCGGCGCCGAGTGCATGAACGACCTGTTCCAGCGCGAGCTCGATGCCGAGCAATCCTGGGCGCTGGTCGCAGAGAAGGAAGCGATCTACCGCGAACTGTTCGCGCCGGTGTTCCGCGAGGTGGCGGGCTTTCGCGACTTCGCGGCGCGCGCGCATCAGCTCGGCATGGCCGTAGGCGTGGGAACCGCCGGCGATCGCGCACAACATCGCCTTCGCGATGCGCCACCTCGCCATGCAACCCTGCGCCGACGGCCGATCGTCGGCGGCGACGAGGGCCTGCGCCGGCAAGCCGCGAGCCGGCGATCTTTCTCGAAGTGGCGCGGCGCCTGGGCGTGGCGCCACAGCACTGCGTGGTGTTCGAAGACGCACCGTTCGGCATCGAGGCGGCGCGCCGCGCCGGCATGGCGGCCGTGGCGGTGTGCTCCTCCCACACGCGCCGATCAACTGGCCGGCCCGCATGTGCTGGCCGCCATTCAACACTACAACGACGACGCCGCGACCGCGGTGTTCAGATCGATGACGGCACCGGAGAACCCCCATGCTGCGTGAAGGCCAGGCCCCCACCATCCGCCGCGAGGACTACACCGCGCCGGCCTACTGGATCAAATCGGTCGAACTGACCTTCGACCTCGATCCCGGCAAGACCATCGTCGGCAGCCGCATGCGCATGGAGCGCAACGACGCCGTCGCCGCCCAGCCCCTGCGGCTGCACGGCGAAGACCTCACTCTCCTGCGGGTGCAGGCCAACGGACAGAGCGTGTCGTTTCGAACCGAAGACGGGCTGCTGGTCATCGACGGCCTTCCCGAGGGTGAGTTCACGCTGGAGATCCGCAACACCTGTGCGCCGGAGAAGAACACCCAGCTCTCGGGTCTGTACACCTCGAGCGGCGGTTTCTTCACCCAATGCGAGGCCGAGGGTTTTCGCCGCATCACCTACTTCCTGGACCGGCCCGATGTGATGGCGGTCTACACGGTGACCTTGCGGGCGGACAAGTCGCGCTACCCGGTGCTGCTGTCCAACGGCAACCTCGTCGAGCAAGGCGATCTCGATGGCGGTCGGCACTTCGCGAAGTGGCACGATCCCTTCCCCAAGCCCTGCTACCTGTTCGCGCTGGTGGCAGCCGATCTGGTGGCTCGCGAGCAGCACATCCGCACGCGATCCGGCAAGAACCACCTGCTGCAGGTGTGGGTGCGCCGTGGCGACCTCGACAAGACCGAGCACGCGATGAACTCGCTGATCGCGAGCGTGGTGTGGGACGAGGCGCGCTTCGGTCTGGCGCTCGACCTCGAGCGATTCATGATCGTCGCGGTGGGCGACTTCAACATGGGCGCCATGGAGAACAAGGGCCTGAACATCTTCAACACGAAGTACGTTCTGGCCAATCCCGCCACCGCCACCGACAGCGACTACGCCGGCATCGAAAGCGTGGTGGGCCACGAGTACTTCCACAACTGGACCGGCAACCGCATCACCTGCCGCGACTGGTTCCAGCTCAGCCTCAAGGAAGGCCTCACCGTCTTCCGCGACCAGGAGTTCAGCCAGGACATGGCCGGCGGCGCATCGGCCCGCGCCGTCAAGCGCATCGAGGACGTGCGCCAGCTGCGCCAGTACCAGTTCCCCGAAGATGCCGGCCCGATGGCGCACCCTGTGCGGCCCGACCACTACGTGCAGATCAACAACTTCTACACGATGACGGTCTACGAGAAGGGATCGGAGGTCGTGCGCATGATGCAGACGCTGGTCGGTCGCGACGGTTTCGCCGCCGGCATGAAGCTCTACTTCGAGCGCCACGACGGCCAGGCGGTGACCTGCGACGACTTCGCCCAGGCCATCGCCGACGCCAACCCTGGCAGTGCACTGACCACGAACCTGACGGAGTTCAAGCGCTGGTACGCCCAGGCGGGCACGCCGCGCGTCACGGCCCGCGGCCGCTATGACGCGCCGACCCGCACCTACACCCTCGGCCTGGAGCAGCACTACCCCGCCGCCGCGGGTCAGCCGGACAAACAACCGGTCGTGATCCCGATGGGCATGGGACTGCTCGACCGGCAGGGCCGCGCGCTGCCGGTGCAGCTCGAAGACGAGCCGACCACCACCGCGACAGAGCGCGTGCTGGTGCTGAAAGAAGCGCGCAGCTTCTACACCTTCGTCAACATCGATGCCGAGCCGGTGCCCTCGCTGCTGCGCGGCTTCTCGGCACCGGTGACCCTGGTCGATGGCCTGTCCGATGCCGACCTGATGGTGCTGCTGCGCCACGATGCCGATCCATTCAACCGCTGGGAGGCCGGTCAGCGCCTCATGCTCGGACGCTTGCTGGCGGCCGTGCAAGGCGACGGTACGCCGGTGCTGGACGCCGAGTTCATCGACAGCATGCGCAGCGTGCTGCGCCATCCCGATCTCGACGCGGCGTTCAAGGAACTGGTGCTCACCCTTCCAGCCGAGACCTACATGGCCGAGCAGCTGGAGGTCGTCGATCCGCAGCGCATCCACACCGCGCGCGAGTCGATGCGGCTGCAGCTCGCGCAGCAACTGCGGGACGACTGGGCCTGGGCCTTCGAGAACCACCAGGTCAAGGGCGGCTACTCGCCGGATGCGGTGTCGTCGGGCCGGCGCGCACTGGCCAACCTGGCGCTGGCCCAGCTCTGCCTGGACGCCACCACCCGCGGCGATGTCGTCTGGCAAGGACGCGCCTACCAGCGCTTCAAGGAAGCCACCAACATGACCGACCGCCAGGGCGCGCTGGTGGCATTGCTGGGTGCGCACTCGGAGATGGCGGATCTGGCGCTGCAGCGCTTCCACGACCTGTTCAAGGACGACGCGCTGGTGATCGACAAGTGGTTCTCGCTGCAGGCCACCGCACCCGAGCGCGATGGCCGGGTGTTTGCGCGCGCCAGGGCGCTGATGCGCCATCCCGACTTCACGCTGAGCAACCCGAACCGCGCGCGCAGCCTCATCACCGCTCTGTGCATGGGCAACCCCGCGGCCTTCCACCGCAGCGACGCCGCGGGCTATGTGTTCTGGGCCGACCGCGTGCTCGAGCTCGATGCCATCAACCCGCAACTGGCCGCCCGGGTAGCACGGGTGATGGACCGCTGGAGCCGCCTCGCCGAGCCTTACCGCAGCGCCGCCCGCGAAGCCATCGCCCGCGTGGCCGCCCGCAACGAGCTCTCGAACGACGTCCGCGAGATCGTCGGACGGGCGCTCGATTCCTGATCCTCCACTTCTTCCATTCACCATGGCCAAGAGCATCAGCCTCACGCAGTACCTCGTCGAACAGCAGCGCGAGCACGGCCACATCCCGGCCGAGCTGCGCCTGTTGATCGAGGTGGTGGCCCGTGCCTGCAAGCACATCGCCATCTCCGTCAACAAGGGGGCGCTCGGCGGCGTGCTGGGCAGCGCCGGCACCGAGAACGTGCAGGGCGAGGTCCAGAAGAAGCTGGACGTCATCAGCAACGAGGTGCTGATCGAGGCCAACGAATGGGGCGGCCATCTGGCCGCGATGGCCAGCGAGGAGATGGACACGATCCATGTGGTGCCGAACCGCTATCCGCAAGGCGAATACCTGCTGCTGTTCGATCCGCTGGACGGCTCCTCCAACATCGACGTGAACGTGAGCATCGGCACCATCTTCTCGGTGCTGCGCAAGGTGGGCCACCACCGCGGCGTGAGCGAGCAGGACTTCCTGCAGCCCGGGCGCGCCCAGGCCGCGGCCGGCTACTGCGTCTACGGTCCGCAAACCATGCTCGTGCTGACGGTGGGCGAAGGCGTGGTGATGTTCACGCTCGATCGCGAGATGGGTTCGTGGGTGCTCAGTGCCGACCAGGTGCAGATTCCGCCCGACACCAAGGAGTTCGCGATCAACATGTCGAACCAGCGCCACTGGGCGCCGCCGGTGACGCGCTACATCGACGAGTGCCTGGCCGGCAAGGACGGCACGCGTGGCAAGGACTTCAACATGCGCTGGGTCGGCAGCATGGTGGCCGACGTGCACCGCATCATCAGCCGCGGCGGCGTGTTCCTCTACCCCTGGGACAAGCGCGAGCCCGACAAGCCCGGCAAGCTGCGGCTGCTGTACGAAGCGAACCCGCTGGGCTTCCTCGTCGAGCAGGCCGGCGGCGCGGCGAGCAACGGCACGCAACGCATCCTCGACATCGTGCCGACCAAGCTGCACGAGCGCGTGAGCGTGATCCTCGGCTCGAAGAACGAAGTCGAGCGCGGCCGCGAAGTACCACACCGAACGTCAAGGGCTGAATGGGGACGCTGACCCTGGTCCGCCACGGCCAGGCGTCATTCGGCAGTGACGACTACGACCGCCTGAGTCCGCTGGGCGAGGCCCAGTGTCGGCGGCTGGGCGAGTACCTGCGAAACAAGGGCGTTCGGTTCGACGCCGCGCTGGTGGGCACGCTGCGCCGCCACGACCAGAGCTTTGCGGGCCTGTGCGCCGGTCTCGAATCGACGCCTGCGCGCACCGACTGGCCCGGCCTCAACGAGTACGACGCCGAGGCCCTCGTCAGCGCGTTGGAGCCCCGGCCCGGCGCTGACGGACATGGCCGCACCCGAAGCAAGGCGGCAGCACTTTCGCGCCCTGCGCAACGCCTTGCAGGCCTGGATGGAAGACAGCATCGCCCCGCCGGGCATGTGCCGCTACAGCGAGTTCGTGGCCGGTGTGACGGCAGCGCTCGACCACGTCCGCCAGAGCTGCAACGGCCAGGTGCTGCTCGTGTCCAGCGGCGGACCGATCGCCACGGCGGTCGGTCAGGTGCTCGGCATGACACCGCCGGCCACCATCGAACTCAACATGCGCATCCGCAACAGCGCGATCACCGAGTTCGTGTTCACGCCCAAGCGCCATGCACTCCTGACCTTCAACACCCTGCCCCACCTGGACAGCGCCGAACACGCGGACTGGATCACCTACGCGTGACTGCCTCGTGGTCCAGAGTGCGGTGATCTTGCGCTGCTATAATTTCGGGCTTCACGCCGGTGTAGCTCAGTTGGTAGAGCAGCGCATTCGTAATGCGAAGGTCGAGGGTTCGACTCCTTCTCACCGGCACCACCTCCCCCGATGATTTCTCCCTTCACCGCAAGGGTAGCGGACTTCAAGTCAGCCCATGCGCTGGCGAGAGGCTGCACGTCGAGAGCTGGTCAGCGCAGATGCGCCCAGGACCACAGCGACCCCGAGCAGCCACCACGGCCACAGTTTCGTGATCAGACGTTCGGGTGGTCCCACGCTCAGCTCGGTGACCATGGTGAGCGTGCCGCCCGCCGGGATGTCGAAGTTCTGATTGAACAGCGGATTGAAGCCTGTAAAGCTCACCACAGGCCGGACCGTGAGCGGGCCGTAGGGTGGATCGGTCAGTGACGTGGCACCTGTCACGCCCTGGGTGAAAACCACCGTCGTTCCCTTGAGCTGCAGGCCCGACAGGTCCGGCACTTCCAGCGCAGGCTGTGTCGGCTTGAAGCCGAGCCCAGCCAGCGACACCGTCAACGTGTTCGCTGTGCGGTTGACGAGGTCCAGCTTCTCGGTGAGCCTGGCGCGTTGGCTGTTCGCGATGTCGCCAACGAGCGAGTAGACCAGCCCTCCGACCACGGTGCCTGTGGCGTCGTTGATGGCATAGCCGAGATAGGGACCCTGGGCATGGATCTGCTGCGCCGTCACATGCGCGCCCGAATGGAAGTGCCCGACGTCGAAGAAGGTCGACGGCCCGGAGGGATAGACGAGGATGCGGCGTCCATCCACCGTCCACTCCAGTGTGCGCAGCAGCCGCAACGGATCGCCCGGTGAACCGATGTTGAAGATCGGTTCGTCGCGCGTGGTCTTCAGGCTCGCGTTGCCGTCAGTGACGGTGACGCTGTCGGCCTGCGCAAGGCCGGCCAGCGAGCAGAGCAGCAAGGCGAGCAGTCGGTTCATGGCGACTCCTTCCGGGGGGCGATGGCCCGGATGGTAGACGCCTCGAGGGAGGACACCCTGCTGCGTCCTCCTCAGTCGGAAGGAGCGGGGGCGAGGCCGGCCCGTGGCTCAGGCGGCTGAGCGCTCGGGGATGCGGTCGCCGAGGATGCGGGTCAGCGCCGCCTCCAGGTTGGCCACGGTGCGGTCCACATGCTGGAGTTTGTCCAGTCCGAACAGCCCGATGCGGAAAGTCTTGTAGTCGGCCGGCTCGTCGCACTGCAAGGGCACGCCGGCGGCCGTCTGCAGGCCGTTGCCGATGAAGGCCTTGCCGGTGTGCAGGCCGTCGTCGCGGGTGTAGCTCACCACCACGCCCGGCGCCTGGAAGCCCTCGGCCGCCACGCTGGGCAGCCCCTTCGACACCAGCAGCGCCCGCACCTTGCGGCCGAGCTCCATCTGCTG
The DNA here is from genome assembly GCA_963739925.1 of uncultured beta proteobacterium. Taxonomy (GTDB): domain Bacteria; phylum Pseudomonadota; class Gammaproteobacteria; order Burkholderiales; family Burkholderiaceae_C; genus CAVUBY01. The sequence goes on along the minus strand of CAVUBY010000012.1, from coordinate 235,101 downwards.
CGCACGCAGCTTCTCGAAGCCCAGCGCCCGGGTCTCGAGCATCACGTCGCGGGTATGCGTGAGTGCATCGGTCGGCATGGTGGCGTGGTAGGCGTGACCTCCGCCCTCGTAGGTCTCCATGATCTGCAGCCACTTCTTCAGATCGACCGCGAAACTGGTGCTGGTCGTGGCATCGATCGCGGCGCGGGCTCGCTCGCTGAGCATCACGAAGGCGCAGCAGGGTGAGCCACTCCAGCCCTTTTGCGGCGCGCTGACGAGTACGTCCACGCCCGTGGCCTGCATGTCCACCCACATGGCGCCGGAGGCGATGCAGTCGAGGACGAACAGGCCGCCCACCTCGTGCACCGCATCCGCGACGCTGCGCAGGTAGGCATCGGGCAGCATCATGCCGGCGGCGGTTTCGACGTGAGGAGCAAACACCGCGGCCGGACGTTCGGCGCGGATGGCGGCCACCACGTCTTCGATGGGGGCCGGAGCGAAGGCCACCTGCGAGCCTGGACGCACCGGCCTGGCCTTCAGGACGCTGTGCTCGGAAGGAATGCGGCCCATGTCGAAGATCTGGGTCCAGCGATAGCTGAACCAGCCGTTGCGGATGACCAGCGCGCGGCGATCGGAGGCGAACTGGCGCGCCACCGCCTCCATCCCGAAGGTGCCGCTGCCGGGAACGACGATCGCCGAGCGCGCTTTGTAGACCTCCTTGAGCACGCCGGAGATGTCGCGCATGACGTGCTGAAACTTCTGCGACATGTGGTTGAGCGCGCGGTCGGTGAAAACCACCGAGTACTCGAGCAGGCCATCGGGATCGACATCGGGCAGCAGACCGGGCATGAAAGCACCTCTTCAACACGAAACCATTCGGGCCCAGGAGCGTAGCACTGCCGGGGCGTGTCCGCACTCTCCCTGCTTGCGGCAGCAGTCTCAAAAGAGCACCATCTTTCACGCTCGACCCCCAGCCGCGGTGCGCGACATGGCGCCGGAACTGCACTCAGGAGACACGATGGAGAAGAACACCAAGCCCCTCTCGCCCGCCGAGCTGGCCCTTCGCGACGCTGCACTCGAGTACCACCGCACGCCGGTGCGCGGCAAGATCGCCGTGGTGCCGACCAAGCCGCTGTCCAACCAGCGCGACCTGTCGCTCGCCTACTCGCCGGGCGTGGCCTATGCCTGCCTGGCGATCGAGCAAGACCCCTCGCTGGCTGCGGAATACACCTCGCGCGCCAACCTGGTCGGCGTGGTCACCAACGGCACCGCGGTGCTGGGGCTGGGCGACATCGGCCCGCTGGCCGGCAAGCCGGTGATGGAGGGCAAGGGCTGCCTGTTCCAGAAGTTCGCCGGCATCAACGTGTTCGACATCGAACTCGCCGAGCGCGACCCCGACAAGCTGGTGGACATCATCGCCGCTCTCGAACCCACGCTCGGCGGGGTCAACCTCGAGGACATCAAGGCGCCCGAGTGCTTCTACATCGAGAAGAAGCTGCGCGAGCGCATGAAGATCCCGGTCTTCCACGATGACCAGCACGGCACCGCCATCATCTCGGCGGCAGCCCTGCTCAACGGCCTCGAGCTGGTGGGCAAGAAGATTGGTGCGGTGAAGGTGGCCGTATCAGGTGCGGGCGCCGCGGCCATCGCCTGCCTGGACCTCATGGTCGAGCTGGGGGTGAAGCGCGAGAACGTCTTCATGTGCGACAGCAAGGGCGTGATCCACGACCGCCGCGAAGACAAGCTCGACGAGTCCAAGAAGCGCTACCAGCAGAAGACCCCGGCACGCACCCTGGCCGACGTGATGGTGAACGCCGATGTCGTGCTGGGCTGCTCGGCCGCCGGCGCGATCACCGCCGACATGGTCAAGTCCATGGCCGCCAAGCCCATCATCCTGGCGCTGGCCAACCCCGAGCCCGAGATCCGCCCCGAGCTGGCCAAGGAGGTGCGCCCGGATTGCATCATCGCCACCGGGCGCTCGGACTACCCGAACCAGGTCAACAACGTCCTGTGCTTCCCGTACATCTTCCGGGGCGCGCTCGACAGCGGCGCCACCAGCATCACCGAGGCGATGAAGGTCGCCTGCGTGCGCGAGATCGCCGACCTCGCCAAGGCCGAGATCAGCGCCGAGGTGGCCTCGGCCTATGCCGGACGCGAGTTGCGCTTCGGGCCCGACTACCTGATCCCCACGCCCTTCGACTCGCGCCTGATCCTGCGCATCGCCCCGGCCGTGGCCAAGGCGGCCCAGGCCTCGGGCGTGGCCACCCGGCCCATCGCCGACCTGGACGCCTACCGCGAGTCGCTGACCCGTTTCGTCACGCACACCGGCATGTTCATGCGGCCGGTGTTCACCGCGGCGCGCGCCCTGCCCAAGCGCGTGGCCTATGCCGAAGGCGAAGACGAGCGCGTGCTGCGCGCAGTGCAGATCGCGATGGATGAGCGGCTGGTCAAGCCCATCCTCATCGGGCGGCCGGCGGTGATCCAGTCACGCATCGAGCGTTCCGGTCTGCGGCTCGAGGCCGGGCGCGACTTCGAGGTCATCAACCCCGAAGACGACGCGCGCTTCCGGCAGTACTGGGAGGCCTACCACCGCTTGAACGCGCGCAATGGCGTCACGCCGGAGATGGCCAAGTCGACCGTGCGCCGCTCCAACACCATCATCGGCTCGCTGATGGTGCAACTGGGGGATGCGGATGCAATGCTGTGCGGTCTGGTCGGCCGCTTCGACGATCACCTCGGTCGCGTCAAGGAAGTCATCGGCACCGCGCCCGGCGTGCGTTCGCTGGCCACCATGAACGCGCTGATGCTGGAGAAGCACACGCTGTTCATCACCGACACCTTCGTCAATGACGACCCGGATGCCGAGCAGCTGGCCGACATCGCCAGCATGGCGGTCGACGAGGTGCGGCGCTTCGGTTTGCCACCCAAGGTGGCGTTCCTGTCGCACTCCATGTTCGGCAGCAGCAAGCGGGCTTCTGCGCTCAAGATGCGGGCGGCGCGTGACCTCTTCCGCCAGCGCATGCCCGGCGTCGAGGCCGATGGCGAGCTGCAAGGCGACGCCGCATTCAGCGAAGACCTGCGCAGTGCCGTGCTGCCCGACACCACGCTCACCGGTGCGGCCAACATCCTGGTGCTGCCCCAACCTCGACGCGGCGAACATCCTGTTCAACGTGCTCAAGATCACCGGCGGCAATGGCATCACCGTCGGCCCGATCCTGCTGGGCGTGAACGGACCGGTGCACATCCTCACCCCGGCCGCCACCGTGCGCCGCGTGGTCAACATGACGGCGCTGGCGGTGGCCGACGCCGGCGTGCGCGCCCGCGCTACTTGAACAGCAGCGTCACCAGCCCGAGGCTGAGCGAGGGGAAGAACAGCAGCGCCAGCAGGCGCAGGGTGTCGCTGGCGAGGAAGGGGAACACCCCTTTGTAGGTCTCGCTCATCGGCACTTCCTTGGCGATGCTGTTCACCACGTACACGTTCAGGCCCACCGGCGGGGCGATGAGGCCGATGCCCACGGTCATCAGCACCAGGATGCCGAACCAGATGGCCTTGGACTCGGGGCTGAGGCCCCAGAGGTCGAGCGCCATCACCGTCGGGAAGATCACCGGGATGGTGAGCAGCAGCATCGACAGCTCGTCCATCACGCAGCCGAGGATCACGTAGAACACCAGGATGGCGCTGACGATGATCAACGGCGCCACCTGCAGATGGCCCACCCAGTCGGCCAGCCGAGCGGGCATCTGCGTGAGCGCCAGCGACGCGTTCATCATGTCGGCGCCGAGGAAGATCATGAACACCATGGCCGAGGTCTCGGCCGTGCCGAGGAAGCTGCGGCGAATGCCGTCGAGATCGAGCTCGCGCTGGGCCACGCCGATGACAAAGGTCCCCAGCGCCCCCACGGCGGCGCCTTCGGTGGGCGAAAACACCCCGCCGTAGATGCCGCCGAAGACGATGACAAAGATCAGCGCGATCGGCCACACGCCCAGCAAGGCGCGCCAGCGCGCTGTCCAGGCCAGCGGCTCACTGGGTGCGGCCAAGTCCGGCCTCAGACGGCAATAGACCGCGATCACCACGATGTAGCCCAGCATGGCCAGCAGACCGGGCACCATCGCCGCCGCAAACAGCTTGGCGATGTTCTGCTCGGTCAGGATGGCATAGACCACCAGCGGCACCGACGGCGGAATCAGGATGCCCAGCGTGCCGCCCGTGGCCAGCACGGCCGTGGACAGCCGGCCGTGGTAGCCGTGCGCCTTCATCTCCGGATAGGCCACCTGCGTGATGGTGGCCGAGGTGGCGACCGAGGAGCCGCACACCGCGCCGAAGGCCGCGGCCGACAGGATGGCCGCCATGCCCAGCCCGCCTCGAATGTGGCCGACGAAGGCCGCCGCCGCCTTGAACAGCGCCCGGCTCAGCCCGCCCTGCGTGGCGAACTGGCCCATCAGCAGGAAAAGCGGGATCACGCTGAGGTCGTACACCGTGAGGCGCGCCACGGCCGAGCCCTTGAGCATGTTCAGCAAGGCCTGGTCGTTGGTGAGCGCCCAGTAGCCCACGGCACCCGGGATGAACATCGCCGCGGCGATCGGCACGCGCACCGCCATCAGCACCAGCATGGCGGCGAACATCAGCAGACCCACCGTGGTGACCGCTCACGCCGACACTCCCCGCGGCCAGGCCCTGCCAGCGCCGCCAGGTCTGGATCAAGGCGATCAGCGCCGTGAGGGCCAGGCCTGGCGCCAGCGCCACGTAGGCCCACCACATCGGCAGGCCGAGGATCATCGTGGTCTCCTGGCCACCGTGCACCGCCAGGGCGCCGGCGGTGGTGCGCCAGGCCAGCAAGCCCACCATCACGGCCAGCAGCAGGGCGCCGACGGCGTCCAGCCGGCGCTGGGTGCGCTCGGTGGTGCGCTGGGTGAAGAAGTCCACGATGATGTTCGCGCTGCTCAGCTGGCACCAGGGCAGGCACAGCGAGATGCACAGCGCGATGCCGAACTGCGTGAGTTCGACATCACCCCCGATCGGCTTGCGATGACGGCCCGCCCGAGCACGCTGAGCGTGGTCATCAGCGGCCGTGGCGCAGGCGGCCAGGCAGCCGGCCATGGCAAACCATGCCGCAAGCCGGCGCAGAAACGGGGGCATGGTGCAGCTCCTCCTCAGAGCGGCGCCCGGGCGGGCGCCGCACCTCGCGGGACTTACTTCTTGTACTTGGCCAGCAGGTCGCGTGCGTCGTTCAGCATCTGCTTGCCGGGCATGCCACGCTTGTCCATGTCGGCGACGAAGTCGTCGTACAGCGGAGCGGAGGCCTTGATCCAGTTGTCGAGCTCCGCGGCCGGGATCATCGTGAAGGTGTTGCCGCGGTCCTGCGCCGCCTTGCGGCCGGCGGCCTGGCTGTTGTCCCAGATCTTGCCGATGGCCTGCGAGTAGGCGGCGCCGCTGTTGTCGTCGATCACCTGCCTTGAGGTCCGCCGGCAGGCTGTCGTACTTGGCCTGGTTCATCGCGAAGATGAACACCGCGCTGTAGAGCGCCGGGCGCGAGGGTCGGTCTCGCTGTGGAACTTGACCAGTTCCTGCAGCTTCAGCGAGGGCATCACCTCCCAGGGCAGCATGAAGCCATCGATCGTGCCCTTGCTGACGGCGTCCGGGATCGCCGGCAGTGGCATGCCCACCGGCGAGGCGCCGAGCGACGCCAGCAGCTTGTTGGTCTGACGGGTGGGCGCGCGCATCTTCAGGCCCTTGAAGTCGGCCAGCGTCTTGACCGGCTTGTCCTTGGTGTGGACGTAGCCTTCGTCGTGGATCCACATGGCGAGGATCTTGGTGCCCGGGAATTCCTTGAGAGCGTACTTCTGCAGGTAGTCCCAGGCGGCGCGCGCACCGGCTTCCGCCGAGTTGGTCATGAACGGCAGCTCGAACACCTCCATCGCCGGGAAGCGGCCCGCGGTGTAGCCCGGCAAGGTGATGACCAGATCGTCAACGCCGTCCTTCACGCGGTCGACCAGTTGCGGCGGTGTGCCACCACCCGTCATCGCCGGCAGGATCTGGCACTTCATCTTGTTGGACGACTCGGCAGCGATCTTGTCGCACCAGGGACTGATGACGTTCACCGAGGCCATGGCCTGGGTGTTCCAGATGTGGTGGAACTTCAGCGTCACCTCCTGCGCGGCGGCAGGCATGGTGGCGAGCAAGGTGGCAGTGGCGGCAGTGGCCAGCAGGGCACGGGTGAATCGTTTCATGGGTGGGTCTCCTGGAGTTTGGGTCTCTGACGCGTGGCGGGGATGCTATGCGAGAAGGCGCGAAGGCGCCGCTGGGGGAAGCGAGCAGCGCGGGCGGTCAACCGAAGGAACCATGCGCAGTTCACAGGGCCGCGCGTGCCGGCAGCACCGCAGCACTGCATTCACCGAAGCCGAACCGCACGCCTTGCGCGTTGGTGCAGTGCGCGCGCAAGGTGACGGTGTCGCCGTCCTCGAGGAAGCTGCGTGATTCGCCGCCCGGCAGCGTCAGCGTCTGGCGTCCGCCCAGGCTGAGCTCGAGCAGCGAACCGCCCTGCCCCGGCTGCGGCCCCGACTGCGTGCCGGTGCCGAGCAGGTCGCCAGGCTGCAGGTTGCAGCCGTTGCTGGCGTGGTGCGCGACCAGTTGCGCCAGTGTCCAGTAGGCGTCGCGGAAATTGCGACTGCGACAGCCGCATGCGGCGGCGATGCCTTGCGCGCGCATGGCCGCGGTCTGCAGCCACACCTCGAGCACGATGTCGATGGCGCCGTGCGAGCGGTTGGCCGGCGCGTCCAGGTAGGGCAAGGGCTGCGGGTCGTTCTCGGCGTCGCTCGAAAGGCACGCGGAACGGCGCCAGCGCGTCCATCGTCACCACCCAGGGCGAGATCGTGGTGGCGAAGTTCTTCGACAGGAACGGCCCCAGCGGCTGGTACTCCCAGGCCTGGATGTCGCGCGCCGACCAGTCGTTGAGCAGCACCAGGCCGAAGAGGTGGTCCTCGGCACGCGTCGATGGGAATCGGCTCGCCGAGCGCATTGCCCTGCGCCGACCAGCGCACCGAGCTCGAGTTCATAGTCGAGCCGGCGGCTCGGGCGCGAACGTGGGCGCGCGCGCCCTCGCCCTTGAGCTGCCCGTGCGGCCGCACGACGCCATGCCCGCTCACGCGCAGCGACGAGGCGCGCCCGTGGTAGCCGATGGGCACCCACTTGTAGTTGGGCAGCAGCGGGTTGTCGGGACGGAACAGCTTGCCCACGGTGGTGGCGTGGTGGATGCCGGCGTAGAAGTCGGTGTAGTCGCCGACGCTGGCAGGGCATGCGCCATCTCGACCTGGGCCTGCGGCGATCAGGCAACCCTGCAGCACCGGGCCTGGTCACTGCCTTCGGTCAACGCAGCACGACAGCGCCTGGCGCACGCGGCGGCGCTCGACGGAATCGCGCGCCATGAAAGCGTTGAGGTCACCCGCCGCCAGCGGCGCGAGCAGTTCGGTGATGTCGGCTGTCCACTGTCCTTGCTGGCGCGCGAGCAGCAGGTCCAGCACCTGGTCGCCGATGGCCACGCCGATGCGCCAGGGCTCCTGCGAGCCCGCGGGCGGAAGCGGCCGTAAGGCAGGTTCTGAATCGGGAAGTCGCTGCCCTCGGCCTTGGCCGAAGCGACCCAGCTGCGCAGGCCGGGCGCGTGGGTGGCGTCCAGGACGATAGCCCGCGCTCATGGCACGAAGCGCTCGGCCAGGCCCGCCCAGCAGTCGGCGTAGGCGGTGTCGAGCGCACCGCCTTGCATCGCGAACTCGGTGGGCAGGAAGCGCCAGCGGCTCTCCAGCATGAAGGCCAGCGTGTCGTCGAGCTTGTGCGGCGCGAGCGCGGCGTTGGACGCCTTCTCGAAGGCCTCGGCATCCGGACCGTGCGGCACCATGCAGTTGTGCAGGCTCATGCCCCCGGGCTTGAAGCCCTCGGGCTTGGCGTCGTACTGGCCGTGCACCAGGCCCATGAACTCGCTCATCAGGTTGCGGTGGTACCAGGGCGGACGGAAGGTGTCCTCGGCCACCATCCAGCGCGGCGGGAAGATCACGAAGTCGCAGTTGGCCGTGCCCGGCGTGTCGCTCGGGCGAGGTGAGCACGGTGAAGATGCTCGGGTCGGGGTGGTCGAAGCTGATCGAGCCGATGGTCATGAAGTGCCGCGTGTCGTAGCGCAGCGGCACCAGGTTGCCGTGCCAGGCCACCACGTTGAAGGGCGATTGCCGCTGTGTGCTGCGCCACAGGCGTCCGCCGAACTTGCGCACCACCTCGTAGTCGATCGCGCCAGCTTCGAAGTGCGCCACCGGCGCCTGGAAGTCGCGCGCGTTGGCCAGGCCGTTGCTGCCGATCGGGCCCAGCTCGGGCAGACGGAACGGCGCACCGTAGTTCTCCGCCACATACGCCCGCGTCGGCCCGTCCACCGCCACCTTGAACGCCATGCCTCGCGGCATCAGCGCAATCTGGCCGGGCGCCACCTCGAGCACGCCGCACTCGGTGGTGATCACCAGGCGGCCCTGCTGCGGGATGAACAGCATCTCGCCATCGGCGTTGACGAGCGCACGTCGCTCCATCGAGCGCGTGATGAAGGCCAGGTGGATGCCCAGGCCCGATTGAGCCTGCTCGTCGCCGTTGACCGCCACGGTGCGCAGGCCGTCGATGAAGTCGAGCGGCTCGCCGGGAATCGCGATCGGGTGCCAGCGCAAGGGATCGGGCGGCGCCAACGCGCCGTCCTGGGCGCCGGTCTTCCAGTGCGCCTGCGCGAGTGGCTCGCTGCGCCCCATGCGCACGGCGGGTTGGGTTCGGTAGAACCAGGTGCGGCGGTTGTCTGCGCGTGGTGCGGTGAAGGCCGTGCCGCTCAGCAGCTCGGCATACAGGCCGCGCGCGGCACGTTGCGGGCTGTTGCGCCCCACCGGCAGGCAGCCAGGCTCGGCCTCGCTTTCGAAGTGGTTGCCAAAACCATGGAGGTACTCGAAGTTCGGCGGTCATGGTGTCGTCTCCGTGGGGACGTCGGGCACACCGGCGCGCGCGGCGGCCAGGGCCTCCCGCAGCACACGCAGGTCGCCAACGTGGTTGGCCAGCAGCAGGATCAGCCGGGCATTGAGCAGCCGACTGCTCGCGTCATCGAGTCCGCGGTGGGACTCGATCAGCAGCTCGTAGAAGTCGTCGCCGGGGCTGTACGCGCGCAGTGGTCGTTCCCCGGGAACGCCGAAGTTCGGTTGGGTGTGAAGGTACTGAAGCTCGCTCATGAGGGTGCTCTCGGTGGCTGCACTCAGGCTTGCGCCGTGGCACGGGCCACGGCGTGCTTCACGGCCTGCACATCAAGGCGTCGCCAGCGTGCGGCCACGTGCTGATCGGGGCGCAGCAAGTAGGCGGTGCCGGGTTGCGCATTGCAGCGTTGTGCGGCCAGGCCCTTGATGTCGATGACGACATCGATGCCGCCATCGGCGCCTGCGGGCGACGGCCGCACACGACGGGCCACCACCAGCGTGCGCACCGGAATGCGCTCTTGCGCAAGGGCGCCGATGGCCTCGCGCTGCGCGGCGTCGAGTGCAGCAGGCTCGTCACAGAAGAGCATGAGCACGAAACGATGCCCGGTGTGCTGCAGCAACCAGTCGGGCTGCACGGAGCCGTCGCCCACCACCGCCTGCACCGGCGCGTCGTCGAGCGGTGCCCCGGGCGCCATCACGCCGGCAAAGACCTCGGTGTCGGGCGTGTTCAGGGACGAGTCAGTCAGGTGCGTGGGCACCGAGAGACGGCCCGAGTTGACCAGCGCCCGCGCAAACGCATGTTCACCGGCGAGCGTGAGCACGGCGTTGCGGAAGTCCCTGGACACCGCGCTCTTGGGCGTGATGAAGTCGGTGGACCGCGTCGAGTTCAGCAGGTTCTCGTCGGCCGCGGCCACGCGCTCGTCGCTGTAGGTGTCGAGCAGTGTGTCGGGCGCAAGGCCTTCCATGACGAGCTTGAGTTTCCAGGTGAGGTTGTCAGCGTCCTGGATGCCCGAGTTGGCACCGCGCGCGCCGAAGGGCGACACCTGGTGCGCCGCATCGCCGACGAAGAGCACCCGGCCATGCCGGAACTTCTGCATGCGCCGGCACTGGAAGGTGTAGACGCTGACCCATTCGAGCTCGAAGGCATGCGCTTCGCCCAGCATGGCGCGGATGCGCGGGATCACGCGCTCCGGTTGTTTCTCCAGCTCGGGATCGGCATCCCAGCCCAGCTGGAAGTCGATGCGCCAGACGTTGTCGGCCTCGCGGTGCAGCAGAACGCTGGTGCAAGCCGGCGTTTCTTGGCTTGCGTGCACGCTCTGGCCGGGATGGAACGGAGGATCGAACCAGAACCAGCGCTCGGCCGGGAAGTCCGCCTTCATCACCACGTCGGCGATGAGGAAGCGGTCCTGGAAGACCTTGCCGTCGATGTCCAGCCCCAGCTTGCGTCGGATCGGGCTGCGCGCACCGTCGGCCACGATCAGCCAGTCGGCGTCCACGCGGAAGGCACCGTCGGGCGTTTCCACCTCGAGGCGCACGCCGTCGTCGCTCGGCGTCACGTCGGTGACCTTGTGCTTCCAGCTCAGCGCGAGGTTGGGCAGTTGGCTCGCGCGGCGCACCAGCGCCTCTTCGAGGTGGTACTGCTGCAGGTTGACCATGCCTGGCCGGTGGTGATCCGACTCGGGCAGCAGGTTGAAGCGGAACACCTCGTCGCGGCCGAAGAAGGTGCGACCCACGTTCCAGGTGACGCCGCGGTCCACCACCGCGTCGCCGCAGCCCAGGCGATCGAGGATCTCGAGCGTGCGCTTGGCGTAGCAGAGCCCGCGCGAGCCGACGCTCACGGTGTCGTCGTCGTCGAGCAGCAGTACCGACACGCCCTGCATCGCGAGGTCGATGGCCGCGCTCAGCCCCACCGGCCCGGCGCCGACCACGATCACGGGGTGGCGCGGCACGGTGTGCGGCGTGTCCAGCGCAGCAGGGCGCTGGTATGCAAAACGCGGGTAGGTGTAGGTGGCAAGCATGCGGGCCCCAGGCCGATGCAGCGGCGTGCGCTGACTGGCGCGCCGTCAGGCCGCGGACTCGAGGGCCTGCCACATCTGGCGATCGCGCTCGGCGGTCCAGATGCGCGGGTCGGGGTACTGCGTCACCTCGTCGTAGCAGCGCGTCACGTCGAAGGGCATGCAGTGGTCGAAGATCACCCAGTTGCCGTATTTCGGCGCGAGCCTGCGCGTAGGTGCTCTTGTAGACCGCGTTCAGGTCCTGCCCGGCAGCCACGCCGGCCTTCACGCTCTCGTACACATCGGCAATGAAGGCGCGCGTGCCGGCCAGCCCGGCGCTCACCTGCTCGGGCGTGACGAGCGCGGCACCGCGTCCGGGCACCAGCTTCGCGGGCTTGAGCGCGGCGATGTTGTCGAGCGTGGCCGGCCAGTCCTTGAAGTAGGCATCGCCGGCGTAGGGCGTGGCATCGAACTCCACGAGATCGCCGCTGAAAAGGATCTTCTGCTGCGGCAGCCAGGCCACGGTGTCGCCCTTGGTGTGACCACGGCCGAGTTGCAGCAATTGCACCTCCAGCTTGCCCAGCCACAGCGTCATCTTGCCGGTGAAGGTGATGGTGGGCCAGGTCAGTCCCGGCGGCACGCTCTCGACACTGCGGAACAGGCGCGGGAAGCGGCCGATCTCGCTGGCCTTGTCCTGCTCGCCGCGCTCGACGATCAGGTCGTAGGTGTCCTGGCTGGCGAAGATCTGCTGCGGCTGGTAGGCGCTGGCGCCGAGCACCCGCACCGCGTGGTAGTGCGTGAGCAGCACGTACTTGATCGGCTTGTCGGTCACCTCGCGGATGCGGCGGATGACGTCCTGCGCCATCACCGGCGTGGCCTGGGTGTCGAGCACCAGCACCGCGTCGTCGCCGACGATCACGCCGGTGTTGGGGTCACCCTCGGCGGTGTAGGCATAGGCGTTGTCGGAGAGCTTGACGAAGCTGACCTGCTTTTCCTGCAGGTCGGCCTGGGAGGCGAAGGCTTTGCTCATGGCGGTCCTGAAGTGCTGGCGCTGGCGGCGATGCACACCGCCAACTTTGCTTTAGTCAAATTGATTCGTTATTGGCGAAAATAAGGCTTGATCTTAGTCAGCAAGTTCGATAATGTCTAACGCATTCTGATAAGTAAAAACCCTCGCATGCCCACTTCCCGACGTCCGGCCGCTTCGATCCCGTCATCTCTTGTTCCTGCGGAACCGGTCGCCCGCGGCCAGCGCGGCATCCAGAGCATCGAGGTCGGTGGCCAGTTGCTGCGCGCCCTCGCCCACCGCGGACAGCCGATGGCACTCAAGGACCTGGCGCGCGAAGCCGGCATGAGCGCCGCGAAAGCGCATCCCTACCTCGTGAGCTTCGGCAAGCTCGGGCTCATCGGTCAGGACGGCGCTTCGGGCCGCTACGGCCTGGGGCCGTTGGCCATGCAACTGGGCCTGATCAGCCTGCAGCAGTTCGACCCCGTGCGCCTGGCCACGCCGGTGATCGCCGAGCTCGCGCGCACCCTCAACCTCACGGTGGCCATCGCCGTGTGGGGCAACCGCGGCGCGACCATGGTGCGCATCGAGGAGGCCCCGTCACCGGTGCACGTGAACATGCGCCACGGCACGGTGATGAGCCTGCGCGGCACGGCGTCGGGCATGCTGTTCGCGGCGCACTTGCCACCGGAGGCGGTGCTGGAGGCGCTGAGCCATGAGGGGGAGCAGCCGGTCCCGCACGCGCCTCGACGCCGCGCTGGTCACGCAGCTCGGCGAGATCCGGCGCAGACGTCATGAGCCGCGTGATCGACGCCTGGTGCCAGGCGTCAGCGCGATGGCGGCGCCGGTCTATGACGAAAGCGGCGCGATGGTGCTGAGCCTCACTGCGATCGGCCCGACGGCGATGTTCGACACCCGCTTGGATGGCAGCGTTGCACTGTCCCTCACGGCCGCGGCGCAAGCCTGTCGCGCCGCCTGGGAGCGCGAGACTTGGCCGCTTGACGAATCGCGAGCCGAGCGGTCGGCGACTCGATGCCGATCCACGATGGCCCGATTCAGCTACGAGCCCACCACGCGCAGCGCCGGCCGCGCCGCCGCCCGCACCCTGTCGCGACCGCCAGCCTTGGCTTCGTAACAGGCCGCATCGGCCGAGGCCAGCCAGGCGTCGGCGCTGGGCGTTTCGGGCGTCAGCGTGGCCACGCCCAGGCTAGAGCCGACGCGCAGCAGTCGTCCGTCCCACGGCAGCGCGATCTCGGCAATGGCCTGGCGCACGTTGTCGGCCACGCGCAGCGCCACCTTGTGGGTGCAGCGCTCCAATAGCAATGCGAACTCGTCGCCACCCAAGCGAACGACCAGATCGCTGGCGCGCACGCGTGCCGTGATGGCCGCGGCCACGGCCTTGAGCACGGCGTCCCCGGCAGCATGACCTGCCTCGTCGTTGATCGGCTTGAAGTGATCCAGATCGATCATGACCAGCTCGGCCGGCAGCGAACGGGGTCGCGACTCGAAGACCCGCGCGAGCCGTTGCTGCAGCAGCTTGCGATTGGCGAGACCGGTGAGCGGATCGTGCGCGGCCGACCACTCCAGCCGTTCGCGCGCCGCCACCTCTTCGGTGATGTCGTTGACGCTCCAGATGGTGCCGGCACTGGTGTCGTTGGCGTCCACCGGCCGACCGCGCAGCAGCGCCCAGAAGCGATTGCCGTCGGCGCGCAGCATCTGCCACTCACCGGCGTAGGGCTGTCCGGCCTTGAAGGCGTCGATGACCTTCGGGCCGAGCGCGAGATAGTCTTCGTTCGAGCAGTAGATCTTCTGGGCCGAGTGGCCCAGCAACTGTGATTCTTCGTAGCCGAGCAGGTGGCAGAACTCGGCGCTGACCAGTTCGAAACGCTGTGCGCGTGTGAACGCGATGCCCACCGGCGCCGAGCTCATCACCGACTCCAGCTTCTTGAGCACTTGGTTGTTGAAGGCTTCCAGCTGCGTGCGCTCGGCACCGACATGCCGCAACACGCGTGCGAGGTGGCCGATCTCGCCACGCCCCTCCGGCCAGCCCTCTTGCGCGTCCATCTGGCCATCGAACAGCCGCTGTGCACGCCGCTCCAGCTGATCGAGGGGCCGCAACAGTCTGCGTATGAACAGGAGCATCAGTGCGGACAGCCCCAGCGTCAACACAGCGGCCCAGGCAAGACCTTGCGCGCGTGCCGTGTGCAGCGGCGCCAGCAAGAGCCTTTCGGGCTGCGCGCGCCAGACCATCCAGTCGGCGCCGGCCACCCCGGCTGCGCTGACCACCTCGGCCTGCTGGGGCAGCAGCAGCCCAGCCGGCTCGAGCGAACGGCCTGACGCCACCCACGAGCCGAAGGCTTGCGCCAATCGCGGTTCACCCGAAAGCTGCCCCGTCAACTGGTCGCGCCTTGGATGGGCCAGCACGCGCCCCAGGGCATCCGTGACGACGATCAGCACACCCTGATCCGGTCTGTGACTGGCCAGCAGATCGGTGAGCAGATTTCCGCTGGCCAGCCGCAGCGCACCACCGACCACGCCGTAGACCCCGCTCGCGTCGCGCAGCGGAAATGTGAACACGATCACCGGCTCGCCCGACACCCGCCCCGGCACAGGCTCAGACACGACGGGACGACCCTCGACAATGGTCCTGCGGAAGTACCCCCGGTCGGAAAGGTTCACCTGCGGCCAGCGCAAGCCGGCGTTGTCGGCAAACAGCAGTATCTGCCCGTCGTCTGCGGCCACAAAGACATTGGAGAACAGCGAACGAAGCACCGGCATGCCCTGCAGCGCCTCCGCCAGCTGCCATGGATCGGCGAGGACTTGCTTGCTGAGCGAGGGCGCGGTCGCTTGCAGTGCACTCTGCAAATCCACCACCCGGTGCGAGAGCAGGCTCGCCAAGCGGGTCGTCTCGGCCAGCTCCAGCTCACTTTGAGCCATCAAGGTATCGCGCTCGGCCTGGCGCATCATCAGCAGCGTGGCCAGACCGATGCCGGCCATCAAGGCCAGTACACTGGCCAGCGCGATGCGCAGCTTCAGCGAGGCCAGCGCGCGCGCCGCCCGCTCAGGCAAGAAGATCATGGATTCAGTCCGTTGCTGAGGACTGCTGGGCCCACACCGCACGGGCTCGTTGATTCGCGGTCCATCGGGGGAGATATCGGCAGGCACCCGACCCAACTTGACCCCCGGCATGCGACCCGGCTTCAGTGCGGCTTGCGCGGCTCTTGGCGCCCGCGGAACGACTTGGGCTTGTAGACGTTGCCGTCCCACTCACCGGACCGCCGCGCGCGCTCGATGGCATCGGCCGCCGCCTGCTCCGCCAAGCGCTTGCGTTCGCGCCAGTGCCACACGTGCAAGGCCCGCCGCTTCAACATCAGCCACGCGCGCCGCATCGCCGCATCGAAGCGCCGGCGACGCGGCTCGCCCAGCACCAGCCGCAGCAGTAGCACCGCGCACACTGCCAGCACCAGGCCGGCGAACACCTGCTCGATCATGACTTGCCCTCGCCCGCGACGCCAAGGTACTGGCGTGAGGTGATACCCATCGACACATAGATGCTGGTCAGACCTTCCACGCCCATCTCGGCCGGCGTGACCCACGTCACTGGGAACGTAGAGCAGACCGCCGCCCACCGGCACTGGTGCGGTGGGCACCAGCACCGCCATGTAGGGCAGGCCGCCCACCAGCACGGGCTCGGGCGTCGACAACAAGCCGAGCACCGCCGAGCCACCCGGTCCGCCGAAGTGCAGCCACACCGGCCGCATGGAACGCAGACCATCGTCATCACGCTGCGACAGCACATCGACGAACTTCTTCACGAGGTCGTAGACGCTGCGAACAATGGGGATGCGCTGGACGATGTTGTTCATCAGGCCCGCCAGACCGGCGCGCAACCGCGTCTGGATCAGCAGGCCGAGCAGGAACAGCGCCACCATGACCACCGCCACACCGATCGCGTAGCCCACCAGTTCCGAGCCGGTGATGCCCAGGCCGATGCGCACCAGCACGCCGCCCACCATGCTGTTGGGGCCGAGGTACTCCACGGCCAGGCGCGCACCCCAGATGAAGATCAGCAAGGTGGCCACCAGCGGCAGCGCCGCCAGCGCACCGGTGATGAAGATGTTCAGCAGATGGCGCGGCGCAGCTTTCATGGCCGGCGGCCTTCCGTCCAGGGGCTCACGCAGCCTCCGTTTCGGCCAGCGCTTCTCGCGCGGGCAGCTGCGAGGCCAGCACCTTGTCGACCCGGCGGCCATCGAGATCGACCACTTCGAAGCGCCAGCCCTCCCACTCCACCGAATCCGTGGTCGCGGGCAGGTGGCCCAGCAGCAGCATGATCATGCCGGCCAGGGTGTTGTAGCGGCCTCGGTCTTCCTCAGGAAGCGTCTCGAGCGCGAGCCGGTCCTTCAGTTCGGGCACCGGGATCAGCCCATCGAAGAGCCAGCTGCCGTCATCGCGTCGCACCGCCCAGGCGTCTTCGTCGCTCGGCGTGGTGAACTCGCCGGTGATGGCCTCGAGCACGTCGCGCACGGTGATCATGCCCTGCACCTCGCCGTACTCGTCGACCACGAACACCAGCTGCGCGCTCGACACCTTGAAGTGATCCAGCAGCTCCATGCCTGACAACGTCTCCGGCACGAACACGGGCGATTCCAGGCCTTCGGTCAGGGTCAGCTCCCGCCGTTGCATCAGCTGCTGCAACAGGGTTTGCGCCGACACGACGCCCAGCACATCGGTCAGTCCTCCACGGCACACCGGGTAGCGCGAATGCTCGCCGTTGCTGATGAGCGCGAGGATCTCTTCATTGGTGGCCGCAACGTCCAGCCACACCATCTCGGCACGCGGGATCATCATCGATCCCACTTGCCGGTCGTCGAGACGGAACACATTGCGCACCATCTTGTGTTCCTGCTCCTCGATCACGCCGGCGTCCAGGCCTTCCTCCAGGCTGGCGGCGATTTCTTCTTCGGTCACGCTGCGGTCCGGGCCGGCGCGCACGCCCAGCAGCCGCAAGGTGCCTTCGGTGCAGAACGACAGCAGCTTCACGAAGGGCCGGGTGGCCAGCGACAGCCACTCCATGGGCCGGGCCACCAGCCGCGCCACCACCTCGGGGTACAGCTGGCCGATGCGCTTGGGCACCAGTTCGCCGAAGATGATGGTGAGGAAGGTGATGACCACCACCACCATCGCGGTGGCCGTGATCTCGGCCGCACGAGTCTGGATGTTGATGGTCTCCTGCAGCCAGGCCGCGAACGGCGCCGAGAACGCCGCATCGCCCACGATCCCGTTGAGCACGCCGATCGAGGTGATGCCGATCTGCACCACGGAAAGAAACTTGGTGGGGTTGTCGTGCAGGTCCATCGCCACCTGCGCGCCGGCATCGCCGGTCTCCACCATCACCTGCAATCGTGCCTTGCGGCTGGCCGTGAGGGCCATCTCCGACATCGCGAACACCGCGTTGAGCAGAATCAGAAAGATCAGAAGGGCAACGTCCATTCAGCGGGCGAAGCGATGGGAGGAGCGCGCAGCGTAGCAGAATCCCCCCATGCACTACCTCGTCGGAGACCTGCAGGGCTGCGCCGATGCGCTGGAGCGACTGCTCGCCGAGATCGGCTTTTCGCCTTCACGCGACCGGATCACCGTGCTGGGCGACCTCGTCAACCGCGGGCCGCAGTCGCTGGCGACGCTGCAACGCCTGCGCGGCCTGGGCCCTGCGGCCACCTGCCTGATGGGCAACCACGATCTGCACCTGCTGGCCGTGGCCGCGGGCGTGCGCCCGGCCCATCGCACCGACACCCTCGACGACATCCTGGGCGCGCCCGACCGCGACGCCTGGATCGAATGGGTGCGCCAGCGGCCGCTGGCGGTGTTCGACTCCGGCTGGCTCTGCGTGCACGCCGGCGTGGTGCCGCAGTGGGATGCGGCCACCACGCTGCGGCTGGCCGGCGAGGTCGAACGGCACCTGCAGGGCGACGAGCTTGCCGGCTTCCTGCGCGTGATGTACGGCAACGAGCCTGCCTGCTGGCGCGAGACGCTGGAAGGCCACGACCGCATGCGCTTCGTCGTCAACGTGCTCACGCGCATCCGTTTCGTGGCCGCGGACGGCACGCTCGACCTGCTCACCAAGGAAGGCGCCGGCGCTGCGCCGCCGGGCCACGTGCCGTGGTTCGAGGCGCCTGGGCGGTTGACGACCGGCGTGCCCATCGCGTTTGGCCACTGGTCCACACTCGGCCTCATCGCGCGGCCGGACTTGCTGTCCCTCGACACCGGTTGCGTCTGGGGCGGTCAACTCACCGCCGTGCGGGTGGATGGCGGCCGGCGCGACGTGATCCAGTTGGCCTGCGCCCAGGCTCAGGCGCCGCAAGCCTCAGCGCCGGGCTGAAGCCCGCGCCAGGCGCTCGGTAGAATCGCCGCCACAGGAAGCGTGGCCGAGCGGTTGAAGGCAGCAGTCTTGAAAACTGCCGACGGGGTAACCCGTTCGTGAGTTCGAATCTCACCGCTTCCGCCACAGGCTGACCCGCATTCGGTCCACTGCGCCGATGTCGCCCCTGTGTCACACCAGCGGCAGCCAGATCTCGGTCAGCAACGCCTGCGCTGGCACCTGGTCCGGCGTGCGCAGGTTCAACTCGAAGGGCGGCACCTCCACATGCAGTCGTTCGCCCGAGTGCGGCAGCCAGTCGTCGTAGATCGCCAGCCAGGCACTTCGAAGGGTGTCGTAAGGCCCTTGGTGCGTGAAGACAGCGTAGCGGCCTGCAGCCAACGGCCACCAGGCCAGGCTGCCGGACAGTGGCAGCTCAGGGCGCTCGGGCATGCCCATCTGCCGTGACAGATCGTGGCCGAAGATGACGCCGGCCACGTAGCGGCAGCGCGCATCGTTGAGGCTGGCAGGTCTGTCGGGCAAGAGACCGAGGCGACTGCGCACCGCGGGATGCTGACCTGCCTCGACCACAGCCGACATCAGCTCGGTGAAGGCCCGCTGCGCCGCCCGGATGAAGTTGCCTTCGATCATGCCGCGCGCGGTCGCGGTGAGGACCTGGAGCGACGGATCGGGAGTGAGCGTGACGATTCGGGTGGGTTGCATCGGAGTCGACGGCGCGGCGGGGCTGCATGCGACCGCCAACGGACCACGGGCATTCTGCAGCAGGGTCACGAGCGACTTTCTGATCTGGCGCAGGGGCCTGCATGGACCGAATCCGATTCGCCGATCCGTACCGCGTGCATTCCGGTTTCCCGAAGGAAGGCGCTTGCAGATGCCCGATCTGCCCCGATGTAGCGCCCCACGGAACCAATCGTTCCCCAGCGCCACCAAGCACGCGTCTTTCGGAAAGGAACCCGCATGTTTCACGCCTTGATCTGGCTCCTCGTGGTCTCGCTGCTGGCCGTCTGGTCGCTCGGAGCCTGGGTCTCTCACGGGCTGGTGGCCTGGGTGGCCGCGCAGGCCGGCACGGTGTCGGTGGCGGCGGTGGGTGGCCTGACGCTGCCCGCCTGGCTGGCCCCGTGGGTGCCGACGGAGTGGATCGCCGTGATGCAGGCCCTGATCACCGCCGCGGCGCCGACCATCGACGCCTGGCTCACCCAGGCGCCATCGGCCGTGGGCTGGCTGACCGCCGGCGTCTGGGTGGTCTGGGCGCTGGGCGCGCTCGCCCTCGTGCTGGTCGGGGGTGCGCTGAGCGCGCTCGTGGCCGTTGTTCGGCGCAGCACCGCGGCCCCCCTCCCCTCGGCGCCCCAGGCCCCGGCCTGAAGCCGGCCACCTCACACCTGTCGAAAGCAACTTCATGGAACTCGCGTTGTGGATCGCTGCAGGCGTCGCCGTGCTGCTCGGACTGGCCGGCATGGTGCTGCCGCTGCTGCCGGGCACGCCGCTGCTCTTCGGTGGGCTGTGGCTGGCTGCCTGGCTGGACGGCTACTCGAAAGTGAGCGTCACGGTCGTGGTCGTGCTGGGTGTCATGGCGCTGCTGGCCTGGGCGGTCGACTACGTGGCGGCGGCCCTCGGCGTCAAGCGCGCGGGAGCCAGCGGCATGGCCATGGCCGGTGCCGGCATCGGCGCTCTGGTGGGCTTGTTCGCCGGGCTGCCGGGTCTGATCCTCGGCCCGATCGTCGGTGCGATGGCCGGCGAGTGGATCGCACGCAAGGACCAGGCCCAGGCGACGCGCGCGGGCCTGGCTGCCGGGCTCTCGTTCATCGCAGCGATTGCCGTGAAGATCGGCATCGCCGTGGCGATGCTCGGCACCTTCGCCTTCGCGTACTTCGTGTAGCGCACTTCGACGCGCGCGCTTCTGGCTCGAGTCAACCCTGGCTCAGCGCCGGCGGCGGCTCCTGCGCTGGCCCGGCCTCGAAGACCTCCACCGGCGCCAGCTTGATCAGGCTGCGGGCGTCGTCCAGCGTGCCGAACAACCAGCGGTCGACATCGGGCGGCTCGATCGGCACCACCGAGCGTTTGTCCTGCTGGTCGGGCCCGAGTTTGGGATCGGGCTTGTGCATGCGGCGCATCAGCGGGTGCGCGTCGGCGTTGAGCGTGAGCATGGTGAAGCTCTCGACAATCTCGCCGCTGGCCGGATCGGTCCAGGTGTTCCACAGGCCTGCCAGACCCCAGGGCTGGCCATCGGCGCGGCGAAAACTCCACCAGACGTTCTTGCCGCTCTCCCAGTTCGGCTCGTCGAAAGACTCGGCCGGGATGATGCAGCGCTTGCCGTGCTGCCAGGGATGCTTGTAGCTGGCCTTGGTCGCCATCTCTTCGCTGCGGGCGTTGACGGTCGAGTAGCTCAGCTTGGCCGTCTTGGCGAACCAGGGCACCAGACCGAACTGGCCGATGACCAGTTCGCGCTGCGGCTCGCTCGCCTGCCGGTCGGCGCGGATGAAAGGCGCATGGCTGCGCGGAAACACACCGGTGCGGCGCCACGGCGTGCGGGCACCGACATGCCAGGCGCGTTCGATGGCGGCGGCTTCGGGCGAGACGTAGCGGGTGCACATGGCGCCAATCTAACCCGATCGGGCGCCGGCGGTAGCGTGAAGGCGCATCATCGAGACCCCGTTGTTCGCGCAAGCCATCTCGAATGAACCCGCACCCGGAAGACGCGCTCGTGCTGGGCATCGACGTTGGCACGTCGGCGGTTCGCTGCGTGGCGGTCGATGCGCAGGACAGCATCGTCGCGCAGGCCAGGCAGCCGCTCCCGCCGCCGCTCGTCACCGGCTCCCGCGTGACGCAAGACCCCCGGCTGTGGTGGGATGCGACCGAGACCGCCGTGATGCAGACCGTCGCCGCGGTCTCGGCGGAGCGCATCGCAGCCATCGCCGTCGATGGCACCTCAGGCACCGTGCTGCTCACGGATGCGCAGGGCACGCCGCAGACCGAAGGCTGGCTCTACAACGACGCCAGCTGCGTCGCCGAGGCGACCCGCATCGCGGCGGTCGCGCCGCGCGACAGCCCCGCGCGCGGGGCCAGCTCACCCCTGGCGCGACTGCTCCACCTGCAGGCCGCGCTTCCCGCAGGCCCGCCACCTGCTGCACCAGGCCGACTGGATCAGCGGGCGCCTGTGCGGTCGCTTCGGCGTGAGCGACGAGAACAACGTGCTCAAGCTGGGATACGACCTGCACGCGAATGACTGGCCGACGTGGATGGATGCCTTGGGCGTGCGCCGCGACTGGTTGCCTCGGGTGATGATGCCCGGAACGCCGATCGGCGAAATTCAGGCTGCGCTCGCAGCGCGCTGGGGCCTCAACGCAAGCGTGGCGATCGCAGCCGGTACCACCGACGGTGTGGCCTCGTTCCTGGCCACAGGCGCGAGCGAGCCCGGCGACGCGGTCACCGCGCTGGGCAGCACGCTGGTGGTCAAGCTGCTCAGTCCGAAGCCGGTGGTCGCACCGGAGTTCGGCCTCTACAGCCACAGGCTGGGCACGCTCTGGTTGCCCGGCGGCGCCTCCAACAGCGGCGGGGCCGCGCTGCAGCGGCATTTCGACATCGCGCAGATCGAAGCACTCACACCCCTGCTCGATCCCGAGCGCGACACCGGCCTGGACTACTACCCGCTGCCCTCGGTCGGCGAGCGCTTTCCTGTCGCCGATCCCAACCTCGCGTCCCGCGTCACACCGCGGCCGGCCGACGACGCGCGTTTCCTGCAGGGCCTGCTGGAAGGCATGGCCCGCATCGAACGGCAAGCCTACGACCGCATAGCCGAGCTCGGCGCCGGACGTCCGACACGGGTGTTCAGCATCGGCGGCGGCGCCCGCAATGCCGCCTGGACGCGCATCCGCGAGCGGCAGTTGGGTGTACCGATGGCCGCGCCGCGGCATCACGAGGCCGCCTGCGGTGCGGCGGTGCTGGCGCGGCGCGCGCTGCGTTGACGATCCGCGGCCCGCAGCAGCGGCCTGCTTGATCTGCAGCAAGGCCACGACAGGCCTGCGCAGCGACGATGCCTGCAGCGCTTCGGAGACCCGCATGACCCACGCCGCCTTGAAGATCATCCGCGAGGAACATGCCGCGCTGGCGTCGGTGCTGCGCTCGATTCCCATGCTGCTGGCGCAGCAGCACCGGCAAGGCGCGGCCACCGACTTTGCCGCGTTGCGTGCGATGCTGTTCTATGTCGACGAGTTTCCCGAACAGCGCCACCATCGCAAGGAGTCGGAACTGCTGTTCCCCAAGCTGCGGGCGCGCACGCCCCTGGCACGCGACCAGCTCGATCGCCTGGATGCCGACCATTCGGTCGGCGAGCACCGCATCCGCGAACTGGAGCACGCCCTGCTGGCCTACGAAATGATGGGCGAGTCGCGCCGCGCCCATTTCGAACGCATCGCCCAGCAGTACGTCGACTTCTACCTGGCGCACATGGCCGTGGAGGAGCACGAGATCCTGCCGCTGGCCGAACGCATGCTCACCGAAGAAGACTGGATCGAACTCGACGAAGCCTTCGCGCGCAACCGCGACCCGCTCACCGGGCACACGCCGGACGACGAGTACCGCGGCCTGTTCACGCGCGTGGTCAACGCGGTGCCGGCGCCCATCGGTCTGGGCCGCGCCTGATCCGCGGCATCGCGTGCACACCCCGCGGGGTGCGCGCGGTGATCACAGCCGCAGCGCGGCGCGCTTGGCGAGTTCGATCTTCGCGATGGCGTTGCGGTGCACCTCGTCCGGCCCGTCGACGATGCGCACGGTGCGCTGCAGGCGCATAGGCCTCGGCCAGCCAGAAGTCGCTGGCTGACGCCGCCGCCGCCGTGCGCCTGGATGGCCCAGTCGACGACCTTGCACGACATGTTGGGCGCCACCACCTTGATCATGGCGATCTCGGCCCGCGCCGCCTTGTTGCCCACGGTGTCCATCTTGTGCGCGGCGTTGAGTGTCAGCAGGCGCGCCTGGTCGATCAGGCAGCGGCGACTCGGCAATGCGCTCGTGCCAGATGCGTCTGCTCGGCCAGCGGCTTGCCGAAGGCCACGCGCGCCTGCAGGCGGTCGACCATCATCTCCAGCGCCCGCTCGGCCGCGCCGATGGAGCGCATGCAGTGGTGGATGCGCCCTGGCCCGAGCCGGCCCTGCGCGATCTCGAAGCCGCGGCCCTCGCCGAGCAGGATGTTGCCCACCGGCACGCGCACGTTGTCGAGCGTCACCTCCATGTGGCCGTGCGGCGCGTCGTCGTAGCCGAACACCGTGAGCGGCCGCACCACCGTCACGCCCGGCGTGTCGCGCGGCACCAGCACCATCGACTGCTGCTGCGTGGCGCGGGCGCGTCCGGGTCGGTCTTGCCCATCACGATGAAGATCGCGCAGCGCGGGTTGCCGGCGCCCGAGCTGAACCACTTGCGGCCGTTGATGACGTAGTGTCGCCCGCTCGCGCTCTCACGGCGGATGCTGCACTGGATGTTGGTGGCGTCCGACGAGGCCACCGCCGGCTCGGTCATCAGGAATGCCGAGCGGATCTCGCCGCCAGCAGCGGCTCCAGCCACTCGCGCTTCTGCGCCTCGTTGCCGTAGCGCTCCAGCGTCTCCATGTTGCCGGTGTCGGGCGCGTGCAGTTGAAGACCTCGCCCGACCACATCACGCGGCCCATCACTTCGCACAGTGGCGCGTAGTCGAGGTTCGAGATGCCGCCCTGGCCCTTGTAGGGATGCGGCAGGAACAGGTTCCACAGGCCCTCTTCGCGCGCCTCGACCTTGAGCTCGTCGACCAGGCGGGTGGGCTGCCAGGCGTTGCCGGCTGCGGCGGTTGGCATCCACTTCCTCGTGGTATCGGGCCTCGTTGGGGTAGATGTGGCGATCGAAGAAGGCGTTGAGACGGGCGAGCAGCGCCTGGGTCTTGGCTGAAGGATCGAAGGACATGGGTGTCTCCTGATGGCTGTGCCGGTGTTCCGGAATTGAACCACGCACGCACCCGTCTGTCCGTCGCCTTCGTGACGCCAGCGGGTTGCGTGCAGAATGGCCGCCACGACGGGCATGGCGCCCGTGCGCAACCTGGAGCAGCACACGATGAAGACCCGAGCCGCGGTCGCCTGGAAGGCCGGCGCCCCCCTGACGATCGAGACCGTGGACCTCGAAGGGCCCAAGGCCGGCGAGGTGCTGGTGGAGGTCAAGGCCACTGGCATCTGCCACACCGACCACTACACGCTCTCGGGCGCGGATCCGGAGGGGCTGTTCCCCGCCATCCTCGGCCACGAAGGCGCGGGCGTGGTGCTGGAGGTTGGCCCCGGCGTGACCTCGCTCCAGAAGGACGACCACGTCATTCCGCTCTACACGCCGGAGTGCCGGCAGTGCAAGTTCTGCCTGTCGCGCAAGACCAATCTCTGCCAGCTGATCCGCGGCACGCAGGGCAAAGGGCTCATGCCCGACGCGACCTCGCGCTTTTCAATCGGCGGCAAGCCCATCCTGCACTACATGGGCACCTCCACCTTCGCCAACCACATCGTGGTGCCGGAGATCGCGCTCGCGAAGATCCGCAAGGATGCGCCGTTCGACAAGGTCTGCTACATCGGCTGCGGCGTGACCACCGGCGTGGGCGCGGTGATCTTCAGCGCCAAGGTCGAGGCCGGCGCGAACGTGGTGGTGTTCGGCCTGGGCGGCATCGGCCTGAACGTGATCCAGGGTGCGCGCATGGTCGGCGCCGACAAGATCATCGGCATCGACCTGAACCCGGCGCGCGAGAAGATGGCCCGGCAGTTCGGCATGACGCACTTCATCAACCCGAAGGAAGTCCCGAACGTGGTCGATGCGATCGTGCAGCTCACCGACGGTGGTGCCGACTACAGCTTCGAGTGCATCGGCAACACCACCACCATGCGCCAGTCGCTCGAGTGCTGCCACAAGGGCTGGGGCCGCAGCATCATCATCGGCGTGGCGGCGGCGGGCCAGGAGATCGCGACCCGGCCCTTCCAGCTCGTCACCGGCCGCAAGTGGGAAGGCTCGGCGTTCGGCGGCGCGCGCGGCCGCACCGACGTGCCCAAGATCGTCGATTGGTACATGGACGGCAAGCTCAGCATCGATCCTCTCATCACGCACACGCTCAAGCTGGAGGAGATCAACCACGGCTTCGAGCTGATGGAGCGCGGCGAGTCGATCCGCTCGGTGGTCGTGTACTGAGTCGGCTGCGATGCAGGTTCTCAGCGAACACGCCTGCTTCGGCGGCACGCAGGGCTTCTACCGGCACGAGTCGAGCGAGATCGGCCTGCCGATGCAGTTCGGCGTGTACCGCCCGCCGCAGGCGCAGCACGGTCGCGTGCCGGCGCTCTACTACCTCGCCGGCCTGACCTGCAACGAAGAGACCTTCGCCATCAAGGCAGGCGCCCAGCGCCTGGCCGCCGAGCTCGGGCTGATGCTGGTGACACCCGACACCAGCCCGCGCCAGACCGGCATCGACGGCGCCGATGCGGCCTGGGACTTCGGCCACGCCGCCGGCTTCTACCTCGATGCCACCCGCGCGCCCTGGACGAAACACTGGCGCATGGCGAGCTACGTCGCGCGCGAGCTGCCGGCGCTGATCGAGACCGAATTCCCGGCCGATCCGGCGCGGCGCGGCCTCTTCGGCCACTCCATGGGCGGGCATGGGGCACTGACCCTGGCGCTCAAGAATCCTGGCCGCTACCGGAGCGTCTCGGCCCTGGCACCCATCGCCGCGCCCACCCAGTGCCCCTGGGGCGTGAAGGCGTTCACGGGCTACTTCGGTGACGAGACCCCGGAGCAGCGTGCCGCCTGGGCTGCGCATGACGCGACCGAACTGGTGAAGTCCGGCGCGAAGCTGCCGCCCGTCTTGATCGACCAGGGCCTGGCGGACAAATTCCTCGCCGAGCAGTTGCATCCCGATCGTTTCGAGGCGGCCTGTCGGGCGGCGGGCCAGCCGCTCACGCTGCGCCGCCATGCCGGCTACGACCACGGCTACTACTTCATCGCCACCTGCATGGCCGACCACCTGGCGCACCACGCCCGCCAGCTGGAAGCCTGAGCCGCCATGCACTTCCGCGCGTTGCGCCTGCCTGACGCCGTGCCCGGCCAGGTCTGGCTGTCGTCGATGCCGGGTCGACTGGAACCGTGGAGCGCATTCCTGGCCGAAGCCGAGCGGGTGGGACTCACGCGGGTCGTGTGCCTGACGCCCTTGCACGAAGTGGCCAGCCTCTCGCCCGAGTACCGGGCGTCGCTCGACGAGCAGTCCTTCCCGTTCGGCTGGCAGCATCTGCCCATGCGCGACTTCGGTCTGGCCCTGGACGCCGAACACTTCCGTGATGCCGTGGACCAGGCGGCCGAACGCGTCCTGTCGGGCGACTCGGTGCTGCTGCACTGCGCCGCCGGCATCGGCCGCACCGGCACCTTTGCGGCCTGCCTGCTCAAGCGACTGAGCTGCCCGCAGGAGATCGCACTGGAGTGGGTGCGCATGGCGGGAGCCAACCCGCAAAGCGCCCTGCAATCGGGGCTGATCGCGCTCTTCTGAGCGCGCCGGTTGATCTGCGACATTCGGGGCCGGATCCGACTTGCATCGAATTCGAAGTCACCGAGAGCAGCCTGATGCGCGATCACCAGCGTGCCAGCCGCACGCTGCACCAGCTGCGCGACATCGAATTCCACGGTGCAGGGTGACCTGTTCGCCAAGCCACTGCCAGCGGCCAGTTTCGCCGCCCTGGTGCGCGATGGCCTGCGCACGCGCCGGCAGGCGAGCGAAGCGCCGTCGGCCTGATCAGGCCGCGGGCGCGGCCACGCGGCCGACCCGGGTGGGCTCACTCGGCCGCCCCTCGAAGTCGGTCCACAGGCCACTCGCCAGGTCGTAGAGCTTGCAGCGGCGCGCCGTCTGCGCGTACCAGCGCCACGAGAAGCGCTGGATGATGATGCGCCCGGGCAAGGCCGACTCCAGCAGCTGCTGGGCCTGCTTGAGCTTGTAGAGCGGAATGCTCATGTCCACGTGGTGTGCGGTGTGCTCCATGATGTGATGCATCAGCGCGCCCAGCTGCATCGGAAACGACAGGTGCACCGTGGTCGACACGAACGGGTCGCTCGCGGACCAGGCACTCTTGTCCTCGTGCCATTGCACCGCCGTGTGGGTGTGGTGCACGTAGACGACGAAGCCGATCATCGCGCTCCAGAAGATGAAGGGGACGACGAAGCCGAAACCCACCAGCGCCCAGGCCGACTGTTGCGTGGCCCGCGCCGCGACGACCAGTCCACCGATCCAGACCAGGCCGGCCGCGAGCGCCAGCAGGCTGTCGGCGGTGAAGACGCCGCGCCGCGCCGGCAGGTAGCGCCGACTCGGGAAGAACATGCGCAACCACCAGATCTCGATGAAGTAGTACAGGCCCGGTGCCCAGCCGCTGCGGTACACGCGCTCCAGGGCACGGCGCCAGGCCGGCAGGGCCCGATACTCGGCCAGCGTGAGCGGCTGCCAGACGAAGTCCTTGCCCTTGAGGTTGGTGAAACCGTGGTGCACGACGTTGTGGCCCACCTCCCACAGGCTGTAGGGCGTCATCGACGGCAGGAAGGCAATGCGCCCGATCCAGCGGTTGAGCGCGCGGTGGGGCGTGTAGCTCTGATGGCAGGCATCGTGGCCGATGATGAACAGGCGCCCGATCACGAAGCCGGTGACCACGGCCAGGATCAGCTTCAGCCACCAGGCCGAGGCCAACACCACGCCGGTGAGCGCGGCGGCGAACAGCGCCAGATCGAGGCCGAGGAGCAGCAGGCCGCGCAGCGTCTCCTGCTGGGCGATGGGTGCCAGCCAGGCACGGATCTGCTTGCGGTGCGGCAAGGGCTCGCCCACAGCGATCACGGGGACAGCCGAAAGGTCCGAGGGCGTGATAACGGTGTTTGGGTTCATTCGGGCAAGGTCGTGCCGCCAGGGCACAGAGTCCAGACCGGCCCACTCTAGCCAGTCAGACCCGCCCGCGATCTGCGCTGCATCAAGTCAATCCAACGGTGCGCAGGCGATTGCGCAGCCTTCGCGGCCGACCTTGCGCCCGCGCAACAGGTCCCTCGCCCGGCCAAAGCGCATACTCCGTGGCTGATCCACATCCCAGAGAGGGCTGCGCCCTCGTACGGCGCGGCGACCCACATGGTGCGTCTCGAACTTCAGGTGGATCTGAGCTACGAGGTCGACTCGCAGGGAGCCGACTTCATCTTCAACGTCCATGCGGCGCACACGCCGTGCCAGGTGATCTCGAACGAGACGCTGTGCGCTGAGCCAGCCGGTCGAGTCGCGCATCCACGTCGACCCGGTGACCGGCACGCGCTACATGCGCCTGCGCGCCATGCCCGGGCCAGCTGCTCGTGTCCTACACCGCCACGGTGGACCTGATGCACCACCGCACCGATCCGGCGCAACTGGCCGAGGTCCCGGTGCAGCGCCTGCCGCCCGAGGTGATCGGCTACATCTATCCGAGCCGCTATTGCCAGTCGGACCGGCTGGTGAAGTTGGCCATCAACGAGTTCGGCGGACTCTGGCAGGGCCACAGCCGCGTGCAGGCGATCCGCGACTGGGTGCTGCGGCACGTCACCTTCACGTCGAACACCTCGAACTCCAGCACCTCGGCGGTCGACACGCTGATCGAGCGGGTGGGCATCTGCCGCGACTTCGCGCACCTGATGATTGCGCTGTGCCGCGCGGTCAACATCCCCGCACGCTTTGCCACCGGCACCGACTACGGCGCCGATCCGGCGCTGGGTCCGCCCGACTTCCACGCCTATGTGGAGGTCTACCTCGGCGACCGCTGGTACATCTTCGACCCCTCGGGCACCGCGATCCCGATGGGTCTGGTGCGCTTCGGCACCGGGCGCGACGCGGCCGACGTGGCCTTTGCCACCATCTTCGGCGGCGTCAAGTCGCAGGCGCCGCTGATCCGCAGCTGGGCCGTCGAAGACCGCACGCTCGGCATCGTGCTGCCCCACCACTGGCGCGAAGCGTTGTCCACCGACCAGGGAGGGCAAGCGTGGCCGCTGGCCTGAGCTGCGCGCCAGCGCGCGAGAATGTGGCGGTGTTGCCGACACCGCCTCCGCCATGACCCTCTCGAGAACGCCTGCTCCCTCGAAGCACGGAACACCGCTTCCCGCCACGCCCGAGACCCTGCCACCGGCACTCGAGGGCGAGCGAGTCACCATCGACAGCAATGCGGGACGGCTGACGGTCTATGTGGCCGGACAAGGCCCCGCCTGCTGCTGGTGCACAGCGTGAACGCCGCGGCCGCGGCCGCCGAGGTGCGGCCGCTGCACGAGCACTACCGCTCGCAACGCACGGTGTTCTCGATCGACCTGCCAGGCTACGGCTTGTCCGAGCGCAGCGACCGCGCCTACACGCCGCGACTGATGACCGATGCGATCCATGCCACTGTCGACCTGATCCGGCAGCGCTGCGGAGCGGCGCCCATCGATGCCCTCGCCCTGTCGCTGGCCAGCGAATTCCTGGCGCGTGCCGCGATGGAGAGGCCCGACGTGTTTCGCACGCTGGCGCTCATCAGCCCCACCGGTTTCAACGGCACGCGGCCGCGTCGCGGACCGCCGGGCAGCACGCTGGGCATGCCGTGGCTGTGGTGCGCTGCGCGGGCCGGGTTGGGGCGATGCGATCTTTCGCGGGCTCACCCGCCCGGGCGTGATCCGCTACTTTCTCGAGCGCACCTGGGGCGGCAAGCAGATCGACGAAGCCCTCTGGCGCTACGACATCCTCACCACGCGCCAGCCTGGCGCCGCCTATGCGCCACTGCACTTTCTGTCCGCGGGCATGTTCAGCCGCGACATCCACACCGTGTACGAAGCCCTGCGCCTGCCGGTGTGGGTGTGCCACGGCGTGCGAGGCGACTTCACCGACTACCGCGGGCTGAGTCTCGTGGCCGGCCGCAGCCACTGGCGAACCACCGTGTTGCAGACCGGGGCCTTGCCGCACTTCGAGGTGCTGGGCGAGTTCACGACGGCGTACGACCGCTTTCTCGCGGCGCCGCCGCACTGAAACTCGCTTTCACTGCGTCGCACCCGCGTTGTGTCAACCGGGTCTCGCTCCGACTGCGCTACCCTGTTTGCATGAATCGTTCGGTACGCTTGCCTGCGTCCCGCATCGGGCATGGGAGCCTCGCATGAAAATCCATTTCCTCGGCGCCGCCGACACCGTCACCGGCTCGCGCCACCTGGTCGAGATCGGCGGCCAGCGGTGCTGCTCGACTGCGGCATGTTCCAGGGCTTCAAGACACTGCGCGAGCGCAACTGGGCGCCGCTCGCCTTCCGCCCGCGAGATCGACGCCGTGGTGCTCAGCCACGCGCACCTCGACCACAGCGGCTGGCTGCCGGTGCTGGTGAAGCAGGGCTTCAAGGGCCCGATCCACTGCACCGCGGCCACGCGCGACCTGGCCGAGGTGATGCTGCTCGACAGCGCCCACCTGCAGGAAGAAGACGCGCGCCGGGCCAACCGCGGCGGCTTCTCGCGCCACGCGCCGGCGCTGCCGCTCTACACCGTGGCCGAGGCGCGGCGCGCGATCGCGAAGCTGTCGCCGCTGCCGCCGGGCCGCACGTGCGCCTCGGGCGAGGTGCAGGTCGACTCTCACGCCGGTCGGCCACCTGCTCGGCGCCAGCGCGCGTCACGCTGCGCAGCGGCGCGAGTCACTGGTGTATCTCCGGCGACGTGGGCCGCAGCGACGACCTGCTGATGCCGGCGCCCGCGCGCATGCCGCACGCCGACGTGCTGCTGGTCGAATCCACCTACGGCAACCGCCTGCACCCGCCGGAGGACGTGCAGGCCGAGCTCGGCGCAGATCATCCGCGACACGGTGCGCCGCGGCGGCTCGGTGCTGCTGCCCTCGTTCGCGGTCGGCCGTGCGCAGGCCCTGATGCTCGTCCTGCAACGGCTCAAGGCCGCCGGCGAGATTCCGGCCGATCTGCCGATCTTCCTTGACAGCCCGATGGCGATCGCCGCCACTGCGCTGTACCAGCAAGCACCGCAAGCTGCTGCGCATCCCGACGCGCGAGGCTGGCACGCTGTGCGACGGCGTCACACTCGTGGGCAAGGCCGCGCAATCCCAGAAGCTGTCTCTGGCGCATGGCGCTCGGGCTACCCCAGCGTGATCATCTCGGCCAGCGGCATGGCCACCGGCGGGCGCGTGCTGCACCACCTCAAGGCCATGGCACCGAACCCGCGCCACCAGATCGTTTTCCCGGGCTTTCAGGTGGCCGGCACCCGCGGCGCGCGCATGGTCGCCGGCGCGCCGGACGTGAAGATCTTCGGCGAGTACGTTGCCATCAAGGCGCAGGTCAGCCACCTCGAAGGCTTCTCGGCCATGCGGATGCGAACGAGCTCATGGACTGGCTGCACGGCTTCGAGACACGCGCCCTCGCACACCTTCGTGGTCCACGGCGAACCGGAGGCGAGCGACACACTGCGGTTGCGCATCGCCGACCAGCTGGGCTGGAAGGTGAAGGTGCCAGAACACCTGGCTCAGGTGACGCTCTGAACCTGGCCGAGACCTGGGCTGCCGGCGGCACCGGGCTGTGGGTCGCCCTGGGCTGCGGCCTGCTGATCGGTCTGGAGCGTGAACGACGCAAGGGCGAGGGCGACGATCGGCAGGCCGCTGGCGTTCGCAGCTTCAGCGTGGCCGCGCTCTGCGGCGCCCTGGCCCAGAGTACCGACTCAACGGCACTCGTGCTCGCCGGCGCGATCTTCGTGGCCAGCATCACCGCGATCGCCTACTTTCGCAGCCGCTCGCGCGACCCCGGCCTCACGACCGAGCTCGCGCTGTTCGCCACCTACCTGGTCGGCGTGCAATGCGTGATCTCGCCATGGCTGGGTGGCGCGTGCGGCGCGGTACTCGCCCTGCTGCTCGCCGCGCGGCGGCATCTGCACCACTTCGCCCGCCATTGGTTGAGCGAGCGGGAACTGCACGATGCACTGACGCTGGCGGGCCTGGCGCTGGTCGTGCTGCCGTTGGTGCCGGACCGGCCGATGGCCCTGCTCGGCGGCATCCACCTGCGCCCGTTGGCCGCGCTTGTGCTGCTGATCCTGCTGGTGCAGGCGGCCGGACACGTGGCGCTGCGCGTCTTCGGCGACCGACTCGGACTGGCCGCCTCGGGCTTCTTTTCGGGCTTCGTGTCCAGCACGGCCACCATCGCCTCGCTGGGCGCGCTGGCGCGCCGAACACCGGATCGATCAGTCGGCGCAGCCAGCGGCGCAGCGATGTCGACCTCCGCCACCTGGCTGCAGCTGCTGCTGATTGCGCTGGCGCTATCGCGTCCTGCCGCTCTCGTCATCGCACCTGTGGCCCTGTGCGGCCTCGCCGCCACCTTGCTGGCGGGTGGGTGGCTGGTGCTGAGCGCGCTGCGGACGGCGTCTTCCGGAGACAACAACAGCTCCGCTGGCGCGCCGCAGGCCCCACAAACCCCGCGCGCCCTGCGCCTGCGCGAGGCGCTGGCGGTCACCGCCCTGCTCACCGTGGTCACCGTCGGCGTCACGGCAGCGCAGCGCGCATTCGGAGTGACCGGGCTGCTCGGTAGCGCCGCGCTCGCGGGCCTGGCCGATGCCCACTCACCGGTGGCGTCCCTCACAGCGATCTACGCGGGCGGTGGTCTGAGCGAACGCGATCTCCTTCTTGGTGTGCTGCTGGCGGTGTCGGCCAACAGCGTGGTGCGGCTGTTCGTGGCCCTGACCGCCGGTGGGCCGCGCTTCGCGTGGCGGGTGGCTCCGGCACTGGTGCTCGGCGCGGCGGCCGCGTGGATTGCCTGGGCCGTGTCGCTCG
Organism: uncultured beta proteobacterium; assembly: GCA_963739925.1. Lineage (GTDB taxonomy): Bacteria > Pseudomonadota > Gammaproteobacteria > Burkholderiales > Burkholderiaceae_C > CAVUBY01. The sequence goes on along the minus strand of CAVUBY010000012.1, from coordinate 201,988 downwards.
GTGTGCGCTGACGGCAGCGGCCGCGCTCGCGAGATCAGACCCGAGCGGCGTCGGGGCTCGCGCACAGCTGCTGCAGCCAGATCAGCAGTTCGCGGTCGCGCCAGTAGCCCACGTGATCGCCTGGGGTCAGCAAGTCGCGGTTGACCACGCCGGGCAGCTCGATCTCGCCGCCGACGTAGTCCGCCGGACGGTACAGGTTGATCCAGCGGAAGCGCTGCGGATGGCTGGCGCATAGACTGGCGAAGGCCGTCCCGATTTCGACCCCGAGGAAATTGCGGTAGAGGGTGGTGATCGGGCTGCCGACGGTGACCAGGGTGAGGCACAGGTCGGCCCGCAGCAGCGTGCGCGCCATGCGCGAGAAGATGGCGGCTGCGATGACCGTGCCCTGGCTGTGTGCGAACACCACCACGTGGCGACCGGGCTGATCGCGGCACAGCAGCCGCAAGGCCTGCCAGGGCCGCGGCAGCGTGTCGTGGCGCGTGCTCAGCGCGCGCTCTCGAACGGCGAAGAAGAACACATCACCCAGGGCATCGAGCAGTGCCGCAAACGGGCGTGTGGCCATCGGCGCCAGCAGCAGCGCGAACTTTGTCGCCTGGATGAATACGTCCGCGGCGTCCACCCGCTGCGGGCCGGCGCCATGGCCGAACGCCTTGCCCGCCAGCCAGAGCAGCACCACCGTGAGCACCAGTGGCACCGCCGCCAGGGCCACGCTCGCCCAGAAGCGCGCGAAGATGCCCGCGGGATACCACGCCGCACCGTGCGGGTCGCGCGGGACCTGGCTGCGCGCGAACATGAACCAGGTGATGCCGGCACCGGCGGTCAGCATGACGCCGGCCGCTGCCAGCCAGTCGGTTCGCAGGCAGGCGTTGCAGAGCGCACAGTCGGCAAAGCCGGTCGTTCTCAGCCACGATGCCCCGGCCAGCAAGGCCACGCCGCCGACCAGCCCGAGGCCGACGTTCGTGTTGCGTCCGAAGCGCTGCACCAGCCGGAACTGCAGCGCACCGAGCACCATCGTGCCGCCGAGCGCCGCCGCGATCAGACCGGCGGCGAGCTTGCCGTCGCGCGGATCGAAGGGCATGTCGCGCGAGAAGGCCTCGCCCCAATTCGTACGCGCCGTGCCATCCATGGGCACGAGCAGGGCCGACACCGTCAAGGGCTGAAGCAACAGCAGCAACACCAGCGGCAACCACAGACAGCCGATACGTGCCAGCCGATGCACCCAGCGCACACCACCAGAAGCGCGTTGCAGGTCCGGCCTGACGATGACCTCGACCGCGCTCAGCAGCACGCTGCCGGCAGCCGCCAGCAACGCCCAACTGTGGACCACCGCAGAGAGCGCCGCGAACTCGAGATGTCCGCGTTCGGTGAAGCAGGTGAACCAGCCAGCGCCGAAGGCAAAGAAGCCGAACACCACGCCACCCGCCGCCAGCGGCAGGCTCAGGTGCTGCAGCAGCGTCGCGGCGTAGAAGGCAGCGGCCGCCAGCAGCGCGCCGGCGGCCATGCGCTCGCCAGGATCGAGCTGCCACAGCAGGGCCGAGAGCGCCGGCACCAGCGACGCCCACACCAGCAGGCCCTCGACCAACCAGAGCGTGAGTGTGGCGGTGTACAGGCGCGTGGCAATGGTGCGCGAGCGGTACGCACCGCCGACGCCGATGCGCATCAGCGCCATCAGCAGCGACACGAAGTTCTGCAGCAGGCCCAGGACGTTGGGCATGGCACGCCGAACGTCCGACCAATTGACCTCGAGCAGGCGCGCGTTGCCCTGCTGTGGTCTGGCGCTTGCGGCATCACCGCGCGCATCGCGCAGCAAGGTGTAGCGCTGGTCGCGTGCGAACACCGTCTCGCGGGTGAAGTCATCGCGGCGCGAGAACACCGGTTGGCGCGCGATCTCCTCGATGAGGTCGCCCGGCCTGAAGTCGCCCACGCCGTGGACCACCACGATGGGCGCGGTTGCGGCCGCCGGAGCCGCGCGCGGCTCATGCTGCTGCCCCGCCGCCAGCACGCCGCGATCGGCGGGACGCACGGCCTCCCCCACCAGGGGCAGGCGCGAGACCACGGTTGGGGTTGCTGTCATCGGCTCACCTCTCAGTTCGGCCGCCATTGGGGCGCTTGCGACGCCCGGCTCTCGGCGAAGGGCCCATGAAGCGTTTGCTCACATTTGACCCCGGAAGCCGCGCTATGGTCATCCTCCCGACTTCGGAGAAGCGTCCATGAGAACCGCCTGGCGCACCGTCTGGCAGGGGCCGGACATCATCGTCTATCGCGACGATCTGGAGGTCGACCGTGTGTCGAGCGAGCAGATCCGGCGCGTCATCTTCGTGCACCGGGGAAGCGGCGACTCCCTGGGCGACCTGGCCTATGCGATCGTCGAGTTGTCGAACGAGTATGTGATCCTGCCCGACTACACCGGCTTCGCAGGCCGTGTGAACTTCGAGCGCCACGCTTTCTGGGCCGAGCGCGGCTGTGTCTACTGGATTGCCGAAACCCATGCCGTGCTGCCCGCGTCGCTGCGACGCGGCCGCAGATTGCTGCGCCAGACCGGACCGGAGTTTGCCCGCGTGCCCCGCGCCGAGCTCGAAGCGGCGATCGCCTCCTGGCCGCTGGACGGCCCTCAGACCTGGGAGCAGCGCAAATGGCGCCGCATCGAGGATGGCCGGCCGTTCACGTCGACGGCGCCTGGGCGATTGCGGGCTTGAACCTGCACGGCTGAGTGCACGGGCCGCGCCTTCGGTGGCGAGCCTTCCCGATCGGCCAAGAAAAAACCCGGCTCGCGCCGGGTTCGTTCTGTCGGCTCGCGCCGCGCCTGAGATCAGGCGGCGGGCTTGTCGGCCTTCTTGGACTTCTTGGCAGCCTTCTTGACCTTCTTGGCCGGAGCAGCGGCTTCCTTCTTGGCTTCCGGAGCGACTTCCTTCTTCATTTCGGCGGCAGCGGCGGGCTTGGCAGCTGCGGGAGCAGCCGGGGCAGCGGGAGCGGCCGGGGCGGCAGCCTGGGCGAACACGCCGGTGGCGAAAGTGGCAGCGATCAGGGCGGCGATGATGTTCTTCATGGAGTATCTCCTGCAGGGATGATGATGGTCTGAGCGAACGCTCGCAGGCTCAACGCGGGCCAAGATGGCACGGTTGACAGCGCACCGCGCCGGTTTCAGGTGAACACACCCTCGCGCAGCCACTTGGTGGCCACCCATTTCTCTCCGGCCACGACCGGCGCACCCCCATGAAGTGTCCGTGTGGCAGGGTGTGCGCGGTCGTAGCTGAAGAAGACGGCATGCCCCTTGACCGGCGCCACCTCCAGCCCGACATCCGGAAAGGTCGTGCCGCCGCCCACGTCCGGGCTGTTGAGGTACATGACCAGGGTGGCCACCCGCTGGCCGCCGCGCTTCAGGATGCTGGGCGTGCCCGACAGGTCCGGGTCGAAGTAGTCGTAGTGCGGCTTGTACTCGGCCCCGGGCCGGTAGCGCAGAACCTGGAGGCCCTCGCCGTTCTCGACCGGCCAGCGCAGCAGCGCGGCGATGCGGGCCTCGATCCGCTGGGTCAGCTCGCTCTCGCCGCGATTGAAGAACATGCCATCGCTGGTGCGCGCCGGGTTGACCTCGGTGCCACCCGTCTCGGTCTGCACAGTCTCGGAGCGAACCAGCCGCGCCCCCGCCTGTGCCACGAGTTCATCGCACTCGGCATCCGAGAGCAGCCCCGAGAACACGACCACGCGCGGATGCTTCATCGCGAGCACAACCCGCACTTCGCGGTCGCCAGCCCACACGGTGGCCGGCATGCCATCGGTCCCGGGCAGGGGATCCGGCACGGGCACCACCACGGGCGCTGCAGCCGCCTTCAAGGGCGCCACGGCCTTGGCCCGCTCATCGAGGAAGCCCCGCAGCGTCTGCTCGAGCGCCTCGAGCGCGACCTCTTCGCGCCAGCCACTGGCCAGCATGGCCTCGAGCACCACCTCGGGCTGCTGGCCCGCAGCGGCTTGCTCGATCATCCACTGCCGCAGTTCGGGGGTGACGACTTGGTCCGTCATGGTGTTGTTCATTCTGCCAAATCCATTCGACGCCGGAAGACGAAACGGTCCAGGCTCGGACACGCTGGCGACGAAGCCATAGCCTTCGGCATCGAACGTCTTCAAGCCCTCGGGATCGGTGATGCGGTGCTGGATGCCGTGCCGCGCCATCAGACCGCGCGCCCGTTTGGCATGGAAGCTGATGACCTTGTACCGGTCCGACTTCCAGTCCTCGAACACGCACTCGACCACGCGCGCCTTGAGGGTCTTGCGCAGCGCGACGCGCGCGTACTCCTGGGAGGCCAGGTTCACGATCACCGGACTCGGTTCGCGCGACTGGCGGCGATTCAGGTACTGCGCCACGGTGTCGCCCCAGAAGCCGTAGAGGTCCTTGCCGTGCGGCGTGCGCAGGGCTGTGCCCATCTCCAGGCGGTAGGGCTGCAGCCTGTCGAGCGGGCGCAGCGCGCCGTACAGACCGCTGAGGATCACGACATGCTGCTGCGCCCAGGCGAGGTCCTGTGGAAGCAGCGTTATTGCCTGGAGCCCTTCATAGACATCGCCATTGAAGGCGAGTGCGGCCGGCTTGCTGTTGCGCGCAGTGAAGCGCCGCGACCAGGCCGCATACCGGGCCACATTGAGTTCGGCCAGGGCGGGCGACAGCGACATCAGGCGCGCGATCTGCGCCGGAGTCTTGGGCTTGAGCACGTCGATCAGCTCGGCTGCGCGCGCCGCAAACTCCGGCGTGGTCGCAGCCGCAGCGATTGGCGCTGAGGTGGGCGTGTCGTAGTCAAGCGACTTGGCGGGGGACAGCAGGTACAGCATGCGCGACGGCCAGGAGGGCAACGAGAAAGCGCGCATCTTGCCAGCCCGCCGGGGCCACCTGTAACGCAATGCGGCTGGTTCAGTGCGCCTCGTTCTCCGCCCAGGCGGCCAGCACACGGTGCAGCTGCTCGACGCCATCGGTGAGCGCGGCCGGCCCAGGCTGCAGGATGTCGCAGGACTTGATTTCATGCAGGCGGCCGTGGCGCACCGCAGGAACATCCTGCCAGCCCGGCCGCGCGGCCACGTGCTCGGGACGAAACTTCTTGCCGCACCAGCTGCCCACGATGACGTCGGGCGCGCGGCGGGCAGGTTCGAGCAGATCGGCGATCACCCGGTCACGCCCCATGGACTGCCGTCCCAGCTCGGCAAAGACGTCCTCGCCACCCGCCACGCCGATCAGCTGAGAGACCCAGGCGATGGCGCTGATCATCGGCGTGTCCCACTCCTCGAAGTAGACGCGCGGCCGGCGCGGCCAGCACGCCGCTGCGGCTTGGATCTCAAGGTGCCGCGCCTGACAGCCCTCGATCCAGGCCTCGGCTCGCGCGCCCTCGTGGACCATCCCGGCCACCAGGCGCATCACGCCGAAGATCTCGGCCACGCTGCGCTGGTTGGTGACCAGCACGTTCAGCCCGGCTCGGATGAGCTTGTCGGCCAGCGCCGCCTGCATGTCGGAAAAGCCGATCACCAGATCGGGCTCGAGGGCGATGATCTTGTCGATCTTGCCGTCGAGAAAGGCGGAGACCCGCGGCTTCTCGGCACGCGCGCGCTTCGGACGCACGGTGTAGCCGGAGATGCCGACGATGCGCGACTCCTGCCCGAGCAGGTAGAGCCACTCGGTGGTTTCCTCGGTCAGGCAGACGATGCGTTGCGGACCTTGCATCTCTTGATTGTCAGGCCGACGCGGCGCGCCCGGCCCTGGAAATCAGGCGACGCAGGTGCGGTTCTTGCCCGTGCGTTTGGCCTCGTAGAGCGCCTGGTCGGCGCGCTCGAGCGCGGTCTCGATGCGTTCGCCGGCAGCGTAGGTGGTCACGCCTGCCGAGAAGGTGACGAAGATCGTCTTCTCCTCGTGCATGAAGAGTCCGCCGGAGAGGGAACGCTGCAGCCGGGTGAGGATCTGCTGGCCCTCTTCCACCGGCGTGTCGGGCAGCAGCACGACAAACTCCTCGCCGCCGTAGCGGGCCACGGTGTCGGTGGGGCGCAGCGTCTTGCTCACCACCGCCGCGAGGGCACGCAGGGCCTCGTCGCCCGCGGTGTGGCCGAGTTCGTCATTGAGGCGCTTGAAGTTGTCGATGTCGAGCAAGCCGATCGCCAGCGGCGCGCCGCGCTGCACCCGCGACTGCTCGGCCTCGAAGGCCTGCAGGAGGCCACGCCGGTTGGCGATCTGCGTCAGCTGGTCGGTGGAGACCTCGTTGGACAGTCGCTTGAGTTCGCCTTCGAGCTCGACGACCCGAACGGTCATCTCGCTGGCCTTGGCGTGTTCTTCCTGCAGCCGCTCCTGGGTCTGGCGCACCAGAGCCTGCACGGTGCGGCTTTCCTCGACCATCTCGCGCACCACGCCGGCCAGGCTCTCGAGCGAATCGGCCTTCTCGATCACGTCGGCGTAGCGACCCACGCTCTCGTGGAAGCGACCGGTCTGGGAGCCGAGCTCGCCCAGCTCGCTGAGCATGCGGTTGATCAGCGACTTGAGCGCATCGCGCGCCTTCTCGCGTTCGGCCCGCAGCAGGCCCTGGCGCTCGCGGGTGTCGCGCAGCAGTTCGCTGACCGAGCGCACACCGCGCGCGCTCAGGCCCTCATCCAGCTTCAGGCGCATGGCCTCGCACTGGCCCTTGGCCCAGCTGTCGTCTTCGGCCAGGTCGGTGAGGCTGGCGGTGAGCTCCTGGCACAGCGTGCCCAGCTGATCGGTGAGGTGATGGCGGTGCTGAAGCACGACGTCGGCGCGCCTGCACAAGGCCTCGAGTTCTTCGACCAGGGCGGCGTCGGGCCCGCGGGCCGCGATGCGCTGGAGCAGTTCGGCCAGTTCGGTCCGAACCTGGTCCGCGCTGCGGCTCGTGCGGCGGCAGCGATTTGGTGGTGGTACCACCGAGCGTTGCCTACCACGCGGCCCCAGGGCGGCGAATCGACAGCCATCGGCTGGGGCAGCTGCGCCAACGCCTGCGGCTCGCCGGGCGTCTCGACCCCGGTCAACGGCGCCATGTCGGTATTCACCGCGCCATCCGGGCGATCTTCGTCCCAGCTGGAGGCGAGCTGGAGCAGCCGTTGCTGCAGGCGCCGGGCATCGCTGCGGCTGCCGGCGAGCACACGCTGCAGGCCTTCCTTCTTGCGGGCGGTGGTCCAGCTTTTGCTGCCGCGCTCGATGCCCTTGACCAGCTTGTCGATCAGGTTGGCCAGGGCCTCGCCCTCTCCCGCAGGCAGCGTCTCGCCGCCCACCTGGGCATAGGCGCGGGTGTAGTTCTCGGGCGTGGGTTCGAGTTTGTCGAGCGCCAGGCGCCGCAGTGCGTTCTTCGCCCGCTCGGCAGGCGGCACTTCCGCGTTGGCGGCCTTCGCCGGTGCAGATCGGGCAACTTCCATGATGGGCTTCAGGCCACAGGCTTGACGCGCGATTCGCGCCCGTCGACGGCGTAGTTGGTTTCGGTCGGCAACATCTCGTCGGCCTTGCCGATCCAGGGCGCCTTGCGCGGCAGCACGGTCTGCTGCAGCCAGGTCTCGATGTCGTCGGGCATCTGCGGACGGCTGAACAGGAAGCCCTGCATCACGCCGCAGCCAGCGCGGTGCAGCACCTCCATCTGGCGCAGGTTCTCCACGCCTTCAGCGATCACGCGCAGGCCGAGCGAACGCGCCAGCGCGATGATGGCGGTGACCACCGCCAGGCTCTGCGGCGTCATGCCGAGGTCGCGCACGAAGCTGCGGTCGATCTTGAGCTCGCTGATGGGCAGCGTGGTGAGGTAGGCGAGCGACGAGTAGCCCGTGCCGAAGTCGTCGATCGAGATCTCGACGCCGATCTCGTTGAGCCGGTGCAGCGACGGGATCACGTTCTGCAGGTCCTTCATCAGGCCTGTCTCGGTGATCTCGAGTTCGATCGCGTGGTGCGGCACGCCGTAGGTGGTGACCGCGTTGTGGATGTGCTCGACCAGATCGGTGCGCTCGAACAGCCGGTTGGGCAGATTGACGGCGATCGAATCCGCAAAGCCGAAGCTGTCCTGCCAGATGCGCGCCTGCCGCGCCGCCTCGCGGATCGCCCACTCCGACAGCGGAATGATCAGGCCGGTCTCCTCGGCCAGCGGGATGAAGTCGCCCGGCGGCACCAGCACGCCGCCGCGTTGCCAGCGCATCAGCGCCTCGGCACCGACCATGCGGGCCGAGCGCACGTCGACCTTGGGCTGGTAGTGCAGCACCAGTTCGTTGCGCTCGATGGCCTTGTGCAGCGCACTTTCGAGCTCGAGCTTCTCGCGGCCCTTGCCGGCCAGGCCCGGGCTGTAGACCGAGGCCGCATTGCGGCCATTGGACTTGACCGAGTACATCGCCACGTCGGCATTGCGCAGCAGATCGGCCATGGTCGACGCCATCGCGCGGGTACAGCGCAATGCCCACGCTGGCGGTGACGAAACACTCCTGGCCGCCGACAAAGATCGGCTCGCGCATCAGGTCGAGGATGCGTCGCGCCACCCGTTCGGCATCGCGCTCGTCGGCCACTTCGGGCAGCAGCGCGATGAATTCGTCTCCGCCCAGCCGGCCCACGGCCTCGAGCGTGCGGTGCGAGCGCGAGCCCATCGCCTCGAGCGAACTCTCCATCACCTGGTCGGAATGGCGAACGCACGAGCGCAGGCGTCGCGACACTTCCATCAGCAACTCGTCGCCGGCGCCGTGGCCGAGCGTGTCGTTGATCACCTTGAAGCGGTCGAGATCGATCAGCAGCAGCGCGACCTGGTGAGCCAGGCGGCGCGCATGCTCCAGGGCGCGCTCGGTGCGCCAGATCAGCTGGCGGCGGTTGGGCAAGCCAGTCAGTGCATCGAAGTTGGCCAGATGTCGGATCTTGTCTTCGGCGAGGCGCCGGTCGGTCACGTCCTGGACGATGCCGCTGTAGCCGATGAGGTCACCGTGCTCGTTGAACTCTGGCTCCGCTTCCACGTGCACGATGCGCTGGCGCCCATCGAGCAGGGTCACGGGAACGTCGGTGGCCAGCACCGAGCCGTGCTTGATGACTTCGCGCAGCACCGTCATCAGACCTCTGCGGTCTTCGTCGGGCAGCATGCGCAGCACGCTGCGAAAAGGCAGATGCTCGTCGGGCGCGATGCCGAACACGCGCAGGCCTTCGCTGGAGAGACACCGGCCCGCCCGATGCCCGCGTTTCCAGTCGAAGCTGCCCATGCGGGCCAGGTCCTGGGCGCGCGCCAGGCGGGACTTGTTGCGCTCAAGTTCCTGAGCGGGTGCGCGCCGCGCGCAGCAGATAGCGCAAGCGACCGGCCAGCAGACTCCACTGCGTGGACTTGACGAAGAAATCGGTGGCACCGGCTTCGTAGGCACGGGTGATCGAGGCGTCGTCGTCGAGCCCGGTGAGCATCAGCACCGGCAGCGACTCGAAGCCGGCGCATCGAACGCAAGTGGCGGCAGGTCTGGAAGCCGTCAAGTCCCGGCATCAATGCGTCCAGCACGACGACGTCGGGCAGCCAGCTCTCGAGCAGCACGAATGGCCTGCTCGCCGCCCGTCGCTTCGGTGATCTCGAACCCGCGCTCGCGCAACGCGATCGAGGTCAACAAGAGGTTGACCTCGTCGTCGTCCACCAGCAGCACCCGGGGCTGGCCTGGCAGATCGTCGTCAGCTGGTTCCGTGTTCGCGTTCATCCTGTGGCGCCGGTCAATCGACGCACCTCTTGTAACACGACTTCGACCTCGGTGCACATGGTCTGCACGCGCGTATCCACCGAGGTCGTGTCATCGAGCCGGATCATGGCTTCGATCTCTGCGCACTGCTGCGACAGGCGCATGGCTCCGATGCTGGCCGTGGACGACTTGAGCGTGTGCGCAACGTGACGCACGCCTGCGCGGTCGCCGGTTCGCAGCGACTCCTGAAGTTGCGGCATCAGGCGTGCCACCGATGTCTCGAAGGCCTTGAAAACGCGTTCGAGCAGGTTGTTCTCGCCCTTCGGATCGAGCTCTCTCAGGCGTTGCAGCGCCTGCTCGTCGAGCACTGATCCGCCCACCGATGCAGAGTGCCCGGACGCTCCTTGTCCGGCGCAGGCATCGGCCGGAGCGCGAAGGACGGGGCGAAAGACTCGGTTCAACATGGCCTGGAAATCGCTCGGGGAAAGGGGCGGGAGAAATTGGTCGTCAAATTCGAGCGCGATGAGGTGTTCGGAGCCATCACCGGAGGCCGTCGAGCCAATCGCCACCACCGGTGTCTGGCATGCGGCTTGACCGTGATATCGGCTTCGAATGGCTTGCCTGAAGCGCACCAGGGCGGCACGCACGTCCAGCGCTGGCAGGCCAACATTCACCAACACAAGGTCGAACGGTTGATCGCAAAGCTCACGCAGCCCTTCTTCGACACCCGGCACCTGCCGCAATCGACAGCCCTGCTGGCAGAGCTGTTCTCCAACCAGTTCTGCAAGGCCTTGATTCTCCCCGACAACCAGAACGTACCGGCCCTGAAGGGGCAGCGCCGGAGGGCCATCGGCGCGTGAGGAAATCACATCCGCGGCCCTCGCGTCGCCGTCAGCGCCGCCCGCACGGGACGCCGCTCCACCTGCGTCGTGTGGCGACTGGAGATCCTGCCGGGTCGTTCCCTGGACGACTTCCTCCGGCGCCTGCGCCAGCGCGAGTCGCCGCATGGCTTCGGCCATCTGCGCCTGAACCAGCTCGATGAGTGCGTTCAATCCATTCGGCGCCACAGCCAGGGCCATGTCGCTGAGCTCGATCCGCGCCACCGTTCGGCCATGGAGCCGACTCTCGATGACGATGCCGGATCCCGGTGCGGTACGACCGGACCCGTCGAAGTCGGCGACGGACTCGATCACGCGGCCGCGCGAGGAAGCGGAGCCCAGTTCGAGCTTCAGGAGGCGGGCGACACCTTCCACCAGAGCGGTCATGCTCTGTGCCTCAGCGCAGCAGCGCGAGCACAGCACCGCGATTTCCATCAGCGCTGTCTCGTCAAGATGGGTCGAAGCCATGGGCTCATCCTGTAGCGCGAACCGGCGCTGAAGCAGTGCCGCACGCCAGAATGCGAATGCAACCAGGAGGTTGAGGGCCGCCGTGACCGACAGCCATCGTTCGTCCTGATCGGGGCCCCACAGCGCCGCGAGCGCCGCAGCAGCGGCGACCCAGAGCAAGGTGCGGGAGATTCGAATCAGCATGGCGGGGTGGGACACGGGGTACCCAGGTGTTGTTTCGGCGGCAGCGTGGGCAACTTGACCCATCCGTCCCGCCCTGTTCGGTGGTCCGCTACTTACAATTCCGCACATGGATCGAGCAGTTGGCGTCAGGTCGCATCCGCAGCCACTGGCCCGTTCGGTGTGTCGCGCCGCAGCGACGTGGCTTGTGCTGTTCAGCGCGACATCGCGCGCGGCCGATGGCCCTGCCCCTGCCACTGCGCTGCCGTGGATCGCGATCAGCCTGGTTTCTGCGCTGGCCGGTGCGTGGATGGTATGGTGGCTGTTGCGGCGACAGCACCAGACGGCCACAGAGCTGCGCCACAGCCGTGCGCAGCTGCAGTGCCTGCTCGAACTCTCCAATCAGTGGCATTGGCAGACCGACAGCCTGCACCGTGTCATCGAATGGCGTCCACCAGTCGACTCGATCATCGACGGCCCGCCGCCACCGGCTGCAGAGCTGCCATTGTGGTCGGTCTGGGTTGTCGAGAACGCCCCCCTGCTGCAGGCGCGCATGGAACGTCACGAGCCACTGCTCGACATCGCCGTCCAATGGCCCGCGCCGAAGTTGACAAACTCGCTGGCGAGCGGTCGCCTGCGCGCCCGTGCACGCGTCGACGAGCGTGGCCGTTTCGCGGGCTACCAGGGCGCGCTGTCGCTCGATCCGGCCCCAGCCGCTGAGCCGGTGCCCGCTCAGGGAGCGGCGACCACCGCAGGCACATTCGACAGCGACCACGAGTCGTTCGGCTACACCATCTCTCACGACCTGCGTGCGCCGATCCGCGTCGTCGAGGGCTTCACTCGCATCCTCAAGGAAGATTACGGGCGCGTGCTCGACCGCGTGGGCAACGACCACCTGGACCGCGTGCTGGGCGCGGCCGCGCGCATGAACGGCATGATCGACGCGCTGCTAGCGCTGTCACGGCTGTCATCGCAGCCGCTTGCGCGGCAGCCGGTCAACCTCTCGCAGCTCGCGGGCTACGTGGCCGAGGACCTGCGCCGGCAATCGCCGGGTCGCGAGGTCGTGCTGCACATCGAGCCCGGACTGCAGGTCATGGGCGACCCGACCCTGCTGCGCATGGTGCTCGAGAACCTGCTGGGCAACGCCTGGAAGTACACCGGCAAGTCGCCGGCACCCGAGATCTGGCTCGAGAGAACGCGCGACGCCACTGACGCCTTCACCGTGCGCGACAACGGCGCCGGCTTCGACATGCGCTTTGCCGATCGCCTGTTCGGGGTGTTCCAGCGGCTGCACAGTGCCAGCGATTTCCAGGGCACGGGCATCGGCTTGGCCTCGGTGCGCCGCATCGTACGGCGCCACGGGGGCGAGGTCTGGGCCGAGGGTGAGGTGGGCCGCGGCGCGAGCTTCCACTTCTCGCTGCCCCAGGCGGCAGCGGCGACGGCGCTCAGGACGCTGACGGCAGCGACAGCAGTTCGACCGCCTGGAGCACCCGCTCGGCTTCCTCGCACAGCGACCGGTTCTCGCGCTGTGCCATGCCGTTCCAGACGCTCGAGCGCCGTGGCGCGCGGCAAGGAGTAGCGGTGCATCAACACACCCACGGCCAGGGCCACGGTGGTGTCCAGTTGCAGCGGCGCGGCGACCGAAGGGTTCGCCGGTGCCGCAGTCGCGCGCCGGGCCTCGATGCCGGCGAAGGCCGACTCCACCGCCGGCACGATCTCGCGGATGTCCAGCGGCTTGACGAGGTAGGCCACGGCGCCGAGCGCCTTGACCTGGGCGAGCGTGGCCTCGTCGGCAAAGGCCGAGAGGAACATGAATGGCATCTGGCAGTAGTCGCGCAGGTACTCGGCCACGTCGAAGCCGCTCTTGCCTTCCATGCGGATGTCGAGCAGCGCCAGATCGGGCCGGTGCTCGCGCGCGAGCAGGATCGCGTCGTCGCCGTTGTCGGCGTCGATGACCTCGTAGCCGGCCTGCGTCAGGCCGTGCACGAGCGTGGCCAGGACCAGCCGGTCATCGTCCACCACCAGAATCGTGCCTTTGCGTGTCACGCCGTCCCTCTGAGCTGCAGCCTCAGCAGCCTCCGCATTGTCGGACATTGGTGCGGCGGCCGTCAGGCCTCCCCCACGCGGGTGATGCTCGGTGGCTGCAGCCGCGTGATGGCATGCACACGTTCACCCTGCTGCTCGATGCTCAGGCTCGCGCTGCGCCGGGGCAGCAGCGCCCGCACCAGACCCAGCCCCGAGACCCCGCCCGGGACCTGCGCGAGATTGAAGCCCTGCGGCAGCCGCGCCCGGTTCGCCACCACGATGCGCACGCCCTCGGCCGTGCCGGCGAGGGTGCAGGTCACCTCGGGCTCGGCATCGTCCACCGGCCCCGGCACGCTGTGCTTGATGGCGTTGGTGAGCAGCTCGTTGACGGTCAACGCGATCGGAATGGACTCGGCCTCGGGCAGCGCCCATGCCCGCGCGTCGGCCTCCTCGCCATCGATGACGAACCGGATGGACCTCCCGAACGTGCGCTGCACCGAACCGGCGATCGCCTCGACGACGCTCGCCACCCGCAGCGGTCCGCCGTCGCCCACCTGCAGACCGTAGACCTGAGCGATGGCCTGCACCTGGCCAATCACCTCGGAGATCACCGGCGCCACCTCGGGCTTGCGCTGGCCGATCTGCTGCAGCAGGCCGGCGACGCCTTGCAGGTTGTTCTTGATGCGGTGGTGGACCTCCTTGACCAGCATCTCGCGCTGCGCGATGGCCGCCTCGAAGCGCGCCTCCTGCGCCGCGCGCTGCTCGGTCACGTCGGTGGACACCAGCAGCAGCTGGTCGGGCGGCAGGCCCGGCACGGTGAACAGCGGCAGGTAGCGCGCATCCCAGACGCGGGTCTGCGCCGGCGATGGTGATGCGGTACTCGCGCTGAAACACGGTGCGGGCGGCGAGCGCCTCTTCCATGTCCTGGCGGCGCTGCGCGGCCAGTCTCGGGCGCGAAGATCTGCTCCGGCGTGCGCCCCACCAGGTCGGCGGCCTCGCGCCCGACGCTGCGCGCCGCGACCTCATTGACCTGCAGGACCTTGAGGGTGCGCGCGTCGCGCAGCGTGATCGCCATGCGGCGCCGCTTCGATGATGCGCTGCAAGGACGCCTGCGCCTCCGACATGCGCGCCTCCGCCTGACGGCGGCGCTCGATGTCCAGCAGCGCATAGGTGAGCTGGCGTCCGCCCAGGCCGCGACCGGTGACGACGGCGTTGCCCACGACCCAGAACTCGCGTCCGTCGCGCGCCTTGACGCGGCACTCGAAGGTTTCGGCCTGGCCTTCGATGAGCTCATCGAGGTACTGCGTTCGGCGGAAGGGATGGTCCGGTTCGGGCGTGGCCACCGTGCCGATCGGCTGGTTCAGGAAGTCCGCCAGGTCGCCGCCGAACATGCGGCGGGCCGAGCGGTTCATCCACTCGATGCCCTGCGGGCCGACGGTGACGATCCCCACCAGCACCGAGTCGAGGATCGCGCGCGTGCGCTCGGCCTGCAGCGCCACGGCCAGCTCGGCGCGGTGACGCGCGTCCACGTCGACGAACGAGGCGATGAAGCCGGCTTCCACGTCGCCTTGGCTCACCAGGCGCAGGCCGACCTGCACCCACAGCAGCATGCCGTCGCGGCGGCGCAGCTGGAGCTCGCCGCTCCAGCGGCCGTGCAGGCGCAAGTCGCGCTCCTGCTGCGGCCAGCGGCGGGCGAACTCGATCGGGATCGATGAACAGCGCTCGACAGCTCCAGTCCGGCGAGTTCGGCTGCCGGCCATCCGGCCAGCTGGGCGAGTGCGTCGTTGGCACGCTGCAGGCGCCCTCGCGCACCGAGGCGATGCCCACCTCGGACAGGCTGAACATCAGCTCGCGCTCGCGCGCCAGCATCTCGAGCTGGTGCTGCTGCTGCTTCAGCCGCGTCATGTCGGACAGCACCGCGATCGCCTCGACCGTGCTGGACGGCCCGGCGCTGCGGCGCACCGACAGCGCGTACCAGAACGTCTGCTCGCCTTCGCCGCTGACGCTGGCCACCTCGAACTCGGTCTCGTGGACCGCGCCTTCGGCGAGGGCGTTCAAGGTCTGCGCCGCAATCAGCTGCGCCTGCGGGTGCTCGCCGAAGAGCTCCTCCACGCTGCAGCCCGGCCCGGCACCCTCGGTCAGACCCAGCATCACCTCGAAGCGGCGGTTGCAGCGCACCAGGCGGCCGCCGCGCAGGTAGGCGATGCCGGCGGTGGCGCTTTCCATCACCGAGTCCATCTCGGCGAGCTGCAGCACGCGTCTGGTCGCGCTCCTCCTCGATGCTGCGGTCCTCCACCACCGCCATGTAGCGGCGTGGCCCGCCCGGCGCCTGCAGGCAGCGCACGGTGGAGCGCAGGCGGCGGGCGGGCTCGGTCACGCGGGCCATCGTCACTTCGCGGTGCAACGGCGACGGCGCCGGGCTGGAGCTCGGGTGCGACGGCAGAACCGTCCCACGCCAGGAGCTCCTGCAGCGCCGCGCTGGCCTGGTCGAGCAGCACCGGCGCGCTGCCGACCACCGCTTCGAAGGCCGCGTTGCTGCGCACCAGCAGACCGCGCTCGTCGTACATCACCATGCCCACCGGGCTCAGGTCGAACCAGGCCTCGAACTCCGCCAGCGTGCGATCGGCGCGATCGCGGGCCGCGTGTTCGGCCGTGCGGTCCTGCCAGGTGACCAGCCAGAGCTGATGCCCCTGCGCCACGCCGACGGCTCGCTGCACCTGCCGGTACCACCGCTCACGCCCCTGCGCATCCAGCAGGCGAGCCTCGAAGACCTCGGCCCGTCGCTCGCGTGCCAGCGCCACCGTGGCCTGGTCGTCGGCTGCATGCAGCTGGAGTGTGTCCCGACCGACCAGCCACTCACGCGGTCGGCCGGTGAAAGCCGCACAGGCAGGGTTGATGTCGACGATGTGATGGTGCTCGTCGAGCAGCAAGGTGGCCAGTGGCAGCTCCCAGAGCAGCGCCAGGGACTGAAGCATCGTGTCGGGCAAAGGCCCGGACAAGGAAACGCGCGCGGGCTGTTCCAGCCCGGGCGATGCGCTCATTCGAGCTGGCTGGCGGCCGTGAGCGCGCGCAGCTCGGCGCGATTGACCTCGCTGACGCTGACCATCAGCGCGTCGGCGCACTCGCGGAAGTCGAACAGCGATTCGTTCTCGATCGCGCGCACCATGTTGATGTAGGGATAGAACGGCCCCTTCTCCTCGGCCAGCGCCTGGTAGACGCGCGGCGGCACCGGAATGTTGTCGAGCAGCTCGCTGAAAGGCTGCTGGAACATGCGGTCGAGCAGCGAGAACACGCCGCAGATGAACATCTCGTTGCGCATCTCCTCGTCGCCGCTGCTGCGCACCAGCTCTTCCATCAGCATGCCGCGGCGCACCGCGGCGAACATCACCGGCTTGAGGTTCACGTCCTTGCTCGCGGTGGCCAGCAGCAGCGCCAGCCAGCGCTTGAGCCGCTTGTAGCCGAGCATCATGATCGCGTGGCGGAACGAGCTGATCTCCACGCGCAGGCCGAAGGCCGGCGAATTGATGTAGCGCATCAGCTTGAAGGCCAGCGTGGGATCGCGCTTGAGCGTGTCCTCGAGCTTGTCGATCGGCTCCTCGGCATCGACCCGGTGGATCAGCTCCACGATGGCCTGCATGTCCGGCCGCCCTGGCCGGCTGCCCGCGCCTTGGCGCCGGCGCTCGCGATCGCGTCGTCGATCGGCCAGCCCAGCACCGCCTCCGCGCCGCGCGCGAAGCTCGCTCCATGTCGGCCATGCGTGCGCACGCCCGCCTGCACGTGCGGGATGCTGCGCGTCACGCCGGCGCGGCGCCTTGGCGCCATCGACGCGGCGGTCGTCGGCCAGGTCGATGATCGAGTACTTGAAGCAGGGCAGCACCTCGCGCGGCAGCTCGCTGCAGCGGCCGGCCCTTGAGCAGCAGCATGTTGCCGTGCGGCATGCAGCGCGGTGATGGCGGCGGTGTTGACCGGGTCGCTGGCCATGAAGGCCGGGCATCTCGATCATCACGTTGGGCGCCGGCTGCGCCTTCAGCAGGTCGTGCAGCAGGGACTCGCTGGCGACGTTGAGCGACACCTTCGGCCCATCGGCCGGCCAGACGCCGCCCACGGCATGCAGCAGCTGCGCCGCGTCGAGGCTGGCGTCCGGCTTCAGCGGGAACACCGTCAGCCGCGTGGCCGTGACGGCGCGGTTGCGGTCGATGAACGGCGAGTAGCCCAGCGCCACCTGGCCGAGGATGCCGACGTCAAGCATAGGAAGCGTCAGGTGTTCAGGTACTGGAACAGCGACAGCCGCTGAACCATCGAGTACGACTTCAGCGCGGCATCGTAGCCGGTCTGCTGGTTCTGGAACGTCGAGATGGCCTGCACCATGTCCAGATCTTCCGCATTGCTGCGTTCGGTCTGGCTTGCCACCTTCAGTGTTTCAAGACGTGACGTCTCGTTGTCGGCCCGCACCAGCGACTCGCCGGCTGCGGCCCGCGCCCTCTGCAGGGTGGCCAGGCTGGAGTCGATGTCGCGCAGGTTGTCGGTGGTGGACTGGGCGATCTGCGCGCCGGTGCGGCCCGCGGTCGACAGCTCGCCGATGGCCCGGTCGAGCATGTCGAACACCGTGAGCGTGGGCGTCGACGGCGGACCGTGAACTGGTCGCCACGTGGCCGGGCTGCCCTTGATGGTGAAGCTCATGCCGTCGACGGTGATCGCCTGGCCGGAGGCGTAGGGCGCGGCGGTCACCGCCGTGGCCAGGCCGTCGCGCAGCACCGCGTAGGTGGTCACGCCGGCGGACACGCTGAACTGCAGCGTGTAGGTGGAGCCGGTCATGGCCGCGGGATCGCTCACCTGCCCGTTGTCGATCCAGGCCTGCGTGACGCCGGCGCGCGGCACTGGTCTCGAACACGCCGTTGCCGGTGGCGGCGGTCAGCCACGCCGCCTGGCCGTCCATGCTCAGCGGCAGGTCCACGCCCTGGTCGGTGCGGCGCTGGCCGGCGACGGCGCGGTAGACGCACGCCGCCGGCCGCGTCGACGAAGGGCGGCGTGGTCGCGCCCTGCCCGCCGAACAGGAAGCCGCCGGCGCCGTCGGTCCGGTTGGCCACGCCCAGCAGCTGCTCGCGCAGGCTGCGCAGCTTGGTGGCCAGGCTGGCCGCTCGGCGTCGGTGTAGCTGGCGTTGCCCGCAGCGACCATGGTCTCGCGCGCGGCCTGCAGCAGTTCGTTGGCATCGCCCAGCGCGCTCTCGGTTTGCGTCATCGCGGTGCGGCTGGCGTCCACCGCGCGCTGGCTGGTCTCGGCTGCGCTGGATGCCGGCCAGCGCGCGTTCGGCGCGCGCGGCCGCCGCCGGGTCGTCGCTGGCCTTGGCCACGCGCTTGCCGCTGGTGAGCCGCTCCTGCGACTCGCTGAGTTCCACCTGGCGCTTGGACAGGGTGTCGAGGCCGGCTTCGAAGGCGTTGGCGGTGCTGATGCGCATGGTGGGCTTTCTCTAGGTTGCCGCGATGGCTGCGAGGGCCGCGGCGAGTGGCCGCGATCAGGCAGCGGTCTGCAGCAGCGTGTCGAACACCGACTGCGCCACCTGCAGCATCTTGGCCGCGGCCTGGTAGGCCTGCTGGAACTGGATCAGCCGGGCGGCCTCTTCGTCGAGGTTCACGCCCGACTGGCTGGCCTTGGCTTCCTTGGCGTCGGCCGCGATCGATTGGCCGACTGCTCGGCCGCGAACTTGGCGCCCTGCACCCGCACGCCGATGTCGGCCAGCGCGTTGGCATAGGCGTCGGTCACGGTGTCGCCGGCCTGCACCATGCCGCTGACGGTGCGCTGCCCGACGATGCCGGCATCGCGCAGCGCCGAGCAGTGCGCGCGCGTTGCCGTTGTCGGCCGCCGGGAAGCGCGGTCGCGGCCACGGTGATGACGTCGCCGCTGCGCGGCACGCCGTTGAGTCGAGCTGCCAGTCGTAGCGCATGGCCGGCGTGGCCGGCGTCCAGGCGTCGCTGCGGATGGTCTGGCCGGCCTGCCAGGTGCCGGTGCCGATCGCACGACCGCATTGCTGGCGTCGCGCAATTGCCAGGCTGTAGGCGCCGGTGGCGTTGGTGAAGGTCAGGGTGGCCGTCAGCGCGGCCGCGGCCGGCGTCACCGCTGTCGCCGTGAGGCCCGCGACGCTGGCCGTGCCGGTGTTGGCGGCGGCCAGCGTGGCCGTCACCGGCGAGGCCGCGGCGATGCCGCGCGGGATCGTCGAGCACCCGGGTGGTGTTGCGCGCCGCGGCGCCCACCGGCTGCAGCAGGAAGCGGTCGCCGGCCGCCGGTGCCGGCGCGCTGCCGATGTCGATGCGAAAGCCGTCGACCACGTCGCCATCGCTCACCGTCATCTGCACGCCGTCGCTGCGGCGCGTCAGCTGGTAGTTGCCGGCGGGCAGTGCCGGGTCGGCATACAGCTCGTAGTCGCTCGGCCTGCAGTTCGCGGCGCGTCCACCAGGGCTCAGGCTGGGCACGGCGCTGCCACCGGCGTTGGTGGATAGCCGCTTGCACGCAGCACGGCTGCGCCGACCGAAAAGCACCGGCGCGCCCGCTGCCGCCGGCTTGCCCAGGTCGAGACCCAGGGCCTGCTGGGCGTTCACAGCTGCCCGACGATCGCCGCTGGCGATCTGGCCGAGCTGGTTGCGCGCATCGACGAGGTCGTTGTTCTGGAACCGCAGCAGCCCGGCGATCGAGCCGCCGGTGATCAGGCCTGCGGGCAGCTCGCGGATCGTTCCCGAGTCGTTCATGCCGAGCTGCACGCGCGAGGGATCGAAGACATCGGCCACCGCGGCCAGCGGCGACGCTTCGCTGCCGAGCACCAGCCGCTGGCCGCCGCCGATGAACACGCTCGTGGTGCCGTCGTCGGCGGCGATGGTGGTGACCTGCACGTACTGGCTGATCTCGTCGATCGCCTGCTCGCGCTGGTCGAGCAGGTCGTTGGGCGTCGTGGCCCGAACCCTGCGCCGCGGCGATCTGGTCGTTCAGCGTCGGCCATCCGCGCCGGCAGCATGTTGACCGACGCGATCAGGCGTCTTGAGGTCCTGCGGTGACGCCGGCCTGGATGCTGTCGATCTGTTCGGCCGGCGGTGCGGAAGCGCGCCGCCAGTTCGCCGGCGCGCGGCCAGCACCACCTGGCGCGACGACGCGTCCTGCGGCTGGCTGGCCACGTCGACGAAGGCGTTGAAGAACTGCCCGGCCGCGTAGCCGATGCCCGGCCTCGCCCGTGCCGAAGACCTTCTCGAGCTGCTGCAACTGCGTGCTGCGCGCCTCGTCGGCCGCGGCGATGGCGCGCGTGGTCGGCGGCCTCGCGGGTGAGGAACTCGCTGTGCGCGCGCGTCGACGGTCGCCACGTCGACGCCCTTGCCGAAGAAGCCGGCGCCGGTGAACTGCCCGCCCGCGGTCTCGAGCTCGACGCTCTGGCGCGAGTAGCCGGCGGTGTTGGCGTTGGCGATGTTGTTGCCGGTGGTCTGCAGCGCGGCGTAGTTCGCGGCCATCGCGCGCGTGCCGAGCGACATCAGTGCGGAAGCGCCCATGCGCGTCGGTCTCCTGCTCAGGTCACGCGCGCGCTGCAGGCGCAGCGTGGTGTTGATGACGCGGCCGAGCTTGTCGGCGTAGGCCGGGTCGGTGGCATAGCCGGCCCGCTGCAGGCCCTGGGCAAAGCCCTGCGGCGCTGCCGGCGTTGGCCAGCACGCCGGTGTAGCGCGGGCTGTCCTTCATCAGCTGCGCGTAGTCGGCGAACGACTCGGCCGGCCGAGGCGTAGGCGCGGAACTTCGCCGTCACCTTGCGCGGCTGCGCCGTCGACGTATTCGGTGGTCGTGACCTCGGCGACCGTGCCCTTCCAGCCGGCGCCGGCCTTGATGCCGAACAGGTTGTTCGACGCTGCTGCCGTCGGCATTGCGGATCTCGCGCTTGCCCCAGCCCGACTCGTGCGCGGCCTGCGCCAGCATGAAGGCGCCGGGATGCCGGTCTGCGCCTCGGCCGACGCGCGCCGCGTCGCGGTGTGCGTGCTGCACGAAGTCGGCCTGCGCTGCGCCTGGGACGACGAGCAGCGCGCTCGCCGCGCCTTGGCGCCGCGTGGCAGCGGCCGCGGAATGCGCCGGCTGCGCGCCAGCCCATCTGGCGCTCGAGCTGGCGCGCGATCACCTCGCCCAGGCCGCCGGGCAGGCCCGTCATCTTGCTGGCGAACTGGCGTGTCGAGCATCTCGGTGCCGAGCTGCGTGCCGGCGTTGTCGAGCATGCCGGACGTCAGCGTGGCCTCGCGCATGCTCTTCATCAGCTCGCTGCATGAAGAGCGCCTCGAACTGCTTGGCCGCCTCCTTGATCGCCGCCTTCGGGTCGCTGCGCGGCGCTCGCGCGCAGCGCGTCGATGCCATGCGGTGTCGACGGCCAGCGGCGACGTGGCGCGAGACAGCCATCAGATCACCTCCATCTCGGCGTTCAGCGCGCCGGCCGACTTCATCGCCTGCAGGATCGCCAGCAGGTCCTGCGGCGTGGCGCCGAGCGAGTTGAGCGCCTTCACCACGTCGGCCAGCTTGGTGCCGGCGGGCAGCTGGATCAGCGAGCCGGGCTGCCTGGTTGATCGGGATGTCGGCCTTCTCGCGCGACCACCGTCTGGCCCCCGCGGACAGCGCGTTGGGCTGGCTGACCACCGGCGTGGAGTTGATGGTCACCGACAGGTTGCCGTGCGCCACCGCGCAGGCCGCCAGCGTGACCGCCTGGTTCATCACCACCGAGCCGGTGCGCGCGTTGATCACCACCTTCGCCGCCGGCGCGGCGCGCTCGCACGTGCAGGTTCTCGATGTCGGCCATGAAGCGACACGCGCTCGTTCGGGCGATGGCCGGCATGCGCACGCGCACCACGCGGCCGTCGAGCGCCTGCGCGATGCCGTCGCCCATGCTTGGCGTTGATCACCCGCGCCACTTCGCGCGCGGTGTTGAAGTCGTTGGCGTTGAGGTCGAGCTGCAGGTAGTCGCCCTGGTTCAGCGGCGTGGGCACGCCGCGCTCGACCGTCGCGCCGTCGGGCACGCGGCCGGCGCTCAGGTGGTTGACCTGCACCTTGGAGCCGCCGGCCGAGGCGCCGGCGCCGCCGACGATCAGGTTGCCCTGCGCCATCGCGTAGATCTGGCCGTCGGCGCCCTTGAGCGGCGTGGCGATCAGCGTGCCGCCGCGCAGGCTCTTGGCGTTGCCCATCGAGGAGACGTTGACGTCGATCGTCTGCCCCGGCTGCGCGAACGGCGGCAGCTGCGCGGTGACCATCACCGCGGCCACGTTCTTCAGCTGCATGTTGGTGCCCGGCGGCACGGTGACGCCGATCTGCTGCAGCAGCGCGTTGATGCTCTGCGTGGTGAAGGGCATCGGAGGTGGTCTGGTCGCCGGTGCCGTCGAGGCCCACCACCAGGCCGTAGCCGACCAGCGGGTTGCTGCGCACGCCCTGCACGGTGGCGACTTCCTTGATGCGCGCGGCCTGCGCCGGCAGCGGCCACCACAGCGCGGCGCTGGCGCCAGCAGCCAGCCAGGGCGATCAGCGAGCGGAGCAGTCGTTCGGTGTTGTGCATGTCGCGGATGTCGCCTCGGATGACCCGCTGATTCTGGGCAGCTGCTAGATCGGCAGAACGTTCAAAAAGAAGCGCGCCAGCCAGCCAATTCCCTGCGCCTCGGCCTGCGCGCCGCGGCCGCGGTGCTCGATGCGCACGTTGGCGATCTGCGCCGAGGCGACGAGTTGCCCGGCTGGATCGCGCGCGGGTCGACCTGCCCCGAGAAGCGCAGCACGTCGACGTTGTGGTTCACGCCGATCTGCTTCTCGCCGGCGATCACCAGGTGGCCGTTGGGCAGCACCTCGGTCACGGTGGCGGTGATGGTGCCGGAGAAGTCGTTGGTGGTCTCGGTGCTGCCCTTGCCGGCGAAGGTGTTGGTCGAGGTGCCGGCCACGCTGGCGCGGCCGAAGCGAGTTGGCGCGAGATGCAGCGGCAGCGCGGTGACGCCGGCCGTCGAGCTTGCCGCGTCTTGTCGATCGAGCTGGTGCTCTTCTGGCTGGCCGACGACCTTCTCGACGATCTGCACCGTCAGCGTGTCGCCGACCAGGCGCGCGCGGTGGTCCTCGAACAGCGGCCGGTACTGCGCGGCCTGGAAGATCGCGCCGTTGTTGACCGACCGGCGCCGGCACCGGCAGCGGCGCGCGGCCGTGGGTTCGGCGCACGTCGACCTGGCGCGGCGCGTTGAGCGTGCTGCAGCCCGCGAGCAGCAGCAAGGCAGCGAGCAAGGCGCCGAGGCGACGAGCGCAGCGCAGGTGCTTGGTCGAGATCATGGCGCGTCGCTCACAGCTGGCCGAGCTTCTGCAGCATCTGGTCGGAGGTCTGGATGGCCTTGGAGTTGAGCTCGTAGGCGCGCTGGGTCTGGATCATCGAGACCAGTTCCTCGACCACGTTGACGTTGGAGGTCTCGACGAAACCCTGCTGCAGCGTGCCCAGGCCGTTGGTGCCCGGGCGCGCCGGCGTTGGGCGTGCCCGAGGCGGCGGTCTCGGCGAAGATGTTCTGGCCCTTGGGCTCCAGGCCGGCCGGGTTGACGAAGCTGGCCAGCTGCAGCTGCCCCACGGTCTGCGGCAGCGCCTGGCCGGGCATGCGTGACGCTGACCGTGCCGTCGGTGCCGATCGTCACGCTCTGCGCGTTGGCGGGAATGGTGATGCCGGGCTGCACCGGGTAGCCGTTGTTGGTGACGAGCTGGCCCTGCGCGTCGACCTGGAACGAGCCGTCGCGGGTGTAGCCGGCGGTGCCGTCGGGCATCTGCACCTGGAAGAAGCCGTTGCCGCTGCACCGCCAGGTCCAGCGGGTTGCGTGCTCTGCTGCAGGTTGCCCTGGCGTGAAGGTGCGCGAGGTGGCCACGGCGCGCGTGCCCAGGCCGACCTGCAGCCCGGTGGGCAGCGTGGTCTGCTCGGTGCTGTTGGCGCCCGACCTGGCGCAGGTTCTGGTACATCAGGTCCTCGAACACCGCGTGCGCAGCGCTTGTAGCCGTTGGTCGAGACGTTGGCCAGGTTGTTCGAGATGGTGTCCAGCTGGGTCTGCTGGGCCTCCATGCCGGTCTTCGAGATCCACAGCGAACGCATCATGGCGAGCCTTTCGTAGTCCTGAGCATGGTGGCGCCTGGGCGATGGGCTCGGCCGGTCGAAAAGAGGTGGGTTCCGACGGCTTCTTTGCCGTGGCCGCGACAGCCTGGTCGAGACGACGCGATCAGGGTGCGAGCAGGTGGGCGGCCGCCTTCTCGTCGGCTTCGGCGGTCTGCATCATCTTCATCTGCGCCTCGAACTGGCGCGCGGCGGCGATCATCGCCACCATGGTCTCGACCGGGCTCACGTTGGAGCCTTCGAGCGCACCGTCCTGCAGGCGCGCCGTGCGCGTCGGCCGGGAGGTCGCCGTCGGCGCCGCGGAACAGGCCGTCGGCGCCGCGCACCAGCGGGGCTTCGGGCGTGACGAGCTTGAGCCGGCCGACCGGCGTGGCTGCGGCCGTTGGCGCCTTGCGCGCTGATCGATGCCGTCGGCTGCCGATGCTCACCTCGCTGTTGGCCGGCACCTGGATCGGCCCGCCGTCGCCGAGCACCGTGAGGCCGCTGCGCGTCATCAGCGTGCCGTCGGCGACGACGTCGAGCGAGCCGCCGCGGGTGTAGGCCTCGGTGCCGTCCAGCGCCCTGCACCGCGAGCCAGGCGTTGCCCTTCATCGCCACGTCCAGGTTGCGGCCGGTGGCCGTGACCGGCGCCGGGCGCTGGCGTCGTAGCCGGGCGTCGTTTCGAGCGCATAGACACGCGCGTGCTCGCGCCGCTGCCCTCGCACCGGCACGGCGCGGAACGCCTGCAGCTCGGCGCGAAAGCCCGTCGTCGACGACATTGGCGAGGTTGTTGGCCAGCACGTCCTGGCGCTGCATCGTCGCCTTCGCGCCCGACATCGACAGGTAGATCATGCGGTCCATGGCGGCTTCTCCTGGTGATGGCGGGGCGACCGCGCGTCGGGCGCCCAGCTGGTCGCCAGCTCGCGACGCGGCGGCGAGCGCTGCGGATAGCATCAGCGCAGGTTCACCAGCGTCTGCAGCACCTGGTCCTGCGTCTTGATGGTCTGCGCGTTGGCCTGGTAGACGCGCTGCGCGGTGATCATGTTGACCAGCTCGGCGGTCAGGTCGACGTTCGATTCCTCCAGCGCGCCGGACTGCAGCACGCCGAGGTTGCCGTCGCCGGGCACGCCGACGATCGGATCGCCCGAGGCGTAGCTGCGCGGCCCAGGCGTTGCCGCCCAGCGGCTGCAGGCCCTGCGGATTGCGGAAGGTCGCGAGCTCCACCTGGCCGGCCGGCTTGGACTGGCCGTTCGAGTAGCGCGCCGTGACGACGCCGTTGGCCTCGAACTGGATGCCCACCAGCTGGCCCGGCGCGTAGCCGTCCTGCGTCAGGTCGGTGACGCCGAAGGCCGAGCCGTACTGCGTGGCGCCGGTCAGGTCGAGCGTGACGCCGGTGATCGGCATGCGTCTGCGCGCCGGCGGCGTTGGTCGTGGCCGGGATGTCGAGCGGCACCGTGCCCGACCGGCGCCGTCGGCGCGCCGCCGTTGGTCGGGAAGCTCGATCGTCGTCGGTCGGCAACCGGTCGGCTGCCGCGTCGGTGTCGTGCACCGGCGTGCCGTTGGCGGTGACGTAGACGTTCCAGGTGTCGGTGGCGGCCTTCTGGAAGTAGTAGGTCAGCGCCACGTCCTGGCCCTTGGCGTCGTAGACCGTCACCGAGGTGGCGTTGTTGTAGGTGGTCGGGTCGGTGAAGTCGATCTGCGGCGCCGGCCGCCGGCGCGGTGGTCGGCCGCGCGCGAGTCGAGGTTGATCTCCATCGTCGATCGTCGCTCGTGCGCCTGCGGCGTGATGCCCGCCGTGGGCAGCTGCAGCGGCTGCGCCTGGCCCGGCTGGATGACGCCCGTGCGCGTCGGCCGGGTAGCCGATCAGCTGC
Source organism: uncultured beta proteobacterium (assembly GCA_963739925.1). Lineage (GTDB taxonomy): Bacteria > Pseudomonadota > Gammaproteobacteria > Burkholderiales > Burkholderiaceae_C > CAVUBY01. Next base: position 175,857 of record CAVUBY010000012.1, on the reverse strand, counting down.
TGCCCTGGTTGTTGACGATGTAGCCGTCGCTTGTCGACCTTGAACTGGCCGTTGCGGGTGTACAGTCGACGTGGCTCTGGCCGTCGGTCACCTGGAAGAAGCCCGGCGCCGTTGATCGCGAGGTCCATCGGGTTGCTCGGTGGTCGATGATGTTGCCCTGCGTGAACTGCTGCGCCACCGCCGCCAGGTTGACGCCGATGCCGATGTTGTTGGTGCCCGCGCCGTTCATCGCGGTGGCGTACATGTCGGCGAACTCGGCGCGCGCCGCCTTCGCGCCGAAGGTGTTGGCGTTGGCGATGTTGTTGCCGATGACCTCCAGGTTCTTGCTGGCGGCGTTCAGACCGGAGAGACCTTGCTGGAAGCTCATGGTGATGTCCTTGGGTGGAATGCGGAGTGGATCAGTTGAAGGCCTTGACGTCGCTGTAGGCGACGGTGCCGGCGTTCGGGCAGTTCGAGGTTGAAGCGCGTTGCCGCTGGTGCTGACCGCGTCGACGCGGTCGCGCATCAGCGCGGTGGCGGCGAGCTGGTGGCGCCGCTCGGCTGGCGGTGACGCGAAAGCGCAGGCCGCTGTCGTTGGTGGCCGTGCCGGCGGGCCAGTCGAAGCTGTGCATGCCGCGCTCTGCGCGCCGAGGTTCGAGCGTGTCGAGCACCTGGCCGCTGGCGGAGAGCACCTCGACCTTCACGCGGTCGGCCGGCGCTGGTCGAGCTCGAAACCGCCCTGGCCGACGCCGTTCGGGATCGATGTCCAGCTTGTTGCCCGGCACGATCACGTCGCGGCCGACCAGCGTCGCGCCCTGCAGCGCCTGCATCTGCATGAACTGGCTCGACAGCCCCTGCACCGTGGTGTTCAGCTTCTCGATGCCGCTGACGGTGTTGATCTGCGCCATCTGGCTCGTGACCTGCGCGTTGTCCATCGGGTTGAGCGGGTCCTGGTTCTGCATCTGCGCGACCAGCAGCTTCAGGAAGCGGTCGGCGCTCGCCGGCGGCGGCCACGCCGGCACTCTGGCGTGTCGAGGGTCGGTCGGAGGATGAGCTGACGGAGCTGACGGGCATGGCGGAATGTCCTGGTGGGGCGGTCAGGTCACTGGCCCATCTGCAGCGTCTTCTGCAGCAGGGTCTTGGCCGTGTTCATGACCTCGATGTTGTTCTGGTACGAGCGCGAGGCCGAGATCATGTTGACCATCTCCTCCACCGCATTGACGTTGCTGTAGGTCACGTAGCCCTCGGCGTCGGCGCCGGGGTGCTTGGGGTCGTGCACGCGGCGGCCCGGTGGCGTCTTCCTCGATCGTGCTGACGCGCACGCCGGCTGCGCTCCGGCCGCCTCGCCCCATCAGCAGGGTCTGGAACACCACCTGCCGCGCCTTGTAGGCCTGGCCGTCGGGGCCGGCCACGGTGTCGGCGTTGGCCAGGTTGCTGGCCACCACGTTGAGCCGCTGGCTCTGCGCACTGACTGCGCTGCCCGAGACGTTGAAGATGTTGAACATGCGACATGATCGGGCTCCGGCGATCCAGGGTGCCCGGCTTGACTGGCCGTGATGGCGCTCGATGCATGCGTGCGCACGTTGCCGTTGATGAAGCGCAGCGTGGCTTCGTACCGCACGCGAGTTGTCGGCGAAGTTGGCGCGCTCGCGGTCCATGTCGACGCGTGTTGCGGTCGAGGTTGGTCTGGCTCGGCGCTGGCGTACAGCAGGTTGGGCTCGGCGCGGGCGCCACTGGCGGCGCGTCATGTGGCCCGGGCTGGTGGCGGCGAGCGTGCGCGCTGCGCCGCCACGCGCCGGTGGCCTGGCGCAGCGCCTGGGCGAAGTTCATGTCGCGGGCCACGTAGCCCGGCGTGTCGGCGTTGGCGATGTTGCTGGCCAGCAGGCGCTGGCGCTCCGAGCGCAGCGTCAGCGCCTGGCCGTGGAAGTCGAGCGTGTCGGTGAGTCGGTTCAGCATGGCTGCCCCTTGCGTCCGGTGCCAGGCCAGAAAACCCGGATGGCGATGTGAGCGATTCTGGACAGCGACGCCGGAACATAAGCGCGAACAGCACGGTGTTTGGGTGCCATTTCGGCGTCTGGGCGGTCGGCGCCACACCTACAGTCGCGGCATGATTCCGAGGCTCGTGTCGTCTCTCGCCCTTTGTCTGCTGGCCGTGTGTACGGTGCAGGACGCCCATGCGCAGACGCAGGCGCCGCAAGCGCTGCAACAGCAGGTCCGGCAGTTCGCGCTCGACGGCACCCGCCCCGACCCCACGCTGCGCGTCGAAGTCCTGGTGGGCGCGCTCGACCCGCGGCTGCGCCTGGCGCCCTGCGAGCAGGTCGAGCCATATCTGCCGCCGGGCACGCGGCTGTGGGGCCAGTCACGCATCGGCGTGCGCTGCGTGCAGGGGCCGACGCGCTGGAACGTGTACCTGCCCGTCACCGTCAAGGTCTTTGGCCCGGCACTCGTGGCCACCGCGGCCCTGCCGGTGGGCAGCGTGCTGAAGCCCTCCGATCTGGCTACAAGCCGAGGTCGATCTCGCCGAAAACAGCTCGAGCGCGGTGGTCGTGCCGGCTGCGGCCGTCGGCCGCACGCTTGACCCGGCCACTGATGCCGGCCAGAGCCTGCGCGCGTCGCACCTGCAGCTGCGCGAATGGTTTGCCGCCGGCGACATGGTCAAGGTCGTGGCGCAGGGCAATGGCTTCAGCGTGAGCGGCGAGGGCCAGGCACTCACCGCCGGGCATCGAGGGCCAACCGGCGCGCGTCCGCACCGAGAGCGGCCGGGTGGTCACGGGCCTGCCGGTGGGCGATCGGCGGGTGGAGTTGGCACTGTGAGCCCCCCACCAACGCGGGTCGCCTGCAAAAATTCTCTAAAGTCGCTGCACCAGGCGGCCGATAAACCGACCATCATGTTCGGGAAGAGCCTCTGCTCCACCCCTTGGAGAACGCCATGAAGATCGGCAACCCTGCAGACAAACGCAACATCGCCCCGGTGGTCACCACGCCGGCGGACGCCAAGGCCGCGGACAAGACCGCTGCCGGCGCGGCCAATCCGGCCTCGGTCGACCCGAGCGCGAAGGTCAGCTGTCCAACGCGGCGGCCAGCCTGCGCGCTGGCGCCGACCCTGCCGAGTTCGACGCGGCAAAGGTCGAGCGCGTCTCGCAAGCCATCGCCGACGGCAGCTACAAGGTCAACCCCGAGGTGATCGCCGACAAGCTGATCGCCAACGCACAGGAACTGCTCGGCAAGGTCCAGCGCTGAGCCGCAACGTCCGCTTCATGCAAATCACCCCGATCGATCCCAAGCTGGAGCCGGCCATGGCCGCCGTGGAGGCGCGCCTGGCCGGATCGAGCGAGGCGCTGCGCGCCCGCGACGTGGCGGCGATCGATGCCCAGGCCACCGAGCTGCAGCGTGCGCTGTCGCTGGCGGTCGAAGGCTTCGCCCGTGCGGCCCGCCTGGGCCCCCTGCCCGCAGCGCTGCGCCAGCGGCTGGCGCAGGCTGGCGGCCAGGTGGCGGCCCAGCGCGAGTCGCTGTCGCGTGCCACGGCGGCGCTCGACCGCGCCATCGATGTGCTGATGCCCCGCGACGCCGCGGTGCTCTATTCGGCTGAGGGTGCAGCCGCCCGCGCCAGCCTCGGCGCCAGCATCCAGGCCTGATCCCTTCTCGGCGCCAGGCGGCGCCGGTGAACCCAACGCTCAGTCGCGCGACGCGCCGAGCCGCCGCACCAGCCGAACGCTGGCCTCGCGGCCGCTGTAGTAGCCCGCCACCTGCTGTACCTCCTGGTAGCCCAGCCGCGCATAGAACGCCCGCGCCGCGGCATTGCCTTCGCGCGCCTCCAGATGGATCGTGGCCACACCCGCCACGCCCGCACAGGCTTCCAGCCAGCCGACGAGCGCCCGGCCCAGGCCGCGACGTTGATGGAGCGGCTGCACGGCCAGAAGGAGCAGGTGCGCCGCGTGTTCCTGGTACTTCATGAGACCGAAGGCCGCCAGACCCAGTTCGGGATCCCGCATCACCGCCACGTTGGTGTCGGCATCGTCGATGCTGCGCAGCACGCGCGGCGCGGTCCAGCTCCAGCCCAGGCCATGCTCGATCAGGTCGCGAGACATCTGTGCGATCGCGAGGGCATCCGCCCGGGTGGCCAGCTGGATCGAGTGGGTGTGTCCCATGGCATCCCAGCATACGGGCAAGCGGTCCCGGACCGACAAGAAAGTGCTGCGGCTGCCGGCCATTTACTGTATAAAAGCACAGCCATGGATTTGCCCTCGAGTTCACCCCCTGTGCCGGAGCGCCGCATTGCCCACCTCGACATGGATGCGTTCTATGCGTCGGTCGAGCTGCTGCGCTATCCCGAGCTGCGTGGGCTGCCAGTGGTCATTGGCGGCGGGCAGCGCCACCAGCCGGTGCTTCGCGCCGACGGCACGCGCGAATTCGCACGGCTGCGCGACTACGCAGGCCGCGGCGTCATCACCACCAGCACCTACGAAGCGCGGGCGCTCGGCGTGTTCTCGGCCATGGGCACGATGAAGGCGGCGCAGCTCGCGCCCGACGCGGTGCTGCTGCCGATCGACTTCGAGGAGTACCGCAAGCTGCTCGCGGGCTTTCAAGGCGGCGGTGCGCGCCTTGGCACCCTGTGTCGAGGACCGCGGCATCGACGAGATCTACATCGACCTCACGCGACCTGCCCGGCGTGCAGCGACGACGGCGGTCGCGCCGCGGCACAGGCCCTCAAGGACGCGGTGAGTGACGCCACCGGGCTGACCTGCTCGATCGGTGTCACACCCAACAAGCTGCTGTCCAAGCTGGCCTCCGAGCTGGACAAGCCCGACGGCCTCACGGTGCTCGAGGCCAGCGACATCCCCACGCGCATCTGGCCGCTGGCGGCCCGCAAGCTCAACGGCATCGGCCCCAAGGCCAGCGAGAAACTGGCCGCACTGGGCCTGCACACCATCGGCGACATCGCCGCGGCCGATCCGCCATGGCTGGTCGAGCGCTTCGGCCGCAGCTACGGCACCTGGCTGCACGAGGCCTCGCACGGCCGCGACGAGCGCCCGGTGGTCACCTACAGCGAGCCGAAGTCGATCAGCCGCGAAACCACCTTCGAGCGCGATCTGCACGCGGTGCGCGACCGGGCCGCGCTCTCGGCCATCTTCACCCGCCTGTGCGTGCAGCTGGCGGGCGACCTCGCGCGCAAGGGCTACGCCAGCCGGACGATCGGCATCAAGCTGCGCTTCGATGACTTCAAGTCGGTCACGCGCGACCTCAGCCTGCCGGCGCACACGCTCGACGCGAGGGCGATCCGCCGGGCCGCCGGCCAGTGTCTCAAGCGCATCGACCTGACGCGGCGCCTGCGGCTGCTGGGCGTGCGGGCGGGAGCGCTGGCGAAGGTCAACGACCTGGTGGCAGCCCACCCGGCGGTGACCTCCTCGCCCGCGATGGCTGCGTGCGAGCCCGGTTCGCTCGCGGCCCTGCCCTTGTTCGCGCAGGCGTTCGACGCCGAGGGTCACGAGGCGGCAGCAGCGCGCTGACTGGCCGATGCACGGCGCAGCGCGCCGCGGCGATCAGGGCTCGATGGCGGCGCCGATCAGGTTCTCGCCCATGCCGACGGTGCCGATGAAGCTGGCGCGTCCGGTGGCCAGGTCCACGCGGTACCAGCGCGTCGCGCCACCCGGCGCCCAGGCCGCGCTGTAGGCGGTGTCCGAGAGGTCGGAGATGTCCAGCGTCGCGTGCGCCAGGGGCCCGAGGCCCAGGTTGCCCACGGTGACCAGGCGGCCGGTGTTGGGCGAAACCAGGGGCGTCTCGCCCTCCCTGGAACCCTGGCGCACCAGCGTTCCCGCGGCGCCGTCGATCGCGTAGTTGGTGGTGATCTTGTCGTTGGTCTTGTTGTACGTGTAGCCAGCGGCCACGATGGCCGGGGCGCGGCCCGCTTGCGTGTCACCCGCTTCGTACGCCAACGGGCTATCGGCCTGGACGCCTGCCAGACTGGCGTCGCCATCGACCTGTGCCCCGGTGTCGGGGTGCAGTCGCATGTTCAGCCCACCGCGGTTCACGACGCGGATGCGATCCACGGTCGGGTTGAAATCGAATCCCCACTCCGTGTCCGCAGTGCCACCCGGCAGCGCTGCGCCAGTGCCGACGGGTGTGGCCCGCGCCTGTGCCACGTCGATCCGGTAGAGCTGGCCGGTGACGCCCAGGGCGTACAGCTCGCCGCGCGCCACGCGGTAGTCGATGCCGACGAGTCGTTCGCCCGCCCTGAGTCCCGCAATCGCCTTGCGGTCGCGCACCTTCTGCGGCTGGCCGGCATTGAAGCGCAGCAGAAAGTGGCTGGTGCTGACCGCGACGATCTCTTCCTTGGCCAGCGGACCCATGGGCTCTTGTGGCGGGGTGGTGCATCCGACCAGGGCAGCAAGACAGGCCACAGCGAGGGGAAGACGAATCGGGTGTGTGGACGTCATGGGATCGTTTGAACAGTGGAACGGCGATCGTTGTATCGGCCGGCCGACGCTGCGGTTGAGCGGCTTGGCTCCATCCCATCCCGGGACCGTGCGAAACGGCCGCCGCAGGCCGCTTCGCCGTTCGAGCCGCGCCTTGAGACCGCTGAGGACGCTCGCCAGCGTGAACTCTTGCCGGGTTGCGCACATCTGGCGGGCCCGTGGTGCCGTATCTTGAAACGTGCACGCCCACCCGACAGAATTTCGCATGATCCGAATCGCCATGGCCGGCCTCGCGCTGGGTTCGGCGCTGACCGCAATGCCCGCACTCGCGCAATCGCCGACCACGCCGGAGCCCCTGCTTTCGGGCCGGGCCGGGGGAAGCTCTTGCTGACCGGTGGCGTGAGCAGCATCGAAGGTGCCGCCGGAGGTGGTCTCACCCCCTGGGCCTTGACCGGCGGCTATGCCACCCGGGTCAGCTCGGCGCCACGGCCTTCGGCACCCGTGTCAGGACCCAGGCCTATGCACTGACCAGCCACGGGGTCGCCCTGAGCCTGGACGACCGTGTCGAGGCGTCCCTGGCGCAGCAGGACTTCGACACCGGCCCCACCGGTCCCGCGCTCGGGCTGCCGGGCCTGCGCCTGCGGCAGGACATCGTCGGCCTGAAGCTGCGCGTGGCAGGCGAGGCCGTGCTCGACAGCGACACCTGGACGCCGCAGGTGGCGGTGGGCCTGCAGCACAAGCGCGCGAATGCCGGCGGGCTGCGTTCGACACTCGATGCCCTCGGTGCGCGGCACAGGATACCGACGTCTACGTCAGCGCCACCAAGCTGTTCCTCTCGTCGGGCGTGCTGGTCAACGCCACGCTGCGCGCCTCGAGCGCGAACCAGGGCGGTCTGCTCGGCTTCGGCAGTTCCGGCCACGGCAGCCACCGTCTACTGCCAGAAGTCTCGGTGGCGTGGCTGCTGCGCAAGGACCTCGCCATCGGTGCGGAGTACCGGGCCAAGCCCGACAACCTGAACCCTTCGCCCCTCGGTGCCGGGCTGAAGGAGGACGACTGGAAGGACCTCTTCGTCGTGTGGGCGCCGAGCAAGCACCTGTCGCTGACGCTGGCCTGGGTCGACCTCGGCGTCATCGTGCCGGCAGTGGTGCCCGGGCGCCAGACGGGCGCGTACCTGTCGGCCCAGCTGGCCTACTGACCCCTGGACTCGGAGACCACCATGCCCTTCACGCTCCTCCTTCGATCGACGCTGCTCGCTGCGCTGTGCGGCCTCGGCGCCGTGCACGCGCAGACCGCGCCAGCCACTGCTCGGGCAACCCAGACGGCAGACGACTCCCTGTACCAGGCCTTCGGTGCGCGCCCGGGCCTCGTCCGTCTGATGGACCGGTTCATGGTCCGACTGCTGGACGATCCCCGCATGCAACCCTTTTTCAAGGATGTGGACCAGAACCACGTCAAGGCTCAGCTGGTCGCCGCAGCTCTGCGAACTCTCAGGCGGACCCTGCCGGCTGAATGGCCCGGACATGAAGAAGGCGCACAGCGGCATGGACATCACGAAATCGGACTTCAATGCGCTGGTCGAGGTGCTGCAGCTGAGCATGGACGACCAGAACATCCCCTTCAGCGTTCAGAATCGCATGCTGGCCCGACTGGCTCCGATGCACCGCGAGATCGTCAACACACCATGAAGCACACCCTCCTCACGCTGGGCCTGATGGCCCTGTCCCTGGCGTCGAACGCCGGCACCCTTCAAGTCACCGTGACCGACAGGGACGGCAAGCCGGCCGCCGACGTGGTCGTGCTCGTGGAGCCGGCCGCCAAGGTGGTTCCGCTGCCCGCGGCGGCTCCGGTGGTCATCGCGCAGGAGGGATTGCGGTTCGTCCCCTTCCTCACCGTGCTGCCGGTGGGCAGCACGCTGCGGTTCGTCAACAAGGACAACTACGATCACCACGTGCGGTCCATGCCGAGCGGGCCGCTGGGCAGCGTGCCCTCGGCCAAGAACTTCGAGCTGCGCCTGGATGCCGCGTACCCTTCTGCGACCAAGGACGAGTACGGCCCGGCGCGCAAGCCGAGTGGCTCGACCTCTGCCGACGTCAAGGTGGACCAGAGCGGTCCGATCTCGCTGGGCTGCCACCTGCACTCGTCGATGCGCGGCCAGGTCTACGTCAGCCCGACGCCCTACTTCGCCAAGACCGATGCGGAAGGCAGAGCGCGCATCGAGGGCGTGCCCGACGGCGCCGTCGAAGTGAACCTGTGGCACCCCGATCAGCTCCAGGAGCAGGCCACCCAGCGCCTGCAGGTGGGACCGGCACCGGCCTCCCTGGGCGCGCAGCTCAACTTCACGCCGCGCCGGCGGCGCAGCTGAGCCGCGTCCGGCACGGGTACTCCCGCGAGGCGTCGCGGCGCACAGGCGTTATCCTGCGCGCCGGCGCGTCTGCTGCGCGCGAGGAGCCTCGAACTTGAGCGTCATCACCACCATCGAAGACCTGCGCGTGCTCGCAGAAAAGCGCGTTCCGCGCATGTTCTACGACTACGCCGACAGTGGCTCCTGGACCGAGAGCACCTACCGCGCGAACAGCGACGATTTCCAGAAGATCAAGCTGCGCCAGCGCGTGGCGGTGAACATGGAAAACCGCAGCACGGCGGTGACGATGGTCGGCCAGGCCGCGAAGATGCCCGTGGCCATCGCCCCGGTGGGCCTGACCGGCATGCAGCACGCCGATGGCGAGATCCACGCCGCGCGCGCGGCCGAGAAGTTCGGCATCCCGTTCACGCTGTCGACGATGAGCATCTGCTCGATCGAGGACATCGCGCAGCACACCACGGCGCCGTTCTGGTTCCAGCTCTACATGATGCGCGACCGCGACGCCATGGCGCACATGATCGAACGGGTGCGCGCCGCCAAGTGCAGCGCGCTGGTGCTCACGCTCGATCTGCAGGTGATCGGCCAGCGCCACAAGGACCTGAAGAACGGCCTGACCGCCCCACCGCGGCCGACGCTGCGCAACATCGTCAACCTGATGACCAAGCCGCGCTGGTGCCTGGGCATGGCCGGCACGCGCCGCCACACCTTCCGCAACCTGGTGGGTCATGTGAAGGGCGTGAGCGACATGCGCTCCCTGTCGGCCTGGACCAACGAGCAGTTCGATCCGCGCCTGTCCTGGGCCGATGTGGCCTGGGTCAAGGAGCGCTGGGGCGGCAAGCTCATCCTCAAGGGCATCATGGATGTGGAGGATGCGCGCCTGGCCGTGCAGTCGGGCGCCGACGCCATCGTCGTCAGCAACCACGGCGGCCGCCAGCTCGACGGCGCGCCCAGCAGCATCGAGGCGCTGCCGGCGATCGTGGCGGCGGTGGGCGACCAGATCGAGGTGTGGATGGACGGCGGCATCCGCTCCGGCCAGGACGTGCTCAAGGCCTGGGCGCTGGGCGCCCGCGGCACGATGATCGGCCGGGCCATGGTCTACGGCCTGGGCGCCATGGGCGAGGCCGGCGTCACCAAGGCGCTGCAGATCATCCACAAGGAGCTGGACGTGACGATGGCCTTCTGCGGCCACACCGACATCCGCAACGTGGACCGGAAGATCCTGCTGCCCGGCACGTTTCCGACCTGATGGCCGGTGAGCTCAGCGCGGGATCGTCGGCGAGCCAGGCGGCGGCGCCAGCGGATTCCTAGAGCTGGCGCGCGTCGAAGGTGTTGCACTGGGCGATGCTGCCGGTCTGGATGCCGCGCTTGAACCAGGTGACGCGCTGCGCGCTGGTGCCGTGGGTGAAACTCTCCGGCACCACCTGGCCCTGCGACTTGCGCTGCAGGTTGTCGTCGCCGATCTGCGCGGCCGCGTTCATCGCCTCTTCGACGTCGCCCTGCTCCAGGATCTGCCGCGCTTCTGGGCGTGGTGGGCCCAGACGCCGGCGAAGCAATCGGCCTGCAGTTCGAGCCGCACGCTCAGCGCGTTCTGCTGGGCTTCGCTGACGCGGCCGCGCATGGCGTCGACCTTGCCGGTGATGCCCAGCAGGTTCTGCACATGGTGGCCCACCTCGTGGGCGATCACGTAGGCCTGGGCGAAGTCGCCCGGCGCGCCGAGCTTGGTGCTTCATCGTCTCGTAGAAGCCGAGGTCGATGTAGACCTTCTCGTCGCCGGGGCAGTAGAACGGCCCCATCGCCGCCTGGCCCTGGCCGCAGGCGGTGCTGGCACGAGCCGCGGAACAGCACCAGCTTGGGCTCGCGGTAGGTGCTGCCCATCTGCTTGAACTGCTCGCGCCAGACGTCTTCGGTGTCGGCCAGCACCGTCGGACACGAACCGCGCCATCTGGTCGTCCGCCGGGGGACGGGCTGCCGGGCGCCTGCTGCACTGCGCCGCATGCCGGGCATGCCGCCGCCGCTCGAGCAGCGCCCAGCACGCGTCAGGGGTTGATGCCGAAGATCCAGCCGGCCACGAGCGCGATGACGATCGTGCCCAGGCCGATGCCGCGCCCGCCGCCGAAGTCGCATGCCGCCGCCGCCGCCGGAGGCTCGGCGGTCCTCGACGTTGTCGCTCTCGCGGTTGCCTTCCCACTTCATGGTGTTCTCCTGGCGGTGAGGCGGATCGTGGCGGTGCGGGCTTCAGGTCTTGGGCAGCGTCACGCCGCGCTGGCCCTGGTACTTGCCGCCGCGGTCCTTGTAGCTGGTCTCGCAGACCTCGTCGCTCTCGAAGAACAGCACCTGCGCGCAGCCTTCGCCCGCGTAGATCTTGGCCGGCAGCGGCGTGGTGTTGCTGAACTCCAGCGTCACGTAGCCTTCCCACTCGGGCTCGAACGGCGTCACGTTGACGATGATCCCGCAGCGCGCGTAGGTGCTCTTGCCCAGGCAGATGGTCAGCACGTTGCGCGGGATGCGGAAGTACTCGATCGTGCGCGCCAGCGCGAAGCTGTTGGGCGGGATGATGCAGACGTCGGCCTCGATGTCGACGAAGCTGCGCTCGTCGAAGTTCTTCGGGTCGACGACGGTGCTGTAGATGTTGGTGAAGACCTTGAACTCCGGCGCGCAGCGGATGTCGTAGCCATAGCTGCTGGTGCCGTAGCTGACGATCTTGTGGCCGTCGGGCGCGTGGCGCACCTGGCCGGGCTCGAACGGCTCGATCATGCCGTGCTGCTCGGCCATGCGCCGGATCCACTTGTCGCTCTTGATGCTCATGGGCGCCATCCCGTTGAGATGTCAGCGCATTCTAGGGACCGTGTGCAGCACACCCCGCCGCGACATGTGCCGACAGTCGCTGCCATGGACCCCGGGAGATCTTCATGCGCCCCGCCATCGACCTGCTCAGCCAGTACGCCGCTCTACCACCGCGACCGGCGCAACATCGCCAGCCATTTCGTCGGCGTGCCGATGATCGTGTTTGCCGTCGGCGTGCTGCTGGCCCGGCCGGCCTTCGTCGCTCGCCGGGCTGGCGCTGACGCCGGCCTGGCTGGCCTTCGCGCTGGTCGGCGCCTGGTACCTGACCCGCGGCGACCTGCTGCTGGGCCTCGCGGTCAGGCCGCGGTCGGCGTGCTGATGCTGGCTGGCGCACCAGGTGCGGCGGCAGCGGCGTGGCGGCCTGGCTGGCCTGGGGCGTGGGCTTCTTCGTGGTCGGCTGGGTCATCCAGTTCATCGGCCACTGGTACGAGGGCAGGAAGCCGGCCTTCGTCGACGACATCATCGGCCTGCTCGTCGGCCCGATGTTCGTCACGGCCGAGGCGCTGTTCGCGCTCGGCTGGGGCAAGCCGCTGCTGCAGCCGAGATCGAGCGCCGCGCCGGCCCGACGCAGCTGCGCGACCTCGCCCGGATCGCCTGATTCGCACGCACCGACCCAGGCGGGGCGGCTCTGGGGCCACCCCTCCAGGTCAGCGGGCTGCGTTCGGGAAGAACAGCTGCTCGCCGTCGATCTTGTAGGCCGCGATCGCCGCCTGTCCGGGAGGCGAAACCACCCAGTCCGCAAAGCTCTGCGCCAGCGCCTGCTTCACGTGCGGATGCTTCGCCGGGTTGACCACCATCACGCCGTACTGGTTGAACAGGCGCTTGTCGCCCTCCACCAGCACGGCCAGTTCGCCCCGGTTCTTGAACGACAGCCAGGTGCCACGGTCGGTGAAGACGTAGGCGTTGCTCGACGAACCGATGTTCAGCGCCGGGCCCATGCCGCAGCCGCACTCGCGTAGCCCGCCGGCTTGCTCGCCAGCCAGGTCGATGTTCGGCCAGCTTCCACAGGCGCAGCTCGGCCGCATGCGTGCCGCTCTTGTCGCCACGCGAGATGAACGGCGCGCCGCCGGCGGCCAGCTTGCCGAGCGCCGCCACGATGTCGTTGCCCTTGACCTTGGCCGGGTCGGAGGCAGGACCGACGAGCACGAAGTCGTTGTACATGACCGGCTGGCGGCTTGCAGCGCCGAAGCCCTCGGCAACGAACTTCTCCTCGGCCGCCGTGTCGTGCACGAACACGACGTCGGCGTCGCCGCGGCGCGCCACGTCCAGCGCCTGGCCGGTGCCCACGGCCACGACGCGAACGTCGATGCCGGTGGCCTGCTTGAAGGCCGGCAGCAGCTCCTTGAACAGGCCGGACTGCTCGGTCGAGGTGGTCGATGCCATCACGATGAAGCGCTCCTGGGCCTGGGCCAGCGGCAGCACCGCCCAGGGCGGCAGCCAGGCAACCCGCGCGAGGAGGCGGCGACGCACACGTACGATCAAGTCCACGGAAGTTCTCCTTTGAGGAACTGGCGCCGCCTGCGCGCGGCAGGCGCTCGTTGAAAAATCGGTCCACGGGCAGATCGACCACGAGGCGCCCCGCCTCGAGGTAAGCCACCCGGCTGGCCAGGCGCTTGGCCTGGCCGAGGTTGTGGGTGCTCATCACCACCGTCACGCCGTCGCGCGCGATGGATTCGATCAGGGCCTCGACCTCCTCTTGGCGCTCGGGTCGAGGCTGGCGGTGGGTTCGTCGAGGAACAGAACGTCGGGCCGCAGCGCCCAGGCGCGCGCCAGCGCCAGCCGCTGCTGCTGGCCACCGGAGAGCTCACGCGCGGCCCGGTCGGCGACGACCGAGCCCGACACGTCGCAGCGCCTCGTCGCAGCGCTGCTCGCGCTGGTCGCGCGGCACGCCGCCAGCCACAGAGCCAGGCGCAGGTTCCAGCGCACCGACAGGCTGCAGCAGGAAGGGCCGCTGGAACAGCATCGCCAGAACCGGCAGCCGCGCCCGGCGGCTGCAGCGGCATGCAAGCTTCGCGGTCGCCTCGACCACGGCACGAGGCCATGCAGCAGGCGCAGCAGCGTCGTCTTGCCCGAGCCGTTGGCGCCGACCAGCACCAGCCGCTCGCCGCGATGAAGCGTCAGGTCGATGTCCTGGAGCGCGATGAGCTTGCCGAAGCGCACGCTCGCCCCTCGCAGCGCGATCAAGGGCGGGCCGGACAAGCCGCGTCGCCCGCAGCATCGACAGGCGCCGCGTTCGCGCGCCCGGCAGACGCCTGCAGCGTCACCTCGTCCGTGGCGAAGTGCCTCACGCCCAGGCCGCCCGCAGTTCAGGACTGCGGTACTGCACGGCGCCGATCACCAGGTTGACCAGCCCCACCACGCCGAGCAGCACCATGCCCAGCGCCAGGGCCAGCGGCAGGTCGCCCTTGCTGGTCTCGAGCGCGATGGCGGTGGTCATGACGCGTGTCACGCCATCGATGTTGCCGCCCACGATCATCACCGCGCCCACCTCGGCGATGGCGCGGCCGAAGGCGGTGAGCAACACAGTGAGCACGGCCAGTCGCTCGTGCAGAGCATCAGCAGCGCGCCCTGCAACGGGCCGGCGCCGAGCGACCGCAACTGATCACCGCCATCGCGCAGACCGTCCAGCACCAGGCGGCGCGCCAGCGCGGCGATCAGGGGCACGACCAGGATGCTCTGCGCGAGCACCATCGCCGTCGGCGTGAACAGGATGCCCCAGCTGCCCAGCGGCCCAGCCCGCGACAGCAGCAGGTAGACGACCAGCCCGACCACCACCGACGGCAGCGCCAGCAAGGTGTTCAGCGCACCAGACCAGCCACACCATGGCCCGGAAAGCGCGCCACCGCCAGCCACGCGCCCAGCACCAGGCCCAAGGCGGCGCCGATCAGGCACGCGGTGAGGCTCACCCGCAGCGACAGCAGCACGATGCGCAGCAGCTCGGCATCGGCATGGGCGACCAGTGTCAGGGCCAGCCACAGGCTCTCGGACGATCGTGTTCATGCGTTCCTGCGCCCTCGTGGCGCGGGCTTGATTCTCCCGGCCTGCGCGGCAGTGACGCGATATGTCATGGCTTGCATAGCATGCGCTGACGGCTCCGGTGCGGCAGCGCTCAGCCACCGCCACGCCAGCCGCCGGGCAGAATCGCAGACTGGCGCAGCGTTTCACCCCGCAGTACCTCGCCCCACGCTCTTCGAACCGCGAGACCACGATGTCCGAACTCGGCCCCTCCCCCTCACCGCGGGCGACCAGAACCTCAGCGTTGCCGCAGGCGCGCGCCGCCATCGCCGCGGCGCTGCGCCCCATCAGCGAGCAGCGAGACGTGCCGCTGGCGCGAGCCACTCGGCCGCGTGCTCGCCGCCGACGTGATCTCGCCGATCGACGTGCCGGCCCACGACAACTCGGCCATGGACGGCTATGCCTTCGCCGGCGCAGCCTGCGGCGCCGACGCGCCCACCGCGCTGCGCGCGGTCGGCACGGTCTTCGCCGGCACGCCCTTCGCCGGCGCGGTCGGCGACGGCGAATGCGTGCGCATCATGACCGGCGCGGTCATGCCCGCCGGGCTGGACACCGTGGTGCCGCAGGAGCTGTGCCGCGTCGACGGCGACGCACGTCCGCATCGAGCCCGGCGTGATCCGCGCCGGCGAGAACCGCCGCCGGCGCGGCGAAGACCTGCGCGCAGGCCGGCCCGCCCTGCAGGCCGGGCGCGTGCTCAAGCCGGCCGACCTGGGCCTGATCGCCTCGCTGGGCATCGGCCAGGTGCACGTGCGTGCGCCGGCTGCGCGTGGCGCTGTTCTCCACCGGCGACGAACTGCGCACGCTGGGCCAGCCGCTGGATGCCGGCTGCATCTACGACAGCAACCGCTACAGCCTGATGGGTGCCCTGCAGCGCCTGGGCATGGAGGTGATCGACCTCGGCCTGGTGCGCGACGACCCGGCCGCGCTGCAGGCCACGCTCGACGCCGCGGTGGCCCAGGCCGACGTGGTGCTGACCAGCGGCGGCGTCAGCGTCGGCGACGCCGACCACACGCGCGAGCTGCTGGCGCGCCTGGGCGAGGTCGCGTTCTGGAAGGTCGCCATGCGCCCGGGCCGGCCCTTTGCCTTCGGCCCGCTGCGCGGCGGCGGCCAGGCCGCACCACCTGGCTGTTCGCCCTGCCCGGCAACCCGGTGGCCGCGCTGGTCACCTTCTACGCCTTCGCGCGCGAAGCGCTGCTGCCGCTGGCCGGCGCCACGCCCGAGCCCTTGCCGGTGCTGCAGGCGCGCTGCGTCACGCGCCATCCGCAAGCGGCCCGGGCGCACCGAGTTCCAGCGCGGCCGCGTCGCGCCCGCGGCCGACGGCGGCTGGCAGGTGCAGACTCACCGGCTCGCAGGGCGCCGGCATCCTGCGCAGCATGAGCGAGGCCAACTGCCTGGTCGTGCTGCGGCCACGAGCAGGGCTCGGTCGCCGCCGGCGACCCGGTCGACGTGTGGCTCTTCGACGGCCTGGTCTGAGGCACTGTTCCCACCGCGCCGCCACCAGCGCGAGCGCGGAAACCATCAGCCCGAGACCACGCGCACGGCGGGGCGCTGCGGCTCGGGCTCGGAGTCGAAGCGCTCGAAGCCGGTGTAGCAGAGGAAGTGGCGGTTGGCGGCGCGGCCGAACAGCGTCATGCCCAGGCGCTGGCCAGCTCGTGGCCCATCGCCGTGACGCCGTTGCGCGAGACGATGATGGGCACGCCCATCTGCGCCGACTTCATCACCATCTCGCTGGTCAGGCGGCCGGTGGTGTAGAAGGCCTTGTCGCCGCCCGCCACGCCGTGCAGCGCCATCCAGCCGGCGATGGTGTCGATGGCGTTGTGGCGGCCCACGTCCTCGACGAACATCAGCAGTCTCGCTGCCGCGGAACAGCGCGCAGCCGTGCACCGAGCCGGCCTTGCGGTGGATGCTGTCCTGCTGGCGCATGGTCTCGAGCATGCGGTGCAGCGTGCTCTGGCGGATGCGCGCGGTCTGGCGCGTCGGGCAGGTGCACGGCGTCGAGCTGCGCCATCAGGTCGCCGAACACCGTGCCCTGGCCGCAGCCGGTGGTGACCACGCGGTGCGCGGTCTTGGCTTCGATGTCGTGCGACGCCGCGCGCGGGTCTTGCACCGCGGCGGCGCCCACGTCCCAGTCGACGGTGATCGACTCGACCTCGCTGCACCGACTCGATCAGGCGCTGGTTGCGCAGGTAGCCCAGCACCAGCAGTTCGGGCGCGGCGCCCAGCGTCATCAGCGTGACCAGTTCGCGCTTGTCGACGAACACCGTCAGCGGCCGCTCGGCCGGGATGTGGATGCTGCGGCGCTCGCCGTACTCGTCCAGGATCTGGATCTCGCGCAGCAGCTCGCGCGCTGGCGCGGGTGAGGCGCGGGCGCATCGGGCACCGGCGCATCGGCAAGGGCGCGGCGATGGCTCGGCGGGAGCTCGGGCGCATGCGTGCCGCGGAGCTCTACTTCTTGCGGTGCCGTGGCTGCAGCGGGCGCAGCCGGCGCCGCGGCGCGGCCGCGGCCGTGGCCGCTGCGGCGGGCGGCGGGTAGACGAAGGCGCCCGGGTCGGCGCAGGGCGGCGTCGCCGTGGGCGGCTTTGCGTCCTTGCCGGCCTTCTTGGCGGCGGCGTAGTAGCTCGCCGCCACCTTGTCCATCGACTTGCACAGCTGGTAGTCGTCGACCTTGCCGGCATGCGCGGTCTTGGCCGCGGCTTCGGCCGCCTTGGCCTTGGCTTCGTCGTTCGGCGGCAGGCAGCTTGGCGACGGCACTGCCGGTGCAGCATGGCCAGCGCCCAGCGAGCGTTCACGGTGGCAGTGCTCAGGTTCATCGTCGTGTCCTCCTGCAGGTCGATGGTTCAGGCTTGCGGCGTCGCAGCGCCGAGCGGCGCGCTGACGGCGTGCGCAGACGCTGGGCCGGGATCTTGCCGGCCTTGATGTCGTCGTACCACAGCTCGTGGTGTTCCTTGCGCCCAGGCCTCGTCGACATAGCCGGTGCGCATGCCGTGATAGGCGCCCTTCATGCCGATGGTGCCCATGTAGATGTGGCCGAGGAACATCGCCATCATCGACGATCGACGCCACGGCGTGGACCATGTGCGCCATCTGCATGCTGGCCGCGCGTGTAGCCCAGGCCCGGCACCAGCTTGTCCAGCACCAGGCCCGAGCCGACCACCACCAGGCCGAGCAGGAACACGCCGCCCCAGAACAGCACCTTCTCGCCGGCGTTGAAGCGGTGCGACGGCACCTCGTGTTCACCGAGCAGGCCACCGCCGCTGCATGAGCCACTGCAGGTCGCCCTTGCGCGGGCAGGTTGTCGCGCACGAAGGTGACGATCACGATCACCAGCGACACCGCGAACAGCGGCCCGGCGAAGTTGTGCGCGTTCTTCAAGCGCGTAGGTCAGCCAGCCGAACAGCGTGCCGCCGAGCACCGGCAGCAGGAAGAACTTGCCGAAGGCCATCACCATGCCCGACACCGCCAGCGATCACGAAGGCGATCGCGTTGGCCCAGTGCGCGGCGCGCTCGAAGCGGCGTGAAGCGCTCGATCATGCGGCCGGTGTCCGGCCTCGTGCCCGCCCAGCGGCGCCCTTGCGCCAGTAGAACAGGGCGATGGCCAGCACGACGATCAGCAGCAGCGAGCCGCCGTAGGGAATGATCCAGTGGTTGCGCACCTGGCGCCAGGCCTCGCCGGCGTTGGTGAAGCGCGAGCCCGGGTACTGCACGAAGGGCTGGATCAGCACGCCCTGCTCGGCGCCGGGCAGGTTGCTGTAGCCCGCCTGGTTGCCCGACTCGCGCACCGCGCGCCAGAACGGCGCGTTGTTGCCGGGCTGGCTCTTGCCGCGCTGCGGCGTTGGTCTCGTCGGGCTTGGGCTCGGCCGGGGCGACGAAGCCGGCCGGCGGCCCCTTGGCGCGGGGTCGGCCGGCGCCGGCTGCGCCGTGCTGGGCCAGGCCGCTGCGCCACGCAGCCGCAGGCACAGGGCCACACAGGCCAGGCCTCGCTTCAAGATCGTTCGCATGCGCGGCTCCTTGCCGGCCCACGTCAGGGCGCGGTGCGGGTGTACTCGTTCTGGCCCTGGGCGCGCTTGCGCATCTGCTCTTCCCAGCTCGCCTGGTCGCCGCCCTTCCAGCCCGGTGCGGCGTAGCGCGTGGGCGTGACGCCCATCCAGGGCTCGACGTCGGCCTTGCGCCTGGCAGGTCGTCTGCGGCTTTTCGCCGCAGGCGCTCAAGCCGGCCACCGCCAGCGCAGGGCCAGCACAACGCCCGCCTATCAGGAACGCGACGTCATGACTTGGTCGCCTCGGTCTTGGGCTTGGTGGCGCCGCCGCCGGTCGCCGGCTTGCCGTAGGCCGTGCCCCAGCCCCAGACCTCGCTGCCCTTGCCGCGCGTGAGCACGCGGGTGCGGAAGATGTCGGCCACCACGTCGCCGTCGCCGCCGAGCAGCGCCTTGGTCGAGCACATCTCGGCGCAGGCCGGCAGCTTGCCTTCGGCCAGGCGGTTGCGGCCGTACTTCTCGTTCTCGGCCTCGCTGCCGTTGGCCTCGGGGCCGCCGGCGCAGAAGGTGCACTTGTCCATCTTGCCGCGCAGGCCGAAGGTGCCGTTGGTCGGGAACTGCGGCGCGCCGAACGGGCAGGCGTAGGAGCAGTAGCCGCAGCCGATGCAGACGTCCTTGTCGTGCAGCACCACGCCTTCGTCGGTGCGGTAGAAGCAGTCGACCGGGCACACCGCCATGCAGGGCGCGTCGCTGCAGT
Source organism: uncultured beta proteobacterium (assembly GCA_963739925.1). Classification (GTDB taxonomy): domain Bacteria; phylum Pseudomonadota; class Gammaproteobacteria; order Burkholderiales; family Burkholderiaceae_C; genus CAVUBY01. The sequence goes on along the minus strand of CAVUBY010000012.1, from coordinate 156,514 downwards.
GCATGCAGGCCACCGAGATGCTCTTCTCGCCGGGCACGCCGTCGTTGAGCGTGACCACGCGGCGGCGGTTCACGCCCCAGGGCACGTCGTGCTCGGCCTTGCAGGCGGTGACGCAGCCGTTGCACTCGATGCAGCGCTCGGCGTCGCAGATGAACTTCATTCGTGCCATGTCAGGGTCTCCTGGTGCGGTCTCAGGCCGTGGCCCGTTCGATCTGGCAGACCGTGGTCTTGGTCTCCTGCATCATCGTCACGCTGTCGTAGCCGTAGGTGGTGGCGGTGTTGACCGCCTCGCCGCGCACCACGGGCGCCGCGCCGTCGGGGTAGTAGGGCGCCAGGTCGACGCCGCCCCAGCGGCCCGAGAAGTGGAACGGCAGGAACACCGTCTCGGCGTCGACCCGCTCGGTCACCAGCGCCTTCACGCGGATGCCCTTGAACTCGGGCACCGCCTGCCATCGGCGGCGTCTTGACCCAGACGATAGTCGCCGTTGCGGATGCCGCGGTCGTTGGCCGCCTTGCGGGTTGATCTCGACGAACATCTCCTGCTGCAGTTCGGCCAGCCAGGGGTTGGAGCGCGTCTCCTCGCCGCCGCCCTCGTACTCGACCAGGCGGCCGCTGGTCATGATCAGCGGGTAGGTCTTGCCGATGTCCTTGTTCTTCTCCTGCACGGTCTTGTACAGCGTGGGCAGGCGCCAGAACGCCTTCTTGTCGTCGTGCGTCGGGTACTTGGCGACCAGGTCGGGGCGGTTGCTGTAGAGCGGCTCGCGGTGCTGCGGCACCGGGTCGGGGAAGTTCCAGACCACGGCGCGCGCCTTGGCGTTGCCGAACGGGTGGCAGCCGTGCATCTGCATCGCCACGCGGATGATGCCGCCCGACGGATCGGTCTTCCAGTTCTTGCCTTCGGCGGCCTTCTGCTCGGCCTCGGTCAGTTCGTCCCACCAGCCCAGCTTCTTCAGCAGCAGGTGGTCGAACTCGGGGTAGCCGGTGGTCAGGTCGGCGCCCTTGCTGTGCGAGCCGTCGGCCGGCCAGCAGGGACACGCCATCGCGCTCGACGCCGAAGTTGGCGCGGAAGTTGCCGCCGCCCTCCATCACGTGCTTGGAGGTGTCGTACAGGTTGGGCGAGCCCGGGTGCCTGCAGTTCGGGCGTGCCGTAGCACGGCCAGGGCAGGCCGAAGTAGTCACCGTCGAGCTTGTAGCCGGTCTCCTTGTCGATGCCGCCCTTGGCCTTGCAGCGTCTTCACGTCGAAGACGTTCATGTTGCGCATGTGCGCCTTCAGGCGCTCCGGGCTCTGGCCGGTGTAGCCGATGGTCCAGACGCTGCTTGTTGATCTCGCGCAGGATGGACTCGGCCTCGGGCTCCTCCATGCCGCCCTTGCCCTTGACCATCTTGTAGTTCTTGACCAGCTCCTTGTCGAAGCCCAGCTTCTGCGCCAGCTGGTACATGATCATGTGGTCGGTGCGGCTCTCCCACAGCGGCTCGATGACCTTCTCGCGCCACTGGATGCGAACGGTTCGACGCGGTGCACGAGCCGCTGGTCTCGAACTGCGTGCAGGCCGGCAGCAGGTAGACGGCGCGGTTCGGGTTCTGGTCCTCGGGCTTGCCGGGCATCGCCGCCATCGCGGCGGTGGCGCTCGGGAAGGGGTCGACCACGACCAGCAGGTCGAGCTTGTCCATCGCCTTCTTCATCTCCAGGCCGCGGGTCTGCGAGTTGGGCGCATGGCCCCAGAAGAACAGGCCGCGCAGGTTGCTGTCCTGGTCGATCAGCTCGTTCTTCTCCATCACGCCGTCGATCCAGCGCGACACCGTCATGCCGGGCTTGGTCATCATGCCCGGCGCGTACTGCTTCTTGATCCACTCGAAGTCCACGCCCCAGGCGGCGGCGAAGTGCTTCCACGAGCCTTCGGCCAGGCCGTAGTAGCCGGGCAGCGAGTCGGGGTTCGGGCCGACGTCGGTGGCGCCCTGCACGTTGTCGTGGCCGCGGAAGATGTTGGTGCCGCCGCCGCTCATGCCGACGTTGCCCAGCGCCAGCTGCAGCAGGCAGGAGGCGCGCACGATGGCGTTGCCGATGGTGTGCTGGGTCTGGCCCATGCACCACACGATGGTGCTGGGCCGGTTCTCGGCCATGATCTTGGCCACCTTGTAGGTGGTGGCCTCGTCGACGCCGCAGGCCTCGAGCACCTTGTCGGGCGTCCACTTGGCCAGCACCTCTTCGCGCACCTTGTCCATGCCGTAGACGCGGTCCTCGATGTACTTCTTGTCTTCCCAGCCGTTCTTGAAGATGTGGTGCATCACGCCGAACAGGAACGGGATGTCGCTGCCCGAGCGGATGCGCACGTACTCGTCGGCCTTGGCCGCGGTGCGCGTGAAGCGCGGGTCGACCACGATCATCTTGCAGCCGGTTTCCTTGGCGTGCAGCATGTGCAGCATCGACACCGGGTGCGCCTCGGCGGCGTTGCAGCCGATGTACAGCGCCGCCTTGGCGTTCTGCATGTCGTTGTAGGAGTTGGTCATCGCACCGTACCCCCAGGTGTTGGCCACGCCGGCCACCGTGGTGCGAGTGGCAGATGCGCGCCTGGTGGTCGGTGTTGTTGGTGCCCCAGAGCGACACCCACTTGCGCAGCAGGTAGGCCTGCTCGTTGTTGTGCTTGGACGAGCCGACGACGAAGATCGAATCCGGCCCGCTCTGCTTGCGCAACTCGAGCATCTTGGCGCTGATCTCGTCGAGCGCCTGGTCCCAGCTCGATGCGCTGGTACTTGCCGTTCACCAGCTTCATCGGGTACTTGAGGCGGAACTCGCCATGGCCGTGTTCGCGCAGCGCCGCGCCCTTGGCGCAGTGCGCGCCGAGGTTGATCGGCGAATCGAACACCGGCTCCTGGCGCACCCAGACGCCGTTCTCGACCACCGCATCGACCGCGCAGCCCACCGAGCAGTGGCCGCACACCGTGCGCTTGACCTCGATCTTGCTCTCGCCGCTGGCCGGCTTGGCGCGTCGGCCGCCTGCGCCTTCTTCACCAGCGTGAGCTGCGAAGCGGCCAGGCCGGCGCCCACGCCCAGGCCGGAGCGGCGCAGGAAGGCGCGCCGGTCCATGGTGGGAATGGCGCGGCCGAAGCCGCGCGCCAGGCTGGAGACCATGCCCGACGACGCTGCGCCGGCTTGAGTGGATTTGCGAGTGAGCAGCATCGGTGTACCTCGGCTGTCGAAGTCCGGAACAGACAGCGCGCAGGGCGCGAAACGGTCGAGCGTCGGTGTAAAGGACGGTCTCAGACCTTGGCGGTCTGGTAGTAGCGCTTGCACGTGCTCGGTAAGCTGGTAGCCCCCTTGCTGCGTGGTCGGCCGTCACGGTAGCAGGCGAGGTGCTCGTCCGCGGGCTTGCCCGACGGCAGCACCGCGGCCGACGGCGGCCAGGGCGCCCGCGGTACCTGGCACCGGCAAAGACCTTGCGGCGCGAAAGGGATGGGGGCGGGGTGTGGCGCATGCGACGGCTCCTCAGGCGCAGACCCATGAACGGGCCTGCATATAGGTGCTGGGATTACGCTCTAGACGTAAACCCGAATTCAATCGGGTGACACCCGGGAGCGACGCGACAGATTGTCGCGAGCCGGCGACAGGCTGTCGCAGCGCGGCAGCTGCCCAGCCGCAAGCCCGCGAGACGCTGCACCGCTGCGACGCCACGGCCAGGCACGCGCCGATAGAATCCTGCGCCTCGGTGGGGATTGAACCACCGCTTCGGGCCGCCAGCCGCATGGACAGCAAACCTTCGATCGATGTGGCCGTGCTCATCGAGCGCCAAAAGCAGCCCAATCGCTGGGAAGACTGGCGCTTCCGCATCGTCGACGTGGTGCTCGATGAAGGCCTGTTCGGCGCCTCTGCCCGTGTCCTGCGCGACGACGGCCGGACCCAGCAGCGTCTCCACCCCCGCTTGAAGGTCACTCTCCATCAGGACGAGGGCGAAGGCTACTACCTGAACCTCAGCTCGGGCGCGCCGGTGTGGTTCGTGATGTGGCGGATCGACGAGACAGATCCCTCGGTCGCCTGGCCGGAACTGGTCACGCTGTCCTACAACGAAGCAGGCCGGTTGCTCGATGCGCAGGAGCGCGTGGACAACGTGCCTCTGCCCGCCGAGCTATGCAGCTGGTTGCAAAGCTTCACTGACGCGCACTACCGCCCCGAACCCAAACAGCGCAAGCGACCCGCCTCGTTTCGCGCGCCGGGCGAACGCTGATCCCCATGAGCGGCACCGACGACAGCGACGGATTCCTGGCACGCTGGTCGCGCCGCAAGGCCCAGGTGCGCCATGGCGCACCGCCGCCCGAACCGGCGGCGGCCGGCGCCGCGACCACGGACGCGGGCTCGCCCGCGCCCTCGGCCGCCGCCGCAGTTTCGCCCGCTGCGCCGCCGTCGATCGCCCAGGCGGTGGCCGCTGAAGCGACGCCATCCACGTCGGACACCCACCAGCCACCACCGCCGCCCACGCTGGCCGACGTGGCCGAGCTCACGCGCGAGTCCGACTATTCGCGCTTCGTCGGCCGCGGCGTCGAGCCCCAGGTGCGCAACGCGGCCTTGAAGAAGCTGTTCACCGATCCGCACTTCAACGTGATGGACGGACTGGACACCTACATCGACGACTACGGCAAGCCCGACCCCATTCCCGAAGGCATGCTGCGGCAGATGACGCAGTCCAAGTTCCTCGGTCTCTTCAAGGAAGAAGAGGAACAGGAAGCCGCCGCCGAACAAGCCCTTGAGGCCGAACGCCAGGCGGCGCTCAACACCGTCCCAAACGACCCTGGCGCACCGAACGCCCTGCCCGCCACGACCAAGCCGGACACCGCCACGGCTGCGACACCCGAAGCGACCCCCGATGAAAACTCTGATCTGCGACTGCAACCGCACCATGCCGCTGGACGCTCCGGCCCTGAGCCAGGCCCTGGGCAAGACGGCGGGCGCGAGTGCTGACGGACTCGAGACCGTCCACACCCTGCTGTGCCGGCGCGAAGCCGGCGCCTTCCAGCGCGCCGCCAAGGCCACCGCCGCCAGCGGCGACGAACTGCTGATCGGCTGCACGCAGGAGCGCCGCCTCTTCCTCGAACTCAACGGCGAGACCGAAGGAGCAGTCAGCGTCGAGCAGCGGCCCATCCACTTCGTGAACTTGCGCGAAACCGGCGGCTGGTCGCTCGATGCGCGCGATGCCACGCCCAAGCTCGCCGCGCTCATCGCCGCGGCGCAGCTGCCCGCGGCCGAACCCGTGGCCACCGTGAGCTACCGGTCGAACGGCCGCTGCCTGGTGATCGGCGGTGCCGACAAGGCCGAGCACGCGGCTTCACTTCTCGCGGACAAGCTGGACGTCAGCCTTCTGCTCGACCGCGCGGGCGGCGCGATCAATCAGGCGCATGAGCGCCCGGTCTATACCGGCCAGCTGAGGCGCCTGAGCGGCTGGCTGGGCGCCTTCGAGGCCGAGTGGGACAGCACCAATCCGATCGATCTCGACCTGTGCACCCGCTGCAATGCCTGCATCGACGCCTGCCCCGAGGGCGCGATCGACTTCAGCTACCAGGTCGACCTGTCGGCCTGCAAGAGCCACCGCGATTGCGTGCGGGTGTGCGAGGCGGCAGGCGCCATCGACTTCCAGCGCGCGCCGCAGAGCCGTGACCGAGCGGTTCGACCTTGTGCTGGACCTGCGTGAGCAGCCGGCCTTCGCGATGCACCAGCCGCCGCAGGGCTACTTCCACGTGGCCGCTGGAAGCGACGAGCGCGCGCTCGTGAAAGCGGTGCTGGCCCTGCGCGAGCTGACCGGAGAGTTCGAAAAGCCCAAGTTCTTTCACTATCAAGCCAAGCTGTGTGCGCACAGCCGCAACGAGCAGATCGGCTGCAGTGCCTGCATCGACGTGTGTTCCACGCGCGCCATCCGCAGCGATGCCTCGTTGAAGGGCAAGGCGCCGGGCAAGCAGCGCAACCGCGGCCCCAACGACGCCGTGGTCCGACCCACCGGCGGCGGCATCATCGTCGAGCCGCACCTGTGCGTGGGCTGCGGCGCGTGCAGCACGGTGTGCCCGAGCGGCGCGCTGGGCTTCGCCTATCCCGGCACCGTCGACCAGGGCAAGCGCCTTCGCACCCTGCTCACCGCCTACGCCCATGCCGGCGGGCGCGACGCCGCGCTGCTGCATGCACAGCGAAGGTGCCGGGGCGCGGCTGATCGCCGAGCTCGGCCGCGCCGCGCGCACCGACCGGGCTTTGCACGGCGTGCCCGCCCGGGTGCTGCCGGTGCCGGTGTGGCACACCGCGAGCGTCGGCCTGGACCTGTGGCTCAGCGCCATCGCCCAGGGCGCGAGCCAGGTGTGGGTGCTGCTGACCGACGAGGAGGCGCCGGAGTACCGCCAGGCGCTGGCGCGAGCAGATGGCGGTGGCGCAGGCCATCCTCACCGGGCTGGGCTACGCCGGCAAGCACCTGCGGCTGATCGAGGCCCGCGACGCGCGCGACCTCGCCACCCTCGATGGCGCGCTGCGGCAGCCCGCCGCGACGCGGCGTGGCGCCGGCCGGCCACGTTCGCGGCTCAGGCCGACAAGCGCGGCACGCTGGAGCTGGCGCTCGACCACCTGCTCGCGCAGGCACCGCAGGCCGACGAAGCGATCGCGCTTGCCGGCCGCCGGCGTCGCCCTTCGGCAGCCTGGTCGTCGACACCGACACGCTGCACCCTGTGCCTGAGCTGCGTCGGCGCCTGCCCCGAGAACGCGCTGGCCGACAACCCCGAGCAAGCCGCAGCTGCAGTTCATCGAGAAGAACTGCGTGCAGTGCGGCCTGTGCGCCACCACCTGCCCCGAGGACGCCATCACGCTGCAGCCGCGCCTGTGGCTGGCCGACGGCGGCAAGGCGCGCAAGGCCGCGCGCGTGCTGCACGAGGTCGAACCCTACCGCTGCGTCCGCTGCAGCAAGCCTTTCGGCACGCTGCGCGCGATCGAGAACATGATCGGCAAGCTGGCCGGCCACGCCGCCTTCCAGGGCGCGGCGGCCGAGCGGCTGAAGATGTGCGGCGACTGCCGGGTGATCGACATCCACACCAACCCGAACGAAGTCCGCATCACCGACCTGTGAGCCGACGCCACTGACCGCCATGACCGCCAACCCCACGCCCATCCGCTTCGCCAGCGCCGACGACAGCGAGGAACTCGCCCGCGCCGAGCTCTACGGCCTGCTGGCGCGGCTGTGGCTGGCCCCGCCCGACGCGGCGCTGCTGCAGCAGTTCGGCGTCGCCGTGACCGCAGGCGCCGCGAGCCCGGCGGCCTGCTCGAGGCCCCCTGGCAGGAGCTGGTGGCCGCGATGCGCGCCACCACCGCCGACGCGGCCGCGGCCGAGTACGAGGCGCTGTTCCACGGCGTCGGCAAGCCGGAGGTGTTTCTCTACGGCTCCTACTACCTCACCGGCTTCCTCAACGAGCAAGCCCCTGGCGCGCTGCGCGACGACCTGACTGCGCTCGGCCTCGACGCGCGACGCGCAGCGCGGCGAGACCGAAGACCACGTCGCCTACGTGTTCGAGGTGATGCGCTAGCTGATCGCCGGCGACGACGTGGCGGTGTGCAACCTGGAGCAGCAGCGGCGCTTCTTCCGCGCCCACGTGCAGCCCTGGGTCGAGCAAGCTGTGCGACGCGGTGGACGCCCATCCGCGCGCGCAGCACCTGGCGCGCGGTCGCGGGCTTCACCCGCGCCTTCGTGCAGGTCGAGACGCAGGCCTTCGACCTGCTCGAGACCTGAGAACGGCATGATTGCTCCGAGCATCGACCCACAGGACATCACCGGCCTGGTGCTGGCCGGCGGACGCGGCAGCCGCATGGGCGGCGTCGACAAGGGCCTGCAGAACCACCTGGGCATGCCGCTGGCGCTGCACGCGCTGCATGCGCGCTGCAGCCGCAGGTCGGCCACGTGATGATCAATGCCAACCGCAACCTGGCGCGCGTACGAGTCGATGGGCGCGCCGGTGTGGCCTGACGCGCTGCCCGACTACCCCGGGCCGCTGGCCGGCGTGCTGGCCGGCCTGGAGCATTGCGAAACGCCCTACCTGCTGACCGTGCCCTGCGACACGCCGCACTTTCCGCTCGACCTGGCGTCGCGCCTGGCGCGAAGCGCTGCTGCGCCGAGCACGCCGAGATCGCCATGGCGGCGACGCGTCGAGCACGGCGTGCTGCAGCGGCAGCCGGTGTTTTGCCTCATGAGGAGTTCGGTGATGGAAAGCCTGGTGTCGTTTCTGCATGCCGGAGAGCGCAAGATCGACCGCTGGACCGGCCGACACCGCTGCGTGGAGGTGGCGTTCGAAGACGCCGACGCGTTCTTCAACGCCAACACCCTCGAGCAGTTGCAGCAGCTGCAGCCGCGCCCCTGACACCCCAAGAACGTCCTTCGGAGACCCGCCATGTCCAACGCCTCTGCCCCCACCCTGCTGGCCGAAGAAGCCCAGCGTGCGGCCTACCGCGACTACGACAAGCCCGGCATCGACCGCGTGCGCGACTTCTATCGCAACAACCACCTGCACCAGACCTTCGACTTCGTCCTGCGAAGAAGGCTCAGTGGCTGCAGTTCAACAACCGCCAGATGACGCCGTGGGACGGCCTGGACTACCTGAACACGCTGGTCGACGAATCCGATCCCGACATCGACCTGCCGCAGATCGCGCCACCTGCTGCAGACCGCCGAGGCCATCCGCGCCGACGGCCATCCCGACTGGTTCGTGCTCACCGGCTTCGTGCACGACCTGGGCAAGGTGCTGTGCCTGTTCGGCGAGCCGCAGTGGGCGGTGGTGGGCGACACCTTCCCGGTGGGCTGCAAGCACTCCGACCGCATCGTCTACCCGGAGTTCTTTGCCGACAACCCGGACAGCCGCGACAGCCGCTACAACACCGAGTACGGCGTCTACAGCCCGAACTGCGGGCTGGACCGGGTGCACATGTCGTGGGGCCACGACGAGTACCTGTACCACCTGCTCAAGGACCACCTGCCCGAGCCGGCGCTGTACATGATCCGCTACCACTCGTTCTACGCCTGGCACCGCGAAGGCCAGTACGGCCACCTGACGAATGCGCAGGACGAGGCCAACCTGCCCTGGGTGCAGAAGTTCAATCCGTACGACCTGTACTCCAAGAACCCGAACCCGCCCGTGCTCTCCGAGCTCAAGCCCTACTACGACGACCTGATGGCGAAGTACCTGCCGGCGACGCTGAAGCTCTGATCGCTGCGCGCGGCGGGCCTGCGCCGAGAACGAAGGCGACTCAGGCCCACGACTCAGGTCGTTGATTCGGCCTGGGTCTTCACCTTGGGCACCCGGAAGTGCCACCACGGCAGGGCGCGGGTGAGCGACAGCACCTCGGCGCTGCGGCGTGCGGCGTAGCCCGGCAGGGCGTTGACGCTGCGCTGCCATCCGGCATCACGCAACGCCTCGCGCAGCTTCGGCACTGCCGGCTGGTCCAGCGCTTCGCGCAGGCAGACGAGAAAGTAGTCCTCTTCGACCAGCGGCACGAAGCTCAGGCCGAACTGCCGCGCCGCCGCCTCGATGCCCATGCCGGCGTCGGCCACGCCGCTGGCCACCGCCGCGGCCACCGCGAGGTGGCTGTCTTCCGCGGTCGCCGCGTAGCCGCTGATCGAGGCCGCCGGCACCGCTGCTGCGGCCAGCAGGTGATCGGTCAGCAGCCGCGTGCCCGAGCCGCCCTGGCGGTTGATGAAGCGCACGCCCGTCGCGCGCCAGGTCGCGCAGCGCCGCGCAGCTGCAGCGGGTTGCCCTGCGCCACCATCAGGCCCTGCATGCGGCGCGTGCAGCCGATCAGCTTGTGCCGGCCGGGCTTGAGCAGCGGCTTCAGCCGCCGCGCGAACTCGTGGCCGCTGCCTGGCGAGCGGCGGCACATGGAAGCCCGCCACCAGCGCAGCGGCCCTTCGGCCAGCGCCGCGCAGCGCGTCCATGCTGCCGGCAAAGCGCAGATCGATGTGCAGGCCATGGTGCGTGCCGGCGCGCTCGCGCAGCAGCGGCAGCGCCAGGTCGTGGCTGGCGAAGACCGTGAGCACCTGCTGGCTGCCGTCCAGCGCCTCGGCGAGCACCCGTTCGAGTTCGACACGCAGCGCCTCGATGTGCGGCGTCAGGCGTGCGCGGGCGCGGGTCTCGGCCCACAGCAGGCGCTCGGCGAACGGCGTCAGCCGCGCCGGCTGGCCCTGGGCCCAGCTCACCAGCGGCTCGCCAAGCGCCGTCTTCCCACTGCTTGAGCGCGCCCCAGACGTGGCGGTACGACGCCCCCATCGCCCGTGCCGCCTGCTGGATGGAGCCATGCTCGTGCACGGCCGACGAGCAGGTCGAACAAGCGGGTTCTCGACCTCGCCCGCCGCGCTGGCCCTCGGGCTGGAAGCGTGTACTGGAGGTGAACGCCGCGCGGTTGCATGCCGCAAGCGTAGTCGAAGTCAGGCCGGCGCCCTGGCGAGCGCCTGCCCGCCGCCGAAGCTGGTCTGCTGCGGCGCCGCTCCGCCAGGCGTGACGCGCACCGCGCAGTACTTGAACTCCGGGATCTTGGCGACCGGGTCGAGCGCCGGGTTGGTGAGGGTGTTGATCGCCGCCTCGTAGTAGCAGAACGCCACGAACACCGCGCCGGGCGGCGAGCTCTCGTCGGCGCGGGCATAGAGGCTGACGCGGCCGCGACGCGATTCGATGGTCACCAGATCGCCCGGGCGCACGCCGAGTGCGGCGAGATCCTGCGGGTGCAGCAACGCCACCGGATCAGGCTCGATCGCGTCCAGCACGCCCGAACGCCGCGTCATGCTGCCGGTGTGCCAGTGCTCGAGCTGGCGCCCGGTGATCAGCACCATCGGGAACTGCGCGTCCGGCCGCTCCGCCGCCGGGATGATGTCGGCCGGCACGAAGCGCGCCTTGCCGGTGGGCGTGGGGAAGTCGTCGATGAAGACCACCGGGTGGCCGGGGTCGCCCTCGGCGTGGCACGGGTAGGTGACGCTGTCCTCGGCCTGCAACCGTGCCCAGGTGATGCCGGCAATGCTGGGCATGGTGTGGCGCATCTCGTCGAACACCGCCGCGACCGCAGACTCGTCATCGTCGCCGTAGCGCCAGTCCAGCCCGAGCTGGCGCGCCATGTCGATGACGATGCGCAGGTCCTGTCGCGCCTGGCCGGGCGGGCGCAGCACCTGGCGGCCGCGCTGCACCATCCGGTCGGTGTTGGTGAAGCTGCCGTGCTTCTCGGCGAAGGCCGAGGCCGGCAGCACCACGTCGGCGAGCGCTGCGGTCTCGGTGAGGAAGATGTCCTGCACCACGAGCATCTCGAGAGCGGCCAGCGCGTGGCGCGCATGGTGCGCGTCCGGGTCGCTCATGGCCGGGTTCTCGCCCATGATGTACATGCCCTTCACCTGCCCGGCGTGGATGGCCCGCATCACCTCCACCACCGTCAGCCCCGGGGTGGTGTCGAGCTGCTCCGGCGGCACGCCCCAAGCCTGCGCGAAGTGCGCGCGCGCCGCCGGGTTGTCGACCCGCTGGTAGTCGGGGTACATCATCGGGATGAGGCCGGCGTCGGAGGCGCCCTGCACGTTGTTCTGACCCCGCAGCGGATGCAGGCCCGAGCCGGGCTTGCCGATCTGTCCGGTCATCAGCGCCAGCGCGATCAGGCAGCGGGCGTTGTCGGTGCCGTGCACGTGCTGGCTGATGCCCATGCCCCACAGGATCATCGAGCCGCGGCTGGTGGCGTAGCGGCGCGCCACCTCGCGGATCAGCCGCGCCTCGATGCCGCAGATGGGTGCCATCGCCTCGGGGCTGTAGCCCTCGAGGTTCTTCACCAGGGCCTCGTAGCCAGTCGTGCGATCGGCGATGAAGGCCTGGTCCACCAGGCCCTCCGCGACGATGGTGTGCATCATGGCGTTGAGCAGCGCCACATCGGTGTCGGGCTTGAACTGCAGGTGGTGCTGCGCCAGGCGCGAGAGCTCGCTGCGGCGCGGGTCCATCACGATCAGGATGGTGCCGCTCTGCACCGCGTTCTTGAGCCAGCTCGCCGCGACCGGGTGGTTCACGCTCGGGTTGGCGCCGATCACGATCACCACCTCGGCCCGGGTCACGTCCATCACCGGGTTGCTCACCGCGCCCGAGCCGATGCCTTCGAGCAGCGCGGCCACGCTGGACGCATGGCACAGCCGCGTGCAATGGTCGACGTTGTTGCTGCCGAAGCCCAGCCGCACCAGCTTCTGGAAGAGGTAGGCCTCCTCGTTGCTGCCCTTGGCCGAGCCGAAGCCGGCGAGCGACCGGCTGCCGTGGGTGTCGCGCAAGCGTGCGCAGCGTGCCACCGGCGAGCGCCAGCGCCTCGTCCCAGCTGGCCTCGCGGAACACCTCCATCACCCGCGCCGGATCGAACACCGCGTCGGGCTGCTTGGGTGCATCGGCGCGGCGGATCAGCGGCACGGTCAGGCGCTGCGGATGGCGCACGTAGTCGAAACCGTAGCGCCCCTTGACGCACAGTCGCGAGTGGTTGGCCGGCCCGTCGCGGCCCTCGACCGACAGGATGCGCTCGTCCTTCACGTGGTAGGTCACCTGGCAGCCCACGCCGCAGTAGGGGCACAGTGAATCCACCGAGCGGTCGGGTTCCATCACCGAGGTCGCGCCCTGCACCACCGACGACAGCGCGCCGGTGGGACAAGCCTGCACGCACTCGCCGCAACCTACGCAGGAGGACGCACCCATCGCGTCGTCCATGTCGAACACGATCTTCGCGTGGTGGCCCCGTGCGGCCAGGCCGATCACGTCGTTGACCTGTTCGTCACGGCAGGCGCGCAGACAGCGGGTGCACTGGATGCAGGCGTCGAGGTTCACTGCGATGGCTGCATGGCTGCGGTCCACCGGCACGGCGTCGCGGGCCGGAAAGCGCGGCTCACCCACCGCGAGCCGCTCGGCCCAATGGGCCACTTCATCGTTGGACTTCAACGGCATGGCCGGCAGGTCGGAGCGCAGCAGTTCGAGCACCAAACGCTGCGCCTGCCGCGCGCGATCGCTGTCGGTGCGCACCTGCATGCCTGGCTGCGGGTGACGGCAGCAGGCGGCGGCGAGCACGCGTTCGCCCTCCACCTCGACCATGCAGGCGCGGCAGTTGCCCACCGCGTCGAGCCCCGGGGCGGCGCACAGGCGCGGCACTGACAGGCCCTCGCGGTCGGCGATCTCCAGCAGCGTGTCGGAGCTGCGCGCCGTGATCTCTCGGCCATCGAGGGTGAAGCTCACCGGGCTGGAGGCGAGCTCGGCGCGTTCGGTGCGGGTGATGGCGTTCATGCGGTCGGGCTCAGGCCAGTTCGTGCGCAAAGTAGCGCAGCACGGAGTCCACCGGGTTGGGCGCCGCCTGACCGAGGCCGCAGATCGAGGCGTCACGCATCACCTGAGACAGCTCGCCCAGCAAGGGGACGTCCCAGCGGTCGGTGGCGATCAAGGCGTTGGCCTTGGCGGTGCCCACGCGGCAGGGCGTGCATTGCCCGCAGGACTCGTGCTCGAAGAAGCGCATCAGGTTGCGGGCTGCGTCCACCGCACGGTCGTGGTCGGAGAGCACGATCACGGCGGCCGATCCGATGAAGCAGCCGTGGGGCTGCAGCGTGTCGAAGTCCAGCGGCACGTCGCCCAGCGACGCCGGCAGGATGCCGCCCGAGGCGCCCCCGGGCAGGTAGGCATAGAAGCTGTGGCCTTCGGCCAAGCCGCCGCAGTACTCGTCGATGAGTTCGCGAACGGTGATCCCCGCAGGCGCGAGCTTCACGCCGGGATCGCGCACCCGGCCCGACACCGAGAAACTGCGCAAGCCCTGGCGACCGTGCCGGCCCTGGGAGGCAAACCACGCTCCGCCCTTCTCGAGCAGTTCGCGCACCCAGTAGAGCGTCTCGAAGTTGTGCTCCAGTGTGGGCCGCCCGAAGAGTCCCACCTGCGCCACATAGGGCGGCCGCAGCCGCGGCATGCCACGCTTGCCCTCGATCGATTCGATCATGGCCGACTCTTCGCCGCAGATGTAGGCCCCCGCGCCGCGGCGCAGCTCGATGGCCGGCAGCCCGGGCACGGGTGGGCAGTCGCGCAGTCGTGCGAGTTCGGTCTGCAACAACGCCCGGGCGGCGTGGTACTCGTCGCGCAGGTAGATGTAGACGCTGTCGATGCCCACGGCCCAGGCGGCGATCAGCAGGCCTTCGAGAAACCGGTGCGGATCGCGCTCGAGGTACCAGCGGTCCTTGAAGGTGCCGGGCTCGCCCTCGTCGATGTTCACCGCCATGAGCCGCGGGGCCGGCTCGGCCCGCACGATGCGCCACTTGCGCCCGGCCGGAAAGCCGGCGCCACCGAGGCCGCGCAGACCCGAGTCCTCCAGCGTGCGCAGCACAGCGTCGACATCGCGGCGGCCCTCAACGCAATCCCGCAGCAGCGCGTAGCCACCTTGCGCCACGTAGCCGTCCAACTCGAGGTACGGCTCGGGGTCGTGCCGCGTCTGTCCGGCGCGCACGGCCGCCTGCACCGTCTCGACGCGGGCCTGAAGCACTGGCCACTGGTGCACCACCGCCACCGGCGCCTGCTCGCAGCGGCCGACGCAGGGCGCGGGGATGACCCGCACTTCGCGGCCCAGCACGGCAGGCAGCCGCTGCAGCAAATCGGCAGCGCCCTGGAGTTCGCAGCTCAGGCCTTCGCACACGCGCACGGTGAGCGCCGGGGCGGCAGCGATGTGACCCTGCGCGTCCTCCTTCACCACATCGAAGTGGTGATAGAAGGTCGCGACCTCGTAGACCTCGGCCTGCGACAGGCCCAGCAGCCGCGCCAGCGCGGCCAGATGCGGCGCCGCCAGCTGGCGGTGGGTGTCGTTGATGAGGTGCAGGTACTCGATGAGGCGATCGCGCCGCGGCGGCTCGTCGCCCATCAGGGCCATCACCTCGGCCAGCGCCGCCGGATCGACGCCACGGCCCTTTGGCGCCTCGCGCTTGCGCTGGCGCGACGCTCCTTCGGGCGCGATCGGGATGACAGGGCGATTCACCTTCGGCGCTCCGGCAGATGCGGGGCGACATGGTCAGGTTGACGGGGCCAGACGCTTCCAGGGCGATGAGGGTTCATTGGATTCATGCAGAGCGAAGAATATCCGCTCAGGACCTGTCCCTGCGCCGGCAGCGGTCCATTCCTACAATGGCGCGCCGACTCGACGCTTCCAGTGAACACCCTCCTCACCGCTCCCCTGGCCGACGACGACTTCGCACAGCGCTGGCCGCTGGCTTCCGTGCTGGTGGTCGACGATGAGCCCGGCATGCGCCATTTCCTGCAGAAGACGCTCGCAGCCGCGCGCCGGCCAGGTGCACGTCGCTTCCTCGGCCGAGGAAGCGCAGGAGCTGGTGCGCAAACACCGCTTCGACCTCATGATTCTGGACATCGCGCTGCCCGGGCAAGAGCGGCATCGAGCTGCTGCGCGAACTGCGCGCGCAGGGCTATGACGGCGAGGTGGTGCTGATCACCGCCTTCGCCGACCTCGACACCGCGATCGAGGCCCTGCGCGCCGGCGCGAGCGACTTCCTGCTCAAGCCCTTCCGCGTGACGCAGGTGCTCAATGCGTTCAAGCAGGGCGCTGGAGCGCGCCCGCCTCAAACGCGAGAACTGGGTGCTGCGCCGCGCGCTGTCGCAGCGCACGCCGCCCGCCGACGGCCTGGTGGGCCGCTCGATCGTCATCAAGGGCCTGCAGGCCGCGCTGCACCGCGTGGCCGCGGTGAACAGCACCGTGCTGCTCACCGGCGAATCGGGCACCGGCAAGGAACTCGCGGCGCTGGCGCTGCACCGCCTGAGCCCGCACGCGGCCGGGCCGTTCGTGCCGGTGAACTGCGCCACGGTGTCGCCCGCGCTGATCGAGGCCGAGCTCTTCGGCCACGGCAGCGGTCACCGACAGGGCCAGGAGCGGCGGCGGTCGCAACCGCGACGGCCTGCTCGTCTACGCCCAGGGCGGCACGCTGTTCCTCGACGAGATCGGCGAGCTGCCGCTGCCGCTGCAGGCCACGCTGCTGCGGGTGCTGGAGGACCGGCGCATCCGCCCGGTGGGCAGCGAACAGGAGATGCCGGTGGACGTGCGCATCGTCGCCGCCACCAACCGGCCGCTGGCCGACGAGGTGGCCGCCGGCCGCTTCCGCAAGGACCTGTACTACCGGCTGCAGGTGGTGGAGATCAACGCTGCCGCCGCTGCGCGCGCACAAGGAAGACATTCCCGACCTGGTGGCAGCACTTCATCGCCACGCTGGCGCCGCAGCTGGGCGTGCCAGCCGATCGAGGTCACGCGCCGACGAATTGGCCTACCTGGCGCAGTACGACTGGCCGGGCAACGTGCGCGAGCTGCGCAACCTGATCGAACGCTCGCTGATCCTGGGCGCGCTCAACGTGTCGGCGCTGTACCAGGGCCTGTCGCGCACGCGCGCCCAGCGCAGGCGCCCGCGCCTGGCGCTGCACGGGCGCCGACCGACCTGCAGACGCTGGAGAAGCAGCACATCCTCGCCGTGCTGGAGTCGGTGGGCGGCGACAAGACGCGCGCCGCGCAGCTGCTGGGCATCTCGCGGCGCACGCTGGAGCGGCGCGTGGCCGAGTGGGCCGAGACCGCACCGCGGTCGACCTGAGTCGCAGGCACCGTCCTGTCGACGCGCCGGTCGATGCTGCAGCGCTTCGAGTCACCTGAGCATCCGCGGCAAGCTGCTGGCGATGGTGCTGCTGCCGCTGGCGGTGGTGCTGCCGCTGCTGGGCGTGCTGCTGCTGGTGTGGGGCAATGCCGCGTTCGACCGCCTGCTGATCACCAAGGTGCGCTCCGACCTGGCGGTGGCCCAGGGCTATTTCGAGCGCGTGCTCGGCGAGGTGGGCGCCAGCACCGGCGCGGTGGCCGATCTGCTGCAGTTGCGCTGGGCAGCCTGCCACGCTCGCCGGCGCCGGCCGCCGCGGAGCGCCATGCCGCATGGTGGCGCTGCTGCGGCGCTTCAAGGCAGCGCGAAGGACTGGACTTCATCAACCTGCGCGCCCCGACGGCACGCTGATCGCCACCGACTCGGGCGCCGGCAGCCGCGAGCCGACCCCGTCGCCCGCCTTCAGCCGGCCGCGCCGGCCGCACGCGGGCCAGCGTCGAGGTGCTGCAGCCGGCGCGAGCTGGCGCTGCTGGCGCCCGCGCTGCTGCCGCGCGTGCGCGGTGCCGCTTGGTGCCCACGCGCAACGCCGCGCCGAGCGAGCGCACGCAGCGAAGAGCGGGCCATGGTGGTGCTGGCCACGCGCGCCGGTGCGCGAGCCGCGAGGGCCGCCTGCTCGGCCACGTGCAGGCCGGTGTGCTGCTGAACCGCAACCTGCCCTTCATCGACCACATCAACGAGATCGTCTACCCCGAAGGCTCGCCTGCCCTTCGGCAGCCGCGGCACGGCCACGCTGTTCCTCGACGACGTGCGCATCAGCACCAACGTGCGCCTGTTCGGCGGCGAGTCAGCAGGACCGCGCCATCGGCACGCGCGTGTCGCAGACCGTGCGCGACGCGGTGCTGGGCGGCGGCGGCACCTGGCTGGACCGCGCCTTCGTCGTCAACGACTGGTATGTGTCGGGCTACCAGCCGCTGGCCGACGGCGCCGGGCAGCGCATCGGCATGCTCTACGTCGGCTATCCTGGAGCAGCCCTTCACGCTGGCTGAAGTACGGCGTGCTGGCCGCCATCGGCGTGATCTTCTTCGCCGTGATGATCGCCGCCGCGCTCGTCTCGCTGCGCGCCGGCGCGCAGCATCTTCGCGCCCGCTCGAGCAGATGGCGCAGACCATGCAGCGGGTCGAGGCGGGCGCGCTGGCGGCGCGCGTCGGCGCGGTCGCACAGCGGCGACGAGATCGGCCAGCTCGCCGGCCACCTGGACCACCTGCTGGACGCGATCGACGAGAAGACCGGCGCGCTGCAGCGCTGGAACGCCGAGCTCGATGCCAAGGTGGCCGAGCGCACGCGCGACCTCGAGACGGCGCAGCAGCAGCTGGTGCGCAGCGAGAAGCTCGCCGCAGTGGGCCAGCTCACCGCGAGCATCGCGCACGAGGTGAACAACCCGATCGCGGTGATCCAGGGCAACCTCGACCTGGTGCGCGAGCTGCTCGGCCGGCGGCAGCACAATCGCGTGCAGAGCGAGCTGAAGCTGGTCGACGAGCAGATCGAGCGCATGCGCCTGATCGTGACCCAGCTGCTGCAGTTCGCCCGGCCCAACGAGTTTGCCGGCTACGTCGACGCCGGTGGACACCGCGCCGGGTGCTGGACGACTGCCTGGTGCTGGTGGGCCACCTGCTGGCCACGCACCCGCATCGAGGTGCAGCGCGAGCTGCTGGCCACGCACCAGCCGGCCATCAACCGCAACGAGCTGCAGCAGGTGCTGGTGAACCTGCTGGTCAACGCCATCCACGCCATGCCCGACGGCGGCACGCTGACGCTGGGCACGCGCGACGTCGACCGGGACGGCGACGCCTGGGTCGAGCTCGAGCGTGGCCGACACCGGCCCCGGGCTGGGACCGAGCTGCTGTCCGAGCTGTTCAAGCCCTTCGTCACGCGCAAGAAAGACGGCACCGGCCTGGGCCTGTGGATCAGCCGCAGCATCGTCGAGCGCTATGGCGGCGACCTGCGCGCTGGCGACCGCATCGACGGGTGCCGCGGCGCGGTCTTCACGGTGCTGCTCAAGCTCGAGGCCTCGACGCATCCTGCCGATCACCCTGCCGCGTCGATGGTCGATTGAAGGCGGGTTAACGGTCGCTTAAGGGCCAGGTTGCCACACTGCGAGCCATGAACACCCGTGCCGCCATGCTGGCTGTCGCGCTGGCATGGAGCGCAACGGCCCAGGGACAGGGCCAGGAACCGGCGCAGGTCTTGCCGCCCTTCTCTGCCCTCGAAGCCCGTGGCGCGCGCATCGGTCACATCCGCGTCGTGGCTCGGGACATCTTCGACACCGCGGATCCGAAGGAAGACAAGCTCCTCTTCCACTGGGCCAATTCGCTGCACATCGAGACGCGTCCCGGCGTGATCGAACGAGCCCTGCTGTTCAAGACCGGCGATCCGGTGTCGGTGCGGGTGATCGACGAAACCGAGCGTCTGCTGCGCAGCGTGCGCTATCTCTACGACGTGCACATCCGCCCGGTGGCGGTGAACGACGGCGTGGTCGACATCGAGGTCGAGACGCATGACACCTGGTCGCTCGATCTGGGTGTCAGCGCAGGCCGTTCCGGCGGATCGAGCTCGAGCGGCTTGCAGCTGCGCGAATACAACCTGCTCGGGACGGGTGTTTCTCTCAGCCTCGGTCGCTCCGGACGACGTCGATCGCAGCAGCACCGAGTTCGAGTTCTCCAACGAGCGCATGTTCGGAACCTGGACGGCATTGAGCATCAGCCACGCCACCAACAGCGACGGCCAGCGCAACGCGGCGACCGTCATGCGCCCTTTCTACGCGCTGGACACCCGCTGGGCCGCCGGGACGAAGGCCTCGTCGGACGATCGCATCGACAGCGTCTACAACGCCGGCAACATCGTGAGCCAGTACCGGCATCGCGAACGGCAAGCCGAAGTCTTCGGCGGCTGGTCGCCCGGGCTCATCGACGGCTGGGTCAATCGCTATTCGCTGGGCGTGAGTCTTCAGGACGATCGGTACGAAACAGAGCCCGGTCGCGTTACCCCGTCCCAGCTGCCACCCGACCAGAAGCTGGTGACGCCATTCCTGCGCTTCGAACGTGTCGAAGATCGTTTCGAGAAGGAACTCAACCGCAACCTGATCGGACGACCGGAGTACTTTGCGCTCGGGCTCAATCTCAGTGCGCAGGTCGGCCGCGCGACGAAGCGGCTGGGCTCCAGCGACAACGCCTGGGTCTACACCGCCTCCGTCAACCGCGGCTTCCAGCCTCGGCCCGGGCACACACTGATGGCGGCGGCGAGGATCGCCGGCCAGTACAGCGACGGGCAGGTGCGGCGCCAGCGCCTGGGGGCCCAGGCGCAGTACTACCTGCCGCAGAGCCCGCACTGGCTGTTCTACGCAGCGGCATCGGGCGACCTGCTGACCCGGCCCAACCCGGAGGAATCCCTGCTGCTGGGCGGTGACAACGGCCTGCGCGGCTTCCCCTTGCGCTACCAGAGCGGCACGCGCCGCACGCTGATCACGCTGGAGGAGCGCTTCTACACCGACCTCTACCTCTGGCAGCTGTTCCGCGTCGGCGGCGCGGCCTTCTTCGATGCCGGCCGCGCCTGGGGTGGACCCAATGCCAATGCGAGCGACCCCGGGCTGGCTGAGCAACGTCGGCGTCGGCCTGCGCATCGTCACGTCACGCGCAGCGTTCAGCAACGTGCTGCACATCGACCTGGCCGCGCCGCTCAATGCCTCACCGCAGGTCAAGAAGCTGCAGTTCCTGGTGAAGACCAAGACCAGCTTCTGACGCCGCTTCAGGTGTTCTTCGAGATCGAGATCGTCGGGAACTTCGAGCTGAAGTCCTTGGCGCGCTGGGCGATCTTCACCGCCACCTGGCGCGCCACGGCTCTTGTAGATCCCGGCGATCTCGCCGTCGGGATCGCTCACCACGGTGGGCCGGCCGGCGTCGGCCTGCACGCGGATCGACAGGTCCAGCGGCAGAGCGCCGAGGTAGTCGATGCCGTACTCGGCGGCCATGCGCTTGCCGCCGTCCTCGCCGAAGATGTGCTCGACGTGGCCGCACTTCTAGCACACGTGCACCGCCATGTTCTCGACGATGCCGAGGATGGGCACGCCGACCTTCTCGAACATCTTGATGCCCTTGCGGGCGTCGAGCAGCGCGATGTCCTGCGGCGTGGTGACGATCACCGCGCCGGTCAGCGGCACGCGCTGGCTCAGCGTGAGCTGGATGTCGCCGGTGCCCGGCGGCATGTCGACGATCAGGTAGTCGAGATCGCGCCAGTTGGTCTGGCGCAGCAGCTGCTCCAGCGCCTGCGTGGCCATCGGGCCGCGCCAGATCATCGGGTTGTCGGCATCGACCAGGAAGCCGATCGACATCACCTGCACGCCGTGGTTCTCCATCGGCTCCATGGTCTTGCCGTCGGCGCTCTCCGGGTCGGCCCTCGATGCCCATCATCATCGGCTGGCTGGGGCCGTAGATGTCGGCGTCGAGGATGCCCACCGACGGCGCCTTCGGCGGCCAGCGCCAGCGCCAGGTTGACCGCGGTCGTGCTCTTGCCGACGCCGCCCTTGCCCGACGCCACCGCGACGATGTTCTTCACCTTGGGCAGCAGCTGCACGCCGCGCTGCACCGCGTGGACGACCACCTTGGTGGCGAGGTTGACGCTGACGTTGCTCCACGCCGGGCACGCGTGCGCGCCGCCGCGATCAGCGCCTTGCGCAGCGCCGGGATCTGGCTCTTGGCGGGGTAGCCGAGCTCGACGTCGAAGGCCACGTCGCCGCCGTCGATCTTGAGGTTCTTGAGTCTGCTTGGTCGAGACGAAGTCGCGCGCCGGTGTTGGGGTCGATCACGGTCTTGAGCGACGTCGAGCAGGCGGATTCGGTAATGGCCATGCGGCTGCCTGAAGGGGGGTCGAGAAACGAGGGAACGCGGCGCGAATAGCCGAGCGGCTCTGCAAGTCCCTAGCCTGCGCAGGTTGACCGCCACGGGAGCCTTGCACCGGCCGTCCCTAGAATCTGGGTTTCCCGCTCGCCGGGCGCACCCGATCGCGCCATGACCCGCAAGCTGTTCGTCACCACCGCCCTGCCCTACGCCAACGCGCCCTTCCACGTCGGGCACATGATGGAGTACATCCAGGCCGACATCTGGGTGCGGTTCCAGCGCATGCATGGGCCACGAGGTGCATTTCGTCTGCGCCGACGACGCCCACGGCGCGCCGATCATGATCGCGGCCGAGAAGGCCGGGCAAGACGCCGCAGGCATTCGTGGCCGAGATCGCCGCCGGGCGCCAGCAGTACCTCGACGGCTTCCACATCTCGCTTCGACAACTGGCACTCGACCGACGGGCCCGAGAACCACGCAGCTGGCGCAGGACATCTACCTCGCGCTGCGCAAGCAACGGCCTGATCGCGATGCGCGCGATCGAGCAGTTCTACGACCCGGTCAAGGGCATGTTCCTGCCCGACCGCTACATCAAGGGCGAATGCCCGAACTGCGGCGCCAAGGACCAGTACGGCGACTCCTGCGAGGTCTGCGGCGCGGTCTACGCGCCCACCGATCTGAAGAACCCGTACTCCACGCTCACCGGCGCCACGCCGGTGATGAAGAGCAGCGAGCACTACTTCTTCCAGCTCTGCGATCCGCGCTGCGTCGAGTTCCTGCAGCAGTGGACCGCAGACGGCCGGCTGCAGCCCGAGGTGCTCAACAAGATCAAGCGAATGGTTCGCCACCGACGAGCACGAGGCCAGTGCGCCGCGCCTGGCCAGCGACTGGGACATCAGCCGCGACGCGCCCTACTTCGGCATCCGAGATCCCCGAGCGCCGGGCAAGTACTTCTACGTCTGGCTCGACGCGCCGATCGGCTACCTGGCGTCGCTCAAGAACTACTTCGCCAGGACGGCGCCGGCGACTGCGACCGCGCTTCGACGTTCCTGGCCGACCCGGCCGTCGAGCAGATCCACTTCATCGGCAAGGACATCACCTACTTCCACACGCTGTTCTGGCCGGCGATGCTGCACTTCAGCGGCCGCAAGATGCCCGACCAGGTGTTCGTGCACGGCTTCATCACCGTCAGCGGCGAGAAGATGAGCAAGAGCCGCGGCACCGGCATCTCGCCGCTGCAGCTACCTCGAGCTCGGCATGAACGCCGAGTGGCTGCGCTACTACATCGCCGCCAAGCTCAACGCCCGGGTCGAGGACGTCGACTTCAACCCCGACGACTTCGTCGCGCGCGTCAACAGCGACCTGGTCGGCAAGTACATCAACATCGCCAGCCGCTGCGGCGGGCTTCCTCGCCAAGCGCTTCGGCGGCAAGCTGTCGGCCGACCTCGGCGTGGAAGGCCGCATCGCTGCTCGACGGCCTGCGCGCGCACCGCGACACCAGTCGACGCAGCTCTACGAGGAGCGCGAGTTCGGCAAGGCGCTGCGCGAGATCATGCTGCTGGCCGACCGCGTCAACGAGTACGTCGACCAGCACAAGCCCTGGGAACTGGCCAAGCAGGCCGGACGCGAGGCCGCGCTGCACGACGTGTGCAGCGTCTGCATCGAGGCCTTCCGCCTGCTGACGATCTACCTCAAGCCGGTGCTGCCGGCGCTGGCGGCGCAGGTCGAGGCCTTCCTGCAGCGTGGAGCCGCTGCAGCTTTGCCGACGCGTCGCGCGCGCTCGGCGCGCACAGCCGATCGGCGAATACAAGCACCTGATGCAGCGCGTCGACCCGAAGCTGCTCGACGCGCTCTTCGAGCCGCCCGCGCATCGTGCTGCCGCCGCCCGGCGGCGAGCCGCTCGCGCCGGAGATCAAGCATCGACGACTTCGCCAAGGTCGACCTGCGCATCGCCAAGATCGTCGGCCTGCGAGCGCGTCGAAGGCAGCGACAAGCTGCTGCGCCTGACGCTCGACGTCGGCGAGGGCCGCACCCGCAACGTCTTCAGCGGCATCAAGTCGGCCTATCAAGCCGGCGGACCTGGTCGGCAAGTTCACCGTGCTGGTGGCCAACCTGGCGCCGCGCAAGATGAAGTTCGGCGTCAGCGAAGGCATGGTGCTGGCCGCCAGCCACGCCGACGAGAAGGCGCACCCGGGGCTCTACATGCTCGAACCGCATTCCGGCGCCGTGGTCGGAACCCGCGTCCGCTAGCCCACGCCGCCCGCGATGTCCGAGTCCCGCTTCCAGCACTTCCGTCCGAGGCTGCTGGACGCCCTGAAGGGCTACGACCAGCAGCGCTTTGCGGGCGACGTGGCGGCGGGGCTCACGGTGGGCGTGGTGGCGCTGCCCCTGGCCATGGCGTTTGCCATTGCCTCGGGCGTCAAGCCCGAGCAGGGCATCATCACCGCGATCGTCGCCGGGCTGCTGATCTCGATGCTCGGCGGCTCGAACGTGCAGATCGGCGGCCCGGCCGGCGCCTTCATCGTGATCGTCTACGGCATCGTCGAGCGCTACGGGCTGACCAACCTGCTGATCAGCACGGCCCTGGCCGGCGTCCTCCTGTTCCCGCTGGGCTTCTTCAAGCTGGGCGCGCTGGTGCGCTACGTGCCGGTGCCCATCGTCATCGGCTTCACCAACGGCATCGCGGTGCTGATCGCGCTGTCGCAGGTCAAGGACCTCCTCGGCCTGCAGATCGCCAAGCTGCCGGGGGACTTCTTCGCGCAGCTGCACGCCTTTGCGACGAACATCGGCACGCTCAACCCCTACGCGCTGGGCATCGGGCGCGGTGTGCGTGCTGGGGCTGTTCGTGTGGCCACGGCTCTTCCGCGCCGGGTCGATGCTGCCGGCCTCCATGCTGGAGGGCCGCACGCTGCGCACCGCGGCACGCATGCCCGCACCGGTGGTGGCGCTGGTCACGCTGACCGCTCTGGCCTGGGCACTCCACCTGCCGGTCGAAACCATCGGCTCGCGCTTCGGCGGCATTCCGCAATCCCTGCCATCGCTGGAACTGCCGCCGTTCAGCTGGGAAAGCGCCAAGCAGCTGCTGTTCCCCACCTTCACCATCGCGCTGCTGGGCGCGATCGAATCGCTGCTGTGCGCTCGCGTGGCCGACAACCTGACCAGCCTGCCCAAGCACGACCCCAACCAGGAGCTGATGGCCCAGGGCGTGGCCAACATCGTGGTGCCGATCTTCGGCGGCATCCCGGCCACCGGCACCATCGCGCGCACCGTGACCAATGTGCGCGCCGGGGGCAGCAGTCCGGTCGCGGGCATGGTGCATGCCCTCACCCTGCTGGTGATCGTGCTGGTGGCGGCACCGCTGGCGAATCACGTGCCGCTGGCGGCGCTGGCGGGCATCCTGCTGTTCGTCGCCTGGAACATGGGCGAGTGGCACGAGTTCGCGCGGCTGCGCCACTTCAGCGTGCAGTACCGGACCATCCTGCTGGGCACCTTCTTCCTCACGGTGGTCTTCGACCTGACGGTGGCGGTCGAGGTCGGCCTGGTCCTGGCCTGCGTGTTCTTCATCTACCGCATGGGAACGCTGTTCCGGGTGCAGCCGCCACGCCGCTGCACTCCGGGCCGGCGGGCGTGCAGGTCTTCGAGCTGTTCGGCGCACTGTTCTTCGGCGCCGTCGGCAAGCTCGAAGGCCTGCCGGCCGCGCTGCCCGCCCGGCACGCGGCCCTGGTGCTGGACATGCACCGCCTGATCTCGATGGACACCTCGGGGCTGGATGCGCTGGAGCAGTTGCACCGCATCGCTGCCAGCAGCGCGGCATCACGCTGGCTGCTGGCGCAAGTGAACGAGCAGCCGCTGTCGCTGATGCAGCGCTCGGGCTTCGACGCGGTGCTGGGTGACGAGGCCGTGTTTGCCAGCATCGAAGGCGCGCTCGATCAGCTGCAGAACGCGGCACCGGCCGCTCCCTGGCGACCTGCGAGGACGCGCACTGAGCTGGAGGGCAGCGTTTCGCCGCCCGCCACTGCGCGCCAGAAGCGGCGGGCCCGGGCGAAGTCCTCGAGCACCTCGGCACTGCCAGCGAGCAGGCCGTCGCGACGCGCGGCAAGCCAGCCCAGCGCAAACAGCGGCCCTCGGCCGGCGGCAGGGCCCGGTAGCCCTGGATCGCCACGGCCACATCGTTCAGATCGCCCAGCAGCACCTGCATGGCGCGCAGTGGCTTGAGGTAGCGCTTCACCGCGCGGCCGGGGAACAGGGGCGCAGCGAACTCGGCGGCATAGCGCAGGCGCTTGGCACGCTTGCGCAAGCGATGGCGCTCGGTCTCGTCCAGCGTGGCGGAAGCGGGCCACTTCCGCGACAACGTCACGGTGCCAGCGGTTCAGTCGCCGCGCCGCAGCTCACGCAGTTTGCGCGCACTGCGTTCATTCCGATCGGCCGCGACATCGTCGTCCGACGACACCGTGCCCGGCGCATCGAGGGCACCCCCACCACCGCTGCAAGAGGTCAGAAGATCGAGCAGCAGGTGCTGGGCCGGTGCGCAGCGGCTGCACAGCACCGGATCGACAGCTTCGGATGCCATGGGCAGGCCTGGTACGGCCAGGTCCAGCCCCACGCTGTGCAGTGCATGCTGCAGCGCCGCGCCGATCGGTCCGGCGATGGCCGCCTGGTCGCGCGACGCGCCCAGCTGGCGGAACCAGGCCTCAGCAGTCGGCGCCAGGCCGGCGGCGGCGCTGGTGCCGGTGTTGTCGCCGGCGGCGGAAGCTCCAGAAAACGCAAGGCGGTTCGCAGGCGCCGCAAGCCGACGCGCAGCTGATGCACATGCTCCGCACCGAAGTCGCCTGCCGCCACCTGACTGGCATTGACGCTCACCTGGTCGAAGCAGGAGGCCAGCACGCTGCGGCGCGCCGCGTCGAGGTTCTGGCGCGGCTTCAGCGACGCCGGCTGGGCTTTGCGTTCGGGCGCCCGCGCAAGACCTCTGGCCAGCAGGTCGCCGCGCTCGGCCTTGCTGCGGGTGTCCAGCCACAGCCCATGGCGATCGATCCAGCGGCGCGCCGTGGCCATCACAGCCAGGGGACTGCCGCTCACCAGCTCGATCTCGAGCTCAGACACGGGCAGGCGGGCATCGCCCGCCACCAGCTCACCGCTGTCGAAGGCCAGCTCGACCGTGCCGAGCCGCGTGCGCACGCGGCGGTGCACGCGCCGGATATCGGTGCGGAAGAGGCACTGGAGCGCCTCCCTCTCCTCTGCCCCCAGCACCTGGGCCAGACGCTCGCCTGCCGGCGTGCCGGCGTGCAGCGACAGGTCCAGCGCCGGCAGGGCCGCACCGCGACCGGCGCGCGGCGCGTTGTGCTCCAGCCGCGTCAGGCCGTCGACGGCAGCCCCCTTGAGGGTCTGCACCCAGCGCGGCCCTTCGCGACGCAGCCGCAGCGCCAGACCCGCCTGCGCCAGACGCCGATCGGGGGTGTCGAAATAAGCCGCCTGCAGCCGCAGGGCGGGTGGTGGAGCGCGACCCGCGACTTCACGGGCCACGGCATCGCGGCGCGTGGCGGGCACTTGAAACTTCAGCTCAATTTCCTGCATGCCCGCATGGTGACAGGCGGCCGCCCGGATTTGATGAAAAGGCCCCGGCGCGTCGACCCCGGTAAAATGCAGCCCCCTGTCCTGCCAGCGCCCGCCCTGCCGCGGCGAACGCCATGCCCCTGTTCTGGAAACCCTACAAGTCCGACACCACCGACTTCATCGAGCAGCTCAAGGCTCGCAAGCCCGCGCTCGAGAGCGAACAGCGCGCCGGCCGCGCCCTGCTGTGGGACAAGCGCATCGACCGCGACGCACAGGCCGAGTACGGCGACGCCCGGGTGCCCCAGCAGCCCTACGTCTACCAGACCAAGGCCCAGTGGACCGCTGGTGGGTGACCCGAGCGCCGGGGCGGTGATGCCCGACATTCCCGCGCCCCCGCCCGGCGTGGAGGCGCTCGCTGCCGGCGGCCACGGACTCGGTCGCCGTGGCGCGGCTGTACGGCGAACCGCTGTTCGCGCTGCCCACGACCTCTACATCCCGCCCGATGCGCTGGAGGTCTTTCTCGAAGCTTTCGAGGGCCCGCTGGACCTGCTGCTCTACCTGATCCGCAAGCAGAACTTCAACATCCTGGACATTCCGCTGGCCGACGTGACGCGCCAGTACCTGGCCTACGTCGACCAGATCCGCAAGACCAACCTCGAGCTGGCCGGCGAGTACCTGCTCATGGCGGCCATGCTGATCGAGATCAAGTGCCGCATGCTGCTGCCGCCCAAGAAGTCGGCCGACGGCCAGGAGGCGGAGGATCCGCGGGCCGAGCTGGTGCGCCGCCTGATCGAATACGAGCAGATCAAGCTGGCTGCCGCCAGACTGGATGCGCTGCCCTTGCTGGGTCGCGACTTCCTGCGGGCGCAGGTGGTGATCGAGCAGAGCCTGGCGCCGCGTTTCCCCGATGTCAGTGCGGACGAGCTGCGCGCCGCCTGGGCCGACATCCTCAAGCGCGCGCGCCTGAACCAGCATCACACGATCTCGCGCGAGCAGCTCAGCGTGCGCGAGCACATGAGCATCGTGCTGCGCCGCCTGCAGGGCCGGCGCTTCGCGATGTTCGAGGATCTGTTCGACGTCAGCCGCGGCCCGCAGGTGCTGGTGGTGACCTTCATTGCCCTGCTCGAGCTGGCGCGCGAGCGCCTGCTCGAAGTGACGCAGGCCGAAGCCTTTGCACCGATCTACGTGCGACTGGCCTACGAACCGGCATAGCCGCATCCGGCGTCCGGCCCCTCGAAGCCTGGCACGGCCGCGACCCTTCCCGATCTACTTCAGATTCACCTTGGCCTTGAGGACGCGAGCCTCGGCACGCTTGGCCTTGGTAGCCGCGACCTGGTAAGCCTTCTCGGCCTGCTGGCGCATCTGCACCGCGCGCTCCAGCGCCGCCTGGTAGCGTTCCTGGGTGAAGGTGTTCTCATTGCCGATGTAGATGGTGCTCTTGCGCGGGGTCTGCCCGAAGCGCGGCAGCGACACCGACAGGCTGCAGTCACGCACCGCGCTGCTCTTGCGCTGGCGCACGATCGGCCCCGAGATGCCCACGGGCAGGTCCGAGGTCTTGTTGCTGTTGGCCGACCGCTGCAAGCCCGTGGGGGCCGGCAGCTTGTCAATGCGCGCGCAGCAACTCGACCGTGGCCAGCTCAAGCGCGGCCTTGGCGCCACTGCCGTCGTTGGTGTGGTCCGAGAACATCTTGGTGGCGCCGCCGTAGCGCAGCTGCCACCCATGGGTGAAGCGGTGATCGATGCGCTGGATGCACTCTGGCACCTTGAAGCGCTTTCCGGTGAAGATCTCAACGACTCGTGTTTTCATGGGGTGCCCAACGACCATGGCGCGTCTTGTGTCCCGCGCGCCTTGCCGGTCCGCGCCGGCTGGCTCCCTGTCAACCCGACGTCTTCACGCCGAGCTTGAACGCAATCATCGCACGCAGTTTGTTCGGCACAACCGGCTTGACCAGCAAATGGAAGTCGCCGTCGTGCGCTTCCCTGTCGTGCGCCGTCATCGTGCTGCCGGTCACGACGATGGCTGGCAGCGTCGGCCCGAAGCGTTGGCGAAGCGCATGGATGGCTTCGACACCGTTGCGCCCGTTCTCCAGTCGGTAGTCGACGATCAGCAGATCGGGCCGCACCTGGGCGGGGTTGGCCGCCTGCGCCCAGGCCGTCGTCTCGGCCACGCTGTCGAAGGCCAGCACATCGGCACCCCAGCCCTGCAGCAGCACCTCCAGGCCCCCGCGCACCGCCGGCTCGTCCTCCACGATCAGCACCAGGCGACCTTCCAGGGTCAGGCTCAGCGGCGCCCGGCCGGTCGGAACCGGCACGGGTCCGCGCGGCTCGGGTGCCGGCGGGCAGCACGAGGGTGAACACGCTACCGCGGCCGGGCTGGGAGCGCAGTGTGAGTCGCGCACCCATCAGGTCGGCCAGGCGCTTGACGATCGCCAGGCCCAGCCCCAGGCCCTTGCGCTGGTGAGCCGCGACCTGGCCGCCGTCCGGCACCTGGTAGAACTCTTCGAAGACGCGCGCCTGCTCCTCGGGGCGAATGCCGCGGCCGGAGTCCCACACCTGCAGATGCACCGTGTCGCCACGCTGGCGCGCGGCGACCAGCACGGTGCCGTCGTCGGTGTAGCGGATGGCATTGCTGACCAGGTTGCGCAGGATGCGCTCCACCAGCAGCGGATCGGCCTGCACCACGCGCTGGCCGCCGCGAAGCCGAAGTGCCAGACCCTTCTCGAACGCGGTGGGCTCGAAGTGCAGCTTGCAGCTTGCGCAGGATGTCCCCCACCTCGAAGGCCTGCGGATTCACCTCGATGCCGCCGCTGTCGATGCGGGTGATGTCGAGCAGCTCGGAGAACAGCCCCTCGAGCGCATCCACCGAGCCGTTGATGCTGTTGACGAGCTGGGCCACCTCGGGGTCGTGGGTACGCTGGCGCAGCGCCTCGGCAAACAGGCCCATCGCGTGCAGCGGCTGGCGCAGGTCGTGGCTGGCCGCGGCGAAGAACTGCGTCTTGGCGCGGTTGGCCACCTCGGCCTCGCGGCGCGCCGCTTCGGCGCCCTGCTTCTCGATGCGCAGCTGCACCAGCAGGTCGTCGGCTCGCAGCTTGAGCTCGATCACCCGCTGGCAGCGCCTGGCGGTAGTTGCGCGCCAGGACCGTGGTCAGGGTCACGATGATCAGCAGCATGCCTGCCAGCTGGTAGCCGTAGCCGTCGCCGCCCGTGCCGATGCGCACGATCAGCGGCGCAAAGCAGAGCGTGACGTATCCGATGAACATGCGTGGCTGGTTCGCCAGCACCGGCACCACCGCGATGCAGAACGTGTAGATGACGAGGATCAGGCCGGTCTGCTGGATGCCCAGCCCGCGGGTGTAGAACAGCCAGCCCGACAGCCCCCAGGCGCCGGCCGAGCACAGGGTCAGCAGGTTCCAGCGCAGGTGCCAGGTCGCCCAGTCGATATCGCCGCCTCGCCTGACGGCGCGTCGAAAGCCTGCGCCAGCGCGATGCGCACGAACCACAGCCCGATGAACAGCGCCATCCAGGGCAACAGCACCGACAGCGGCGTGGGCGACCAGAACAGCAGCAGCAGCATGCCGAAGCCGGCGGCCAGCCCGGCAAGCGTGGCCGGCGTGTACGCGTAGACCGCCAGCACCTCCTCGCCGAGCGCCGAATGGCTGCCCGCCGGCGCGGCGCGGCAGCTGCAATCGGGCTCGTTCGGGCGGCTCAGCGCGGGTTGCGCCATGCGGCCAGACCGCCCTGCTGGGACATCTGGCTGACCGCCAGCACCGCCTGCGTGCGCGAGCTCACGTTGAGCGTGCGCAGCACGGCCGCCACGTGGTCCTTCACCGTCTCGACCGACAGGTTGAGATCGCGCGCGATCAGCTTGTTGGGCTTGCCCTGCAGCAGCAGCGCGAGCACATCGGTCTGGCGCGGCGTGAGTCCGAGCGACTCCAGCGGCGGCGCGCTCCTGGAACTCGCTGGCTTCGGCGCTCTCGCGCACCACCCGCAGCACGCTGGGCACGGTGTCGCCGCCGGGCCGGGTGGATGGCCCTTCAGGCGCGCAGCGTCATCGGCGGCACATAGATGCCTCCGGACATCACCAGGTGCAGCGCCTCGAACAGGATCTCGTTGCTCGCGCGCTTGGGCACGAAGCCCATCGCGCCGGCATCGATGGAGCGGATCACGTCGCTCGATCGGTCGGAGGCCGACACCACCACCACCGGCAGCGCCGGGTACTTGGCGCGGAACTCGACCAGCACGTCGAAACCGTCGGCGTCGCCCAGTTGCAGGTCGAGCAGCACCAGGTCGAAGTCGTGCTCGGCAGCGAGCGATTCGCGCGCCTCGCGGGCACTGGACACGCCCACCACGGTCACGTCGTCGCCCAGGCCCTGGATCACGGTCTGCAGGGCCGCCAGGATCAGCGGGTGGTCATCGATCAGCAGCACTTTCATGGCGCGGGCTCCGGATCGTCTGAGATCAGGGCGGATGCTAGCCGAGGCCCGAAGCTGCCAGAAGACCCGGCGAAGAGACGTTCAGGGCTGGGCGTTAGGAGTACAGCCGCGTCAGGGCGAAGGCGACGCAGGCCGGCTTGGAGACGCCTTCGAGCTCCATCGTCACCTCCAGTCGCGATTTGCGCGCCACCTGGCAAGCACCTCGTAGCTGGCGAGCTTGAAGTGTCCCGCGCAGCCGGCTGCCCGCCGGCACCGGCGCCGGAAAGCGCAGGCGGTCCAGCCCGTATTGACACCCATGCGCTGTGTCGGCAACCTCAAGCGCCGAGGCCAGCAGCTGCGGCAGCAGCGACAACGTGAGGTAGCCGTGCGCCACGGTCGCGCCGAATGGACCGGCGGCGGCACGCACCGGATCCACATGAATCCACTGCGAATCGCCCGTCGCGCGCGCGAACTGGTCGATCCGATCCTGCGACGACGAGCACCCACTCGCTGGTGCCCAGCAGCTGGCCCGACCATCGACTGCAGATCGGAGCGAGATGTTCGTAACGCGTCATCGCGTCGAGCCCAGGCCGTGACCGGCTGCCACTGCTCGCAGGTCGCGCTCGAAGCGGCTCGGCGCCACGTCCCACAGCGTCAGGCCGTGCGCAGCCAGGTGCACGTAGTTCTGGGTGTCGCGCAGGAATCCGAGCAGCGGCACCTGCACGCTCTCGAGAAAGCTGCGCAGCTGGTCGGTGGCGATCGTGCCCTCGCGGGTGCGCATGCCCACGATCGCGAGCTGCACCTTGTCGGCCCGCTTGTGCGCCAGCAACTCGCGCACGAACGCGTGGGTGGCGTGGATGTCGAAGATGCTGGGCTGCAGGGGGATCAGCACCTTGTCGGCGAGCTTCATCACCTCGTCGAGGCGCTTGCCGTGCAGGCCGGCCGGCGTGTCCAGCACCACGTGGGTGGTTCCCTTGGGCGGGCGCACCATGTCGTCGTGCGGCGATCTCCCAGGCGCCGATGGCCGGCAGCGCCGGCGGGCCGCAGCGCCGAGCCAGGTGCGCGAGGACTGCTGGCGGTCGATGTCACCGAGCATCACGCTGGCCCGCGCGAGGCCAGGTACCCGGCCATGTTGGTCGACAGCGTGCTCTTGCCCACGCCGCCTTTGGGATTGGCCACCACGATCACCGGCATGCGGACCTCCGTCGGTCTGGGTTAGGTTTCGGGTTATGTTACCGGCGCCGTGCCTGACGGCCGCCCCATCGAGTGCAACCCCACGCCATGCCCCCGAGCCGACAGCCCGCGTCCGGCGCCGCATCCCCGAGGTGCTGGTGCTCGTGGCCCACCCGCAGATGGAACAGTCGCGCGTCAACCGCACGCTGATGCGCGCCGCCGGCGCGTGGCCGCGGCCGACGGCCGCGTCGAGGTGCGCGACCTGTACGCGCTGTACCCCGACTACCTGATCGACGTGGCCGCCGAGCAGGCGCTGCTGGCCGCGCGCGCAGCTGGTCGTCTGGCAGCACCCGATCCACTGGTACTGCGATGCCGCCGCTGATGAAGCTCTGGCTCGACGAGGTGCTCGCCTTCGGCTGGGCCTACGGCCCGGGCGGCACCGCGCTGCAGGGCAAGGACCTGTGGCTGGTGGCCAGCACCGGCGGGCCCGAGGACTCCTACCGGCCCGACAGCTACAACCGCTATTTCTTCGACGCCTTCCTGCCGCCGTACGAGCAGACCGCCGCGCTGTGCGGCATGCGCTTTCTGCCGCCGCTGCTGCTGCACGGCGCGCACCGCGTCGACGACGCGGCGATCGACGCACATGCCGCAGTCTACGCGCGAGCGCCTGGCCGAGCTATCCCGACTGGCCCGAACTGGACGAGCTGGCCGAGTGCGCCGGCCTGCGAAGTGCCGGCCGACGGCGCGCCCCGCCGAGCGGACGAGCTCTGATGGAACACGGCTCCTGGCTGACCGGCAGCCTCGTCTACCTGGCCGCGGCGGTGCTCGCGGTGCCGCATCGCCAAGGCGCTCGGGCCTGGGCTCGATCATCGGCTACCTGGCCGCGGGCATCGTCATCGGCCCCTGGGGTCTGAAGTTCGTCACCGATCCGCAGGACATGCTGCACTTCGCCGAGTTCGGCGTGGTGCTGATGCTGTTCCTGGTCGGGCCTGGAGCTCGAACCGCGCCGCCTGTGGGCGCTGCGCCGGCCGATCTTCGGCTGGGGCAGCGCGCAGCTGTTCGGCTCCGCCGCGCTGATGTGCCGGCGCGGCCGTGCTGTTCGGCGTGGACTGGCGCCTCGCCCTGGTGGCGGCGCTGGGCCTGGCGATGTCCTCCACCGCCATCGGCCTGGGCGTGATGGCCGAGCGCAACCTGATGGCCACCACCTCGGGCCAGAGCGTGCTCAGCGTGATGCTGCTGCAGGACGTGGCGGCCATCCCCATCCTCGCGCTGCGTGCCGCTGCTGGCGCGTCGCGGCGCGCACGCGCGAAGGCGGCGGCTGGCTCGGCGCGGCCAAGGCGGTGGGCGTGATCGCCGCGATCGTGCTCGGCGGGCGCCTGCTGCTGCGCCCGGCGCTGCGCTGGATCGCGCGCAGCAAGACGCCGGAGATCTTCACCGCCGCCTCGCTGCTGCTGGTGGTGGCCACCGCGGCGCTGATGCAGTCGGTGGGCCTGTCGATGGCGCTGGGCGCCTTCCTCGCCGGCGTGCTGCTGGCCGAAAGCGAATACCGGCGCGAGCTCGAGACCGACATCGAACCTTTCAAGGGCCTGCTGCTCGGCCTGTTCTTCATCGCCGTGGGCATGAGCATCGACTTCGCGGTGGTGCTGGCGCAGCCGCTGCTGATGGCCGGCGCTGGTGCTGGGCTTCCTGGTGCTCAAGGCCGCGGTGCTGTGGGCCATGGCGCGCGCCATGCCCATCCCGCTGGCCGAGCGGCCGGTCTTCATCATCCTGCTCGCGCAGGGCGGCGAATTCGGCTTCGTGGTGTTCCAGACCGCCGCGCAGGCGCCGGCGTGATCGACGCGCCGACCTCCTCGCTGCTGGTGGCGGCAGTGGCCATCTCGATGCTGCTCACGCCGCTGCTGCTGCTGGTGGCCGACCGCTGGTGGGCCGCGCTGCCTGGCAGCGCACGCGGCGCACACGCAGCTGGACGCGATCAGCGAGCCGCAGGAGGCGCCGGTGATCATTGCCGGCTTCGGCCGCTACGGGCAGATCGTCGGCCGCCTGCTCTACGCCAACGGCTTCACGGCCACCGTGCTGGAGCACGACGCCGAGCAGGTCGAGGCCGTGCGCCGTTTCGGCTGGCCGGTGTTCTACGGCGACGCGACGCGGCTGGACCTGCTGCGCACCGCCGGCGCCGACGAAGGCGCGCGTGCTGGTGCTGGCCATCGACGACATCGAACAGAGCGTCGAGGTGGCCAAGCTGGTGCGCGAGCATTTCCCGCAGCATGACGGTCGTCGCGCGGGCCCGCAATGTCACCCACTACTACGAGCTGCGCAACCTGGGCGTCGAGCTGATCGAGCGCGAAACGCTCGACTCCGCGCTGATGAGCGGGCGCAGCGTGCTCGAGCTGCTGGGCTTCGAGCCGCACCAGGCGCGCACGCTGGCGATGCGCTTCCGCCGCCACAACGTCGAGCAGCTCGAGGTGATGCGCGCCGCACTTCGGCGACGAGGCCAAGCTGATCGCCACCGCCAAGCAGGGCCGCCAGCAGCTCGAGGAGCTGTTCGCGCAGGAGCGTGCCGCGGCACGCCGTCGCGAGCAGCGCGCCGGCTGGGGCGGCAGGACGCCACGCAGAGCCACTCGCCCGCCCTGACGCAAATGCAAATGCATTTGCATTAAACTGCGGCGCATGGAGTCCCTGACCCGCCAGACCCGACAGAAGCAGGCCGTGCTGCAGGCCCTCGCCGCCAGCGGCCTGTCGCTCGCGCCGGCCGAGATCCTGCTCTGGCGCGCGAGCAGGTGCCGACGCTGAACCTGTCCACGGTCTATCGCCAGCTGCGCGCCTTGCACGAAGAGGCGCAGGTGGTGCGCGTCGACCTGCCCGGCCAGGCGGCGCGCTTCGAGGCGCTCTGCCGCGGACCGAAGGCCACGCAGCCACGCCGCCGATGCCCGATCGCGGGACGGACACGGACACCACCACGATCACCACCACCATCACTTCCACTGCACCGCCTGCGATCGGGTGTTCCCGATCCACGGCTGCCCGGAAGGCATCGAGGCCTCGCGCCGCAGGGTTTTCGCGTCCAGCAGCACGAGCTGACGCTGCGTGGTCTGTGCCGCGATTGCGCGGGAACGGCATGAGTACCGCGCCGCAGCTCGAACAGGCCCGTGCCCGCGCGCAGGCCCATGGTCATGCCCATGGGCACGACCATGCGCACGACACCGCGCACGACCACGCGGGGCATGCCAGCCATGCGCACACCCCTGCTCCCTCCCTGCCCGTCCGAACCCATCGACCTGGCCGCAGGAACGCCGAGCCTGCTGATGCGCGAGCGCCGGCGCACGTGTGGCCGGCGCCTTGCTGATGATCGGCGTGCTGTGGCTTGCCGTGGTCTGGGCCGTGATGGAGCGCGCGCCATGAGCCCGGCGGGCCCACTGCAGTGTTCACGCCGGCGCACCTCAGGAAGACTTCGTGCGGGCCGCAGCGCGGTCCGGCTGGTCGACCTCACGGTCTCGCACCAGCGCCACCCGGCCGTGCACCACCTGAGCGGCACGCTCGAAGCCGGCTCACTCACCGCCATCGTCGGGCCCAACGGCGCGGGCAAGAGCAGCCTGCTCGACGCGCTGGCAGGCAGGATCGCCGCCAGCACGGGGCGCATCGAGATCGACCAGGCACTGGCCGGTCGGCTCGCCTACCTTCCGCAGCAGTCGCAGATCGACCGCAGCTTTCCGATCGGCGTGCTCGACCTCGTGGCCATGGGCCATTGGCCGCGTCGTGGCGCCTTCGGGGCGGTCGACGGCGAACTCCGCACCCGGGCGCGAGAGGCCCTCGCCGCGGTCGGGCTCACCGGCTTCGAGGCCGCGGCGCATCGGCGACCTGTCGGTCGGCCAGTTCCAGCGCGTGCTGTTCGCGCGCGTGCTGCTGCAGGACGCGCAGCTGATCCTGCTGGACGAACCCTTCAACGCGATGGATGCACGCACCAGTGCCGACCTGCTGCGGCGTGGTGCAGCGCTGGCACGGCGAAGCGCGCACGGTGGTCGCGGTGCTGCACGACCTCGAGATGGTGCGCGAGCACTTCCCGCAGACGCTGCTGCTGGCCCGCGAGGCGGTGGCCTGGGGCCCGACCGCCCAGGTGCTGCGCGCCGAGAACCTGTTCCGCGCGCGGCAGATGGCCGAGCGCTGGGACGAGGCGGCACCGGTGTGCATCGAACCGGCACGCGCATGACCGCCCACGAGCTGCTGCTGCAGCCCTTCATCGAGTTCGGCTTCATGCGCCGCGCGCTGGTGGCCGTGCGTGGCGCTGGCGCTCGGCAGCGCCCCCATGGGCACGCTGCTGGTGCTGCGCCGCATGAGCCTGATGGGCGACGCGATGGCCCACGCCGTGCTGCCCGGCGCGGCCATCGGCTTCGCGCTCGCCGGCTTCTCGCTCGCCGCCATGGGCGGCGGGCGGCATGGCGGCCGCGCTGCTGGTGGCGCGTGCTCGCCGGCTGGGTCACGCAGGTGACCAGCCAGCGCGAGGACGCCAGCTTCGCCGCCTTCTACCTGATCGCGCTCGCGGCCGGTGTGCTGATCATCTCGATGCGCGGCAACGCGGTCGACCTGCTGCATGTGCTGTTCGGCAGCATCCTGGCGGTCGACGATGCGGCCTTGATGATGGTGGCCGGCGTCACCAGCGTCACCCTGCTGGTGCTGGCGGTGGCCTACCGCGCGCTGTTGCTGTCGAGCTTCGACCCGAGCTTCCTGCAATCGGTGGGCGGACCGCAGCGCACGATGCACTTCGTCTTCCTGGGGCTGGTGGTGCTCAACCTTGTCGCCGGCTTCCAGGCGCTGGGCACGCTGATGGCCGTGGGGCTGATGATGCTGCCGGCCACCGCCGCGCGCTTCTGGGCGCGCGAGGTCTGGAGCCTCGCCGCCGTGTCCGCGCTCATCGCTGTGCTGAGTGGCGCCGGCGGCTTGCTGCTCAGCTACCACCTGCAACTCCCTTCCGGCCCGGCCATCGTGCTGCTGGCCGGCCTGGCCTATGTGGTGTCGCTGCTGGCTGGCAGCCACGACAGCCTCTGGGCACGCCACAGCGCGCTGCGTTCGCATCGCGTGGCCTGAGATTTCGATCCGCTGACCTCATGACGTACCGCTTCTTTCAGCTCCCACCTTTCGCTTCGTCACGCTCGGCGAGCACCTCGGCCTTTCGACGCACCTGGCTGACCGCGCTGGCGCTTCTGCTCGCCAACGTGGCCGCTCTCCCGGCTCACGCGCAGGCAGCCCAGCCGCTGCAGGTGGTCGCAAGCTTCTCCATCCTGGCCGACATGGCGCGTGAGGTGGCGGGCGACGCTGCGCAGGTCACTGCCCTGGTCGGACCGAATGCCGATGCCCATGTGTTCGAGGCCACGCCGGCCGATGCGCAGCGGCTGGCGCGCGCCGACCTGGTGGTGGTCAACGGCCTGTCGTTCGAAGGCTGGATGGACCGCCTGGTGCGCAGCTCGGGCTTCAAGGGCACCGTGGTGGTCGCCACCCGTGGCATCACGCCGCGCCGCGCCGGACGCGGCCACGATCCGCATGCCTGGCAGGACCTGCGCCATGCCGCAGGTCTACGTGGAGAACATTCGCGCCGCCCTGGTGGCCGCGGCCCCGAGCCAGGCGGCGCAGATCGACGCCCGCGCAAAGGCCTACACCCAGAAGCTCGCCGATCTCGACCAGCGCGCGCGCGCCGCCTTCGACGCCGTGCCGCGCGAGCAGCGGCGTGTGGTGAGCTCGCACGACGCCTTCGGCTACTTCGGCGACGCCTACGGCATCACCTTCATCGCGCCCGTGGGCTGGACCACCGGCAGCGAAGCCTCGGCCGCGAACGTGGCCGCGGCCATCCGCCAGGTGCGCCAGCAGCAGGCGCGCGCACTGTTCGTCGAGAACATCTCCGACCGTCGCAGCATCGAGCGCATCGCGCAGGAAACCGGCGTGCGCGTGGGCGGCACGCTCTATTCCGACGCGCTGTCGCTGCCGGGCACCGAGGCCGACACCTACCTGCGCCTGTTTGCACACAACGTGAACGCGCTCGCCACCGCCTTGCAGGCCGGGCCGCTGCGCTGATCCCAACGCCCTTGTTCACCCCCAAGGAGAGACCCACCATGAAGAGATCGCTGATGGCCGCGGCCCTGATCCTGTCCGCCCACGCCGGCCTGGGCCGGAAAGGCCCATGAACACGGCGCCGCGCGCCTGGACGTGGCCTACGAGGCCGGCAAGCTGAGCTTCGGCCTGGAGTCGCCGCTGGACGGCGTTCTCGGTTTCGAGCGCGCGCCCCGCTCCGATGCCGAGAAGCAGAAGGTCGAGAAGATGGTGGCCACGCTCAAGGCCGCCGACAAGCTCTTCGTCATCGACCCGGCGGCGCAATGCAGCCTGGCCAAGGTCGACCTCACGTCGGCGCCACTGAAGCTCGGCGCGGCCGCGCCGGCCGGCAAGGCGGACGACGGTCACGGCGACATCGATGCCGACATCGAGTTCAGCTGCAAGAACGCGCCGGCCTTCGTCGATGTCGCGTTGTTCACCAGCTTCCCGCGCATGTCCCGGCTGGATGTGCAGACGGCCACGCCCAAGGGCCAGCGCAAGCTGGTGCTCAAGCGCGGCACGCAGCGCATCGACCTCTCGCGCTGAAGTCGGCAGCGACCAGCGTCATGCCTCACGCGGCGGGGGATCGATGATCGAGGTGCGCGATCTCCGCTTCGCCTGGCCAGGCGCCCGCGCCGATTGCCTGGCGATCGACCTGCTGCGCGTGGCCCACGGTCAGACGCTGTTCCTCTATGGCCCGAGCGGCTGCGGCAAGAGCACGCTGCTGTCGCTGCTGGCCGGCGTGATGCTGCCGCGCAGCGGCACGGTGTCGCTGTCGGGTCGACCCTGGGCATCGATGTCCGCGGCGGACCGCGATGCCTTCCGCGCGGAACATGTGGGCTATCTCTTCCAGCAGTTCAACCTGCTGCCCTGGCTGAGCGTCACCGACAACGTGCTGCTGGGCTGCCGCTTCTCGCCCGAGCGTGCCCGCCGCGCCACCGAGCGCAGCGGGTCGCCGGTGGCCCAGGCGCGCTCGCTGCTCGAACGCGTGGGGTTGGATGCCGCGCTGTGGTCGCGCGACGCCCGCGAGCTGTCGGTGGGCCAGCAGCAGCGCGTGGCAGCCGCGCGCGCCCTGATCGGGCAGCCCGCGCTGGTCATCGCCGACGAGCCGACCTCGGCACTGGACGCCGCCTTGCGCGACGGCTTCATGGACGTGCTGCTCGGCGAGTGCCGTGCCGCCGGCAGCACCCTGGTGTTCGTGAGCCACGACGAGCGGCTGGCGGCGCGCTTCGACCGTGTCGAATCGCTGCCGACCCTCAACCGGGCGGTGTCCAGCGAATCGACTGAAACGCTCGCCACGGGAGCGGCACGATGAAGACATCCTTCGGCCTGGCCGATCTGGCGTGGGCCAGCGCATGGAACCGCCGCGGCACGCTGCTGCTGGTGGTGCTGTCGATCGCGCTGTCCACCTGGCTGCTGCTGACCTTCGAACGGGTGCGCACCGATGTGCGCGAGAACTTCTCGCAGGCGGTGAGCGGCACCGACCTGATCGTGGGCGCGCGCAGCGGACCGGTGCAGCTGATGCTCTACGCCGTGTTCCGCGTGGGCGGCGCCACCAACAACATCCGCATGGACAGCGTGCAGGCCATTGCGCAGCACCGCGCCGTCGCCTGGGTGGTGCCGCTGTCGCTGGGCGACTCGCACCGCGGCCACCCGGTACTGGGAACGACCACGGACTACTTCTCGCGGTTTCGCTACGGCGAGCGCCAGGCGCTCAAGGTGGAACAGGGCACGCCCTTCTCCGGCGACCTCGACGGTCTGTACGGCACGGTGCTTGGCGCCGAGGTGGCGCAGCGCCTGAACTACCGCCTCGGCGACCGCATCGTGCTCAGCCACGGTACCGGCGCGATCGCCGCCAACGACCATGCGGACAAGCCATTCACGGTGGTCGGCATCCTGGCGCGCACCGGCACGCCGGTGGACCGCACCGTGCACATCAGCCTGCAGGCGATGGAGGCCATTCACCTCGACTGGCAAGGCGGTGCGCCGATGCGCGGCCTGGCCATCCCCGCCGAGCAGGCCCGCAAGTTCGACCTCAATCCCAAGCAGGTGACGGCCGCGCTGGTCGGCCTGAAGGGACGCGCCGCGGTGTTCAGTGTGCAGCGTTTCGTGGCCGACTACGAAGGCGAACCACTGATGGCCGTGCTGCCCGGCGTGGCGCTCGACGAGCTCTGGGACGTGGTGGGCGTGGGCGAGAAGGCGCTGCTGGGCATGTCCGCGCTGGTGGCCATCGTCAGCCTCGCCGGCCTGGTGGCCACGGTGCTGGCCGGGCTGAATGAACGCCGGCGCGAGCTCGCGGTGCTGCGTTCGGTGGGCGCCGGGCCGCGCCACGTGCTGTGGCTGCTGGCGGCCGAAGGGCTGATCGTCACGGTGCTCGGGGCCGCGCTCGGCGTGGCCGCCACCGTG
Source organism: uncultured beta proteobacterium (assembly GCA_963739925.1). Lineage (GTDB taxonomy): Bacteria > Pseudomonadota > Gammaproteobacteria > Burkholderiales > Burkholderiaceae_C > CAVUBY01. The sequence goes on along the minus strand of CAVUBY010000012.1, from coordinate 115,410 downwards.
GCGCTGATCGTCGGCGCCGGGCCCTGGGTGCAGGCCACCTACGGCGTGGGGCTGAACCTCTCGGCGCCCACCGGGTCACAATGGCTGCTGCTCGCCGGTGTGCTGGTGGCCGGCGTGCTGGCCAGCCTGATCCCGGGCCTGCGCGCCTACCGCATGACACTGGCCGACGGACTGTCGCCAAGGACCTGACCATGACTCGCAAGCCCCTGCCCGCTGCCCTGCTGACGCTGGTCGCACTGGCGATGGCGCTGCACCTCGAGCCGCTGGCGGCGCAGGATCGCCAGGCGCCCGTGCTGAGCCATCCGCTCGGCAAGCCGGCCGCTCAGGCCACGTCAGCGTCTGCGCCGACGGCCGCACGCCCGGCCGCCAAGGCCGCGACACCGGCCACCAGCTTTCGCTCCATCACCTGGGAAGAACTCGTGCCCAAGGACTGGGATCCCATGAACCAGTTCAAGGACATGAACTTCGGCATCCTCAACGACGGCGATCCGCGCGCGGCAGCCATGCTGAAGAAGATGCGCGAGGTCTGGGACAACGCGCCCACCAACAACGCGATGGATGGCCAGTCGGTGCGGATCCCCGGCTACATCGTGCCGCTCGAAGAAGGCAAGTCGGGCATGAGCGAGTTCCTGCTGGTGCCCTACTTCGGCGCCTGCATCCACAGCCCGCCGCCGCCGGCGAACCAGATCATCCATGTGGTGCCCAGCAAGCCGGCACAGAACTTCCGCTCGATGGACACGGTGTGGATCAATGGCACGCTCAAGACGCTGCGCACCGACAGCTTCATGGGCGCCAGCAGCTACCGCATGGAGGCGGTGACCGTGGAGCCTTACGTCGAGAAGGCGCGCTGAGCCACGGCCGTGTAGAGCGGAATGCCCAGCAGGATGTTGAGCGGGAACGTCAGGCCGAGCGACATGCCGAAGTAGAGCGACGGCCTGGCCTCCGGGATCGCCCTGGACACCACGGCTGGCACGGCGATGTACGAAGCGCTCGCCGCCAGCACCATCAGCAGCACCGCGTTGCCCAGCGACAGGTCCGCCAGCCGCGCGAGACCGAGCGCGAGCCCGGCATGCACCAGGGGCGCCACGACCGCGTAGGCCGGCAGCCACATCGACACCCCCTTGCAGGCCGCCGGCATTGCGCGCGGCCAGCAGCCCCATGTCGAGCAGGAAGAAGGCCAGCATGCCCTTGAACAGGTCACCGGCGAAAGGCTGCATCGCGGCGCTGCCGCTGTCGCCGGTCATCCATGCCGATCGAGCATCGATGCCGAGCAGAAGCAACTGCGCGCCATCCGTCAGCGCTTCGCGCAGCAGGTGACCCAGCGTCGGCGTGGCGCCGGCCGCCGTGGCGTTGCCCATGCCTGGTGCCGCTGCCGGCGGCGGACCCCCGTGCTCCGCAGGGTGCGCTCCTGTTGTCGCGTGCGGTTGGCCAGCATCACCGCCAGCACGATGGCCGGCGACTCCATCAGCGCCATGGCCGCGGCCATGTGCCCACCGTAGTCGATTCCACGGGTGTCCAGCACCTGCACCGCGGTGATGAAGGTCACCGCGCTCACCGAGCCGTAGGTGGCCGCGAGCGCGGCAGCGTCGTAGCCGTTCAGGAAGCGGCGCAGCACCGCGTAGCCCAGCAGCGGAACCGACACCGCCAGCAGCAAGGCCAGCGCCAGGCTGATCACCACCTCGTGGGTGAAGCCCGTCTTGGACAGCGCAAAGCCTCCCTTGAGGCCCAGCGCCATCAGCAGGTACAGCGACAGGAACTTCGAGAACTGCGCAGGAATCTCGAGGTTCGAACGCAGAGCGCCCGCCACCAGACCGAAGACGAAGAAGAGGATGGCGGGGTCGAGGAGGTTGTTCATGCAGTGCCAGGGGTCGCAGGCACGGCACCCCCTCCTGGGTCAGTCTGGTGGGTCAGTCGATGAGTGCAGCCGCAGGCTGCCCCGCGCTCTTGCGGAACATCGCGCCGTGCAAGCCCCAATGCTCGACCGCGGCATCCATGACGATGGACTCGCCATCGGCCACGTGGCGATCCGCCTCGACCACCGCCTGGCACAGACGGAGGACCGTCATGCGCAAGTCTGGATCGTCGATTTCGGCCATGAACTCTGCCAGCGTGCGGGGATCGATGCGGCACGCATCTTCCCAGGTCAGATGCATCGAACTCAGCAGGTCCTGACAGAACGCGTGCGTCACGTCGTGCATCTCGGTGCGCGTGAGGCCGAGCTGTTCGTGGGCGCCGACGCGGTCGAGCACGTCGATCTCTTCCTTGCACAGGTGACCATCGGCCAGCAGGGCCAGAGAGACGATGCGGGCCGCGGCTTGCGGGCTGTTGCGGGGATAGCTGCGCATACGGATACCTCCTGGTGAGAATGGTGTTCGACGGGAATCAATCGTCCGACCCGCCCAGGCCGAACAGGCTGAGCAGGCTGGTGAACAGGTTGAAGATCGACACGTACAGGCCGACGGTCGCCAGCACGTAGTTGGTCTCGCCGCCGTGGACGATGCGGCTGGTCTCGAACAGGATCAGGCCTGCGCGACAGCAGCGCGACCATCGCCGACACCGCCAGACCGAGCGCCGGCATCTGCAGGAAGACGGCGCCCAGGCCCGCCAGCAGCGCGATCACCATGCCGGCGAACAGGAAGCCGCCCATGAAGCTGAAGTCGCGCCGCGTGGTCAGCACCCAGGCCGACAGCGCCAGGAAGGTGATGCCGGTGGCGCCCAGCGCCATCGTGACCACCTGCGCGCCGCCGGGCAGCGACAGCGTCTTCGCCAGCAGCGGCCCGAGCGTGTAGCCCATGAAGCCGGTGAGGGCGAACACGGCCGGCAGGGCCCAGCCGCTGTTCTTGAGGCGGTAGACCGCGAACAGCAGGCCGAAGTAGCCCAGCCAGCGTCAGCGATGAGGCCTGGCGCCGGCCACTTCAGCGCCACGCCCAGCGGCGGCGACGCCGGCGCTGAACAGCAAGGTCATCGACAGCAGCGCGTAGGTGTTGCGCAGCACGCGCTGCGCCGAACCTCCATCGGCGCAGCGCTGCTGGAAGAGCCGCGGCTGGCGCGGTGGCGTGCCCGGCGGAGTGCAGTCGATCGGCGGTGTTGTTCCATGCGGTGGGTCCTCGGAGTTCAGAAAGGGGATCAGCGCTCGACGCGCCAGGGCGCGCTGGTGAGTGCGGTGCGTCGAACGGCCGCGACGCCACAGGCCGCACCAAGGCGCGTCGCGGCCCGCGCCAGGGCGCTGTCCAGCGCAGCTGCGCCAGTCGCGAGCGACGCGAGGTGATGACCACCGGTGCCGGCGCCGTCGGTGCTCAGCTCGACCCGGCAGCGCTTGTCCACGCCGCCGCGCGGGCCGTTCACGTCGGACAGCTGCACCTTGGCGCGCGGCACGAGCCAGGCCAGCCGGCGCATCGCGAACCGCACGCGCCGCACGGCCAGGTCGCGGATGCGGGCCCCTTCGGGGATCGCGGGATTCGAAGAGCACTTGCATGGCAGGATCTCCTATCGGTTGTGGACGCAGCCCGAAGGTAGGGCGCGCCGAGCACTCTAAAAAGCAGACAATCAATGAACTGATCACTTCTGTAATACCTGACCATGAGCCTGAGCTTCAGCTACCGGCACCTCTACTACTTCTGGGTCGTCGCCAAGGAAGGCGGCATGGCGCGCGCCGCCGCCGGCTGGGCATGGCGGTGCAGACCGTGAGCACGCAGGTGCGCGAGCTGGAGCGCTCGCTCGGCTACGCGCTGCTCAAGCCCGCCGGGCGCGGCCTGGCGCTCACCGAGGCCGGCATGGCCGCGCTGCGGCAGGCCGACCAGATCTTCCAGCTGGGCGAGCAGCTGCCCGCGATGGTGCGCGACGCCGCCAGCACGCCGGCGGTGCGGCTGGCCGTGGGCATCTCCGACGGGCTGCCCAAGCTGGTGGTGCGCCGCCTGATGCAGCCGGTGATGCCGGAGCCGCAACCTGCGGCTGCTGTGCCATGTGGACGAGTTCGACGACCTGCTGGGCGACCTGGCGCTGCACCGGCTCGACGTGGTGCTGGCCGACCGCGCCGCGCCGCCGAACCCCAACCTCAAGCTCTACAGCCACGCCGCTGGGCTCGTCGCCCTGTCGTGGTACGCGCCGCCGTCGCTGCACGCCGCGGCGCGGCGCGGCTTCCCGCAGTCGCTGGCCAAGGTGCCGGTGCTGCTGCCGACCACGCATGCCGCCGTGCGGGCGCGGCTCGACCAGTGGTTCGAGCGCGACAGGCATGCGCCCGCTGATCGCCGGCGAGTTCGAGGACAGCGCGCTGCTCAAGACCTTCGGCGCCAGCGGCATGGGCGTGTTTCCGGCCGCCGATCTGGTGCACGACGAGCTCACCACCCGCTATGGCGTCAAGCGGGTGGCCTCCTGCGAGGGCGTCGAGGAGCACTTCTTCGCCATCGGCACCGAGAAGAAGGTGCTGCACCCGCTGGTGCAGCGCCTTCTCCCGCCCAGCCGCTGAGCTGCGGCTGCGGGCGGGTTCAGCGGGAAACTGCGCCCTCGCGCATCGCCCGCAGCGCGCGAAGTGCTTCCAGCGCGCGCTCAAAGTCGAAGACGCGAAGCGCGGCATCGACCGCATCGATCGCGTGACCATGCTGGCGACGCAACTGCGGAGCCGAGTCACGGAACTGCACGAGCGCCTCATAGTCGCCCGCCTGGAGCAGCTTGTCGAGGCGATCGAGACAAGCCTCCAGGAGTGCTTCGTCTTTCAGTGGCGCCGGCATGGTGTCCTCGCTCGACAGGCTCCCGTCGATGTTCTTGACCAGCGAATCGAGCTCGCGCAGGAGCGAGGTGCCTGCTGCAATGACTTCATCGGGCGAAAGCTGCGCGTTGACGGCGGCCTCCAGTGCCTCGGCGAGTCGCGGAAGCCGCGTGGCGGCAATGGACGCCGAAGCACCCTTGATCGAGTGGGCCGAGTTCAACACGGCCTCGGCATTCCCGCCAAAAAGATGTTGCTCAAGCTCGGAAGGCCGCGCGCTGTAGTGGCGCACGAACTGCCGCAGGACGCGTCGATACAGATCGACATGCCCGCCCACATAGGTCATCGCCAGATCGATGTCGATGCCGGCAATCGGGCGGCATGGCGCCCTCGGAAGCGCGGTGGGTCTGGCGGGAGAGTCCGCCACCCGCCACGCCTTGCCTCGCGGCTTCGGCGCCCTCCTCGGGCAGGCGGGGCAGCCAGCGCAGCAGCGGTCGCGTAGAGCTGGTCCGGATCCACCGGCTTGGCCACGTGGTCGTTCATGCCGGCGGCCAGGCAGGCGGCGCGGTCTTCGCCGAAGGCGTTGGCGGTCATCGCGAGGATCGGCACGTTGTCGCAGCCCGGCCAGCGCGCGGATGCGCCGGGTGGCCTCGAGGCCGTCCATGCGCGGCATCTGCATGTCCATCAGGATCAGGTCGGAGGCGTGCGCTGGCCCAGGCGTTCCACGCGCCTGCAAGCCGTCGTCGGCCACGTCGACCTGGAGGCCGACCGCCTGCAGCAACTCGATCGCCACCTGCTGGTTGACCGGGTTGTCCTCGGCCAGCAGCAACCGGGCGCCGCGGATGCGCTGGCGCAGCGCCGACGGCCGCATTCTGCTCGAGCGTCGGTCACGGGTGCAGCCGGCACGGCCGTGCCGCCTCGCGAAGCCGGGCGGTGAACCAGAAGGTGCTGCCGCGCCCGGGCTGCTGTGCACGCCGACCTGCCGCCCATCAGCGGGCCAGGCGCTGCGTGATGGCCAGCCCCAGGCCGGTGCCGCCGAAGCGGCGGGTGGTCGAGGCGTCGGCCTGCTCGAAGGCCTGGAAGAGGCTGGCGCAGCTTGTCGGCGGCGATGCCGATGCCGGTGTCGCTGCACCTCGAAGCGCAGCGTGGCCGTCGTCGTCCTGGCGCGCCGACCAGCTCGACGCGCAGCGCGACGCGGCCGCGTTCGGTGAACTTGACCGCATTGCCCAGCAGGTTGAGCAGCGCCTGCGCAGGCGCGTCGGGTCGCCGCGCAGCCGCGTCGGGCACGCCGTCGCGCGGCCACCGTCGAGCTCCAGGCCCTTGTCGCTGCGCGCGCTCGGCGACGCAGGTCGCGTGCACGCTGCCAGCACCGCGTCGCAGCGAGAAGTCGGCGCTGCTCCAGCTCGAGCTTGCCGGCCTCGATCTTGGACAGGTCGAGGATGTCGTTGATCAGCTGCAGCAGGTGCTCGGCGGCGCTCGGTCGACCTTGCCGAGCCGCTCGGCGCTGCACCGGCGTCGGCGCGTGTCGCGCCGCAGCAGGTGGGTCAGCCCGATGATGGCGTTCATCGGCGTGCGGATCTCGTGGCTCATGTTGGCCAGGAAGTCGCTCTTGGCGCGGTTGGCGGCCTCGGCCGCTGCGCGCGCCGCTTCCAGCTCGGCAGTCCGGGCTGCGACCAGCTCCTCCAGGTGGTGGCGGTGACGCTCGAGCTCGAAGCCGAGCCGCTTCTTCTCGGTGATGTCCTCCTTGACCGCAGACGTAGTGGGTGATGTGTTCCGTCGGGCTGGCGCAATGGCGAGATGATGGCGAACTCGACGTAATCGCTGCCGTCCTTGCGCCGGTTGATGAATTCGCCTTTCCAGGTCTCGACCTTCGCCTCAGGGCTTCCCACATCTGCGCATGCGTGCCGTCGGGCGTGCGGCCCGACCTCAGCAGCGCGGGATTCGGCCGATCGCCTCTTCGCGGCTGTAGCCAGTGGTGCGCACGAAGGCCTCGTTGACGTACTCGATGCGCGCCGTCAGGTCGGTGATGACGATGCTCTCGGGCTCTGCTCGACCGCCAGCGAGAGCTTGCGCAGCTGCTCTTGCGCGACATGGCGCTCGGTGATGTCGCTGAACGAAGCCACGATCGCCGTCAAGGGCACCACTGACTTCATTCACGCACTGGCTCCGTGTTCGATCATCAGCCAGCGTGGCTGTGCCGCCAAGCGGCACCACGCCGAGCAGAAGGTCGCGACAGGCTTCGCCCGTGCGCAGCGTCCGAACCCAGGGAAGGTCATCGAAGCGCATCGGCGCCCCATCCGGCCACGTGGGGCTCCAGCGGCCAACCACATCAGATTCCTGAAAGCGCTCCAAGTCGGCGCCGAAGAGTCTGCGGGCCTGGTCGTTGCAGACCTGGAGGCGTCCATCGATTCCGAAGACCACGAGGCCCTCGTCGAGCACCGACACCATCGATCGGTATTGCGCCTCACTTTCGCGTACCGAATCCTCGGCCTTCCGGCGTTGCGTGACGTCGGCGTGAACCACCACGGCCCCGCCGGCCTGCGTGCGAAGCGGCGTGATCGTCAGGTGGAACCAGCGCTGCGCGTCCGGACCGAGGCACGGGTACTCGTGGCTGAACTCCGCCGCGCGGTGCTCCAGAATGGCCTCGAGGCCTGTGGCAACGCGTTCGGCGCTAGAGCATCCCCGGCTTGTGCAGCGCTGCGGCACGCCTCAAGGTAGTCGGACCCGACGGCCGAGCGCTGCGAAAGTCCTGTCGCAGGCCCTCGAAAGTCCCGTGCGAACTGGGTCCAGGCCGCGTTGACGTTGACGATGCGTCCTTCCCGATCGATCACCGCCATGTGGTCGAGGACCGAGTCCTCCACGGCCTGGATCAGCTCGGAGGCTTCGCGCAGGGATTGCTCGGACTGCCGGCGCTCGCTGGTATCGCGGATGAGCCCCAGCACTGCCGGCCGACCGTGATACCTGAAACGGTTGGCCCGCAGCTCGACCCACAGCCTCTGCTGGCCGCCAGATCGCATGAACTGCACCTCGTAGCGCGACAGGGGTTCAGGCCCTTCACTCACCCGCGCTTCGAATCTTCGAAGCCAAGTCGGCAGGAAGTCTGGCGCGACCACCGCGCTGAATGGCAAGCCCGCAAGTGCATCGCCCTCGTAGCCCAGCATGCGAGGCAGCGCGGCGTTGACAAAGACGAACCGGCGATCCTGCGCCACGAACATGCCATCTGCCATCGATGCCAGCAACAACTGGTTGGTGGCTTCACTGTCTTGCAGCGCAGCCTCGGCCCGCTTGCGTTCCGTGATGTCGCGCGAGATGCCGAACATGCCGAAGACCTGCCCGTGATCGTCGTGCAGCGGACCCTTGGTGGCCAGGAACACGTACCTCGCCATCGCTCGTGCTCAGGCGCTTCTTCGTAGGTGCGGACCGCGTCGGTGGCCATGACCTGCTTGTCATTGGCCATGATGGCCTGGGCCTGCGACGGTGGAAACAGGTCGGCGTCGTCGTGACCGAGGATCTGGTCGATGTCCCGCCCGATCACCCTGCCCGCCTCGCGATTGCACAGCAGGTAGCGCCCCGCCACGGTCCTTGGCGAAGATGGCGTCGGTTGAGCCGTCGGCAATCGCGCGCATCAGCGACAAGCTGCGCAGGCGCTCGTCCAGCACGGCCTGCTCGGCGCGCACCGCCGCATGATCCCGCCGTTCGCGCAGCAGGAAGGCACACCACCGCCGTGCCCGAGCAAGGCCAGTGCGCCGGTGGCGACGATCCACACGGCATCCTGCAGGACCTCGGCGCGAACTTCGCTTCGATCGATCTTCGCGACCAGGAACCAATCGGTTCCAGGCGACGGGTCGGACGGTGCCCATCACCTGAGTGCCACGGAAGTCCGTTCCCGTGGTCACCTTGCCGAAAGGCACCTCGCCGCGAACGGCGCGGGCGGCCATCAGGTCTGGCGTGCCAATCGGCAGCGGATTGCGTCCGAATGTGCCCACGAGCATGTCGTCCTGGCGCCGTACCAGCAGCGTGGCCGCGGTCCGGCGAGGTACGGGCCAGGTCCGAAGCGTGGGCAAGAGGAATTGCGTTCAGGTCCACGCGCAGGGCGACAACGCCCTCAGCCGAGCGTGCCGCCACCGACCAGCGGCGCCACCACGTCCATCCAGTGTCCGGGTCTGCGCGCTGCCGACGCTGTAGAGGCCGGTGTGCTGGACCTCCCCCGCTCGCCAGAGCGCGAAGCGCCGCCTCGCGCAGAGAGGGCGACATCGTTGAATCGACGCCCTCTTCGGTCGCCACGATCTCGGCATTCCTGTCGAGAACCAGGGCCGCATGATTCGCCGAAGGCCTTTCGCAGCTCGCACCAGCGCGCGCCATGAGCTGATCGCGCGCTGCGACGCTCGCCGCCATGGACGCCAGCGACGGTAGAGGCCGGCCCACAACTCGCTCCCGCGCACGAAGCGGGCCTGCGCCAAGCGTGTCCTCGCAGCCAACTGGCCGACCTGATTGGCGCGCAACTCCGCCACGGCTTCGATCTGTCGCTGCATGTTGAGCCAGGCGCTGCTGGTAGGCGTAGCGCAAGACCACTGCCGGTGAACACGACAATCGCCAGTGCGACGACTACCAACCAGGGCTGCCATTGCAGATGTGTCCGCGCGGCGGAGACCGCCGTGACCCGTGCTTGCCGGCGGGCGCGCAGATCCTCTCGAAACCATGGCGCACCACGACACGTAGAGCAGGATCGCGGTGGCGGCCGACGAAGACCCACCCCTTGAGTGCACCGACCCGCACCAGCCAGATCGGATCGCTTGCACCATCTGGCCCAACAACCAGTCAGATCCGAGAATCCACAACGCGCTCCACCAGCGCGTAGATCAGCGCGATGCGCAGCGCCATGCGGCTGCGCGGCGGCCCGCGCTCGGTCGTGTCGGGAGGCCCGTCGTCGCATCCGTGTCGCGACGATCAGGCAGGCACGTCGTCCGAGCCTGGCGGCATCGTCGGGGTAGCGGCTGAGCGATGGCGCAGAACTCGTCGAAACCGGCGATGAAGACGTCGAGCAGGTCGGGGTCGAAGTGCTGGCCGCGCTCGCCGACCATGATGTCGGCGCGCCTCGTCGAAGCGTCATGGCGTCCTTGTAGACGCGGCGCGAGATCAGGGCGTCGAACACGTCGGCCACGGCCATCAGGCGCGCCGCCAGCGGGATGGCTTCGCCGGCCAGGCCGTCGGGGTAGCCGCTGCCGTCCCAGCGCTCGTGGTGGTGCATGGGCGATCTGCTCTGGCGTAGGCCAGGAACTCGCACCGGCTGGTGGGTGTCGGCCACGGCGCGGTCGATGGCATCGGCGCCGAGCTTGGCATGGCGTCTTCATGATCTCCCACTCGTCGGCCGTCAGCTTGCCGGGCTTGAGCAGGATGTGGTCGGGGATGCCGACCTTGCCGATGTCGTGCAGCGGCGCCGACTTGGCCATCAGCGTCGATGCTGTGGTCGTCGAGACTCGGCGGCGAAGCGCGGGTGGCTGCTGCGCGCGCCGCGCCAGCGCGTGCACGTACTCCTGGGTGCGCAGGATGTGGTTGCCGGTCTCGTTGTCGCGCGTCTCGGCCAGTCGGGCCAGCGCACGGATGGTGACGTCCTGGATGATCTGGTTCTCGCGCATGCGCGCGCGCGACCTCGGCCTCGAGCGAGGTCGTTGTCGCGCTGCAGGCGATCGCGTGCCTGCTTGAGTTCGAGCTGCGTGTGCACGCGCGCCAGCACGATGGCCGGGCGCAGCGGCTTGGTGATGTAGTCGACCGCGCCGAGCACCAGGCCATGCTGCTCGTCCTCGGTGCGCGCTCATCGCGGTGGTGAAGATCACCGGGATGTCGCGCGTGGCCGGCTCGTGCGCGCAGGCGCTCGAGCACCTCGTAGCCGCTCATGCTCGGGCATCATCACGTCGAGCAGGATCAGGTCCGGCACCGGCGCCTGCAGCGCCAGCTGCAGCGCGCGCGCGCCCGACTTGGCGGCCGCACCCTGTAGCGCTCGCGCAGCAGCTCGCCGAGGACCGTCAGGTTCTCGGGGTTGTCGTCGACGATGAGGATGGTTCGCTGCGTCAAATGCTTCCCCTGGAGTCCGTGCACTGGCTCGCTTGGGATATCGGACATTTGCGCCGAGTTTGTAGATACAACTGGCTGCGCCGCAAAGCCCTCTACAAGACGAGAAATTATCTCATCGTCACCGGGCGCAAAACGGCTCAACCCTACTGCGCGCGCACCCGGGTCGTTGAAGGGCGGCTTGGGTTCAAAGCATGTGAAGCCGCCATCGTGCGAATCATTTCAATCCGTCGAACAGCAACTTGGTTCCAGTCAGGAACATGCCGGTGTAGGCGATGCGGTAGAACAGGTCAGAACGGATCCGGCGCGTCAACCAGACGCCAAGCCACACGCCGACCGGCGCCAGTGGCATCAAGACCAACGAAGTGAGCATGTTGCGCAGGTCGATCAGGCCCAGGAACGCGTAGGGGATCCACTTGGACAGGTTGATGGCACCAAACAGCACGGCCATGGTCGCGGTGAAGACGATCGGCTGCATGCGCAACGGGAGAACGTAGGCATTGATCGGAGGACTGCCTGCGTGAGCCACGAAGCTCGTGAACCCGCCGGCGATGCCCAGCACAAATCCCAGGGGCCGCGGTGGAGGCCTGGAGTCAATGCGTGGGGGAAACAGCAGCCGTTGGGCCAGGAACAGCAAAGTGAGCGCACCCACGACGGCCGACACCGTCTTCACGCTCAGCACCCCGAACAACAAGGCGCCGACGCCCGAACCGATCAGCGCGGCGGGCATCAGCAACTTGAGGAGGCCACGGTCGCTGTCGCGCCACAACCGCTGGATGCCGACGCCGTCCATCACCAGCAACAACGGCAGCATGATCGCTGCCGCTTGCGGCACGGGGATCACCAGTGCCATCAAGGGGACCGCCAGCGAGCCGAAGCCGCCGAGGAAGCCGCTCTTGGACAAGCCCGTCAGCAGCACTGCGGGCACGGCCACGGCATAGAAGGCCGGCTCGGTGATGAGGGGCCAGGAGGCAAGCAGTGTCATTCGATGCGGCAGGCCTCTTCGAAGCTCAGACGCGGGCTGCGCAGAAACAGCTTCGAACGGTCACCGTGGCCAAGGTTGCAGACGAAGTTGGTCTTGATGGCCGTACCGGCGAAGAAGGCTTCGTCGAGCTTGGGGGCGTCAAAGCCACTCATGGGTCCGCAGTCCAAGCCCAGCGCGCGTGCCGCGAGAATCAGGTAAGCGCCCTGAAGACTCGAATTGCGAAAGGCGGTGGCCTGGATGACATCGGGCTTGCCGGCAAACCAGGGTCGCGCATCGACATGCGGGAAGAGTTGTGGGAGCTTGTCGTAGAAGGCCATGTCCATGCCAATGATGACCGTGACCGGTGCCTGGCGCGTCTTCTCGACATTCCCGGGCGCCATGCAGGCCAGGAGCTTTTCCTTGGCCGGCCCGGAGGCGACGAACACCGGGCGCGCGGGGCTGGTGTTGGCCGAGGTCGGACCCCATTTCATCAGATCGTAGAGCTGGCGCAATGTGGCCTCTGACACAGGGTCGGCGAGAAAGCCGTTGTGGGTGCGAGCGTTGTCGAAGAGCTGTTCGGTGGTGATGTTCATGGACTGCACAGGCCAATGCGGGAGCGCGCGACAATTGTCTGATGTTTGCTCCCTCCCAGAACGACGTGCGGCGATTCTTCTGCGACACGCACCGCAAGTGGCGCGACGCCCTGCCGCTCACGCCCATGGAAGTGCTGGCGGCAGACTGGATCGCGCTCCATCCCGAGTACCACGACGTGCTGGCGGACGAAGCCGCCGCGCTGGCGACGGTATACGACGTGGAGTCGGGGCGCACCAACCCGTTCCTGCACCTGTCGATGCACCTGTCGATTTCAGAGCAGATCACGATCGACCAGCCACGGGGCATCAAGCAGGCCTTCGAACTGCTGGCGGCGCGCCGCGGTTCAGCCCACGACGCCCAGCACGAGGTGATGGAATGTCTGGGCGACATGATCTGGCACTCTCAGCGCAGTGGCCTGCCCCCCGACGGTGAACGCTACCTCGAGTGCGTGCGCCGCCGCGCAACGACGTGAGGGCCTGCGCCCGGCTCAGGGCGCGGTGACAGTGGACGCCGGTGGCAGCATGGTGGTCTGACGCGTCTCGCCGAAGAGCGAATTGCGGAAGGCCGCCGACTCCTCGCGATCGCCCAGGGCCCACAGCAGCAGCGCCCGGGCCGTCATGGGCCGGGCAAACAGGTAACCCTGCAGTTCGTCGCAGCCCAGCTCGATGAGGATCTGCTGCTGGCGTGGTGTTTCCACGCCTTCGGCCACCACCTTGAGCCCCAGCGCATGGGCCAGCTTGACCACGGCGTCGACCACGGCACGGGCATCGGCGCTGTGCTCGAGGTCGAGCACGAAGCTGCGGTCGATCTTGAGCTCCTCGGCCGGCAGCTGGCGCAGGTAGCTGAGGCTGGAGTAGCCCGTGCCGAAGTCGTCGATCGACAGGTGCGTGCCCAGTTCGCCCAGTCGCTTGAAGGTCACCTGCGTGGCCCGCGTGTCTTCCATCGCCGCCGATTCGGTGATCTCGCAGGTCAGCAGCGAGGGGTGGATGCGGTGGCGCTTGAGCGTCTCGGCAATGCGCTCGGCGATGTCGTCCTGGCGCATCTGGTGGGCCGACAGGTTGATCGCCACCCGCATGCGCAGGCCCTTGTCGCGCCAGGCCCGGGCCTGCTTGCACGAGGCTTCGATCACCCAGTTGCCCAAGGGCCCGATGAGCCCGCTGCGCTCGGCCAGCGTCACGAATTGTTCGGGCATCAGCAGTCCGAGGGTCGGGATGCTGCCAGCGCAACAGCGCCTCGGCCGCCGTGACCTTGCCGCTGTGGGCATCGATCTTGGGCTGGAAGTACAGCTCGAGCTCGTTCTTCACGATCGCCTGGCGCAGGTCGCGCACCATGTCGAAGTTGTGCTTGGCGTCGGTGTCCATGTCCGGCGCGTAGAAGCACAGGCGAGAGCCGCCGGCCCGCTTGGCGGCGTACATGGCCACGTCGGCACGGGCAATGAGTTTGCGCTGGCTGCAGCCGTCCGGGTACATCGCAATGCCCACCGAGCACGAGATGCCCACCTCGCGTTCGTCGATGCGGTAGGGCCTGCTGAGTGCATTGATCAGGCGCTGGCCCACCTGCGCCACCACCTCCTGCGAGCTGGCGTCGGTCATCAGCATCAGGAACTCGTCACCGCCCACACGGGCGGCCACGTCGGCCCCGCGCGAGATCGCCTTGAGGCGGCGGCCCACCTGTTCGAGCACCCGATCGCCACAGTTGTGGCCATAGGTGTCGTTCACGGGCTTGAAGCCGTCGAGATCGATGAAGAACACCGCCAGCTTGCTGCGCTGGTCCTGCACCTTCTTGGCGGCCGACGCCAGCCGGCCCTCGAAGTAAAGGCGTGTCGGCAAGCCGGTGAGGTTGTCCACCGAGGCCGGCCGCACAGGCCGGATCAGCGCCTGGGTCGGACTGTCGACAGACTGGCGCAGCAGAAAGAGCATCACCCCCGACAGCAGCGTGAACGCGGTCGCCATCGCCAGCTCGGGCCACCAGGCGGCCGCCTCGACAGCGCGCAGACTCGCTGCCGAGGCCGCGGACACACACATGACGCTGGCCGCCGACAGGGCCGCCCCGAATCGCGCCCAGGCCGCGGCGCGGGGACTGCCGGGCTGCGCATGAAGGATCACCATCGCCACGCCCAGCACCAAGGTAGCGGCACCGGCGCCGATCTGTCCTTCGGCATGCGACAACCTCAGCAGTCCTGGCGCCGTCAGCATCGCCACGCCGTAGGCCATGGCCAGGGTCGCGGTGCCGCTGGCGAGTGCCGCGGGGAGATGCCCGGCCCGGCCGGCGACAGCCGTGGCCGCGGCCAGCAGCGAGAGCAGCAGCGGCGGCAGCCACGCGAGCAACGCCTGCGCACCCCCCGCCGCGGCCAGGGTGCCCTCGGCCGGCATCAGGTGCACCGGCCACCACAGGCCGCTGGCGGCCAGCACCACCGACACGCCGGTCAGGGTTGCACCGATGGGCGCCGGCCGGGCAGGCGCCAGCGACGCGATCTCGGCAGCGAGCCACAGCAGCGCGCTGGAAAGCACACCGGCAGCCGCCAGGCAGATCAGTTCGTTGGTGACCATGGATCCAGTTGGGTTCGCACGCGTGCGCCAGAGCGTCAACCGCGTCTCGGCAGATCTTGAGGTCATTTTCCCGGGTCGCGGGCTTTCGCGCGGCCGGAATCGTCACCGAGCGTGACGCAACGGCGCAGCCGTGCACCATCCAGGTCCGGGGCGTGAGAAATGCCCCAGTTCGCCGCGGTGCCGGGCGCTTCAGTTTCCGACCAGGCCGTGCCGGATCGCGTAGACCGTCATTTCGGAGTTGTTCGCGAGCGACAGCTTCTCGAGCACCCGGGCCCGGTAGACGCTCACCGTCTTCGGGCTGAGGCTGAGTTCCTCGGCGATGTCGGACAGCCGCTTGCCCGAGGCGATCATCACCAGCGTCTGCAGTTCGCGGTCGGACAGCTTCTCGTGCGAGTTCTCGACTGTCGGCGTGGTCAGGCTCTCGACCAGCATCTGCGCGATCTCGGGCGTGACGTACTTGCGGCCCTGCGCGACGGTGCGCACCGCGGTCACCAGCAAGGCCGGGTCGCCGCCCTTGTTGACGTAGCCGAAGGCGCCGGCGCGCAGCGCGCGGATGGCGTACTGGTCTTCCGGGTACATCGAGACCACCAGCACCCGCATCGGCAGGCTCTCGTCCTTGAGCACGTGCAGCAC
This sequence comes from uncultured beta proteobacterium, assembly GCA_963739925.1. Lineage (GTDB taxonomy): Bacteria > Pseudomonadota > Gammaproteobacteria > Burkholderiales > Burkholderiaceae_C > CAVUBY01. The sequence continues at coordinate 99,899 of CAVUBY010000012.1, read as the reverse complement.
GTCCAGGCCGCTGCGGCCGGGCAGGTTGATGTCGAGCACCAGCACGTCGCAGGCATGGGCGCGCAGCAAGGTGCGCAGCTCGCCGTAGTCGCCAGCCTCGCCGACGACCTCGATGTCGGGCGCGTCGGCCAGCGTGTCGCGGATGCCGCGCCGGATCAGCGCGTGGTCGTCGCAGAGGATGACTTTGATCACAAGGTGCCCCACTGTGAAGGATCTTCCGGCTGGCGCAGCGGCACCGGCGCGCGAGCGGCAGATCTTCGGCGCCGTCCAACGGCACCGACAGAATCAGCGTCGTGCCGGCCGGGCCGCTGGACAGGTCGACCCAGCCGCCCACCGTGCCGGCGCGCTCGTGCAGGCCGCGGATGCCGAAGGAGCGCGCCTTGGCCAGGTCGGCCTGGCTCAGGCCGCGGCCGTTGTCGCTGATTTCCAGCGACATCACGCCGCCGGCCAGCGACAGGTCGATCTGCACCCGCGTGGCGCTGCGCATGCTTGCTGACGTTGGTCAGCGCCTCCTGCGCGGTGCGGTAGGCCACCAGCGGCACGCCCGCCGGCCAGCTCGGGCGTCTGCGTCGGCAGTGCGCAACTCGCAGTCGATGCCGGTGCGCTTCTCGAAGCGCGAGGCGATCCACTGCAGCGCCGCCACCAGGCCCTGCTCCAGGATCGCCGGGCGCAGGTTGTGCATGATGCGCTGGCTGGACTCGATGGCGAGCGTCACCGTCTCCAGCGCCGAGTTGACCCGCAGCCGCACGCCTGCGTCGGTGGCGTGGCGCGCGATCCAGGCCAGGTCGAACTTCAGCGCGGTCAGCGAGCCGCCGACGTCGTCGTGGATCTCGCGCGCGATGGCGGCGCGCTCCTGCTCGATGCTGGTCTGCAGGTGCTGGGCCAGCTCGCGCAGGCGCTGCTTGGACTTGCCCAGCTCGCGGTCGGCGCGCTCGCGGGCGCGGCGCGTCTGCGGTGGCCTCCACCGCGTGCATCAGCGCCGGCACCAGCCGCGCCAGGTTGTTCTTGAGCAGGTAGTCGCTGGCGCCGTTGCGCATGGCCTCGCACCGCCGTGTCCTCGCCGATCTCGCCCGACACCAGGATGAAGGGCATGTCGCGGCCGCTGCGCCTTGAGCAGGTCCAGCGCCTCCAGGCCCGAGAAGCCGGGCAGGTTGTAGTCGGACAGCACCACGTCCCAGTCCCGCTCCAGCGCCGCCAGGAAGGCCGGCCTCGGAGTCGATGCGCAGGGCGTGCACGCGCAAGCCCGCCGCGGCGCAGGTGCGCCAGGGTCAGTTCGTGGTCGAGCTCGGAGTCCTCGAGGTGCAGCACGCGCAGCGCGGTGGTCGATCGGATGCGCCGGCATGGCGCCAGTATGCCGTGAACGCATGCCGCACTCCGGCCGGCGCCGCGGTGTCGCAAGAGATGCGGCGGCATTTCCCGGCGTGCATCGTCCTAATGATTCGGCGACGCGGTGCCGAAAATGCCCTCAAGCCCCCGGCCTCGGGCCGCGCCTGCGCGTCGGGCAGCGCGCCAGCCGGCCGTGCGTCCAGCCCGACACATGCGGAGCCGACGATGCCCGATTGCACGACGACCGAACCCAGCGGCAGCGAGCCGACGCTGCCGCTGCTGGCCGCGGCCGATCTTCAGGACCACCTGATGACGGCCACGCAACGACCTGGAGCGCCTGCAGCGCCTGCTCGGCGACGCCTGCGACTCGCTGATCGGCCACTTCTACGGCGCGTCGGACGCAGCTGAACCACCTGCTGCAGCGCTGGCGCCGGCACCCCGAGGTCGACGGCAGTCAGCTGCACGAGCGCGATGCAGCACCTGGCCGGCGCGATCACGGCGCTGCAGTTCCAGGACATGGCCTCGCAGCTGATCGCACCACACGCACACGCGCCTGCGCAACTGCGCCGACCGCCTGGCGCGCGACGCCATGGGCGACGACGAGGACGGCGCGGCCGTCGTCGAGAGCGCCCCGCTGCGCCCCAACCCCGTGACCCAGGACGAGATGGACGCCGGCTCCGTCGAGCTGTTCTGACGACGCCGCTCAAGCACCCCGATCTCACCGATATCAACCCGAGACCCCGGAGAGCACGACATGCATTCAATCCTTGCCGTGGACGACTCGGCCTCGATGCGCCAGATGGTCGTCCTTCACGCTGAAGAACGCCGGCTACAACGTCGTCGAGGCGGTCGACGGCCAGGACGCCTGGGAGAAGGCCGGCGCACGCGACTTCGACCTGGTGCTGACCGACCAGAACATGCCGCGCATGGACGGCATCGGCCTGACCAAGAAGCTGCGCGACAACCCGAAGTTCAAGGCCACGCCGATCCTGATCCTGACCACCGAGTCGAGCGACCAGATGAAGCAGGCCGGCCGCGCCGCCGGCGCCACCGGCTGGCTGGTCAAGCCCTTCGACCCGGCCAAGCTGATCGAAGTGATCAGGCAAGGTCATCCGCTGAGCCGCGCCCACGACAGCACGAGCCACAGGAGCACGACGCCATGGGCGAGATGACGTACCGAAGGCGCCAACGCCGGCGCCGGCATCGACCTGAGCCAGTTCTACCAGGTCTTCTTCGAGGAAGCCGGCGAGAACCTCGACCGCATGGAGCAGCATGCTGCTCGAGATCGACATCGAGCGCGGCCGACGACGAGGAGCTCAACGCGATCTTCCGCTGCGCGCACTCGGTCAAGGGCGGCGCGGCCACCTTCGGCTTCGCCGACGTGGCCGAGCTCACGCACCAGATGGAGACGCTGCTGGACAAGCTGCGCCGCCACGAGCTGCAGCCCACCGCGCCGATGGTCGACGTGCTGCTGGCGGCCGGCGACGCGCTGCGCGCGCAGCTGGCGCGCCACCAGGGCACGGGCGGCGACGCGCTCGACACCACCGAGCTGCTGGTCAACATCCGCGCGCTGGTCGCGGGCAGGAGCCGCCGGCAGCGCCGCGGCCGCTGCGCCCGCGGTCGCGCCGGCCCCGGCGCCGCGCGCGCCGGCGCCCGCCGCGGCCGCCGACGCCGCGCCGCGCCGCGGCCGCCGGCACGCGCGCTGCTCGAGCTGACGCGTCGGCCCGCTGACCGACCCGGCGCAGGCCGACAACCTGGTCGAGCTGTTCAAGGAGATCACCGACCTGGGCACCATCGAGCCGCTCGACGGCGGCCAGGCGAGCGACGGCATGCGCCGCTTCAAGGTCATCACCACCAGCAGCGACAACGACCTGCTCGACCTGTTCACCTTCCACGTCGCGCGCGAGCAGGTGCAGCTGCTGCCGCATCGGCCCGGGCTACGGCTTCCACGACGGCGCGCCCGGCGCGCCCGCCGGAGGCCGAGCCGCGCCGGCCGACCCGGGCTACGGCTTCTTCGACGACGCGCCCGGCGCGCCCGGCGCAGCCGACGCCGCCGGCCGCCGCACGCCGCGGCCGACGGCCGGCGCCGCGCCGCGCCGGCCGCGCCGCGGCCCGCCAAGCCGCGCCGCCAAGCGCCGAGCAAGGCCGCCGCCGCCGCGCTCGAGTCGACGCACGCTGCGCGTGTCGGTCGAGAAGGTCGACCAGCTCATCAACCTGGTGGGCGAACTCGTCATCACGCAGGCCATGCTGGCGCAGAACAGCAAGGGCATCGACGCCGGCGCTGTACCAGCAGCTGGCCGCCGGCCTGGCCGACCTGGAGCGCAACACGCGCGACCTGCAGGAAGCGGTGATGTCGATCCGCATGATCCCGATGTCGATGGTGTTCAACCGCTTCCCGCGCATGCTGCGCGACCTGGCCGCCAAGCTCGGCAAGAAGGTCGAGCTCGTGCACGCAGGGCGAGGCCACCGAGCTCGACAAGGGCCTGGTCGAGAAGATCACCGACCCGCTGACGCACCTGGTGCGCAACAGCTGCGACCACGGCATCGAGCTGCCGGCCGAGCGCCTGGCCAAGGGCAAGCCCGAGCACGGCACGATCACGCTGGTCGCCATCCACCAGGGCGGCAGCATCGTCATCGAGGTGCGCGACGACGGCAAGGGCCTGATCGCGCGAGAAGCTGCTGAAGAAGGCGCGCGAGACGCGGCATCGACGCGCCCGACACGATGACCGACGCCGAGGTCTGGAGCCTGATCTTCGCGCCCGGCTTCTCCACCGCCGAGGTCGTGACCGACGTGTCCGGCCGCGGCGTCGGCATGGACGTGGTGAAGAAGAACATCACCGCGCTGGGCGGCACGGTCGAGATCGACTCCGCCGAGGGCTACGGCATGAGCGTGCAAGGTGCGCCTGCCGCTCACGCTGGCCATCATGGACGGCATGAGCGTGGGCGTGGGCGACGAGTGCTACATCCTGCCGCTGGCGCTCGGTGGTCGAGTCGTTCCAGGTGCAGCCCGGCATGATCAAGACCATCGGCGGCAGCGGCCGCGTGGTCGAGGTGCGCGACGAGTACATGCCGGTGCTCGACCTGGAGCAGGTCTTCGACGTGCCGCGCTTCGACTTCGAGAACGTCAGCAGCATCATGGTCGTGGTCGAGGCCGAAGGCGGCCGCGTCGCGCTGCTGGTCGACGAACTGCTCGGCCAGCAGCAGGTGGTGGTGAAGAACCTCGAGGCCAACTACCGCAAGGTCGACGACGTCTCCGGCGCCACCATCATGGGCGACGGCCGCGTCGCGCTGATCCTCGACGTCGGCAGCGCTGGTGCGCCGCTCGCGCCACTGATCGCCCGCGACCGGCGCGCGCCATGCGAGACTGCCCTCGCAACCTGACTCGTTCGAAGCTCACCGCATCCGATCCGCAGCATGCTCGGCGCGCGTTGCGACGCGCATCGACATGTTCGTGCCTTGTCGGCCATCGGTGCGGCTGCTGGCCGGCGCGCTGGCGTCAAGGCCTCGCCAACGACGCGACTTCTGTCCACTCGTGCGCGGATCGGCCGTGGCGCGATCCTGGCCGCCGCTGGCCAGTGTGCGACGGCCGCGACGTCATCGACTGCGAGGCATCGGCAGCCAGATCGAGCTGCGCAGCCCTGGGCATGGCCGAACTGGAGGCGCTGCTGATCCACGTGGCGCGCGAGAGCGACGACAGCGAGGCGCACTTCGCGGCTCGTTCGCGCATCCTGAGGCGTCACGATGCGCCAAGCGCGCGCAGCCGGTGCTGCCGACGTCAGGTCGGCGGCTGCGAGCGACGACCGCGTGGCCGACACGCATGCTGAGCTTCAACTGCTATGGCCAGCAGTGGCCGGCCGAGAGCGCCGGATCTGACGCCGACGTCGCCGGGCGCTCGGCCGAGGTGGTCGGACACGCCGAGGCTGCCATGCTGCATGGCCGAGGCGGCCGTCCTGGCTCGTGATCGGCGCTCGCGCTGGTGCGCGGTGCGCGCCGCTGACGCTGCTCAACGTCGATCACCAGCCGATCGGCTATGCGCGGCCGCGATGGCCGAGTCGATCGCTCGACGGCGACCTGACGCGGCCCATCCGCGACGACGGCCGCGACGAGCCGCCGAGCTGCTGCGCGCGCTGGCCAGCATGCAGGCAGCCTGCGCACGTCGTCGGCCAGGTGCGCGCAGCGCCGACGAGCATCAGCACCGCCAGCGCCGAGATCGCCACGCGGCAACCAGCGACCTGAGCCACGCGCACCGAGCAGACCGCCAGCAACCTGCAGCAGACGGCCGCGCTCGATGGAGCAGCTCACCGGCACCGTGCAAGCAGAGCGCCGACTCGGCCCGCCAGGCCAACCAGCTGGCCGCCTCGGCCGCCGAGGTCGCGCAGCGCGGCGGCGCGGTGGTCGCGCAGGTGGTCACGACGATGGACGAGATCAACGCCAGCTCGCAAGAAGATCGCCGACATCATCGGCGTGATCGACGGCATCGCCTTCCAGACCAACATCCTGGCGCTCAACGCCGCGGTGGAAGCCGCGCGCGCCGGCGAGCAGGGCCGCGGCTTCGCGGTGGTGGCCAGCGAGGTGCGCAGCCTGGCGCAGCGCAGCGCCGAGGCCGCCGCGCGAGATCAAGGGCCTGATCGGCGCCAGCGTCGAGAAGGTCGAGGCCGGCTCGCGCCTGGTGGCCGACGCCGGCCAGCACGATGAGCGAGATCGTCGGCTCAGCGTGCAGCGCGTCACCGACATCATCGGCGAGATCACGCGCCGCCGCGGCCGAGCAGAGCCGACGGCATCGGCCAGGTCAACCAGCGCCGTCACGCAGCTCGACCAGATGACGCAGCAGAACGCCGCGCTGGTCGAGCAGTCCGCCGCCGCCGCCGAGAGCGCTGAAGGACCAGGCCGCCAGCGCTGGCCCGGGTGGTCGGCGACCGTTCCAGCTCGGACGGCGCCGCAGCCCATGGTCGCACGGACGCTGCGACCGTGTGACCGATCTCCGCTCCATTCCGCGCCGCACCGTCACTTCGCACCGATCCACGGCACTCCACCATGAACCCCATGCAGTCCCGGCTGCGGCGCTTCAACGATCGGCGACCGCATGCGCGGCGCCATCGCCATGGTGCTGGCACTGTTCGCCGCTGCGTCGGTGCGACCGGCACTGCTGCGGCGGCCGCCCGTCATGAAGGCCGTCGAACTCGGACGTTCATGGCGCACTCGGTCGGCGAGAGCTACGCCTCGTCGCCGGCCTGGCGCCAGCGCGCTCGGCGACGTGCGCCGGTACGAGAAGGACATGGTCATCGACTACGACAGACGGCGTTGCCGTGCTCAGGCACGCTGAAGCCTGGGCTGCAGCGATCGCGCGGCACGCGCAAGACGCTCGAAGCGCCTGCTCGGGCGAAGAAGATGAAGACAACGCGGTGGCGCTGCAGGCGATCGAGCGCTCGGCCGCGTATGCCAAGGCGTCCGAGCCGGTGCTGCAGCAGATCCAGAACGGCGGCTTCGACACCGCCAAGGTCGGCCGACCGCATGCTGGGACGGGCCAAGGAAGCATCGTGCGTGCGTCGAAGGCGGCTGGCGACAGATCGCCGAGATCGTCGACGACCGAGTCCGCAGGCACCGCGCGCCGAGTTCGACCGAGGCCATGCTGCAGATGCTGCTCGCCTTCGTGCCGTGCTCGCGGTCGCGCTCGTGCTGGTCGTGCCGCTGACGCTGCTGAATGCCGCGCTCGCATCACGCGGCCGATCGATGCCGCGCGCGCCGTGGCCGAGCCATTGCCAGCGGCGACCTGACGCAGCCGCATCGACGTGAACGGCAGTGACGAGGCCTCGCAACTGCTGGCCGCGCTCGAGCCGCATGCAGGAGTCGCTGCAGCGCCTGGTCGGCGCAGGTGCGCGACAGCGCCGAGCAGCATCCACGACCGCCAGCAGCCGAGATCGCCACCGGCAACGCCGACCTGAGCCAGCCGCACCGAGCAGGCCGCCAGCAGCCTGCAGCAGACCGCCAGCTCGATGGAGCAGCTCACCGGCAACGTGCGCCAGAGCGCCGACTCGGCGCGCCAGGCCAACCAGCTGGCCGGCTCGGCCTGCCGAGGTGGCCCAGCGCGGCGGCGAGGTCGTCGCGCAGGTCGTCGCGACGATGGACGAGATCAACGCCAGCTCGCAGCAAGATCGCCGACATCATCGGCGTGATCGACGGCATCGCCTTCCAGACCAACATCCTGGCGCTCAACGCCGCGGTCGAAGCCGCCCGCGCCGGCGAGCAGGGCCGCGGCTTCGCGGTCGTGGCCTGCGAGGTGCGCAGCGCTGGCCGCAGCGCAGTCGGCCCAGGCGGCGCGCGAGATCAAGGCGCTGATCGGCGCCAGCGTCGAGAAGGTCGAGGCCGGCTCGCGCCTGGTGGACGACGCCGGCAGCACGATGGACGAGATCGTGGCCAGCGTGCAGCGCGTCACCGACATCATCGGCGAGATCACCGCCGCCGCCGCCGAGCAGAGCCGCGGCATCGGCCAGGTCAACGGCGCGGTCACCCAGCTCGACCAGATGACGCAGCAGAACGCCGCGCTGGTCGAGCAGTCGCGCCGCCGCCGCCGAGAGCCTGACGCGACCAGGCCCGCCGACCTCGGCCAGCGTCGTGGCGACGTTCCGCCTGCGAGGGCAGGGCCGGCGAATGCACGGTCTGCGCCTCATTCCCGAATCGCGCCGGCGCCGAACCAGTCGTCCACGACGCCTCCCAGGCGGACAGATATCCAGGGCCCTCAGCTCGAGTGCACGCCAATCCCACTGTCGCCCTCAGGACGACGCCATGAAACACCTGACCCTCGCCGCCAGCCGCCCTGGCCGCCGCCTGCGTCGCGCGTTCCCGCCCGCGCCAACGAGGGCAACGCCACCCCGCCGAAGCGCACCGCCATGGTCAAGAAGGGCATCGCCTTCATCAAGGCCAACGGCAAGGACAAGGGCTATGCCGAGATCAGCAACAAGGCCGGCCAGTTCATCGACCGCGACCTGTACCTCGTGGTCTACGGCCTGGACGGCACGGTGCGCGCCCATGGCGCCAACGAGAAGATGATCGGCAAGAACCTGATCGAGCTGAAGGACGTCGACGGCAAGCCCTTCGTGAAGGAGCGCGTCGAACTGGCCCAGACCAAGGGCACGTTCTGGCAGGACTACAAGTTCACCAACCCGGTGAGCAAGAAGATCGAGCCCAAGAGCATGTACTGCGAAAAGCTCGACGACGCGGCGGTCTGCGGCGGCATCTACAAGTAATCCGGCTGCCCCGCGCAGTCCGGCTGGCACAGGACACGCCATGAAACTGGGTACCAAACTGCTCGCCGCGCCGCTGCTGACCGCGCGTGGTCGTGCTTCGGCGCGGGCCAGATCAACACGCTGCGCTGATGCCGGCGAGGCCGCGCAGCAGCCAGCCACGCTTCGCAGCTCGAGCTCGAGGAGCTTCGCGACGCTCGCCCAGGCGCAGGACGCAGCTGGGCCAGGTGCACGCCGGCGTCTACCGCACGGTGGCGCTGATCGCCTCGCTCGACGACGCCAAGATCAAGGCCTTCCGCGCCGACCTGACGCCGCCAGGTCGCAGGCGTGAAGCCGGCTGTCGCGGCGACTCGCCGACCCGCGTGCCGACGACGCGCCTGCGCGCGGCGGTGGCGCAGTCCACCGGCAGCTGGCTCGACAAATACCTCGCGCAGGCCGACGCAGGCGATCGACCTGGCGTCGGTCGACCCGAACACCGGCATCGCCGCGATGCAGGGCGCCGACGCCAGCTTTGCGGCGCTGGCAAGACAGTCGGTGCGCCAGATCGTCGACCGCTCGACGGCGCATCCCTGCGCCATCGTTCACGGCGGCCAGCCAGGCCTCGCAGCCGCAACGCCCTGCTGCTGGCGTGCGGCGGCGCTGCTCGTCGCGGCGATGGCGCGGTCGGCCTGCTCGTGGGCGATGCAACGCCGCATGGTGGCCGAGCTGGGACGCGCCGGCCAGCGTGGCCGAGCAGGTGGCCACGGGCAACCTGGCCGTGGACGCGCGCAGCAGCCGGCAGGACGAAGTCGGCGACCTGCTGCGCGCGCTCGGGCGCATGGCCGGCGCAGCTGCGGCGGCATCGATGCGTCACGGTGCGCGAGTCGTCCGAATCGATCCGCACGGCCAGCGCCGAGATCGCCACCGGCAACCAGGACCTGAGCGCGCGCACCGAGCAGACCGCCAGCAACCTGCAGCAGGCGGCCGTCCTCGATGGAGCAGCTCACCGGCACCGTCAAGCAGAGCGCCGACTCGGCCCGCCAGGCCAACCAGCTGGCCGCCTCGGCCGCCGAAGTGGCCGCAGCGCGGCGGCATCGGTCGTCGCCCAGGTGGTCTCGACCATGGACGAGATCAACGCCAGCTCCAAGAAGATCGCCGACATCATCGGCGTGATCGACGGCATCGCCTTCCAGACCAACATCCTGGCGCTCAACGCCGCGGTGGAAGCCGCGCGCGCCGGCGAGCAGGGCCGCGGCTTTGCGGTCGTGGCCTGCGAGGTGCGCAGCCTGGCCGCAGCGCTCGGCGCGAGGCGGCCCGCGAGATCAAGGGCCTGATCGGCGCGCAGCGTCGAGAAGGTCGACGCCGGCTCGCGCCTGGTGGCCGACGCCGGCCAGACGATGAGCGAGATCGTGAGCTCGGTGCAGCGCGTGACCGACATCATCGGCGAGATCACGCGCCGCCGTCGGCGGAACAGTCCGACGGCATCGGCCAGGTCAACCAGGCCGTCGTCGCAGCTCGACCAGATGACGCAGCAGAACGCCGCGCTGGTGGAGCAGTCCGCCGCCGCCGCCGAGTCGCCTGAGCGAGCAGGCCGCCAGCCTGGCCCGGGTCGTGGGAACGTTCCAGCTCGACCAGCACGGCGCGCCCGCCTGAAGCGCAGCGAACGTCAGCCAACCCCAGAGTTCCACACCGCGGAACTCCCGCCCGAAACACCCACTGCTCCAGCGATTGCCATCGCGCTTGCCCCTCAAGAATGCAAGGGGCAATGCCGATAGACCCGCTGTACCCCACTTCCATTCAGAAGGTGCCCTGCATGAACATGATGACCGACGCCGCCCAAGTTGCCCGCCACGAAGCAGTCCGCGCCGCGGTCCATGTCGGGCGGCGAGTTCCTCACCTTCCGCCTCGGCGCCGAGGAGTACGGCATCGACATCCTGAACGTGCAGGAGATCCGCTCCTACGAGCAGCCCACCCGCATCGCCAACGCGCCCGCTTCATCAAGGGCGTGGTCAACCTGCGCGGCGTGATCGTGCCGATCGTCGACCTGCGCCTGAAGCTCGGCTGCGAGTCGGCCGAGTACAACGGCTTCACCGTGGTGATCGTGCTCAACGTCAAGGGCCGCGTCGTCGGCGCGGTGGTCGACTCGGTGTCCGACGTGCTGGAACTGGCCGCGACAGCATCAAGCCGGCACCCGAGATGAACTCGTCGATGGACGCCGGCTTCATCACCGGCATCGGCAGCGTGAACGACCGCATGCTGATCCTGATGGACATCGAGGCGCTCGATGTCCAGCGCCGACATGGGGCTGATCGAGCAGACGCACTGATCGTCGCCGACGACAAGCGCGAGAGAACCCGACACCTTCCCAAAGAACCACCGGTACACCTCATGTCCACAAGACCGATGAAAGTCTCCACCCGCCTGGCCATTGGCTTTGGCGTCGCCACGGCCTTGGTGTGGGCATCGCACTGCTCGGAACTGTCCAGATGCGTAGCTTGGCCGCGGACCTGAACGAAGTGGCGACCGACCGCATGGTGAAGTTCGACAAGTTCTCGGACCTCAAGGACAACCTGAATCACGCGCGCGAACGTCCGCAACATCGTGATCGCGAGCGATCCGGCGGCCCGCGCAGCCCAGAAGAAGATGATCGACGAATCAAGGACGAGAACACAAGCTGCTGGCCGAACTGGACAAGCTGATCGTTATGCCAAAGGGGCGCCAGTTGCTCAAGGCCATTCGAACCCGCGTGCCCTACGACGCAGCCATGACCCGGTGGTCGAGCTTGCCGAGGCCGGCAAGGCCGAAGATGCCGGCAAGCTCTCGGGGGCGACGTCTTTGCCCTGCAGGCAACCTGTTCAAGGCGGTAGACGCATCGACAGACCAGCAGCGTGAACTGGCCTCCCGCTGCCAAGGAGGCTTCTGCGGCGCCACCCAACGCCTGGCTGCTGTTCCCCTGGCGCTTGCCATGGGCGTCACTGGCGGCGCCGTGGGCTGGTTCATCAGCCGCAATCTCTCCCGTGCCCTGGGCGCCGAGCCCGACGAAGTGAGCGACGCCGTGCAACGCATGGCCGATGGCGACCTGGCCACCAGTGTTTCGGTGCGCACCGGCGACTCCACCAGCATCATGGCCGCCGTGCAGCGCATGCAGCTCGCTGGGCAACACGGTGAGCCGCGTGCGCAACGGCGCCGATGGCGTGGCCACGGCCAGCGCCCAGATCGCCGAAGGCAACCAGGACCTCTCCAGCCGCACCGAAGAACAGGCCAGCGCGCTGCAGCAGACCTCGGCCACCATGACCGAGCTGAGCACCACGGTGCGCAGCAACGCCGACAACGCCCAGCAGGCCAACCAGCTGGCCCGCGGCGCCACGCGGTGCCGCCACCAAGGGCGGCGAGGTGGTGGGCCGCGTGGTGGACACGATGAAGGGCATCAACGACAGCTCGCGCAAGATCGCCGAGATCATCTCGGTGATCGACGGCATCGCCTTCCAGACCAACATCCTGGCGCTGAACGCCGCGGTGGAAGCCGCCCGTGCCGGCGAGCAGGGCCGCGGCTTCGCGGTGGTGGCCGCCGAAGTGCGCAGCCTGGCGCAGCGCAGCGCCGAGGCCGCCAAGGAGATCAAGACGCTGATCAGCAACAGCGTCGAGCAGGTCGAGCAAGGCACCACGCTGGTGGACCAGGCCGGCGAGACGATGCAGGAGATCGTGACCGCGATCAAGCGCGTGACCGACATCGTGGCCGAGATCAGCGCCGCCAGCCTGGAGCAGAGCACCGGCATCGGCCAGGTGGACGAAGCCGTCATCGCAGATGGACCAGGCCACCCAGCAGAACGCGGCGCTGGTGGAAGAAGCGCGGCCGCCGCCGAGAGCCTCAAGCAGCAGGCCCAGCAGCTGGTGCAGGCGGTGGCGGTGTTCAAGATCGCCTCGGAGAGCCAAGGCGCCTACACATCGGTCTCGCACCGTGAAACCAAGTCCGAAGCCGGCGCGGTCACGACTCCAGCAGTGGCCAAGCCCGCCGACCGCCGCGGCCCGAACCGCGCGACCAACGTCACCCGCCCGACCTTTGGCAGCAAGGCACCGGCCAAGAAGGCCGAGGCCTCGGCACCGAATAGCGCCAAGGAACCCATCGCCAGCGCCAAGACCGGCACCGACGACTGGGAAAGCTTCTAACTTTTACCGGAACGGCTCATGAGCTTCTTCTCATCGCTTCGCATCACGACCCGCGTCTATGCGGTGTCTGGCGTGCTGTCGCTGGCACTGGCCGGCGTTGCCGTCCTGGCCTATTTCCATCTTGGCGACGTCGGCGATCTGAGCCACCAGACGGAATCGCAGGCGCGTTCCAGCCTTGCAGCAAGTGGCAGCGATCGAGCTGAACATCACCCGAAGTTCGCTGCAGGTGCGCCATGCCATCCTATCGCGCACGCCGCAGGAACTGGCCGCGACCCTGGCCGACTTGGGTAAGCATCGAGAGCTGGTCGATCGGACCGTCGCAGACTACGAGAATGGCTTGTTCACGGCAGAAGGCAAGGAGCGCTTCAAGAAGCTGGCGCCGCTGCTGGCCCGCTTCTGGGAGGTCGCCGCAGCCAATGTCCAGCTGATCCAGGCGGGGCAGAAGGCCGAGGCCTTTGCCTTCCTGGTCGACAAGACGATTCCCGTTCGCAATGAACTGCTGCTCGAACTCGATGGCACGGTGAAGTTCCAGGAGGGCATGCTGCACCAGGATCTCAATCGGATTGAAAGCAATGCGCGCAATACCCTTCAGGTGCTGGAGATCCTGGTCATTGCGTCCATCGCGGGCTTGGGACTCTTCTCGTGGTACCTCGGACGCGTGCTGCGGCAGCGCTTGGATGTGTCGCGCGAAGTGGCCGAGCGGGTGCGCGACGGTGACCTGCAGACCCCGGTGCGCGACGATGCGCAAGACGAGTTCAGTCCGCTGCTTCGCGCGCTGGGCGACATGCAGTCCTCGCTGGCCGGCGTGGTGAGCAAGGTGCGCGGCAACGCCGAGGGCGTGGCCACCGCCAGCGCGCAGATCGCGCAGGGCAACCAGGATCTGTCCGGTCGCACCGAGCAGCAGGCGAGCGCCCTGCAGCAGACCGCCGCGACCATGGATCAGCTGGGCTCGACCGTGCGCAACAACGCCGACAACGCCCGCCAGGCCAATCAGCTGGCCATCGGTGCCTCCACCGTGGCCACGCAGGGTGGCGAGGTGGTGGGTCAGGTCGTCGAGACCATGAAGGGCATCAACGACAGCAGCAAGAAGATCGCCGACATCATCTCGCGTGATCGACGGCATCGCCTTCCAGACCAACATCCTGGCGCTGAATGCCGCGGTGGAAGCCGCCCGTGCCGGCGAGCAGGGCCGCGGCTTTGCGGTGGTGGCCGGCGAGGTGCGCAGCCTCGCGCAGCGCAGCGCCGAAGCGGCGCGCGAGATCAAGTCGCTGATCACCGACAGCGTGGAGCGGGTGGACCAGGGCACGGCACTGGTCGGCCAGGCCGGGCAGACCATGAGCGAGATCGTGGCGGCCATCCAGCGCGTGACGGACATCGTGGCCGAGATCAGTGCCGCCAGCTCGGAGCAGAGCAACGGCGTCAGCCAGGTCGGCGATGCAGTCACGCAGATGGACCAGGCCACCCAGCAGAACGCCGCGCTGGTCGAAGAAGTGCGGCGGCCTCCGAAAGCCTCAAGCAGCAGGCCCAGCAGCTGGTGCAGGCGGTGGCGGTGTTCAAGCTCACGCACGCCGCGTGACCACCGGCGACGCGCTTAAGTCGCCGCGCGCCTTAGCGTGTCCACCACCGGACGGCGCAGCACCTCGCGCAGTCCCCACCAGCCGGCGGCCAGCGCCAGCAGCGCGCCGGTGGCGCCGCCCGCAAGCGGCACCCAGGGCGACGGGTTCCAGGCGAACTCGAAGGCAAAGCGCGCCAGCGCCCAGCCCACCGCCATGGCGGCGAGCGAGGCCAGCACCCCTGCGAGGGCGCCCACGCCCAGCAGCTCGGCCCGCTGCACTTGCCCGAGCAGCTTGCTGCCGGCACCCATGGCCCGCATCACGGCGAACTCGCGGGCACGCGACTCGCGCGTGGCGGTGATGGCCGCGAACAGCACCACCAGGCCGGCCGCGAGCGTGAAGCCGAAGAGGAACTCGACCGCGCGGATGACCTGATCGAGCACGCGCTGCACCTGTGCGATCGGGGTGGAGACGTCGATGCTGGTGATGTTGGGGAAGTCGCGGCTCAGCGCGTTGTCGAACGCGCTCGCCTCCTGCGCCGGCGCGCGGAAGGCCGCGATGTAGGTGGCCGGCACGTCGGCCATGGCCGCGGTGGGAAACAACACGAAGAAATTGACGCGCATCGAGCCCCAGTCGACCTTGCGCAGGCTGGTGATGCGGCCGTCGACCATCGTGCCGGCGATGTCGAAGCGCAGCGTGTCGCCGAGCTTGAGTCCGAGCGACTTCGCCAGCCCCTCCTCCACGCTGAGCCCGCCGGCTTCGTTCTCGGTCCAGCGGCCGGCCACGAGCGTGTTGTGCGGCGGCAGGCGCACATCGTGACTGAGGTTGAACTCCCGATCCACCAGTCGCTTGGCGCGCTCCTCGGTCATGTCTTCCGGGCGCACGCTGCGGTCGTTGATGGCCACCAGCCGGCCACGGATCATGGGGAACCAGTCGTAGCGCTGCACGCCGGCGTCCTTGAGGCGCTGCTGGAAGGCATCACCCTGCTCCGGCTGCACGTTGATGACGAAGCGGTTGGGCGCGTCCGGCGGCGTGGCCTGGCGCCAGCTGCCGATGAGGTCGGTGCGCAGCAGCACCAGCAGCACCAGCGCCAGCAGACCGACGCTCAAGGCCGAGACCTGCAGCACCGCGAAGGCCGGCCGCGCCGCGATCTGCCGCGTGGCCAGGACCAACCAGCGCGGCGCGCGGCTCTCGGGCACGGCGCGGCGCAGCAGCAGCACCGCCCCCCAGGACAGCAGCGCGAACAGCCCGACGGCGGCGGCGAAGCCACCGACTGCGATGAGCCCGAGCTGCAGGTCGCTGGACACCGCCATCAGCAGCGCGACGAAGCCCACCGTGCCGGCGCCCAGCACCGCCAGCGACGCCGGCTTGAGCGCAGCCGACGTCGCGCCGGATCACGCGCAGCGGCGGCACGCTGGCGAGCTGCAGCACCGGCGGCAGGCCGAAGGCGAGCAGCAGCGTCATGCCCACGCCCAGGCCGAACAGCGCCGGCCACAGGCTGGCCGACGGCAGCTCGGCGTCCACCAGCCCGGCCAGCAGCCAGACGAACACGTAGTGCACGGCAAAGCCCAGCAGCACGCCGCGCCAGGCTGGCCACCACGCCGACCAGCGCGAACTCGAGCAAGTACTGCACCGCGATGCGCCGCTGCGACTGGCCCAGCACGCGCAGCATCGCGCAGTCGTCGAGGTGCGCGCTCGGCGAAATCGCGCGCCGCGATGCCCACCGCCACCGCGGCCAGCAGCGCCGCCAGCAGCGCCACGAGGTTGAGGAACTTCTCGGCGCGGTCCAGCGTCTGGCGCATCTCGGGGCGGCCGCTGGCGAGCGACTCGATGCGCAAGCCGCGCAGGTCCTGCGTCTTGATGTGCGCCTCGGCCCATTGCACGAACTGCCGCACCGGCGCGTCGCTCGCGCCGGGCGCGGCCACCGCGAGCCGGTAGGTCACGCGGCTGGCCGGCTGGACCAGACCGGTGGCGGGCAGGTCCGCCTCGTTGAGCATGCACCCGCGGCGAGAAGCCCATGAAGCCCGCGCCGCGATCGGGCTCGACGACGATCAGCTGGGCGATGCGCAGCGGGCATCACCCAGCAGCAGCGTGTCGCCCACCTTGAGGCGGAGCGCCTCGGGCAGCGCAGGGTCGACCCACACCGTGCCGCGCTCCGGCGCGCCGGCCACCTCATCTCGGCGCCACCGGGCGCTTCGGCCAATCGTGAGCAGGCCCGCGCAGCGGGTAGCCCTCGCTGACGGCCTTGACCGTGACCAGGCGCGTCGCACCGCCCTTTGCGTCCGGCGCGCGGCCCATGCTCGGGAACGATGGTGGTGGCGCCGTGCGCAGGCCCAGCTGGCGCGGCCTGCTCGGTGAACGCGGCGGTCGCGGGCTGGTCGCTGGCGACGATCGCGTCGCCACCCAGCATCTGCCGCGCATCGCGGGCCAGCCCGTTGTTGATGCGGTCGGCAAAGAAGCCCACCGCCGTCAGCGCCGCCACCGCCAGCATCACCGCCACGACCAGCAGGCGCAACTCGCCGGCGCGGAAGTCGCGCGCGAGCTGGCGCCAGGCCAGCCGCCAGACGGTAGGCGTGCGAATCGGAAAGGGGTTGCGTGGCCGCAGAGCATGGTGCGAACTTACTCGAATGCCCAGGGCGGCCAGGGCGTGGGGTGTCCACCCGTGGACATGGCGATGTCCGCACCGCCCGCGTGCACGCATGAACGCTGCGTGCAAGCGCATCGAACACTGCGCTCGCGGCGCGGTGGTTCAATGGCGCCATGAACCAGACCCTGCCCGCCCTCTTCGTCTCCCACGGCTCACCGATGATCGCGCTCGAGCCCGGCGCGGCGGGCGCCTTCATGCAGCGGCTCGGGCCGGCCATCGATGCCGCGTTCGGCCGGCCGAGGGCGATCGTCGCGATCTCGGCGCACACGCACAGCGCGGCTCGCCGGTGCTGCTGGCCGGTGCGCAGCATGAAGCGGTCTACGACTTCGGCGGTTTCGATCCGAAGCTCTACACGCTGCGCTACGACGCACCGGGCGCGCCAGCGCTGGCCGAGCGGGTCGCCGCGCTGCTGAACGCGCGGGCATCGACGGTGCACAGCGCTGCCCGAAGGGGGGCTGGACCACGGCAACTGGACCGCGCTGCGCTACCTCTACCCCGGTGCCGACATTCCGGTGCTGCCACTTGCCTTCGTGCCCAGCCAAAGCCCGGCGCAGCAGTTCGCGCTCGGCGCGGCGCTCGCCCCGCTTGCAGCCGAAGGCGTGCTGGTGCTGGGCAGTGGCAGCATCACGCACAACCTGCGGCGCGTGTTCTGCGCGGCGGCCTGCGCGGCCGGTCGACCAGCCCGAGATCGACGGAAGCGCCGCCTTCCGCCGACTGGATGCAGAGCGCGCAGCCAGGCGCGCGACTGGGATGCGCTGCTCGACTACCGCCGGCGCGCGCCGCACGCGGTCGACATGCACCCGACCGACGAACACCTGCTGCCGTGGTACGTGGCGGCCGGCGCCGGCGGGCGCGAGGCCGCCCCGTGCGGCTGCACGCCAGCGTGACCTCGGCTGCCTGGGCATGGATGCCTATGCGTTCGGCCCCTCGGCGGCCCGGCTGGCCGAGCAATGGGTCGTTGAGCGGATCGCGCACTGAATCAGCTTCGGTGGCGGTGCGGTCAAGAATGCACCGGGGGCACCGATACTCTGGCTGGCGGTGCGGTTAAGAAGGCGCCGCGTGCACCGATACTCTGCCCATGGACTATGGAGCCCGGCTTCGGCACGCTCTGCGCGTCGACGATGATGCGCTGGGGCCTTTTCGTTTTCGAATCGGGATGATCCTGAGCGGCGTGACGGCCCTGCTGCTCGCGCCGTTCATGGTGAATCATCTGGTGGGTGGCCGCTTTGCGCTGGCAGGCTACATCGCCATTGCCCAGGGCGTACTCGTCGTCAACACGCTGGTGATGCGCACCGGGCGAAACGCGCCCATTCCGTTCTGGGCGATGGTGATCTCGTTCATCGTCGCCATCTGCGGCTCCATCGCGCTGCAGGGTGTGAACAGCATCTTCTGGGCCTATCCGACGATCTTCATCTGCTTTTTCCTGCTGCAGCGGCGTGTGGCGCTCCTGCTGAGCGTGGCGCTGCTGCTGGCCACGACGACCGTGGTGGCGTTGACGGTGCAACCCTCGGTGGCGCTGCGGGTGTTTGCCACGCTCGCCCTGACGCTGGTGATGATCAACGTGGTGCTCAACGTGATCGGCGAGTTGCAACGGGCGCTGGTGGAACAGGCCATCACCGATCCGCTCACCGGTGCCTTCAACCGGCGCCACCTCGACACCCAGCTGACGCAGTTGGCCACCCCGGGCCGGGAGCCCCGCAGCCAGAACGCGCTGCTCGCCCTCGACATCGACCACTTCAAGCAGATCAACGATCGGCTCGGACACTCGGCGGGCGACGAGGTGCTCAAGCGCCTCGTCGAAACGATCGGCGCACGCAAGCGCCGCGGCGACATGCTCTTTCGCACCGGCGGCGAGGAGTTCGTGCTGCTGCTGCCTGGTTCGTCTGCGGTCGACTCGCTACGGGTGGCTGACGAAGCCTGCGACAGCTCGTCGAAGAGGGCGATCTGCTCCCTGGCCATCACGTCACGGTCAGCATCGGTGTGGCGATGCAACAACCCGCCCAGACCGCGCAGGAGTGGCTGCACGCCGCCGATGGGGCGCTTTACACCGCGAAGCGGGCCGGGCGCAATCGCGTGTCGCTGGCGCCCGGTCCGGCACCGGGCACCGCCCCCCTGCCCTTCGAAGCCCCCTGAGTGGGGCGTGCACTGCAGGGCTGCGTGCCGCAGCCGCTCAGCGTGCGGCCTGCGGCACGCTGCCCACCACGCCTTGCACCAGCCAGTCCATGCCGGCGATGGCGGCATCGTCAAGCGCGCCGCTCGCGAGCCGGACCTTGCCCTGGTTGTCGACCAGCGGCGCCGCAAAGGGCAGCAGGCGGCCGGACTCGATGTCGGCTCGCGCGCGCCTCGACCAGCGTGCGCACGTCCGAGGGCACCGACGCAGCGATCGCCTGCAGACCCACCAGGCCCTCCTTCATGCCACCCCACACCGGCTGCGCCTGCCAGCGCCCCTCGAGCACCGACTGAACCACGCGCGTGTAGTAGCGCACCCCACTGGTGGGTGATGGCCGCGAGCTGTGCCTGAGGGCGCAAAGGCCTGCATGTCGCTCTGGTACGCCATCAGGCGCACGCCTTGCGATGCGAACTTGGCCTGCGCCACCTGCGCGACCGCGGGCGAGCCGCTGTGGTTGGTGAGCACGTCGGCGCCCTGGTTGACGAGCGTCTGCGCGGCATCGCGCTCGCGCGCCGGATCGAACCAGGTGTTGAGCCACAGCACGCGCACCTGTGCCTCCGGATTGGCGGCCCGCATGCCGAGCGTGAACGCGTTGATGCCCTGCACCACCTCGGGCACCGGGAAGCCGGCCACGTAGCCGGCCATGCCGCGGCGGCTGGTCTTGCCCGCCAGCAACCCCGCGAGGTAGCGCGCCTCGTAGTACCGCGCGTTGTAGGTGTTGAGATTGGCCGCGGTCTTGTAGCCGCCGGCGTGTTCGAACTTCACCGCGGGAAACTCTGCCGCCACGCGCAGCGCCGGCTCGAGGTAGCCGAAGCTGGTGGCGAAGATGAGCCCGTGGCCTTGCGCCGCCAGGTCGCGCATCACGCGCTCGGCTGTCCGGCCCCTCGGCCACCGACTCGACCACGGTGGTCTGCACGCGCGCGCCCAGCGCCTTTTCCATCGCGCGCCGGCCCTGGTCATGCTGGTAGGTCCAGCCGGCTTCGCCGATCGGGCTGACGTAGACGAAGGCCACCTTCAATGGTGGCCGAGACGCCCCCGGTGTGGCGCCGGCCGAAGGGGTCTGGGCGACTGCCGCTGAGACGGCACACATCGCGACCAACGAGACAACGCCGGCGCGGGTGAGGTTTTTGAACATGGTGTTCCTCGACATGGCTCCGTGAAAACAAGACGACGCGGCAGGGAGCACTGCCGCGTCGCGTCGGCATTGTCGCAGGCACGAGATCGGGATCCGACGCTGTGACATGACCCGCTGGGAGTCATGGCTTCAGTTGAGAATAGTTCTTATTTAGGATACGCTGAGCCCATCCATCGAAGCACACTCCCAAAGGAGCCGTCTGATGTCCCCTGCCCTCGCCTGCGATGAAGAGCTCGAACTGCCCCGCCTGGAGGCCATCCTGGCCGGCACGCTGGCCCTGATGACCGGCTACAGCCAGGCCCTGCAAGCCGCATTGAACCCAGCGCAGCGGCTCGCGATGGGCCGCAAGATCGGCGGCAACCTCGGGCTGCTGGCCGGGCATCCGGCGCTGTCGGAAAACTTCCAGCGCATCGTGCTCGGCCTCGAAGCCCGCTGGGCACTGATGAGTGACTGCACCGAGGCGTCGGCACCAGCGGCCGTGCGCGGCGCGTCGCTGGCGCTGCGCGCGCCGCGTCAACTGCAGTAGGGTCGCCCTGCCGCGTCAGGCGGCGGCAAATACCTGGTCGAGCTCGGCCACCCAGCGGGCCTTGTCCGCCGCGGGTGCGAAGCTCGCCTCGAAGCTGTTGCGGGCCAGCAGCGTAGGCCTCGCGCGCGCCGAGCTGCGGCAGCGCGGCGAAGGTCTCGAGGAAGTTCTGGTTGAGGTAGCCGCCGAAGTACGCCGGGTCGTCGGAGTTGACGGTGGCGCTTGACCCCGGCCGCCAGCAGCGCCGGCAGGTTATGGTCGGCCATGTGCTGCGTAACACGCACAGCTTGACGTTGGACAGCGGGCAGACGGTCAGCGGCATGCGCTCGCGCGCCAGGCGCTGCACCAGCGCGGGGTCTTCCACGCAGCGCACGCCGTGGTCGATGCGCTCGACCTTCAGCACGTCGAGCGCGCTGCGGATGTATGCGGGCGGACCTTCCTCGCCGGCGTGCGCCACGAGGTGCAGCCCGGCCTCGCTGGCCTGCGCGAACACCCGCGCGAACTTCTCCGGCGGGTGGCCGCGCTCGCTGCTGTCGAGGCCGACGCCGATGAAGTGGTGGCGCCATGGCAGCGCCTCGTTCGAGCGTCGCCAGCGCCTCGTCCTCGCTCAGGTGGCGCAGGAAGCACAGGATCAGCTTGGCGCTCACGCCGAGCTCGGCATGGGCGCGGTGGCAGGCGTGGTCCAGCCCCTTGATCACCGTCTCGAAGGGCACGCCGCGTGCGGTGTGCGTCTGCGGGTCGAAGAAGATCTCGGCGTGGACGCACGTTGTCGGCCGCGGCGCGCTCGAGGTAGGCCCAGGCCATGTCGAAGAAGTCCTGCTCCTTCAGCAGCACGCTGGCGCCGGCGTAGTAGATGTCGAGAAAGCTCTGCAGGTCGGTGAAGGCATACGCCGCGCGCAAGCGCCTCGACGCTGGCGTAGGGCAGCGCGACGCCGTTGCGCTGCGCGAGCCTGAAGATCAGCTCGGGCTCGAGCGAGCCTTCGATGTGGATGTGCAGCTCGGCCTTGGGCATGGCGCGCAGCAGCGCGGGCAGGCGGTCACGAGGAATGGCGTTGAAGTCGATGGTCACGATGGGCTCCTCAGGAGTCGCTCAGGGATGCTGGGGAAGCTTGCGAAAAGAAAACGCCGCCGGCGCAAGTGCGCTCGGCGGCGTGGTCTCGGCTCAGCCGGCGATCACTTGTCGCCCGGCACCTTGCCTTCGACGCCCTTGACGTAGAACTTGACGCCGCCGAGGAACTTGTCGTCGGCGACCTCGTCCTTCTTCAGCACTTCCTTGCCGTCCTGGCCGACGATCGGGCCCTTCCAGATGAGAAGCTGCCGTCCTTCAGGCCGGCCTTGACGGCCTCGACCTTGGCCTTGATCTCGGCCGGCACCTTGTCGGAGATCGACACGATGTCGATCGCGCCTTCCTTGACGCCCCACCAGCTCTGCCGCTGTTGCCCTTCCACTTGCCTTCCAGCGCGTCCTGCGACCGCCTTGATGTAGTACGGACCCCAGTTGATGATCGGCCGAGGCGAGGTGCGCCTTCGGGCGCGTAGGCGCTGCATGTCGCTGTCCCAGCCGAAGGCGTACTTGCCGGCCTTCTCGGCGGTCTGCAGCACGGCCGACGAGTCGGTGTTCTGCATCAGCACGTCGGCGCCGCCGTTGATCAGCGACTGCGCGGCCTCGGTTTCCTTGGGCGGGTTGAACCACTCGTTGACCCAGACCACCTTGGTCTTGATCTTCGGGTTGACCGACTGCGCGCCCAGCGTGAAGCTGTTGATGTTGCGGATCACTTCCGGGATCGGGATCGAGCCGACGACGCCGAGCGTGTTGGTCTTGGTCATGCCGCCGGCGATGATGCCGGCCATGTAGGCGCCCTCGTAGGTGCGGCTGTCGTAGGTGCGCATGTTCTCGGCCGTCTTGTAGCCGGTGGCGTGCTCGAACTTCACGTCCTTCAGGTCGGCGGCGGTCTTGAGCATCGGCTCCATGTAGCCGAAGGTCGTGCCGAAGATCAGCTTGTTGCCCTGGCTGGCCACGTCGCGGAACACGCGCTCGGCGTCGGCCGACTCGGGCACCTTCTCGACGAAGCTGGTGACGACCTTGTCGCCGAATTCCTTCTCGACCGCCTTGCGACCGTTGTCGTGCGCGAAGGTCCAGCCGCCGTCGCCGACCGGGCCGACGTAGATGAACGCGATCTTCGAGCGGCTCGGGCTTGGCCGGCGCGCGAGGCTGCAGCCACCGGCGGTGGCGGGCCGGCGGCAGGCGCCTCTTCCTTCTTGCCGCAACCCGCCAGGGCGGCGGCGGCGGCCAGCGAGGTCCAGCCGGCCAGCTTGATCAAGGAACGCTTGGATGGAAAGGTCATGACGTCTCCAGGTTGAGATTCAGAAGTGAGCGAGGGAACAGCAAATTATGGGACAAGGTCATGGGCTCACGCCCGGCAGAGGCTCAGCAGCTCAGGAACCCGGGAAGAACGGCTTGCCGATCGACGCGGGCATGTTGGCGCGGATGAAGTTGGCGTTGCGCGAGATGAGCACCAGCACGACGATGGTGGCCACGTACGGCAGCATGGTCAGGAACTGGCTGGGAATCTGGACCCCCTCGCCCTGCAGATGGAACTGCAGCATCGTGACGCCGCCGAACAGGTAGGCGCCGAGCAAGACACGTGCCGGCCGCCAGGTGGCGAAGGTGGTGAGCGCGAGGGCGATCCAGCCCTTGCCGGCCACCATGCCCTCCACCCACAGCGGCGTGTACACCACCGACACGTAGGCGCCGGATATGCCGCACAGCGCGCCGCCCACCATCACCGCGATCATCCGGATGCGCCGCACCGGATAGCCGAGTGCGTGGGCCGATTCCGGCGACTCGCCGATGGCGCGCAGCACCAGGCCCGCCGCGCGAGCGGTACAGGAACCACGCCAGCGCAGCGGTGAAGACGATCGCGATGTAGACCATGGGATGCTGCCTGAACAGCGCCGAGCCGAGGAAGGGGATGTCGGCCAGAAACGGGATCTCGAAGTGCGCTCGCTCGCCGAGCTTCTCCTGGCGTGTAGCGGATGCCCACGAAGGCCGAGAAGCCGGCACCGAACAGGCTGAGCGCCAGCCCCGTGGCGCACCTGGTTGGTGTTGAGCCAGATCACCAGCAGGCCGAAGGCAGCGGCCAGCAACGCGCCAGCCGCGGCGCCCGCGGCGAATGCGATCCAGTCATTGCCGGTGTGCACAGCGGTGGCGAAGCCCGCCACGGCGGCCACCAGCATCATGCCCTCGGCACCGAGGTTGAGGATGCCGGCGCGCTCGTTGATGAGCAGACCGAGCGCGGCAAAGGCCAGGAGCGTGCCGGCGTTGAGCGTGGCGGCGATGAGCAGGGCAAAGGATTCCATCTCATGCCTCCTTGACGGTGGACGCGCTTGCGGTGGCCGATGGCGAAACCTGCGGCGCCGCCGGTCGCGCCGGCGACCAGCGAATGCGGTAGTGGATCAGCGTGTCGCAGGCCAGCAGCGTGAAGAGCAGCAAGCCCTGGAACACGCCGGTGAGTGACTTGGGCAGGCCCAGCCGCGACTGCGCCAGCTCGCCGCCGATGTAGAACATGCTCAGCAGGATCGCCGAGAACACCGTGCCCACCGGGTGCAGCCGGCCCACGTAGGCCACGATGATCGCGGCGAAACCGTAGCCCGCCGGCGCATTCGGCGTGAGCTGCCCGAGCGGCCCGGCGGCCTCCAGGCCACCCGCCAGGCCGGCCATGCCGCCCGACAGCAGCAGCGCCGTCCACAGCGCCTTGCGCGAAGAAAAGCCGGCGTAGCGCGCTGCGGCCGGTGCCAGTCCGCCGACCTGCAGCTGGAAGCCCGCGTAGGTGCGAAACAGCAGCACCCAGAACGCCGCCACCGCCCCGAGGGCGATCAGCACACCGATGTTGGCGCGAAAGCCGTCCACCAGGCGCGGCACCTTGGTCGCCGCATCGAAGTTCACCGTCTGCGGAAAGTTGTAGCCGGCCGGGTTCTTCCACGGACCATAGACAAGGTAGCTCAGCACCATGTCGGCCACGTAGACCAGCATCAGGCTCACCAGGATCTCGTTGGCGTTGGCGCGGTCGCGCAGCAACGCCACGATGCCCGCCCACAGCATGCCACCCACCACCCCGGCGAGCAGGATCACCACCACGATCCAGCGGCTGGTGCCGGGCTCGACGTTCATCGCCACGCCGGTGGCGAAGATGGCTCCGAGGATGAACTGGCCCTCGGCGCCGATGTTCCACACGTTGGAGCGGAAGCACACCGCCAGGCCGAGTGCGATCAGCAGCAGCGGCGTGGCCTTCATGGCCAGCTCCGACCAGCGCGTAGGCGCTCTTGATCGGCTCCCAGAAGAACACCTGCAGGCCGCGCACCGGGTCCTTGCCGAGCAGCATGAAGAGGAAGATGCCGATGACCACCGTGATGGCCAGGGCCATCAGCGGAGAGGCGATCGACATCAGCTTGCTGGGGGCCGGGCGCGCTTCAAGCTTGAGCATGGTGTGCCTCCTTCGCGCCGGCGCCGCCGGTCGTCTTGTTCTTGTCCTTGCCCTTGTCCCAGAGCCCCGACATCCACTCGCCGATGAGCTCGATCGTGGCCTCGCTGGTGGCGATGCTCGGCGAGACGCGGCCCTGCGCGATCACCACCATGCGGTCGCAGATCTCGAAGAGTTCGTCGAGCTCCTCGCTCACGATGAGCAGCGCGCAGCCCTTGTCGCGCAGGGCCAGCAGCTCGCCACGGATCTGCGCGGCGGCACCGACGTCCACGCCCCAGGTGGGCTGCGAGACGATCAGCAGCTTGGGGTCGGCATCGATCTCGCGGCCGACGATGAACTTCTGGAGGTTGCCGCCCGACAGGCTCTTGGCCGCGCGCCTGCGGCCCACCGGCCTTGACGTTGAAGCGGTTGATCAGCGATTGCGCCAGGCGCGAGACATCGCCGGTGCGGATCCATCCCGAGCGGTGGACGGTGCCGGTGCGCGTGAGCAAGGTGTTCTGCGCCAGCGACAGCGTGGGCACGGCGCCGCGGCCCAGGCGCTCTTCGGGCACGAAGTGCAGGCCCTCGTGGCGTCGCTTGCGGGGCGAATCGCGCGAGATGTCCTTGCCGAACAGCGTGATGGAACCCGGTGGCGAGCGCGGGTCCTCGCCCGAGAGGGCCGCCATCAGCTCCTGCTGGCCATTGCCCGAGACACCGGCGATGCCGACGATCTCGCCCGCGCGCACCTCGAAGCTGATGTCGCTGAGTGTGGTGCCGAAGGGGTCGTCCTTGGGGATGCTGAGCTGGCGCACCGCCATCACCACGTCGCCCAGCCGCGCCTGCACATGCTTGCAGCTGCGGCGGCTCGGCGCCGATCATCATGCGCGACAGGCCGGCGTTGGTCTCGGTGCGCGGATCGACCTCGCCGGTGACCTTGCCGCCACGCAGCACGGTGCAGTGGTGGCACAGCGCGCGGATCTCGTCGAGCTTGTGGCTGATGTAGAGGATGGAGCAGCCTTCGCTCGCGAGCTTGACGCAGGGTGACGAAGAGCTTGTCGACCGCCTGCGGCGTGAGCACCGAGGTGGGCTCGTCGAGGATCAGCAGCTTGGGGCTGGTGAGCAGCGCGCGCACGATCTCCACGCGCTGCCGCTCGCCCACCGACAGCGTGTGAACCGGTCGAAGCGGATCGACGTCGAGGCCGTACACGCTGGCCACCTGGTTGATGCGCGCAGTCACCTCGGCCAGCGAGAGCGACTTGTCGAGCCCGAGCCAGACGTTCTCGGCCGCGGTGAGCGTGTCGAACAGGCTGAAGTGCTGGTAGACCATGCTGATGCCCAGCTGCCGCGCCTGCGCCGGGCGAAGCGATCTGCACCGCCTGGCCGTTCCAGCGGATCTCGCCTGCGTCGGGCCGCACGGCGCCGTAGATCATCTTCATCATCGTCGACTTGCCGGCGCCGTTCTCGCCGAGCACGGCGTGGATCTCGCCCGGCTTGACGCGCAGGTTCACCGGTCGTTGGCCTTGACGGCCGGGTACTGCTTGCTGATGTCGATCAGTTCGAGTCGAAGCATGGGGAATGTCTCCGTCGATGGTGACCACGATCGGGCACCGCGCAGTCCGCAACATCCATACCAACGCCCTGCCAGACTGCAGCGGGGAACCCACCGTGGACCTCACAGCGACCGCCGTTCGTGACGACGCTGGCCGGCCACGTAGGCGGCCACCAGGTTGCGCTCGTCGCCGAGCGTCATCCAGGCAAAGACCTTCTCGTGCAGGTCGTGCGCCAGCGCCAGGCGGCGCTCGGCCACGCCGCCCTGCGTCCAGTCCCACACGCACACGTCGGCCGTGCAGCCGACCTCGAAGCTGCCGATCTCGTGCGTCCAGCCCCAAGCGCCCGCGCCGCGCCGCGCGTGGCCGCGTGCAGCGCCTTCCAGGCGGTGAGTCGCTGCCCGGCAAGGGCCTGGACCTTGTAGGCGTCGGCCATGGTGCGCAGCATCGACAGGCTGGTGCCGCCGCCCACGTCGCTGGCCAGGCTGACCTGCGCGCCCGCGGCCTCCATCGGCGCGCCAGTCGAACAGGCCGCTGCCGAGGAACAGGTTGGACGACGGGCTGTGCGCGATCTGCGCGCCGGCGTCATGCAAAGCGCTGGCGGTCGGCGTCGTCGAGCCAGATGCCGTGCGCCAGCACGCTGCGGGCTGTGCAGCAGCCCGGCGCGGGCATAGACGTCCAGGTAGCTGCGCGCCTCGGGGAACAGCTCGCGCACCCAGCGCACCTCGGCGCGGTTCTCGGCCACGTGGGTCTGCATGTAGAGGCTCGGGTCTTCGCGGCACAGGCGTCCGGCCATGGCCAGCTGCTCGGGCGTGCTGGTGGGGGCAAAGCGCACCGTCACCGCATAGGCCAGGCGATCGACGCCGTGCCAGCGCTCGATCAGGTCGCGGCAGTCGCGCTCGGCCTGCACCACGTCGTCGCGCAGGCCGTCCGGCGCATGGCGGTCCATCAGCACCTTGCCGGCGATCAGGCGCATGCCGCGCGTGCGCGGCCGCGTCGAACAGCGCGTCGACCGACACCTTGTGCACGGTCGGGAACACCACCGCCGCGGTGGTGCCGTGGGCGAGCAGGCGTCGAGGAACAGCGCCGCGCCGGCCTCGGCCTCGGCAGGCATCGGCGTAGCGCGCCTCGGCCGGGAAGGTGTAGGTGTTGAGCCAGTCGAGCAGCTCGGTGCCGTAGCTGGCGATCACGTCGAGCTGCGGGCTGTGCACATGGGTGTCGATGAAGCCGGGCAGGATCAGCCGGCCCGCGGTGGTCGTGGCGCTGCCAGCGCGCATCCGGTGCGTCGGCCTGCACCGAGGCGATGCGGCCGTCTTCCACCAGCAGCCAGTGGTCGGGCCGGAAGCGCACGGCGGTTGACTCGGTCTCGCCCCAGCCCGGCTCGTCGCCGAAGTCGAGCAGGTCACCGCGCAGGGCGATGCGCGGGGTCATGGGCGTGTCCCGGCCTGACCTCAGGCCGCGCGGCGCAGTCCGCGCACGGGGAGGTGCGCTGCGCGTGGAAACCCTCCGCGCGACATCGCGCACCTGTTCGCGCAACCAGCGCGTGGGCGGCGACGCATGGGTCAGGTCGTGCCAGAGCTGGTAGTAGGTCAAGGGCGGGAAGGCGACCGGGCAGCGCACGATGCGCACCGGCAGCCTGTCGACGTAGCGCGAGCAGAACAGCCGGCCGGTGGTCAGCACCAGCAGGCTCTGTGCCACCATCAGCGGGATCAGGCTGAAGTGCGCGCTGCGCACCACGATGTCGCGCGCGCAGCCCAGCGATTGCAGGTGCTCGTCGATCACGCCGGCGCGCCGCCAGCACCGGTGGCATGCAGCGGCGTCGGCGCCACGTGCTCGCAGGCCAGGTACCGCTCGACCGTCCAGGCGCGCGGCCGGTCGGCACGCGGCTGCCGGATGGTCCTCGGCCACCAGGCAGACGATCTCGTCGGACATCAGCCGGCCCAGGTGCAGTTCGCCCGGCGGCTCGAGCCAGTTGCCGATCACCAGGTCGACCTCGCCGCTGGCCAGGCTGCGCCGGTAGTCGAAGTCGCCCGACAGCGGCAGCAGCTCGAGCCGCACCCAGGGCGCTGCGCGCTTGAGGTGCGCCACCAGTTCGGGCAGGAACAGCGGGTCGAGGTAGTCGCTGGCGGCGATGCGAAAGGTGAGCGCGCTGTGCCGCCGGCTCGAAGCCCGCTGCCGCGAGCGCGCGGCTGAACAGCCGGTCGGCGTCCTGCAGCAGGCGGCTGGCCGGGTCCAGGAGTTGCAAGGCGGTCTCGGTGGGCGTCATGCCGTTGCCGGCACGCACCAGCAAGGGGTCGCCCGTCAGCGCACGCAGCCGCTTGAGCTGGGCGCTGACGGCGGGCTGCGTGCTGTGCAGGCGCATGGCGGCCCGGGAGACGCTGCGTTCGGTGATCAAGGTCTGCAACACCCGGATGAGATGGAGCTCGATCTTGTCGAAATCGGCAGCGCTCCGTCATAAGGCTTCACATGATAGACTACTATGACTTCAATCGTATATCTTGCGATGCCGATCGGCGTAAGTTGCGTAGCCGGGCGGACTGCACCATTGCCGTTGAACCTCACAGTGCACACACTGCATTGACCCACCGATCCACGCCAAACTCCACCATGCAAACCCGCCCCATCCGCTTTTTCCACCGCGGCCAGGTCGTCGAGGTCGATGCACGCCGCCGCCCACCCGCAGCGTGCTCGACTGGCTGCGCGAGGACGCGCGCTGCACCGGCACCAAGGAAGGCTGCAACGAGGGCGACTGCGGTGCCTGCACCGTGGTCATCGGCGCGCTGGCCCGAGCCGCGCGACGCCGCACGCGGTGCGCGGCCTCTCGCTGCAGACGGTGAACGCCTGCATCCAGTTCCTGCCCACGCTGGACGGCAAGGCGCTGTTCACCGTCGAGGACCTGAAGGCGCTGTCGCCGGCGGGCACGCTGCACCCCACGCAGCAGGCGATGGTCGAGTGCCACGGCTCGCAATGCGGCTTCTGCACCCCGGGCTTCGTGATGTCGATGTGGTCGACCTACGAACACCACCAGCGCCTGCGGCAGCCGGCCCGACGCGCCAGCAGTTGGCCGACGAGCTGTCGGGCAACCTGTGCCGCTGCACCGGCTACCGGCCCATCCTCGACGCCGGCCAGCGCATGTTCGACCTGCCGCGCGGTGGCGCTGGACACCGCGCCGGTGGTCGCAGGCGCTGCAAAGCCTGGCCGACGGCGACAGCCTTCGACCTACCAGCACGGCGCGCGCTTCCATGCGCCCCAAGACGCTCGACGGAGCTCGCCGCCCTGCGCGAGCAGCATCCCAAGGCGCAGCTGCTGGCCGGTTCCACCGACGTCGGGCCTGTGGGTCAACAAGCAGTTCCGCGAGCTGGGCGACATCCTCTACGTCGGCGAGGTGGAGGAGCTGCAGCGCATCGAGTCGGCGCGACCTGAGGGCCTGTGGATCGGCGCCGGCGCCTCGCTCGAAGTCGGCCTGGCGCGCGCTCGCCGCATCGCTGGCCGACGCTCACCGACGTGTGGCTGCGCTTTGCCTCGCCGCCGATCCGCAATGCCGGCACCATGGGCGGCAACGTGGCCAATGGCTCGCCGATCGGCGACTGCGCCGCCGGTGCTGATGGCGCTGGATGCGCAGATCGAGTTGCGCCAAGGGCGCGCGAGTGCGGCGCATGCCGCTGCCGGAGTTCTACCTCGACTACATGAAGAACCAGCTTGAGCCGGGCGAGTTCGTGCAGGCGCTTGCTGATCCCGCCGCTCGCACCGCAGCGCCAGGTGCGCGCCTACAAGATCAGCAAGCGCTTCGACTGCGACATCTCGGCGCTGTGCGCGGGCCTGTCGATCGAGCTCGACGGCGACACGGTACAGCGCCGTGCGACTGGCCTACGGCGGCATGGCCGGCGATCGTCAAGCGCGCCGCCGCGAGCCGAGGCGGCGCTGCTCGGCCAGCCGTGGACGCAGGCCAGCATCGACGCTGCGCAGGCTGCGCTGGCGCAGGACTTCAAGCCGCTCACGACATGCGCGCCAGCGCCGCCTACCGCCTGCAGGTGGCCCAGAACCTGCTGCAGCGCTTCTGGCTGGAGACGCGGCCCTACGAATCCCATTGAGCCCGGCAGCCGACCAGCGTGTGGAGCGTGATGCCGCATGACACGCGGGTGGGGTTGGGGGATTAGCGTGAGCAGTGCATCTGATGACCGTCATCGCGTCAGGGTTCCGACGCGAGATCGGGGAGCTGCGGCGCATCTGCTCCGCTCATGTCCCCCGGCCGCGACCTTCGGCCGTGCCCTCCTCCTTTACTTCGCTGCGCAGTACACCGCCACCTCCCCGATCCGGCAACCGGTTCCGAGGCTTCCGACGGCTCGTCGCGCACCACTGCCACTCGCCGGGGTGCGTTGGGTGAACGCCGCAGCGAAGTAAAGGAGGAGACGTCGGCCGTCGAGGCTGATGTCGGGCGGACATGAGCGGAGGCGTTTGCCCGGCGCGCCCGGCACTGCGCCGCTCGGCAGGTCATCGCCACTGGCCTCAGCGCGAGCAACGCGAACTGTGAGAGCAGGTCGAGCCCATGAACAAACCGCATCCCCCCGACCCTCCTGCAACACACCGAAGCCTTCGCCGACTACCTGACGCAACACCGCCGCACGCATCGACGAACCGGGCCGAAGCCGCCGCGCATCGGCACGGGCGCGCGCGTCGGCATCAGCCGGCCGCACGAGTCGGCGCACCTGCACGTGGCCGGCGAGGCGCCCTACATCGACGACCTGCCCGAACTCGCCGGCACGCTGCACTGCGCGCTCGGCCTGTCGCCGGTGGCGCACGGCCGCTCACCGGGCATGTCGCTCGACCGCATCCGCGCCCTGCCCGGCGTGGTGGCGGTGCTCACCGCAGCCGACATCCCCGGCCCGAACGACTGCGGCTCGATCGTGCACGACGACCCGATCCTCGCGCGACGGCGAGTTGCGCTACCTCGGCCAGCCGGTGTTCGCGGTGATCGCGCGAGACGCGCGACGCCGCGCGCCGTGCCGCCGCGCAAGGCCAAGGACGTGCTGCAGATCGAAGCCGCTGCCGCCGGTGCTCACGCCGCAGGACGCGCACGCCAAGGGCCAGTACGTGCTGCCGCCGATGCACCTGACGCGCAGCACAAGCTCGGCGACTCGGCGCCGTGCGCGCGGCCATCGCGGCGGCGCCGCACCGCCTGAAGGGCACGCTCGACGTCGGCGGCCAGGAGCAGTTCTACCTCGAAGGCCAGATCAGCTACGCCATCCCGAAAGAGGACGACGGCATGCTGGTGCACTGCTCGACCCAGCACCCGAGCGAGATGCAGCACCTGGTGGCGCATGCGCTGAAGCTGCACGCGCACCACGTGCAGGTCGAGTGCCGGCGCATGGGCGGCGGCTTCGGCGGCAAGGAGTCGCAGTCGGGCCTGTTCGCCTGCGTCGCCGCCGTGGCGGCGCGCAAGCTGAACCGCCCGGTCAAGCTGCGCCTTGGACCGCGACGACGACTTCCTCATCACCGGCCGGCGCCACTGCTTCTGGTACGAGTACGAGGTGGGCTACGACGACGACGGCCGCGTGCTCGGCGCCGAGGTGACGATGGTGTCGCGCGCCGGCCATTCGGCCGACCTGTCGGGCCCGGTGATGACGCGCGCGCTGTGCCACTTCGACAACGCCTACTGGCTGCCCGACGTGGCCATGCACGGCTACTCGGGCAAGACCAACACGCAGAGCAACACCGCGTTCCGCGGCTTCGGCGGGCCGCAGGGCGCGATCGCGATCGAGAACATCCTCGACAGCATCGCGCGCACGCTCGGCAAGGACCCGCTGGACGTGCGGCGCGATCAACTTCTACGGCCAGGGCGCAGAGTCACGCCCTACGGCCAGAAGGTCGACGACAACGTCATCCACGAGCTGGTGGCCGAACTCGAGGCGAGCAGCGACTACCGCGCGCGGCGCGGCCGCGATCGCGAAGTTCAACGCGGCCAGCCCGCTGCTCAAGCGCGGCCTGGCGCTGACGCCGGTGAAGTTCGGCATCTCGTTCAACGTCAAGCACTTCAACCAGGCCGGTGCGCTGGTGCATGTCTACAACGACGGCTCGATCCTGGTGAACCACGGCGGCACCGAGATGGGCCAGGGCCTGAACACCAAGGTGGCGCAGGTGGTGGCGCACGAGCTCGGCGTGCGGCTTCGAGCCGCGTGCGCGTCACCGCGACCGACACGCAGAAGGTCGCCAACACCTCGGCCACCGCCGCGTCCACCGGCAGCGACCTGAACGGCAAGGCGGCGCAGGACGCGGCGCGGCAGATCCGCGAGCGGCTGGCCGCCTGCGCGGCCGCGCAGCCACGGCGGCGACGCCGCCGGCGGTGCGCTTCGCCAACGACCAGGTCGAGGTCAACGGCCGCACGCCTGCCCTTCCCGGCCGTCGTGGTGCGCAGGCCTACCTCGACCGCGTGCAGCTCTGGTCCGACGGCTTCTACGCCACGCCCGGCCTGAGCTGGGACCGCGAGACGCTGCAGGGCCGGCCGTTCTACTACTTCGCCTACGGCGCGGCGGTGAGCGAGGTGGTGGTGGACACGCTGACCGGCGAGTGGAAGCTGCTGCGCGCCGACGTGCTGCACGACGTCGGCCGCTCGCTGAACCCGGCCGTCGACATCGGCCAGGTCGAAGGCGCCTTCATCCAGGGCATGGGCTGGCTGACGATGGAAGAGCTGGTGTGGCACCCGGCGGACGGTCAGCGCCGGCAAGCTGACGACGCACGCGCCGAGCACCTACAAGATCCCGACCGCCAACGACTGCCCGCCGGTGTTCAACGTGCGCTCTTCGACAGCGACAACGTCGAAGACACCATCCACCGCAGCAAGGCGGTCGGCGAGCCGCCGCTGCTGCTGCCGTTCTCGGTGTTCTTCGCGATCCGCGACGCGGTCTCGGCCGTGGGCGGGCACCGCGTCGATCCGCCGCTCGCGGCGCCGGCCACCAGCGAGTCGATCCTGCGCGCCATCACCGCGGTGCAGCGGCGGCTGAGCCGATGGACCTCGCTGCGCGACACCGCCGCCCGCTGGCTCGCCGAGCGGCGCGCCGGCCGTGCTGGTGGAGGTGACCGAGGCGCGCGGCTCGGCGCCGCGCGAGGCCGGCACGCGCATGCTGGTGTGCGCCACGCAGCTGCGCCGGCACGATCGGCGGCGGCCACCTGGAGCTGAAGGCGATCGAGCGGCGCGCGCCGCTGCTCGTCGGCGGACGACGCCACACCGCAGTCGGCGCACTACCCGCTCGGCCCGGCGCTGGGCCAGTGCTGCGGCGGCGCGGTCACGCTCGGCTTCTCGCGGCTGGACGCCGCGCGCGCTGGCCGCCTGGCCGCCGGCCGCGCCGCGCTTTCACCTGCAGCTCTACGGCGCCGGCCACGTCGGCCGCGCGATCGTGCACGCCCTGGCGCCGCTGGACGTGCGCGTCGACTGGATCGACGAGCGCGAGGACGAATTCCCGCACCGACAGCGCGCGCTGCCTGCGCACATTCGCGCAAGGTCTGCGTCGACGCGCGTCGAGGCCGAGGTGCGCGACGCGCCGCGCGGCGCCTTCTACCTCGTGCTGACGCACCAGCACGACCTCGACCTGCGCATCACCGAGGCGATCCTGCGGCGCGGCGACTTCGGCTTCCTCGGCCTGATCGGCTCGAAGACCAAGCGCGCAGCGCTTCATCCACCGCTTCGAGCAGCGCGGCATCGCCGGCGGCGGCCATCGCGCGCATGACCTGCCCGATCGGCGTGCCGGGCATCGCCGGCAAGGAGCCCGAGGTGATCGCGGCCGCGGTGGTGGCGCAACTGCTGCAAGCCGCCGCGACGCGCGAGGGTCAGGCCGGTGGGGCCGAGGCCACCTCGTGCTTGGCCATCACTTCGAGCGCCTTGACCAGCGCCGAGTGATCGAGCTCGTCCCAGCCCTGGGCGGCGCACGCCTGCATCAGTTGCGCGGCGTTGGCGGTGTTGGGCAGCGCCACGCCGAGGACTTGGCCCCCTGCAGCGCCAGGTTCAGGTCCTTCTGGTGCAGCCCGATGCGAAAGCCCGGGTTGAAGGTGCGCTTGATCATGCGCTCACCGTGCACCTCGAGGATGCGACTGGCGGCGAATCCGCCCATCAGCGCCTGACGCACCTTGGCCGGGTCGGCACCGGCCTTGCTGGCGAACACCAGCGCCTCGCCCACCGCCGCGATGTTGAGCGCCACGATGATCTGGTTGGCCACCTTGGTGATCTGCCCGGCACCGACGTCGCCCACGTGCGTGATGTTCTTGCCCATCAGCGCGAACAGCGGCTTGACGCGCTCGAATGCCGCTTCGGTGCCGCCGACCATGATGGTCAGGCTGGCCGGCCTTGGCGCCGACCTCGCCGCCCGACACCGGCGCATCCACATAGTCGCAGCCCAGCGCCGCGATCTTCTGCGCGAAGGCCTGCGTCTCGATCGGCGAGATCGAGCTCATGTCGACCACCGTCTTGCCCTTGCTCAGGCCCTCGGCGATGCCGCCCTTGCTGAAGAGCACCTTCTCGACGTCCGGCGTGTCGGGCACCATCGTGAAGATGATCTCTGCCTGCCGTGCCACGTCGGCGGCGCTGGCGCAGGCCACGGCACCGGCCTCGGTGAGTGCCGCGGGTACCTTGCTGCGGGTGTAGACGAAAAGGTCGTGGCCCGCGGCCCGCAGGTGGCCGGCCATGGGCGTGCCCATGATGCCCAGGCCGATGAATCCGAGTTTCATGCGCTTGGTCCTTTCAGTGAGTCGTTCAGTATCCGCCAGCGCGGGGCGTGGCCGGCGCGGCGCGCATCTGCGCCATCACCTGCTGGGCACCCGCGGCCATTAGGCGAGCGTCCGAGCTGACGGTGACGAAGCGGAACCCCTTGGCAATGCGCGCCAGGGCCACGTCGGTGCGGCCATTGTGGATGCCCGCCTTCAGGCCGTGGGCCGTGGCCCGCTCGAGAATGTGGTCGATGGCCTGCGCCACCGGCGGATCGACATCGTCGAACACCGGCTTGCAGCCGAGTGCCAGCGACAGATCCGACGGGCCGATGTAGACCGCATCCAGCCCTTCGACGGAGAGGATCGCATCGAGGTTGTCCAGGGCCTGCGCGGTCTCGATCATGGCGAAGGTCACGATGGTGTCGTTGGCATGTGCCGCGTAGTCGGCACCGCCATAGAGCAGCGCGCGGATCGGGCCGAAGCTGCGCGTGCCGCGCGGCGCGTAGTGGCTCCAGGCGACCAGCTTCTGCGCATCCTCGCGGGTGTTCACCATCGGGCAGATGACGCCATAGGCGCCGGCGTCCAGCGCCTTCATGATGCTGGCCGCTTCGAGCCAGGGCACGCGCACCACCGGCACGGTGGGGGTGGTCGAGATGGCCTGCAGCATGGGCACCATCGCCTGGTAGTCGACCACGCCGTGCTGCAGATCGATGGTGAGTGAGTCCCAGCCCTGCTGCGCCATGGTCTCGGCCGAAAAGCTGTTGGGAATGGCCAGCCAGCCATTGACCACGGCACGGTCTTCGGCCCACATCGTGCGCAGGCGGTTCTCTCTCATGGTTGTTCTCCTCCGGGAATCATCATGCGCTCGGGGCACCGAGCGGGTCGGCGCAACGACGGTGCGTCTTCATGGCAGGTGGGTTGGAGCCGTTGCAAGCGTCGATCGCTCAGCGCACCATGCACGGTCGCTTGGGGTCGAACTTCCAGCCCGGGATCAGGTACTGCATGGCGATGGCGTCATCGCGTGAGCCCAGGCCGTGCTGCAGGTAGAGCTGGTGGGCCTTCTCGACCTCGGCCATGTCGAGTTGCACGCCCAGGCCGGGCGCGGCGGGCACCTGCACGTGGCCACCCACGATCTGCAGCGGGTTCTGCGTGAGGCGCTGGCCGTCCTGCCAGATCCAGTGCGTGTCGATGGCGGTCACCTTCCCCGGGGCCGCCGCACCGACGTGGGTGAACATGGCCAGAGACACATCGAAATGGTTGTTGGAGTGCGAACCCCAGGTCAGGCCCCAGTCGCGGCAGGTCTGGGCGACACGCACCGAGCCCGCCATGGTCCAGAAGTGCGGGTCGGCCAGCGGAATGTCCACGCTCTGCAGCGAAAGCGCATGGGTGAGCTGGCGCCAGTCGGTCGCCACCATGTTGGTGGCCGTGGGCAGACCGGTGGCGCGCCGGAACTCGGCCATCACCTCGCGGCCGGAGAACCCGCCCTCGGCGCCGCAAGGGTCTTCGGCGTAGGCCACGACGCCGCGCATGCGCTGACCCAGTCGGATCGCGTCCTGCAGCAGCCAGCCGCCGTTGGGGTCGAGGGTGACGCGCGCCTGCGGAAAGCGCTCGTGCAGCGCGGTCACCGCATCGACCTCTTCGTCGCCACGCAGCACGCCACCCTTGAGCTTGAAGTCGTTGAAGCCGTAGCGCGCGCGCGCGGCTTCGGCCTGGCGCACGATGGCCTCGGGCGTGAGCGCCATCTCGTGGCGCACGCGGAACCAGTCGTTGTCCGCACCCGGCTGGCTGATGTAGTCGAGATCGGTACGGGTGCGATCGCCCACATAGAACAGATAGCCCAGCATCTCGACCGAAGCGCGCTGCTGCCCTTCGCCAAGCAGCGCGCACACCGGAACGCCCAGGTGCTGGCCCAGCAGATCGAGCAGCGCCGACTCGATGGCCGTGACCGCATGGATGGTGGTGCGAAGGTCGAAGGTCTGGAGGCCACGACCTCCCGCATCCCGATCGGCGAAGCGCTGCTGCACCGACTGCAGCACCTTCTGCACCTGGCCGAGGGGCTGGCCGACGACCAGGGCCGCGGCATCCTCGAGCGTCTGGCGGATCTTCTCGCCGCCTGGCACCTCGCCCACACCGGTGCGGCCTGCGCTGTCGGTGAGCAGCAGCAGGTTGCGGGTGAAGAACGGCCCGTGCGCGCCGCTCAGGTTGAGCAGCATGCCGTCGCGGCCGGCGACCGGAATGGCACGAAGGGTGGTGATCGTGGGCGTGCCGGACAAACTGCTGCCCATGTCAGACCCCCACCGCCCGCGGCAGCCACAAAGAAATCTCGGGCACGTACGTGACGATGCCCAGCACGATGATCAGCAGGGCGAGGAACGGGCCCAGCGCAGCCACCACCTTCTCAATGGGCAACTTGCCAACAGCACTGCCCACGAACAACACCGTACCCACCGGCGGCGTGATCAATCCAATGCCCAGGTTGACGATCATGATCATGCCGAAATGGACGGGGTCGACGCCCACGTCCTTCACCACTGGCAAGAGGATCGGTGTGAGGATGAGTATCAGTGCGGCCATGTCCATCAACGTTCCCAGCACAAGCAGAAGGACGTTAATGCACAGGAGGATGAGGATCCGACTGTCAGTGAAGTTCGTCAGCGCCTGGGTGATCTTCAGCGGGATCTGCATCAGCGTCATGATGTAGCCGAAGCTGGCCGCAAATCCGATCAGGATCATGACGATCGAAACCGTCTTGACCGTGCGGTGCATGAGTTTGGGGAGGTCGCGCCACTTGTAGTCGCGGTAGATGAACATCGTCACGAAGAATGCCCAGAGCACGGCGATTGAGGCCGATTCGGTGGCAGTGAACACCCCTGTGAGGATTCCGCCCAGAATGATGACCATCGTGGCCAGGCCCCAGAGAGCTTCGATCACGATCCGAAGCGCTTGGCGCATGGGGATGGCATCACCTTTGGGGAAACCACGCCTTTTCGCCAGCCAAAGGCAATACGCAGCGAGCGTTGCGCCGAGCAATAGACCGGGGAACACTCCGGCCATGAACAGCGCGGCGATCGAAATGGAGCCTCCTGCTGCCATCGAGTAAATCACCGCGTTGTGACTCGGAGGAATCAGCGTCGCCTGAATCGAACCACTCACTGTGAGGGCAGTCGCGAAGTCGCGCGGATAGCCCTTCTTCACCATCTCCGGGATCATCACCGAACCGATGGATGCCGTGTCAGCGACCGAGGAGCCAGAAATGGCCCCGAAGAACGTGGACGCGAGTATGTTCACCAGCGACAGGCCACCCCGGATGAAGCCAACAAGCACGCCGGCGAAAGCGACCAATCGGCGCGACATGCCCCCCTCGGCCATGATGGCGCCGGCCAGCACGAAAAAGGGTATCGCCAGCAAAGAGAACTTGTTGACGCCACTGGCGATCTGGATCATCACTGCCTCGAGTGGCAGGTCGATCCAGATAGCGCCGACAAGGGCCGACAGACCCAGTGAGTACGCCACCGGCATTCCGAGCGCGACCAGCAAGGCAAAACTGCCCAATAGAACGAATGCGTCCATGCTCAGGTCCCTGGCTGCTCTACGTGGTGGTCGAAGGTGACGACGGGACGTTGTGTCTGCGGACCGAAGAGCAGTGTCTCCAGCACGAACAGCAGCGTGAGCAGGCCGCCTACTGGCACCGGCAAGTACGTCAGCCCGATCGGTAGCCAAGGAAGTGCCGCAAGGGTCTGACCCATGGTTTCCTGGCTCAATTTGCTGCCGTAGTACAGCATGAACAGGCTGATGACGAGCATCAGCATGTGAACCGACAAGCCCGCCGCCTTCTGAAGCGACCTGGGCAGGCGGTCCGTGAGCATCGCCACGGCGATGTGCGCGCCCGCCCGGTAGGCTGCAGCCGCCCCCACGAAGGTGAAGATCACCATGAGCAAGATGGCGATCGGCTCGGGCCATTGAGCACCAAAGCCCAACACGTAGCGCGCAAACACGCCGATGGGGATGATGATGCTCATGCCCAGGATGGACAGCCCTGCCACCCAGATGCATGCCAAGTACAGAACATCGAGCACGCTGTGCACGGATTTTTTCATACGAATCGCGCCATAAGCCGCCGGGAGCCAAAGCGGCTCCCGGCGGCATTGACCAGAAGGTGAGTCCGAACTACTTGACAGCGGCAATGCGCCCCATCAGGTCAGCGTAGGGGGCGCCGTACTTGGCGCGCACCGGCGCGGTCGCATCGAAGAACAACTTCTGGTCCACGTCGATGAACTCCACGCCAGCAGCCTTGAGCTTCGCAGAGTAGTCGGTCACGCTCTTGTCCCAGAGCACGCGCTGTTCCATCTGCGCCTCGCGGCCCAATTTCTTTACCAGGGCCTGCTCTGCAGGCGTCAGCTTGTCGTAGGCCACCTTCGACATCACCAGCAATTCAGGAATGATCAGGTGATTGGTCTGCGCGTAATACTTGGCACCCGTGGTGTAGTGATTGGAGGTGAACATGCTGGGAGGGTTGTTCTCCGCGCCGTCAATGACGCCGGTTTGCAGCGCGCTGTAGACCTCCGGATAGCCCATCGCGATGCCATTGCCGCCCAGTGCATTCATGGTGTCGATGAACAAGGGATTGCCCATCATGCGAACTTTCTGGCCCTTCAGGTCGGCAGGCGTGCGCACCGGCTTCTTTGTGTACAGGCTGCGCGAGCCACCGTCCTGCCATGCCAGCGCGACAAGGCGAGCTGGGCTGGCACTGATTTTGTCAAGAATCTCCTGGCCGATCGGCCCATCAATGACCGCACGCATATGGGCCTCGTTGCGGAACACGAAGGGCATATTGAAGACATTGACCTCGGGAACCACCGAGCCAACAGGCCCCAGCGAGGTACGCAGGACCTGGATGGCCCCGATCTGCGTCTGCTCGAGCATGGTCTTCTCATCTCCCAGCACGCTGCTGGGGAACATCTGCATCTTGTACTTTCCATTGGTGGCTGCCTCGAACTTCCTGCCCATGCTCTCAGTAGCCACGACCGTGGGGTAGCCAGGGGGGTGTACGTCGGCGGCCTTGAGCACCGTCTGGGCTGTCGCGGTCAGCGTTGTCCCAAAGGTCATTGTGGCCAGAGCGGCGGCAGCAATCAGGTGTCTGCGAAGGGTCATCTTAGGTCTCCTTGACTTGCAAGTTGGGGGTTCATGGTACCGACGACGTCGGCGGGGAGGAGCTCAAGCAGCGGTCTGTGCCGCCTTTCATTTGCGATTCATTCGAACGGGCCAGCGCGAACGAAAGCGCCGCCCTGGCAGCGTGCTGCCGGGTCTGAAAGATCAGGTTGCGGCGTGCGGGCGAACACGGCTTCGCGGAACACGTCGGAGCTGTCCTGCGGGACATAGCCAATGTGGCGGGCGCGGCGGTTATCCCACCAGGTCACGGCGTTGTTGGACATGCCGAAGACGATGGTATGCCCCAAAACCGGGGTGATCAGGCACGCCGTAATGAGACGATGCAAGTCCGCGTAGCTGAGCCACGTGGCGAGCATTCGACGATCCTTGGGTTCTGCAAAGGACGAGCCGATGCGCACACAGGCTGTCTCGATGCCCCACCGATCAAAGTACAGCCGCGCGAGGTCTTCGCCGAACGCCTTGCTCAAACCGTACAGGCCATCCGGTCGAGCGGGGGCGTCGGCATCGATGGTCTCGCCCTGGCTGTAGAAGCCTGTCACGTGGTTGGAACTGGCGAACACAATCCGCTTGACGCCATGTCTTCGGGCGGCTTCGTAGAGATTGAACATGCCGACGATGTTGGCCTGAAGGATGGGCGCAAACGGGGCCTCCACGGACACACCACCCAAGTGAACAACGGCGTCGACGCCTGCCACCATGGCATTCACGGCAGCAGCATCTGCGAGGTCCGCAAGAACGATCTCTTCGCCCTCAGCAGCAGCACCGAAGGCACGCACATCGGACAAGCGCAGCACATTGCAGTTCGCCATGAGGCGGCCGCGCAACTCCTTACCCAAACCACCAGCCGCGCCGGTCAACAGGAGTCTGTGGTGAATCGGAATCGTCATTGCGCCGTCGTTCCTTCTGGTTTTCGCGAATGGTTCGCCTCTGGACTTTCGCCGTGACTTTGCTAAAGTGAGGCCGTGCGCAAGGTCATACGTTGTCTGATGACTTTGAATTTTCGATTCGAGCCCTACGCCCTGTCAACACATTCCGGATGGAACGCAGGAAAACCCTAGGTCAGCCCGACCGATCTTTCGCTTTGGCGGAACCCGACGGCGAACCCCGTGTGCGTCGCAGGGGCGGTCTCGTGAGCGAGATCGTTGACAGCCTAGCCGCCAACGTTCGCGAGGGGCGACTGCAGCCCGGTGAGAAGCTCCCGACCGAAGCAGAGATCATGTCGCGCTTTGCCGTCAGTCGCACGGTGGTACGTGAATCGCTGTCCCGACTGCAGGCCTCTGGCCTTGTGGAAACGCGCCATGGAGTCGGCACCTTCGTGCTGCCGCCGCAAGATGCTGGAAATTTCAGGATCCTCGCGGGGGACTTCGCCACGGTTGCTGACGTGATCTCCGTCCTCGAGCTTCGCATCAGTCTCGAAACCGAGGCTGCTGGCCTGGCTGCCCAGCGCCGAACGACGGAGAGCCTGCGCGCAATGGAAGCCGCGTTGAGCGCCTTCCACGATTCGATTCGCCTCGACTCCGATGCGGTACCTCCCGATTTCCAGTTCCACTTGGAGGTCGCCCGCGCCACCGGAAACCGACACTTCGCCGATTTGATGACATACCTCGGCACGATGATCATTCCACGCACGCGTTTGAAGACGGCACAGACGGCGCCGGAAGGAAGGCTGAACTACCTGCAACGCGTCAACGGCGAGCATGAAACGATCTACATCGCCATTCGCAATCAGGATGCTGAGGCGGCACGCGCAGCGATGCGCACGCACCTTTCGAACAGCCGCGAGAGACTGCGCCGCGGCGGCAGTCTCGATCCCGTTCAACGCGACACGCAGCCCATCCAG
Source organism: uncultured beta proteobacterium (assembly GCA_963739925.1). Lineage (GTDB taxonomy): Bacteria > Pseudomonadota > Gammaproteobacteria > Burkholderiales > Burkholderiaceae_C > CAVUBY01. The sequence continues at coordinate 57,449 of CAVUBY010000012.1, read as the reverse complement.
CCCAACGTGGCCAGCGACCCGCAAGGCACCACAGACTCGGGGGCATCTCTACCAATGTTGTCTGACAACTGATGATTGAAACGGGTTCTTCAGGCAAAGTCCGCGTGGCCGTCCTGGGTGCGGGCATGGCGTCCGCGCCGCACCTGCGCAGCCTCGCGGAGCTGGCAGGCGCGGTCGACGTGGCCTGGCTCTGGGGCCGCGATCTCGATCGCCTGCGGCAGGCCGCGGTGCCCGCCGGCACGCGCCTGACCACGCAGCTGAGCGACGTGCTCGGCGATCCGGGCGTGCACGCGGTGCTCATCCTCACGCCACCGAACCTGCACCGAGACCTGGCCGTGCAGGCGGCTCGCGCCGGCAAGCACGTGCTGGTGGAAAAGCCGCTCGAGGTGGACCTGCCTCGCGCGATCGAGCTGGTGGAGGCCTGCGAGCAGGCTGGCGTGACGCTCGCGGTGATGCTGCAGCATCGCCTGCGCCCGGGCGCCGTGGCGCTGGCCGATCTTCTGAAACGCGGCGCGCTCGGCGAAGTGCTGAATGCCGGCGCTTTCGTGCGCTGGTGGCGACCGCAGAGCTACTACGACGTGCCCGGGCGCGGCACCATGGCGCGCGACGGTGGTGGCGTGCTCATGACCCAGGCCATCCACACGCTGGACTTGCTGTTGTCGCTGATCGGCGTGCCCGAGCGCGTGACTGGCGCAGCGCGGACCACCACCGTTCACCGCATGGAGTGCGAAGACACGGCCGCCGCCCTGCTGCACTACCCCGGCGGCATGACGGCGGTGCTCCAGGCCACCACGGCCGCCTATCCTGGCTACGCGGAGCGCATCGAGATCGATGGCACCCTCGGCTCGGCCACGCTCGAGTCCGGTGTGCTCACCGCGCGCCTGGCCAACGGCGACACTGTCACCGCGGGGGGCAGCGTGGGCACGGGTGGCGGCGCCGACCCCATGGCTTTCGACCACGGCCCGCACCGCATGGTCATCGAGGATTTCGCTCGCGCCGTTCGCAGCGGAGCGGCACCGAGCGTGAGTGGTCGTTCCGCGCTGGCCGTGCAGCGTGTCATCCACGCCGTCATGGCGTCGTCGCGCAGCGGCGCTGCAGCCCACCTCTGAATCGTTGCCTTCACCCGCCATGACCACGGTTGTCTACGTGTCCAACGCCGAGAGCGGCACCGTCAACGTGATGCACCTCGATCTCTCGACCGGGACGCTCACGACCGTGCAGACGGTCGAGCTCGGCGGCATGCTGATGCCCATGGCCATCAGCCCCGACCGTCGGGTGCTGCATGTCGGGCGGCGCAGCGAGCCGCTGGCGGTACGCAGTCTTCGCATCTCTCCACACGACGGCACGCTGAGTTCCCTCGGCGAGGTGCCCCTGCCCGCGAGCATGGCCAACATCGCCACCGACGTCGCCGGACGCTTCCTGTTCAGTGCATCCTACGGCGGCAGCATGGTGGCGGTGAGCCCGATCGGAACCGACGGCGCGGTGCGGCGCCCCCAGCAGGTGCTGCCCACCGAACCCAAGGCGCACGCGATGCGTGTCGACCCGAGCAATCGCTTCGTGTTCGTCCCGCTGCTCGGTGCCGACAAAGTGCTGCAGTTCCGCTTCGGTGCGTCCAGCGGTCGGCTGGCCCCCAACGACCCGCCGGCCTTCGTCGCGCGTCCGGGATCGGGGCCGCGCCACCTCGCCTTCCATCCCAACGGTCACACCGTTTACCTGCTCCACGAACTGGATGCCAGCATCGACGTCCTGGAGATGGATACCGAGCGCGGCACGCTTCAAGCCGTGCAGACGGTGAGTTCCCTTCCGGCCGGCTTTTCGGGCGATCCATGGGCCTCAGACATCCACCTCGCGCCCGATGCCCGGCACCTCTACGCCAGCGAGAGGCGCTCCCACACCCTGGCCGCCTTTGCAGTGGCCGCGGACGGCACACTCACAGCGCAGGGCAGCTTCGCCACGCAGAAGCAGCCTCGCGGCTTTGCGATCGATCCTTCGGGCCGTTTCCTCATCGCGGCGGGGCAAGCCTCGCACCGGCTGAGCGTCCATGCGATCGATCCAGGCACCGGCAGCCTCAGTCTGCAATGTGAACACGCGGCCGGGCAAGGCCCGAACTGGGTCGAGGTCATCTGCCTTTGAGCCACCATCCGTGACCTGCGGGAAGTGTGAGAGCACGCTGCCAACTGCACTCACCAGAGACGCCCAACGACAGGAGACATCCATGATCTGTTCCCGACGCACCGCCCTTGGCCTCGTGACCCTCGCCGCGGTCCTGCCCGTACACCTGGCGATGGCCCAGGACGCCTGGCCGGCCAAGCAGCCGATCCGCATCGTCGTGCCCTTCGCCGCGGGCGGCACCAGCGACATCCTCGCGCGCACGCTGGGCGAGAAGCTGCAGGCCTCGCTCAAGCAGACGGTGGTGATCGAGAACCGCGCCGGCGCGGGTGGCGTGATCGGCGCCGACGTCGTGGCCAAGGCCGCGCCCGATGGCTACACCCTGCTGCTGGGCACCATCGCCAGCCACGCGATCAACCCAGCGCTGCAACCCAAGATGCCGTATGACGCGGCCAAGGACTTCGCGCCCATCCTTCTGCTGGGCAGCATTTCCAACGTGATGCTGGTGGGGGCGAATCAGCCCTACAAGAGCGTGGCCGACGTGATCGCAGCTGCCAAGGCCAAGCCGGGCTCGATCGCCTTCGCCTCCGCGGGCCAGGGCAGCTCGCAGCACATGTCGGGCGAGACCTTCAAGCTGCTCGCTGGCGCCCAGCTCACGCACGTGCCGTACAAAGGCAGCGCGCCCGCGATCCAGGATGTCATCGGCGGCCAGATTCCGATGAGCTTCGAGACGGCCACGGTCGCGCTGCCGCACATCCAGTCGGGCAAGGTGCGCGCGCTGGCCGTGACCTCGGCCAAGCGCAGCCGGGTGCTGCCCGACACGCCGACCCTGCAGGAGGCCGGCGTTGCGGGCTTCGACGTGGCAAGCTGGCAGGCCCTGTACGCACCGGCCGGCACGCCCCCGGCCATCGTGCAGCGGCTCAACACCGAGATTGCCAACATCATCGCCACGCCCGAGACCAAGGCGAAGATGGACGGCCTGGGCCTGGAGTACAGCCCGAACACGCCCGAGCAGTTCACCGCCTTCGGCCGCAACGAGATCGCCAAGTGGCAGAAGGTGGTCAAGGAAGGCAACGTGAAGGCTGAGTGACGTCTGGAGACTGCAATCCGCCATGCCCGATCCCACTTCCATGACACCCTTGCGCGGCCCGGCGATGGGCCATGAGGCCGGCGTGGCCTTCCAGCCCTCAAGCCGCTACCCCGATCCGGCGGTGCGCGTGCTGCACGAGAGCTTTGCAGCCTTGCGGCTGTTCAGCGCCGGCGTGGAGCAACTCGTCACCGGACTGCGCTGGGCCGAAGGGCCGGTGTGGTTTGGCGACGGTCGCTATCTGCTGGTGAGCGACATCCCCAACGACCGCATCGTTCGCTGGGACGAGACCACTGGCGCGGCCAGCGTGTTCCGCTCGCCGTCGGGCAACGCCAACGGCCTGGCGCGCGACACTCAGGGCCGGCTGCTCACCTGCGAGCACCTGGGTCGACGCGTCACCCGCACCGAGTACGACGGGCGCATCACCGTGCTGGCCGATCGCCATGACGGAAAGCGACTGAACTCGCCCAACGACATCGTCTGCCAGCGCAATGGCGCGGTCTGGTTCACTGACCCGTCCTTCGGCATCTCCGGCTGGTGGGAAGGCGAGCCGGCACCGAGCGAACTCGCCCATGGCGTGTACCGCATCGACCCCGACGACTGGCCGCACCGAGTGCCACATCGATGACCTGGCCGCGCCGAACGGCCTGGCCTTCTCGCCGGACGAACGCGTGCTCTACGTCGTGGAGAGCCGCGCGACGCCGAGCCGCCGCATCTGGGCCTACGACGTGGCCGACACGGGAAAGCTCTCGAACAAACGGCTGCACATCGATGCCGATGGCCCCGGCGCGCTCGACGGCATCGCTGTCGACGCCCAGGGCAACCTGTGGTGCGGCTTCGGCAGCGATGGGCGCGCAGGGGCTCCGCTCGAAGAGCTCGATGGCGTGCGGGTGTTCGACCGCAGCGGCCGGCCGATCGGCCACATCGCGCTGCCCGAACGCTGCGCCAACCTGTGCTTCGGTGGCGCCCGGCGCAACCGGCTTTTCATGGCCGCCAGCCACAGCGTCTACGCGCTCTTCGTCAACGTGCAAGGGGCCTGAACCATGGACACGCCGACCCGCCCGCCACCCGTGATCACACCGCTGGTCATCCAGATGCACGAGGCCGACAACGTGGCCATCGTCGCCAACGACGGCGGCCTGCCGGCCGGCACCGCCCTGCAAGATGGGCTGGTGCTGATCGACGCGGTGCCGCAGGGACACAAGGTGGCGCTGGCCGACATCGCCGCCGGCGCCGCTGTGCGCCGCTACAACGTGCCCATCGGCCACGCCAAGGCCGACATCGCTGCCGGCCGCTGGGTGCACGAGCGCCTGCTCGAGATGCCCGAGGCGCGCTCGCTCGACGGCCTGCCCATGGCCACCGCGGCGCGCCCCGCCCTCGAGCCGCTGACGGGCTACACCTTCCAGGGCTACCGCAATGCCGACGGCTCGGTGGGCACGCGCAACATCCTGGCGATCACGACGACCGTGCAGTGCGTGGCCGGCGTGGTATCGCATGCGGTGCGGCGCATCAAGGACGAACTGCTGCCGCACTACCCGCACGTGGACGACGTGGTCGGGCTGGAACACAGCTACGGCTGCGGCGTGGCCATCGATGCGCCAGATGCGGTGGTGCCGATCCGCACGCTGCGCCACATCAGCCTCAACCCGAACTTCGGTGGCGAGGTGATGGTGGTGAGCCTGGGCTGCGAGAAGCTGCAGCCCGAGCGCCTGTTGCCACCCGGCAGCTTCGAGATCCGCGACGAGCGTGGCCAGGCGGCGGACGAAGCACTCGATGTGGTCTGCCTGCAGGACGACGCGCACGTCGGTTTCGATTCGATGCTCGACTCGATCCTGCGCCAGGCGCGGGTGCACCTGGAGCGGCTGAACGCCCGCCGGCGCGAAACCGTGCCGGCCTCGGCGCTGGTGGTGGGCGTGCAGTGCGGCGGCAGCGATGCGTTCTCCGGCGTCACCGCCAATCCCGCGGTGGGCTTCTGCACCGACCTCCTGGTGCGCGCCGGCGCGACGGTGATGTTCTCCGAGACCACCGAAGTGCGCGACGGCATCGCCCAGCTCACTGCACGTGCGGCCACGCCCGAACTGGCGCAGGCCATGGTCCGCGAGATGGCCTGGTACGACGCCTACCTGCAGCGCGGCAGCGTCGACCGCAGTGCCAACACCACACCGGGCAACAAGAAGGGCGGGCTGTCCAACATCGTCGAGAAGGCGATGGGCTCGATCGTGAAGAGCGGCAGCGTGCCGATCTCCGGCGTGCTGCCGCCGGGCCAGCGGTTGCGCAGCGAAGGCATCACCAGCGGGCTGGTCTACGCGGCCACGCCGGCCAGTGACTTCATCTGCGGCACGCTGCAACTCGCGGCCGGCATGAACCTGCATGTGTTCACCACCGGCCGCGGCACGCCCTACGGCCTGGCAGAGTGCCCGGTCATCAAGGTGGCCACGCGCAGCGATCTGGCGCGGCGCTGGCACGACCTGATGGACGTGAACGCCGGCACCATCGCCGACGGCAGCAAGACCATCGCCGATGTGGGCTGGGAGCTCTTCCACCTGATGCTCGACGTGGCCTCGGGCCGCAAGCGCACCTGGGCCGAGACGCACCGGCTGCACAACGCGCTGGTGCTGTTCAACCCCGCACCGGTGACCTGAACGCCGCAAGGCCGGCGTGCGGCCTGTGGCGCGCGACTCAAAGCCGCATCTGCTCGAATGCCACCACGCAGTTTCGCCCGCCGGCCTTGGCGGTGTAGAGCGCGCGGTCGGCCTCGCGTACCGCTTCTTCCCAGTCGGACAGGCTGCGAAAGCTGCGCGACACGCCGACGCTCACGGTGCAGCTGACCTGCGTGAGGCCGTCACTGGCCGTGACGCGCAGGGCCCCCACCCCATCGCGCAGGCGCTTGCCCAGCGCGATGGCCACACCCATGTCGCCACCCACGCAGCCCACGAGGAACTCCTCGCCGCCAATGCGGGCCACGAAGTCATTGCCCCGGACGCGCTGGGCGAGCGTTTCGCCGACCGCGCGCAGCACCGCGTCGCCTATGGCATGGCCATGCACGTCGTTGATGGCCTTGAAGTGATCGATGTCGACCTGCAGCAGGGTCACCGGCACCGGCTCGCGCGCGGCGAAGTGCCGGTTCAGGATGTCGTCCAGCCCGTTGCGGTTGAACAGGCGCGTGAGCGCATCGCGCGAGGCCAGCTCCGCCAGTTGCCGGTTGAGGCGCACGAACACCATCCACACCACCAGCAAGCCCAGCATGACCGCCGCAAGCGAGGCATAGCCGAAGTAGAGCTGCGCAGGCCTGCCGCTGTACATGCCTTCCACGCCCAGAGTCAGAACTTGCACACCTCGTGCGAGCGTCGCCACGCCCAGCACTCCGGTAAGCAGGGCCATCGCCAGCAGCGGCTGGCGCAGCCGAGCGGTCTGGGCACTGCGTGCCGACAGCGCCGTCATGGCCAGCCAGAGTTGCAGCAGGGACAGCGCGGCCAGTTCCAGCACAAAGCGGCCCTGGGCTCCAGCGTAAAACATCGCGATGGCCTGCGCGAGGGCGTAGGCGATCAGGCCACCCACCAGCACGTACCAGCGGATCGCGCCCAGCCCGACGAACTCGCGCAAGCCGCTCAAGAACAGCAGCGTGGCCAGCACCATGAGCACGTCCAGCACCGGGGACCAAGGGGCAGCCTGGTCCATGCCGGCGAACAGCCGGCCTGCAAACGCGGCCCCGAACACCAGCGCTCCGCTGGCCCAATGGCCCATGCCGCTGCGGCGTGGCAGTTCGCGACCCAGCAGGTGGTACAGCGCCCCCGAGCACAGCAGGTTCGCCGTCAGGACGATGATGAGCGTCTGGGGATCCATGGCGGCGGGCATCGGTGGCGTTGGAGCCAGCCGCGTCAGAACAGCTCGCGGCGACTGCGGCCGCCGACTGCAATGCCGGCGACTCATAGCACCAGCAGCGCCCGGAAGTCGTTGACGTTGGTGAAGGTGGGCCCAGGCACGACCAGATCGCCCAGGGGTTGGAAGAAGTGGTACGCGTCGTTGCGGTCGAGAAACTCCTGCGCATTCAGCCCCAGTGCCTGTCCGCGCGACAGCGTGTCCGGGGTGACGATGGCGCCGGCGTTGTCTTCGATGCCGTCGATGCCATCGGTGTCGGCCGCGAGCACGTAGACCCCGGGGTCCCCTGAAGCGCGATCGCGCAGCCCATCAGGAACTCGGTGGCTCTCCCGCCGCGGCCGCCCTTGCTCTTCACCGTGACGGTGGTTTCTCCGCCCGAAAGGATGACGCAGGGCTTCGCGAACGGCGCGCCGCGCCCAGCCACCGCGCGGGCCAGCGCGGCGTGCACCTTGCCCACCTCGCGCGACTCACCTTCGATCTCGTCGCTCAGGATGTGCGCTTCGATACCGGCCGCACGCGCCACGGCGGCGGCGGCTTCCAGGCTCTGTTGCGGCGTGGCGATCATGTGCACCGCGTGCCCCGCAAAGCGCGGATCACCGGGTTTGGGCGATTCCAGCGTGCCATCCTCCAAGCCGCGCCGCGCGATCGGTGGCAGCTCGATGCCGTAGCGCGCCAGGATGGCCAGCGCATCGGCGCAGGTGCTGGAGTCGGGCACGGTCGGGCCGCTGGCGATGACCTCGGGCGCGTCGCCCGGTACGTCGCTGATGAGCAGCGTGACCACCCGCGCCGGCGCACAGCGCACCGCGAGTCGACCGCCCTTGATGGCCGAGAGGTGCTTGCGCACGCAGTTCATCTCGTCGATGGCCGCGCCGCTCTTGAGCAGGGCCTTGTTGATGGCCTGCTTCTCTTCGAGGGTGATGCCCTCGGCAGGAAGCGACAGAAGCGCCGAGCCGCCGCCGGAGATCAGGCACAGCACCAGATCGTCGGCGCTCAGGCCCTGCGCCAGCTCGGCGATGCGCTGCGCGGCACGGCGACCCGCTTCATCCGGCACCGGGTGGGCGGCCTCGACCACCTCGATGCGGCCCGGGCGCGCGCGGTAGGCCGGCGGCACGTGGTCGTAGCGGGTCACCACCAGCCCCGAGATCGGTGCGTCGGCAGGCCACAGGGCGTCTACCGCTGCGGCCATCGCGCCACCGGCCTTGCCGGCGCCCAGCACCACGGTGCGGCCGCGCGGCGGCGGCGGCAACCAGGCCGCGGTGTTTTCGGCGGGCAAGGCGCGCGCCACGGCGGCGTCGTAGAGTCGCCTCAGAAAAGCGCGCGGATCGAGGACAGATTGAAGGCGTGTTCATGGCTGGATTATCCGGGCGCAGCGGCGGGTCAGCCGCGCTGCAGTCGCAGGCGACCGCCGGAGTCCTGGATGCGCAGGCGCTCGCCGGGCTTGGGGGTCAGGAGCAGGGGTTGATCCGCACCCGGCAGCCGCACCGCGATCGGCTGGGGCGTGCAGTGCACATGCTCACGCGTCATGCGCGGCTCCAGGACAAAGCTCTCGCCCGACAGCTCGTAGGTCACGGCCACCCGAGCGGCATTCGTGAACCGGAACGCCGACTTCATCGACTCGGGTCGGCCGAACAGCTGCACCGCGTAGTGGCGGCCGGTGCGCGCGCTGCGGGCGAGGCCCACACCGATGTCGGTGACTTCGGCATCGAGCAGGTTGCGCCGGTGCCCGGGCGAGTTCATCCAGCCCTGCACGAAACGCTGTGCCAGCTCGTCGTCGGAGAAGTCCGGCCGAGCTGAACTGGTAGGCGATGTTTTCCGCCAGCCGGCAGTACGCATAGCCCTGAGCCTCGGCACGCTGCTCGGGCTGCCGTCCATCGGCCTCGTGCGCGTACTGGTCGGTGCGGGCCATGTACTGCGCGAACTCGCGCGCTGCTGCGGTGAGGGCGGCGTTCGGCACCAGCGCGGCCCGGCCCTCGTCGCGGCGCAGGGCATTGCCGCGCTCCACGATGCCCTTCTCCGCCACGACGAACGCCGAGTCCACCGCGGCCGCCCGGGTCACTTGCGCCAGCGACGGCGTGGCGCCAAACGCCGCACCGAGCACCAGCGCGGCAAGCCATCGCCCGACCATCGGGGTGACGCCGGCATGGCGGGCAAGTCTGGCTTTGGCATTTCGGTCCATCGGCTCACGAATCCCTTCACGACCCTGGCTTCGAAGGCCCCTGGGTCAACACGCTGCCGGTCGCGCGGCGGCCGGTGCATGATGCGCGCGGAGGAGGGGCGCCGTCCATGGATCGCATCACTGGCGTGCAGTTGTTTGCACGCATCGTCGAGACCGGCAGCTTCAGCCGGGCGTCGGCAGACCTCGGCATCACGCAGCCGACCGCCACCAAGCACGTGGCCGCCCTTGAAGCCAAGCTCGGCGCCCGTCTGCTGAACCGCAACACCCGCGGCGTGAGCGCCACCGAAATCGGCGCGCTGTACTACGAGAAGTGCAAGACCATCGTGCGCGAGCTCGACGAGGCCGACAGCCTGGCCGCGCTGCTGCAAAGCAAGGTGGGCGGGCAGCTGCGCGTGAGCACCTCGGTGGCGTTCGGCCGGCGCGTGCTGACCCCGCTCGCGCTGCGATTCATGCGCGAGCATCCGGATGTGCAACTCGACCTGAGTTTCGAGGATCGTTATGTCGACCTGGTGCAGCAGGGCGTGGACGTCGCCCTGCGCATGGGCCGGCTCGCCGACTCGGCGCTCGGCGCTCGCTACCTCGGGAGCAACCCTTGGCTGACGGCGGCCTCACCGGCCTACCTCGCCCGGTGCGGCACGCCGCGCGACCCCACTGAACTGGCGAGCCATGCCTGCCTGATCTACAGCAGCGTGCAAGGCGACGACCGATGGCAGTACAGCCGCGCCGCCGTCCGGCGAACGACCTCGGTACCCGTGCGCGGCCCCCTGCGATCGAACAACCTCTCGGCGCTGCTGTCGGCCTGCCGCGCCGGGCTGGGCGTGGCGGTACTGCCCTGGTACGTGGCGCGCGAGTCGCTGGCCGAGGGCGCGATCGTCACCGTGCTCGACGAGCATCTGCTGCCGGCACAGGAGCTTCATGCGGTGTTTCCCGTCGCCCAAGCTGGTTCCCTCCAAGGTGCTCAGCTTCATCGAATTTCTCAGACTGCAGCTCGACGGCGAATGGTGGAAGCGGGCGCCCTGAGCGGCCCTGGAACTTCCGGCACGCCAACATGTCACACGAAACCCGGGCGCTTGCGCTTGGTGACGACGGAACCGCTTGAGTTCAAGACCCGCTCTTCCGAGATCATCGGTGTCCGGTCAACCTGCCGAGCCCACACCATGGAACTTCCCTTCCGCGTGCTTCTGTACCGGTATCTGTTCTTCGGATGGCTGTTCGAAGACATGACGAGACAGCGCAATCTGTTCGAGCGCGCGGCGGCCTGGCGACGCAACCGGGACCAGTCGCGCTGGCTGCCGCTGTACATGCGGCGCTACGTGGTGATCGGACTTGTGCTTGGGCGGTCTGGGCTTCATCGTCGAGACCATGAGCCCGCTGCTTTCGGCCTTCTTCTACGTGCCCGGCACGATGACCGTGCCGATGCTTGCCGTGGCCGGCGTCGCCTGGACGGGGCTGCAACGTCTGGACTGAGTTCGCGCTGCCCAGACTCCCGCCGAGTTGGCGCGGCACGAGGGCCCCCGCAGGTCCTGCCACAATTTGTGGGTGAAACAGTCTGCTGTGGACTCAACGCCTGCTGCGTCTGCCCACCTGGATGTCGGTGTGCTGCATCGTGGCGGTCAGCATCCTGGCCTCGGTGGGATTGACGCTGGCGTTCACCCTGCCCGTCATCAAGGTCCGGCGAGTCGCTGTTGACCTACCTTGCCATCGCGGTCGCCGTACCGGTGATGGTCGCAACGCCGGTTTCTGGCTTCGTGCTGCGTTTGATGCACGAGCTGGAGGCTTCCCGGCACGATGCGCAGATGCTGGCGAGCACCGACCTGCTGACGGGCTCGCTGAGCCGACGTCGCTTCATCGAGGTGGCCCAGCGCGAATTGCAGCGCGCCAGCCGCGGCGACCACAGGCTGGCCCTGCTGCTGCTCGACATCGACGACTTCAAGGACGTCAACGATCGACACGGGCACGAAGCCGGCGACACGGTGCTCAAGCGCGTGGCCGAGCTGTGTGAAGCGGCTCTGCGCCCCGGCGATCACTTTGCCCGCTGGGGCGGAGAAGAGTTCGTCGCCTTGCTCAGCGACATTGGCATGGACGAAGCGGTTCTGGTTGCGAACCGCATGCGAAACGACGTCGCCTTCACGCCGATCCCTCTGGGCTCGACGGGTGTGCCACTCACCGTCAGCGTGGGGGTGGTGAGCGACGGCCATCCGACCGCGACCTTGGACCAGCTCATCGCGCGTGCCGACCAGGCCATGTACGCGGCCAAGCGTGCGGGCAAGAACACGACCGCCGTGGCTTCGGTGACGGGTGATCGCACGCAGTTCGAGCTTTTTCCCGTCGGGCGCCCCGGCCTCTGAGCGCGGCGCGCTGGCCCGATTGGATCGGGCCGTCCGCTGTCAGGCGATGGCGGCGCTGGGCATGCGCACCCGGCTCATCGCCTTGCGGATGTGGGCGATCAAGGCGTCTTCCTGATAGGGCTTGCCCATCAGTACGTCGACGCCGCAGCGCTTGGCATCCTCGCGGTGCACGTCGTCGGCAGACGTGATCATGATGATCGGAATGTCTGCAGTCCGAGGATTGCCGCGCAGGTGCCGCGTGAGCTCGAAGCCGTCCATGCCCGGCATCTCCACGTCGACGATGACGACGTCGGGCACCTTGGATCGCATCTGCTGCACGGCGTCCAGACCGTCGGTGGCCAGCGCCACGCGGTATTGGTGCTGCGCCAGCAAGCGGCCGGTCTTGATGCGCACGACCTTGGAATCGTCCGCAATCATCACGGTTGTCTGCTCCGGGGGCTTGGGCGCAGCGGCGGCGGCGGGCTGCACAGGCGCCGTCGCGGCGACTCGCACGGGTGTGGACGCAGGAGGGTTCAGCGGGGCCTGCGCCTGGCGAGCGGTGGCGGCCGCGGCCGCCTGCGCCCGTGCCGATGCAACGCGTGCGGCCTCTTCGGCGGCTTTCTGATGCGCCACGGCCTGCCGCGCGGCTGCGTCCTGGGCCGACGCCTGTGCGAGTGCCTGATTGGCGGCGCGAGCGCGCGCAGCCCGCGCCTGGGCCTGCGCTTGCGCCTGGGCCAGGGCCTGCGCGACCGATTGGATGGCGGGATCGGACTGCGCCGCCTGTCGGACGGCCTCGCGCTTGGCCCGCGCCTCGGCCTTGGCGTGCGCACGTTCTTCAGCCAGCTTGTCTTCACGACGTTGGCGGGCGGCTTGTACCTTCTGCCAGCCCCACATTCCGCCCACCAGGCAGATCAGGAATCCGGTGAGCAGCCACAGCAGTGTTGCGTCCATGTGCGTGTCGATGAGTCGAGGAGACGCGCTGAGGATAGGTAGCCGCCGGCGTTCCCGAATCACGCGATCCGGGGGGCGAGTGGCCCGCGAAGGGCCGTCTGGGACTGGTTTGGAGGGAATTCCCCCACGCTTCAGGGGGTGCCTGCAGGTGACCCTGGTTCAGCGATGCCTTTTATCGACTTCTAGACTCTGCGGATGCACACCCTCGCCCCGCCCTGCCAACCGATGCTGCGCCGGGCCGCCGCAGCCGGCCTGGCCCTGGCCGCGGTGGGACAGGTGAGCGCCGCCGAACCCCTTCTCGACTGGCAGCCTGTGGGCAAGCTGGCCGTCGCCCGCACCGAAACCACGGTCGGGCAGTTCCGCCGCTTCGTGCAGGCCACCGTCCATCCATGACCCAGGCCGAGCGCCGCGGCGGTGGCGAGGTCTACGAGGCCGGCTGGGTGCGCCGATCCGGGTGGACCTGGCGCGCGCCCTTCGGCGTACCGGCGGCCGACGACGAACCCGCCGTGCATGTCACCTTCGACGAGGCCCAGGCCTTCTGCCGCTGGGCCGGTGGCCGCTTGCCGCGCGACGCCGAATGGGTGGCGGCGGCCTACACCGAGCAGCGCGCCGACCCGCAGCCGTTCGTCGCGCGGCCGCACCTATCCCTATCCGACTGGGCGACAGCCCGCGGGGCGCGCAGTGCCTGGGCGATTGCGGCCCCGAAGCCGCCGGCGCGCGCCCTGGCGCGCGGTGCCGCACTGGCGCGCGGCGCCGGCCATGCCGCCGTGGCACCACCCCGCGCGGCGTGAACGGCCTGTACGACATGGGCGGCAATGCCTGGGAATGGGTCGACGAGCCTGCCGATTGCGGACCAACGACCCGCAGGCGACGCGCCGCGCCGTACCCGAGGAGGCTCGTGGTGGTACGGGCAAGGCCCCATGCGCGCCGACCACCTGCAGGACAAGGCCGCCGACACGGCGGTGGTCTACATCGGCTTTCGCTGCGTGCGCCCGACTTGACCGTTGGAGACCCACACCATGAAGGAAGAGATGCCCACGCAAGAGCCACGCGTGGATCGGCGCCTTGCCATGACGGCCGTGGCCGCCATGGCCGGCCTGGTGCTTGGCACGCCGCAGCGCGCGGCCGCGGCCGCCCAAGGCGACTGGTCTGCGCTGAAGGACGGCAGCATCGTGCTGTTCCGCCATGCCAATGCCCCTGGCGTCGGCGATCCGCCCGGCTTCAAGCTCGGTGAATGCCGCACCCAGCGCAACCTCGACGACTCTGGCCGCGCTCAGGCGCAGCCGCATCGGCGAACAGTTCCGCCAACGTGGCATCCGGGTCGGTGCGGTGCTGACGTCGCAATGGTGCCGGACGCGCGAGACTGCGGAACTCGCCTTTCCCGGCCAGGTGCGCGAAGACCCGAACTTCAATTCGTTCTTCGGCGACCGCAGCAGCGAGCCGGTGCAGACCGCTGCGGCGCTGGCCACGCTCACTCGATGGCGAGGCCCTGGGCGTGCTGGTGGTCGTGACGCACCAGGTGAACATCAGTGCGCTGACAGACACGTTCACGAGTTCGAGCGAAGGCGTGGCGGTACGAGCTGTGGGCAATCGCCTGGAGGTGCTGACGCGCCTGCAGCCCTGAACTTCGGATTCGACCAGCGTCGCGCCGCCGCGCCCCAAAGCTCAGAAGAGCTCGATCGCGGGCCGCTCTGACACTTCCGTGATGGCCTGGCCAGTCACGGTGGCATGCACCTGGCGCTGGCTCAGCATCACGTAGCGTTGCTTCTGCTGGTCCAACTGCTCGCGTATCGACACCATCGCGTCGGGGTTCCAGGGCTTGTCCACAAGCTGGTCGCCCATGACGCGCAGGTGATCGTCCAGCTGAACCAGTGCTGCTTGCACCTGCTCGATGCGTTGCCGCATGACATCCTGGAATTGCATCTCAGCCAACGCGTCGGACAGACCCTGCACGATGCGTTCGTGGCCCTCCTTGACACCGTCGATCACCTTCTGAAGCTGGTTCGAGGACTGGCTGAACCGCTCCTGCATGCGTGCGATGTCGTTGACGACGTTACGCATGCTCGACGAAGTGGATTGCCGTCCACCGGAGGCCGTGGCCGCGCTCAGCTCACCATCCACGCCATCGGTGGCGGCGTTGATCTTCTGCGTGATGTCCACCACCAAGGTTGCCGTGCGGTTCGAGAGCTCGCGGATTTCGGCGGCCAGCACGGCAAACCCACGGCCGGCTGCGCCGACGCGCGCCGCCTCGATGGCCGCGTTGATGGCCAGAAAGTTGGTCTGCCGCGCCACGGCGGCAATGTCGTCCACCATCGGTGCCAGGCCCTTGATCTGCTGCAGGCGCTGGATGCGCCCCAGGTTGGACTGTGACTCGGCTTCCTGCTCGTCGGCAAACATCTTCAGGATGGCGCCCAGTTGCTCGTCGACCATCACTTTGTCTCGGATGATCTGGGTCAGCTCCGCGCCATTGGCCTCCGATTCGCGGATGCGGTCGATCTGGTGATCCGACACCTGGTGGGTTGACCGGATCTGGTCGACCAGCCGCAGCATGCCCGCCTCCGAGTCATTCACAGCGCCTTGCAATTGCTCACCCATCAAGTGCAGAAAGGGTGCCACCTCGCGCATCTCCTGAACGGCTTGTGCACGCGGCATGCGGCGCGCGGCCCCGTAGCCGGTAGCGGATCGCTCCCGACTCAAGGCGCGCCGCGCCAGACCGGCCAGCAGCAGGACAACCTGGTGCAGGGCCACCGCCAGCAAGGCCACGGCGCCGAACTCCACGGCCAACGGCAGAGCCCAGACCGTGCCTGAGAGCGCATGCAGCCCGGGTGCGATCAGCGCGAACATCAATGCCACCGCCAGCCAGCGCAGGCCCGCCAGTGCGGCGGCGTTCAGGTTCAGCCCAAGTGGTCTCATGGAACCGTCCGAGGATCTGTTGAGTTCAGGTTCAGGCGCCCGGGAGCACCTGGCGGATCACCTTGACCAGGTCCTGCCCGCCGATCGGCTTGACCAGCCAGCCGGTGGCGCCGAGCTTCTTGCCTTCGTCGCGCTTGGCTGGCTGGCTTTCGGTGGTCAGCGTCAGGATCGGCGTGAAGCGGAAGCCCGGCAGCGCCTTGACGTTCTTGATCAACTCCAGCCGCCCATGTTGGGCATGTTGATGTCGGTGATGATCAGGTCGGGCTTGAAGCCCGCCCTTGAGCTTGGTCATGGCCTGCACGCCGTCGGCGGCCGTCTGCACGGCGAAGCCCTGCATCTCCAGGCTGGTCTTCACGCTCATCGTCATCGTGGCAGAGTCGTCCACGACCAGGATTGCCTTCGCCATCGCGATCCTCTTTTTGGGTGTTGATCGGTCATTCGTGAGCGAGTTGGCGTCCGAACCGCCATCGCCTCACTTGTGCATATCGGGACAGTCCGCGTCAACTTGAGCAGGTGAAGTGCCTTCGCCTGCACAGTGCGTGATCATTCCGCCTCCGCAGGGTGGTCCTGGGGATCTTCGATGAGTCGCCGGATGACTTCGATCAGGGCCAGCGGGCTGAACGGCTTGATCAGGTAGTTACGGGCGCCCGACTGCAAGCCAGCCTCGACATCCTGCGCACCCGCCAGCGCGGAGAGCATCACCACCGGGATGCGGCAGAGCACCGGGTCGGCGGCCAGTGTCTTGGCCACGCTGTGGCCGTTCATGACGGGCATCATCACGTCGAGCAGGATCAGGTCCGGGCGGTGGATTCGCGCCATGTCGATGCCGCCAGGCCCGCTTTCGGCTTCCAGCGCGACAAAGCCCTTGTACTCCAGGGTCATGCGGATCAGACGGCGGGTGTCGCCGTGGTCGTCGATGGTCAGGACAGTGTGTGTCATGCGGCGGGCTCGGTGGGGTGCGGTTCCGGGGCGGGCATCGAGGGATCTGGGGCTTTCAGCGTTTTCGGCCGATCCGGCTCGAACTGGAGCCGCGCTGACGGCAGACGCAGGCGCAGCAGCGTCCCGGCTTGAGGCGCGTTCTCGGCCGTGATGGTGCCGCCATGGGCCGACATGATGCGGCGGCAGATGGCCAGGCCCAGTCCGCTGCCGCCGGACCCGTCACGCGTGCGACTGGACTGCACGAAGGCGACGAACACTGCCTCGAGCTCGTCGGGCGGGATGCCAGGCCCGTGGTCGCGCACGGTCAACTCGACGCCATGGCTGCCGAAGTCGGTGCCGGCGATGGCGACTACCGTACCGGCCGGCGCAAACCGGAGGGCGTTGGCCAGAACGTTGCGCACCACCTGCTGCAGACGCGCCGCATCGGCGTCCACCGGCAGGGCGGGCATGGACGGCGCCAGCTCCAGGCGCAGGCCTCGTGCCCGGGCCCGCGGCTCGAACTCCTCGCAGACCTGCTGCGTCAGCAGCTTCAGGTCTTCGGGCTTGCGTGTCACGGCCAGGCTGCTGGCGTCGATCGCAGACAGGTCCAGCAGATCGTTGACCAGCGACAACATGCGCTGCCCGCCACGCCCGATCGCGCCGAACATCGAGGTGTAGCGCTTCTGGCCTTCGAGCTTCGCCATGTGCTCACCGAGCTCGGCGTAGCCGATGATCGACTGCAGCGGCGTGCGCAGTTCATGGCTCATGGTGGCGATGAAGTCGCTCTTGGCCCGGCTACTCTCCTCGGCAGCCTCGGTCGCGCGCACGAGATCGGTGATGTCGATGCGAAAGCCCACCAGGTGCCCGTCGGGCATCTTGCGCTCGACGATGCGCAACGTGCGCCCGTCGTCGATCTTCTGGATCAGCGTGGCTGGCCCGATCGGTGCGCCGCCATCCGCTCGGCCACCCACTCGTCGACGCGCCCCAGCGCTTCCTTGTACTGGCCGCGCTCTGCGCCCTTGCGGACGATCGACTCGAAGCTCGCGCCGGGCACGATCAGATCGGCGGAGGCGGCATAGACCGCGCGGTACTTGTCGTTGCAGAACACCAGCCGGTCGTAGGGGTCGTAGAGGACGAAGGCCTCGTCGATGGCGTCGATGGCCCCTCGCAGCAGGCTGGCATTGCGGCTGGCCTCGGCTTCGATGGCGCGCCGGCTGGTGATGTCCTGCAGGGCACCGACAACGCGCACGACGCCGCGGTCGTCGTACTCGCACTCCGCCACCAGCCGCACCCAGATGCTGCGGCCCTGCACGGTCACGAAGGGCAACTCGAGGTCCCAGCTCGGCCCGCCGGCCAAGCCGCGCGCACTGATCTGCTCCAGCCGGCGCCGCCCCTGTGGCGCACACCAATCCAGGCACTCTGTCAGCTTGGCCTCGTGGTCGGTCGGCAGATCCAGGATGCGGCGGGTCTGCTGGGTCAGCTCGACGGCGTAGGTCTTGAGGTCGATGGACCAGCCGCCGATGCTGCCGATGCGGCCCGTCGTTTCCAGGAGCGACTGGCTGCTGCGGATCGTGGCCTCGGCCTGGATGCGATCGGTGATGTCGGTCTCGATGGACATGAAGCCCGCCAGCTGGCCGGCGCTGTCATGCACAGGCTGGATCTCTTTCATCGTCCAGTACGTCCGGCCGGCCTTGCTGCGGCTGAGGAGCTCGCATCGGACCGACCGGCCGGCCTGCATGGCCTCGTCCAGCCGCTGCACGGTGGCGGGATCGGTGCCCTCGAACAGCAGGAAGCTCCTTGCTGTGCGGCCCAGCACCTCATCCGCGTTGTAGCCGGTGAGTCTCTCAAACGAGGCATTGACCCAGGTGATGCGCCGCTGGGCGTCGGTCATGACCACCGCATTGGACGTCAGGCGGGCCACCATCGCCAGGCGGTCACACTCTTCAGCCATTCGATCGGCGCGGCCCTCGGCCGTGCGTCGGCGCCGAACCAATTGCGCCGACAGGCTGGCCAGAAACAGACTTCCAGCCAATCCGACGGCGAACACCGCAATCGATGTGCGGTCGGTGACCGAGGCGTCGAACTCTGGCGTGCTTCGAACCCGCAACTCGAAGTTGCGGCCCAGCAGCGGCAGCGGCTGGGTACGCAGGAAGCCTGCGGCCAGTTCCGGGCCTGCCGTCGATGCGCGCGGCAA
Source organism: uncultured beta proteobacterium (assembly GCA_963739925.1). Classification (GTDB taxonomy): domain Bacteria; phylum Pseudomonadota; class Gammaproteobacteria; order Burkholderiales; family Burkholderiaceae_C; genus CAVUBY01. The sequence goes on along the minus strand of CAVUBY010000012.1, from coordinate 38,895 downwards.
ACCATCCGCCGTCGTCGAGTCGTAGAAGAGCTTTGCCGAGGTGGCCACAGCCGAGGCCTCGCGGATTTCAAAGCTCAGGTGCAGCGCGTTCTCAGAGGTCACCCGCGCCAGCAGTTCCGAGGCGATCACCGGGGCCACCACCACGCCGCGCAAGGCCTCGACACGCTGCGCCTCGGTCTGTTGGGGCCGCTGCGGCCAGTAACTGGGAACGACCAGCACGAAGGCGCCACGGCGCTGCCGGTCCTGTATCAGCCCGATCACGTTGCTGATGGCGACTTCGCCGCTGCGAGCGGCTTGCTCGACGGCGGCCCGCCGATGAGGCTCTGATCCGATGTCCACGCCCAGTGTTCCGGCGTTGTTGGCGGAGGGCTCGTTCCACTGCACTGGAAAGAGGTCTTCGTGCGTGTCATCGCCCAGGCTGCGCAGCTTGTAGTCGTGTCCGCCTTCGGCGCGCTGCGCATTCTCATAGGCCGAGGCTTCATTGCGCGGGACACGTGGATTCCAGCCGAAGCCCCGCACGCCGGGAATGGCCTTTGTCATCCGGCGCTCATGGATGTAGCTGGCAAATTGATCCTGGGTGAGCTGCGGCTGCACGGTCAGCAGTGCAGACAAGCCGCGCAGGGCATGGGCCGGGTGGTTGAGCTGGTCTTCGATCGCAAAGGCCAGGCGCTCGACCCGTTGGTCGAAACCCTGCTCGCCCTTCCTCACGTTCGCTTCGTGCACCGACCATGCGGCCATCGCCGACAAGCCGACACCGACAAGCAGCACGCAGACCGGCAGCCAGAGGCCACCGGCCATGTGTCGCTGGGTCCTCACGCTGCGCCCGCCCTGGCTGGCGTCTGCGCCTGGCCCGAAGGCAGCCACAAGCGCACTTCAGCCCCAGCACCTGGGGCATTCCTTGCCGTCACCGTGCCGCCATGCGCGGACATGATGCGCCGGGCAATCGTCAGGCCCAGGCCAGTGCCGCCCGAGCCGTCGCGTGTGCGGCTGGACTGGAAAAAGGCGTCGAACACCGCCTCGAGTTCGTCGGGCGGGATGCCGGGCCCGCGATCGCGCACCGTCAACTCGATCCCCTGCGGTCCGAGGTCGGCACTGGTGATGGCCACCACGCTGCCAGGCGGAGAAAACCGGATGGCGTTGGCCAACACATTGCGGATCACCTGCTGCAGCCTTCGCGCATCGCCGTCCACCGGCAGCGCGGGCAGCGCCGCGGCCTGCTCGATGCGGACCGCGCGCGCCTGGGCCAGGGCCTGAATCTCTTCGCAGACCTCGCGGGCCAGCGCCCGGAGGTCAACGCGCTTGCGCACCAAGGCCACGCTGGTGGCATCGATGGCCGAGAGGTCCAGCAGATCGTTGACCAGCGACAGCATGCGATGACCGGCCCCCAGCACCACGCCGAACATCGAGGCAAACCGATCTTGGCCTTCGCCCGCGGCCATGTGCTGGCCGAGTTCGGCATAGCCGTTGATCGACTGCAGCGGCGTGCGCAACTCGTGGCTCATGGTGGCGATGAAGTCGCTCTTGGCCCGGCTGGCCTGCTCGGCGGCCTGGGTGACGAGCACGCGCTCAGTGATGTCGGACTCGATGGCCATGAAGCCGGTCAGTGCGCCGGCGTCGTCACGCATCGGCTGGATGTCCAAGGCCAGCCAGTACAGCCGGCCCGTCTTGTCGCGGTTGAGGATTTCGCCGCTGAACGGCTGCCCGGCGTCCAGCGCGGCGCGAATCCGTTCGACCGTCGCGCGGTCGGTCTTCTCGCACTGCAGCACCTGGCCCGGATTGCAGCCGCGCACCTCGTCGGCGAGGTAGCCGGTGATGCGCTCGAAGCCTGCGTTGACCCAGGTGATGCGGCGCCGGACGTCGGTAACGATGACGGCATTGGAGGTCTTGCGGGCCACCATGGCCAGACGCCGGTTCTCGTCTTGCAGGGACGCCGCGCGGAACTCAGCCTCCTTCAGGAGCGTGACGTCGTTCACCTGCACCAGGATGCCGACCACCACGCCATCCACGACGTCGGGCTGGTAGTGCGCCAGCGACCTGCGGATGCGCCCGCCCGGCCCGGGCACATCGCGCTCGAAGACCTGCGGCTCACCGTTCAACGCGGCCTCGAGCCGCGGCCGGCTCAGCTCGAAGAGCTCGGGGCCCAGCAACTGCGAGATGTGGCGGCCGACCAGCGCGTCCGGGTCGATGCCGAACCAGGTCGCGTAGGACCGGTTGACGAAGCGGCAGGTCAGGTCACGGTGCCAGTAGCCCAGCATCGAGGGCACGGCATCGACGATCTGGCGCAGGTCCTGCAGGCGCGCATCCAGCGCCTTGTTGGCGGCCTTCTGCTGGCGCAGCGCCTGCCGCCCTGCCAGCATCTGCGTGGCGGCCAGGGCCAGTTGGCGCAGCACCTCGCGCTGCCGCTCGTCGAGTTGGCGCGGCTGGCTGTCGATGACGCACAGCGTGCCCGACTTCAAGCCCGGCCCCAGCTCCAACGGCATGCCGGCATAGAAGCGGATGTTGGGAGCGTCGGTCACCAGTGGGTTGTCGTGAAAGCGCTCGTCGTGCAGGGCATCGGGCACTTCGAAAAGATCGTCGCCCAGCACCGCGTGGGCGCAGAAGGCCAATTCGCGCGGCGTCTCGGTCACGCCCGGCAGGCCCAGCTCGGCCTTGAACCACTGCCGTTCGCCGTCGATCAGGCTGATCACCGAGATCGGCACGCCGCACACCGCGGCGGCAGCATGCACCAGGGCATCGAAGGGCGCTTCGCTCTCGGTGTCCAGCACGTCGAGTGCGCGCAGGGCCGCCAGGCAGGTGCCCTCGTCGGGGCGAAGCGGGGCGGTGATCATGGTGAAGGTCGGGCGGGGATGCGGCTCAGGCTTGCGGCTGCGGGGGCCATTGCAGGGCCGCGTTCAACCAGGGATCGGTCGGCGCGGCCGCGATGTGCGGCGACAGGGCCAGCAGCACCTGCAGCACCGCGGCATGCACATGCTCGCACTTGCCCAGGTGCACGGCCGGCGCGGGCCTGCTCGCGCAGCCACTGGCCAGCGCCTCGGCGTCGTCGACCGCTGACGTGGCCTTCGAGCGCGGCGTGCTTCTTGAGGTAGCGGATGGCCATCAGAGCAGCTCCTTGGGGTTGAGCACCATCAGCACGCTGCCGTCGCCCATCAGCGCGGTGCCGGCAAAGCCGGTCAGCGCCGGCCAGCACGCCTTCCAGCGGCTTGAGGATGATGTCGCTGGCGCCGTGGAAGTCGTCGACCAGCAGGCCGACGCTCTCGTCGCCGAGGCGCACCACCAGCACCGCGTGTTCGCCGTCGTCGTTGCAGGCGCGGCGGCGCGTCCAGCGCCAGCAGGTCGTTCAGCGCGCGCAGCGGCACGATGCGCCCGCGCAGCACGGTGGTCTGGGCGCTGCTTGAAGTGGTGGATGTCCTCGGCCGGCACGCGCACCGTCTCGACGATCAGGTCCATCGGCACGCCGAAGCGGCGGCCCGCCGCTCTCGACCATCATCACGTTGGTCACCGCCATCGACAGCGGCAGCGACAGCCGGATGCGCGTGCCCTGGCCGCGCTCGCTGCTGCAGTGCCACGCTGCCGTTGACGCGCTCCACCGCGGTGCGCACCACGTCCATGCCGACGCCGCGGCCCGGACAGGTCGGAGATCGCTCTCGGCGGTGCGAGAAGCCGGGCAGGAAGACCAGTTGCACCGCCTCGTGCTCGCTCAGCGCTGCGGCGCGCTCGGCGCGTGATCAGCCCGCGCTCCACCGCCTTGGCGCGCACCCGGTCGGTGTCGATGCCGTCGCCGTCGTCGCTGATCTCGAGCATCACGCGGTCGGCTTCCTGGCGCGCCGGCACGCGCAGCGTGCCCTGCGGCCGGCTTGCCGGCGGCCACGGCGCACGGCGGGCAGTTCGATGCCGTGGTCCAGGCTGTTGCGCAGGATGTGGATCAGCGGGTCGGCCAGCGCCTCGATGATGTTCTTGTCGGCCTCGGTGTCCTCGCCCTCGATCGACCAGGCTGCACGTCCTTGCCCAGCTTGTGGCTGATGTCGCGCACCAGCCGGCCGAAGCGCTGGAACACCGCGCCCACCGGCAGCATGCGCACCTGCATGATGGCGTGCTGCATGTCCTCGGCGATGCGGTTGATCACCGCGTACTGGGCCTTGATCTCGCGCGCCAGCTCGCGCTGCTCGTAATGCGTTCTCGGCGCGCTCGGCCAGGTAGGGCAGCGCGTTCTTGGCCACCACCATCTCGCCGATCAGGTCCATCAGGCGGTCGATCTTGTCCTGCGCCACCTTGACTTGCCTGGGTCCGCCGGCGGCGGCCTGGCACTCATCGCCGCCGCGGCGGTGCCGGCGGCTGGCGCCCCGGCGGCGGCGCTGGCGGCCAGATCGGGCCCGGCCGGCTTGGCCGACGCAGTGGCAGCGCGCGTCGGCCGCGGGATGCAGCGCCTTGCGGCGCGTGCTGCTGCGCCCAGGTCGCCAGCGCCGGCGGCACCGGCGCGGCAAGGCTCCAGCGGCCGCCAGTGCGTCGTGGGTCATGGCCGCGCTGCCCCAGGCGCCGAGCGCGCAGCCATCGGAGCAGACGAGCAGGTTGCGCAAGACCATGCGCACCGCAGCGACCGCGCTGTCGGCCACGTCGGGCACGGCCAGCAGGCTGCGCTGCTCGTCCCACAGCGCGGCACACGCGCCCGCGCAGCAGCGCGCACTCCGGCGCGCTCGCATGTCGCCGGTCAGCGTGGGCTGCGCGCCACGCTCCACCAGCCCAGTTGCTCGGGCACGTAGCGGAAGTGCTGCTCCAGTTCCTGCCGCGGCGCGTCGCTGACGATCAGCAGTTCGAGGTTGCAGCGGTAGCAGTCGAAGGCCTCGGGCGCCGGCCCAGGGCTCGCGCGTCGACACCGCCAGGTGCTGCAGGCCGGGCGCGCTGCGCGCCAGGTGCCAGGGGTCCTCGCCCTTGAAGAAGCACTCCGGCTCGGGCCGGTAGCGCAACGCCGTCACGCCTGGCACTTGCAGCCAGGCCTCGGGCACACGCGCGGCCCATGCGGGCAGGGCTCGGCGCCGGCGCGTTGACGGCTCGGCGCACCGGCGCCGGCGCGGCTGGCGCCTCGGCGGCCGCCCGCGCTCGGCCTGGCCAGATGCCGGCGCAGCGCCGCGGCCAGCGCCTGTGCGCGCGCGTCGGCCGCCGCCGGCAGCGCGCCGGGCTGCGCGATCGCATCCACCAGCTCGGCGGTGTAGTCCATCGCCTCCAGCAGGCGCGTCGGCGATCTCTACGCTGTAGGCCAGGCGCCGTGGCGCACCTGGTCGAGCAGGTCTTCGCCGGCATGCACCACGCGCTCCAGCGCCTTGAACTCGAACAGCCCGCAGTTGCCCTTGAGCGTGTGCACCTGGCGGAACAGGTCGTTCAGCAGTGTCGGCGTCGCCCGGGTTGCGCTCGACCTCGAGCAGGCGCTTGCCGATCAGTTCGAGCCCCTCGCGCGACTCCAGGATGAACTGGTCCAGCAGTTCGGTCGTGTTCATGCGGCGCTCCGGGGCGGAGCTGACGTGCGGCGGCGCGCGGCGCGGCCGCGGCGCATCGCCCAGCAGCAGCGCCGCGGTGAGCACCAGCTCGGCCGGCCGGGCCGGCTTGACGAGATAGGCGTTGGCGCCGGCCTCGCGCGCGGCGCTGGCGTCGCTGCATCTGCGGCCTCGGTCGACGACCATCAGCACCGGCGCCTGGCGGACCTGCGCGGCGGCGCAGCTCGCGCAGGAAGCCGTAGCCGTCCATCTTGGGCATGTTGACGTCGACGACGAACAGGTCGAAGGGCCGGCCGGCGTCAGCGCAGCACCTTCTCCAGCGCCTCGACGCCGTTGACGGCCTCGTCGACCTGCCCAGCCGGCTTCGCCGAGATCTTGCGGTGGTACAGGCGCACGGTGGCGGCGTCGTCGACGACGAGGATGTGTTTCGTCATGCCCGTTCTCCATTCAGCGGCTTCTGGTAGACGATGGCGTCGGGAAGCGCCGCACCTTGAAGAGCGAGCGAGATGCGGCTCATCGACTCGGAGTGGCCCAGGCAGATGAAGCCGCCCGGGCGCAGCGCGTCGTAGATCGCCTCGGCGGCGACGCGGCGCGACAGGTCGTCGAAATAGATCAGCAGGTTGCGGCAGAAGATGATGTCGATGTCGCGGAAGCGCCGCGTGTCGGCGGCTTCGTTCAGGTTGACGCGCGTGAACTCCACCGCCGTCGACCAGGTCGCGCGAGATCGCGTATTCGCCGTCGCCGTGGCGCGTGAAGTACTTGGCCAGGTAGGGCTTGGGCAGCTGCGCCACCGAGCGCTCGGAATACACGCCGCGCTGCGCCGCGGCCAGCACCTTGGTGTCGATGTCCGAGGACAGGATCTCGACGTCGTAGGCGTCGATCAGCGGCCAGCGCTCGAGCAGGTAGATCGCGATCGAGTACGGCTCCTCGCCGGTGGAGGAGGGCATCGACCAGATGCGGATGCGCTCGCCCGGCGCGCTTGCGCTTGACCACCTCGGCCAGCAGGCTGTTGACCATGCAGTCGAACTGGTAGTCCTCGCGGAAGAAGTAGGTCTCGTTGACCGTCATCGCGTTGACCAGCTGCTGCAGCTCGCGCGCCGTCGACTTCGAAGCGCAGCGCGATGAAGTAGGTGCGGAAGTTGTCGGCGCCGGTGGCCTCGATGCGGTCGGCCAGGCGCTTGTCGACGAAGTAGCGCTTGGCCTCGTCGAAGTGGATGCCGGTCTTGCGGTAGAAGAAGTCGCGGAACTTCAGGAAGTCCGCGTCGGTGATGACATGGCGCTCGGAGGCCGTCGGGCTCATGGCCGTCTCCCGGCGCACGGGCCGCGTGGATGCTGCGCAGGGGTCATGACGCCTCGATTCGCTCGACGGTCAGGTCGACGGCGAAGGCGATGAAGGCGTCGTCGGCGAAGCGCTGCCGCGCCGCACGCAGCGCGGCAGGTGCGCCGGCGTCGCCGACCTCGGCCAAGCACCTCGATGGCCGCGGCCACCACATTGACCTCGCGTCTCGTGCTGCAGTCACCTGCTGCAGCCAGGCCGGCACCTTCGGGTGGCGCAGGTCGCCCAGCATGTTGACGGCGAAGATGCGCACGTCGGGATCGGTGTCGGCCAGCAAGCGCGCTCGATGCACGGGGCCACCTGGCGTCGGGCATGCCGGCCAGCGTCTCGATGGCGCCGTTGCGCAACGCGGCGTCCTCGCTGCGCAGCAGCGGCAGCAGGGCACGCGCCGCGCCGGCGTCCGCCAGCCGGCCGAGGCTGGTGAACAGCGCCTCGCGCACGCTGGCGTCCGGTCTCGCGCAGCAGCTGCGCGCCCAGCGACGGTGCGCCGCGTCGGCATGCGCCGGCAGGTCGCGCGCGGCCCAGCGGCGCTGCTCGGCGTCGCCGCGTGGTCAGCTGCGCGAGCAGGCCGGCGCAGGTCGCGCGGGTGCTCGCGCGCCACCACTTCGCGCAGCGGGTCGATCGTGACGGGACTTCCGCAGGGCCATGGCGGTGTGCCTTTCAAGCTGTTCTTGATGCAGCCAGTGGCACAGCTGCCGGCTGACTTCGCCGCAGGGCAGCACCAGGCTGGCGCCGCCCGTCTCGATCAGTTCCTGCGGCATGCCGAAGACCACCGCGGTGTCGACTCGGACTCGGCGATGGTGCGGCCGCCGCGCTTCTTGAGCTGCGCCATGGCGCGCGCGCCGTCGTTGCCCATGCCGGTGAGCAGCACGCCGACGATGCTGCTCGGCCGGCAGCAGCTTCATCGCGCTGTCGACCAGCACTTCCACCGACGGGTGCCACGGGTGACCCGGCGTTTCCGGGCGCGGCTGCACGGCCAGCCGGCCGAGCGCGCTCGACGACCACCATGTCGGTGCCGCCCTTGCCGATGTAGCATGGCCGGGCTCCAGCGGCAGCGTGGCGTTGCACTTCGACGCACGCGTGAGCGCGCACAGGCTGTCCATGCGCCGCGCGAAGGTGTCGGTGAAGTTGCCGGGCATGTGCTGGGCCACCAGCACCGGCCAGGGAAAGTCCGCCGGCAGCGCCGGGCAGGATGTCTTCCAGCGTGCGCGGCCCGCCGGTGGACACGCCGACCACCACCACGCCGCCCGCCGGCCCAGCGCGGCCGCGCCGCTGCCGCGCAGGTCCTGGCGACGGCGCGATGCCGCGGGCGCGGCGGCCGGCGCGCGCGCAGGCTGCGCGACGCGCGAGGCGCGCGCCGCCTGCACGGCTGGCCTTCGAGCCGGTGGCCGGCCCAGCGGCCGCATGCGCGCCCGCGCCGCCGCGCTTGACCTTCTCGATCAAGGTGCGCGGCGATGTCCTCGACGCTCAGCGAGATGGTGCCGCCGGGCTTGGCGATGTAGTCCACCGCGCCCAGCTCCAGCGCCTCGAAGGTGGCCAGCGCGCCCTTCTCGGTCAGCGACGACACCATCACCACCGGCGTCGGCCGCGCCGCATCATCAGCGACAGCGCGGTGAGGCCGTCCATCTCGGGCATGTTGATGTCCAGCGTCACCACGTCGGGCTGCCACTCGGTGAGCTCTGCACCGCCTCGACGCCGTTGCGCGCGCTGGCCACCTCGAAGCCGGCTTCGCCGAGCACGCCGGTCAGCAGCCGGCGCATCAGCGCCGAGTCGTCGACGATCAGCACCTTGGTCATGCGGTCCTCGTGGCGCGGTTATCGCTCAGGCCGCCTTGGCCATGGGCACGGCGGCGCTTCGCTGCCGATCGGGCTGCCAGCCTGCGATGCCCTGCACTCGCCGGCCTCGCTGGCGCCCAGCAGCTGGCTCGGGTCGATCAGCATGACCATGCGCTTGTCGCCCTCGAGCTTGGCCACCTGCGGTGATCAGGCGGCCCTGCTCGTCGGTCAGCTCGGGCGCCGGCTCGACATGGCCGCGCGCGGATGCGCAGCACCTCGGCCACCGAGTCGACGATGAAGCCGGTGCGCATGCCGCGCCAGCGTGTAGACCATGATGCGCTGGCGGTCGTTGCGCTCGATGGTGTCCAGGCCCAGGCGGCGTGCGCTGGTCGATCACCGGCAGCACCGTGCCGCGCAGGTTGATCACGCCTTCGACGAAGCGCGGCGTGCTTGGGCACGCGGGTCAGCGTCTCGGGCACGCGCACGATCTCCTGCACGCTCATGATCGGCACGCCGAACTCCTCGGCGCCCAGGCGGAAGACCACGACCTGCTCGTCGTCGTCGGTGGCGGCGTCAGTGGCGGTCGGCTCATGTCGGCGGCCTCGCTGTCGGTGGTCGCTGTCGAGCGGTCTGCGCCTCGCGTCGGCAGCCGCGCCGGTGGCGGCATTCACGGCCTCGCGGATGGCCTGCATGCCCAGCAGCTTGTCGGCTGGCGATGATCGAGACCAGCCGCTTGCCGCCGTCCAGCCGGCAGATCGACTCGAACTCCTGCAGCTGCTCGTCGCGCGCCAGCACGCCGGGCATGGCGTCGGCCTGGGCACGCGGCACGCTCAGCACCTCCTTCACGGTGTCGGTGACCAGGCCCACCGGGGCGCCGCCGGGCAGCGCCACCACCACGATGCGGTGGTGCTCGTCCGGCGTCCAGCGTCGGGCAGGCCGAACATGCGTGCGCAGGCTCACCAGCGGCAGCAGGCGCTGGCGCAGCGTCATCAGGCCCAGCACATGGCTGCGGCGTGTTGGGCAGCGCGGTGATGTCGCGCCGGCACCTGCACGATCTCCTGCACGTCCTCGATGGCGATCGCGTATTCCTGCTCGGCCACGGTGAAGCTCACCAGGCGCAGCTCGTCGGCCTGGCGGCCTGCGCTCGCCTGCGACGGCTGTCGCGCTGCGCTGCCGCTGCCGGCCGCCGCGACTGCGCGCTGCGCGGCGGCGTCGCTGAACTGCTCGCTCGACCAGGCGCTCGAAGTCCAGCACCAGCATCAGCTGGCGCTGGCCGTCGGCATCGCTGCGCTTGATGACGCCGGTCAGGTAGTCGGCCTGCACCATGCTCTGGATGCTGCCGGCGGCCTCGATCTCGCCGGGCTCGACGCTGACCACGCTGGCCACGCGGTCGACCACGAAGCCCAGCGGCTGGCCGAGGTTGATGACCAGCGCGCGGGTGGCGTCGTCGTTGGCGCGCTCCTCGGTGCCGAACAGGCGGCGCAGGTTGACGATCGGCAGCACGCGGCCGCGCAGGTTGGCCAGGCCGTCCAGCGCGGGCGGGGCCAGCGGCATGCGCGCCACCTCGGGCACGCGGATGATCTCCTGCACCGGCGCCATCGGCACGGCGAACATCTCGCCGGCCGACGTTGAAGGTGACGAACTGCCGGTCGTCGCCGGCCGCGCCGCGCATCGGCGTCGCGGCCGGTCTCGTCGGCAGTGGGTCGTCGGTCGTGCTCACGGCACACCTCCTTGCAAGGGTGATCGGGTGATCGTGGGCGGCGTGCGCGTCAGTTGCTCTGCAGTTCGTCGGCCAGCGAGGCGATCTCCTCGATCGCGGCGGCTGAGTTCCTCGGCGCCCTGCGACTGCTGCTTGGCCGCGGTGGCGGCCTGCGGCGGCGGCCTTCTCGGCCTCCTGCGCGGCGGCGGAGATCTGCTCGACGCCCATCTTCACCTGCGCCAGCGCGGCGACGATCTCCTGCGACGCCGCCAGGCTTCGCCGTTGCCCTTCTCCACCGACGGCCATGTCGGCTTCCATCGTCACCAGGTTGGCGGTGATGGCCTTGGCCTTCTCCACCTCGCCCAGTGCTGGCGGCCATGATCTCGTCGAGGTCGCGGCCGACCAGGCCGATCTGGTCCTGGACGCTCTTGACCAGGTCCTTGATGCGGTCGGCGTTCTCGGCCGAGTCGTGCGCCAGGTTGCGGATGTCGGTGGCCACCACCACGAAGCCCTTGCCGAACTCGCCGGCGCGCGCGGCTTCGATGCGAGCCGTTGACGGCCAGCATGTTGGTCTGGATCGACACCGTGGTGATGGCGTCGACGATCTTGTCGATCTTGCGGCTGACCAGCTCCAGGTCCTTGATCTGCTGCGATGCTCTGGCCGTGGTGGCATCGCACGCCGTTGGCGACGCCGCTGATCAGTGCTGTCGATGGTGGTCTTGTTCTCGCCCAGCAGGCCGCGGATGGCGCCGGCCTTCTCGCGCGCCGCGGTGGCGCGCTCCTCGGCCAGCTGCGCGCCCTTCTCGATCTGCGTGATCGGCGGCGGCCGATTCGGCGGTGGCGGCGGCCTGCGTCTGCGCGCCTTTGCGGATCTGCTCGAGCGCCACCATGATCTGGCCGGCCGAGCGGTTGATCTCCTGCACCGCGGAGCGACAGCTCCTCGGCGGCCGACGGCCACCTCCTCGGCGCTCTTGGCGATGTCGGTGGAGTTCTTCAGGTCGTCGGCCATCTCCGACAGGTTCTGCGCGGTCTGCTCGCACTCGGCCAGCGCGCTGCGCCTGCTCTTCCACGGTCTTGGCGGCTTCCTCGCAGGCGGCTGCTCTGCTCGGCGGCGGCCGAGGCGATCTGCTCGGCGCCCTTCAGCGCCTGGCCGCGGCGGCCACGTTGCTCTGCGCCGCAGCGGTGGCGATCTCGGCGGCACCGGCCGACGATCTCGGCGGCGTCGATGCGGATCTGCTCGAGCTGCTTGATGATCACGCTCGCTCTTTTCCACCTCGCCTGCGATGGTCGTCGGCGGATGCGTTGATGCCGTCGGCGATGGTCTTGACCTCGCCCTGGATCTGGCCGACCAGGTCCTGGATCTGCTTGGCGCTCTTCTCGCTAGGTCTCGGCCAGCGTGCGCACCTCGTCGGCCACCACCGCGAAGCCCTTGCCGTGCTGGCCGGCGCGCGCCGCCTCGATGGCGGCGTTCAGCGCCAGCAGGTTGGTCTGGTCGGCGATGCGGGCCACGGCCTTGACGATGTCGCCGATGTTGGCGGCCTGACGCTCGAGCTCGCCGACCATCTTGACCGATTCGCCCTGGCGCTTGGCGGCGACGTCGACGTTGGCGACCGTGCCCTGCACCTCCGGCGTTGATGCGGCCGGCCAGCGTCTGCATGCCCTCGGCCTTGGTCTGCGCCGAGTTGGCGGCATTCGAGCTGGCGGGTGATGGCGCCGCCCACCTGCGTCGAGCGCGGCCAGCGATTCCTGCGCCGCGCCGGAGGCCTCTTCGGCGCCGCTGGCGATCTGGTCGGAGGCGCGCTTGAGTTCTTCGGCGGCCGAAGCCGCCTCGTTGATGCCGGTGGACAGCTCGGTGGCGGCGCTGGCCATGCGCTCGGCGGCCTGCTGCTGCTTGGCCAGCGTGCGGGCGCGCTTGCGGTTGGCTTCGGCGTCGCGGGACATGTTCTTGGTCAGGCCCTTGGCCACGACGGCGGCGGGGGCGGCTTCAGCGCTGCTGCGGTTTTTGGTGATGAGGGACATGGTGTTGTGCTCCGTAGGGAAAATGGAGGAAAGTTGACGCAGGTATCCACGGGCCGACCGCGCGGCGGACGGCCATCGATGGCAAGGTGACGGTGGTGGCCCGGCCTGGCGGGCTCAGGCAGCGCAGGGCGTGCGCCGGCCTGGCGGCGGGCCGCAGAGGTGGTGCTGAATCTGGCGGCGGGTACCGACAGCGCTGAAGCGCGTCGACGCGGAGATCATCGGTCTGTGCTTCACGAGCAGCCTTCCGTTTGCCATGACCCGGGGCCACATCTGCGCAACCTGGTGTCGGCTCGCAGAGCGCGTCGGGCGGGTAGTAGCAACGGGGTCTCGGTTGCCGCCGAATCCTGAATGAGATCGACTGTACGGGCCGGCTCGCGTGGCAATGGCCTGAACAACGCGGGAATTCGGTCCAGTTTCAGACCGATGCGTTCGGAGCGCTGCGAAGCAGCGCGGTTCAGCGCGGCGAGCGTCCGATGGCGCCGGCAGCCTCGTCGATGAGGCCACGAGCAACCTGCTCAACAGGCTGCCGATGGGTGCGCGCGCTGCCGCGGATCATGTTGAAGGCGTCTGCCATCGAGATGCCATGCCGCTCGGCGATCATGCCCACGGCGTTGCCGATGGATCGGCTGCCGGCCAGTGCCAGTTGCAGGCCGTGCTCGACCTCCTTAAGCGCCTTGAATTCGTGATGTCGCGCGCGCCAATATGGCAGCGAAGCAATGAGCACCGCCGGATCCGGGGGAAACGGCAGGGCCGCCACGGCTGCGATCGCCGCGAGGCCGGTCGGATCCGGACCTGGCTCAGACCGCGTCAAGAGGGCCAGCGGCATTGCCGCTGCCAAGGCCGTTGCCAGGTTGAAGGACGCGACGGTCTGCAACAGCTGGGTATCGACAAGCGCGACGGGCTCGATCGCCGCGTTGTTCGGTTCTTCGAGTGCCGATGCGAAATCTGCGCACCGGGCGGTCCAGTACCCAGCCCGTTCCAGCGCGACGCTCAAGTCTGGCAAACGTTCGCCGGTCAGCATGTACACGACGCTTCCCATCGCGCAGGGGCCACGTTGCGAGCAGGAAGCCGTTTGCCATTGAGCTGTCACCCAGCAATTGTAAGCATCCGTCAAGGATCCTCGCCGGTCCAGGAAGTGATCCAGATCAAGGGCGCATTCGGTCGGCTGGAAGGTGCGGCGTGACGAAGAAGAGATCGATATGGCAGGTTCTCGTCAAGTTCACCAAATGACAACGGCCTGGCATCTCTGCCAAGCCGTTGCGTTAATTGGTGGGCCCTGAAGGATTCGAACCTTCGACCAACGGATTAAGAGACGCATTCCGGCCCCTTCCAGTACTCGACTGACGGGCGCGCGCAGAGGGAAAACCGGGTGCGTTCAGGTCCAGCGAAGAGCGTTCGAATCGCCCATTCAGCTACGTTTTGGCTACGTTCGCAACGGTCAGGAACGCGTTCTCGCTTCTTCGCAAGTCTGGCCCTCGGCTGACAACCGCGAGCCAATTGCGGCTGGGCTCCTCGATGTCAAAGAGGAGATAGATGCATCACTTTGCGCCGGGTGTTGCGGGACAACGGCTCGGCGCGACGCTTCAGGAACTCCGCCAGGACTTGCACCGTACTCGGTATCGTCCACAAGTCACTCGCGCTCAGAAGCCGTCGCCCTCACGCCGGGACCAGCCGTACCTTCCCAGGTCCAGACTCATGAAGACAAGAAGCAAGCTCTCGGTGGCTCACAACTAGCGCGGTGCGTCCCACAGCTCGGTACCTGCACCCCGATCGTGCATTCATTTCACGCAAGTTTGGATGCCCGCTGCCGGGCGGCACTTCAAGGGGCTCCCACCGGCCCGCGGCGGTAACTTGACAGCCGCAGACAGCAGTGCATCAAGCTGCGACCGCCAGCACGCTGCGGTCGCATCGCGGTCGGCAAGCCGCTGGCGGCTTCGCTGAGGCACAGCAAACAACGGGCGACGCACCCGGCACCTTTCCCCAGCCCCAGGACGTGAACCAGTAGCGGTGGTTGACCCGCACAGCGCCTGCAGGTCAGTCAGCTCGAACTGGGACAAGTCGATCAGCCAGACACGACACCGCGCAGATGGCAGAGGCTTGGCTTGCTCCACGAGACCACTCAGGTCAGAGCGGGAGGGCGCGACCTCGTCCGATCGCAAGCAGCGTGCGACTTGGTCCCGAATCCCCCACCTCTTGGTACGACGTATCCGGGAATCTACCCGGTCCGAGACCACTGGCATGAAACCACAATGTGGTGCATGTGTACTGTCTGATGGCCATCAAAAATGTCGACGCTGGAACGGAGCACGTGTTCTTGGATTTCACGCCCCGCGTGTACGGCTGCTGTTGTGGCCCTGTCCTTTGTCCTAGCGGGTTGCAGTAACTCGCTCGCGCTGTCATCAGCGCAGCCCGAGCCCCGCACGCAGAAGCCTCGATCGCCGAACATCGTGGTGATCCTGAGCGATGACCTGGGTTGGGGCGACGTCGGCTACCACGGTTCGGACATCAAGACGCCGACCCTAGACGGTCTGGCCAAGCGGGGCGTCGAGCTCGACCGCTACTACACCTATGCCGTCTGCAGTCCAACCCGAGCGGCGTTGATGACGGGTCGCTCTTCGCTAGAGACGGGTGTGGACGGGCCTCTGGCGTTCAAGGAGACCTTGCCGCTCAATCTCACCTTGCTGCCGCAGCATCTGAAGGGATTGAACTACCAGACCGTGATGATCGGGAAGTGGCATCTGGGCAAGTCGAAGCCGGAAGAGATGCCATTCAAGAGGGGCTTCGACTACTTCTACGGCTTCTTGGGCGGATTCATCAACAAGTACAGCCACATCGACGTGACAGGTGCCCCCGACTGGCAACGCAACGGTCAAGCCCTCATCGAAGCGGGGCACACCACCGACCTGATGACGGAAGATGCGATCCGTCAGATCAAGGGGCGCGACAAGACCAAGCCGCTCTTCATGTACTTGGCCTACGACGCGCCGCACACGCCTTTGCAGGCCCCAGACGAGTACGTGGCACGCAACGCCCACATTGCTGATCCCGGGCGACGCATGTACGCCGCTATGGTGGAGCACATGGACGCGCAACTCGCCAGGGTCATGTCCACGCTAGAAGCCGAGGGCATGGCTCAGGACACACTGGTTGTCTGGGCCAGCGACAACGGCCCTTTGGCCAACGGCAGTGGCTCGACCGGTGGCTTGCGCGGAAGCAAGAGCACCGTGTTCGAGGGCGGGCAGCGCGTCCCCGCATTCGCTTTCTGGCCCGGCCAACTGGAGGGCGGGCGCAAGCTGAACGCGCCGGTCACCGTGCTGGACTGGTTTCCAACCCTGATCCGCGTTGCAGGCGGCACGCCGCCCACCGACCCCATGCTGCCAGGACGCGACGTGATGCCGGTGCTGCGCGGCGCGGCCCAGGCCCCGGGCGCTGACATGGTTCTGGGCAACCACATGCTGCGGGTCAAAGGCTATGCCGAGTCGGCCTATCGCTTTCCGTGGAAGCTGGTTCGTATGCCTGCCCCCGCGCCAGCTGGCGCGGCATCGTCACCGCAGGCGACAGCGGCCAAGGTTGAACTGTTGTTTAACCTGGAGACGGACCCCAAGGAAGCCACCAATGTGGCGGCAGCCCACCCCGACATCGTCAAGCGTCTACTCGCTGATCTGGAGGCCGCGCCACGCGCGCCACGCACTTTGTCGCTCTGGCCAATCGCGCCGGGTGCCGTCCCGCACTAGTGCGATGTCCGAGGTCCTGAATTGAACACCGTGAGATCAAGCCCCCTCGCCTCAGCGGCATGGGTCGACATTGGGGTCGATGGGCCCAGTCGACTGCTGCTGAACGTCGCAGCCAAGGGCAGCAAGATGCTTCACAACATCGGTCGTGGCTCCTCATCCGCGGCGTATGCACCGGACTGGATCCGAGTCAGCTCAGACTCATTCAAGGTCTTCAAGGGCTACAGCTACGAAGGCGCCAGACGCGTTCCAGCCATCGATAGGCATTCGGCCCAGCCAGGGCGTGGCCGGATCGCGGGCACACAGGCGCGCGTGATGAACAGCTCGCCAACTATGCGCGAGCGCGCAGGAATCGCCTATGCCGAGCGCAGAGACGGGCGCGCCACACCAAGCGTGCAAGACCAGCTGGCAAATGACCTGGCAGAACAGCGGGAAGCGGCCAAGCGCCCCCGCGACAAGCCCACCGAACTGAAAGCCACCCTTGCGGGCTACGCGCAACGCAATGAGGTCGTCGGAGTACCGCTGCTGGCGGAGTGCATCGGTAAGGGCAACACCTGCCGCAATCGCTTCGGAGGGATTGCCCAGATCGACGCGTACTTTCTCTGCGCCGCTGTCGCTGCAGCAGCGTGTTTGCAAAACACAGATCCATCCAAGGAGGAGACACCATGAAATTCCACCCGAATCCATTGCTGCTTGCAGCCCTGTGTTGCGCCCCGATCGCTGCCTCGGCACAAGGCATGACCATCGGCGGAATTGCTGATCTTTACGTCGGCTCGGTCAGGGGCACCACCCGCGACTTGCAGCTGGGCGATGGGGGCAATGCGCCGTCCCGATTGAACTTCAGCGGCTCAGAGGACCTGGGGGGCGGCATGAAGGCCTATTTCCGTATGGAGATGTCCATCGGAATGAATCTGGGCGTGTACAACCAGGGCGGAGTTTTTGCTTCGCAGGCCTATGTCGGCACATCTGGTCCCTGGGGCGCGGTGGAACTCGGACGGCCAGCTCACACCGCTGTTCCGCAACATCCTTGCGACTTCGCCTTTCGGGGTCAACCCCAACTGGAGTCCCGCGCAAATGATGCCCAAGACGGACGGACAGGGCGCATCCATCACCAGTCTGGCCCCGGTACTGCGCCAGAGCAATGTTGTCTTCTATCACTATGGCGACCAGAACACGCCAGGCTGGCGGCTTGACCTTCAGGCCGCACCGGCCACTGCGCCCATTGGGCGCTACATGGCCGTCTCGGTCAGCCACCGTGGGAGCCAGCACTTCGTGCACTACACGGGACAGCGGCAAAACAGCGGCTCGGGATCGGCCAGTGCGTTCCAGGTGGATACGCAGGTTGTCGGCGGCGCTTACACCATGGGTGCCTTCACCCTGTCGGGCAACTACGCCTTGGTCAGCTCAGACGCCACAGGCGCATTGAAAGCCACCACCACGCTCTTGGGCGGCAGCTACACAATGGGCCAGAATGTGTTCAAGATCGAGGGCGCAAGGCGCAACGTCGACAAGAGCACTCGAGATGCCGAGTTGTTGGTCCTAGGCTATGACTATCTCTTGAGCAGGCGCACGACTTTGTACGCACGCGCACTGGGCTTGCAAAACAAGGGACAAGCTGCCAATACCATGGCCCTTGCCACGGTCAGAGCGAACAGTGGCGACGACGTCAGGGGATATGCACTGGGCCTTCGCCACAACTTCTGAGTCCCGCGGCACGCTCCCACTCCATGAAGCGCGTCACCGCTCTAGAGTTAGCGGGTCATGGAGCGCTGCAGGATGGCGGTGTGCCTCAAGAGGGCATCGGTCAACTCAGCCTTCGCCGCCTTGAACCGTTGGGTCGGCGCCGGCACGGAGATCGCGGCCAACTCGCCCGAAGGGCTGCGAATGGCAACCGAGACAGCGGAGATGCCCAGTGAATTCTCCTCGCGGTCAAACGCGCAGCCCTGCTTTCGAATCGCCTGGAGCTCCGGCTCAAGGCCGTCCCAGCTCGTGATGGTGTTCGGGGTAACAGCAGTGAGCCGCATGCGCTTGCGCACCCTTGCCAGGTCTTCTGCTGCCATCGCGGCGAGCAAGGCCTTTCCATTGGCCGAAGAGTGCATCGGGAACGAAACGCCGATCGCCGACACGGCCGTCAGCCGATGCGTACCCACCACCTGGTCAATGAAGACCACCTTGTCCTGATCGATAAGGGAAAGGTCGACGGTCTCACCCGTTTCCTTCGCCAGCGCCTTTAGCGTTTCGCGCGCCACCTCGGCGATGTGAAACCGGGTCGCCGCAGCGAGAGCAAGCAGCATGGGGCCCAAGCGCACGCCCGTCGTGGCCGTTGCCGCCATGACGAAGCCTTCATTGTCCAAAGCGTCCACCAGGCGCTGGACAGTTGACCTTGGTAAGGAGATGGCCTTGGCTAGCTCGCCCAGGCTGAGCCCATCAGGTCGGCGCTCCAGTGCCCGCAGCAAAGACGCTGCGCGTGCGATGACTTGGATGCCCTGGCGTTCGAATGCGGGTTCGTGCTCGAGGTCTGCGGGTTTCATGCTGCTTGAGTTGAGGGTGGTGGCTTCGTCGCCGACGACGCGGTGCGCTTGTACCGACGCTCGGACACGCGGCCAGTGTAGTGCGGC
Source organism: uncultured beta proteobacterium (assembly GCA_963739925.1). Lineage (GTDB taxonomy): Bacteria > Pseudomonadota > Gammaproteobacteria > Burkholderiales > Burkholderiaceae_C > CAVUBY01. Next base: position 20,231 of record CAVUBY010000012.1, on the reverse strand, counting down.
TGGTGCGTGCCGCTGTTCATCGGCTCCAAGGGTGCGCGCAACACAGGAGTCAGCCCGGGAAAACGCCTATTCCGCCTCATCGATTGAACCGTATAGTGATACACGTGTACCGCTAGACGGACGCCAAATGACCTGTAAAGCACCGTGATCGCCACTGCGATCAGGCTGCGCCAGGTTCCCACAGCTGACAAGGAACGCACCATGACGATCAACATCCGAGGCACGCTCTACGAAGAGAACCTCAACAACAAGATGGGCCTCAAGTTCTACGACCTGAGCCACCCGTGGGGCCTGGGTCAGCCGTGCTGGCCGTACTTCGAAGACGTGAAGATCGAGCGCCTGCACACCATGGCGCGCAGCGGCGTGCTGACGCAGAAGATCACCACGGTCATGCACTCGGGGACGCACATCGATGCGCCCGCACACGTGGTCGAGGGCACCGCCTTCATGGACGAAGTGCCGCTGCCGCACTTTTTCGGCACCGGTGTGGTGGTGTCGATCCCGAAGAAGAAGTGGGAAGTCATCACCGCGGCCGACCTGGAGGCCGCGAGCCCGCAGATCCGCGAGGGCGACATCGTTATCGTCAACACGGGCTGGCACAAGCACTACGGCGACAACCGCATGTACTACGCCTACTCGCCGGGCTTCTACAAGGAAGCCGGCGAGTGGTTCGCCAAGAAGAAGGTCAAGATGATCGGCAGCGACACCCAGGCGCTGGACCATCCCGCTAGGCACCGCTATTGGCCCGCACGGCCCGGGCTGGCCCAACGGTCTGCTCCCCGACATCAACCGCGAGTACGAGCGCGAAACTGGCCGCAAGGTGATCGAGGACTTCCCGGAGTGGGAGCCCTGCCACCAGGCCATCTTGAAGGAAGGCATCTGCGGCTTCGAGAACGTCGGCGGCGACCTCGATGCCGTCACCGGCATGCGCGTCACCTTCGCTGCCTTCCCGTGGCGTTGGACCAAGGGTGACGGCTGCATCGTGCGACTGGTGGCCATCGTCGATCCGAGCGGCCAGTACCGCATCGAGACCGGCAAATAAACCCAAGTCCGAAAGGCCGCGATGAAAGTCACCCGCTTTGCCGAAGCCCAACCGTATGTGGCACCCAACCACTACGACATGCGCTCCTTGCGTCTGCAGGGCTTCGAGCCGGGCGGGCCTGAAAAATTCTGGACCGGCCTCTCGCACTTCCTGCCCGGGCGGAGGTGCGGGCCCCGACGCCTCACCACTGGAAAAGGTCTACGTCGTGCTGACCGGGGAACTGACCATCACGGTCGACGGCCAGGACCACCGTGATGCGTGCGCTGGACAGCTGCTGCATCCCCGGCCACGAAGTCCGCGAAGTCAAGAACCACGGCAATGCGGTCGCCACCATGCTGGTGGTGATGCCCTACCCGGAGAAGGCAGCATGAGCAAGGACTGGCTGAAGAACCCGCTGTCGCTGTTTGACGTGCGCGGCAAGGTGGCCGTGGTCACCGGCGCGTCGGGCGCGTTCGGGGCGCTGGCGTCCCAGGTGCTCGCCGGGGCCGGAGCCCGGCTGGTTCTGGCCGCGGGCAACGCCAAGGCGCTGGAAGAAACCGCCGCGGCTTGCAGAGAATTGGGCGCCGAAGTCCGCACCGTGGCGCGCCGCCCCAGCACCGAGTCCGACTGCGATGCCATCATGGACGCCGCGTTGGAGGCCTTCGGCGCGCTGGACATCCTCGTCGTCGGCTCGGGCCTGAACGACCCCTGTCCCATCGTCGACATGCCGCTGGAGCGCTTTGAAGGCGTGATGGACGGCAACGTCACCAGCACCTGGCTGCTGTGCAAGGCCTTTGGTCAGCGCGTCATTCCTCGCGCTACCGGCGGCAAAGTTGTTCTGGTGTCTTCGGCACGAGGCAAGCTGGGACACCCTGCCGGTTACTCCGCCTACTGCGCATCGAAGGCAGCTACCGACGGCCTGACACGAGCACTCGGCTGCGAGTGGGGCCAGCACGGCATCACGGTCAACGCCATCGCCCCCACCGTGTTCCGATCGCCATTGACAGCCTGGATGTTCGAGGACACCGAAAAGGCCAAGACCGTGCGTGCCGGCTTTCTGGCCCGCGTGCCCGTCGGCCGCCTGGGCGAACCCGAAGACCTGGCAGGGCCGCTGCTCTTCCTGTGCTCCCGGGCATCGGCCTTCCACACCGGCCACACCGTCTATGCCGACGGCGGCTACACCGCAGGCTGATGATCATGGTCGACAAGGAACAGATCGCGATCATCGGCGCCGGCCTGATGGGCCACGGCATTGCGCAGGTCTTTGCGCTGGCCGGGCACATGGTGACGGTGTACGACCCCAGCGCCGATGCCTTGTCCACGCTGCGTGAACGGGTACGGCGCAACCTGGTGGACCTGGGGCAGGACGCGGGGGCTGCCGACCTCGTGTTTCCCGTGGAGGATCTGGGTGCCTGCGTGGCTGCGGCCGACGTGGTCTTCGAAGCGGGGCCGGAGAATCTCGCGTTCAAGCAAAAGCTCTTTGGGCAGTTGCAGCAGTTGACACCTGCGGGCGCTCTGCTGGCCAGCAACACCTCCGTCATCCCCATCACACTGATCATGCAGGGCCTGCGCACTGGACACCGCGCGATGGGCACGCATTGGTGGAATCCGCCCTACCTGGTGCCGCTGGTGGAGGTCATCAAGACCCCGCAAACAGATCCCGCCCTGGCGCAGCGCATGTTCGATCTGCTGGCCACAGTGGGCAAGACACCGGCGATGGTCGAAAAGGACGTGCCCGGCTTCATCGGCAATCGGCTGCAGCACGCACTTTGGCGCGAAGCGGTAGCGCTGGTGGCTGACGGCGTGTGCGACGCGGCCACCGTGGACACGGTGGTCAAGGCCAGCTTCGGCCGCCGCCTGCCGGTGCTTGGGCCCGCTGGAGAACGCGGACCTGGTCGGTATTGAACTGACGCAGGCCATCCACCAAACGGTGCTACCGGCCATCGACCACACACCGGGCCCATCGCCATACCTGCAGCAACTGATCGATGCCGGCAAGTTGGGCATGAAGAGCGGCGAAGGCTTCCGTACCTGGACACCTGAGCAACAGACCGAGCTGCGCGCGCGCGTGCTGGCTCACCTCAAGGCCATGAACGCGGCCGAACAACGCTGAAGGACACCTCCCATGGCACGCTCGTCCAACAAGGTCATCATCACCTGCGCGGTGACCGGCGCGATCCACACGCCCAGCATGTCGAAGTACCTGCCGCTGACGCCGGCCGATATTGCGCAGCAGGCCATCGATGCCGCCAACGCGGGCGCGTCCATCCTGCACCTGCATGCGCGCGACCCGGTGGACGGCAGGCCCAGCGCCGACCCGGAGATCTTTGCGCAGTTCCTGGCACCGATCAAGGCGGCCACCGACGCGGTGATCAACATCACCAGCGGCGGCTCGACCAAGATGACGCTGGAAGAACGCCTGGCCCCGCCGCTGCGTTTCAAGCCCGAGATGGCATCCCTGAACATGGGCTCGATGAACTTCAGCATCCACCCGGTGGCCAGCAAGATCAAGGAATGGAAGTACCCCTGGGAGCAGGCCTACGTGGAAGGCACGGAAGACATCATCTTCCGCAACACCTTCCGCGACATCCGCCACATCCTGCGTGACCTGGGTGATGGCTGCGGGACCAAGTTCGAATTCGAGTGCTACGACGTCGGTCACTTGTACAACCTAGCGCACTTCGTCGATGCTGGTCTTGTCAAGCCGCCCTTCTTCATCCAAACCATCTTCGGCATCCTGGGCGGCATCGGTCCCGACCCGGTCAACGTGACCTTCATGCGCGAAACGGCCAACCGCCTGTTCGGCGACAGTTACCACTGGAGCGTGCTGGGTGCGGGCCGCCACCAGATGAGCCTGCTCACCTACGCAGCCATCCAGGGTGCGAACGTGCGCGTCGGCCTGGAGGACAGCATCTACCTGGGCCGTGGCCAGATGGCTGAGAGCAATGCCGCGCAGGTGGTCAAGATCCGCCGCATCCTGGAAGACCTTGGCTTCGAGATCGCATCCCCAGCCGAGGCGCGGCAGATGCTGGCCCTGAAGGGTGGCAACAACGTTGCCTTTTGAACAGGCCCACGATTCCATCCGCACCCGTGCTCAACCACGAAACACTGGAGACATCGACATGACCCCCTGCTCCCGTCCCCTCCGTACTTTGCTAGCGCTTCTTCTCGGTCTGATACCGCTGGCCTCGCATCAGGCTTGGGCCGCCTACCCCGAGAAGGTCATCCGCGCCGTGGTGCCGACGGCGCCAGGTACGCCAATCGACGTGGTGACGCGCATCGTCACCACTCGCATGAGCAAGGAACTGGGTCAGTCGATCTTCGTGGAAAACAAGGCCGGCGCCTCGGGCACTCTGGGTGGCCAGGAAGTCTTGCGCGCGCCTGCCGACGGCTACACGCTCATGACGGTATTCATGCCGATGGCCGTGGCACCCTCCATGCTTGCCAAGGTACCGTTCGATCTGCAGAAGGACTTTGCTCCCGTAGGTCAGATGGTGTGGTCGTACAACGTACTTGTCGCCCATCCATCGGTCCCTGCAAAGACGACGGCCGATCTGGTCAAGCTTCTCAAAGCGCAGCCCGGCAAACTGTCTTACGCGACGGGCGGGCTGGGCACGCCAGCGCACATGACGGGCGAGCTGTTCAAGATCCAGACCAAGACCTTCGCAGTCCACGTGCCCTACAACCAGTTCGGCCAGGCCATCAGCGACCTGATCGGCGGAACTCATCAGTTCATGTTCGGCGCGAGCGCACCTGTGCTGCCGTTCATTCAACAGGGCCGCTTGAATGCCCTCGCTGTGACCGGAGCGCAGCGCATGTCGGTGCTGCCCGACGTGCCCACCTTGGCTGAGCTGGGCTACAAGGACATGGTGGTGCGAGATTGGCAGGGCTTGATGGTGAAAGCAGGAACACCGGTCGAGATCATCGCCAAGCTGAACGCCGCGATTGCCGTGGCGCTGGCCGACCCTGAGGTGAAGCAGTCGTTGGCCAAATTGGGCGTGGACCCTGCGGTGGGCACTTCCTCTCAACTGGGTGCATTGGTCGCCAGTGAGACCTCCCGCTGGGCCACCGTTGTCAAGACGCAAGGATTGAAGAGCGATTGAGAGCCGATCAGCCGAGCCGTTAACCAGCAAAGTACGTTAGCAGGACACCATCATGAGCCCTATCCGCAATGTGCTCTTCATCATGGCCGACCAGCTGCGGGCAGACATGCTGTCTTGCTACCGCAATGGCCAAGGCAGGCTGCAGACTCCGAACATCGACATGTTGGCCGCGCGCGGCACGCGGTTCGAGCACTGCTATGTGCAAGGCACGGTCTGCGGCCCTTCGCGCATGTCGACCTACACGGGTCGCTATGTCACCAGCCACGGTGCCACATGGAACTTCGTGCCTTTGGCAGCGCACCTGATGACCATGGGCGACCACCTGCGCCAAGCTGGCCTTGCGGGTGGCCGTGATTGGCAAGACGCACATTGTGGGCGATCGCGCCGGCATGGAGCGTTTGGGCATCGACCCGAAGTCCAAGGATGGCCTGCTTGTCGACCAGGGCGGGTTTGAGCCCTACGCGCGCGACGACGGCGTGCTACCCGACGCCAAGTTGAAGTACGGTGACACGCCCTACAACCTCTACCTCAAATCGCAGGGCTATGACGCGAAGAACGCTTGGCATGACTATGCCAATTCCGGCGCCGGTCCGAACGGCGAAGTGCTCAGCGGCTGGCAGATGCGACATGCCGCCCTGCCCGCCCGCGTGCAGGAAAAGCACTCTGAAACGGCGTGGACCACCGACCGCGCCATCGACTTCATGCGCGAGCAGGGTGATGCGCCCTGGTGCCTTCACCTGTCTTACATCAAGCCGCACTGGCCCTACATCGCGCCAGCGCCCTACCACGGCATGTTCACGGCCGAAGACATCCCGAAGCCGGTACGCAGCGAATCCGAACAGACGTTGGCGCACCCGGTGCTGGCGGCCTTTCGCCAGCATCCTGAAGGGCAAGCCTTCTCGCAAGACGAGGTGCGGGACAGGGTGGTGCCTGCCTACATGGGCCTGGTCAAACAACTGGACGACCACATCGGCCGCCTGATGCAAGCGCTAGACGATCTGGGCCGCCGCGACGACACGCTGATCGTGCTGACAGCCGACCATGGTGACCTTCTGGGCGATCACTGGCTGGGCGAAAAGGAGATGTTCTACGAGGCAAGTGTGCGCGTGCCGCTGATCGTTGTCGATCCGAGTACGGAGCGAAAGGTACCGGTCAGCCGCACTCTGGTGGAGTCGATTGACCTCCTGCCTACCTTCAGGGCAGCGGTCGGATTGGCCGATGATGACACTTGGCTGGAAGGCAGATCCTTGCTGCCAATTCTGCGGGGTGATGACTTCGAAGAGCGCGAGGCCGTTTTCTCGGAACTGGACTATGCCTTCTACGACGCGCGGCGCCGGCTGAACATCAATGTCAGCACTGCGCGCGCCACGATGGTTCGCACAAAGCGATGGAAGTATGTTCGATTCGAAGGTTTTGGTCCGCAGCTGTTCGATCTGCAGAACGACCCGGACGAGCTCAGCGATCTCGGAAGTGTCGATTCGCATCCCGAGGTGAAGGCCGAGATGGAAGCCCGTATCGCCAGCTGGCGTGCCGCTTGCCGCAATCGCGTCACCATGTCAGATGCCGAGGTATTGGCCCGAGGCGATCGCACCAAGGTGGGTGGCGTCCGCATTGGCGAGTGGTGACAAGAGCACTCCCGTGTTGTCCAAGGAGCGCGTTCTCATGTCGACAGACCCGCCGGTAAGGAGCATGTCTCTCGAAGAAGCGCCGCGAGCCACCTGCCGTCGCAAGATCGACTGGAATGCCATCGAGAGAGACTACCGCGAAGGTCGTCTATCGCTTCGCGATCTCGCGTGCAAGCACGGCTGTTCCCACTCGACGATTGCCAATCGCGCGGTCCGCCTTCAATGGGCGAGAGCCTGCCATGCCATCGCCTCACCGATGTCGAATGGCCGTCGGGACGGACAGCTACCAAACAAGAGCAACGCCTGAGGGCCAGTGCGGCAGCCATGCTTGACCACTTGGTTGCTCAGCCCATACACACATGACGAATGGAGACTCCAACTATGTCAAGCCAAGTATCTCTCTTCACCCGCGCTCTCGCCGCATCAGCTGCTGCCGTACTGCACCTGAGCAGCTTTGCCGCCGACGAAATTGTCATCGGCGCATCGATCCCTTTGTCCGGCCCGCTGGCCGGGTTCGGGGCGTACCAGAAGTGGGGCTACGAGACTGCCGTCAATGACTTGAACAAGAGCGGTGGCGTGCTCGTCGACGGCAAGAAGCGCTTGGTGAAACTCATCATCCGCGACGACAAGACCGACCCCAGCGTCACCGCCAGCAATACCGAGACGCTGATCTCGCGCGACAAGGCCGTGGCCATGCTGGGCTCGTGCACGCCCGCACTCGTGAACGCGGGTGCCCTGGTGGCCGAGCGGCGCAAAGTTCCCCTGGTGGCCGGGTGCGATCCGCTGCAAGCCTTCAAGTCGGTGCGCAAGTGGCAGTACGCCTGGGTGCTGTTCTTCGATGAGACCGATCTGGCCACGGCCCCCTTCCGCATGCTGGCCGAGCTGAAGCTGCCCACCAACAAGAGGGTTGCGATCATGGCCGACAACGGCCCCGACGGCGCCTTGGTGGGCGGCAAGCTCTGGCCTGCCACGGCCAAGGCTGACGGCTACACGGTGGTGCAGAACGCGTCCTTCCCCACCGATGCCCAGCAGTTCACCTCGATGGTGGCGCAGGCCAAGTCGGAAGGTGCCGACATCGCGCTGGTCGATGCCATTCCGCCGCAGGCCATCGCCATGCGCAAGCAGATGGCCTCGGCCGGCTACACGCCCAAGCTGTTGGTGATGGAAAAGGGCGCCGAGCCCGAGTTCTTCGCGCAGGCCACTGGCAAGCTGGCCGACGGCGTGCTGGTGGGCGGCTACTGGGACCCGAGCTTCCCATACCCCGGTGCGGCCGATCTGGCCAAGCGCTTTGAAGCCGAGACCAAGCAGACGCAGAGCCAGCACATCGCCGATTCACACGCCGCCGCGCAGGTGCTGCTGGACGCCATGGCCGCTGCGGGCAGCACCGACCGCGAGAAGATCAACGCGGCCATCGCCAAGACCAACAAGAGCTATGTCATCGGGCCGGTCAAGTTCGACGCCAGCAACACCTCCGCCATCCCGATCACAGTGATGCAGTGGCAAAGCGGCAAGGCGGTGGTCGTGTGGCCCAAGGACCGCGCCAACGGCAAGCTGATCTTCCCGCTGCCTGAAGCGAAGTAAGCAAGCCCGCGCCGCCGTGCATCGGAGCTGACGTGCCCAACCTCGATGTCATCGTCAGCAGCCTGGTGTCCGGCCTCCTGCTCGGCGGCATCCTGGCGCTCATCGCGCTGGGCCTGTCCATCGCGCTGGGCGTGATGCGCTTGGTCAACCTGGCGCACGGCGAACTGCTCGTGTGCGGGGCCTACCTCGGCTACTTCCTGCTGCACCTGCTGGGCCTTGACCCCATCGGCGCGCTGCTGCTGGTGGGCTTGCTGATGGCACTCATGGCCTGGCCGTTCCAGCGGCTGCTGATCGCGCCGCTCGCCGGCAAGGGCATGGAAGCGCCCATGATGACGATGTTCGGCGTCTCCATCATCTTGCAGAACCTGCTTCTGCTGGCTTTCTCGGCCGACACGCGCACGATAGAGGCGACCTATGCCGCCCGGCCGCTGCACCTTGGCCCGGTCACGGTGCCGCAGATCTACGTCATCGGCTTCGCGGTGTCGGTGGCCTTGGTGGGCCTGGTGCACCTGCTGATCACCCGCACCGCATTCGGCCGTGAACTGCGGGCGAGTTCGGCCGACGCCAGCGCCGCCGCCGCCATGGGCGTAGACGTGCGGCGCGTGCACGCGTTCACCTTCGCGCTGGGCGCGGCCTGTGCGGCGATGGGCGGGGTGCTCATCGGCACGGCCTTTTCGTTCACACCCGGCAGTGGAGCGACCTACCTGCTGGTCAGTTTTGCCGTGGTGGTGCTGGGCGGGGTGGGCAACATCTTCGGCACGCTCATCGCTGGCATCGCCATGGGCGGCATGCAAAGCCTGGGGGCGGTACTGCTGGGTGACGGCTATCGCGACCTGGTGGGCCTGGTGCTGTTCCTGCTGGCGCTGGCACTGCGCCCGCAAGGCATTTCTGCGATGACGGGCCGCTGATGAGCGCCGCGCTGACCGACGCCGTGGCGCGGACCGCGGCCCCCGAGGCATCTGGCGCTTCGCCGTCTGCTGCTGGTCCTGCCAGCGGCCTTCTTCGCCCTCGCTGCGGTGGCGCCGTTCTTGTCCGACTACGCGTTAGAAATCGGATTCCGGCTGCTCTGCTCGTCACGCTGGCCGAGGCCTGGAACCTGCTGGCGGGCTACGGCGGGCTGGTGTCGCTGGGCACGGCTTCGTTTGTCGGGGTGGGGGCCTACACCCTCACCGGCCTGGTCAACCAGGCGGGGCTGCCGCTGGTGCTGGCCATCCCTGGCGCTGGAGCTGGCAGGCGCCCTGCTGGCGCTGCTGGTGTCGCGCGCGGTGTTTCGCTTGCGGGGCCTGTACTTCACGGTGGGCACGCTGGCCTTGGCCGAGGCGCTGCGCATGTTCATGGTGAACTACGGCGGCTTCGGTGGCGCCAGCGGATTGTTCCTGAGCCGTGACCCGCCGGGCCTGCGCGACACTGTACTGGATCGCGCTCGGCCTGTTGGCCTTCACCACGACGGCCATGACCGCCGCCACGGCGTCGCGCTACTCCATCCTGCTGCGGACCGTGCGTGACGACGAAGACGCGGCCGCGCAGATCGGCGTGCGGCCCTTCCGCATCAAGCTGATCGCGTTTGTGCTGGCCAGCTTCCTGATGGGCATGGCCGGGGCGCTGCAGGGCCTGAAGGTGGGCACGGTCGAGCCCTATGGCATGTTCGGCATCGCCTGGACCGTCAACGTGCTTGTCCATCGTCATCATCGGCGGGCAGGGCCTGCGGGCCGGGCCGCTGGTGGGCGCCGTGTTCGTGGTGGCGTTGTCCGAACTGCTGGCCGACTACCCGGCGCTGCACCTGGCCATCACGGGGGCGATCCTGATCGTGGTGATCCGCTTCGCGCCGCAAGGGCTGGTCGGGCTGGTTCTCCAGCGCGGCGGCGCAGGCAGGGGCGTGAAATGAGCGAACTGCTGCTCGACGCGCAAGGCCTGGTCAAGCGCTACGGCGGCGTGGTGGCCACCGACCAGGTGTCGCTGCAGCTGGCACGCGGCGAGGTGACGGGCGTCATCGGCCCCAACGGCGCAGGCAAGTCCACGCTGATCGGATTGCTGGGCGGGGCGCTGGTGCCCAACGAAGGGCGCATCGTCTTCAACGGCGTGGACATCACCGCCCTGCCCGCGGCCGAACGCGCGCGCCTCGGCATCGGCCGCACCTACCAGATCCCGCGGCCGTTCCTGGACATGACGGTGCGCGAGAACCTGTTGGCCGCCCGCTTCTCGCTGCACCCCTTCGACTCAGGCGCCACGGCGCGCGCCGCCTGCGATGCCATCCTGGAGCGCTGCGGCCTGGCCGACGCCGCACACTGGCGCGGGCGCGACCTGCCGCTGCTGCGCCGCAAGCGGCTGGAAGTGGCGCGCGCCCTGGCGCTGCGGCCCAAGCTCTTGCTGCTGGACGAAGTGGGCGCCGGGCTGATCGATGCCGAAGTCACCGAGCTGATCGCGCTGGTGCAGTCGCTGCGCGGCGAGGTCGACGGCGTCATCATCATCGAGCACGTGCTGCGCGTGGTGCGCGAGTGCTGCGATCGCCTGCTGGTCATCAACTTCGGCAAGAAGTTCGCCGAAGGCCCGACGGCCCAGGTGCTGGCCAGCGACGAAGTGGCCGCGGTCTACCTGGGCACGGCGCATGGCACGCGGCCAGGTGGCTGCCGAGCCGGCCACGGCAGGTCCGGTGCCCCGCCGCGGCCCGCGCTGGCGCAGTGGGGAGCATCAATGGGCTGGTGGCGCCGGCCAGGCCCGCGGCGGGCGGCGCAAGCAGCCCGCCGTGCTGGAACTGCAGGGCGTGCACGCCGGTTATGGCCAGGCGCGGGTGCTCAACGGCATCGACCTGCGCGTGCAACCGGGCCAGGTCGTGGCCATCCTGGGCACCAACGGGGCGGGCAAGACCACGCTGGCGCAGCGTGGTCAGTGGCACCATCCGGCCCACGGCCGGTCAAATGCGGGTGGACGGCATCGACGTCACCGGCCTGCCGGCGCACCGCATTGCCCGCCTGGGCTTGGCGCATTGCATGGAAGGCCGCCGCATCTTTGCGCCGTTGACCGTCGAAGAGAACCTGCTGCTGCCGGCGCGCGACGTGCCAGCCGGACAGCGCACAGAACGCCTGGAGCAGGTGTATGCGCTGTTCCCCGACCTGAAGCAGCGGCGCACCAACGGCGGCACGTCCATGTCCGGCGGGCAGCAGCAGATGCTGGCCATCGGCCGGGCCTTGATGTCACGGCCGCGGCTGGTGCTCTTCGACGAGATCAGCCTGGGCCTGGCGCCGATCATGATGGACCGCCTGTACGCCGCCCTGGCTGAACTGCGCAAGGCCGGACTGACGATGCTGATCGTCGAGCAGGACGTGGAGCGCGCGCTGGAACTGGCCGACCGGGTGCACGTGATGGAGCACGGGCGGTTTGCGTTGTCCGGCACTGCGCAGTCCGTGCGCAACGACCCACGTTTGCGGCAGCTGTACATCGGCACCGCCGATTGATTGCGCGTCGTGACTGCCTGACAAACCCACGCCGCTGTCCACCGGCAAGAAGGAGACCTCCATGTCCACCGCACTCGGCGCCATCGTGACTGGTTCGACCAGCGGCATCGGGCTTGCCATTGCGCAAGCCCTGGCGCGCGCCGGTCATCCCGTCATGCTCAACGGTTTCGGCGACGTCCAGGCCATCGAGACGCTGCGCGCCGGCCTGGCCGCCGACACTGGTGTGCAGGTGGCCTACAGCGCTGCAGACATGAGCAAGCCCACCGAGATTGCGCAACTGGTGGCCGACGCAGAAGCGGCCTTCGGCGGCGTGGACATCCTGGTCAACAACGCCGGTGTGCAGTTCGTGGCACCGGTGGACGAGTTCCCGGACGCGAAGTGGGAACAGATCATCGGCATCAACCTGTCGTCCAACTTCTACGCCATCAAGGCGGTATTGCCAGGCATGAAGCGCCGCAACCGCGGGCGCATCGTCAACATCGCTTCGGCGCACGGGCTGGTGGCCTCGCCGTTCAAGTCGGCCTACGTGGCGGCCAAGCACGGCGTGGTGGGCCTGACCAAAGCGGTGGCGCTGGAAGTGGCCGAGACGGCCATCACCGTGAATGCCGTCTGCCCGGGCTATGTGCGCACGCCGCTGGTGGAAGGGCAAATTCGCGACCAGGCCAAGGTGCACAACCTGCCTGAAGACCGCGTGGTGCGCGAGATCATCCTGGCCTCGCAGCCCAACAAGCGCTTCGTGGAACTGCAGCAACTGGCCGAGCTGGTGCTGTTCCTCTGTTCCGACAGTGCGGCATCGATCACAGGCGCCGCACTGCCCATCGAAGGCGGCTGGACCGCCCGCTAGCAGGCCCGCCAGCTGGCTAACCATGACACGCCCCACACTGCGCATCCCCGGCCGCCTGGACGCAGGCAAAGTCGTCTCGGCGGCCGACGCCGTGGGGCTGATCCACGACGGCGACACCATCGCCACCTCGGGCTTCGTCGGCATCGGCTTTGCGGAGGAACTGGCCATCGCGCTGGAGCGCCGCTTCCTCGACACGGCCACGCCGCGCAAGCTGACCCTGGTCTATGCAGCCGGCCAGGGTGACGGACGCGACAAGGGCCTGAACCACTTCGCGCACGAAGGCCTGCTGGCCCGCGTGGTGGGCGGCCACTGGGGCTTGGTGCCTGGCCTGGGCCGGCTGGCCATGGCGAACAAGATCGAGGCATACAACCTGCCGCAGGGCGTCATCAGCTGCCTGTTCCGCGACATCGCCGGCGGTCGGCCTGGGCACCTGAGCCGCATCGGCCTGGGCACCTTCGTCGACCCGCGTCTGGGCGGCGGCAAGATGAATGCGTGCACCACCGAACGACCTGGTGCAACTTTCCGACCTGGGCGGCACTGAGAGCCTCTTCTACAAGGCCTTCCCCGTGAACGTGGCGCTGATCCGCGCCACCACGGCCGACGCCGACGGCAACCTCAGCATGGAACGCGAAGCGCTGACACTGGAATGCCTGTCCATCGCCATGGCGGCGCGCAACAGCGGCGGGCTCGTCATCGCACAAGTGGAACGCCTGGCCGAACGCGGCGCCCTAAACCCGCGCCAGGTGAAGGTCCCGGGCGTGCTGGTGGACTGCGTGGTGGTGGCCAACCCCGACAACCACTGGCAGACCTTCAGCACCCGCTACAGCCCCGGCTACAGCGGCGAATTGCGCGTGCCGACCAGCAGCGTCACACCGCTGGCCCTGAACGAACGCAAGATCATCGCCCGTCGCGCGGCGCTGGAACTGCAGGCCAACAGCGTCGTCAACCTCGGCATCGGCATGCCCGAGGGCGTGGCCAACGTGGCCAACGAAGAGGGTGTGATCGACCTGCTGACCCTGACGGCCGAGCCCGGTGTGATCGGCGGCATCCCGGCCGGCGGGCTGGACTTCGGCGCGGCCATCAACACCCAGGCCATCATCGACCAGCCCTACCAGTTCGACTTCTACGACGGCGGCGGCCTGGACATTGCCTTCTTGGGCCTGGCGCAGGCCGACGCGCAGGGCAACCTCAACGTCAGCCAGTTCGGCCCCAAGTTCGCGGGCGCGGGGGGCTTCATCAACATCAGCCAGAGCGCACGCAAGGTAGTCTTCGTGGGCACCTTCGCGGCTGGCAAGCAGGCATTGGCGGTGCAAGGCGGCTTGCTGCAGCTCACGCACGCCGGCCAGCAGCACAAGTTCGTGCGCGAGGTGGAACACCGCACCTTCAGCGGCAGCGTGGCCCAAGCGCGCGGCCAGATGGTGCTGTACATCACCGAGCGCTGCGTCTTGCGGCTGGGGCCGCAGGGCATGGAGCTGGTCGAGATCGCGCCCGGACTGGACCTGCAGCGCGACGTGCTGGACTGCATGGACTTCGCGCCGCTGATGCCCGAGCCGCCGCGCCTGATGGACGCGCGCATCTTCCAGCCTGACCCCATGCAGCTGCGCGCCGACATGCTGCGCCTGCCGCTGGAGTCGCGCTTTGCCTTCGACGGGGACCGCGGCCTGTTCTTCGCCAATTTTGCTGGCTGCGTCGTGCGCGACCAGGCCGACGTGGAGCGCATCCGCACGCAGTTGCTGGGGCGCCTGCTGCCGCTGGGCCGCAAGGTGCCGGCGGTGGTGGACTACGACAACTTCACCGTGCTGCCCGACGCGCTGGACGCCTACGTGGACATGGCCAGCGAGGTGGCGCAGGCGCACTACAGCAGGGTGTGCCGCTACACCACCAGCGCTTTCTTGCGCGCCAAGCTGGGCGAGGCGCTGCGCCAGCGCGGCGTGGCGCCCCACCTGTTCGAAACGGCCGCTGAGGCCAACGCCCATCTGCAGGGCCAGGCAGCGGCCGCCCCATGAAGGCAGCGTCGATGCAGCGCCGGGCGCAGGTGCTGTTGTGGCTGTCCCCCGCGCTGGTGTCGTGCAACTACATCATCGCCCGTGCAGCCAGCGGCGACATCGCGCCGCATCTCCTGGCGCTGGTGCGCTGGTCGGTGGCGCTGCTGCTGATGCTGGCCGTGAGCGGGCGCGACCTCGGCCACATCATCCGAGCCATGCGTGTCGAGGGCTGGCGCACGCTGCTGCTGGGTGCCTTGGGCATGTGGGTGTGCGGCGCCTTCGTCTATGTGGGTGCGGCCACCACCAGCGCGGCCAACATCGCGCTCATCTATGCCGCCACGCCCGTGGCCATTGCCATTGCGGGCACGCGCTTGCTCGGCGAGCCCCTGGCCTTGCGCCAGCGCGTGGGCCTGATGCTGGCGACCGTGGGTGTGCTGTTCGTCATTCTCAAGGGTGAACTGCTGAACCTGCTGGCCGTGCGGCCGGTGGTCGGTGATGCATGGATCCTGGCCGCCGGGGCCGGCTGGGTGGCCTACACGGTACTGCAGCAGCGTTGGCCTACGGCGCTGACGCCGCCGCAACGGCTAACGGCCATCACGGCCGGTGGCGTGCTGGTGCTGCTGCCCTTCACGCTGCTGGAAGCGTGGGCGCTGGCGCCAGCGCCGCCCAGTGTGCGTGGCCTGGCGCTGGCCGCGCTGGCCGGCGTGGTGCCCGGCTTTCTGGCCTACCAGGCCTATGCATTCATGGTGCGTGAGCTGGGTGCCACGCACGCCGGCCTGGTGATGTACCTCTCACCGGTCTACGCCGCCCTCATCGCCTGGCTGGTGCTGGGCGAGTTGCCGCAATGGTTTCATGCGGTGGGCGCCGCGCTGATCCTGCCCAGCATCTATTTCGCTTCACGGCCGTCCACGGGCCGCGCCACGCCAGTTGCCGAGCGACGCCTCGAAGGCAAACCCGCCGCCAGGACACCCGCATGACGCCGTCGACGCGTTGGCAGCGCTGGCTGCCCTTTCTGGCCTGGTGGGGCCTGGTGAACCGCCAGACCCTGCGTGCCGACTTCGGCGCCGGCCTGACTGGCAGCCTGATCCTGGTGCCGCAGGGTGTGGCCTTCGCCACCATCGCCGGCATGCCGCCCGAATACGGCCTGTACGCAGCCATGGTGCCGGTGGTCGTCTCGGCGCTGTTCGGCTCGTCCTGGCACATGGTGTGTGGCCCGACCACGGCGATCTCGATCGTCGTCTTCGCCTCGCTCAGCCCCTTGGCTGAGCCGGGCAGCGCGGCGTTCATCAACCTGGCGCTGACGCTGTCCTTCCTGTCGGGCCTGATCATGCTGGCGCTGGGCGCGCTGCGACTGGGGAGCCTGATGAACTTCGTCTCGCACACCGTGGTGGTGGGCTTCACCGCAGGCGCGGCAGTGCTGATTGCGGCCAGCCAGGTGAAGAGCTTCTTCGGCCTGCCGGTGCCGCGTGGCGCAACCTTCCCGCAGGTGGTGCAGGCCATGGTCCTGCACCTGGATGAAGTCAAGCCCTGGGTGCTGGCGGTGGCGCTGGCCACGCTGCTCACCAGCCTGCTGGCGCGCCGCTACATCAAGCAGGTGCCGCACATGATCACGGCCCTGGTGGCGGGCAGCTTGTTGGCGGCGTTATTGAACAACTGGTTGGGGCCAGCGCGCAGCGGCATTGCCACCCTCGCGGCACTGCCGCGTGGCTTGCCGCACCTGTCGGCACCTGACCTGTCCTTCGACGCGCTGCGCCAGTTGCTGCCCATTGCCATCGCATTGGCCACCTTGTCGCTGACCGAGGCCATGTCAATCGCCCGAGCGCTGGCGCTGAAGACCGGCCAGCGGCTGGACAGCAATCAGGAGTTCCTAGGCCAGGGCCTGGCCAACACGGTGGGCGCGTTCTTCAGCGCCTACCCCTCCAGTGGCTCCTTCAACCGCAGCGGGCTGAACCTGGAGTCGGGCGCACGCACACCGCTGGCGGCCGTGTTCTCGGCGCTGCTGCTGGCGTTGATCGTACAGTTCGTCGCGCCGGTGGCCGCCTACTTGCCCCTGCCAGCCATGGCCGGCGTGCTCTTCATGGTGGCCTGGGGCTTGATCGACTTCCACCATATCCGCCACATCCTGCACAGCGATCGACAAGAGGCCGCGGTGCTGGTCACCACCTTTGCCGCCACGCTCTTCCTGAACCTCGAATTCGCCATCTGCGTGGGCGTGCTCATCTCCTTGCTGCTGTATCTCAACCGCACCTCCAAGCCGCTCATTGAGGATGTGAAGCCCGCTGGGGGCGAGGGCCAATACCACTTCACCGCCTCCAAGGGCATTCCGGACTGTCCCCAGCTCAAGATCTTGCGCGTCAATGGATCGATCTTCTTTGGCGCCACCAACCACATCCAGAGCGCGATGACCGACGTGGATGCCCAGACGCCTTCGCAGAAGTTCTTGCTGCTGGCCTGCCCCGGCGTCAACTTTGTGGATCTGGCCGGCGCGCAAACGCTGGTGCAGGAAGCCCGCCGCCGTCGCCAAATGGGCGGCGACCTGTTTCTGTTTGCGCTGCGTGAAGGCGCCCTGCGCACCTGGGCCCAGAGCGCTGAAATGGACGAGATCGGCCGCGACCACCTTTTCCCCATGGGCGACCCGAAAACCCTGGGCGCTATCGTTGCAAGACTCAATGCCACTGAGTGCGCTTCATGCACGGCTCGCATCTTCCGGGAGTGCCCGAAGCAGAGCTTCTGACAACGAGCGGCATTGCCTGACATGGTCAGCAGCCACGGCCCCTCGCCAATTGGAGGCGAGAACTGGCCTTCTTTCCGCGATGCACGCTGGTTCGTCAGGGTGGAACATGCCCAGATGTCACCATCCTCCATATCCCTCCCGCAGACGCAGAGCTGGCGGGCAACACTGGGCCGCGCTGCTCACCTTCGCGGCTCTGGCGAGCTGGACACCCAGGGCTCTGGCGGAGGGCGCCGACACTGTCCGCATCAGCGGATTCGGCACGCTGGGCGTGACCGACGTCGCTGCCCCTAACGGCTGGGGCTATCGCCGGGATCTTGGACAGTCCGGTAGCACCGACCGGACGCGCGTCGACGTGGACTCGCGCATCGGGCTGCAGCTGAACTACACGCCGATGACGCAACTGGATTTTGTGGCGCAGCTCTTGGCTGCCCGCGCCAGCCCCGGAGCCACTTTGGGCGACAACGTGGAATGGGCCTTCGCCGCGATCCACCCGACGCCGCAATTGACGGTCCGCGTCGGCCGAATCAACCTCGATGCATTCCTGATGTCCGATCACCGCAACGTGGGCTTTGCCTACCTGCCAGCCCGGCCGCCCGTCGAGTTCTATGGCCTGCTGCCCACCTCGCTGGATGGGGCGGATGTGTCCCGCTGGCTCGACCTGGGCGATGCCCGTTGGCGCGTCAAGCTGTTTGCCGGCCGCGGCGAAGGCGGCGACCGCGGCAACAATGCCGGCGTGCGGGTGAGTCCCGTCTTTGGTAGCTCCATCACCCGCGAGTCCGGTGGCTTGCTCATCCGCCTGGGCGCGACACGCGCCGGCATCGCCAACGCACCGGCGACCTTGCAGCCGCTCATTGCGGGGCTGACCGCGCTGACGCGCCCTGCCGGTGCCGAATGTCGCGTCCGAGGCACAGACATTGCGTCTGCGGGTCGATGCTGCAGACGCCACAGCCAGCTACCTGGCCCTGGGCATCCGATACGAGTCGGGGCCCTGGCTTTGGAGCGCTGAGGCGGCCAAGGTGACAGGCCACCCCTTCTTCGATCTGGTCGGGGGCTATGCCAGCGCGGGGCGCCGTTTCGGCGACTGGACAGCGTATTCGGCCTACAGCCAGGTTCGATCCAGTGCGCCGGCCGTGGACGTGCCGCAATGGGCCGCCTCGCTGGCTTTCAACCCGGCACTGGCCGCGCAGGCCCAGGCGCTGGGCACCGCCGCCGCCTGGACCGCCAACCTGGGGCGACCGTCACAACGCACGCTGTCCTTGGGCACCCGCTGGGACTTCCACCCGCAGATGTCACTGAAGCTGCAGTGGGATCAGATCCGCACCGAAGCGAACGGCGCCTCGCTATGGACCCAGACCACGCCCGACAGTGGAAGGTCCCACGTCTCCTCTGTCTTGCTGGACTTCGTGTTCTGAGGCCGGCCATGCGATCCATATTCAAACGCATGACCTTGGTGGCACTGGCCACCTGGCTGAACAACGCCCAGGCTGACTTCTACATCGTCGCCAGCGCGTCCAACCCCCAGACCGTGCTGACCGAGAAGGCGGCGGTCGACCTCTTCATGGGGCGGCGGCGCAACTTCGACAACGGCGACTTCGCACTGGTCTTCGACCTGCCGCGCGGTGCACCCACACGGGACGCCTTCTACCTCAGCCTCACCGGCATGAGCCCGGCCCAGGTCAACAGCTACTGGTCACGCCTGATGTTCTCGGGCCAGAGCATGCCGCCGCAGTCACTGCCCGATGAGACCGCGATGGTCAACATCATCAAGCGCAACCCCAGCGCTGTCGGTTGGCTGAGCAAGGAACCGGCAGACAAGTCGCTGCGCATCCTCTTGGTCCTGAAAGCATCGCCGTGAGCGTCAGGGTCAGAGCCCCCGGCCTCTTGCACGGACTGCAGGCCCGGCTCATCTTGTCGCTGCTGGCCGGCGCCTCGCTCTTCGCGCTGGTGGTGGGCACCTTGGCTTACGGGCAAGCGCAGGCCCGGTGCGCTGGCCGTCGGGCGGGACACCTTGCAGGGCCTGGCCACGCACGATCGAAAAGACCGTGGCGGTGGGCGCGTTCGCGCGCGACCCGGTGCTGCTGCAGGAGTTGGTGTCCGGCCTGGCCAGCCATCCATTGGTGGCTGGGGCCGCCGTCACCGAGCCCGGCGGCGATGTGCTGGCAGCGGCAGGCGCCGGCGCCACGCTGAAAGAATTGGGCGGCACGGCTGGCATGTCCGTCAGCAAGCCGTTGGCGTCGCCCTTCAACAGGGAAGAATCGGTCGGCGTTCTGCTGATACGGGCTGATGACGCTGGCATTCGCGCGGCTGCGCGCCACGATGCCTAGCGAGTGCGGCGCCTGATGGTCGGGCAGGCCGTGCTGCTGGCAGTGCTGCTCTACCTGGTGGCTGCACGGCTGGTCTCGCGACCCATCGTCCGAATGGCCGAACAGCTCCATTCGCTAGCCCCTGGCACTGCCCAGCGGCTAGAGCATCTGCCCTCGGCACGCCCACGACGAGATCGGCATGCTGGTGCTGGGTGCCAATGCCTTGCTCGAAGCCAATGCCGTGGCCTTGCGCCGCGAGCGCGAGCTGCGGGCAGAAGTCGAGCAGATGGAGGCGCAATACCGCAAGATCTTCGACTCCAGCAGCGCGGGCATCTTCGTGCTCGATGAAGAGGGGCGGTTCATCAACGGCAACCCGACGGTGTCCAAGGTGGTGGGCCTGTCACTGAACCGCATGCGGGAGCTCAAGCACGAGAGCTTCGTGCAGCGCGTCTTCGGCGACCCAACGCATGTCGAGGCGATGATCCAGCAAGCCCGGCAGCAAGGCGAGACCATCTCATGTGATCTAGAACTCGTTCAGGTCGGCGAACAACGCCGCTGGGTCCACTGCCTGATCTCGGTGCAG
>CAVUBY010000011.1:0-373294 GCA_963739925.1 uncultured beta proteobacterium | reverse complement strand
CACTCGATCGTCACCTTCGCGTCCTTCACCAGCTTGGCGAACTTCTCGGTCTCGCTCTTGATCTGCGCGGCCATCTGCTCGGCGCTGTTGCCGATCGGCTCGGCGCCGATCTCGTCCATGCGCTTGCGGAACTCGGGCGACTGGATCACCTTGACCATCTCGGTGTTCAGGCGGGCGAGCGATGTCCTTGGGCGTGGCCGCCGGGCGCGAGCACGCCGAACCAGGTGCCGATGTCGAAGCCCTTGAGGCCGGCCTCGTCGAGCGTCGGCACGTCGGGCAGCGCCGACGACCGCTTCGCGGTGGTGACCGCCAGCGCGCGCAGCTTGCCGGCCTTGATGTGCGGCAGCACCGGCGTCACGGTGTCGAACGACATCGTGACCTGGCCGCCCAGCAGGTCGGTGGCCAGCGGGCCGCTGCCCTTGTAGGGGATGTGGGCGATCTCGGTGCCGGTGAGGTTCTGGAACTGCGTGCCGATCAGGTGCTGCGCCGTGCCGTTGCCGTTGGAGCCGTAGTTGTAGCTTGCCCGGCTTGGCCTTGAGCATGCGCCACCAGCTCGGCCACGTTCTTCGCCGGCGTGCTGGCATTGACCACCAGCACGTTGGGCACCATGCGCGATGGTGGTGATCGGCGCGAGGTCCTTCTGGAAGTCGTAGGGCAGCTTCTTGTAGACGCTGGTGGCGATGGTGTGGTGCACCGCGCCCACCAGCAGCGTGTAGCCGTCGGGCTTGGACTTGGCCACGTAGTCGGCGCCCAGCGTCGCGCCGGCGCCGGGCTTGCTCTCGACGATCACGGTCTGGCCGAGGCTGAGCGTGAGCTTCTCGGCCAGCGCACGCGCCAGCACGTCGGTGGTGCCGCCGGCCGGGAAGGGCACGACCAGGCGTGATCGGCTTGGCGGGCCAGGCCTGGGCCATGGCGCCGCCGCTGAAGGCCAGCGTGGCCAGCGAGGCCAGGGCGAAGGTCGCGAGCATGCGGCGGCGCCGCGGGGCAAGGGAATGCGTCATGGATGTCTCCGTGGGTTCTTGTTCGGGGAGCGGCGCGCCGATGTCGGCGCGGCCTGCGTGCATCAGCGACGGGCGCTGGCGACCAGGATCTCGCACACCGCCTGCGTCACCTCGGCGGTGGTGGCCTGGCCGCCGAGGTCGCGGGTGTGCAGCTGCGGGTTGGCGGTGACCTGCTCGATGGCCTGCATCAGCCGCGCGCGGCGGCGGCTTCGCCCAGGTGCTCGAGCATCATCACCACCGACCAGAAGGTGCCCACCGGGTTGGCCAGTCCCTTGCCCATGATGTCGAAGGCCGAGCCGTGGATGGGCTCGAACATGCTGACGGGTAGCGGCGCTCCGGGTCGATGTTGCCGGTGGGCGCGATGCCCAGGCTGCCGGCCAGCGCGGCGGCCAGGTCGCTCAGGATGTCGGCGTGCAGGTTGGTGGCGACGATGGTGTCCAGCGTGGCCGGGCGGTTGACCATGCGGGCGGTCGCCGCGTCGACCAGTTCCTTGTCCCAGGTGACGTCGGGGAACTCCTTCGCGATCTGCACCGCGATCTCGTCCCACATCACCATCGCGTGGCGCTGCGCATTGCTCTTGGTGACGACGGTCAGCAGCTTGCGCGGCCGCGACTGCGCCAGCCTGAACGCGAAGCGCATGATGCGTTCGACGCCGGCGCGGGTCATCATCGACACGTCGGTGGCCGCCTCGATCGGGTGGCCCTGGTGCACGCGGCCGCCGACGCCGGCGTACTCGCCTTCGGAGTTCTCGCGCACGATGACCCAGTCGAGGTCTTCGGGGCCGCAGCGCTTGAGCGGGCCGTCGATGCCGGGCAGGATGCGCGTGGGGCGCACGTTGGCGTACTGGTCGAAGCCCTGGCAGATCTTCAGGCGCAGGCCCCACAGCGTGATGTGGTCGGGGATGTGCGGGTCGCCGGCGCTAGCCGAACAGGATGGCGTCCTTGTGGCGGAGCGCGTCCAGGCCGTCGGCGGGCATCATCACGCCGTGCTGGCGGTAGTAGTCGCCGCCCCAGTCGAAGTTCTCGAACTCGAAGCGGAACGCGCTGGCTGGTGCGGGCCAGCGCCTCGCAGCACCTGCTGGCCGGCGGGCACGACTTCCTTGCCGATGCCGTCTCCGGGAATGGTGGCGATGGAGTAGGTCTTCATGGTGTGTCCGCGCCGCGGGTGGTGGTGAATGGCGGCGACTGTAGGCAATGGACGGCGCGATGGATCGCCGCTAGAGTGAATCCATTGTTGAACTGAAGTTAACAATCTCGGCACAGCGCCGGCATGGCGCACACCACGTCATTCATCATGAGCAGCGGCATCCAACCGGCCGATCTCGGCTTCTTCTCGGCGCTCGCCGGCGCCGGCAGCCTGAGCGCCGCGGCGCGCGAACTGGGCATCACCACGCCCGCGGTCAGCAAGCACCTGGCGCAGATGGAGGCGCGCGCCGGCGTGTCGCTGGTCAACCGCACCACGCGGCGCATGAGCCTCACGCCCGAGGGCGAGCTGTTGCTCGAGCACGCCCGCCGCATCCTCGGCGAGATCGACGACATGGCGCAGCTGCTGGGCGTCTCACGCGCCACGCCGCAGCGGGCTGCTGCGCGTGAACGCCACGCTCGGCTTCGGGCGCAGCCACATCGCGCCGCTGATCTCGCGCTTTGCGCGCAAGCACCCGCAGGTGGAAGTGCAGCTGCAGCTGTCGGTGAATCCGCCGCCGCTTGAGCGAGGACGCGTTCGACGTCTGCATCCGCTTCGGCGCGCCGCCGGACACGCGCATCGTGGCCCGGCACATCGCGCCCAACCGGCGGCTGCTGTGCGCATCGCCCGCCTACCTGGCGCGGCACGGCACGCCCAAGGTGCCGAACGACCTCACGCGCCACCAGTGCATCGGCATCCGGCAGGGCGAAGAAGCCTATGGCGTGTGGCGGCTCAGCACCGGCCGCGGCAAGGGCGCCGCCACGGTGGCGGTGAAGACCCGCGGCAACCTCACCACCAACGACGGCGAGATCGCCGTCAACTGGGCGCTCGACGGCCACGGCATCCTGATGCGCGCCGAGTGGGACATCGAGCGCCACCTGCGCAGCGGCCGGCTGGTGCAGGTGCTGCCGCAGTTCCACACGCCCGATGCCGACATCTACGCCGTCTACCCGCAGCGGCACCAGCACGCCGCCCGCGTGCGCAGCTTCGTCGACTTCGTGGCGCAGTCGCTCGGCCAGCAGGCAGGTGGGGTCCGGCCATAGCGCTGCGCCAGCCTGCGCAGCCGAGCGAACCCGGCCAGCTCGCCAGGCAGGTCGCTGGCTCACAATGCTGCGGTCCACTCAGCCGAAAGGATCCGCATGAGCACCCGTCGTCGCTTCATCGCCCTCGTTCCCCTTGCAGGCGTGGCCGCACTGGCCGCCTGCGGCGACAAATCCGCAGCGCCTGCGGCGAGTACGGCGCCGGCTGCGCCCCCGCCGCCAGCCGCACCCCCGCCAGCCGCGCCTCCGCCAGCGGCGGCACCTGCGCCCGTGCAGGCCCCGGCCCAGGCACCCGCAGCGGCACCCGCGCCGGCTGTCGCTGGGCCGATGGTCGATCCGGCCGATGCCGCTGCCGTGGCGCTGAGCTATGTGGCCGACGCGAAGACCACGAAGAACGCCAAGCACGTGGCGGGATCGGCCTGTGGCAACTGCGCGCTGTTCGGTGGCAAGGCGGGTGATGCCGCCGGACCTTGCCCGTTGTTTGCCGGCAAGCAGGTTGCGGCCATCGGCTGGTGCACGGCTTACGCGAAGAAGCCCTGATCGGTGGGCGGGGTGGATCGCGAGGGTGACCGCGGGGCCTGACCGATGCCTTCGATGCGCAAGGGAGCCGCTGGCGGCCTCGTCTACTCGACCGAGAGCGGGCGCATGTGCCCGCTCTGTCGCCAGGCGCTCAGCGCCTGCACCTGCCAAGGTCTGCGGGGCGCCTCTGGGGGTGTGCCGGCCGGCGACGGCTGGGTGCGCGTCAGCCGCGAAACCAAGGGGCGTGGCGGCAAGGCGGTGACGCTGGTGCGCGGCGTGCCACTCGACGCTGACGCGCTGGACGCGCTCGGCAAGCGTCTGCGGATGGCCTGTGGCTCGGGTGGCACCGTCAAGGATGGCGTCCTCGAGGTGCAGGGCGACCACGTCGAACGGGTGATCGGGCTGCTTCAGCAAGATGGGTACAAGGTGAAGCGCGCCGGAGGCTGACGTGCACGCACGCCAGGCGGGGATTGGTGGAAACCCTATACACTGCGCGCTTTTCGGCCGAGCCCCTCCATGCCTTCCCTCGTCGTTCTTGTGCAGCGCACCCTGGCGCCGCTCGTCCTGTTTTCTCTGGCCGGCACCGCGTGGGCGCAGGCGGCGGGTGACACCCTCGCCAAGATCCGCAGCACCAAGACCATCGTGCTCGGCGTGCGCGAGGCGGCGCGGCCGTTCTCCTTCGTCGATGCGCGCAAGCAGCATGTCGGCTACGCGATCGACCTGTGCCTCAACGCGGTCGACGAGATCAAGAAGGAGCTCAAGCTCAACGAGCTCAAGGTGCAATACAAGCTGGTCACCGGCCCGGAGCGCATCCCCAAGCTGATCAGCGGTGAGATCGATCTGGAGTGCGGCTCCACCACCAACACCCGTGCGCGCCAGGAGCAGGTGGCGTTCAGCTACACCTACTTCGTGGCGGCGATGCGCGTGCTGGCCCCGAAAAGCCTGCAGATCGATTCGTTGCAGGACCTCAACGGACTGAAGATCGCGCTCAGCAAGGGCACCACCTCCGAAAAGCTCTTCAAGCAGCTGGCAGGTGGTGAGCTGCAGGCCTCGATCGAGTCCTATGCCAGCAACACCGAGGCCTACAAGGCGCTCAAGGAAGGCAAGGTGAGCGCCTTCCCGCAGGACGACTCGCTGCTGATCGGCCTGGCGGCCAACGACCGTGCGCTCGAGGCCTTTGGCGTGAGCGCGCTGGCGCTTTCGGTGGAGCCTTATGCAGTGATGATGCGCAAGGGCGACACCGCGCTGCGCACCGTCGTCGATCGCAGCCTGGCGCGGCTCTATTCGAGCGGCGAGATCGATGCGATCTATGCCAAGTGGTTTGCCACCGACGCGCTGACCATCAAGATGGGGCGCCTGACCCGCGACAGCTTCACCCGCCCGAACCGCGAGGCCGGCGTGGCGATGCTGCTGGGCTATTCGATCTGAGCCAGCAGAGGCGAGCCGGCGCTTCCGATGCGCCAGAGCGTCTCAGCGGGCCAACTCCCGCGTGTAGAAGCCCGCGATCCTGGCGATGGCCGCGTCGCGCTCGGCCGGGTTGAATCCCGGCTCGGGCAGCCCGCCGCGCGGGTGCTGCGCCGCCACGGCGCGGGCCACGCTGTCCGGCCAGGGCGACAGCACGTCCATGTGCCCGGCGCCGGGCAACGCGGCCAGCAGGCTGCAGCGGGCGCACTGGCGCAGCACGCGTGCCGAATGGAAGGCGGGCACCAGCATCGTGTCGCGCTCGGCCGTCACCACGCCCACCGGGATGCGGATCCGCGCCAGGCTCGGGCCGCTGAAGATGGCGGCCACCGGAACGCTCAGCGTGACCGCTGCGACGCGCGGGTCGGGCCGCACCTCGTCACCGTCGCTCGCCGGTGTGCGCCCGCCGTGCACCGTCTTGAGTTCCGCTGGCAGGAACATCTCCGGCACGTTGCGCGCGCTGTCGTAGCGCGTGCGTCGCGCGGCCTGAGCCTTGGGGTCGACGATGCCGTTGAAACAGAAGCCGAAGTCGGCCTCGGTCTGTTCCTGGCAGTGGCGGATCAGGTCGAGCATGCGCCACTGTGCGCCCGCGAGCGAGAGCGCCGACACGCCGCCGGCCGACATGCCGTGCACGCCCACGCGGTCGAGCGCGAGCAGGGGCTTCCAGGTGGGATGCTGGGCCAGGCCGTCGATGACCTGGGTGATTTCGCGCGGGCGGCGCTGCCAGGCATCGGGGCCGGCCGCAGAGGTGTCGAGGTGGTTGTCACCGGCGTGCAGCGGCTGGGCCACCACGAAGCCCGCACGCGCCAGCGTCGCGGCGAGCTGGTGATCGGCCAGCGGGCTGCCACCCGTGCCGTGCGACATCACCACCAGCCGGCGCGTGCCCGGCGACGGCGCAGCGTCGCGCGCCACGGTCAGCGTGAACGGTCCGAACGCGGTCGGCTGGCCGGCCTGCGCGGTCGGGTAGACCAGGGTGACCGGCAATTCGCCGAACTTCAACTGCGACAGGCCGACCTGGGCCTGCGCCGCGGCGCAGCTGGCGGCGGCGGCCAGCGC
The DNA here is from genome assembly GCA_963739925.1 of uncultured beta proteobacterium. Classification (GTDB taxonomy): domain Bacteria; phylum Pseudomonadota; class Gammaproteobacteria; order Burkholderiales; family Burkholderiaceae_C; genus CAVUBY01. The sequence continues at coordinate 367,035 of CAVUBY010000011.1, read as the reverse complement.
CCAGAGCAGCTGGCTGGGTTTCAGGAGCTTGCGGAGAAGGGACACTTCGACGGACATGGTGCTGCGCCAGGGCCCCGGAAGCGGCGCCCACCCAGCCACTGTGCCGGGGCGGCTCCGGCCGTTCCAGCGCGGTGCGACGGTTGGGCGAAGCCGGTCGCGAAACGCCTTCGGCGGTGCGTGAAATGGGGCGAGCACCGCCCGTCCGCCCTCAGGGCGCCGTTGTGTCGCCGAGCAGTTCGTCGATCAGCGCGTCCTTCTCGGCCCACTGTCCGTCCACCCAGGCGCCGATGCGCTGGCGGTAGGCCTTGTCGCCCATGGGGTCGCTGCCCAGCACCTCGGGGGGAATGGGACGCTGCTGCACCCGCACGGTCACCGCATCGAGCCGGCCGCACAGCAGCTGCCAGAAGGTCGGGATGCCGTGGGGGTAGACGATGGTCACGTCCAGCAGCGCTTCGAACTGCTCGCCCATGGTGGCCAATGCAATGCCCAGCCCGCCGACCTTGGGCTTGAGCAAGTGGCGGTAGGGGCTGGCCGTGGCCGCGTGCTTGGCGGCCGTGAAGCGCGTGCCCTCGACGAAGTTCATGACCGTGGTGGGAATGCGCTTGAACTTCTCGCAGGCGTCGCGTGTGGTCTGCAGATCGCTGTGGCGCGCGCCGTGGCCCTTGCCGCGTTTCATGAACGGAAAGTCCAGCGCCCACCAGGCGAGCCCGATCACCGGCACCCAGATCAACTCGGCCTTGAGGAAGAACTTGAGGAAGGGGATGTGGCCATGGAAGACACGCTGCAGCACCAGGATGTCGACCCAGCTCTGGTGGTTGCTCGACACCAGGTACCAGCCGCGCGGGTGCAGGCCGTCGACGCCCTGCACATCCCACACCGCGCCCGGGTGCACCGCGGCGATCCAGGCGTTGTTGTTGGCCACCCAGCGCGAGGCCAGGGCATTGAGGCCGCGGTCGCAGGCGCTGCGCAGTGCGAGGCCAGGGCGCAGCAGCTTGACCAGCGCCAGCGGGATCATGGCCGAGAACACCAGCACGGTGTTCAGGGCCAGCAGCACGCCCGTGAGTGCGCCACGCAGCGGGGCCGGCAGCCAGCGCAGCGCCGATGAAGGGGTGGGGGCCGTGGAAGGGGTCATGCCCCGAGTGTCGCCGACGGCCCGGTCCCGCCTTGCATGCCGTGTTGAGCTGGAACAAGCCGACGCTGGCACGGGCTATGCTGTGCCCCGGAGGAGCCGCCCATGACCGCTGAAGTCCACCACATCACCCACCCGCTGATCCAGCACAAGCTCACGCTGATGCGCCAGAAGGATCGCAGCACGAACACCTTCCGCCGCCTGCTCAACGAGATCAGCATGCTGATGGCCTACGAGGTCACGCGCGACATGCCCACGCAGCTGATCGAGATCGAGACACCGCTGGAAAAGATGATGGCGCCGGTGATCGAGGGCCGCAAGACGGTGTTCGTGTCCATCATGCGGGCGGGTGCCGGCTTTCTCGACGGCATGCTCAGCGTGGTGCCCGGTGCGCGCATCGGCCACATCGGCCTGTACCGCGACCCCAAGACGCTGGTGGCGGTGGAGTACTACTTCAAGATGCCGCACGACATGCACGAGCGCGACGCGATCGTGCTCGACCCGATGCTGGCCACCGGCAACTCGGCGGTGGCGGCGGTGGACCGCTTGAAGGAGACCAAGCCGAAGTCGATCCGCTTCGTCTGCCTGCTGGCTGCGCCGGAAGGGCTCAAGAACTTCCAGTCGGCGCACCCGGACGTGCCGGTCTACACCGCCGCGATCGACCGCCAGCTCAACGACCACGGCTACATCGTGCCGGGCCTGGGCGATGCCGGCGATCGCCTCTTCGGCACCAAGTGACGCGCGGGTGCGGCCGATGCTGATCCGCAACGCCAACCTGCCCGACGGCCGCACCGGCATCGACCTGCTGGTGCAGGGCGGGCGCATCGCCGCGATCGGCCCGGCGCTGTCCGCACCCGAGGGCGTGCCGGTGATCGACGCCGCCGGCGGCCTGCTCTCGCCGCCCTTCGTCGACCCGCATTTCCACATGGACGCGACGCTGAGCTACGGCCTGCCGCGCGTCAATGCCAGCGGCACGCTGCTCGAAGGCATCGCGCTGTGGGGCGAGCTCAAGCCGCAGCTCACGCAGGCAGGCGCTGGTCGAGCGCGCGCTGCAGTACTGCGACTGGGCGGTGGCCAAGGGGCTGCTCGCGATCCGCACCCATGTGGATGTGTGCGACGACCGGCTGCTGGCGGTGGAGGCGCTGCTGCACGTGAAGCAGAAGGTGGCGCCTTACATCGACATGCAGCTGGTGGCCTTTCCGCAGGACGGCCTGCTGCGGTCGCCAAACGCGCTGGCCAACCTGAAACGTGCGCTCGACCTGGGTGTCGATGTGGTTGGCGGCATTCCGCACTTCGAGCGCACCATGGCCGACGGTGCCGAAAGCGTGCGCATCCTGTGCGAGATCGCGGCCCAGCGCGGCCTGCGGGTGGACATGCACTGCGACGAGAGCGACGACCCGCTGTCGCGCCACATCGAGACGCTGGCCTTCCATACGCAGCGATTGGGGCTGCAGGGGCGCGTGACCGGTTCGCACCTCACCTCGATGCACAGCATGGACAACTACTACGTGTCCAAGCTGCTGCCGCTGATGCGCGAGGCGGGCGTGCACGCGATCGCCAACCCGCTGATCAACATCACCCTGCAGGGCCGGCACGACACCTACCCCAAGCGCCGCGGCATGACCCGCGTGCCCGAGATGCTGGCCGCCGGCATCAACGTCGGCTTCGGCCACGACTGCGTGATGGACCCGTGGTACTCGCTCGGCAGCGGCGACATGCTGGAGGTGGCCGCGATGGGCCTGCACGTGGCACAGATGACCTCGCAGGCGCAGATGAAGGCCTGCTTCGATGCCGTCACCGTCAACAGCGCCCGGCTGATGGGTCTGGACGACCACGGCCTGGCGGTGGGCAAGGCCGCCGACTTCGTGCTGCTGCAGGCGCGCGACCCGATCGAGGCGATCCGCCTGCGCGCCACGCGGCTGATGGTGGTGCGGCGCGGTGAGGTGATTGCGCGCACGCCACCCGCCACCGCGGCGCTGACGCTGCCCGGCCGGCCAGCCCAGGTGGACTGGCGGCTGAACCGCTGACCTGCCGACCCGGAGATCCCGAGGCAACACGGCGCGCGTGCCTCGCGCAACCTGCTCAGCGGACGCCGGCGGCTTCCTGGAAGAAGCGCACACGCTCGGCGTCGGCCGGGTGCGAGGCGATGGCGATGCCGAGCACCGACGGCGCATCGCGCGACGGCTCAGGATCGCTGCGCGAGGGCGCCGACGCACCCGTGGACGACGGACCCTTGCCGCGCTGGAACGCCGCAATCTTCTCGAAGAACTTCACCATCACCGCCGGCGAAATGTCGGCCTGGCGCAGCACCTTGACCGCGTGGGCGTCGGCCTCGCGCTCGGCGTCGCGCGAATACGCCGCCTGGCCCAGCACCACCGGCGCGCGTGGCCAGCAGCGTGCTGAAGTCGCCCAGCACCACACTGGTCAGCGCGCCGAGCGCGCCGACCTGCACCACCATGCGCATGCCGTGCCGCTGCTGTACGTGGCCGAGTTCATGGGCCAGCACGCCCACGATCACGGGCAGGTCGCCGTCGACCAGGTCGACCAGTTCGTCGGTCATCACGATGGTCCCGCCCGGCAAGGCGAAGGCGTTCGGGCCGATGCGGCTGGCGCGGAACTCCAGGCGGTGCACCGGCACCGAGCCCGGTCGGCTGGACCGAGAGCGCTCGCTCGAAGGCCACGCGCAGCAGCAGCTGGCGTTCCAGCGGCAGCTTGCTCGGCTGCAGCAGATGCCGGTCCAGCGTCTGCAGCGCGGCCGCGCCGATCTCGCTCTCCACACGCGGCGGCACGAAGGCTACGGCCGCGCGGGCCGCCCACGGCAGACCCCACTGGTAGGTCGCTGCCAGCACCACCACCACCGCCACCAGGCTGACCGTCACCCAGCGCCAGCTCTGCTGGGCCCTCACCACCGGCGAGTCGCCGTGGCCGCAGGCACGCGCGAACTCGTCCCACACGTCCGAGTCTTCGGCCTGGATGGAGGCGCCGTCGCTGCGATGCACCACCCGCGTGCCGTGGCGCGTGCGCTCGGGCCACTCGAGGTCGTCGAGCGAGAACTCGGTGTCGATGCCGGCGCCCTCGATGTGCAGCGCTTCGCCACGACGGCTCACGCGCACCGGGTAGGCGCGCGCACTCAGGCCGTCGAAGTACTCGGCGGTGACGGTGGTGGGGCCGCGGCGGTCGTCGGTCATGGGGACGCTGCCTCCCTGGGTGTCACAGGCCGATGTCCAGGCCGAACAGGTCGCCGGCCGCCTCGCCGGCCGCCTCGCCCTGCTGGGCCCGCACCCGATCGACCAAGGTGTCGGGGTCCACGCTCATCATGAGGTGCATGGCCTCGAGACGCATGCGTGCCGTTGCCACGGCGGCAAAGGGCCAGTACAGGCCGAGCGTGCACCCCATCAGCAGCCAGTTCTTCAGTGTCAGTCCGAAGAAGGGCCAGAACCGCAGGGCGCTCGCGAAGCGCACGCCGTGGCTGGCGGTGCGTGACCACAGCAGGTTCTGCAGGCGCGAGATGAAGTAGGGCTTGGGCAGCAGGTGCAGCGTCAGCAGGCCCAGACCCAACACGACGATGCCCAGCCCGAAGGCAAGCACCGGATCGAGCCGCGGCCGGCCGCCGCGCAGGTCGCCGATGGCCAGGAACGCGATCGCGCCGATCAGGGCGACCAGGACCACCAGGCCGAGCAGCATCACGCCCGAAGTCTTGGCGAAGACGCCATAGAACGCGCCCGTGCCGGCAGCGAGCGAGGTCTGCTCCGGCCCATAGGCATAGTGATCGTGCTGGTACTTCTTGAGGTTCCACCACAGCCAGGGCAGCAGCAACACGGTGAGCAGGCCCACCGCCAGCGCGAGCAGCCCGAACCATGCGCGGAGGCTGCTCCGTATCGGGCACAGCCACGACCGCAGCCACGAAAAGCAGGCCCGGCACGAACATCGGCAGCAGTGCCGTGTACGCGCCGCCCACCGTGCCACGGAAGCGAAAGCGCAGTCCGCGCCAGCTGGTGTTGGCCAGGCGGAACTGCATCGACGACTTGAGCAGCGCCGGCCAGATGCCGGCCACGATGACGAAGGCCACCAAGCCCGCCAGCGGTGAAAACTGCCCGGCCACCGAGTACAGCACCAGCAGCAGTGCCACCAGCAGGTAGCCGCGCAGCATCTTGGACGGCTGGGCATGAAAGCCCAGCGGGTGGCCGCCCACCACGGTGTTGCCGTAGAAGTAGCGCATCCGCCGCACCTTCGCCCAGGGGTAGTACAGGCCCAGCGTGACGAGCATGAGCAGCAGGTTGACGATCCAGATGCGGAAGTACTCGCTGCCCGAGCCGGTGAAGCGCACGTCCAGGCGCTGGTCGCTCGGTGGCCGCGTGGCCAGCCCGTCGAAGCTCGGTTCCGTCATGCGTTCTCCGGCCCGAACCGTGGATGGCAGGGGCGCTTTCTCCCTGGGCAATCACTCTACCACCCGCGTCCGGCGGAGGCCTTGGCTAGAATGAATTCAAACAGAACACCAACGCACTCCAGGCGAGGCCCCCACCCCATGATGATGAAGCTCATCGGCGCTTTGACCAGCCCCTACGTGCGCAAGGTGCGCATCGTGCTGGCCGAGAAGAAGCTGGACTACCAGCTGGTGCTGGAGGACGTCTGGAACGACGAGGCCATCCTCAAGGCCAACCCGCTGGGCAAGGTGCCCTGCCTGGTGTTGCCTGCGGGCGAAGCGATCTTTGATTCGCGGGTGATCGTCGAGTTCGTCGACACGCGTTCGCCGCTCAATCGCCTCATCCCCGAGGCGAGCCGCGAGCGCACCGAGGTGCGCACCTGGGAGGCGCTGGCCGACGGCGTGCTGGACGCCGCCATCCTGGCGCGGCTGGAAGCCACCTGGCCCGGGCGCACCGCAGAACAGCGCAGCCAGGCCTGGATCGACCGGCAGCTGAGCCGAGTCGACAGCGCTCTCAAGGCCATGAGCACCGGCCTGGCCGACAAGCCCTGGTGTGCCGGCATCCATCTGTCGCTGGCCGACATCGCGGTCGGTTGCGCGCTGGGTTACCTCGACTTCCGCTTCCCGCAGATCGACTGGCGCAACCGCCACGACAACCTGGCCCGCCTGGCGGAAAAGCTCGACGCGCGCCAGAGCTTCATCGACACCCGTCCGCCGACCTGATCCGGGGGCTGGACCGCAGCCGGCTCAGGCCGGCGCCACCGCGAAGCTGCGCGCCTGGGCCATCGGCCAGTAGGTGCGGAACACCTGGTGTGGCAGCTCGCCGTCCAGCAGCGCGCCGGGCTCCACGAAGGGCAGCAGGTTGGCCAGCAGCTTGACGCCGTGCTCGGAGTGCCGGCGCACGATGTGCGGTGCGGTGATCTCGCCGGGTGCTGCAGAGTCCGGCGGCCTGCACCAGCTCCTTCAGCGCATGCAGCGTCTGCTGGTGGAAGTTGTAGACGCGCTCGCCCTTGTCGGGCACCACCAGCGCCTGCTGGCGCAGCGGATCCTGCGTGGTCACGCCGGTCGGGCAGTGGCCGGTGTGGCAGGTCTGGGCCTGGATGCAGCCCAGCGCGAACATGAAGCCGCGCGCCGCGTTGCACCAGTCGGCGCCGAGCGCCATCATGCGCGCGATGTCGAAGGCGCTGACCACCTTGCCGGCGCAGCCCAGCTTGACGCGCGAGCGCAGGTTCAGCCCCACCAGCGTGTTGTGCACCAGCAGCAGGCCCTCCTGCAGCGGCGCGCCGACGTGGTCGGTGAACTCCAGCGGCGCCGCGCCGGTGCCGCCTTCGGCGCCGTCGACGACGATGAAGTCGGGCGTGATGCCGGTCTCCAGCATCGCCTTGGCGATGCGCGAACCACTCCCAGGGGTGGCCGATGCACAGCTTGAAGCCGGTCGGCTTGCCGCCCGAGAGTTCGCGCAGCCGCTCGATGAACTGCATCATCTCGATCGGCGTGCGTGAACGCGCTGTGGCTCGCCGGCGAGACGCAGTCCACGCCCACCGGCACGCCGCGCGCCGCGGCGATCTCGGGCGTCACCTTGGGGCCCGGCAGCACGCCGCCGTGGCCCGGCTTGGCGCCCTGGCTGAGCTTGAGCTCGATCATCTTCACCTGGGGCAGCCGGGCGTTCTCGGCGAAGCGCTCTTCGTTGAACGTGCCGTCGTCGTTGCGGCAGCCGAAGTAGCCCGAGCCGATCTCCCAGATCAGGTCGCCGCCGTGGGCCCGGTGGTGGCGGCTGATCGAGCCCTCGCCGGTGTCGTGCGCGAAGCCGCCGCGCCGCGCGCCGTCGTTGAGCGCCAGGATCGCGTTGGCGCTGAGCGCGCCGAAGCTCATCGCCGAGATGTTGAAGACGCTGGCGCTGTAGGGCTGCGTGCAGGCCTTCGCCGATCAGCGACGCGGAAGTCGTGCGTGGGCAGCGTGGTGGGCACCAGCGAGTGGTTGATCCACTCGTAGCCGATCGCGCCGACGTCGAGCTGCGTGCCGAACGGCCGCTTGTCGGATTCGCCCTTGGCGCGCTGGTACACCAGCGAGCGCTGCTGGCGCGAGAACGGCGCGGCCTCGTTGTCGCTCTCGATGAAGTACTGGCGGATCTCCGGGCGGATGTACTCCAGCAGGAAGCGCAGGTGGCCGATGACCGGGTAGTTGCGCAGCACCGAGTGGCGCGTCTGGCGCGTGTCGCGCACGCCCAGGCCGGTGAGCAGACCGAACACCAGCGCCAGCGGGCCGCCGACGCCGAAGGCCACCCAGGTGAAGGCGAAGAGCAGCGCTGCCACCGCGCACAGCAGCCAGGCCGTGTAGCGCACCGGGAAGTGGTCGTCGAGCTTCTGCAGCCACTTGAACATGCACTGCTCCTCGCCAAAGTCGCGCGATGGTAGCCCCGGGGGTCTGGCTGGCAAGCCGCAGGAAAGCCCCCATTCCACCAGGCAATCCCCGTGATCGCGCCTCAGCGCATGAAGGCGGCCAGCGCGTTCGCGGTGGCCTCGGGCAGTTCCTCGGGGATGAAGTGCCCCGCGGGCAGCGGCCGGCCGCTGACCTGCGCCGCGCACTGGGCGCGCCACAGCGCCAGCGGATCGAACAGGCGCGTGAACCACGCCGCGTTCGCCCCACAGCACCAGCGTGTCGCAGGCGATGCGTTGTCCGGCGCTGCGGCTCGCGCGATCGTGGGCGAGGTCGATCCCCGCCGAGGCGCGGTAGTCCTCGCAGGCGGCATGGATGGCCTCGGGACGGGCGAAGCAGCGCTCGTACTCGGCCAGCGCCCGAGGCTCGATGAAGCCGAGGCCGCGACCGCCCCAGCCGCCCAGCTTGGCATGCAGGTAACCGAGCGGATCACCGCCGATCATGCGTTCGGGCAGGGGTGCGGGCTGGATGAGATGGAACCAGTGGTAGTAGGCCCGGGCGAAGTCGAAATTCGTGGCCGCGTACATGTCGAGCGTGGGCGCGATGTCGATGAGGCACAGCCGCTGCACGGTCTGCGGATGGTCGAGCGCCAGTCGATGTGCCACCCGCGCGCCGCGGTCGTGCCCGCACAGGAAGAAGCGGTCATGGCCGAGCTGTCCGAGCAGGCCGACGATGTCGGCGGCCATCGCGCGCTTGCTGGCCTGCGCATGGTCGGGCGTACCCGGCAGCAGGGCCGAGTCGCCGTAGCCACGCAGGTCGGGCAGCACCACGCGGTAGTCGCGCGCCAGCGCGGTCGCGACGCGGTGCCACATCACATGTGTCTGCGGGAAACCGTGCAGCAGCACCAGCACCGGTCCTCGGGCGTTGCCGCCGACACGGGCCTGCACCGCCGTGCCATCGACGTGGTGCACGACGGACTCGAAGCCGTCGAACCATGGCCTGTCGGTGGATTTCTCGGGTGGTGTTCCGCTGGTAGCGCATGGCGCGCAGCATAGCCCTAGCGACCTCGCGCGGGGCGGCGAAGCTTGTGACTCAGAGCGGCGATTTGTCGCCGAACAGGCGGCGCACCGTCTCCTCGTCGACCTCGTCGATCTCGAGGCCGTGGGCCAGATCGTGCGACGACGCGAACCAGCCCTGCTCGGCGCGTCCGGACTTCGTGGGGGCCATGGCCGGGTGTGCAGGCGTACCAGGCGTTTTCCTGCGCCGGAGATCGGCGCTTGACGGGCTTGGGCGGATCGAATGTGAACATGGGTGCTTTGTCGTTGTAGGGCGGGACTCCGGGAAGGATGACGCCGTGAAGCCATTCTCAGGCGCACCCCAAGCACTGCCAGCCCCGAGGTCCGGGGGAACCGCCGCCTGCAGCGTCCCGCGTTCACGGGTGTGGTCCGCATGCTGGCACTTCGATGCGAGAGCCCCCACCGCTGCTGCGCTTTTGTCGCTGCATCGTGACTCTGACGAGTTCGACCATGCGCCGAAGCCTTCATCGTCGCTGCCACCCGAACCGCCGCCGGCCGCAAGGGCGGACGCCTCGCTGGTGGCACCCGGCCGACCTCGCCGCACAGTTTCTCGACGCCCTTGTGGCGCGCGCCGGCGCCGACCCCGCCGGCATCGACGATGTGATCCTTGGTTGCGTGGGCCAGGTGGGTGAACAGGCGAGCAACATCGCGCGCAACGCGGTGCTGGCGTCTTCGCTGCCCGAGTCGGTGCCGGGTACATCGATCGACCGGCAGTGCGGGTCATCGCAGCAGGCGCTGCACTTCGCGGCCCAGGCGGTGATGTCGGGGACCATGGACGTGGTGATCGCCGCCGGCGTGGAAAGCATGACGCGCGTCCCGATGGGCCTGCCAATGACGCTGCCGTTCAAGCACGGCTTCGGCAGCTTCATGAGCCCGGCGATGCGTGAGCGCTACGGCGCTGCCGAGTTCAGCCAGTTCGTCGGCGCGGAGATGATGGCGCGCCAGTACCACCTGGCGCGCGAGGCGCTCGATGCCTACGCGTTCGACAGCCACCGGCGCGCGATCGCCGCCACGCAGGCCGGGCACTTCGATGCCGAAATCGTGCCGGTGGCGGTGCGTCCGGCGGCCGGCGCCAGCGAGGCCGTGGCTGTCTCGAACGAGCGCCACACCGTCGACGAAGGCATCCGCTTCGATGCGTCGCTGCAGGGCATTGCCGCGGTGAAGACCCTGCAGGAGGGCGGCTGCATCACCGCCGCCAACGCCAGCCAGATCGCCGACGGCGCGAGCGGCGTGATGGTCGTGAACGAGCGCGGCCTCAAGCGCCTGGGCATGGCGCCGCTGGCGCGCATCCACCACCTCAGCGTGCTGGGACACGATCCGGTGATCATGCTCGAGGCCCCCATCCCCGCCACGCAGCAGGCGCTGCGCCGGGCGGGTCTGCGCATCGACGACATCGACCTGTTCGAAGTGAACGAGGCCTTTGCCTCGGTGCCGCTGGCCTGGCTGCAGGCCACCGGCGCCGACCCGGCCCGGCTGAACGTGAGCGGTGGCGCCATCGCGCTCGGTCACCCGCTGGGGGCCTCCGGCACGAAGCTGATGACGACGCTCGTGCATGCGCTGCGCCGACGCGGTGGCCGCTACGGGCTGCAGACGATGTGCGAAGGCGGCGGCATGGCCAACGTGACCGTGATCGAGCGGCTGTAGGTGTCTGCACAAGCCAGGTGCCGCTGGGGCGGCCCTGAACGGTGGCACCACCCGTCCGCCCGGGCTTTGCTACAGTGCCCGGCCTTGCAGGCATTGCGGCGTGCTGCGCCGTTGCCGACGACTTCCTCCTCTGCCCTGACCATGAGTGCATTCAACGAAGAACGCGTGCTGAGCGTCCACCACTGGACCGACAAGCTCTTCTCGTTCACCACCACCCGCGACCCGGGCCTGCGGTTTGCCAACGGCCACTTCACGATGATCGGCCTGCGGGTCAACGGCAAGCCGCTGCTGCGCGCCTACAGCATCGTCAGCGCCAACTACGAGGAACACCTCGAGTTCCTGAGCATCAAGGTGCCCGACGGCCCGCTGACCTCGCGTCTGCAGCACATCCAGGTGGGCGACACCATCGTCGTCGGCCGCAAGCCCACCGGCACGCTGGTCATCGACTACCTGCTGCCCGGCAAGCGCCTGTACCTGCTGTCCACCGGCACCGGCCTGGCGCCCTTCATGAGCATCGTGCGCGACCCGCAGACCTACGAGCAGTTCGAGCAGGTGATCCTGGTGCACGGCGTGCGCGAGGTGAACGAGCTGGCCTACCACCAGTACCTGCGCGAGGAGCTGCCCCGGCACGAATTCCTGGGTGAGATGGTGAGCCGCCAGCTGCTGTACTACCCGACCGTGACCCGCGAAGCCTACGAGCACACGGGACGCGTCACCGATCTCATGGCCAGCGGCAGGCTCTTCAGCGATCTGGCCGTGCCTGCGCTCGACCCCGCCCACGATCGCGTGATGATCTGCGGCAGCCCGGGCATGCTGCGCGACCTCAAGACGATGCTGGAGGCCCAGGGGTTCAAGGAAGGCAGCACCTCCACACCCGGCGACTTCGTGATCGAGCGGGCTTTCGTGGAGCAGTAAGAAGCCCCGGGGTATCGACCCCAGCTCAGCGGCGATTCGGATCGAAGAACCGCGGTGACGCGGCAGCCTGCAGCGTGCCACCGTCCCGATGCAGCGTGCCCCGGGCTTGCAAATGCGGGTGTTGCGCCGCTTCGTCCAGACTCAGCACCGGGGCGAAGCAGACGTCGGTGCCCTCCAGCACGTGGCACCAATGGGCGCGCGGCTGGCTGGCGAAGAGGGCGCTGAACCGGGCTTTGAGCGCGGGCCATTGCTCGCGGTCGTACTGCTTTGCCGGATCGACATCGTCGAGGCCGAGGGTCTTGAGCAGCAGGGCATAGAACTGTGGCTCCAGTGCCGCGATGGTGATCGCCCCGCCGTCGGCGCAGGCATAGACATCGTAGAAGGGCGAGTCGTGAAAGGGACTCGGCGCTGGTCCATCGATCTGGCCCGCGCCCTTGGCCCAGTGCACGAGCGTGCCCAGGCTGGCCGCGATGTCGACGATGGCCGCGTCCACCACCTGCCCGCGCCCGGTGCTGCGGGCCTGCAGCACCGCGCAGACGATGCCGAAAGCGAGGCCCAGCGCGCCGCCGGCGTCGCCGATCACAGTGGGGGGCACCCGCGGCAGCGCGCCCGGCGCTGCGGCCAGCGAGAGCAGCCCGGTGAGGGCCACATAGTTCAGGTCGTGGCCGGCGGCCTGGGCCAGCGGGCCGGTCTGGCCCCATCCCGTCATGCGGCCGTAGACCAGGCGCGGGTTGCGCGCTGCACATACCGCCGGGCCGAGACCGAGGCGCTCCATCACACCGGGGCGGTTGCCCTCGATGAGGGCATCGGCGCCGTCCAGCAGCGCCAGGGCCTGTTCGACGTTGCCCGGCAGCTTGAGGTCGAGCGCGACGCTGTGCTTGCTGGCGCCCAGCAAATCGGCACCACTGCCGCCGCCCAGTTGCGAGGCCACCAGCCCGGCCTGCGGCCGCCGGATCACGGTGACCGCGGCGCCCATCTGGGCCAAGAACAGACCGGCCAGCGGCCCCGGCCCCAGGCCCTCGAACTCCACCACGCGAATGCCGGTCAATGGCCCCATGCTTGCCAGTGTGCCTGCTCAGCGCAGAGGCTCTACCGCCGTGCGAGGGGCAGGGTCAGCGCGGCGCCATGCGCAGCGCACCGTCCAGGCGGATCACTTCGCCGCGCCGCGCCATTTCGCGCGCGGTCTGCGCGCCCAGCCCCGACCCACCACCGGTCACGACCGCTGCATGGCCCTGGATCTTCATGCCGCGGCTCCTCGCTGGGGCAGGATCACGTCGATGCCTTGCCCGGTGTACAGCGCCTCGACCAGGGCCGCGCGGTGCATCAGCACAGCCCGCTGGTTGATGGAGCCCTTGTCGGTGACCTCGCCCTTGTCGATGGACGGCGGCTCGGCCATCACGTGCAGCCGCGCCACGCGGTTGGCTCCTCCCGTGCCCGCACGCCACAGGCGATCGGCCACGCCCTGGAGGTGCGCGCGCAATCTGGCGTGACCCAGCACCTCGGCGGCCGAGGCCGTGTCGGGCAGCGCGGCGAGCTTGCGGCATTCGTCCAGGCGCGGAATCAGCAGCGCGCCGATCTCCGAGCGGTTGATGCCGGTGAGCACCACGTCCTGCACCACTGTGCCGGCTTCGGCCACAACCTTGGCGCGCAGCGGACCGACGCTGACGAAGGTGCCGCTGTCGAGCTTGAAGTCCTCGGCAATGCGGCCGTCGAACAGCAGACCGGCGTGGTGGTTGGTGGGATCGACCCAGCGCACCGCGTCACCGGTGCGGTAGAAGCCCTGTTCATCGAACGCCTCGGCGGTGAGCTCCGGCTCGCGCCAGTAGCCGGGCATCACGTTCGGGCCGCGAAAGCGCACCTCGGTCTTGGCATAGGCGCCGTCGCCTTCGGGAATCAGGCGCACCTCGACGCCGGGGCAGGGCAGACCGATGTGGCCGGAGCGCACCGCCTCGGCCTTGAGCGCAAAGGTGCACGACGGCGCGGTCTCGGTCATGCCCAGACCGGTGATCACCGGGATGCGGTGGCCCACCGTCTGCTCGCCCAGGCGATCGAGCTGATCCCACACTGCTTGCGAGAGGCCGGCGCCGGCAAACATGAAGGCGTGCACACGGCTGTAGAGCGATTCGCGCAGGGCGACATCGGCCTCCATCGCCGCGGCGATCTCCTCGAAGCCCTTGGGCACGTTGAAATAGATCGTCGGTGAGATCTCGCGCAGGTTGCGCAGCGTGAGCGCGATCCCCTTCGGCGTGGGCTTGCCTTCGTCGATGTGCAGCGTGCCGCCGTTGTAGAGCGTCAGGCCGACGTTGTGATTGCCGCCGAAGGTGTGGTTCCAGGGCAGCCAGTCGACCAGCACCGGCGGCTCGTCGGTCAGGAAGGCCATCGCCTGGCTGAGCATCTGCTGGTTGGCGCAGAGCATGCGCTGGGTGTTGATCACGCCCTTGGGGTTCTTGGTCGAGCCCGAGGTGAACAGGAACTTGGCGATCGTGTCAGGACCCACCTTGGCGTGGGCGGCGTCGCCCTGCGCGCCCGGCGTCGTGGCCAGCAGCTCGGCGAAGGGCGTGACCTGGCGACCTTCGATCTGTCCTTCGGTGAGCACGACCTCGACGTCTGCGCCGAACACCGCATTGACCGCCTTGGCATAGGCTGGGCCACTGGCGAACACCAGCCCTGGTGTCAGCTTGCCGACGATGTGGCGCAGCTTGGCGTGGTCCTGCGACATCAGCGAGTAGGCCGCCGAGATGGGCGAATACGGCACGCCGGCCCATTGGGCGCCGAGAGCCAGCGTCAGGTGCTCGAGGTCGTTGTCCGACAGGATCGCCACCGGCCGCTCCGGCGAGAGGCCGCGCTGCGCCAGGGCCTGGCCGATGCGGCGGGCCCGGTCGAGCATCTGGGCATAGGTGATGCGGATCCAGTCGCCACCGCCGGGAACCGATGGGTCGCGGCGCGCGACGAAGGTGCGGTCTGGCGCCACCGCGGCCCAGTGCTCGAGGCGGTCGGTGAGGCGGCGTGGATAGTCGTGAAGGGCCTCGTTGGATCGCAGGATCTGCGTGCCGTCCGCCAAGGTTTCGAGCGTGGTGTCGAGACAGCCGCCGACGCGCATCGGCCGGTAAGCGCCGGCAGACCCCACCCGACTCACGGCTGCTTCTCCACCTTGCCGGCGCGCTTCTCGAGGAAGGCGCGCACGCGCTGCTTGGCGGCGTCGTCACCCTGGGCGATCGCGGCCATCAGCGACTCGACGAACAGGCCATCGCTCTGCGACAGGTCGGCGATGCGCGGCAGGGCCTGCATCACCGCGAAGTTGGACAGCGGCGCGTTGCTCGCGATGCGCGAGGCCAGCTCGCAGGCTTTCTCGAATCCCTGGCCGTCGGGCACCAGGTACTGCGACAGCCCGCGGCGCACGCCTTCTTCGGCATCGAGCACGCGGCCGCACAGCATCATGTCGGTCATGCAGGCCACGCCCACCAGGCGCGGCACCCGTGCCGAGCCGCCGCCGCCCACGAAGATGCCGCGCTGGCCTTCGGGCAGGCCGTAGTAGGCGCTGGCCTCGGCCACCCGGATGTGCGCCGAGCTGGCGATCTCCAGGCCGCCACCGACCACGGCGCCGTGCAACACCGCCACCACCGGGACGCGCCCGAACTGGATGGTCTCCATGGCGGCATGCCAGGTGCGCGAGTGCAGCACGCCTTCGGCGACGCTGCGCTCGGAGAGTTCGGAGAGGTCGAGGCCGGCACAGAAGTGGTCGCCTTCGCCGCTGAGCACCGCGGCGCTCACGCTCGCGGGCAGGTTGATGAACGCCGTCTGCAGCTGTGCCACCAGCGTGTCGTTGATGGCATTGCGCTTGGCAGGGCGGTTGAGCCGCACGTGCGCCACCGCGCCGGCGATCTCGATGCGCAGCAGGTGGAGCTCGGCGAGCAGGCCGGTGGCGGGTTGGAAGGCAAGGGTCATCGGGGGTCTCCGCTGTTGTTCGTGTGTTGTTCGTCAGTGGTTGATGCGCCATGCGTGTGCCATGGATGCGCTGTGGGATGCACAGCCCGGCCGTGCCCGCGGCGTCACGCGGTCGGCGTGCCCAGGCCAAGCAGCCGCATGGCGTTCGTCTTGAGGATGGGCTCGTGCACCGCCGGCTTGAAGCCCGCCTCGGCGAAGTCCTTCATCCAGCGCTCGGGCGTGATGAGCGGGTAGTCGCTGCCGAACAGCATGCGGTCCTTGAGCAGCGTGTTGGCGTACTGCACCAGCTGGGGCGGAAAGTACTTCGGGCTCCAGCCGGAGAGGTCGATCCACACGTTGGGCTTGTGCAGTGCGAGCGACAGCGCTTCGTCCTGCCACGGCCAGCTCGGGTGGGCGATGACGATCTGGATGTCCGGGAAGTCGATCGCCACGTCTTCCAGCAGCATCGGGTTGCTGTTCTGCAGCCGCAGTCCGCCGCCGCAGCGCATGCCCGAGCCGATGCCCGAATGCCCGCTGTGGAAGATCGCCGGCAGCTTGTACTCGGCGATCACCTCGTAGATGGGCCAGGCCATCCTGTCGTAGGGCAGGAAGCCCTGCACAGTGGGGTGGAACTTGAAACCCTTGACGCCGTGTTCCTCGATCAGCTTGCGTGCCTCGCGAGCCCCCATCTTGCCCTTGTGGGGGTCGATGCTGCCGAAGCAGATCATCATGTCGCTGTTCTTCTGCGCGGCCTCGGCGATCTCCTCGTTGGGGATGCGGCGCCGGCCGAGCTGAGCCTCGGAGTCGACGGTGAACATCACCAGGCCGATCTTCTTCTCGCGGTAGTACGCGACGGTCTCGTCGATCGTCGGTCGGCGGTTGGAACCGAAGTACTTGTCCGCGGCGCGGTCGTACTCCTCGCCGTAGTTGTCGAACGGATTCCAGCAGGACACCTCCGCGTGGGTGTGCACGTCGATGGCGATGAGGTCGGCAGTCTTCATGGCGGCAGCGCCGGGGCAACGGCGAGAGCTTGGCCCGATGATAGCGAATTTAGTTCAGAAGATGAACTAAAGCCGCGTCAGCGAGTCCGGCAACAGGCCACCTTGTGGAGCAGCTCGACCAGCATGGTTCGCTCGGCCAGGCTCAGCGGCGCCAGCGCGGTCTGCTCACCTTCGGTCAGCAGCTTGAAGGCCTTGCGGGCGATCTGGGTGCCCTTGGGAGTGAGGCGGATGTGCTGGGCGCGGCGGTCGGTGACACTGCGCTCGCGAGCAATCAGGCCGCGGGTCTCCAGCCGGTCCATCCACATGGTGATGTTGGGCGGCGTGACCGCCAGTGCCTGGGCCAGGCGCTTGGCCGACGTGCCGGGGTTCTCGTTGAGCAGCGTCAGCAAGGTGAACTCGACCGGCCGCAGATCGAAGACGTCGCCCACGAGGGTGGAGAACACCTGGCTGGTGGTGATGGCGGCCTGGGCCAGTTCGTAGCCCACGATCTGGCGCAGGCCCGCTTCTGACAACCGTCCGTCGGGGGTGAGGGCGGCAGGCTCGTCGTGCGTCGGCTTCATGGAGCGATTGTCGCCCGAGTGGGCGCCCGCCCTCCAGCGCGCCGAGCGGTGGCAAAGCCCTGCGCCGGCCAGAGGGTTGCCGCACCGTACAATCCGGCGGTTTTGCCGCAGGCACGGGGCCGGGCAACCCCTGAGGAAAAACCAAGTGTTCATCTCTGAAGCTTTCGCGCAAGCGGCTCCTGCCGCAACCAGTGCGCCCGACTCCTTTCTTGGCAGCCTGGGCAGCATGCTGCCTTTGCTGCTGATGTTCGTGGTGCTGTACTTCGTGATGATTCGTCCGCAGATGAAGCGTCAGAAGGAGCACAAGGCCATGATCGACGCCCTGGCCAAGGGCGACGAAGTCATCACCGGCGGCGGCATGCTCGGCAAGGTGTCCAAGATGGGCGACAGCTACCTTCATGTCGAGGTGGCCAATGGCGTCGAGATCCAGGTCCAGCGCACAGCCATCGTGCAGGTGCTGCCCAAGGGAACGATCAAGTAGATCGCGGTCGAACGACACGCAGGCTGAGAGACGGTCCGCTGCGAGCGGGCCGTTGCATTTTGGCGCCACGTCGCGCACCGAGAGGACGAACTCATGAACCGCTATCCCTGGTGGAAGTACGCGATCCTTGCGATCGCGCTGCTGGTGGGTCTGGTCTACACGCTGCCCAACTTCTTCGGCGAAGCACCGGCCGTGCAGGTGAGCAGCGGCAAGGTCACGCTCAAGGTCGATGCCTCGCTGGTGCCACGCGTGGAGCAGGCCCTGACGCAGGCCGGCATCAAGGCCGACTTCGTCCAGTTCGAGGGCAATTCGGTCAAGGCACGGTTCGGTGACACCGACACGCAGATCAAGGCCAAGGACGCGATCGTCAAGGCGCTGAACCCGGACGCGTCCGATCCCAGCTACATCGTGGCGCTCAACCTGCTGTCTCGTTCGCCGCGCTGGCTGACTGCGATGCACGCACTGCCCATGTACCTGGGCCTGGACCTGCGCGGCGGCGTGCACTTCCTGATGCAGGTGGACATGAAGTCGGCCCTGACCAAGAAGGCCGAATCGCTCACCGGCGACATCCGTACCCTGCTGCGCGACAAGAACCTGCGGCATGCCGGCGTCACCCGCGACGGCAACAATGTCGACGTGCGCTTTCGTGACCGTGAAACGCTGACCGCCGCGCGTGCGCTCCTGAGTGACCAGCTGCCTGATCTGCAGTGGACGGATTCGGTGCAGGGCACCGACTTCCTGCTCAACGGCGTGCTGAAGCCCGAGGCCTCGCGGCGCGTGCAGGAAACGGCGGTCAAGCAGAACATCACCACCCTGCACAACCGCGTCAACGAACTCGGGGTGTCCGAGCCCGTGATCCAGCAGCAGGGCCTGGACCGTGTGGTGGTGCAGCTGCCAGGGGTCCAGGACACGGCCAAGGCCAAGGACATCATCGGGCGCACCGCGACGCTGGAAGTGCGGCTGGTCGACGACGGCCCGGAGGCCACGGCGGCCGCCGCCGGCACCGGCCCGGTCCCGTTCGGCACCGAACGCTACGTCGAGCGCGGTGGCTCGCCGCTGATCGTCAAGCGGCAGGTCATCCTGACCGGCGAGAACCTCACCGACGCCCAGGCCGGCTTCGACAGCCAGACCCAGGAAGCGGCGGTGCACCTCACGCTCGACGCCAAGGGCGCGCGCATCTTCCGCGACATCACCCGCGACAACGTCGGCAAGCGCATGGCCATCCTGCTGTTCGAGAAGGGCAAGGGCGAGGTGGTCACCGCGCCGGTGATCCGCAGCGAGATCGGCGGCGGCCGGGTGCAGATCTCCGGACGCATGACCACGTCGGAAGCCAGTGACACGGCGTTGCTCTTGCGCGCCGGCTCGCTGGCGGCGCCGATGGAGATCATCGAAGAACGCACCATCGGTCCGAGCCTGGGCGCCGAGAACATCGCCAAGGGCTTCAACAGCGTGATCTACGGCTTTGCCGCGATCGCGGTGTTCATGTGCATCTACTACCTCCTGTTCGGCGTGTTCTCCACGCTGGCACTGGCGTTCAACCTGCTGCTGCTGGTGGCAGTGCTGTCGATGCTGCAGGCGACGCTGACGCTGCCGGGCATTGCCGCCATCGCGCTCGCGCTCGGCATGGCCATCGACGCCAACGTGCTGATCAACGAGCGGGTGCGCGAGGAGCTGCGCAGCGGCAAGCCGCCGCAACAGGCCATCCATGCCGGCTACGAGCAGGCCTGGGCCACGATTCTTGACTCCAACGTCACGACACTGATCGCCGGCGTGGCACTGCTGGCCTTCGGCTCCGGCCCGGTGCGCGGCTTTGCCATCGTGCACTGCCTGGGCATCCTGACCTCGATGTTCTCGGCGGTGGTGTTCTCGCGCGGCCTGGTCAACCTCTGGTACGGACGCCAGAAGAAGCTCAAGAGCGTGTCCATCGGCCAGGTGTGGAAACCCGGCACGGACGTGTCGGCCAAGGTCTGAGGCGACCCGCGCCACCACAAGGAACCATCATGGAATTCTTCCGGATCCGCCGCGACATTCCGTTCATGCGCCACGCGCTGGTGCTGAACGTCATCTCGGCCGTGACCTTTCTCGCGGCCGTCTTCTTCATCGCCACACGTGGGCTGCACCTGTCGATCGAGTTCACCGGTGGCACGGTGGTGGAGGTGGCGTACGCGCAGGCAGCGCCCCTCGAGCGTGTGCGCAGCACCGTCGACGGCCTGGGCTTCGGCGAAGTGCAGGTGCAGAACTTCGGCACCTCGCGCGATGTGCTGATTCGCTTGCCGATCCGCGGCGACGTCAAGCAGGCCGACGTGGTGAGCCGCGTCTTCGATGCCCTGTGCAAGGCCGAGGGTGCTGCGGTGAGCACGCAGGCGGTCAGCAACAACAAGGGTGAGACGACCACCAAGCCGGTGTGCGGCCAGCTGGGCGCCGAGCCGGTGCAGTTGCAGCGCAGCGAATTCGTCGGGCCGTCGGTGGGCTCCGAACTGGCGCGAGACGGAGCCTACGCGCTGCTGGCCACCGTGGCCGGCATCATGCTGTACTTGGCCTTCCGCTTCGAGTGGAAGTTCTCGGTCGCCGGCATCGTCGCCAACCTGCACGACGTGGTCATCATCGTCGGCTTCTTCGCCTTCTTCCAGTGGGAGTTCTCGCTCGCGGTGCTGGCGGCGGTGCTGGCAGTGCTGGGCTACTCGGTGAACGAATCGGTGGTCATCTTCGACCGGGTCCGCGAGGCCTTCCGCAAGTTCCGGAAGATGAACTCGCGCGAGGTGATCGATCACGCCATCACCAGCACCATCAGCCGCACCGTCATCACCCACGGCAGCACGCTGATGATGGTGGTGTCGATGTACATCTTCGGCGGTCCGACGCTGCACTACTTCTCGCTGGCGCTGATGATCGGCATCCTGTTCGGCATCTATTCGTCGGTGTTCGTCGCCGCCGCCATCGCCATGTGGCTGGGTGTGAAGCGAGAGGACCTGGTGCGCAGCGGCCCGAAGGAAACCGATCCCGACGATCCGAATGCCGGGGCGGTGGTGTAGAGTCCTCTGTTACGAAACTCCCCGAGCAGCCGCGCGCCCCTAACGCTCCATGGCGACGAATCCGCATCCGTCGGCATTGGCCCAGCAGGCCCGGCGCGCCTACGTCGAAGGCGTCATCAGGGGATTGCCCGTCGGTGGTGCAGTCCGTCGAGCAGGGCGCGCGCAACCTGATGGGCCAGGTGGCCGAGCCAGCCATCGCGCTCAAGCGCCGCGAACTGGCGGTCGATCTGCAGAAGGCGGCGCCGTTCTGGCTTCAGGGCATGGTGTCGATGTTGCGCGGCGCGATCAGCAGTGGCCTGGTGTCGGCCTCTCGCCCGGGTGACCTGCCCATTCCTTCCAGCCGCTCCGGCGGCCTGACGCTCGTCGATGACGACACCATCGAACACGAGATCCTGAGTTCCCGGCTGGCGCTGGCCATGATGGACCGCGCCTCCTGGGAGTTTGCGGACCTGCGCTCGCGCATCGGCTCGCTCGAAGGCGCGCGAGGACCTGGACCCGAACGACGCGCTGCGGCCGCATGTGCTGGCGCGCACCGTCACGGCGTCGTGGCGTGCCGCAGGCCTGAGCCTGGATTCCTGGCGGGTTCTGCAGACGGTGCTCCACGATGAGTTTTCGGCCTTCGTCGAAGAGGGTTGCCACGAAGTCAACCGCTGGCTGGTGCAGCGGCGTGTCATGCCGGAGGTCGACCTTCGGCCCTACATCCGCCGCTCCGCCAACTCGGCCTGGGTAGGTTCCCTCGTGAGCGGCCCGATCTCGGCGTTCGGCGCCTGCATCGACCGGATCAGGCCACGGTCGGGTCGGCGAAGAGACACGCATGATGACGCGCGCCGGCGCGCTGGCGCGCGGCATCGACCACGCCGAGGCGGTGCTGACGCGCCTGAACAAGCTCATCGGTCGGCAGTTGCCGGACTTTGCGGCCACCCAGCATGCAGCGCCGTGCCTCACCGGGCCTGCGGGCGGCCATCACCGAGGCTCAGGCGGGCATCGCGCGCCGCTTGGCGCCGGCCGGGGCGGTTTCGCGGCCGGGCTCGGCGCCGTCGGCGGCGGTCAGCACGCCGGCCTTGCTCGAGGAACTGCAGCAGCGCAAGCAAGCCCTCAAGGCGGCGGCGGCGACGCCTGTCGAGCGCGCCACGATCGAGATCGTCGCGCTGCTCTTCCAGAGCATCCTCACCGAAGAGCGCATTCCGGCGGTGGTGCGCGTCTGGTTCGCGCGCCTGCAAATGCCGGTGCTGCGCGTCGCGGTCAGCGAGCCGGACTTCTTCGCCACCACCGACCATCCCGCGCGGCGCCTCATCGACCGCATGGGCGCCTGCGTGATGGGCTTCGACTCGACGAGCCGTGCCGTCGGCGACATCCTCGAGAAGGAAATCAAGCGCGTGGTGCAGGTGGTCGAGGCCTATCCCGACACCGGCCGCCGCGTCTTCCAGACGGTGCTGACCGAGTTCGAGAAGTTCCTCGAGCACTACTTCAAGAACGAGAACGAGGCCTCGCGCAAGGGCGTTTCGCTGGCCCAGCAGGTGGAGCAGCGCGAAACGCTCGCGATCCAGTACACCATCGAGCTGCGCAAGATGCTCAACGAGGTGCCGGTCCAGGAGGGTGTGCGCGAGTTCCTCTTCCACGTCTGGGCCGACGTGCTGGCGATGACGGCCGTGAAGGCCGGCAATCAGAGCGATGCCACCAAGGCCATGAAGCGCGCCGCGGCCGACCTGATCTGGTCGGCCAGCGCCAAGGTGTCGCGCGAGGAGCGCGCCGAGGTCATCCGCCGCCTGCCGCCACTGCTCAAGACCTTGCGCGATGGCATGGAGCACGCCGGTGTGCCGGCGGACAAGCAGGACGAACACATCCAGCGGCTCAACAACTCGCTCGCGGCGGCATTCACCGCCAAGGCGGCGGTGATCCCGCACGACCGCCTCGAAGAGTTGATGGCGCGGCTCGAAACACTCGAAGAACTGCTGCCCGACGCCGCCGATGTCGAGATCGACGAATCGATGGTGCTCGACCTGTCGGGCCACGAGAGTTCCGAGCTCGAGGTGGTGGGCGAAGGCGGCTCGATGCCGACACCGGCCATGGTGGCCTGGGCCCGCGAACTGCAGGTCGGCAGCTGGTACATGCTCGATTACCGCGGTCACAACGAGCCTGTGCAGTTGGCGTGGCAAGGCCTGCGGCGCCAGCTCACCCTCTTCGTCTCGCCACAAGGGCGCGGCATCCTGTTCCAGCAGCACCGTCTCGCGGCATTCCTGCAGGCGGGATTGATCGTCCCCGCCCAGGACGAAGCCCTGACCGTGCGCGCCACGCGCAATGCGCTGGCCAAACTGGATGTGGATCCGGAGCGTCTGCTGAACTGAGCGCGCGACGATCGCCGGCGCGGCGATCAGTGGATGAGGCGGTCTTCCGCGTCGACGAAGAGCTCGTCCAGGATGAGTGCATCGGGCTCTTCGCCCAGGCTCCAGAACACCATCAGCACGATGATCTTGAGGTCCTCGAGGTCGAGCGGTCCGCCCGGAATGGCACTGGCCCGGTCGATGACCATCTCGCGCATCGGTGGGGGAAGAACGCCGGCGGATTCGAGGAAGCTGATGAAGCCGATGGACTCTTCGCCCAGGTGCTCCTGCTCACTGCGGGAGTAGACACGCATGCTGTGCTCGGCTTGCGCGCCGACGTACGACTCGGACGCACTGGCCAGGCCGTCGAGCCAGGTCAGCGCTTCCTGGATCTCGTCCGACTCGAAGCCGACCGATGAGAGCTTGCGAGTCAGCTGGTCATGGTCGGGACAGGCATCGGGCCGCCAGTAGTTTTCGTACAGGTAGACGAGCACGTCGAACATGAATTCACTATACCCCACGGGCGGTGCGCCGCCCGCGTGACTTTTCGGGGGTCGGCGGCGGCGGGGCCTTCAGCCTTGCACGACCCGCTGGAACAGCTGCCCCGGCAGGCGCGCCACCCTGCCGGCCAGTTCGAGGTCGAGCAAGCGGACGTTCAGTTCGGCGGCACTCCAGCCCGTGCGGGCGACCAGCGCGTCGATGGTCACCGGATCGAAGCCGAGCGCGTCCAGCAGCCCATCGGGATCCTTCTCGTTCGCATGTGGCGAGGCTGAGAGCTCGACGGCGGGTCCGCAGATGCATTTCGTCCAGGATGTCCTGCGCTGCATCGACGAGCTTGGCGCCCTGCTTGATCAAGACGTGGCAACCGCGGGACTGCGGCGAGTGGATCGAACCCGGGATGGCGAACACATCGCGTCCGGCCTCCAGCGCCATGCGGGCCGTGATCAGCGAACCGGACTGCAGTGCCGCTTCGACCACGAGCGTGCCTTGCGACAAGCCGGCGATGATGCGGTTGCGTTGCGGAAAGTTCGCGGCCAGCGGCGGCGTGCCCAACGGGTACTCGCTCAGCGAGGAGGCCGTTGTGCGCAATGCGATGGGCCAGTTCGCGGTTCTCGCGCGGATAGACCCGGTCCAGCCCGGTGCCGACGACCGCCAACGTGCTGCCTTCGCCCTGCAGGCCGCCCTCATGGGCCGCCGCATCGATGCCTGAGGCCAGGCCCGACACGATGGTCACGCCGGCCTGGCTGAGGCTGGTGGCGAAGGCCTTGGCGCGTTTCCACGCCGCCTGGCGTCGGATTGCGGCTGCCCACCACCGCCAGTGTCGGACCGCGCAGCAGTTCGAGGCGACCCTGGGCGTAGAGCAGCACCGGAGGATCCGGCGTCTGAAACAGCGCGCTCGGGTAGTCGGCGTCTCCCAGGGTCAGCACCCGCCTGAGCCCCTGGCCGGTTTCGGCCAGCCAAGCCTGGGTGGTGGTGATCAGTGCCTCGACGTCGCCGGGGAGGGACTCCAGTGCTTCGGCGGCTCGAGGCCCGACCACTTGCCGGCGAGCGGCCGTGGTGGCTGCAAGCACCGCCTGCGGAGAGCCAAACGCGGCGAGCAGCTTGCGCGCCGTCTCGCGGCCAACGCCTGGTGCTTCGAGTAGCTGCAGCCAGGCCGCCAGTTCATCCCGGTCCATCTGGCGGTGGCCCGTCGTGGCGCGGCGTCCGCCGGGACCTGAACCCGTCCCGGTCAGGGCTGGGTGAAGCGATCGCCCGGCTTGACGGGTTCCTGCACCGACAGGATCAGCGCGTACGACATGCGGTCGAACACGCGGAACACGAACAGGTTGCCATGGCGCTCGTCAGGCAGCTTGATCGTGGGACGAGAAGGATCGGTGCGGTCGATGACCTGGCTGCCATCGCGCCACAGCGCGAGCACATGGCCACGCTCCATGCCATCGCGGGCGCCCTTGTTGAGCGCCACGATCTGGTTCTGGCCGGCCGTGAGGCCTTCGCCGTAGATGGAGACAATCTGTCCGGCGACGGGGCTGGACGGCGAGTGCGGCGCATAGTTGCTGAACTCGCGCGCCGGGATGGGCGACAGGCGATCACCCACGCCGGCCTCCTGCTTGATGCCGGTGACCTTGAAGGTGGCGGGAATGATCTCGGGCTTGCCGTCGGCGCCGGTGCGGCTTTCGCCTTGCCGCGCGTACTCGGCCGTGCCGACGAAGGTGGCCTCGTAGCCGAGGATTTCCTTCGTGGTCGGGTCGACCAGCGGCTTGGTCTCGCGGAAGATGCGGAAATCGCGCTGCTGCGGAATGTCGCCACGCACGTACGCAGTGTCGCCCTTGCCGAGCAGTACGCGGCCTTCCTGCGCCGCGACAATCCGTGGCGCCACGGCCAGCTCGTTCGTCTCGAAGATGACGGCTTCAGTGAGGAAGGGCTCGATCAGGTTGAACGGAATCGAGGCGATCGGTCCGCCATCCGTTGCCGAGGAGCGCACCCGCGGTGACAACTTGATCGTGCCATCGGGCAGGCGCTCACCCACGCGCAACTGGGCGCGGCCACCGACCTTGTCGAGGTACAGGATCTGTCCAGGGTAAATCAGGTGCGGGTTGCGCACCTGTTCGAGGTTCATGCCCCACAGCTCGGGCCAGCGCCATGGGCTCTTGAGGAACATGCGGGAGATGTCCCACAGCGTGTCTCCGCGCTTGACGGTGTGCGAGTCGGGTGCGTTGGGGGCCAGTTCCGACAGCGGCACGCCGGCCTGCGCGACCTTCTGTGCGGTGCCGCGCTGCTGCTGCGTGATGGGGAAGTTGCTCGCCGATGCCGCGCCGGCAAACAGGGTCGCGGCCAAGGCGGCACCCAGCACGGCCAGGCGAGGCGCAACGGCGGCCGCGGAGCGTGCGTGGGAAGCAGAACGGTTGCGACGCATCATGTAGGCAAGTCTCCGGGATCGCTGGACGCAAGGGTGGCGCGGTGGGGTTACACGACCGACGGCATCCACCGTGATGCCGATCGGCGAAAATCCTCATTCAGTTTCACAGATTCTGCCCC
Source organism: uncultured beta proteobacterium (assembly GCA_963739925.1). Classification (GTDB taxonomy): domain Bacteria; phylum Pseudomonadota; class Gammaproteobacteria; order Burkholderiales; family Burkholderiaceae_C; genus CAVUBY01. Next base: position 341,117 of record CAVUBY010000011.1, on the reverse strand, counting down.
TAAACCCTTGATATCGCAACGAAACTGGCTCGGCGCAGCGCGGTGTGTGAGGCCTGTCACACACCTGCGCCGTTGTGCCGGTCTCACAAGCGGCGTTCTGCACTTCGCGGCAGAATCGAATAGATACATATGGCCCAGCTTTCCATCCTCCGCTACCCCGATCCTCGCCTGCACACCGTCGCCAAGCCGGTGGCCGAGGTCAATGAACGCATCCGCCGTCTCGTCGACGACATGCTCGAGACCATGTACGCCGCCGAAGGCGTGGGCCTGGCGGCCACGCAGGTCGATGTGCACGAACGGGTGATCGTGATCGACACCTCCGAGGGTCGCGACGACCCGAGGGTGCTGATCAACCCCGAGATCGTCTCGCACAGCGAGGAGAAGGTGTTCTCCGACGAAGGCTGCCTGTCGGTACCGACCATCTACGACAAGGTCGAGCGCCATGCCCGGGTCCGCGTGCGCGCCCTGGACCGCACTGGGCAGGCGTACGAGTTCGATGCCGAAGGGCTGTTGGCCGTGTGCGTCCAGCACGAGATGGACCACCTGATGGGCAAGGTCTTCGTCGAGTACCTCAGCCTGCTCAAGCGCGATCGCATCAAGAGCAAGATGCTCAAGAAGGCGCGCGAAGAGCAGCGCGTCTGAGCGGCCGCTGGCCCGCACCGATGCGTGTTGCCTTCGCCGGGACGCCGGAATTCGCCCGCGAAGCCCTGGCGGCGCTGATCGCACGCGGCTTCGAGATCCCGCTGGTCCTGACCCAGCCCGACCGCCCGGCCGGGCGTGGCATGAAGCTGCAGGCCTCGCCGGTGAAGCTGCTGGCGCAGTCGCACGGACTCAGCGTCTGCCAGCCGCGCAGCCTGCGCCTGGACGGCAAGTTTCCTGACGATGCCGCCATGGCCCGCGCCGCGTTGCAGTCCGCCCGGCCGGACGTCATGGTGGTGGCCGCCTACGGGCTCATCTTGCCGGCCTGGGTGCTCGAACTGCCGCGCCTGGGTTGCCTGAACATCCATGGCTCGCTGCTGCCGCGCTGGCGTGGCGCAGCGCCGATCCAGCGGGCGGTGGAGGCCGGCGATGCGCGCACCGGCATCACCATCATGCAGATGGACACCGGCCTGGACACCGGGGCCATGCTGCTCACCGAGAGCCTGGCGATCGACGCCCAGGAGACCAGCGCGACGCTGCATGACCGGCTGGCTCCCCTGGGCGCGAGGCTCATCGCGCAGGCGCTTGATCTGGCCGCCGAGGGCCGGCTGGTGCCCGAGGTCCAGCCCGAGTCCGGCGTCACCTACGCCCACAAGATCGCCAAGGAAGAAGCGCCGCTGGATTGGCGCCTGGCGGCACCGGTTCTGGAGCGCCGGGTGCGGGCCTTCGACCCCTTTCCCGGTGCGACCGCTGCGCTGGCCGGGGACACCTTCAAGGTGTGGCGCGCCCGCGCGGCCGAGGGCCAGGGCACGTCTGGACAGGTCCTGTGTGTCGGCGCCGACGGCATCGAGGTGGCCTGCGGCCAGAGCTCGCTGTGGCTCACCGAGCTGCAGCGCCCGGGCGGCAAGCGCCAACCCGCCGCCCAGTTCCTGCAGGCGCGACCGGTGCAGGTCGGCCAGATCTTCGACACGGTGGCGTCCTGACCCTGCCGACGGAACCAACGCCCAGGCCACGGATTGAACTCCCGGCCGCCGTCCGCATCTACGGCACTGTTCGTCTGAACCCCTGAAGGAACCGCAATGTTCAATCTGATGAAGACCGCCATCCTGATGGCGGCGATCACCGCCCTGTTCATGGCCATCGGCTCGCTGCTGGGCGGCCAGAGCGGGATGATGCTCGCGCTCGCCGTCGCGGTCGCGATGAACTTCTTCAGCTACTGGTTCTCCGACAAGATGGTGCTGAAGATGTACAACGCGCGCGAAGTCGACGCGTCGTCGGCACCGCAGTTCTACGGCATGGTGCAGGAGCTCGCCGCGCGGGCCCAGCTGCCGATGCCCAAGGTCTACCTGATCGACGAGAACGCGCCGAACGCGTTTGCCACCGGACGCAATCCGCAGCACGCCGCGGTCGCCGCCACCACCGGCATCCTGCGTGTGCTCAACGAACGCGAGCTGCGCGGCGTGATGGCGCACGAGCTCGCGCACGTGAAGCACCGCGACATCCTGATCAGCACCGTGAGCGCGACCATGGCCGGTGCCATCTCGATGCTCGCGAACTTCGCGATGCTGTTCGGCGGACGCGACAGCGACGGCCGTGCCCACAACCCGATCGTCGGCCTGCTGGTGATGATCCTGGCGCCGCTGGCCGCCAGCCTGATCCAGATGGCGATCAGCCGCTCGCGCGAGTTCGAAGCCGACCGTGGCGGCGCCGAGATCTCGGGCGATCCGCAGGCGCTGGCCTCGGCGCTGCAGAAGATCCACGCCTACGCGCGCGGCACCACGCTGGAAGCCACCGAGCGCCACCCCGAAACGGCGCAGATGATGATCATGAACCCCTTGTCGGGCGGCGGGCTGCGCGGCCTGTTCTCGACGCACCCGTCGACCGAAGAGCGGGTGGAACGTCTGCTGGCCATGGCGGGATCGGGTCGCGGCTGACGACCTGGCGCGGCGGGCTCAAGTCCGTCGCCCGCCGGTCGATAACGGGGCCAACACCTCGGAAGCCCCCGCCATGCGCCGCCCCTTGCTGCTGCTTGTTCCCCTCGTCGCCGTGCTGCTGAGCGCGTGCGAGATCCCGGGCATGGAGTCGACAGAGGCGATCGCTGCGGCGCGAGAGGCCGAGGGCAAGGCCGTCGGCGGCGCCTGCCGCCACGCCGGGCGTGCGATCGAAGACTGCTACGCCCTCAACCGCAAGGCCGACAAGGCGGCGGTGTTCGCCGGCTGGCGCGACATGAACGATTACATGCGCGAGAACAAGATCGAGCCGGTCACGCCGGTGATCTCCAGCCAGCAGGCGGTCGCCAGCGCCAAGGGCGCCGGTGAAGACAAGGTCGAGAAGGGCGAGGCGCCGGCCGCGGCCGAGAAGCGTCCGGCCAAAGCCGGCATCGCCAAGCCGAAGGCCAAGGATCACGATTCCTGATGGGCTGAGGCACATTCAGGTCGCCGACAGGACGGTCCGTCGGAGCGGACTGCATTCCATCGCCTGGTTGATGACGCGCCTGCGCGTCGGGCTCACCATTCGGCCAGCTCGACACTTGAGAGGCCGCCATGTGCGTTCACACCTCCAGACCATGGCACTGCGCAGCGCCATTCCTGTCCGCTTGCGATGGCATGCGCATTGCTGGGCGCGGCCTGTCTGGTGTGGATGCCGCCCGCACGGGCCCAAGGCGCGCCGGGCGGCCCTTCTGCCGGGGCACCGCCCCAGTTACCGGCTCGGGCCGAATGGCCAGCCAGACGCGTGCCATCGCGAGTTTCGAGGCGGTGATCGTGAACGGACCGATCAACGCGGTGCTGCGTCCAGGTCTGCCCGACACACTCACGCTGCGGGCCGACGACAACCTGCTGTCGCTGATCGAAACGCGGGTCGTCACACGAGGAACGCTCCCCACGCTGGAGATCGGCACGCGCCCCAACATCCAGCCTCACGACCCGCAACGAGATCTCCGTCGCCGTCGGCTTTGCCACGCTACGCAGCGTCGCACTGAATGGCACCGGCGCGGTCGAGGTCCATGCGGCGCGCTTGCCCAGCCTCAGCGTGGCGGTGCAGGGTTCAGGCTCGGCGCGCTTGCTGGACGCGTCGATCGACGCACTGTGTGTTTCGATCGCGGGCAGCGGCAGCCTGCAGGTCGATGGACGCGCCGAGCGACTCTCGGTCGAGTTGGCCGGCAGCGGCGATCTGGACGCTGCCCGTCTCGACGCCGGTGCTGTGGCGGTGAGCATCGTCGGCAGCGGCAATGCCAGCGTGAGCGCCCGCAGCGCGCTCAGTGTGTCGATCTCCGGCAGCGGTGATGTCATCCACAGCGGTGCGGCCGTCCCGCGCACGTCGCTCGCCGGCAGCGGCAGCGTGCGGCGCCACTGACGCTGGTCGCGCAACCGAGGGCATTGCCGCCTCGGAGGCCGCCATCGGCGACAGATAGGACAATGCGGCGAATGAGCCCGCTTCGCCGCCTGATTCGAGACCCGCAGTTCCGGCGAGGCTCGCGCGACATCCTCGACTTTGCGCCGGGCATCGCCGCGTGGGGGCTGGTCACCGGCGTGGCTATGGCCAAGAGCGGACTCAGCGTTCCGCTGGCGCATGCTGATGTCGCTGGTGGTCTATGCCGGCAGCGCGCAGCTCGCGGCTCTGCCCTTGATCACCGCTGGCGCACCGATGTGGGTGATCTGGGCCGCCGCGTTCTGCGTCAACCTGCGCTTCATCATCTTCAGCGCGCAGTGGCGGGTGCACCTGGAGCACCTGCCGCGCTGGCGGCGTGTGGCGCTGTCGTATTTCTCGGCGGACCTCAACATCGTGGCGTTCCAGCGGGCCTGGCCGGGCGCGAAGCGCGAGCCAGGGCAGGTGCCGTACTTCATGGGCAGCGTGTGCACCATCTGGCTGGTCTGGCAGGTCCCGTCCTTCATCGGCATCGTGCTGGCGGACGCGATTCCCACCGCCTGGGGCCTGGGATTTGCCGGCACGCTGGCCATGCTGGGTCTGACCTACAACCTCATGAACGACCGCAGCACCTGGGCGGCTGCGGTGGTGGCGGGCACGGCGGCCGTGGCGGCGTACGCGTTGCCGCTCAAGCTGAACATCGTGGTGGCCATCGCGGCGGCGGTCGCTGCCGGCCTGATGATCGAGCAGGCCGGTCGCGCCAGTCGGCGCCTGGGGGATGCGTCATGAGCGACGATGTCTCCGGTGCGCTCACCATCCTCGGTCTCGCCGTGGTGACCCTGGTCACGCGCGGCTTCTTCCTCTTTCCGCAGCGCGAGATCAAGATGCCTGCCTGGCTGCAGCGCGGCCTGAAGGTGGCACCGCTGGCGGCGCTGGCGGCGGTGGTGGTGCCCGAGATCGTGATGACCCAGGGCGCACTCATCGGCACCTGGCAGGACGCGCGCCTGCCGGCCGTGCTGGCGGCCACGCTGTACTACCTCTGGCGACCCGGCGTGCTGGGGCCGCTGCTCGCCGGCCTGGCGGTGTTCCTGCCACTGCGGCTGCTCTGGGGTTGGTAACCTGCGCAGCTGCCGTGCGCCGATGCCGCTCTGTAACTAAGTTTCACTAGAATCGACCTCAGGGTTTCATCATGAACGTGCTTCGTTTCTCCGACCTCATCGCCGCCGGCCGGGTCGCCGGCCAACGCGTGTTCATCCGCGCCGACCTCAACGTGCCGCAGGACGACGCGGGCAAGATCACCGAAGACACGCGCATTCGCGCCAGCGTGCCCTGCATCGAGATGGCGCTGAAGGCCGGCGCCGCGGTGATGGTGACCTCGCACCTGGGCCGTCCCACCGAAGGCGAGTTCAAGCCCGAGGATTCGCTCGCGCCGGTGGCCGCGCGCCTGGCCGAGCTGCTCGGCCGCCCGGTGCCGCTGGTGGCGAACTGGGTCGATGGCGTCAGCGTCAAGCCGGGCGAGCTGGTGATGCTGGAGAACTGCCGCGTCAACAAGGGCGAGAAGAAGAACGACGAGGCGCTGGCCCGCAAGATGGCCGCGCTGTGCGACATCTTCGTGCACGACGCCTTCGGCACCGCGCACCGCGCCGAGGCCAGCACCTACGGCATCGCGCAGTTCGCCAAGGTCGCCTGCGCCGGCCCGCTGCTGGCCGCCGAGATCGACGCCATCACCAAGGCGCTGGCGCATCCCAAGCGCCCGCTGGTGGCCATCGTGGCCGGCAGCAAGGTATCGACCAAGCTCACCATCCTCAAGAGCCTGGCGGCCAATGTCGACCAGCTCATCGTCGGCGGCGGCATCGCCAACACCTTCATGCTGGCTGCCGGTCTGTCGATCGGCAAGAGCCTGGCCGAGGCCGACCTCGTCGGTGAAGCCAAGGCCGTCATCGACGCGATGAAGGCGCGCGGCGCCGCTGTGCCGATTCCGGTCGACGTGGTCACCGCCAAGGAATTCAAGGCCGACGCCAAGGCCACGGTCAAGGACGCCAGCGCGGTCGAAGCCGACGACCTGATCCTCGACATCGGACCGAAGACGTCGGCGCAGCTCGCCGCGCAGCTCAAGGCGGCCGGCACCATCGTCTGGAACGGCCCGGTGGGCGTGTTCGAGTTCGATGCCTTCTCGCACGGCACCGAAGCGATCGCGCGCGCCATCGCGGCGTCGAGCGCGTTCAGCATCGCCGGCGGTGGCGACACGCTCGCCGCCATCGCCAAGTACGGCATCGAGAAGGCAGGTGGGCTACATCTCCACCGGCGGCGGTGCCTTCCTCGAAGTGCTGGAGGGCAAGACGCTGCCGGCCTTCGAGATCCTCACGAAGCGGGCGCAGGGCTGATCCCGGCGACCCCACCACACCCAGAAGAACGGAGACATCCATGGCCCGTGCCACCAAGATCGTTGCCACGCTCGGCCCCGCCTCGAGTGCCCCGGAGGTGCTCGAGCGCATGCTCCGCGCCGGCGTCGACGTGGTGCGCCTGAACTTCTCGCACGGCAAGGCGCAGGACCACATCGACCGCGCCACGCTGGTGCGCGAGGTGGCCCGGCGCGCGGGCAAGGAGGTGGCCATCATGGCCGACCTGCAGGGCCCGAAGATCCGCGTCGGCAAGTTCGAGGGCGGCTCGACGATGCTCGAGGCCGGTCAGGCCTTCGTGCTCGATGCTGCGCGCACCGCGCTGGGCGACAACGCCGGCGTCGGCCTGGACTACAAGGACCTGCCGCGCGACGTGAAGCCGGGCGACACCCTGCTGCTCAACGATGGCCTGCTCAAGCTCACGGTGGACGAGGTGCGCGGCGAGGCGGTGCACACCACCGTCGTGCTCGGCGGCGAGCTGTCCAACAACAAGGGCATCAACAAGGCCGGTGGCGGACTCACCGCGCCAGCGCTGACGGCCAAGGACATGGAAGACATCAAGACCGCGATGAGCTTCCAGTGCGAGTACCTGGCGGTGAGCTTTCCGAAGAGCGCCACCGACATGGAAATGGCGCGCCAGCTCGCCAACGTGGCGGGCGATCCGTGGCGCCACAAGCCGAGCATGATCGCCAAGATCGAGCGCAGCGAAGCCATCCCCGTGCTCGACCAGATCCTCAAGGCCAGCGACGGCATCATGGTGGCGCGCGGCGACCTGGCGGTGGAAGTAGGCAATGCGTCGGTGCCGGCGCTGCAAAAGCGCATGATCCGCATGGCGCGCGAGATGGACAAGGTGGTGATCACCGCCACCCAGATGATGGAGTCGATGATCGTCAACCCGGTGCCCACCCGCGCCGAGGTCAGCGACGTGGCCAACGCGGTGCTCGACGGCACCGACGCGGTGATGCTCAGCGCCGAGACCGCCGCAGGCAAGTACCCGGTGGAGACCATCACGCAGATGGCCGCCATTGCGCTCGAGGCCGAGAACGCCGACGACGCCAGCATCGAGACCGACTTCACCAACAAGCGCTTCGGCCGCATCGACCAGTCGATCGCCATGGGCGCGCTGTTCACCGCGCACCACCTGGGCTGCAAGGCGATCCTGGCGCTCACCGAGTCGGGCTCGACGGCGCTGTGGATGAGCCGGCACAACATCAAGGTGCCGATCTTCGGCCTGACCTCCCAGCCGGTGTCGCAGCGCAAGATGACGCTGTACCGCAACGTGCGCCCGCTGCTGATGCCCAGCTTCGACGACCGCGACCAGGCCCTGGCGCACGCCGAAGCCCTGCTGGTCGAGAAGGGCGTGCTCAAGCCCGGTGACACCTACGCCATCACCTGCGGCGAGCCCATGGGCTACCCGGGCGGCACCAACATGCTGAAGGTTTGCCGGGTGGCCTGATGTCCGCCTTGCTCACGCTCGACGAGGTGCGAACCGCCGCGCGGCGTCTGCAGGGTGAAGTCATCGAGACGCCCTGCCTGGTGTCGCGCACGCTGTCGGCCATGGCCGGCTGCGAGGTGTACCTCAAGTTCGAGAACCTGCAGTTCACCGCGTCGTTCAAGGAGCGCGGTGCGCTCAACAAGATGGCACAGCTGGCCGAAGCCGAGCGCAGCGCCGGCGTGCTGGCCGTGTCCGCCGGCAACCATGCGCAGGGCGTGGCCTACCACGCGCAGCGCATGGGCATCCCCGCGACGATCGTGATGCCGCGTTTTGCACCGGCGGTGAAGGTGGACAACACCCGGCGTTTCGGCGCCACCGTGGTGCTCGAGGGCGACACCTTCGACGACGCGCGCACCCACGGTCTGGCCCTTGCGCAGGAGCGCGGCCTGACGGTGGTGCATCCCTACGATGATCTGGCCGTGGCCGCGGGGCAGGGCACGGTGGCGCTGGAGATGCTTGCACAGCAGCCGCAGATCGACACCCTGCTCGTGGCGATTGGCGGCGGCGGGCTCATCGCCGGCATGGCGACTGCGGCGCGGGCGCTCAAGCCAGGCCTCGAGGTCTACGGCGTCCAGACCGAACGCTTTCCGGCGGTGTGGAATGCGGTGCACGGGCAGGCCCGCGACAGTGCGCAGGCCACCATCGCCGACGGCATTGCCGTCAAGTCGCCGGGCGCATTGACGCTTCCGGTGATTCGCAATCAGGTGAAGGACGTGCTGCTCGTTGGCGAAGACGACATCGAGCAGGCCATCCTGACGCTGCTGGAGATCGAAAAGACGGTGGTCGAAGGCGCCGGCGGCGTCGGCCTGGCCGCGCTGATGAAGCACCGCGAGCGCTTTGCCGGACACAAGGTGGGGCTGGTGCTGTGCGGCGGCAACATCGAGCCGCTGGTGCTGGCGGAGATCATCCAGCGCGGCATGGTGAAGTCGGGACGGCTTGCGCGCCTGCGGCTGGACGTGCGCGACGTGCCCGGCGCGCTCGCCGACGTGGCCACGCTGCTCGGGCGCCTGGGCGCCAACATCGACGAGGTGCAGCACCAGCGCGCGTTCAGCTCGCTGTCGGTGGAGCGTGCGCAGATCGAAGTGGTGGTGCAGACGCGTGGTGTCGCGCACATCGAGCAGGTGCTCGCCGCGATGCGCGAGCAGGGCTACCGCGCCGAGCGGATCGGCTGAACGCTGGCCACCAGTGCAGCCACCCGCGCCGTCATGTGCGTGGGCACCAGCTCGACGCCGGGGTGCTCGCGGCGCGAACACGCGGAACAGCTCGTCGGCGAAGCCGTGGCCGATCTCCTCGATGCCTTCGAAGTCCAGCTCGGCCCGCCGGAACTGCTGCAGACGCGAGCCGACGCGGCGCGCCTGCGCGCGCGATTCGAGCGACCCGCGTGCTGTCCTCGAGCAGCTGCAGTGGCACCACCGTGCGCTCGAAGCCGTAGCCTTGGCCGTCCAGGCTGTGGGCCCGCATCACCTCGTCGAGGCTGCGGCGGGTGTCCAGCGCAAAGGCCACGAAGACCGAGGTGCCCTGCTGCGTGGCGGGTCGCACCGGCTGCCAGCGGTTCGCCTGCCAGGCCGCGGTGCTGAAAGGCCGCAGCGTTGGCGTGCACGTCCAGCACATCGGCGAGGCGGGAGGTGAAGTACAGGCCGCGACCGGTGTGCCGCTCGGGTTGGCTGGTCAGCTTTCCCTTGCTCAGCTCCAGCATGGCGAGCATTGGGCTCGTCGATGGCGAAGGCCTGGCCGATGTGCTCGAAGAGGCCGCAGCCATCGTCGGACACCAGCAACTGCACGTGCGCGGGCGTCTGCCGCATCGACACCGTGACGGTCGTGCCGCCGCTGTGGTCGATGGCGTTGTTGAGCAGCTCGGTGAAGGCGTGCTGCGCCATGCGGGCCACGCCCGGCGGCAGCGCGAAGCAAGGGCGCGAAGTCGCGCGACCACGGCAGGTCCTCCTGCAGGCCGGCCAGCGGGTAGCGCCGCACCACCTGGCGCAACAGGCCCGGTGCGATAGTGCGGGTGCCGCGTGCTGCCGCTGCGCTGCAGCCACTGCGCGGCGACCAGCTTGCCGCAGCACGCGGCGTGCGGTGGCGACGGCTGACGCCCAGGCGCTGCCGACGACGTCGACGGCAGGTCGAGTGCGGTGTTCGAGCGCGGCCGCGGTGATCCATTGGGTGACGGCATTGAGGTCGATGCGGGACATGGAGACGCCTGTATTGCGCGCCGGACAGGCCGCTCGTGGCTCCAGTGTCGCGCCGGCCGGCGCGAAGTTGGGCCCGAAAAGCGGGCTCGTGACCGTCCATATCGCCGACTTGGGCCGACGCCCGAGGCTTGCGTCACGCTGCCGCCCGCGATCGGGTGGTGACGCCTCGGGTGCATGGCTCGCTAAAATCGGCGCAGTTACCGCGCGGTTACGGACCGTGTCTGCGCCAGCGTACCCCGACTTCTCTCAACTCACCGGAGACACCACCATGCCACTCGTCTCGATGCGCCAACTGCTGGACCATGCCGCCGAAAACGGCTACGGCATCCCGGCCTTCAACGTCAACAACCTCGAGCAGGTGCAGGCCGTGATGGCGGCCGCCGCCGAGGTGGGCGCGCCGGTGATCCTGCAGGCCAGCGCCGGCGCGCGCAAGTACGCGGGCGAGCCCTTCATCAAGCACCTGATCCAGGCCGCGGTCGAGGCCTACCCGCACATCCCGCTGGTCATGCACCAGGACCACGGCCAGAGCCCGGACGTCTGCGAGGGCGCCATCGACCTGGGCTTCAGCTCGGTGATGATGGACGGCTCGCTGCAGGACGACGGCAAGACGCATCGCCAGCTACGACTACAACGTCGAGGTCACCCGCAAGGTCGTCGACATGGCGCACGCGCGTGGGCGTCACGGTCGAAGGCGAACTGGGCTGCCTGGGCACCTGGAGACCGGCGACGCGGCGACAAGGAAGACGGCCATCGGCGCCGACGGCAAGCTCGACGCACGAGCCAGATGCTGACCGACCCCGAGCAGGCCGCCGATTCGTCAAGCGCCACCCAGCTGGACGCGCTGGCCATCGCCATCGGCACCAGCCACGGCGCCTACAAGTTCAGCCGCAAGCCCACCGGCGACATCCTGGCCATCGGCCGCATCAAGGAGATCCACAAGCGCATTCCCAACACGCACCTGGTGATGCACGGCTCGTCGCAGCGTGCCGCAGGACCTGCTGGCCATCATCAACCAGTACGGCGGCAAGATGAAGGAGACCTACGGCGTGCCGGTCGAGGAGATCCAGGAGGCCATCAAGCACGGCGTGCGCAAGATCAACATCGACACCGACATCCGCCTGGCGATGACCGGCGCGGTGCGCAAGTTCCTGGCCGAGAACCCGGACAAGTTCGATGCGCGCGAATGGCTCAAGCCGGCGCGCGAAGCCGCCTAAAGGTCTGCAAGCAGCGCTATCTGGAGTTCGGCTGCGAAGGCCAGGCCGGCAAGATCAAGGCGCAGACGCTGACGGCATGTGGCCAAGCGCTACGCGGCGGGCGAACTGGCCCAGACCGTCGTCTGACCGCTCAGGCTACCCTGCACGAACCCGGCCGCGGCCGGGTTCGTCGTTTCTGGTTGGGTCCGCCGCCTTTGCGCACGGGCAGGGACAGGCAGCAGCTCGCGCAGTGGATGGGCAGTTGGGGATCGCCGCCGTGGCCCGATCACTACAATTTGGGCTCCTGTGGGCACGTCCCATCCAACGCGGCACCGCGACCGATCCGCCCATGAGCATTGCGCTTCTCCAGTCCACGATCAGTTCCCTGCCGCTGCTCGCGCGCGGCAAGGTGCGCGACAACTATGCGGTGGGCGACGACCGCATCCTGATGGTCGCCAGCGACCGCACTCAGCGCCTTCGACGTCATGCATGGGCGAGCCCATCCCCGGCAAGGGCGAGTTGCTGACGCAGATGGCGCTGTTCTGGTTCGACAGGCTCGGCCACATCGTGCCCGAATCACCTGACCGGCGACGACCCGGTCAGCGTCGTGACCGCCGGACGAGCGTGACGCAGGTGCGTGGCCGCTCCATGCTGGTCAAGCGCCTCAAGCCCCTGCCGGTCGAGGCGGTGGTGCGCGGCTACCTGGCCGGCAGCGGCTGGAAGGAGTACCAGGCAGCGGCCAGGCCGTCTGCGGCGTGAAGCTGCCGGCCGGCCTGAAGAACGCCAGCCAAGCTGCCCGAACCGATCTTCACGCCGGCCACCAAGGCCGAGATGGGTGAGCACGACGAGAACATCAACTTCGAGCGCATGGTGCAGATGATCGGCGCCGATCTGGCCACGCAGGTGCGCGACGTCTCGATCCGACTGTACAGCGACCGCGGCCGAGATTGCGCGCTGACCAAGGGCATCATCATTGCCGACACCAAGTTCGAGTTCGGCCTCGATGAGCACGGCACGCTGACGCTGATGGACGAGGTGCTGACGCCCGATTCCTCGCGCTTCTGGCCGGTGGCCGAGCTACGCGCGAGGGCGGCAATCCGCCCAGCTACGACAAGCAGTTCGTGCGCGACTGGCTGGAGCAGGCCACGGTCGACGGCAAGCCCTGGAACAAGAAGCCGCCCGCGCCAGCGCTGCCGAACGACGTGGTCGACAAGACCGCAGCGAAGTACCGCGAGGCCATGCAGATGCTCATGGGGTAAAGCATGTCGACATCACGCCTTCTCACGCGCCTGGAAGCCGACATCGCCGCGGCCACCGACCCCGTAGCCGCCGATTGCCTGCGGGCCGAGCGCGCAAGCTATCTGGCTAGGCAGGGACGGTTTGATGAGGCGAGGGAGGTGCTGGAGCAGCTGCGTGCGAGGTACGGCGAATCGCAGAGCGTCGAGGTGTCTGTCAGGATCACTCTGGTGGACGGGCCTGCTGAGCTACTTCACCGAGCTTGGGAAGAGCCGGCTGTCGACAAGATGCATCCGAGCGCAGCGCGCTGAGCGCAGCGGCGAATATTACTCCGCTCGAGCGCTCTGTGCTGCTTGGTTGGCTCACACTCGACTTCTGCACACTTCGGTTCGAGGCAGATGGCAGAAACCTGAAGGAGGCTCTGACTGTTGCTGCGCCAGAGGCGATGCGCCGTGGGTGAAGCGCTTGGCATCTCGTCATGGCGGAAGCCTTGCACTTTGCTGAATCGACTAGATCTTGCAATGCCGTGGTACGCGCTCGCAAAGAGGCATGCGAACATGCTGGGTGACGACGCAACTATCAGTGCGTTGATGCACAACATGACCGATCATTAAGGTCACAACCGGCGCCAGCGGCTCTCCTGCGATGTCTTCAAATAGTCTAGAGCGGGGTACGCGCTAGCAGAGCGCGAATTCCACCATCGAACTACGACGAACCAGATCGGCGCCAACAGCTTGACTTCTCACTTGCCACGATGCGTGCTCAAGTCTCTCACGCTGGAAGGGGCGTTTGATCCGCATTAGACATATGCACCTCCATCTTCGAGGTGCTCGCAGCCGCGCAGGGAATGCCAGAGCGTTCTTTTCCACGATGCTCAGCGATCGAGCCTGGTGCCAAGCGAATCTCGGTCATACTGGAAACGGCGTTGGCGGACTGCCATATGGCGGAAGCCAAACTTCATCCCGGAGACCCAGATTGATGACGTCGCAACGGCCCACAGCCGCCTAGCGCAAACCTACATCTTGCTTCACATGCCGGAAGAGGCCAAGCGCCAGTCCGAACTAGCCGCCGCCGCCTGGTCGGAAGTGGACAAGTTGAACGCGCGCATAGTGGAACTGCTTCAGTCATTGCCGCATGAGCGATTGAATCTGTGACGTGAGTGGCGGCGATTCAATCCGCTGCCTGCTTGAGTCACGGGCTCAATCGACAAACTGAAGCCAGATGGAGCAAGAAAAAAGGCGCCCCCAAGGGGACGCCTTCTCATGGCCCAGCAATTGGAGCCGACTAGTGAGCTTACGGCTTCGCGCCAGTCGGGAATGGCCACGCGGCTTGAGGGCTGAGCGTGGTCTTCGACGGCTGGAGTGGCAGCAGCAGCCGGCGCAGGCGCCGCAGGCGCTTCGCAGCGGCTTCTTCGCGGGGCCTTCTTTGCAGCGGCCTTCTTGTTCGCAGGCGCCTTTTTCGCAGCGGCCTTCTTCTTCGCGGGGGCCTTTTTCGCAGCCTTCTTTTTGGCCGGCGCCTTTTTCGCAGCGGCCTTCTTCTTCGCCGGCGCCTTCTTCGCAGCGGCCTTTTTCGCCGGAGCCTTCTTGGCAGCGACCTTCTTTGCCGGGGCCTTCTTCGCGGCAGCCTTTTTCGCCGGAGCCTTTTTGGCGGCGCCTTCTTGGCCGGAGCCTTTTTCGCGGCGGCCTTCTTGGCCGGAGCCTTTTTCTTGGCCGGAGCCTTCTTTGCAGTTGCCATTACATTTCTCCTTGATCAAGTTGAAAAAAAACCGGACCTGACCTCGACGACATGGTCGACTTCATCGCGGCTATTCATCGCCCGCAGTCTGCCCAGGAGGGGCGCCTCGGTACGATGAATCGGGTAGCGAATCGACTGCTCCGCTTCTGCGTCGAAGCGCTCTCACGATTCTTGATCTTGCATCTGTTCGACTTCGTCTTGCAACAACGACTCTACTTGCTGCGCAGCGCCTGTGCGGACTATCAGTCCCACGACAGCGCACCACCCGATTGGTATTCGATGACGCGGGTCTCGAAGAAATTGCGCTCCTTCTTCAGGTCGATCATTTCGCTCATCCAGGGGAAAGGGTTCTCTTCGTTCGGGAAGAGCTCTTCCAAACCGATCTGCGTCGCGCGCCGGTTCGCAATGTAGCGCAGATATCCCTTGAACATCGAAGCATTCATGCCCAATACGCCACGCGGCATGGTGTCTTCTGCGTAGCGGTACTCGAGTTCGACGGCCTGCTCGAACAACCCTTGATCTCGGCCTTGAAATCCGGCGTCCACAGGTGCGGGTTCTCGAGCTTGATCTGTGTTGATCAGGTCGATGCCGAAATTGCAGTGCATCGACTCGTCGCGCAGGATGTACTGGTACTGCTCTGCGGCGCCCGTCATCTTGTTCTGGCGACCCAGCGCCAGGATCTGGGTGAAGCCGACGTAGAAGAACAGGCCTTCCATCAGGCAGGCAAAGACGATCAGCGACTTGAGCAGCGTCTGGTCGTTCTCGGGCGTGCCCGTGTGGAAGTTCGGGTCCATGATCTGCCCGATGAAGGGCAGCAGGAACTCGTCCTTGTCGCGGATCGACTCCACCTCGTTGTAGGCGTTGAAGATCTCGCTTTCGTCCAGGCCCGAGCGACTCGACGATGTACTGGTAGGCGTGCGTGTGGATCGCCTCTTCGAAGGCCTGGCGCAGCAGGAACTGGCGGCACTCGGGAGCGGTGATGTGCCGGTAGCTGCCCAGCACGATGTTGTTGGCGGCCAGCGAGTCGGCGGTGACGAAGAAGCCGAGGTTGCGCTTGACGATGCGGCGCTCGTCTTCGGTCAGGCCGTTCGGGTCTTTCCAGGTCGCGATGTCGCGCGACATGTTGACCTCTTGCGGCATCCAGTGATTGGCGCAGGTGGCGAGGTACTTTTCCCAGGCCCACTTGTACTTGAATGGCACCAGTTGGTTGACGTCGGTCTGGCCGTTGATGATGCGCTTGTCGGCTGCGTTGACGCGCCGAAGTTCTGCCGCGGCGCGGTCGGCGCGTCGACCGATGCTGGCTCACCGGTGACAGTGATCCGGCGTGCAATGCACTGGTGACCGAAAGTGGACCGGCTTCAAGGCACGGCCGCCAGCGAGTGAGCCCAGTGCGATGCCGCACGTCTTGTAGTGTCGAGGGCTTTACGTCTTCGTCCCAAACCAGCATGGTTGATTTCCTGTCGCTTGAATTATCAGAGTGTTGCGAGAGAACACCAAGCACTTCTTGACATTCGGGCTCGATGTCTGTTGCCAGTTTGCATCGATATCGCCGCATCGGCGCTGAAGCAAAACTCGCCGATCGCGCCGTTGATGTTCGCATCGACGCTCGCAAGGTCACTGGCACGCTTCGCAAGTCGGGTCGTCGATGGCGCAGAACTTGATGTCGTCGCTTTCGGCCGGCTGTCGCTGCCAGGTTGCTCGATGGCGCTGGCTTGCGCTGCGCACTGCCAGCGGGCCGCTGACTGGACACGGCATTCATGCTGGCCCGCCTTCACGGTCGACTTCTCGGCATGCGTGGCGCCGACGGTGCGCAGGTAGTAGGTCGTCTTCAGGCCACGCAGCCAGGCGAGCTTGTAGGTCTCGTCGAGCTTCTTGCCCGACGCACCCGCCATGTAGATGTTGAGCGACTGGGCCTGGTCGATCCACTTCTGGCGCCGTGCCGCGGCTTCCACCAGCCACTGGGTCTCGATCTCGAACGCGGTGGCGTACAGCGCCTTCAGGTCTTCGGGCA
This sequence comes from uncultured beta proteobacterium, assembly GCA_963739925.1. GTDB lineage: Bacteria > Pseudomonadota > Gammaproteobacteria > Burkholderiales > Burkholderiaceae_C > CAVUBY01. The sequence goes on along the minus strand of CAVUBY010000011.1, from coordinate 324,855 downwards.
CGCGGTCGATGCGGCGCAGCGAGCCGTCGAAGTGCTTGAGGTCCATCACCATCACGTCGTCCCACAGGCCGAGCTTCTTCAGGTCGCGCACCAGGTACTCGTTGACGATGGTGAACTCGCCCGACAGGTTCGACTTGACCGACAGGTTGCCGAACGACGGCTCGATCGACGCGCTGACACCGATGATGTTGGAGATGGTCGCCGTCGGCGCGATCGCCACGCAGTTGGAGTTGCGCATGCCGTGCTGGGCGATGCGCTGGCGCAGGGCGTCCCAGTCCAGCGAGGTGCTGCGGTCGACCTCGACGTAGCCGCCGCGCTGCTCGTCCAGCAGGTCCAGCGAGTCGATGCGGCAGGATGCCACGATCCCACAGCGAGCCGCGGTAGCTGGAGTAGCGGCCGCGCTCGGCGGCCAGTTCGGTCGAAGCCCAGTAGGCGTGGTAGCACACCGCCTCCATCGACCGGTCGGCGAACTCCACCGCAGCCTCGCGACGCGTAGGGCATGCGCAGCTCATACAGCGCGTCCTGGAAGCCCATGATGCCCAGGCCGACCGGACGGTGGCGCAGGTTGGAGTCGCGCGCCTTCTTGACCGCGTAGTAGTTGATGTCGATCACGTTGTCGAGCATGCGCATGGCGGTCGACACGGTCTTCTTCAGCTTGGCGTGGTCGATGCCTTGCCGTCGGTCCGTCGATGCAGGTGGTGCACCAGGTTGACCGAGCCCAGGTTGCAGACCGCGATCTCGGTGTCGCTGGTGTTCAGCGTGATCTCGGTGCACAGGTTGCTCGAGTGCACCACGCCCACGTGCTGCTGCGGCGAGCGCACGTTGCAGGCGTCCTTGAAGGTGATCCAGGGGTGGCCGGTCTCGAACAGCATCGACAGCATCTTGCGCCACAGGTCGCTTGCGCCGGCATCTTCTTGAACAGCTTGATCTCGCCGCGCGCGGCCTTGGCTTCGTAGCGCGGTGTAGGCGGCTTCGAAGTCCTTGCCGAACTTGTCGTGCAGGTCGGGGCAGGTGCTGGGCGAGAACAGCGTCCAGTCGCCGCCTTCCATCACGCGCCGCATGAACAGGTCGGGAATCCAGTTCGCCGTGTTCATGTCGTGGGTGCGGCGGCGGTCGTCGCCGGTGTTCTTGCGCAGCTCGAGGAACTCTTCGAGGTCGAGGTGCCAGCTTTCCAGGTAGGCGCAGACCGCGCCCTTGCGCTTGCCGCCCTGGTTCACCGCCACGGCGGTGTCGTTCACGACCTTCAGGAACGGCACCACGCCCTGGCTCTTGCCGTTGGTGCCCTTGATGTGGCTGCCCAGCGCGCGCACGTTGGTCCAGTCGTTGCCCAGGCCGCCGGCGAACTTGGACAGCAGCGCGTTCTCCTTCAGCGCCTCGTAGATGCCGTCGAGGTCGTCGGCCACGGTGGTCAGGTAGCAGCTCGACAGCTGCGAGCGACGCGTGCCGGCGTTGAACAGCGTCGGCGTGCTGCTCATGAAGTCGAAGGTCGACAGCACCTCGTAGAACTCGATGGCGCGCGCTTCGCGGTCGATCTCGCCCAGCGCCAGGCCCATGGCCACGCGCATGAAGAAGGCCTGCGGCAGTTCGATGCGGACTTCGTCGATGTGCAGGAAGTAGCGGTCGTACAGGGTCTGCAGGCCGAGGTAGTCGAACTGCAGGTCGCGGTCGGCCTTGAGCGCGGCGCCCAGCCTGGCCAGATCGAACTGCAGCAGCTTCTCGTCCAGGCGCTCGGCCTGCACGCCCTTCTTGATGAAGCCCGGGAAGTACTCGGCGTAGCGGGTGTGCATCTCGGCCTGCAGCACTTCTTCGCCCAGCACCTCGCGGCGGATCGTGTGCAGCAGCAGGCGCGCGGTGGCGCGGGTGTAGCCCGGGTCCTTCTCGATCAGGGTGCGCGCGGCCAGGATGGCGGCCTTGTGCACTTCGTCGATCGGCACGCCGTCGTAGAGGTTGCGGCTTGCGTCTCGGCCATGCATCGGGCTCGGCCTTGACGTCGGCGCCCAGGCCGGCGCAGGCCGACTCGATCAGCGCCTGCAGACGCGACCAGTCGAGCGGCACGCGCTGGCCGCCGTCGGTGACGTGCAGCACCGGCTCGGCCGTGGACGCCCGCTGCACCTGCCCCTGGCGGGCGCGCTCCTGCGTGCGGCGCTCGCGGTACAGCACGTAGGCGCGCGCCACTTCGTGGTGGCCGCCGCGCATCAGGCCGAGTTCGACCTGGTCCTGCACGTCTTCGATGTGGAAGGTGCCGCCGCCCGGGCGCGAGCGCAGCAGCGCACGCACCACCGTTTCGGTCAGGCCGTCCACCGTCTCGCGCACGCTTGCCGATGCCGCGCCTTGCGTGCCATGCACCGCCAGGAACGCCTTCATCAGCGCCACGGCAATCTTGTTCGGCTCGAAGGACACCACCGCGCCGTTGCGGCGAATGATCTGGTAGCCCTGGTAGGCCGAGGGCGTGGCGTTCGCGGTGCTGATCACGCGCAGCGTCGCAGTGGCGGGAGCGGTCGGGACGGAGGCAGCTTGCATGGATTCCCCTTTGGTGTTTTCGGTCGGGATTGGGTGATCAAGAAGGACAGGGTGCTGTCCTGGCGGCCGGGGAGTCAGACGACGCGGCAGCGCGGAACTTTCACAAGGTGCACCGTCCCCGCAGCGCGCGTTGCGACACTGCGCCATGGGGATGCGTATGCAGGGCCTGTCATCGCTTGGGGTGCCGTTGAGAGCGGCGGAGGATAGCACGAGCGGACACTATATCTGGGGTCCCCACCCCTACAAGCACTAGCGCTAGTGTGCGTAGAGGTGCTTTGCGCGCCTTCGCGTGCGCCGCCAGCGTCCCGGCGACGCGTGCTCGCTGCGGTGCCTTCGGCACCTGTCGATGCGAGCCCGCATGGCGCTTGGCTCCTCGGCGATTTCGATTCGGAGCCCGCATGAATGCTCGTGCTGCGATGTGCACTGCGAGGCACGTGGAGCGGCATTCAGCGCGTCGCGCCTGCCGTTCAGTTGCGTTGTGTCACAACTTCAGGGAAATCCCAAGCGAGCCCGTTCAACGAGGCACGCAGCCGCTGCCAATCGAAGCCTTCGCCGGGATCGCGCTTGCGTCCCGGTGCCACGTGCTCGTGCCCGACCACCGCCTCGATCGGGTAGCGGCGCGCGAGGGCGCGTGCCAGCGGCGCGAGGGCCGCGTACTGCGCCGGCCTCGAAGGTCTCGCCTTCCAGCCCTTCGAGTTCGATGCCGATCGAGAAGTCGTTGCAGCCGCTCGCGGCCGCGCCAGGACGACACGCCCGCATGCCAGGCCCGCTCGTCGCATGAAACGAACTGCATCAGCCGAGCCGTCGCGCCGCACGAAGAAGTGCGCCGACACCTCGATGCCGCGGATCTGCTCGAAGTAGGGATGCGCGTCCCAGTCCAGCCGGTTGGTGAAGAGGCGCTCGACCGCGTCGCCGCCGTACTCGCCCGGGCGGCAGGCTGATGGAGTGGAGCACCAGCAGTTCGATGGCCGTGCCCGCAGGGCCGCGGACCGAAGTTGGGCGAGTACGGCGGCGTGCGCCCGACCACCAGCCACCACGCCAGCGATCCGCGGGCGTGCTGCGGCCGGCATCGCCCGGCGCCGCTCAGTCGCGATCGCCGCCCAGCAGGTCGCCGCCCACGTTCACGCCCGAGCCGCGCCATGCGGTAGCGCATCTGCCGCAGCGACAGCCCCAGGCTCGCGCCGGCCGCGGTGCGGTTGAAGCGGTGGCGCTCGAGCGCGCGCACGAGGATGTCGCGTTCGACCTCGTCGAGATGCGCTGCCAGGTCGGTGGGCAGCGGCTCCTCGGCGGGCACGGCGCGGTGGCTGATGTGGGCGCGGCGGCTTCGGCGCGAGTGGCGCTCGGCGTCGAGACCGGCACCGGTGCATCGGCGACTCGCATCGGCTTCGTCGGAGAGCAGGACTCGGGCAGTCCGAGGTCGTCGACGTCGATGGTCTCGCCGCCCGACAGCGCCACCGCGCGGTGCAGCAGGTTCTCGAGTTCGCGCACGTTGCCGGGGAACGGGTAGCGCGCCAGGTGCGCCAGCGCCTCGCGCGTCAGCCGCGGCGGCAGGCGACACGCCAGCATCGGCGGCGATGCGTTCGAGCACCCGCTCGCTGATGGCCAGCCAGGTCTTCGAGGCGCTCGCGCAGCGGCGGCACGCGGATCTGGATCACGTTGAGGCGGTAGTACAGGTCCTGCCGGAACTTGCCGGCCTGCACCTCGGCGCCCAGGTCCTTGTGGGTGGCGCTGAGCAGCCGCACGTTCACCGGCAGTTCGGCTCACCGCGCCCACCGGCCGCACCGAGCGCTCCTGGATCGCGCGCAGCAGCTTGCTCTGCATCGACAGCGGCAGGTCGCCGATCTCGTCGAGGAACAGCGTGCCGCCGTTGGCCGCCTGGAAGAAGCCCTCGCGGTCTTCGTCGGCGCCGGTGAAGGCGCCCTTGCGGTAGCCGAAGAACTCGGCCTCGAGCAGCTGCTCCGGGATGGCGCTGCAGTTCACCGCGATGAAGGGCTGCGCGGCGCGCACGCTCACCTCGTGGATGGCGCGCGCCACCAGTTCCTTGCCGGTGCCCGACTCGCCGTTGACCAGCACCGGCGCCATGCTGCGCGCCACCTTCTCGACCAGGGCGCGCACCTGCTCCATCGCCGTCGGAGCGGCCGGCCATGCGCGCGCATGCGCTGCGCTGCACAGGTGCCGCCGGCGCGGCCACCGGACGCGCTGCGCGCAGCGGCGCGGCGGGCGTCGCCGTTCTCCGAGGGCAGCGTGGTCGGGTCCATGGTCGGCACGCTCGGCCCGCCGCGCCCCAGCGCCGAGGCCACCACCGCGCGGAACTGCTTGCAGGTCCACCGGTTTGGTCAGGTAGTCGTAGGCGCCGGCCTTCAGCGCCTCCACCGCGTTCTCGGCCGAGCCGTAGGCGGTGATGACGATCGCCTTCTCGCGCCGGCCGGTCTCCTCGAGCCAGCGCAGCAGGTCCAGCCCGGTGCCGTCGGGCAGGCGCATGTCGGTGATCACGGCGCTGTAGGTGCGGTCCTTCAGGTGCAGCAGCGCCTCCTCGACGGTGCCCGCGGTCTCGATGTCGTAGCCCTCGCGCAGCAGCGTCAGCTCGTAGAGCGTGCGCAGGTCGGGCTCGTCGTCGACGACCAGCAGGCTGAAGTGCGATGCGGTGGTCATGGGTGAGGTGCAGTCGGGCCTCGGTGGCGCGCCAGCGGCTGGCGGCGCATCACGACGTAGAACTCGTTGCGTGTGCGCGTCGCCGGCCTGCGCGGCTCGGTAGTCGATGCTGGCGCCGTAGCGCTCGCACAGCTCGCGGCAAATGTACAGGCCCAGGCCCGTGCCGCGGCTGCGCGTGGAGAAGAAGGGTTCGAAGAGGTAACGCTCCACCTCGGGCGGGATCGGCGTCGCCGTCGCTCGCCACGCTCAGAAAGGCCCGCGCCTCGTCGCGCGAGTCCAGCCGCAGCTCGCATCGCGCCGGGCAGCGCCGCTGGCGTGCCGGTGCGCGTTGTCGAGCAGGTTCACCAGCACGCGGCGCAGGTGCTCGGCGTCGAACACCACGCCCAGCGGCTCGTGCGGCAGCTCCACCCGCAGCACGCTGCGCTCGCCCAGCCGCAGCGCTCGACCGCACGCGCCCAGTCGCTGCAGATGGCCGCGACCTGCGCCGTGGCGTCGATGCACCGGCACCTCGTGCGCCAGGCCCGGGGCCACTTCCATCACGTCGTCGACGATGCGCTTGAGGCGCTCCACGTTGTCGGCCACCATGCGCGTCAGCTGACGCTGGCCCGGGATCGGCCGCGTCTTCGGCCAGCAGCGCGTTGGCCTGCGCGATCGCCGCCAGCGGATTGCGGATCTCGTGCGCGATGCCGGCCGACACGCGCCCCATCGCGGCGAGCTTCTCCTGCCGGCTGCGCGCCTGCATGTTGCGCACGTCTTCGAGGAACAGCACGCAGAACTCCTCGCTCGCCTGGGCCTCGCGCTTGCGCGTGAAGCGCACCCGCACGCGCAGCGTGCGCGCTCGCGCCGCGGCTTCGAAGGCCAGCGTCACGTCGCGTCCGGCCTCCGGCCAGGCGGCTTCGACGAAGGCGCGCTCGACCGTGCTGACCAGCGCTGCCAGGCTTCCACGCCGCGCAGCTGGAAGGGCGCCGGCCGGCTCATGCCTGTCGGGCGCGAGCAGGCGGCGCGCGGCCGGGTTGGCGGCGCGCACGCGGCCGCGTCGGTCGACCACCAGCACGCCGTCCTGCATCTCCTCGATCACCAGCCGGTTCAGCTGCGCCTGCTGGCGCGCCATTTCCATGTTGCCGCGCGCGGTCAGTTCCTCGCGCGCCAGGCGCCCGGCCAACTCGCCGGCCAGCACGCGTGATCACGAAGAAGCCGCTGCCGGCCAGCGCCGCCTGCGTCATCAGCGAGCCGGCGTCGCCGCCCGCCAGCACGCCGAGCCAGGCCGTGCCGAGCAGGACCAGCGCCACCGCCGCCGGCCGTGGCCAGCGCCAGCAGGCGCGGCGTCAGCACGCCGGCCATCAGCACCGGCAGCACCAGCAGCGCCACGTAGTTCAGGCCCGTGCCCGGGCCAGCAGGTGCAGCGCGCTGAAGCACACCAGGTCCACGCCGATGGTCGCCAGCCACTGCGGGCTGCTGACACCCGCGCCAGCGCTTTCGGCTCGATCGCGCGCCGAGCGCGGCAGCAGCCACATGCTGAGCGCCAGCGCGCCATAGACCACGCTGACCACGGCCGCCTCGATCGGCGGGCGGATCGCCGAGCAGCCCGCTCACCGCGAGGGCCGCACCAGCGCCACGCCGAGCGCGGCACGCGCGCCGATGAAGGTGCGGTAGATGCGCTCGAAGGCCGTCTGCCCGGAGCTCACGATGCGCTCGGCCTGACGCGCGAGGAAGCGGGAGTCGGCGCCTCGCAGCGGCCGGATCGCTCGCCGGCGTCGGCTCGGCTGGCGAGTTCGGGCCGCGGCGACGGTGCGTCGCGCCGGCGATCTCCGGGCCGTAGCCCGTGTCTTCGGCGGAGCCGAAGGCGCCGAACCAGGATTCGTCGGCCGTCGGCGCGCGGCGCGACCGGCGATCGCCGCGCGGCGTTCGGCGGGCCATCGGGGCTCGTCGCCACGAGCGCCGTCAGCGCGCTCATGCCTCGGGATGGCCTTGCTCGTAGGCCGTGCGATGCGGCTCGCCGCAGAACACGCCGCCGCGTCCCGGCAGCGCCTCGTCGCGCGGCAGGTGGACGCCGCAGTGCGCGCAAGCCACCATCGTCCTGACCTGCGAGGCGCTGGCGGCTGGCGGTCGGCGCTCGGGAGGCGGCACGCGGCGCCGCGGCCGACTGCATCAGCCACAGCAAGCGCCACGACAGCCAGCGACGAAGATCACGAACTTCATCGGCGGGCCTGCGGTCAGGACGACGGCCGCGTTCGAGCAGCACTTCGAGCACGAAGCGCGAGCCCACGTAGGCCAGCAGCAGCAAGCCTGCGCCGGCGTACAGCCAGCGCGTGGCGCGCGGGCCGCGCCAGCCGAACGCATGCCGCCCGGCCAGCAGCGCCGGCGAAGACCACCCAGCCGAGCATCGAGAACACGGTCTTGTGATCCCAGCGCCAGGGGTTCGCGAACCACGCCCCGAGCAGCAGGGCCGCCGACAGCACGACGAAGCCGGCCGCGACGAAGCGGAAGGTCAGCCGCTCCAGGCGCAGCAAGGGCATGCCGGCGGGCGCGAGCGCGGCCGCGCGGCGCGCGTTGCTGCGCATCTGCCGCTCGGCGCGGCTGAGCATCGCGCCGTGCAGCACCGCCGCGCCGAACAGGCCGTAGGACGCGATGCCCAGCACCCAGTGCAGCGGCGCCCAGCGCGACAGCGCCTGCGGGCCGCAACTCGCCGGGAAGCGCCCAGGCCAGCGACCACCGCCATACCGCCCAGCACGGCGAGCGTGCGGCGCACGCCCGGCAAGGGCACGAAGCGGCTCTCGACGCCGTAGACGGCCAGCACCAGCCACAGCGTCACCGACAGCGCGGGCGCAAAGCCGAAGCGCGCGCCGGTGAAGCTCGCTGCCGATGCCGGCGATGTCGACGACGATGGCCAGCGCGTGGACGAGCCAGCCGCAGCAGCGAGCCGCGCAGGGTGCTGCGCGCTCGCGCTCGCTCGCGCACGGCAGCGGCCAGCGAGCCGATAGCGCCAGCAATGGCCAGCACGCTGCGGCAGCACCAGCGCCAAGGCGGCGGCGGACGAGCCGTGCCGCTGCGGGCCCGAACGATAAAATCATGCTCACAGTGTACTTTCGCGCCTCCGGTCTCCCGGTCTGCGCCGCACCCATGGCATCCACCCTCACCGACCGCCTGAGCCGCGCTCGTCAAGACGATGCGCGGCCAGGCCCGCATCACCGAAGACAACGTGCAGGACATGCTGCGCGAGGTGCGCATGGCGCTGCTCGAGGCCGACGTGGCGCTGCCGGTGGTGCGCGACTTCATCGCCCGCGTGAAGGACAAGGCGCTCGGCGCCGAGGTGGTGGGCTCGCTCTCGCCGGGCCAGGCGCTGGTGGGCATCGTCAACCGCGAGCTCGCCGCGACGATGGGCGAGGGCGTGGCCGACCTCAACCTCGCCGCCCAGCCGCCGGCGGTGATCCTGATGGCCGGCCTGCAGGGCGCCGGCAAGACCACCACCACCGCCAAGCTCGCCAAGCACCTGATCGAGAAGCGCAAGAAGAAGGTGCTGACCGTCTCGGCCGACGTCTACCGGCCGGCCGCCATCGAGCAGTTGAAGACGGTGACGAAGCAGGCCGGCGCCGAGTGGTTCCCGTCGAGCGCCGACCGACAAGCCGCTGGCCATCGCCGCTGCCGCGCTCGACCACGCGCGCAAGCACTACTTCGACGTGCTGCTGGTCGACACCGCCGGCCGCCTGGCGATCGACGAGGCGCTGATGGGGGAGATCGCCGAGCTGCACGCCGCGCTGAACCCGGTCGAGACGCTGTTCGTCGTCGACGCGATGCAGGGCCAGGACGCGATCAACACCGCCAAGGCCTTCAAGGAAGCGCTGCCGCTGACCGGCATCGTGCTGACCAAGATGGACGGCGACTCGCGCGGCGGCGCGGCGCTGTCGGTGCGGCAGATCACCGGCGCGCCGATCAAGTTCGCCGGCATCAGCGAGAAGATCGACGGGCTCGAGGTGTTCGACGCGCAGCGCCACGCCGGCCGCGTGCTCGGCATGGGCGACATCGTCGCGCTGGTCGAGGAGGTGCAGAAGGGCGTCGACGTCGCCGCGGCGCAGAAGCTCGCCGACAAGGTCAAGTCGGGCGACGCGCTTCGACCTCAACGACTTCCTGATGCAGCTCTCGCAGATGAAGAAGATGGGCGGCCTGTCGGGCCTGATGGACAAGCTGCCGACGCAGATGACTGGGCGGCAAGACGCCAACCTCGGCCAGGCCGACATGGACCGCGCCGAGCGCGACGTGCGGCGCATGGAAGGCATCATCTGCTCGATGACGCCGCTCGAGCGCCGCAAGCCCGAGCTGATCAAGGCCACGCGCAAGCGCCGCATCGCCGCCGGTGCGGGCGTGCAGGTGCAGGAGGTGAACCGCCTGCTCAACCAGTTCGAGCAGATGCAGGGCATGATGAAGAAGATGAAGGGCGGCGGCCTGATGAAGATGATGAAGCGCATGGGTGGCATGGGCGGCATGAAGCTGCCCGGCGGCCCACGCTGAGCATCGTGTCACGCGCCGCCGGCGCGCGGCGGTATGCTGCGCCCCTGCGCCGGCTCGACAGGAAAGAACACGATGGATTCGTTGGGAATCTTGCGCGGCAGTGGCCGTCGTGCTCGGTGCTGCTTGTCGCCTGCGTGCGGCGCGCAAGCGTGCGCCGGGCGACAAGGCGGATGCTGCCGGCGACCGGCTCGACACCGTCGCTGCCTGGCCGCCCAAGGCCACGCGCATCCTGACCACGGCCGAGCGCCAGGCCTATGCAACGCTGGTGCGGGCCCTGCCCGACTACGTGGTGCTGGCGCAGGTGCCGCTGGCGCGCTTCCTCAAGGTGCCCACGCGCAACTCGTACGCCGAGTGGCTGCGCCGGCTGGGCAGCCAGTGCGCCGACCTGGTGGTCTGCGACAACGCCACCGAGGTGATTGCGGTGGTGACCGTGCAGCTGCCGACAGCCGAGCCGAGCGAGCGCGCACAGAAGCGCCAGGCACGCATGGCGCGCGTGCTCAAGGCGGCCGACATCCCGCTGCACGTGTGGACCAGCACCGCTTGCCTTCGCCGGAAGCCGCGCGCGAGCTGCTGCTCCCCAGCCTGGCCGCCGCCGAGGTCTCGGCCGAAGCCCGCGCACCGGCGGCCAAGGCGCCTGCGCCTGCCCCTGCGGTGTCGGCGCCAAGCCCCTTCGACGAGGTGGAGCGCGACTCGTCGATGGACGAGCGCATCGAGGTGATCGAGCCGCCGCTGTCGACCTGGTTCGACGAGTTCAACTCGGGGCCGGTGCCTCTGCCGCCGCCCAAGCGGCGCCCACCGACCGCTAGTCAGGCCAAGTCTCCCGCGTCGCGCGCGGACCCGCAGACCCGTACCTCAGCCCAGCAGCGCCTGGGCGAACTCGCGGGCGCTGAAGGTCTGCAGGTCTTCGAGCTTCTCGCCCACCCCGATGAAGTAGACCGGCAGCGGCTGCGCCCGCTCGCGCGACCACAGCGCGATCGCCGCCAGCACCCCGCCCTTGGCCGTGCCGTCCAGCTTGGTGATGATCAGGCCGGTGAGCGCCGAGCGCCGCATCGAAGGCCTGCACCTGGCTGAGCGCGTTCTGACCGGTGTTGCCATCGACCACCAGCAGCACCTCGTGCGGCGCGCCGTCCTGCGCCTTGCCGATCGTGCGCCGGATCTTCTTCAGCTCCTCCATCAGGTGCGCCTGCGTCGCCAGCCGACCGGCGGTGTCGGCGATCACCACGTCGCAGCCGCGCGCCTTGCCGGCGACCACTGCATCGAAGGTCACCGCCGCCGGGTCGCCACCCTCCTGGCTGACGATCTCCACGCGATTGCGCCCCGCCCAGACCGCGAGCTGCTCGCGCGCGGCGGCCCGGAAGGTGTCGGCCGCGGCCAGCAGCACCTTCTGCTGCGCCTCGGCGAGGTGGCGCGTGAGCTTGCCGATGCTGGTGGTCTTGCCGGCACCGTTGACGCCCACGACCATGATCACCGTCGGGCGGTGCTCGCCCACGGTCAAGCCACGCTCCAGCGGCGCCAGCAGTTCGGTGATGGCGTCGGCGAGCAGCGCCTTCACCGCCGCCGGATCGGTGGCCTGGCGTCCTTCACGCGCCGCTTCAGGTCGTCGAGCAGGAACTCGGTGGCCTTCACGCCGGCGTCGGCCATCAGCAGCGCCGACTCGAGTTCCTCGTACAGCGCGTCGTCGATCTGCGTGCCGGTGAAGACCTGCGCGATGCTGCTGCCGGTCTTGCGCAGGCCGGTGCGCAGCTTGTCGAACCAGCCTTGGCGCTCCGCGGGCGCATCCGGTGCGGGTGTGGCTGCGAACGCTGGCGGTGCGGCAAGGGCTGCCGGCGCGGGTGTCGCGGCCACGCCGGCCGCCGGCGGCGGCGCCTTCTTCTTGAAAAAACTGAACATGCGACGCTGGGGGAATGGATTGCCTGGGTGGGGCCGGTCGGGCGGTCGGCGGCGCGCTCGCCGAGCCTCGATATAATCGCGGGCTCAGGCGCTTTAGCTCAGTCGGTTAGAGCGACGGAATCATAATCCGCAGGTCCGGGGTTCGAATCCCTGAAGCGCCACCAGTTTGCTCCATCCTCGACAGCCACCGGCGACAGCGCGGTGGCTGTTGCGCATTTGGCGATCAATCCTCGCATTGGTCCATAAATTGCTCGCCTTTCCCGCCGAAAACATGGGGTGAGCACAGGAGGGCAGCACATGGCCAAGATTCCCCCCGGCGTCGGCCCGCGGTTTCCGCAGGTGGTGGTGCTGTTCGGCGCCACCGGCGACCTGGCGCGGCGCAAGCTGCTGCCGGGCCTGTTCCACCTGTCCAGCGCCGGCTTCATCCCGGGCTGCCGCATCGTCGGCGTGTCGCTCGACGACATCGACGCCGACGGCTTCCGCGCGGTCGCGCGCGGCGCGCTCGACGAGTTCTCCAGCCGCAAGGTCGACGACGGCCGACTGGGCGGCCTTCGCCGCGAGCCTCGACTACGTGCCGCTGGCCGCCGGGCCGGCGGCGCTGAAGGCGGCGGTGCGAGCGCGCCGAGCAGGCGCTCGGCGCGCGAGTGCCGCCGCCTGCACTACCTGAGCGTGCCGCCCAGCGCGGCGCTGTCGGCCGTGCGCCTGCTGGGCGAGGCCGGCCTGGTCGAGCGCTGCGCGCATCATCATGGAGAAGCCGTTCGGCACCGACCTGGCCAGCGCCGTGTCGCTCAACGCGCGGCTGCACGAGGTGTTCGCCGAGGAGCAGATCTTCCGCATCGACCACTTCCTCGGCAAGGAGCCGGCGCAGAACATCCTGGCCTTCCGCTTCGCCAACGGCCTGTTCGAGCCGATCTGGAACCGCAACTTCATCGACCACGTGCAGATCGACGTGCCCGAGACGCTGGGCCTGGGCAAGCGCGCCGGCTTCTACGAGCAGACCGGCGCCTACCGCGACATGGTGGTCACGCACCTGTTCCAGATCCTGGCCTTCATGGCGATGGAGCCGCCCACCGCGCTGGAGCCCGCGCCGATCAGCGAGGAGAAGAACAAGGTCTTCCGCAGCATGCTGCCGATCGAGCCCGAGCGACGTGGTGCGCGGCCAGTACGTCGGCTACCGCGACGAGGACGGCGTCGACCCGGAGTCCGAGACCGAGACCTTCATCGCGCTGAAGTGCTTCATCGACAACTGGCGCTGGGCCGGCGTGCCGTTCTTCCTGCGCACCGGCAAGCGGCATGGCCGAGGGCCAGCGCATCATCTCGATCGCCTTCCGCGAGCCGCCCAAGAGCATGTTCCCGCCGGGCTCGGGCGTCGGCGCGCAGGGCCCCGACCACCTGACCTTCGACCTGGCCGACGCCTCGAAGATGTCGCTGTCGCTTCTACGGCAAGCGGCCCGGCCCGGGCATGCGGCTGGACAAGCTGAGCCTGCAGTTCGCGATGCACGACACCGGCCTGATCGGCGAGGTGCTCGAGGCCTACGAGCGGCTGATCCTCGACGCGATGCGCGGCGACCGCACGCTGTTCACCACCGCCGAGGGCATCGAGCGGCTGTGGGAGGTGTCGACGCCGCTGCTCGAAGCGCCGCCGCCGGTGCGGCTGTACGCGCCGGGCTCGTGGGGGCCGAAGTCGATCCACCAGCTGATCGCGCCGCACGCCTGGCGGCTGCCCTTCGAGCGCGCCTGGCGCGATCCCGAACAAGCTCGGCAGCTGAGCGCCTGGCGCCGTGCCGCGGTGCGAGGCGCTGACGACGCGAGCACGCCGGCGGCGCCTCTGGGGTGAGGCCCGGCGAAGCGGCGACAATTCGCCTTTGCCCGCTCCGCCGACCCGTGACCATGACCGATCCCCAGCCGCTGCCTGAGCAGCCTGCGGCACCCGCCGCAACCGCCAGCCCGAGCGATGCCACGTCGATGCCGACCGAAGCGGATCTGTCCGCGTCGGCGGCGATGGGGCACACCTTGGCGTCCAACGGCGAGGTCGCGCTCCCTGCGGAAAACGAGACCGCTGCAGCGGTCCCGGTCGATGGCAGCGCCGAGGCGGCGCCGGCCGGTCCGACAGCGCCCGCCATCCCCGACATGCCGCCCGCGCAGACTGCGGCGCGGCTGGCCGAGTTGTTCCCGGCGCTGTTCACGCCGGGCCAGGCCAAGCCCTTGAAGCTGCGCATCCAGGCCGACATCCAGCAGCGCGCGCCGGGCCTCTTCAACCGCAAAGTCGCTGTCGGTGTTCCTGCACCGCCACACCACCAGCAACGGCTACCTCAAGGCGCTGGCCAACGCACCGGCGCGTGTCGACCTCGACGGCCAGCCCGCGGGTGAGGTCAGCGACGAACACCGGCAGGCCGCGGTCGCGGAGCTCGAGCGACGCCGGGGTCTGCATGAAGCCCGCCGCGCGGCCGAACGCGAGGCCCAGCGCGCAGCCTATGAACTGGCGCGACGCGCTCGTGCGGCGAATGCTCCGGTGGCGGGCGCGGCCGACGGTGCGGTTGCACCACCACCGGAAGGGGTCGGACCGGTGGCCGCGCCCTTGGGCGATCGACCCCCCCGTCCGCCCCGCCCTCAGCGCGACGGCGAGCGGGGACCGAGGCCGCGTCACAGCGGCGAGATGGCCCGCGGCGACGCGAGCCGGGGCGGCCGTCCACCCCGACCCGATGCGCCACGCGGCCGACCCGGCGGTCCGGAAGTGCGAGGTCCCGATGCTCGTGGTTCCGACCCGAAGCGCGACAGGCGCCCGGATGCTCGGCGAGGGGTCTCGGCCGAGACGCCGCACGCCCGTCAGGCTGATGCGCCGCACATGGCAGGCCACGCAGCTCGCGCTCAGCCATCGTCTGCCCCGTCCCCGGCGCGGCCGCCGATGGACGATGCGCAGCGGGCACGGGCCAACGTGCTGCACGCGTACGAGACGACCACGCTCACGCGGGCGAACTTCTGCGCGCTCAAGGGCTGGACCGATGCGCAGCTGGAAGCCACGCTGGTCGAGGCCCGCCGAGAACGCGAGCTGCGCGGGTCTGTGCCGCGCGCGTCGCGCTAAGGCGCACGGGTTCACGGCGCGCATCGTCCACCGACGCCAGAAGCACGGCACATGCGCATCGAAGCCATTCGTCAGCGCCTGCGCGAGTGCGGCGCCGCGCCGGCGCACGAGCAGCGGGTGCTGCGCTGGTGGTCGCAGGCCCTGCCGCCGGGCAGCGGCAAGCGGCGCCCGGAAGACTTCATGCCGCTGCGCCTGCGCGAGGCCCTGCCATCGATCGTGGCGCAATGGCAGGTCCTCGCCACACTGCACTCGGCGCACGATGGCGAGGACGGTTCGCAGCGCCTGCTGGTGCGGCTGGCCGACGGCCAGACCGTCGAGAGCGTGTTGCTGCCACGCGATGGCCTGTGCGTGTCCACCCAGGTCGGTTGCGCCGTGGGCTGCGTGTTCTGCATGACCGGTCGCGAAGGCTTGCTGCGACAGCTCGGCAGTGCCGAGATCGTGGCCCAGGTGGCGCTGGCACGCGCGCGGCGACCGGTGAAGAAGGTGGTGTTCATGGGCATGGGCGAGCCCGCGCACAACCTCGACAACGTGATGGAAGCCATCGAACTGCTCGGCACCGTCGGCAACATCGGCCACAAGAGCCTGGTGTTCTCCACGGTGGGCGACCTGCGCGTTTTCGAACGGCTGCCGTTCGGCCCGGTCAAGCCGGCGCTGGCGCTCTCGCTGCACACCACCCGGCCGGAACTGCGCGCGCAGCTGCTGCCGCGCGCCCCGCAGCTCGACCTGGCCGACCTGGTGGAGCGGGCCGAGCGCTATGCGCGGCTGACGGGTTATCCATCCAGTACCAGTGGACGCTGCTCGAGGGCGTGAACGACGGCGATGAGGAGGTCGAGGGCATCGCGCGACTGCTCGCCGGACGCTATGCGGTGATGAACCTGATTCCGTACAACCAGGTCGAGGGCCTGGCGTTTCGTCGCCCGAGCTGGGAGCGCGCCGCGGAGATGGCCCGCGCTTTGCATCGACGCGGGGTGCTCACCAAGCTGCGGCGCTCCGCCGGGCAGGATGTGGAAGGCGGCTGCGGGCAGCTGCGCGCGCGGGCGGTCGCGGCGTCAGGGGATGCCGCAGCGGCACCGGCTGTGGTCAGAATCGATAGGACACGCCCAGCGACACCTGCGGCAGCACCTTGACGCTGGCCACGCCGTCGCGCAGCTCCTGCAGCTCGCGGTCGAGATCGGCCTGACTGACCTGGCCGAGGCTCGGGCCCTGCGTGGTGGCGGTGACCTTGGGCTTGCCCACGGCCACGCCGAAATCGAGCACGAAGCCCAGGCCGGTGCCACTCAACTGGTGGCCATAGCCCACGCCGAAGTAGGGCATGGCCGACGGGTACTTGATGGTCACGTCCAGCCGGTCGGCGGGTGTCGTCGGGTAGGTGGTGCCGCCGATGTTGATGCTCGCGCCATTGCCACCCGCGGTGAGCTTGAGGCTCGCGTCGTTGCTGGTCAGGCCGCCGGTGAGCCGGAAGCCGCCGCCCAGCACGAACCAGTCGGCAAACACACCCAGGCGCTGCAGCTTGCCCGTGCCGGTGTAGCGGATGCCTTCCTCGTCGCGATCGATGCTGCGGCTGCCGAGCGTGGCGAAGTCGCCGCGCAAGGTGAAACCTGAGTTGATCGGCTGTGCATACCCGAGCATGGCACCCGGCAGGCCGATGCCGCCATAGACCTCACCGGCATGCGCCGGCGCGAAGCTGGTGGCGAGGGCGGCCAGCGCCAGGGTGGCGGGCCAGCGGAAGGAAGCAGTGGTGCGCATGTCGACTCCGATCAGATGAACTCAGCTTATCGACACCGCGCCGGGCGAGTGAAACAGAAGCTGCAGCAGATTTGGCATCGGGCCGCCCGGTGCACGGTCGGAAGCGTCCCGGCGCACGCGGCCCTGGCTCACCCGGGGCGGCGAGAATCAAGTGCTTACAGATGGAGTCAGGATGAACCACGTTTCGAGGTCCGCGCCATGACGGCGCTGCGCGGTCTGGCGCTGTTGCTGGTCTTCCAGGCGCTCGGTGAAGGGCTGACGCATGCCCTGGCGCTGCCGTTCCCTGGCCCGGTGGTGGGGCTGGTGCTGCTGCTGCCGGCCTTGCGCTGGGTGGCGGTGCGTGAACCGGTGGCCGTGACCGCCGAGTGGCTGCTCGCGCATCTGTCTTTGCTGTTCGTGCCCGTCGGCGTGGGGGTCATCACCCACCTCGAGATCGTGTCGCAGCATGGCCTGCGACTGTTGCTGGTCATCGTGCTGTCCACGTGGATCGGCCTGGCGGTCACCGCCTGGGTCTTGCAACGGCTGCTGCGCCCGGCGCAGTCTGGCGAGGACCAGCATGGCTGACTTCGTGCAGCTCTGGGTGTACCTGTCGTCCACGCCGCTGTTCGGCCTGACGGCCACGCTCTCGACCTATGTGCTGGCCCAGGCCTTCTACGACCGCGTGCAGCGCGCGCCCTGGGCCAACCCGGTGCTGTGGTCGGTGGTCTGTATCGGCGCCGTGCTGCTGCTCACGCGCACGCCGTATCCCACGTACTTCGCGGGGGCGCAGTTCGTGCACTTCCTGCTGGGGCCGGCGGTGGTCGCGCTCGCCTGGCCGATGTGGCAACGGCGCGCCGAAGTGCAGCGGCGCGGGCTCGCCCTGACGATCGCAGCCGTGCTCGGTGCCGCGGCCGCTGCCGGCAGTGCGGTTGCGCTGGGTTGGGCACTCGACCTGCCGGCAGAGGTGGTGCGCTCGCTCGCGCCGAAGTCGGTGACGGCGCCGGTCGCCATGGGCATTGCCGAGCGCGTGGGCGGTGTGCCCGCGCTGGCGGCGGTGTTCGCCGTCATCACCGGGATGGTCGGTGCGCTGTCGGCCAAGGTGCTGTTCGCGCTGCTGCGGATCGACGACTGGGCCGTGCGAGGCTTTGCGCTCGGCACCGTGTCGCACGGCATCGGCGCTGCGCGAGCATTGCAGGTTCATCCGGATGCGGGCGCCTATGCGGGCATGGCGCTGGGTCTGCAGGTGGTGCTCGCCTCGCTGCTGATGCCGCTGGCGTTTCGCCTGTGGGGCTGAGGGCGCCTGGCTCGGCTACGCTTGCGGCATGAAGACCTACACGATCGAGCTGCAGCGCATCAAGGGCATGTCCAACAGCCTGGGCATGGTGCGTGCGAAGGTGGACGCCACGGTGCTCCCCGCCGCGTCGCGCGGCGACGACGCCGAGGCGCTGAGCACGCTCACCCTGAGCGTGGAGAACGCCCGGGTGCTGTACCTGCTGCTCAAGGCCCAGCTGGCCGAGGTCGACGGCCGCAAGGGGCGCAGCCAGCGCTGAGCACTCTCGGAACGATTTCCAGGGACCATCGGCGGCCCGGCGCCCCAGGCCGCGCTCAGCTTCTTCATGCCAGCAGAGCATCAGGATGGGGCAACGCAAATTCGGCACCTTCCAGATGATGACAATGAGAATAGTGAAATCGATTCAGCTTGCAAGAGCGCAATAATTCACTTTGCCGCGCCCTTGCATCGGCGCGTCTGCCGCAGCCTGGTTCGGTGCTGCGCTCAGTCGCGGTTCGCCGGCAGCGCGCGCATCGCCCCGCTCAACTCCCGCCAAGCGATCCGTGCCGGCGGCCAATCGCCTGCATTGGCCAGCTCTTCCAGCTGCGCCGACCGCGCAGAAAGCACGGGATGACCCAGGGTGGCCAACACAGTCTTCAGGCTGTGCGCCAGCCGCCGCAAGGCTTGGGCATCCCCGGTCGCCACAGCAGCATCACCGGCCGCGATATCGGCGTGAAACTGTTGCAGGCAGGCAGCTCGAAATGTCAGGAACAGCGCGAGTTCGCCGGCAAAGTGGTCCGAGACCGCGGCCCTCTCCAGGGGTGACAGGGAGGCAGCGGGGACACCCTCGATGGCGGCGGCTGCACTTGCCTCGGTGGTCTGGGCGGGTGGCGGGGCGACCGCGTCGCCGCAAGCCTCGCGCACGCAGTCTTCCAGGTCCGTCAGCGAGATCGGCTTGGACAGCTGCCGCCAGATGTCGAAGCGGGCCAGCCGCGACTGCATGGCGCCGTTAGCCCGGCGCTGAACACCGCCACGCGCGCTGCGCCGCAAGCGCAGGCGAGGCGGCCAGCATGCTGCAGCAGGTCAAGCCCGGTTTCGCCGGGCATCATCAGGTCGGTGATCAGCAGCGCGCGGACGGTCCTGCGCAGTGCCGCGCGGGCTCGCGCCACGCCGGCGCAGGCGACCAGATCGACGTCAGTTCTTCCAGCGCCAGCGCGACGAAGCGGCGGATCGACGCATCATCATCGACCAGCAGCACGCGCGGCCGTTCATGGGCGCCGCGGGGCGCTCCGGCAGGAGCGGCCGCGCCGCCAGCGCCTCCGCCAGCAGGGCCGGCAGTTCGGCCACGAGCTGCGGCTTGTGCACCACCGGCACGCCGGCCAGCGCGAAGCTGTAGGGCTGCGCTGGTCCTCGTCCAGCGAGGTGATGACGATCAGCCGGCTGTGCTGGAACTGCGCATGCGAGCGCAGGCTGGTGATCAGCGTCGCGCCGTCGATGCCGGGCAGCAGGATGTCGACCAGCAGCACCTCCGGCTGCAGTTGCCCGGCCATCGCCAGCCCGGCGATGCCTTCGTCGGCGATGTGCAGCTCGACCTGCGGGAACTTCTGGGCCAGCAACAGGCGAACGAGGTTCTGGAAGTGCGCTGAGTCCTCGATCAGCAGCACGCGCGGCGCACGGCGTGCCGTGTCGCGCCGGGCCGCCGCTCCGATCTCGGCGCCGGGCCGGATGCCGGACTGCCGCGAGGCCAGCCAGCGCTCGACCGAGGCACGCGAGATCCGCCGGTGCCCGCCGGGGGTCTTCCAGGCCTCCAGTTCGCCGCGATCGACCATCAGCTGCACCGAGCGCACGGCCATGCCGAGCAGGCCGGCCACCTCGATGGTCGTGCAGGTGATCGGCATCTACCGTTGCGAATCGGCGGAGGTCATGTGCGTAATTTTGCCGGATTCCGCGTCGGCAAGCGAGCAGGAACGTAAATGCTAAATATGATATTGGATGATAATTCCGGGCAACGACATCCTGACCGGCCCGGCGCCCCACCATGAAGAAGATCCTGATCGTTGAAGACCATGCCGACATCCGCCGCCTCATCCGCATGACGCTGGAGTTCGAGGACTGCGAGATCCGCGAGGCCGGCGACGCGCTGGCCGGCTGGCAGGTGGCCTGCGCTTCAAGCCGGACCTGGTGCTGCTGGACGTGATGATGCCCGGCGCGACCCACGGCCTGGACCTGTGCCTGGCGCTGAAGGTGGAGCCCGACGCTGGCCGCACATCGCGGGTGATCATGCTGTCGGCGCGCGGCACCCATGCCGACCGCGAGGCCGGCCTGCGCGCCGGCGCCGACGCCTACCTGGTCAAGCCCTTCAGCCCGATGCAACTGCTCGCGCTGGTCGACGACGAAACGGTGGCGCCATGACAACGCGCCACGCTCGCAGCCCGATGCGACGAAGGCGCCGTGCCCGAAGCGCAACTGCTTCGGCGACGCCGCCGCGGCGCAGATGGAGCGCATGGTGCTCGACTTCGGCCGCATGTACCAGGAGCGCAACGAGGCGCTGCAGGAGGTGGCTCGGGCCCACCACGACGCGCTGCTGCGCCTGGCGCGCGCCGCCGAGTACCGCGACGACGACACCGGGGTGCACATCGTGCGCATCGGCTACCTGGCCTGGGCGCTGGCGCTGCGCCTGGGTCAGCGCAGCACCTTCGCCGCATGCTGCTGCGCAAGGCCGCGCCGATGCACGACATCGGCAAGATCGGCATGCCCGACGCCGTGCTGAAGAAGCCCGGCGGCTTCACGCCCGAGGAGCGCGCCGTGATGAACCAGCACCCGTCGATCGGTGCCGAGATCCTCGGCCGCTCGCGCATTCCGCTGTTCCAGCTCGCCGCCGAGGTGGCGCTGTCGCACCACGAGCGCTGGGACGGCAGCGGCTACCCGTGCGCGGCTGGCCGGCGAGGCGATCCCGCTGTCGGGCCGCATCGTCGCCGTGGTCGACTTCTTCGATGCGCTGACCATGGACCGCTGCTACCGACCCGCCTTCAGCGACGACAGGCGACCTGGAGATGCTGCGCGCCGAACGCGGCCGGGCCTTCGACCCGCAGCGTCGTCGACTGCTTCCTGGACCACATGCCGGCGACATGATCGAGCTGCGCGACAGCGTGACCCGCGCCCGGCTGGATTTCGACGACCTCACGCAGGACGTGCCGCTGCGCATCGTCGCCGCGTGAAGCACACTGAGGACAGACGCCATGATCGACCACTCCGCTTCACGAACCGCCTTGACCGCACTGACCGCCCTGGCACGCGCTGGCGCTGACGCATGCCTGCGGCGCCGCCGAGCGGCACCGCGCCGGCCCGGTGCTGGACCGCGTGAAGTCCGGCGCAGACGGTGCGCGTGTGCATCTGGCCCGACTACTACGGCGTCACCTTCCGCAACCCGCGCACCGCAGCAGCTCGGCGGCATCGACGTCGACCTGTCGGCCGAGTTCGGGCGCGACCTGAAGTGCGAAGCTCGAGTACGTCGAGTCCTCGTTTCCGAAGCTGATCGACGACCTGCAAGGCCGACCGCTGCGACGTCGCCATGTTCGCCGTCGGCGTACTGCCGCAGCGCGCCGCGCAGCTGAGCTTCACGCAGCCCTACCTGCAGAGCGACATCTACGGCATCACCACGCGCAGCAACCGCGTCGTCCGCGAGTGGGCCGACATCGACAAGCCGGGCGTGCAGGTGGCCGTGCAGGCCGGCACCTTCATGGAGCCGGTGATGGCCGCAGCGCTCAAGCAGGCGAAGATGGTGGTGGTCAAGCCGCCGGCCACGCGCGAGCGCGAGCTCGAAGCCGGCCGCGTCGACGTGTTCATGACCGACTACCCCTACAGCCGGCGCCTGCTCGACAACGCCGACTGGGCCACGCTGGTCTCGCCGCCCAAGCCCGTTCCACGTGCTGCCCTACGCCTACGCGGTGAAGCAGGGCGACGACGCCTGGCTGCGCAGCGTCGACGAGTTCGTGGCGCGCATCAAGCGCGACGGCCGCCTCGAGGCTGCGGCGAAGCGCCACGGCCTGAGCCGATCGTCGTGCTGCAGCCCTGAGCCGCTGAGCCGGATCCGTGCCGTCGCGACGCGGCCTGCCACGCGACCGAGCTGCCGCTGCCTGGCTGGCAGCCAGCCGCGCCGGTGCCGTGGCTCGGCGCGCTTGCTGGCCGCTGCGTGACCGTGGCGTGGTGGCATGGCTCGGCTGGTTCGAGCACCGGGAGAATGTCGAAGCGCGAGCGCGCGCGCGGCGAGCTGCTGGCCCGCGTGCTGGAAGACCATGCCACGCGCACGCTTCGAGACCGACCGCGATCGCGCTGGCCTCGCTGTCGGAGCTGCTGCGCCACGCAAGTCTGCCGGCGACGGTCCGACGAGTTCGGCCCGCTGCTCGGCCAGGCGCTGGTCGGCCTGCCCTTCCTGCGCAGCCTGGCGATGGTCGATGCGCAGGGGCAGGTGCTCACCAGCGACCGTCGCCGCGCGACTTCGGCCGGGTCGATCGACCTGCGTGTCGCTGGCCCGTGGCCGGCGGCCGACCGCGACCGGCTCGGCGGCTTCGTGCGCCGGCCGCAGCCTGGCCGATCTGGCAGCGGCGCCGGCACGGGCGCGCCCGGCGGCGTCGGCTTCATCCCGCTGATGCGCGGCATCCAGCTGCGGATGCCAGCGCGGCTGTACCTGGTCGGCGCTGATCAATCCCGACGTCTTCTCCAACCAGCAGCAGCTGACGCTCGACGACCGAGCTCAGCGGCGCGCTGCTGACCAGCTATCGACGGGCGCGTGCTGTCGACCAGCACCGATCGGCTGCGGCTGGCGCCGGGCAGCGTCTGGCGGACGCACCCGGTGTTCCGCGACTACCTGCCGGCGCGCGAGCACGGCAGCTATGTCGGCCGCGGTGCATCGCGATGAGCCGCAGCTGGTCGCCTTCCGCGTCTCGCGCATCGCGCCCGCTGGTGGTGCTGGTCGAGCACGCCGATGCCGCACGTGCAGGCTGCGCTGGTGGCGCAGCGCTGCGCGGCTTCGCGGTGGCAGCTGGCGGCGGTGCTGCTGCTTGATCGGCGCCATGACGCTCACCGCCTGGCGCAGCCTGCGCGCGCGCGAGGCGACGCGGCGACGCTCGACGCACGCGCAGGCCGAGGTGGCGCCAGCGCGAACGCGAGCTGAGCGTGACTGGTGCAAAGCGTGCAGGACCTGATCTTCCGCACCGACGCGCGCGGCCGCATCACCTTCGTCAACGGGCGCTGGATGCAGCCATCGGCTGGGCGACGACGCGGTCCGCTCGGGCACGGCCAGCTGCACGAGCTGTGCTGCCGGAGCAGCGCGACGGCGGTGCGCGCGCTGTTCGCCGCCAGACCGCGGCGCGGCGGTGCGCCAGGCGCAGTGCGCACGTGCGCGAGCGAGGGCGGCCTGCGCACGCGGCACTTCGACGTGGCGGTGGTGCCGCTGATGCGCGACGGCATCGCTCGTCGGCTTTGCCGGCAGCGCCGCCGACGTGACCGACCGCGTCAGCCGCGCCAGCAGCAAGCTGCAGGCGCAGCTGGCCATTGACGGCGCTGATGCTGGAGATCAGCCCGCTGCCGCTGTTCGTGCTCGATCGCGCGGGCCGCTACATCATGGTCAACCAGGCCTGGCACGACTTCACCGGCGCAGCCGCGCGAGCAGCGTCATCGGCCAGCCCGTCGGCGCGCTACCTGCACGCCGACGAGGCAAGCGGCGATGCACGACGCGCGACCGGCGATTGCTGGCAGCGGCGGGCGCATCAGCTACGAGGCCAGCGTGCATGCACCGCGACGGCTCGCGCCGCGACGTCGTGGTGACCAAGGTGCGCTGCGCCGACGACGACGGCCGGCCGCCGGGCATCCTGTCGGCGCTGATCGACGTGACCGAGTTCCGCGAGGCCGAACGCGCCACGCGCGAGGCCCGCGACGCGGCCGAGGAGGCCAAGCGCGCGAAGACCGAGTTCATCGCCAACATCAGCCACGAGCTGCGCACGCCGCTGCAGTCGATCATCGGCTTCTCGGAGCTGGGCATGCTGCGTGCCGGCGGCAGCACGAGCATCTGGCGGCGATGTTCACCGACATCCACGCCGCGGGCCAGCGCATGCTCGCGCTGGTCAACGACCTGCTCGATGTGTCCAAGATCGAGAGCACCGTCGGCACTTTCCACCTCGAGCGCACCGACCTGCGCCGCTGGTGCGCGACGTGGCGCGCGAGCTCGACCCGCTGCTGCCGCGCAGCGCGCGCTGCGCCTCGACTGCGCTGCGGCAGCTGCCGCTGGTGGCCAACGTCGACCCGATGCGCTTGCAGCAGGTGCTGCGCAACGTGCTGGCCAACGCGATCAAGTTCTCGCCTGCCAGGCAGCGCATCGACGTCGAGCGGCGAGACCATGGCCGCCGGCGAGCATCGCACTTGCGCGTGCGCGACCAGGGCCCGGGCATCCCGCCGGGCGAGCTCGAGCACGTCTTCGAGGCCTTCGTGCAGTCCAGCCAGACCAAGGACGGCTCGGGCGGCACCGGCCTGGGACTGGCCATCTGCCGCAAGATCCTCGAGGCCCATGGCGGCCGCATCCACGCCGAGAACCTGGCCGGTCCGGCGGCACGGCCTTCCACATCCACTGCCGGCGCGCGGCAGCGGCGAGACGTCGCCGCTGCCGCTGTAGGCGGCCGCTGTTTCCGAGCTCACGCGGACTTCACGCCGGCTTCGTCGCGCCATCGCTCGCCTGGCCACAGCTGCCGGGCCTGCCCGCTGCACATCGATCGCCTCTCCTTCGACCTGCGCGACCAATGCGGCGATGCGCCGCGCCGAGGTCGGTGGTGGAGGCGCGGCCGCCCAGGTCCGGCGTGCGCGGGCCGTGGCCAGCACCGTCTCGATCGCCCCACGATCGCGTCGTGCGCGCGCGGCCGGCCTTCGCCTGGCCGAGGAAGTCGAGCATCATCGCGCCCGACCAGATCATGCGCGATCGGGTTGGCGATGTTCTGGCCGTAGATGTCCGGCGCCGAGCCGTGCACCGGCTCGAACAGCGACGGGAAGCTTGCCGCTCCGGGTTCAGGTTGGCCGATGGCGCGAGGCCGATCGTGCCGGTGCGTGGCCGGGCCCAGGTCGGACAGGATGTCGCCGAACAGGTTGGTGGCCGCCACCACGTCGAAGCGCTGCGGCTGCAGCACGAAGCGCGCCGACAGGATGTCGATGTGCTGCTTGTCCACCGTCACGTCGGGGTAGTCGCGCGGCCGATCGCGTCGGCGCGGCTCGTCCCACCAGGGCATGCTGATCGCGATGCCGTTGCTCTTGGTGGCCACGCGTCAGCGTGCTTGCGCGGCCGCGTGCGCGGCCAGCTCGAAGGCGTAGCTGCAGCAGCGCTCGGTGCCGTGGCGCGTGAAGACCGACTCCTGCAGCACGATCTCGCGCTCGGTGCCCGCGAACATCACGCCGCCGCGCCGAGGTGTACTCGCCCTCGGTGTTCTCGCGCACCACCAGGTAGTCGATGTCGCCGGGCTTGCGGCCGGCCAGCGGGCAGGGCACGCCGTCGAACAGCCGCACCGGGCGCAGGTTGATGTACTGGTCGAACTCGCGGCGGAACTTCAGCAGCGAGCCCCACAGCGAGACGTGGTCCGGCACGCGTGGCCGGCCAGCCGACCGCGCCGAAGTAGATGCGCGTCCATGCCCGTCGAGCTGCGCCTTCCAGTCGGCCGGCATCATCTGGCCGTGCTGCGCGTAGCAGTCGCAGCTGGCCCACTCGATGCGGCGCGATCTCGAGCTCGAAGCCGAAGCGCTCGGCCGCGGCGTCGCAGCACGCGCAGGCCTTCGGGCAGCACTTCCTTGCCGATGCCGTCGCCGGGGATGGCGGCGATGCGAAAGGTGGGTGTCATGAACAGGCTCTCTTTCAGGCGGCGTGTCGCAGGGCGTCGGCTTTGTCGAATCGGCACTGCGAATCGCATTTCATCGCACCGGATCGAAGTCGGTCCAAGCAGCGCGTCGCTATACTTGCGCCCAGCGCTGATTTGTTCCGGCTTGCGAGCGCTTTATAAGTCCAGCTAAAGACAGGACGCACACCCGGTGTTCCGCTTTGGCGGCGCCGGGTTTGTTGGGCGCACCTGGTGCGTCCTGGGTGCGCAACAGGGCGTCATGGGTTCGCGTCGGGCAGGTCCAACCGCAATCGATGCACTTTCGCCGAGCCGCTGCCGCTGCGCAGCGGCGCCAGGCTCCCGACTACACGCTCGTCTACGAGACCTACGGCACGCTGAACGCCGACCGCAGCAACGCGGTGCTGGTGTGCCATGCGCTGAACGCCTCGCACCACGTGGCCGGCACCTACGCCGACCAGCCGAAGAGCGAAGGCTGGTGGGACAACCTCGTCGGCCCCGGCAAGCCGCTGGACACCGACCGCTTCTTCGTCATCGGCGTCAACAACCCCGGCTCGTGCTTCGGCTCGACCGGGCCGATGCATGTCAACCCGGCCACCGGCCGCCCTACGGCGCCGACTTCCCGGTGGTGACGGTGGAGGACTGGGTCGACGCGCAGGCGCGCCTGCTCGACCGCCTGGGCATCCGCAGCTCGCCGCGGTGCTCGGCGGCAGCCTGGGCGGCATGCAGGCGCTGAGCTGGTCGCTGCGCTACCCGGACCGGCTGCGCCAGTGCATCGCGGTGGCCACGGCGCCCAACCTGTCGGCGCAGAACATCGCCTTCAACGAGGTGGCGCGGCGCGCGATCATCACCGACCCCGAGTTCCACGGCGGCCACTTCTACGCGCACGGCGTGGTGCCGCAAGCGCGGCCTGCGCGTGGCCCGCATGATCGGCCACATCACCTACCTGTCCGACGACGCGATGGAGCAGAAGTTCGGCCGCGGCCTGCGAGCGGCAGAACTGGGCTACTCGACGCAGGAGATCGAGTTCGAGATCGAGAGCTACCTGCGCCACCAGGGCGACAAGTTCAGCGAGTACTTCGACGCCAACACCTACCTGCTGATCACCCGCGCGCTCGACTACTTCGACCCGGCGCGCGATCACGGCGGCGACCTGACGCGGGCCTTCGCCGCGGCGCGCTGCCGCTTCCAGATCGTCAGCTTCACCACCGACTGGCGCTTCTCGCCGGCGCGCTCGCGCGAGATCGTCAAGGCGCTGCTCGACAACCGGCACCGCGTCAGCTATGCCGAGATCGCCGCGCCGCATGGCCACGACGCCTTCCTGCTCGAGGACCCGCGCTACCACGGCGTGCTGCGGGCCTGCTTCGACAACCTCGCGAAGGAGCTGTCGTGAGCGATCGCAAGGACATGGAGCTGATCGCCGAACTGGTGCCGACCGGCTCGCGCGTGCTCGACCTGGGCTGCGGCAGCGGCGAGCTGCTGGCGTACCTGCAGGACCGAGCGCGGCTGCACCGGCTACGGCATCGAGATCGACGACGCCAACGTGCTCGCCTGCACGCAGCGCGGCGTCAACGTGATCCAGCTCAACCTCGAAGAAGGTCTGGCGATCTTCGAGGACCAGAGCTTCGACGTGGTGCTGCAGCTCGACACGCTGCAGCACCTGCGCAACACCGAGAAGATGCTGCGCGAGACGGCGCGGGTGGGCCGCCTCGGCATCGTCAGCTTTCCCGAACTTCGCGCACTGGCCGAACCGCCTGAGCGTGGCCCGCGGCCGCATGCCGGTGACCAAGGCGCTGCCCTACGAGTGGTACGACACGCCCAACATCCGCGTGGGCACCTATGCCGACTTCGAGGTGCTGGCGCGCAAGGACGGGCTGCGCATCCTCGACGCCTTCGGCATCCAGGCGCGGCCAGCATCGTGCGGACCTGGCCCAACCTGCGCGCCAGCGTCGCGGTGTTCAAGTTCGAAGGCGGCGATTGACATGAACAGGAACGGTTCCTCGGCCGACGCGACGGCGGGGCTGTCGTTCGAGGTGCACGACACCCTTCCGAGCGATGCAGGAGACATCGTCGATGTCGGGCTGGGCGCGGCCAACGATGCGGCCGCGCCACTGCACGAGGTGCGGGCCTTGTCGAGCTTCGCGCGCGATGCGGCGGGTGCGGTCGTGGGCGGTGCGATCGGTCGCACCTGGGGCGAGTGCTGCGAGCTGCAGCAACTCTGGGTGCACGACGCCTGGCGCCGATGCGGCATCGGCAGCCGGCTCGTCCGTCAGTTCGAGCAACGTGCTGCGCAACGAGGCTGCCGGATCTTCTACCTCGAAACCTTCAGCTTCCAGGCGCCGGCGCTCTACCGTTCGCTCGGCTACCGCGTGGTGCACGAGCACCGCGGCTTTCCGCACGGCATCGTCAAGTACCTCATGCAGCGCGAGGACGCGACACCCGACGAGGCGGCGCCGCCGCCGTGAGGCGGGTGCTGCGCGGCCGAGGGCTCGCTGCGGGCGCAGGAACCGCTGTGGCGCTCAGGCCGGCGAGGTAGTTGTCGAGCACCTCGCGGCCGACGCGAACCAGGTCGAAGCTGGCCGGATCGAGCAGCCAGTCGTGGAACAGGCCGTCGATGAGCGCGTGCAATCCCAGCGCTGCGGCACGCGTGGCCCGGCCCGCGGGCAGCTGTTGTAGCTCGACCGCACGCCGCAACAGCGTCTGGATGTGGGCCACGCACTCGTTGCGCGCCTGCGCATGCCGCTCGCGCAGCGACTCGAGCTCGCCCACGTACTCCACCTTGTGCGTGGCGATCTCGAACACGCGACGCACCTGCGGGTCGTCCACCGTCTTGCGCAGCACGGCGATGAAGTTGCGTCGCAATTGCTCGATGGGTTCGGCGCTGGGCGGACCGCCGCGGCACAACGCCTCTTCTTCCATCGGCAGACGCACACGTTCCATCATGGCGTCGAACAGGTCGGCCTTGTCGCGGAAGTGCCAGTAGATGGCACCTCGGGTGACCCCGGCCGCCTGCGCGATGTCGTTGAGCGTGGCCTTGGAGACGCCCTGGCGCTGGAACACCAGCTCAGCGGTGTCCAGGATGTGGCCACGGGTGGCGAGGGCTTCTTCTTTGGTGCGTCGAACCATGGGCTGGGTGCGCGGTGTGGATGCGGGTCGCGGGTTGGCTACAGGCGGGTCTGCGTGAGGGTCATTGAGCGCTGGGCATGGCGTATACATACAAGCATGTATGTATACTAAGCCCATTCTCGACGTGGCAACCGCAGGGTTTTCGATTCCCCAGCTTGCACGACCGCGACGGCCCGATCGGGTCGCGCTCCCGGAAAGGTTCTCCAGATGACTGCGAACAACAACAACGCAGCGGGCCGCGCCATCGGACGCGTCACCGCATGGTGCGGGGCCCTCGCCCTGGTGGGTGTGCTCGTGGCCTGTGGTCAGGGAAGCTCCGCACCGGCAGGAGCCGCTGGTGCAGGCGGTGGCGCGCCACCACCGCCCGAAGTTGGTGTGGTCACGGTCGCGCCCACGTCGGTGAGCCTGAGCACCGAGCTGCCTGGCCGGGTCGAGGCCTTGCGGGTGGCGCAGGTGCGCGCGCGCGTCAACGGCGTGGTCCTCAAGCGCCTCTTCCGCGAGGGCAGCGAGGTCAAGGCGGGACAGCCGCTGTTTGCCATTGACGCGGCCAGCTACCAGGCGGCGCTCGACAGTGCCCGTGCGACCCAGGCCCGCGCCGAAGCCAATCTGGCCCAGGCCAGTGCCCAGGCCGAGCGCTTCAAGCCGCTGGTCGAAGCCAACGCCATCAGCAAGCAGGACTTCGTCAATGCCCAGGCGGCGCAGAAGCAGGCCGAGGCCGATGTCGCCGGGGCCAAGGCCGCGGTGCAGACCGCGCGCATCAACCTCGGCTATGCCACCGTCACCTCGCCCATTGCCGGCCGCATCGGCCGCGCACTCGTCACCGAAGGTGCACTGGTCAGCGCGACCGAGGCCACGCAGCTGGCCGTGGTGCAGCAGACCAATGCCGTGTACGTGAACTTCACCCAGTCCTCGAGCGAGCTCCTGCGACTGCGCCAGGCCTTGGCCTCGGGACAGCTGCGGCGCGCCGGCGACGGAGCCGCCGAGGTGCGTGTGGTGCTCGAAGACGGTACCGAGCTGCCCCGCCCCGGCAAGCTGCTGTTTTCCGACCTCACGGTGGACTCCACCTCGGGCCAGGTGACGCTGCGCGCCGAAGTGCCCAACGCCGAAGGCGCACTGCTGCCCGGGCAGTACGTGCGCGTGCGCCTGGTGCAGGCGGAGCTGCCGGCCGGCATGCTCGTGCCGCAGCAAGCCGTCACCCGCTCGACCACCGGCGACACCGTGCTCGTGGTGGGTGCGGACAACAAGCCCGCGCCGAGGCCGATCAAGATTCGCGGCGCGCAGGGCGGGCAGTGGATCGTGACCGAAGGGCTCCAGCCCGGCGAGCAGGTCATCGTCGACGGCTTCCAGAAGATGTTCGTGCCGGGGGCCCCGGTCAAGCCGGTGCCGTGGCAGCCGCCGCCCGCGCGCGGCGCCAGCCCGGCGGCCACCGGGTCTTCGGGTGCGGCGCCAGGTGCTGCCTCCAGTGCGGCGTCAGCCCGCTCGTAGTTCCCGGAGCACTGCAGCATGGCCCGCTTCTTCATCGATCGCCCCATCTTCGCGTGGGTGATCGCGCTCTTCATCATCGTGATCGGCGCGGTGTCGATCCGGCAGTTGCCGATCGCGCAGTACCCGCCGGTCGCGCCGCCGTCGATCGTCGTCTCGGCGGTCTACCCGGGCGCCTCGGCGCAAACGCTCGAAGACAGCGTGCTGAGCGTCATCGAGCGCGAGATGAACGGCGCTCCCGGCCTGATCTACATGGAGTCGGTGGCGCAGGCCGACGGCTCGGGCAACCTCACGCTGAGCTTCCAGCCCGGCACCAACGCCGACCTGGCTCAGGTGGAAGTGCAGAACCGGCTGGCGCGCGCGACGCCGCGGCTGCCGGCGGTGGTCACCCAGCAGGGCGTGCGGGTCGACAAGTCGCGCGCGAACTTCCTGCTGTTCGCCATCCTGTCCTCGTCCAACCCCGACTACGACCCGATCGCGCTGGGCGACTATGCCTCGCGCAATGTGCTGCCCGAGCTGCAACGCGTGCCCGGTGTGGGTCAGGCGCAGTTGTTCGGCACCGAGCGCGCGATGCGCATCTGGATCGACCCGGCCAAGCTGATCGGCTTCTCGATGTCCTCGGCCGATGTGGTGGCGGCCATCCGCGCCCAGAACGCGCAGGTGTCGGCGGGTTCGATCGGCGACCTTCCCAACATCGCGGGGCAGGGGATTGCCGCAACGGTGGTGGTGAACGGCCAGCTCACCAGCGTCGAACAGTTCGGCAACGTCGTGCTGCGGGCCAACACCGACGGCTCCACCGTGCGCCTGCGCGACGTCGCACGCATCGAGCTGGGCGCCCAGGCCTACGCCACCTCGGCCCGCCTCAACGGCAAGCCCTCCACCGGCATTGGCGTGCAGCTCTCGCCCACCGGCAATGCGCTGGCCACGGCATCGGCCGTGCGCGCCAGGATGGACGAACTGCAGCGCCTCTTTCCGCAGGGCGTCACCTACAGCATCCCCTACGACAGCTCGCGCTTCGTCAAGATCTCGATCTCGCAAGTGGCCGAGACCCTGATCGAGGCCGTGGTGCTGGTGTTCCTGGTGATGTACCTGTTCCTGCAGAACATCCGCTACACCGTCATCCCGACCATCGTGGTGCCGGTGGCGCTGCTGGGCACCTTCGGCGTGCTGCTGGCCATGGGCTTCTCGATCAACGTGCTCACCATGTTCGGCATGGTGCTGGTGATCGGCATCGTGGTCGACGACGCGATCGTGGTGGTCGAGAACGTCGAGCGCATCATGAGCGAGGAGGGCCTCTCGCCGCGTGCGGCCACGCGCAAGGCCATGGGCCAGATCTCGGGCGCGATCGTCGGCGTGACGGTGGTGCTGATCTCGGTGTTCGTGCCGCTGGCCTTCTTCAGCGGCTCGGTGGGCAACATCTACCGGCAGTTCTCGGTGGTGATGCTGGCGTCGATCGCGTTCTCGGCCTTTCTCGCGCTGTCGCTCACGCCGGCGCTGTGCGCGACCTTGCTCAAACCGGTCGAGGCCGGGCATCACCACGCCAAGCGTGGGCTGTTCGGCTGGTTCAACCGCGGCTTCACGCGCACCGCCAAGGGCTACGAAGGCATGGTCGCGAGCATCCTGCGCCGCGCGGGACGAAGCCTGTTGATCTACGCGGCCATCCTTGCGGTGGTGGCGGTGGTCTACCTGCGCCTGCCAAGCTCGTTCCTGCCGGCCGAAGACCAGGGCAACCTGATCGTCAACGTGCAGCTGCCACCGGGTGCCACGCAGGAGCGCACCAGCGCGGCCATGGCGCAGGTCGAGGGCTTCATGCTCAAGCAGCCGGAAGTCGAGAGCATCGTCGGCGTGCTCGGCTTCAGCTTCTCCGGTCAAGGGCAGAACGCGGCGCTGGCCTTCGTCACGCTCAAGGATTGGGATCTGCGACCCGCGCCGGGCAACAGCGCCCAGGCGCTGGCCGGGCGCGCGTTCGGCGCGCTGATGGGGGTGCGCGATGCCTTCATCTTCCCGCTCAGCCCGCCACC
Organism: uncultured beta proteobacterium; assembly: GCA_963739925.1. Lineage (GTDB taxonomy): Bacteria > Pseudomonadota > Gammaproteobacteria > Burkholderiales > Burkholderiaceae_C > CAVUBY01. The sequence continues at coordinate 292,713 of CAVUBY010000011.1, read as the reverse complement.
CATTCCCGAACTCGGCACCGCCTCGGGCTTCAACTTCCGACTTCAGGATCGGGACGGCCGCGGCCACGCCGCGCTGGTGGCCGCCCGCAACCAGTTGCTGGGCATGGCGTCCAAGAGCCCCGTGCTGACCCAGGTGCGACCCGACGGCCTGGAAGACGCGCCACAGCTGCAGATCGACATCGACCGCGACAAGGCCGCTGCCCTGGGCGTGGGCTTTGATGCCATCAACGCGGGCATCTCGACCGCGCTCGGCTCGAGCTATGTCAACGACTTCCCGAGCCGCGGTCGGCTGCAGCGCGTGGTCGTGCAGGCCGAGGCCACGGCACGCATGCAGCCCGACGATCTGCTGCGCCTGAGCGTCACCAACATCAAGGGGCAGCCCGTGCCTCTGTCGGCCTTCGCCACCACCCGCTGGGTCACTGGCGCCATGCAGACGGTGCGCTACAACGGCTACCCGTCGATGCGCATCGGCGGCGCGGCTGCTCCGGGCTACAGCACCGGCGCGGCCATGGCCGAGATGGAACGCCTCGCCGCGCAGCTGCCCGCCGGCTTCGGCTACGAGTGGACCGGCCTCTCGCGCGAGGAAAAGCTGGCCGGCTCGCAGGCCCTGGTGCTCTACGGCTTCGCGATCCTGGCCGTGTTCCTGTGCCTGGCCGCCTTGTACGAGAGCTGGTCGATCCCGTTCGCGGTGATCCTGGTGGTGCCGCTGGGCGTGCTCGGCGTGCTGCTGGCCACGCTGCTGCGCGGCTACGCCAACGACGTGTACTTCCAGGTCGGCCTGATCACGATCATCGGGCTGTCGGCCAAGAACGCGATCCTGATCATCGAGTTCGCCAAGACCCTGCAGGCGCAGGGCAAGAGCGCGCTCGAGGCCGCGCTCGAGGCCGCGCACCTGCGTTTCCGTCCGATCGTGATGACCTCGCTGGCCTTCATCCTCGGCGTGCTGCCGCTGGCGCTGGCCTCGGGCGCCGGCTCGGCCAGCCAGCGCGCCATCGGCACCGGTGTGATCGGCGGCATGCTGACCGCACTGGTGCTGTCCGTCATCTTCGTGCCAGTGTTCTTTGTGGTCGTGCGCCGCTTCTTCAAGGGCAGCGAACGCCAGCGACGGCTCGATGCCCATGAGCCCGACGCCGATGACGCGCCGTCCGCCAAGGGGGCTGCATGATGAACCGCCTCTCACAGGGCACGGCGCGCCGCGCCGGCCTGCTCGTGCTCGCGGCCACGCTGGCCGCATGCACGTCTCTTGCCCCCACCACCGAGCGGCCCGCCGCGCCGGTGGCTGCCACCTTTCCCGGCACCCACGGCTCGGCCGAGCGCGGTGTGCCGGCCAGCGATCTGGCCTGGCAGGACTTCTTCACCGACGAGCGCACCCGGCGCCTGATCGCGCTGGCCTTGCGCAACAACCGCGATCTGCGCGTGGCGGTGCTCAACATCGAACAGGCCCGGGCGCAGTTGCAGGTGCGCCGTGCTGACGAACTGCCCACGCTCAACGCCGGCGTCGCGGCCTCGCGGCAGACCAACGCCAGCGGCGGCATCACCAGCCTGTACAGCGCCGGGCTGCAGGTGACGGCCTTCGAACTTGACCTCTTCGGCCGCGTCAGCAACCTCAGCCAGGCCGCGCTGCAGCAGTTCTTCGCCACCGAAGAGGCGCGCAAGTCGGCGCAGATTGCGCTCGTGGCCGCCGTGGCGAATGCCGCGCTGGCGGTGAGCACCGACGATGCCTTGCTCGCCCTCACACGCCAGACCCTGGCCACGCGGGAAGACTCGCTGCGTCTCACCCGGCTGCGCTTCGACAACGGCGCGGCCTCCGAGCTCGATGTGCGCCAGGCCGAATCGCTGTTCGAGGCGGCCAGGGTGTCGCTCGCCCAGCTGACGCGCCAGCGCGCGCTCGACGAGAACGCGCTGGTGCTGCTGCTCGGCCAGCCGCTGCCCACGGACCTGCCGGATGCCTTGCCGCTGGACGCGCCGGGTCTGACCGACGTGCCGGCGGGTCTGCCGTCCGAGCTGCTCGAGCGTCGTCCCGACCTCCGCCAGGCCGAACGCGCGCTCAAGGCCGCGGATGCCAGCATCGGTGCCGCCCGGGCCGCGTTCTTCCCGCGCATCACCCTCACGGGCAGCGTGGGTGCGGCCAGCTCGCAGCTGTCCAACCTGTTCAGCTCGGGCGGTGGGGCGTGGAGCTTCGCGCCGCAGTTGCTGTTGCCGCTGTTCGATTCGGGCCGCAACCAGGCCAATCTCGAGGTGGCCAAGGTCAACCGCGACATCGCCATCGCGCAGTACGAGAAGGCGGTGCAGACCGCCTTCCGTGAGGTCGCCGACGCGCTGGCGGGCCGCGCCACCTTCGACGAGCAGCTGCGCGCCCAGCAGGCTCAGGCCGTGGCCGAAGAGGCGCGCCTGCGCCTGGCCGACCTGCGCTACCGCAATGGTGTGGCGAGCTTTCTCGATGTGCTGGACGCGCAGCGCTCGGCCTTCGCGGCACGGCAGGCGGTGCTGCAAGTCCAGGCTCAGCAGGCACAGAACCGGGTGACGCTCTACAAGGTGCTGGGCGGCGGCTGGACCGCGCCCGAGGCGGCGGCCCGCTGAGGCTCGATGCGAAGGCCTAAACTGGCGGCATCCCCCCGCCAGGAGTGACACGCCATGAACGCACGCGACCCGCTGCTGCCGATCCAGCCCGATGAGTCCGAGGCCATCGCCGCCTTCGCGTCACGCACCTGGGACGAGGAGATCGTGCCGGCGCTGACCGACTACATCGCCATCCCGGCCAAGAGCCCGATGTTCGATGCGCAGTGGCAGCAGGCCGGCCACATCGAGCGCGTGGTGCGCGATGCCGCCACCTGGGTGGAGGGCAAGAAGCTCGCAGGGCTCAAGCTCGAAGTGGTGCGCATCGAGGGCCGCACGCCGGTGATCTTTTTCGAGGTGCCGGCCACCAAAGCCGGCGGCAACGACCCCGGCGCCGACACCATCTGCCTGTACGGCCACCTCGACAAGCAGCCCGAGTTCAATGGCTGGCGCAACGACCTCGGTCCCTGGACGCCGAAGTACGTCGATGGCCTGCTCTATGGCCGCGGCGGTGCCGATGACGGTTACGCGGTCTATGCCTCGCTCACCGCGATCATGGCGCTGGACCGCCAGGGCATTCCGCGGCCGCGCTGCGTGGGCATCATCGAGACCTGCGAGGAAAGCGGCTCGTACGACCTGCCGGCCTACCTCGACGCACTCCGCCCGCGCCTGGGCAACGTGGCCCTGGTGGTGTGCCTGGACAGCGGCGCCGGCAACTACGACCAGCTCTGGCTCACGACCAGCCTGCGCGGCATGGTCAGCGGCGTGCTCAAGGTGGAGATCCTCACCGAGGGCGTGCACTCGGGTGACTCGAGCGGCCTGGTGCCTTCGAGCTTTCGCATCCTGCGCCAGGTGCTCGACCGCCTGGAGGATTCGAAGACCGGCGAGCTGCTGCCGCGCAGCTTCCATTGCGAGATCCCGGCCGAGCGCATCGAGCAGACGCGCGCCACCGCCAAGATCCTCGGCGACGAGGTCTGGAAGCGCTTCCCCTGGGCCTGCGGTGCCGACGGCGGGCTCAGCCTGCCCACCACCACCGACCCCACCGAGGCGCTGCTCAACCGCACCTGGAAGCCCACGCTGAGCGTCACCGGGGCCGATGGCTTTCCGGAGCTGCGCAACGCCGGCAACGTGCTGCGGCCCTACACCGCCTTCAAGCTGTCGCTGCGCCTGCCGCCGCTGGTGGATGGCAACGAGGCCGCAGCGCGGCTCAAGACGCTGCTCGAAGACAACGCGCCGTACAACGCGCGCGTCACCTTCGCCGCCGATGGGCGCGTCGGCGCCCAGGGCGCCACGGGCTGGAATGCGCCGACCCTGGCGCCCTGGCTGGAGAACGCGCTGCAATCTGCCTCGCAGGCGCACTTCGGCGCGCCGTGCGGCTACATCGGCCAGGGCGGCACCATCCCGCTCATGAGCATGCTGCAGCAAGGTTTCCCGAAGGCCCAGATGATGGTCTGCGGCGTGCTGGGCCCCAAGAGCAATGCGCACGGCCCGAACGAGTTCCTGCACGTGCCCTACGGCAAGAAGCTCACCGCCGCGGTGGCGCAGGTGATGGCCGCCTGCCCTTGACGATGGGCGCGCCGCCCGTCCGCGGTGGCGCGAGGCCGCGATAAGCGGCGCGATTGCCGGCCTCTTCGCGGCCTGGGAGCGGTGTCTGCGGTCGTCTCTAATGGCGGGACGCTTGCCGCGACGCCATGCCCGCCCCCGATCCCCGCCCTGTCTCCGACCTGCGCACGCTCTCCGACGCGCGCACGATCGCCGATCTAGCGCCTGACGGAGATCCGCACCCGAACCCGCACGCGCACCGTGGGCGAGCGCGGTCGCCCGAGGCCGTACCCGGCACGCTCCCGCCACCGTGGGATATGCCGATCCCGAGCCTGGATCCCGACACCATCACCCGCATGGACGACCGGCGTCGCCTGGTCAAGTTGCTGTCGGGCATTGCGGTCATGATGGTCGTGCTGGTCGGCCTGCCGCTGCTCTTCACCAAGGTCGAGTGGCCTTGGTCGGATCCGCCGTCCAAGCCGCCCCCGCAGTGGGTGACTCTTCCCACGCTGCGTGCCACCACGGCCGATGGGTCGGGCATCAAGGCGCGCGTGGCGATCGATGTGGAGAGCAGCGACACCCAGTCGGTCATCCAGAACCGCGTGCAGCAGGTGTCGGTGATGCTCGAAGTGACGCTGGCCTCTCAAGGCCGCGGCAAGGTCACCTCACCCCAGGGCCTGCAGCAACTCTCGACCGACATGCGTGATCGTCTCAACGGCTACCTCGCCGCCGAGGGCGTGCCCCCGGCGAAATCGGTGGCCATCCAGGATCTGGTGGTCAGCGCGCCTTGAGGAAGGCCCGGATCAGCCTTTCGCCGCGAGGCGCGCCAGGACCGAACGCCCCACGGCCTCGGCCACCTCGATGCCGTCCACGCCCGCCGACATGATGCCGCCGGCATATCCCGCGCCCTCACCGGCCGGGTACAGGCCCTCCACGTTCAGGCTCTGGAAGTCCTTGCCGCGTGTGATGCGCAGAGGTGACGAGGTGCGTGTCTCCACGCCGGTGAGCATGGCGTCGGGCATGGCGAAGCCGGCGATGCGGTGCTCGAAGGCCGGCAGCGCTTCGCGGATGGCCTCGATGGCGTAGGGCGGCAGGCTCTCGTTGCCACTCTCGCCCAGGTCGGTGAGGTGCACGCCGGGCTTGTAGGAGGGCAGCACGCTGCCGAAGGCGGTGGAGCGCTGGCCGCGCAGGAAGTCGCCCACCAACTGCCCCGGCGCTTCGTAGGTGGAGCCGCCCAGCACGAAGGCGCGCGACTCCAGTCGGCGCTGGAAGGCGATGCCGTCGAGCGGCGACACCGGTCCTTCGCCGCGCGGATCGGCGCGGTAGTCCTGCGGTGCAATGCCGACCACGATGCCGGCGTTGGCATTGCGCTCGTTGCGCGAGTACTGACTCATGCCGTTGGTGACCACATGCCCGACTTCCGAGGTGGCCGCCACGACCGTGCCTCCCGGGCACATGCAGAAGCTGTAGACACCGCGGCCGTTGCGGGCGTGGTGCACCAGCTTGTAGTCGGCCGCACCGAGCAGCGGGTTGCCGGCGTTCGGACCGAAGCGCGCCTTGTCGATGAGCGACTGCGGATGCTCGATGCGAAAGCCCACCGAGAAGGGCTTGGCCTCCATGCTCACGCCGCGCGCGTGCAGCATGGCAAAGGTGTCGCGCGCGCTGTGGCCGAGGGCCAGCACCACATGATCGGTGCGCAGCTGCTCGCCCGAAGCCAGCGTCACGCCGCGGACGTGGCCGCGCTCGATGAGCACATCGCTCACGCGCTGGCGAAACCGCACCTCGCCGCCCAGCGACTCGATCTGCGCGCGCATCTTCTCGACCACGCCCACCAGCCGGAAGGTGCCGATGTGCGGCTTGCTGACGTACTGGATCTCCTCGGGCGCGCCGGCCTTGACGAACTCGTCGAGCACCTTGCGGGTGAGGTGGCGCGGGTCGCTGATCTGGCTCCAGAGCTTGCCGTCGGAGAAGGTGCCGGCGCCGCCTTCGCCGAACTGCACGTTCGATTCCGGATCGAGCACGCCCCGTCGCCACAGGCCCCAGGTGTCCTGCGTGCGCTCGCGCACCGCCTTGCCGCGCTCGAGCACGATCGGGCGCAGCCCCATCTGCGCCAGCACCAGCGCGGCGAAGATGCCGCACGGACCGAAGCCGACCACGACCGGACGCAGCTCGCGTCGGCACATCGCCGGCCGTCTGGCCCACGACGCGGTACTGCATGTCGGGCGCGGGGCGCACGTGGAGATCGCCGCGAAACCGCGCCAGCACCGCAGCCTCGTCCGGCACTTCGCAATCCACGGTGTAGGTGAACACCATCGCATGCTTCTTGCGCGCATCGTGGGCGCGCTTGAAGATGCTGAAGCTGTGCAGCTGGTCGTCCCGCAGGCGCAGCCGCGCCAGGATCGCCCCACGCAAGGCCTCGGCGGGGTGGTCGAGCGGCAGGCGCAGTTCGGTGAGTCGCAGCATGGTCGCGCCGGGCGCTCAGCAGAACGCGTCCACGCGGCTCACGCCCATCAGCGGTTCGAGCAGCCGGGCGAGCGGGCCCAGCCCCTGGTAGCGCGTGGCCACCTTGTGGGCGTAGGCGAAGAAGCGCGGCAGGTCTTCGCTGTAGTGCGGCTTGCCGTCGCGGTGCTTGAGCCGGCAGAAGATGCCCAGCACCTTGAGGTGGCGCTGCAGCCCCATCCACTCGAGCTGCGCGCCAGAACTCGCCGAAGTCCTCGGGCACCGGCAGTGCGGCCTGGCGCGCGGCCTGCCAGTAGCGCACCGCCCAGTCGATTTCCTGGGCCTCGTCCCACGAGATGAAGGCGTCGCGCAGCAGGGAGGCGACGTCGTAGCTGATCGGGCCGCGCACCGCGTCCTGGAAGTCGAGGATGCCGGGGTTGGGCTGGGCCAGCATCAGGTTGCGCGGCATGTAGTCGCGGTGCACCGCCACCGTGGGCTGGGCGAGCGCGCTCTTCACGAGCACGTCGCAGGCCGCTGTCCACTGGGCCTGCTGCGTGGCGTCCCACTGCACGCCGAACTCGCGCGCCACGCACCACTCGGGGAACAGCGCCAGCTCGCGTTGCAGCAAGGCTTCGTCATAGGGCGGAAGCAGGCTCGCGTCCGCCCGCGACTGCCATTGCACCAAGGCCGCGATCGCGTCGCGCATCAGCCGGTCGACCGTCTTGCTGTCGCCGCGCGCGACGGCATCGTCGAGCACCTGCAGGTACAGCTGCGAACCCAGGTCGGTGAGCAGCAGGAAGCCGTGCGCGACGTCCTGCTCGAGCACGCGCGGGGCGTTGAGCCGGCGCCTGTGAAGCTGGGCGGCCACGGCCGACGAAGGGGCGCACATCCTCCTGCGGCGGCGGCGCATCCATGACGATGAAGCTGCCGCCATCCGTCGCCGTCGATGCGCAGGTAGCGGCGAAAGCTCGCGTCGCTCGAGGCGCTGCGCAGGCTCGCGCTCACGAGGCCGTGCGGCGCGTGCGATCGCATCCAGCCAGCGGTCGAACGCTGCGCGCCGCGCGGGGTCGGCCCAGGCGATGTCGGTGGGGGCGTGGGATGGGGTCAAGACAGGCAGGCGCTCGGCGCGATGGGTGAGGGATGGCGGCTCAGCGGGCAGACGGGTCCCTCATGGATAATCGATTCTACAAACCACCCTTGCCCTTCGACTTGTCTGCTCCGCCGCGCTCACGCCGACCGTCGCTCGTTCTCGCCCTCGCGGTGTTTGCGTGGATGTCCGTGGCCCAGGCACAGGTTGGCGCTGGCAGCACGGCCGCCGGAGTGGTAGCGGCCGCGCATCGGCTGCGGCACCTTCGGCGCCGGCGCCCATGCCCGCGAGCTCATCGCCGGCGGGTTCCGGACTGCGGCTGCGCAGTGCGCCGGTGCTCGGTGCCTTGCCGGCCGGCGACGCCGCCCGGCAGCTGCCCATCATCGTGCGGGCGCGCGAGCTGCGCGGCCGGCCCGATCTGGACACCGTGGCCGAAGGCGACGCCGAATTGCGCCGGGGCGGCCTGGTGATCCGCGCCGACCGCCTGAGCTACGACTACGCCGAAGATCTGGCGCAGGCGCGCGGCAACGTGCAGGTGATGCGCGACCGAACGTCTACGCCGGCCCGGAGATGCAACTGCACGTGCAGCGCTTCGAAGGCTTCTTCAGCAACCCGAGCTACTTCTTCGGCAGCACCGGCGCGGGCGGCACGGCGCAGCGCATCGACTTCCTCGACGCCCAGCGCGCGGTCGCGACCGGCGCGAACTACACGAGCTGCCCCAGTGACGGCTCGGGCGGCCCGGCCTGGCTGCTCTCCACCGATCGCGTGAAGATGGACTTCGAAGCCAACGAAGGCATCGCCGAAAACGCCGTGCTGCGCTTCTATGGCGTGCCCATCCTGGCGGCGCCGGTGCTGAGCTTCCCGCTCACAGACGAACGCAAGTCGGGCTGGCTGCCGCCGAGCATCAACCTGGACAGCAAGAGCGGTCTGCAGGTCTCGGTGCCGTACTACTGGAACATCGCGCCGCAGCGCGACGCCACCCTGACGCCGATCGTGTCGGCCAAACGCGGACTGGGGGCCGACAGCGAGTTCCGCTACCTCGAGCCGCAGCTACCAGGGCGTCGCACAGGCCCACGTGCTGCCCAACGATCGCCTGACCGGCCGCTCGCGCTACGCGCTCGAACCTCACGCACGACGCCAACCTGCCGCGCGACACGCTGCTGGGTCTGCGCGTGCTGCGCGTCTCCGACGACGACTACTGGAAGGACTTCCCGCGGCGGTGCCGAGCATCACGCCGCGCCTGCTGGCCAGCGATCTCCGGGTGGACCGCCCGCTGGGCGGCGACTGGATCGGTCTATGCGCGCGTGCAGCGCTGGCAGGTGCTGCAGGTCGATGACTCAGCCAGTCGCATCGTCGCGCCCTACGAGCGCGCGCCGCAGGTGGGTGCGCGCTGGGTCGCGGCGCGCCGCCGGCGGGCTTCAGGTCGCCTTCGAGACCGAGGTCAACCGGTTCGTGAATCCGCAGCAACGGCACGACCACCGTGCGCACCACCGGCGTGCGCGCTGCACGCGCTCGGCAGCGTGGACTGCCCGCTCGACGACCCGGGCTGGACGCTGACGCCGCGCCTGTCCTTCAACGCGGCCGCTATACGCCTCGACCAGCCGCTGCCCGACTGGACGGCGCAGTGCCGGCGCGCTGATCCCCACCTTCAGCCTCGACAGCGCCTGGGTGCTCGAGCGCGAGACGCAGTGGTTCGGCCGCGCGGTCCGGCAGACGCTGGAGCCGCGCCTGCTCTACGTCAACACGCCGTACCGCGACCAGAGCTCCCTGCCGAACTTCGATGCGGCGGCCAAGGACTTCAACTTCGAGTCGATCTTCACCGAGAACGCTTTCGCGGCGTCGACCGGGTCTCGACGCGCACCAGCTCACCGCCGGCGTGACCACGCGCCTCCTCGATCCAGAGTCGGGGCCGAAGCCCTGCGCCTGGGCATCGTGCAGCGCTACCTGTTGCGCGACCAGCTCATCACGCCCGATGGCGATGCCGCTCACGCAGCGGTTCTCGGACGTGCTGCTGCTCGGCTCGACGAGCGTGATCCCGAGCTGGACGCTCGACGCCTCGGTGCAGTACAGCCCCGACATCAAGCGCACCGTGCGATCGATCCTCGGCGCGCGCTACTCGCCCGGGCCGTTCCGCACGCTCAACGCGACCTACCGCCTGGCGCGCGGCCTGAGCGAGCAGGTCGAACTCGGCTGGCAGTGGCCCGTCTATGGGCTCACGCCGGAGCGGCGATCGGCGCTCACGGCGAACGACGGCCAGTGCAAGGGCAGTTGGTACAGTGTGGGCCGGGTCAACTACAGCACGCGCGACAGCCGCATCACCGACTCGGTGATCGGGGCCGAGTACGATGCCGGGTGCTGGATCGGCCGCGTGGTGGCCGAGCGGCTGTCGACCGGCCGCAGCGAGGCGACCACGCGGTTGCTGCTGCAGCTGGAGCTGGTGGGCCTGTCCCGCCTGGGGTCCAACCCGCTGCAGGTCTTGAAGGACAATATCCCCGGTTACCGGCTGCTGCGCGAAGAGCGTGGTGTGCCCGCTGCGACGAATCCCTATGAATGAGCTGAACACAATGCTGCGACGGGTGCATGGCGCGCTGCTGCCCTGGCCTTGGCGTGCACCCTGGCGCAGGCGCAGCCCCAGGTGCCTGCGCCTGGGCTCGGCCGCGGCCGCACCTGCTGCGAGAGCGACCTCGCCCGCACCGCGAACCGGCGACTACATCGTCGCCATCGTCAACCAGGAACTCGTCACCGCCAGCCGAGGTGCAGAGCCGCATGGCGCGCATGCCGCGACGACGCGGCACGCAATCGGGGCACGCCTGCCGCCGGACGACGAGCTGCGCGCGCCAGCTGATCGACGCTGCTGATCGACGAGCGCGCGCAGCTCACCTACGCGCGCGACAGCGGCCAGCGGGTCGACGACGCCGAACTCGACCGCGCCGTGGGCAACGTGGCCGTGCAGAACCAGATGACGATGGCGCAGCTGCGCGAGCGGCTGCGTGCGCGAGGGCATCGACTACACGCGCTTTCGCAACAACCTGCGCGACCAGTTGCTCACCGAGCGCGTGCGCGAGCGCGAAGTGCAGGGTCGCATCCGCGTCACCGACGCCGAGATCGACGCCTTTCTCGACAAGCGCCGGGCGGCGGGCAGCGTGCCGCCGAGTACAACATCGCGCAGATCCTGGTGACCGTGCCCGAGGGCGCGAGCCGCAGCCGAAGCCGCGCAGCGGCGGGCCCGCGCCGAAGCCGCGCGCCGCTCGGGTCAAGGCCGGCGAGGCCTTCGAGGCCGTGGCGCGCGAAGTCTCCGAAGACCGCAACCGGGCCGCAGGGCGGCGCGTTCGGGCATGCGCGCGGCGCGAGCGCCTGCCCGATGTGTTCGTCGACGACGGTGCGCAATCTCAAGCCGGGCGAAGTGGCGCCCGAGGCTGCTGCGCACCGGCGCCGGCTTTCACGTGCTCAAGCTGGTCGAACAAGCGCGAGGCCGGTGCGTTCACGATCCAGCAGACGCGCGCGCGCCACATCCTGCTGCGGCCTTCGGCGCAGCTGTCGCAGGAAGCCGCGGTGCGCCGCCTGGCGACCATGCAAGCAGCAGATCGAACGGCGGTGCCCGCAGCTTCGAGCAGCTCGCGCGCGACAACTCCGAAGACGGCAGTGCGGCGCAGGGCGGCGATCTCGGCTGGGCCTCGCCCGGCATGTTCGTGCCGGAGTTCGAGGAAGCGATGAACGCCTGCCGCTCAATGGCCTGTCCGACCCGGTGGTGTCGCGCTTCGGCGTGCACCTGATCCAGGTGGTGGAGCGCCGCGCAGGCCACGCTGGACCCCAAGCAGCAGCGCGAACAGGCGCGCAACGTGCTGCGCGAGCAGAAGTTCGACGAGGCGTACGAGGAGTGGCTGCGCGAACTGCGCGCACGCGCCTACGTGGAGATGCGCGAGGCGCCGCAGTAGTGGCGTGGCAGATGCCGCGATGAGGCACCTCGCCCGCAAGCGTTTCGGGCAGCACTTCCTGGCCGATCGCGCGGTCATCGACGCCATCGTCGCGGCAATCGACCCGCGCCCCGGGCAGGCGCTGGTGGAGATCGGTCCCGGTCTGGGCGCCATGACCGACCCGCTGGTGGCCCGCTGCCAACGCCTGACCGTCGTCGAACTCGATCGCGACCTCGCGGCCCGTCTGCGAAAGCGACCGGAGCTGGAGGTGGTCGAGTCCGACGTGCTGCGGGTCGACTTCGGTGCGCTTGCCGAGCGCCTTGGGCAGCCGCTGCGGGTGGTCGGCAACCTGCCCTACAACATCTCCACACCGATCCTGTTCCACCTGCTGGCTGCGGTGTCCCAGGTGGAGGACCAGCACTTCATGCTGCAGAAGGAGGTCGTGGAGCGCATGGCCGCCGCGCCCTGCAGCAAGGCCTATGGCCGGCTCTGGGTGATGCTGCAGTGGCGCTACGACATCGAGTCGGTGCTCGATGTGCCGCCCGAGGCCTTCGACCCGCCGCCGCGCGTGCATTCGGCGGTGGTGCGCATGCAGCCCTTGCTGGCAACTGTCGAGCCGATCGACACCGCCTTGCTGGAGGAGGTCGTCGCGGTGGCGTTTTCGCAGCGCCGCAAGCTGCTGCGGCACACGCTGGGGCGCTGGCTGGACGAGCGCGGGGTGGCGGTCGAGTTCGATCTGCAGCGCCGGGCCGAAGAGGTGCCGGTCGCTGACTACCTCGCTCTCGTGGCGCGCTGCTGAAAGCAAACGGCGGCCCGCGGGCCGCCGTCGTGTCAGCGCTGAAGCCTGCTCAGGCCGCGTTCAGCCACATCGCCGTGTCGAATGCGCTGCTCATCAGCGGCATGTTGGTGCCGAAGCTGCTGGCGGCGGCCGTCTTGGCAACCGGCTTGACCGGCTTGTCGGCAACGCTTTGGGTCGTTTCCACCGCCCGCTCCCATGACCCTTGTTCTTGGGAGCGGGCTACTGAAAAGAATAGAAGCACCTGAATGGTATTCGTCGTTCCGCCCAGAAATCGGCGGCGTCGCGGAACACATCCAGCAGTTGCTCGCGGGCTTCGCGGTCGAAGCGCGGGTTGTCGGGCAACTGTTCCAGCACGACGACGAAGCCCGGCTGCGAGCCCGACTTGTGGACCAGGTCGGTCATGCAGTCGTACAGCGCATCCAGGTTCTTGCCGAAGTGCGCCGGAAACAGGAAGGCCTGGGCGATCGCCTCGAGCACATCCTGCTTGGACTGCGCCGCGGTCAGGTTGGCGTACAGGAAGTGCTGCCCGGCAGCTTGCGCGGCGTCGTGCAGGTCCTCGACGCGGTAGGCGCGTATCGATTGGACAATGTTGGGACGGACGGTCTGCAATTGCATGGTCGCGATCCTCCTTGAGTCAAGAAAACGGGTCCGCACCGGTCATCACTGCACGATGCGGCGGAAGCTCGCGTAGTGGTCGTCGGTGTAAAAACAGGCATCGGGCGCGGTCGGTTGACGACCACCGCACACGATTCGGCGGGCGCCTCGGTCACGTGACCCTGGCGTACGCACGGTGTACTCGCGGTAATAGCCCCGCCGCTGGGCTGGCAGCAGGCGTTCGCGGTTGCCGAACACCGAGCCGTCTTTCGAATAGGGGAACGGTCCGCCCGACCGAATCAGGCGCTCCGTGTGCTGGGCTTCTTTTGGCAGCTCCGTCAGCGCCACCGTCGCCTGCAACGATTCCCGTGCCTGAACGGTCCCGCCAACGAAGGAGGCGCTGAAACCCATCGCGGTGGCGACGGTGATAGCGAGCCCCAACTTGCGGAAGAGGTGCCACCGGCGTGGCGCACCAGACAAGAGCACGGGTAATCCCTGAAATCCGAAGCGACGATGGTACCGAAACGAGCACAAAATCTCAAGCGGCTGCCTCAAAATGGGGCAGACCGATACTCATGTGAGTATGTGCATACACTCGTTTTCGTTGCGCATTCCGAGCACTCTCGGAGCAGCAGGGTCAGTGCACTGAGTCTGCAAAGAACCGAAAAGCGACACTGCGATGGCCTTCGGGTTTCCCCGGGATTCGCCGTCGGGCGGGCCGGGAGGTCAGCGTGCCAGCGTTGGCGTCGGCGACCGTCAGTGCGGTCATGTTCACGATGCGACGCACCGTGGCTGACGGCGTGAGGATGTGCACCGGCATGTCTGCACCCAGCAGCACCGGGCCGATGGCGATGCCGCCACCCGCCGTCGTCTTGAGCAGGTTGTAGGAGATGTTGGCCGCGTCGATGTTGGGCAGCACCAGCAGGTTGGCTTCGCCGGACAGCGTGCTGCGCGGCATCTGGGCATGGCGAGCCACCGGATCGAGCGCCGCGTCGCCGTGCATTTCGCCGTCCACCTCGAGCCAGGGCGCCTGCGAGCGCAGCAACTCCAGCGTGCGGCGCATCTTCAAGGCGCTGGGGTGGTCGCTGCTGCCGAAGTTGGAGTGGCTCAGCAGCGCGGCCTTGGGCTGCACGCCGAAGCGCATCATCTCCTCGGCGGCCATCACGGTGATCTCGCAGAGCTCCTCGGCGCTCGGGTCGGCGTTGACGTGTGTGTCCACGAGGAACAGCTGCCGACCCGGCAGCATCAGGCCGTTCATGCAGGCGTAGACCTGCACATCCTGCGGCGTGCTCGGACTGCCGCCCTTGCGCGGGCCGATGACCTGGTCGATGTAGTGCAGGTGGTTGGCGGTCGTGCCCCAGGTGCCGCAGAGCATGCCGTCGACCTCGCCCTTCTTGAGCAGCATGGCGCCGATGAGGGTGAGCCGGCGGCGCATCTCGATCTTGGCCACCTGCACTGTGATGCCCTTGCGCTCGGTGAGCGCGTGGTAGGTCTGCCAGAAGTCTCGATAGCGATGGTCCTGCTCGACGTTGACCACGTCGTAGTCGGCGCCCTCGCGCAGGCGCAGGCCGAACTTCTCCACCCGCTGTGCGATCACCGCCGGCCGGCCGATCAGCGTCGGGCGCGCGAGACCTTCGTCGATGACCACTTGCACCGCCCGCAGCACGCGCTCTTCTTCGCCCTCGGCATAGGCCACGCGCTTGGCGCGCGCCGCCTTCGCCAGCGCGAAGATGGGCCGCATCGTCGTGCCCGAGGCGTAGACGAAGGTCTGCAGCTTCTCGCGGTAGGCGTCGAGGTCCTGAATCGGCCGCAACGCCACGCCCGAATCGGCCGCGGCCTGGGCCACCGCCGGGGCGATCTTCATCATCAGTCGCGGATCGAACGGCTTGGGGATCACGTACTCCGGCCCGAAGCTCAGGCTCGCGCCGGCGTACGCGGCGGCGACGACCTCGCTCTGCTCGGCCTGGGCGAGTTCGGCAATCGCACGCACCGCGGCGATCTCCATCTCGTCGGTGATCGTCGTTGCCCCTGAATCCAACGCGCCCCGGAAGATGTACGGGAAGCACAGGACGTTGTTGACCTGGTTCGGATAGTCGGTGCGGCCGGTCGCGATGATCGCGTCGTCGCGCACTTCCTTCACCTCTTCGGGCAGGATCTCGGGTGTCGGATTGGCCAGGGCAAAGATCAAGGGCTGGGGCCGCATGCTCGCGACCATGTCCTTCTTGAGCACGCCACCGGCGGACAGCCCGAGGAACACGTCGGCGCCTTTCATCACCTCGGCCAGCGTGCGCAGCGAGGTCTTCTGGGCGAAGGCGATCTTGTCGTCGTCCATCAGCTCGGTGCGGCCTTCGTACACCACGCCCGCCAGGTCGGTCACCCAGATGTTCTCGCGCGGCAGCCCCAGCTTGACCAGCAGCGTCAGACAGGCCAGCGCTGCGGCGCCAGCACCGGAAGCCACCAGCTTCACCTGCTTGATGTCCTTGCCGGACACCTTGAGCGCGTTGAGCATGGCCGCGCCCACGACGATCGCGGTGCCGTGCTGGTCGTCGTGGAAGACCGGGATCTTCATGCGCTTGCGCAGCGCACGCTCGACGTAGAAGCAGTCGGGCGCCTTGATGTCCTCGAGGTTGATGCCGCCGAAGGTGGGCTCGAGCGCGGCGATGGTGTCGATGAGCTTGTCGAGGTTCTTCTCGTTGACCTCGATGTCGAACACGTCGATGCCGGCGAACTTCTTGAACAGGACGGCCTTGCCCTCCATCACCGGCTTGGCAGCGAGCGGGCCGATGTCGCCCAGGCCCAGCACGGCCGTGCCATTGGTGATCACCGCCACCAGGTTGCCCCGCGAGGTGTACTTGAAGGCGTTGGCCGGGTCGGCCACGATCTCTTCGCACGCGGCGGCCACGCCCGGGCGAGTAGGCCAGCGCCAGATCGCGCTGGTTGACCAACTGCTTGGTCGCGGCGATCGCAATCTTGCCGGGCGTCGGAAACTCGTGGTACTCGAGCGCCGCGCGCCGCAGTTCGGCGCGCTTCTCATCGGCATTGGGCATGGTCTTGTCTCGGGTCGTTGAAGTTCGGGCCGTCGCCCGCGGGCGCGGGAGCCGGGATTGTAGGAGTGTCCCTGCCCCGTGCCGTGTCTCCATGCGCGAAACTGCGTATCCGCCGCGACCCGTGCGGGGCAATACTGCGGGAGCTGCATGGAACCCACGTCTGCGACCCCGACATTGCTGCCGAGCGCCCGGCCGCGGGGCCGCCGCATTGCGCTCTGGAGCTTGCTGGTGGGGCTGCTGGTGGTGGCGCAGTCACTGCTGGTGTACCTCACGATCAAGTACGAGAGTACGCGTGCGCAGGAGCAGGTCGAGAACGCTGCGGCCAGCGCGGCCGCCGATGTTCGGCAGGCGCTGGCGCGCCACCAGCAGGGGCTGCAGGCGCTGCTGTGGAACGAGCCCACTGCGGATCGATGGCGGGCCGACGCCGCGGCTCTGCTGCGCGGGCGCAGCGAGCTGATGCGCATCGAGCGTCGCGACACCGCCATGCGGGTGATCGACAGCGTGGACTCGCCCTTCCGTCCGCCGCTGTTCACCGTGATCGCACGCAGCGACATCGAGCTCGAGGTGAACGTGGCCTGCGCCACGGCGCGCCGCCTGGCCACGCCGCTGTTCTCGCGCAGCTACTACGTGCCGGCGCCGGCCGGCCTCGGCATGGAGGTGATGGACCTGTGCATGCCGCTGTCGCGTGGCGGGCGAGAGGACGGCTTCATGACGGCGACCATCTCGCTGGGCAAACTTCTGGAAGAGGCCGTGGCCACCGACCTGGCACGGCGTCACGAGCTTTCCTTCGTCGAGGGCGACAGCACTCGCCTGGCCCGTGCCGGGGCCCAGCGCGGCGCGGGCGTGTTCGTGTCCGACCGCATCGTCGAGCTGCCCGGACAGTCACTGCAGTTGCGGCTGGACAGTGGCGTGAGCAGCCCGGGCCTGATCCCGAACCTGGCGGTCGCGCTGGTGCTGGGCCTGTCGCTCGCCCTGGCGGTGGTCGTGGTGCTGCTGGCGCGCGATGTGCGCCGCCGTGCGGCGGCCGAGCGCCGGCTGGCCGAGGCCCTGGCTTTCCGCAAGGCGATGGAAGACTCGCTCGTCACCGGACTGCGCGCGCGCGACCTGACCGGCCGCATCACCTACGTCAACCCGGCCTTCTGCGACATGGTGGGCTTCACCGCCGAGGAGCTGATCGGGCCTGGCCCACCGCGCTATTGGCCGCCCGAGCTGGCCGAGGAGTACGCACTGCGCCAGAGCGTGCGCCTGGGCGGGCCGGCGCCGGCCATCGGCCGGACCTCCAACGAATCGCGTGCAGGCTTCGAGACCATCTTCATGCGCCGCAACGGCGAGCGCTTTGCGGTGCTCATCTTCGAGGCGCCGCTGGTCGACGCCGAGGGCCGCCACGCCGGCTGGATGAGTGCCGTGCTCGACGTGAGCGCGCAGCGTCGCGTCGAAGAGATCTCGCGCCAGCAGCAGGAGCGGCTGCAGGCCACCGCACGGCTGGCCACGGTGGGTGAGATGGCCTCGCTGCTCAGCCACGAACTGAACCAGCCGCTGGCCGCCATCGCCAGCTATGCCGCGGGCTCGCTGAACCTGCTCAAGCAGCCCGACCGCGATGCGGAGTCGCTGGCGATGCTGCAGCAGGCGGCGCAGCGCATCGCCGAGCAGGCCGAGCGCGCCGGCCGCGTCATCAAGAGCGTGCATGACTTCGTGCGCCGGCGTGAGCAGGCGCGAGAGTCCCTGCGCGCCGACGTGCTGCTCGACGCCGTGCTGCCGCTGGTGCGGCTGCAGGCACGCAAGAGCGGCACCCGCATCGAGCTCGACCTGCCGCCCACGCCACCGCGCGTGGTGTGCGACCGGACGATGGTCGAGCAGGTGCTGCTCAACCTCACCCGCAACGGCATCCAGGCCATGGAGGGCCAGACCGACGCTGTGCGGCGCGTGCTGACGCTGCGGGTGCAACCCGGTCCCGAGCGCTGGGTGAGCTTCAGCGTCATCGATCAGGGATGCGGCATCGCGCCCGAGGTCGCGCAGCGCCTGTTCACGCCCTTCTTCACCACACGCACCGAAGGCATGGGCCTGGGCCTGAGCCTGTGCCGCACGGTCATCGAACAGCATGGCGGCACGCTGGATTTCCAGCCGGTGGCCGGCGAGGCGGCTGGCGCGGGCACCGAATTCCGGTTTACGCTTCCGGCCGACACCTTGCGACCCGAGGCCACAGCGTCCCGCGACGAACCGTTCCTGCGCACCCCCGAGACCACACCCCCATGAACCACGACGACGCCAGCGCCAGCCTGGGCCTGCCCATCGTCTACCTGGTGGACGACGAAGAGGTGGTGCGCGACGCGCTCGGCTGGCTGCTGCGCTCGCGCCGCCTGCTCTCCGAGGGCTTCGGCAGCGCCGAGGCCTTCGAGGCCATGCTCGATGCCAAGAGCCCGCTGGCGCGCGCCGAGTGGCCCGTGGCGCCGAGCTGCCTGCTGCTGGACATGCGCATGCCGGGCATGAGTGGCCTGACGCTGTTCGAGCGGCTCAGCGAACGCCAGTTGCTCGAGGCGCTGCCGGTCATCTTCCTGACCGGGCACGGCGACGTGCCCACGGCCGTGTCCGCTGTCAAACGCGGCGCCTTCGACTTCGTCGAGAAGCCCTTCTCCGACAATGCCCTCGTCGACCGCATCGAGCAGGCCCTGCAGCGCAGCGAGGCCGCCATCCGCCAGCGGCTGCGGCGCGTCTCGCTGCAGCGTCGCCTGGGCGAACTCACCGAGCGCGAGCGCGACGTGATGCAGCTCGTCATCGACGGCCGGCCGAACAAGTTGATTGCCGATGCGCTGGACATCAGCGTGCGCACGGTCGAGGTCCATCGCGCCCGCGTCTTCGACAAGATGGAGGTCAAGTCCGCGGTGGAGCTGGCCAACCTGCTGCGCGAGGCTGGCTGAGGTTGCGCGCCGGGCAGGCCGCCGCACTCGCGGCCGAGCGGCGACAATCCGATCCATGTCGCTCGGCGAATTCGATCTCATCGCGAAGTACTTCACCCGGCCGGTCCGCTGGGCGGGCCTGGGCATCGGCGACGACTGCGCGCTGCTCCACCCGACACCGGGCATGCAGCTGGCGGTGTCGAGCGACATGCTCGTCGAGGGCCGCCATTTCCTCAGCACGGTGGCGCCCGACCGCCTCGGCCACAAGGCGCTCGCGGTGAATCTCAGCGATCTCGCGGCCTGCGGGGCGACGCCGCGCGCTTTCACCCTGGCTCTGTCGCTGCCGCGCGCTGACGAGACCTTTCTGGCGGGTTTCGCGCACGGCCTGTTCGCGCTGGCCGAAACGCACGGCATCGAACTCGTCGGTGGCGACACCACGCAAGGGCCGCTCAACATCTGCATCACCGTCTTCGGCGAGCTGCCAACGGGTCAGGCGCTGCTGCGCTCGGGCGCGCAGCCGGGCGATGAGCTCTACGTGAGCGGTTGCGTGGGCGATGCCCGCCTGGCGCTCGAGGTGTTTCGCGGGCAGCTGTCGCTCGACGCGAACGCATTCGAATCGGTGCGACGGGCGATGGAGTGCCCGCAGCCGCGCGTGGCACTCGGTCAGGCCCTGCGCGGCCTGGCCAGCAGCGCGATCGATGTGTCCGATGGCCTGCTGGGCGACCTCGGCCATGTGCTGCGACGCTCCGGCGTGGCGGCGGTCGTCGATGCCGATGCGGTCCCGCGCAGCGCGGTGCTGCGTGCGCAGACGCTGGCATGGCAGCGCGAATGCACACTGGCCGGCGGCGACGACTACGAGCTCTTGTTCACCGCGGCTGCGCAGCACGCCGAGCCGGTGCAGCAGGCGGCTCGCCGGGCCGGCGTGGCGGTCACCCGCATCGGGCGGATCGAGGCCGGCAGCGGCGTGCGGCTGGTCGATGGTCAGGGCCGCGCTGTCGAGCAGCGCTTCGCGTCCTTCGATCACTTCCGGTCATGAGCGACGCGGCTCCGAATCCACCGTTGAACCCGCCGCTGAACCCGCCGATCGGCGCGGTGCGGCGCAAGCCGAGCGTGCGCTTCATGCTTTCGCATCCCGCGCGTCCGATCGCGCTCGGCTTTGGCAGCGGGCTGTCCCCGGTCGCGCCCGGCACGGTCGGCACGCTGTGGGCCTGGCTGGTGTTCTGGCTGTTCAAGCCCGACATGAGCGATCTGCAGTGGGCGGGCGTGTGCCTTGCCGCCTTCTTCGTGGGCTGGTGGGCCTGCACGGCCACGGCGCGCCACCTTGGCACAGCCGATCCGGGTGCCATCGTCTGGGACGAGGTGCTCGCGTTCTGGCTGATCCTGTGGGTGGTGACGCCGGCGGGCTTCTGGACGCAGCTGGTGGCATTTGCGCTGTTCCGCTTCTTCGACGCCGCCAAGCCCGGACCGGTGGCCTGGGCCGACAAGCTCTTCAAGCGCCGCGCCGGCCGCCCCATCGGCTGGGCCCAGGGCTTCGGCATCCTGTTCGACGACCTGGTGGCGGCGCTGTGCACGCTGCTGGTGATGGCGCTGTGGAGGTGGTGGTGAAGCAGTTCGAGTCCGATGTGCTGGCCCTGGGCGACGGCTTGCGCGCCCGCCAGGAGAAGCTGGTCACCGCGGAGAGCTGCACCGGGGGCTGGATCGCCGCCGCCTGCACCTCGGTGGCGGGCTCGAGCGACTGGTTCGAGCGCGGTTTCGTCACCTACTCCAACGAGGCGAAGGTCGAATCCATCGGCGTGCCAGCCGCGCTGATCGCTGCGCACGGCGCGGTCAGCGCCGAAGTGGCCCGCGCCATGGCCGAGGGTGCGCTCGCGCAGTCCCGCGCGCAATGGGCGGTGGCCGTCACCGGCATTGCCGGTCCCGGCGGCGCGGTGCCCGGCAAGCCGGTGGGCACGGTGTGGCTGGCGATCTCGCGGCGTGGCGAGGTCGCTCAGGCCGCCCTGCTGCAGCTCGGTGGCGACCGCACCGCCGTGCGCGAGCAGACCGTCCATCGCGCCTTGCAGGCCTTGCGGCAGGTGCTCGCCGGGGCGGCCGGATGACGACGAAGAAGGCGATCCTGCTGGCCACGAACTTCGACGCGGCCGAGCAGGCCCAGTGGCTCGCCCTGCTGCGCGCCGCACTGCCCGACGAACTGATCGTCGATGGTCATGCTCCACGCGGACCGGGCGACGCCGACGGCATCGACATCGCCCTGGTGGCCAACCCCGCGCTGGGGGCGCTGCAGGGGTTGACGCAGCTGCGCCTGGTGCAGTCGCTGTGGGCCGGCGTGGAGCGGCTGCTGGCCGACCCGACGATTCCGCGCGACGTGCCGCTGGCGCGCATGGTCGATCCGGCAATGAACACCTCGATGGCCGAGACCGCGCTGTGGGCCGTGCTCGGTCTGCAGCGTGGCTTCTTCGGCTATGCGCGCCAGCAGCATCAAGGCCAATGGCTGCAACACCCGCTGCAGCGCGCCGACGAGACGCCGGTGGCGGTGCTCGGGCTCGGTCAGATGGGCCGCGCGGTGGCGCGGCGCCTGCTGCAGGCGGGCTACCCGGTGCAGGCCTGGAGCCGCAGCGCACAGGAGATGCCGGGCGCAGTCGACTGCGTCCGGGCGAGAGGCCCTGCCGGGTGTGCTGGGCGCGGCGCAGGTGGTCGTCAACCTGCTGCCCCTCACGCCCGACACGGCGGGCTTGTTCAACCGCAGCATCTTCGGCCAGATGCGACGGGGCTCGGCTCTGGTCAACCTGGCGCGCGGCGCGCATGTGGTCGACGCCGACCTTCTGGCCGCGCTGGCCGAGGGTCACCTGTCGCACGCGGTGCTCGATGTCTTTCACGAAGAGCCATTGCCCGCGTCGCATCCCTTCTGGAAGCACCCGCAGGTCACGGTGCTGCCGCACGTGGCCGCGCCCACCGATCCGCGCACCGCGGTGGCGGCAGTGGTGGCGAACCTGATCGCCCACCGTGCCGGTGCGCCGCTGACGGGGCTGGTGGATCGGGCCCGCGGCTACTAGGGGCGCAGCGCCAGGTGCGGTGCCGCCACCCGTGCCCGCGCGCCTTCGGGGGCGGTGCCCAGCTGCTCGATCAGCATCAGCACCAGGCGGCGCAGGCCTTCCCAGGGGTCGAGCGGCCAGTCCGGGTGCTTGAGTCCCTTGACCAGACCGTCGCAGGTGTGGGCGGCATCCACCAGCGCAGCCAGCGCGTTGTCGGTGAGCAGCGGCACCGCGCGTTCGAAGAGGCGCTCCTTGACGCCCCAGACGCGGTTCTCGCGCAGCGCCATCGGCAGCGGTTTGCCGCTGTTCACCGCGTCCTTCACCCGCTTGAGCGCACGGATGTCCTCGGCAATCGACCAGTGCACCAGCACCGCGGCCTCGCCTTCGGACTCCAGTCCTTCGAGCATGCGCAGCGCGCGCCCCACCTGGCCGGCCAGCACGGCCTCGCCGAGCTTGAAGACGTCGTAGCGGGCCACGTTGAGCACCGCCGCTTCGATCTGCTCGAAGCTCAGCTCGCCTGCGTCGTAGAGCAGCCCGAGCTTCTGGATTTCCTGATGGGCGGCGAGCAGGTTGCCTTCGACGCGATCGGCGAAGAACGCCAGCGTGCGCTGGCCGTCGTCGCCCGACTGCACGCGCTGACCCTGCGCGGCCAGCCGCTGCGCAATCCACAAGGGCAAGGCCTTGCGATCCACCGGGTCGACCCGCACCGTCACGCCGGCGGATTCGAGCGCGCCGAACCAGCCGCTCTGCTGCTGGGTGCGGTCCAGCTTCGGCAGCTGCACCAGCGTGACCACGTCATCGCTCAGCGACTCGCAGTAGCGCTGCAGCGCCTCGGAGCCGTCCTTGCCCGGCTTGCCGCTGGGGATGCGGATCTCGATGAGCTGCCGGTCGGCGAACAGGCTCATCGCCTGCGAGGCGCCCAGCAGGCTGCTCCAGTCGAAGTGCGCGCCGCTCACGGTGTGCACCTGCCGTTCGGTGCAACCCGCAGCCCGCGCCGCAGCGCGGATGGCATCGCCGGCTTCCTGCGCCAGCAGCGGCTCGTCGCCCCACACGGTGTAGAGCGGCCGCACGCCCTTGGCGAGGTGCTGGCTGAGCTGATCGGCGCGAACTTGCATGGCGGTTGGCGAGCGCTGTGGCGTCAGACCGCCGGCATCGCGGCGAGCCGGCGCAGCACCTGCGCGACGATGTCGCCCTGCATCGAGCGGTAGAGGAAGTTCTCTTCCTGCTCCTTGGCGAGGGCGGCGGTTTCGCTGTAGCTCATGTCGCGGCCGAGCAGGATCTCGGTGGCCGGGATCAGCTCGCGGCCCTGCGGCGTGCGCACGCGGAAGTTGAGTCGTGTGCGCAACTGCAGTTCGCGCACCTGGCCGGCGGCGGTGGTGGCGACCACGCTTTTCTCGCGGGTGTCGCTCAGGGCTTCGAGCACCACCTGCGCCTGGGCGCTGCTTTCCACCACCTGGGTCGTGCGGCTGGCCAGCAGCTGCTCGCGCAGCTCCTGCGCCAGGGGCGAGCGCGGCGCGAATCCGCTGAGCGCCAGGGTGCGAAAGCGCAGCTCGGGCGGGCGCTGCAGCTCGAACCCGCAGCCGCCAGCGCTGCCGCACCGGCCGCACCGAACACCAGCCAGGCGCGGCGGCCGATCATCCGACGACCACGTTGACCAACCGGCCCGCGACCACCACCACCTTCTTCACCGCCAGGCCCTGCGAGAACTTCTCGAAGTCGGGGCTGGCCAGGGCCACGGCCTCGATCGCCGACTTGTCGGCATCGGCCGGCACCTTGATGGCACCGCGCAGCTTGCCGTTGACCTGCAGCATCAGTTCGATCTCGTCCTGCTGCAGCGCCCCCTCGTCGACCGGCCGGCCACGGCGCGTCGAGCAGGTCGCCGCAGGGCTTGTGCGTAGCCCAGGTCCTTCCAGAGCACCCAGGTGGTGTGCGGGCAGGCCGGGTAGAGCGCGCGCAGCAGGATGCCGAAGCCCTCGCGCAGCACGGCCGGGGCAGCTGCCCTTGAAGCCTTCGAGCGCATTGAGCAGCTTCATCGCGCCGGAGACGACGGTGTTGTATTGCATGCGCTCGTAGTCGTAGCTGATCTGGCGCAGCACCGAATGCAGCTCGAAGCGCAGCGACTTGGCCGCGTCGTCCAGCGCGCCGGTGTCGACCGCCGCGGCCGTCCGGATGGCCTCGCCATGCTTCACGCCGAAGTTCCACAACCGCTTGCAGGAAGCGGTTGGCGCCTTCCACGCCCGCGTCGTTCCACTCCAGCGTCTGCTCCGGCGGCGAGGCGAACATGACGAACAGGCGCGCCGTGTCGGCACCGTAGCGGTCGATCAGATCCTGCGGGTCGACGCCGTTGTTCTTGGTCTTGGACATCGTGCCCACGCCCTCGTAGGTCACGGCAGAGCCGTCGGACTGCAGCCTGGCGCCGGTGATGCGGCCTTCGGCGTCGAAGGTGTTCTCCACCTCGTGCGGCCAGAAGTACTCGACGCCGCCGCCTCGCGCCCTTGCGCGAGTAGATGTGGTTGAGCACCATGCCCTGCGTCAGCAGCTTGGTGAAGGGCTCGTCGACCTTCACCAGCCCCAGGTCGCGCATCACCTTGGTCCAGAAGCGCGCGTACAGCAGGTGCAGGATGGCGTGCTCGATGCCGCCGATGTACTGGTCCATCGGCATCCAGTACTGCGTGCCAGCGCCGACCATCGCACGGTCGTTGCTGGCGTCGCAGTAGCGCATGAAGTACCACGACGAGTCGACGAAGGTGTCCATCGTGTCCGTCTCGCGCCGCGCCGGCTTGCCGCAGATCGGGCAGGCGCACGTTCAGGAACTCGGCGTGCCGCGCTCAGCGGGTTGCCGGCGCCGTCGGGGATCAGGTCCTCGGGCAGCACCACCGGCAGGTCCTTCTCCGGCACCGGCACGGCGCCGTGCTCGTCGCAGTGGATGATCGGGATCGGCGTGCCCCAGTAGCGCTGGCGGCTGATGCCCCAGTCGCGCAGGCGCCAGGTGGTCTTCTTCTCGCCCAGGCCCTTGTGGGCGAGGGCCTGCGCCACCGCATCCACCGCGAGCGGTGTGGCTCAGGCCGCTGTAGTTGTCGGAGTTGATGGTGACGCCGCGCGGCTTGTCGGCGTACCAGTCCTGCCAGTGGTCGTAGCTGAAGTGCTCGCCGTCGACATGGATCACCTGCAGGATGTCGATGCCGTACTTCTTGGCGAAGGCGAAGTCGCGCTCGTCGTGGCCGGGCACGCCCATCACCGCGCCGTCGCCGTAGCCCATGAGCACGTAGTTGCCCACCCACACCGCGACCTTCTCGTGCGACAGCGGGTGCTCGACCACCAGGCCGGTGGGCACGCCCTTCTTCTCCTGCGTGGCGAGCTCGGCTTCGGTGGTGCCGCCGGACTTGCATTCCTCGATGAACGCGGCCACGGCCGGGTCGCTGCGCGCCGCGTGGGCCGCCAGTGGGTGCTCGGGCGCCACGGCGCAGAAGGTCACGCCCATGATGGTGTCGGCGCGGGTGGTGAACACGTACAGCCGGCCGTCGCCGATGGGCTG
Organism: uncultured beta proteobacterium; assembly: GCA_963739925.1. Lineage (GTDB taxonomy): Bacteria > Pseudomonadota > Gammaproteobacteria > Burkholderiales > Burkholderiaceae_C > CAVUBY01. Next base: position 267,277 of record CAVUBY010000011.1, on the reverse strand, counting down.
CCCGTCCTGGCCGCGGATGTCGTGCGGGAAGGCGAAGCGCACGCCCTCGCTGCGGCCGATCCAGTTCTCCTGCATCAGCTTCACGCGCTCGGGCCAGCCCGGCAGCTTGTGCTGCACGTGGTCGAGCAGCTCTTCGGCGTACTTCGTGATGTTGAGGTAGTAGCCCGGGATCTCGCGCTTTTCGACCGGCGCGCCGCTGCGCCAGCCGCGGCCGTCGATCACCTGCTCGTTGGCCAGCACGGTCTGGTCCACCGGATCCCAGTTCACCACCTGGGTGCGGCGCTCGGCGATGCCGGCCTCGAGCATCTTCAGGAACAGCCACTGGTTCCAGCGGTAGTACTCGGGCGAGCAGGTCGCGATCTCGCGGCTCCAGTCGATGGCCAGGCCCATGGCCTGCATCTGGCCCTTCATGTGGGCGATGTTGTCGTAGGTCCACTTCGCGGGCGGCACCTTGTTCTTCATCGCCGCGTTCTCGGCCGGCAGGCCGAAGGCGTCCCAGCCCATGGGCATCAGCACGTTCATGCCCTTCATGCGCAGCTGGCGCGTGAGCATGTCGTTGATGGTGTAGTTGCGCACGTGGCCCATGTGCAGCTTGCCGCTGGGGTAGGGCAGCATCGAGCAGGCGTAGAACTTGGGCCGGCTCGCGTCCTCGGTGACGCGGTAGGCGTCGGCGGCGGTCCAGGCGGCTTGCGCGGCGCGCTCGATCTCGCTGGGTTTGAAGTCGGGGCTCATGGCGTGGCGCGCAGCGCTCGTGGTTGTGGCCCGATTATAGAAACGCCCCCTTCGGCACTCAGGCTGCAAAGCCTTCCAGCACATTGACGACGTTGCGCCCGGCTTCGGTCACCGCGTACCCGCCCTCGAAGGTGAAGACCGTGGGCAGCGCCAGGCTGGCGATGTCGGCGCCCACCTGCAGGTAGTCGTCGCTGCGCAGGCGGAAACCCGAGATCGGGTCGCCCTCGAAGGTGTCCACGCCGAGCGCCACCACCAGCGCCTGCGCGCCGAAGCGCGCGGATGGCGTCGAGCGCCGTGCCGCAGCGCGGCGCGCCAGCGCGCGAATGTCGGTGCCGCGCGGCAAGCGGCAGGTTGAGGTTGAAGCCCATGCCCGGCGCCCGCGCCGCGCTCGTCGGCATGGCCCAGGTAGAACGGGTACTCGGTGCGCGGGTCACCATGGACCGAGACGGTGAAGACGTCGGCGCGCTCGTAGAACAGGCTTTGCGTGCCGTTGCCGTGGTGGTAGTCCACATCGAGCACCGCCACGCGCGCCACGCCGGCATCGCGCAGCGTCTGTGCGGCCAGCGCCGCGTTGTTGAGAAAGCAGTAGCCGCCGAAGAAGTCGGCGCCCGCGTGGTGGCCCGGTGGGCGGGTGAGCGCGAACGCCGAAGCACCCGCTGATGTCGCGCTCGCGACCGATCGCGCCGCGGCCACCGCGCACGCCGCACCAGCGCGCGCTGCGGCCCAGGTGCCGGACGTCAGCGGCGTGCCCGCGTCGAAGGAGAACAGCCCCAGGCGGGCCGCGAAGTTGTCGGGCACGACATCGCTGCGAAACCCGCGCACCGGCCACACCGAGGGCAGGGCATCGAGCGCGGCGTTGGCCGGGTCGAGCGCCACCCACTCGTCCCAGGCGTGCTGCAGGAAGTCGCAGGTAGCGCGGGGCGTGCACGCGGGCCAGCAGCGCGTCGAGGGAAGGGTCGTTGCCATCCTCCGCCTGCAGCGGGCCCACCGGGCGGCGCCGCAGTTCGGCGAGCACCTGATCGAGCCGGTCGGCGCGCTCGTGGCAGTCGACCAGGCGACCGCGGAACATCTCCTGGCGGCCCTGGTGCAGCGCGTGCTGCGTGTTGTGGACGACCAGCACGGTGGGAGCGTTCCGGTCAGCGCGACGGGCCGGGCGCCGGCTCGGCTGTCGGTGTGGGCGATGCGGTCGGCGTCTCGGCCGCGCTCTCGGCGACGAAGCCGATGCGGTTCAGCCCCGCCTTCTGCACCTGGCCGATGACCTCGGCCACGCGGCCGTAGGGCACGCTGCGGTCGGCGCGCAGCTGGACCTCGGCCTGCGGATTGCGCCGCGCGGCGTCGGCCATGCGCGCGCGAAGCCGGTGGCATCGACCTTCTCGTCGCCGACGTAGAGCTGCCCCTGCGCGTCGAGCGACACCGACGACCGCGGCCGCGGCGTCGCCGCTCTGGGCGGCGTCGCTGCGCGGCAGGTCGAGCTTGAGGCGCGAGGTCATCAGCGGCGCGGTGATCATGAAGATCACCAGCAGCACCAGCATCACGTCGATCAGCGGCGTCATGTTGATGTCGCTCATCGGCTGCGGGCCGGTGTTGCGTTCGAGGCGACCGAAGGCCATGGGCTCAGTCCTCGGGCGTGTCGGCCGGCCTGCGCGGTCCGGCCAGCATCTCGCGCAGGTCGTGCGCGAAGCCTTCGAGCTCGGCCTCGCAGGCGCCGACCAGCTTGCCGAAGACGTTGTAGGCCAGCACCGCGGGGATCGCCACCGCCAGGCCGGCGGCGGTCATCACCAGCGCCTCGCCGACCGGGCCGGAGACCTTTCGATGCTGATGGTGCCCGCGGCGGAGATGCCGACCAGCGCGTGGTAGATGCCCCAGACGGTGCCGAACAGGCCGATGAAGGGCGCCGTGCTGCCGATCGAGGCCAGCAGCACCTGGCCGAACTGCAGCTGGGCCAGCACGCCGTGCAGCGCGTCGCGCAGGCGGCGCGTGAGCTGCGAGGCGACTGTGGCCGCGCGCCTCGAGCGTGCCGTCGCGCGGCGCGGCGATGGCCGCGGCGAGCAGCGGCTCGAGCGCGCCCTCGCGGTCGAACGCGGCGAGCTGCTCGCGGCCGGCTTCGAGCGTCGGCGCGCGCCCAGAAGGCCGGCACGGCGCGCGCCATGTCGCTGCGCACCCGCCGCAGCAGCCAGCCCTTCCAGAGGATCAGCACCCAGGCGCTGACCGACATCGCCAGCAGCAGCACCGCCACGCCGCGGGTGATCGCGTCGCCCTGTGACCAGAACGTGCGCGAAGCCGCACGTCAGTGCCGGCTCAGCGGATGCCGAGCACGTCGTCCATGCCGAACAGGCCGCGCGCGCTGGCCGGCCAGGAAACGCGCGGCGCGCAGGCTGCCCTGGGCATAGGTGGCGCGGCTGCTCGCCTTGTGGGTGATCTCGATGCGCTCGCCGGTGCCGGCGAACAGCACGGTGTGGTCGCCGACGATGTCGCCGCCGCGGATGGTGGCAAAGCCGATCGTCGAGGGATCGCGCTCGCCGGTGACGCCTTCGCGGCCGTAGACCGCGCAGTCCTTGAGGTCGCGCCCCAGCGCGCTGGCGACCACCTCGCCCATCTTCAGCGCGGTGCCGCTGGGCGCATCGACCTTGTGGCGGTGGTGGGCCTCGATGATCTCGATGTCGTAGCCCTCGCTGCAGCGCGCGCGCGGCCATGTCGAGCAGGCTGCAGCACGACGTTGACGCCCACGCTCATGTTGGGCGCCATCACGATGGCGATGTGCTCGGGCGTGCTCGGCGATCTGCGCCTTCTGCGCATCGTCGAAGCCGGTGGTGCCGATGACCGCCTTGCACGCCGAGTTCGCGGCACACCGCCAGGTGCGCCAGCGTGCCTTCGGGGCGGGTGAAGTCGATCAGCACCTGCGGCGTCGGCCAGGCCGGCGCGCAGATCGGCGGTGATGGTCGACGCCGCTGCTGCGGCCGAGGAAGGCCGCGGCGTCCTGGCCGAGCGCCGGGCTGCCGGCGACGTCGAGCGCGCCGGCGAGCTCGCAGTCGTCGGCGGCGAGCACCGCCTCGATCAGCATGCGGCCCATGCGGCCGGAGGCGCCGGCCACGGCGATGCGCAGGCGGGCGCCGGCCGGCGCTCATCGGCGTCGGCTTCCAGCGGCGGGTAGCTGCGCGCCGGGCCGGCGGCTTCGGCCGCCGGCGCGCGGCCGGCTTGGGCGGCACCGGCAGCGCCTTGATCTGCTCCTCGGTCAGCGCCAGCGGCGGCGCCTTGCGCGAGGTCTTGAAGGTGTCGATCGAGGCGACGAACTCGCGCTCGGCTGGGCAGCTCGCCGCCGGTGTCGATGCTCTTGAGCGTCTCGCCGTCGAAGCAGCGCCACGACGCGGCGCAGCTGCGGCTCGGCGCCCTGGCGCCGGATCGTGAACACGTAGTCCCAGCGGTCGGCGTGGAACACGTCGGTCAGCAGCGGCGAGCCGAGCATGTCGCGCACCTGGGCGCGGGTCATGCCCGGCTTGACCAGCGCCGGCCTGCTCGCTGGTGACGACGTTGCCCTGCACGACCTCGACCCGGTAGGGCGTGATGACGCCCAGGAAGTTGTCGGACGACTGCAGCGATGCGCAGCCCGCTGAGCAGCACGCGGCGGCACGGCAGGGACGCAGCAGGCAGGCGAGCGGCGAGATGGCGAGCAGAGCCCATGGCGTGGCATGGCGGCGCCGGCAGACGGCACGCCAGCCTCGATATGATCGCGGCGATTCTAGCGGCGGCGCCTGGCCCGGCTGCTCTCGGCCGCGAGCGCCTGACCATGACCCACGCCGACGAACTCAAGAACAGCGGCCTGAAGGCCACGCTGCCGCGCATCAAGGTTCTGGAGGTGTTCCAGAAGACCTCGCAGCGCCACATGAGCGCCGAAGACGTCTACAAGATGCTGCTGGCCGAAGGCGCCGACGTCGGCCTGGCCACCGTCTACCGGGTGCTGATGCAGTTCGAGCAGGCCGGCATCCTGTCGCGCAACCACTTCGAGTCCGGCAAGTCGGTGTTCGAGCTCAACGAGGGCAAGCACCACGACCACCTGGTCTGCCTGGACTGCGGCCGGGTCGAGGAGTTCTTCGACGCCGAGATCGAGAAGCGCCAGCACGCCGTGGCGCAGTCGCGCGGCTTCGAGCTGCAGGACCACGCGCTGGCGCTGTACGCCGTCTGCACCAAGAAGAACTGCCCGCACCGAGCGAGCAAGTGACACGGCGCGGGCTCGCGCCAGCGGGCTCGAGGCTCGGGCTTGAGCATCGCCTTGCTGGTGGCGCTCGATGAATTCCTTGTAGGTGTCGATGCCGCGCAGCTGCAGGATGGTGTTGCGCACCGCGGCCTCGACCAGCACGGCGAGGTTGCGGCCGGCATCCACCGCGATCACCGCCTTGCGCACCGGCACGTCGAGGATGTCTTCGTACAGCGGCTCGTAGGGCAGGCGCTCGAACTCGCGCTCCATCGTCTCCTTGCGCACCAGGTGCACGATCAGCTTCAGGCGCATCTTGCGGCGCACCGCGGTCTCGCCGAAGATGGCCTTGATGTCGAGCAGGCCGATGCCGCGCACCTCGAGCAGGTTCATCAGCAGCTCGGGGCAGCGGCCCTCGAGCGCGGTCTGCGAGACGCGGTACAGGTCGACCGCGTCGTCGGCCACCAGGCCGTGGCCGCGCGAGATCAGTTCCAGCCCGAGTTCGCTCTTGCCCAGGCCCGATTCGCCGGTGAGCAGCACGCCCAGGCCGAGGATGTCCATGAACACGCCGTGGCGCGTCGTGCGCTCGGCGAAGTGCTGGCCGAGGTAGCCGCGCACCACGTCGATCACGTGGCCGGCCGACTCGGCCGTGACGAACAGCGGGATGTCGGCGCGGTCGCACATCGCCACCAGCTTGTCGGGCGGCGTCCTGCGCGTCGGCGACGATCAGCACCGGCGGCTCCAGCGTCACGATGCGCGAGATGCGGCGCTCGGCCGACCTCGGGCGTGGACTGGTTGAGGTAGGCCACCTCGCGCCGGCCGACGATCTGCACCCGGTAGGGGTGGATGTAGTTCAGGTAGCCGACCAGGTCGGCGGCCGACTGCGCGTTGCGCACCGCGGCTTCGTCGAAGCGGCGCTCCGGATGGGCGTGGCCCGGCGATCCACTCCCAGCTGCAGGGCGGGGCGGTGCTCCTCGAACAGCGCCTCGGCGCTGATGACGCTGGGTTTCACGCGGCGCGCGGCGGCCATGCGCGTCAGGCCACCGACTTCAGCGGTTCCCAGTTGGCGATCAGCTCGTGGACCTTGGCCGCGTCGGGCTTCGGTCTTCAGGCGCTCGCGCAGTTCGCGGTCGGACAGCATCTCGGCGATCTCGGACAGGATCTCGAGGTGCCGCTGCGTGGCGGCCTCGGGCACCAGCAGGAAGATCAGCAGGCTGCACCGGCTCGTCGTCGGGCGCATCGAACGGGATCGGCTGCTGCACGCGCAGCACCGCGGCGAGCGGGTTCTTCAGGCCCTTGATGCGGCCGTGCGGGATGGCCACGCCGTGGCCCAGGCCGGTGGAGCCCAGTCGCTCGCGGGCGAACAGGTTGTCGGTGACCGTGGCGCGGGCGATCGCGTGCTGGTTCTCGAACAGCAGCCCGGCGTGCTCGAACGCGCGCTTCTTGCTGGTGGCGTCCACGTCCACGAGCACGTTGCTGGCGGGCAGGATGGCGGCGAGACGGTTCATCGGCGGGTCATGTCGGTGACCCAGGGCTCTTGGCCGCGGGCGCCGCGCATGCAAGTGACGGATGCGTCGAATTATGGAATGCCGCCACTCGGCGGCCGGCATCGCACGGCATGCGCGATCCGGCAGATTCTGCGCCGGCTGCTGCGTCGCAGCAACGACCTGGGCCCCCGGTTCACGGGTCCACGCGCCGCATCAGCGGACCGAGCGTGAAAAAGCGGCCCGCAGGGCCGCTTTGCGTGGACTGCATCGCGAGCCGCTCAGGCTAGGCCGCGGCGCGTCGAGGCGCTTGGCCGCCACGTGATGGTGGTCCTGCAGCTTGTCCTTGTGGCGGCAGACCTGGCGATCGAGCTTGTCCATCAGTTGGTCGATCGGCGGCATAAAGATCTTCGTGGGTCTGCTCGACGAAGATGTCCTTGCCCTTCACGTGCAGCGTGACCTCGGCCTTCTGCCTTCGTTCCTTCTCCTTCAGCTTCTCGACCGACAGCAGCACGTTGATGTCCACCACCTGATCGAAATGACGGGTGACGCGGTCCAGCTTTGTAAGCACATACTCTCGCAGAGCTGGCGTCACTTCGAGGTGGTGGCCGCTGATCGTCAGGTTCATGGGGGGTCCTTTCGCAAGGGTGGGGAAGGCGAGAAAGGTCAGAGGGCAGATCGTCGATCGTGCAACGGCGCGAGGCCGTGAGACCCAGTGTGCCAACGAAGCCCCACGGTGACAAGCGAGAGTCACCAACGGACACACGGCCTTGCACACAGGCTCAAGCCGTGCGATATCGCCGAATCGCTGCGGATGGCTGGCTCGTCCCGACGCCTCGCTGCTGCGGCCAGAGCTCCACGGCCCGCCCAGGGCGATGCCATAATTTCGCAGTTCGCATTGCGCGGAGTCCTTCTTGGACGACCCCGACCCTCGGTGACCGTCCGCTCCAGCGGCCCGGCATGCAACGCGTGCGGGCGCCGGAGCGAGGCGGTCGCGAGTCCCGTCGTTCACCCAGGCCGCGCGCGGTGCACGCGCGCCGCCGCCATCGCTGGAGCCCTCATGCTGAACGTCTTCACGCTGGCCAACGGCCGGCTGTTCCAGGAAGAGATCGAAAGCCCCGATGCGCTGGCCCACGTCCAGCCGGTCTGGGTCGACCTCGACGCGCCCACGCGCCGAGGAAAAGGGCTGGATCGCGCAGCACTTCGGCCTGACGATCCCGCAGGACGTCGTCGACGACGACCTCGAGGAGTCGGCGCGCTTCTACGAGGAAGACAACGGCGAGCTGCACATCCGCTCCGACTTCCTGATCGACGACGACCGAGCACGGCGCGCAACGTGCGCGTGGCCTTCATCCTCTTCAAGAACGTGCTGTTCTCGGTGCACGGCGAAGACCTGCCGGTGTTCCGCCTGCTGCGCCTGCGCGCGCGGCGCATCCCGGCGCTGATCGAGGACGCCAAGGACGTGCTGCTCAAGCTCTACGACGCCGACGCCGAGTACTCGCGCCGATGCGCTCGAGGGCATCTACGACAGCCTGGAGGCGGTCAGCGCGCGCGTGCTCAAGCAGGACGTCAACGACCAGGCGGCCGGCGAGGCGCTGGCCGCGATCGCCAAGCGAAGAGGACCTGAACGGCCGCATCCGCCGCAACGTGATGGACACGCGCCGCGCGGTGAGCTTCATGATGCGCAGCCGCCTGCTCAATGCCGAGCAGTTCGAGGAGGCGCGGCAGATCCTGCGCGACATCGACTCGCTCGACAGCCACACCACCTTCCTGTTCGACAAGATCAACTTCCTGATGAACGCGACGGTCGGCTTCATCAACATCAACCAGAACAAGATCATCAAGATCTTCTCGGTGGCCAGCGTCGCGTTGCTGCCGCCGACGCTGATCGCCAGCATCTACGGCATGAACTTCAAGAGCCATGCCCGAGCTGCGACTGGGCAGCTGGGCTACCCGTTCGCGCTCGGCCTGATGGTGGCCTCGGTGGCGGCGCCGTTCCTCTACTTCCGGCGCAAGGGCTGGCTGCGCTGACGCGTGTGGCCGCGCCTGTTCGGCGCAGCCGGACCTACTGGTTCGCGCGCGCTTCAGCCAGCGCATCAGCGCGCCGACCACCGGCAGCTTCTCGTACAGCTCCTCGGCGGCATCCCAGTAGTCGCGGTGCAGGGCGACCAGCCCGTGCGCGGTCGAAGCGCAGGTGCGAGCCGCCGCGCACCGTCTGCGGTCGCGTCGAGAAGCGCCTGAAGCGGAACAGGAAGTCCCAGGTCAGGAAGCACTGGTCGCCCTGGACGACGATGTCGCGCACGACGAAGCGCGGCTCGTGAGCGCCACGAACATGTGCTCGAACACGCGCTGCATCGCCGGCACGCCCTGCACGTCGTTGAACGGGTCCTTGAAGCGCGCGTCGGCGGCGTAGAACTCGCCCGAGCGCGTTCGACGTCGGCCGGCGTGAGCGTCTCGAACAGCGCGACGATGCGCGCCACGCGCGCATCGCTCGGTCGACGCCGGCGGCGCGTTCACAGCCCGGTGGCGCGGCGGATGGCCGTGAAGTACAGGCGTCGCCCAGGTGGCTCAGCGCCTTCAGCCACAGCGTGAAGCGCTTCGGGAAGTGGATCTCGAACGCGCCCGCTGCCCAGCCCTGCAGCGATCTCCTCCGCCGCCTGCGCCGGGCGTGATCAGCGCCGGCATCGTGAACTCGTTCTGCGCCGTCAGCGGCGTCTCCACGAAGCCCGGGTTGATGACCGACACGCCGATGCCCCGGGCTGCAGGTCCAGGTAGAGCGTCTGCGCCAGGTTGATCAGCGCCGCCTTGGTCGGCCCGTAGGCCAGCGAATTGGGCAGGCCGCGGTAGCCGGCCACGCTGGACACCAGGCTGATGTGGCCCGCCTTCTGGCGCAGCAGCGTGCGGCAGCACCGCGTCGAGCATGTGCAGCGCGCCGACGTAGTTGACCTGCTGGTGGCGCAGCATCTCGTCGAGGTCGAACTCGCGTCGCGCGCATCGCCTTGTAGTAGCCGGCGCAGTACACCACCAGGTCGATGCGGCCGCAGCGCTGCACCACCTGCTGTCGCCGCGGCCGCTGCATCGGCCGCGCGGTCGGTCGCGTCCAGCGGCAGCGCCGAGGCTGCCCGGCTGTGCGGCTGCGCGAAGGCCTCGAGCGCCGCGGGCTGCGCGCCGACACGACCACGCGTGGCGCCCGCGCGCGTGCAGCAGTTCGGCGGTGGCGCGGCCGATGCCGGTGGAGGCGCCGACCAGCCAGACGACCTGGCCGGCCAGTCGGTGATGCGGGGATTCAGGGCCATGCGGGCGACCTCAGGGTTCTTGTAGAAGGCCAGCGTGACCTCGCCCAGGCGGATGCCGAACTTGCTCATCACCGCCTTGTTGAGCATCACGCGCTCGTCCATCAGGTACATCCAGTCGTCGAACTGCACTTCGTAGACCGCTGCCGTCCACCGGCAGGCGCAGCGTGTAGCTCCAGTGGAACGCATTGCCGGCGGCCTCGCCCTGCGCCGTGCCGACCACGTCGTCGGCGGTGCCGGTGTAGCGCCCGCCGGGCAGCTTCTTCAGGCGCCAGACGCGGCGCTCCTTCTTGCCGTCGCTGTAGGTGAAGTCTTCGTCGAGCACGCCCTCGTCGCCCTGTCCAGCTGCACTTCATCAGCACGGTGAAGCGCCGCACGACCTTGCCGCCGCGGTCGGTGAACATGCCGTGCGCGGTGAGCGCGCCATTGAAGTAGCTCGCAGGTCGAGCACCGGCTTCTCGGCGGCGTAGTCGGCCGGCGTGGGCGCCGAGGCGCAGCCGGTCAGGCCGAGTGCGCCGGCAGCCAGCGCGGCAGCGAGAGAAGGCGTCGGTTCATGGTGGGTGTCTCCACGGGTCGGAGCCACGGTGAGTGTACAGCAGCGCCACGGCGGCGAGCTTGAGCACGCAGGGCAGCAGCGCAGTAGGCCAGCGTCAGCGCCTCAGCGCCTGCGTCGTCGCGGCCGCCCGGGGCGTAGCCGAAGGCCTGCAGCAGCGGCAGCGCCAGCCGGCGGCCAGCGCCAGGTTGAGCTTGGTGGCGAAGTTCCACCAGCCGAAGTAGGCGCCCTCGCGCGCGGCCCGCGTGCCCGGCGCGCTGGATCACGCCGGCCAGCAGCGCGCCGGGCAGCGTCAGGTCGGCGCCGAGCGCCATGCCGCTGAGCACGCACACGACGGTGTAGGCCGCGATGTCGCCGGCGCCGAGCAAGGCGGCCCACGCGAACACCGCGATGGCCAGCACCATGCCGGCCAGCCAGCTGCGCGCCAGGCCGAAGCGCGCCACCGCCGCACCCACAGCGGAATCGACAGCGCCCCGGCGGCGAAGTAGCTCGCCAGGAACAGCGGCTCCTAGGCCGGCGGCCTGCAGCCGGTCGCGGATGAAGAACAGCACCAGCGTCGCAGGCACCGCGCTGGCGATGCCGTTGACCAGGTAGATCGCCAGCAGGCGCCGGAAGGCGGGCGTGCGCCAGCGGCAGCGCTCAGCGGCACCGGCGGCTGCGCCGCTGGCGGCCGGGCCGGGCGCGGTGCGCGCCAGCAGCCAGAGCCACGACCGGCCAGCAGCAGCACGGCAAACACCAGCGTGCCGTCACGCCCAGGCCCGGCCAGCGACGGCAGCACGCTGGCCACCAGCACGCCGACCAGCGCCAGGCCTTCGCGCCAGGCCACCATGCGCGCGCGCTGCGGCTTCGTCGCCGCCGAGCCGGGCGCCCCAGGCCTGGTGCACCACGCTCACGACGCTGTAGCCCAGGTAGGTCACGGCCAGCAGTGCAGCGCACCAGACCAGCAGCGCGGTCGTGGCCCTGCACCGGCGGAAAGAACAAGGCCGCGAAAGCCGAGCGCCAGCACCACAGCCGCGCCAGCGGCGACCAGCCAGGCCCGCTGCGGCCGAGCGGGCGAACAGGCGATCGACCCAGCGGCCGATCACGGATCGACCACCGCGTCGAGCAGCCGCGCGCCAGCAGCACCGCGCCGAGCAGCGCCAGCGGCACGCCGAACTGCGCTGGCGTAGTGGTTCGGCAGCACCACGTACAGCGGCAGCGCGACGAAGGCCAGCGGCAGGCCGAGCCCGCCGTAGCCCAGGCCCTCGCGCCAGCCGCCACGCCAGCCGCGGGCGGCGCTGTGCGGGGCCACCGGGAGCGGTGGCCGACGGCGCCGGTCATGACGCGTGCCTTGCGCGGCGCCCAGCAGCGGCTGGCGCATCTTGGGCTCCGAGGTCTGCGGCGCGAGCCAGATGCCGAAGAAGCGCCGCGCGAATTCGGCGTCGCGCACCTCGCCGCGCAGTGTCGCCGTTGACGAAGAAGCGCGCGCTCTCGGCCGGGCGCTGCACGCCGGTGATGCGGTCGCCCTTGTCCACGTCGGGGAAGATCCGCTTCATCGCGTCGAGCCAGCGCTGTGCCGCCTCGTCGCTCAGCGCTCCGCCGCGCCGCATCTCCTCGAGGCTGCGCTCGGCGATCAGCTGGCCGTACAGCGTGCGCGCGTACTCCAGCTCCAGCGCCAGCGGATGGGCGGTCGAAGCGGTCGGCGCTGAAGCCCTCGGTCGACCCACAGCCGCGCGTCGTAGACGTGCAGGCCGAAGAAGGTCAGCCGCCCGCTGCCCAGCAGCCGCGCGCCGGGCAGCTCGCTCGACACCTCGGCCGGCGCGGCAGCCTGGGCCCGCAGTCCCCATGGGGCAAGCGCCAGACTCAGCACGCAGGCACGACGGGTGAGGGAGGGCAGGTTCATGGGTGGTCTCGGGGTGTGATGGCGGCTGCGTCAGGTCAGCGGCGCTGCAGCGTGAACTGCATGACGCTGGTGTTGCCGGTGGCGAAGGCGGCCTCGCAGTAGGCGAGGTAGAACTCCCAGATGCGCATGAAGCGGGTGTCGAAGCCCAGTTGCCGCACCGGGCCTTCGGCGCCAGGAAACGCTCGCGCCAGCGCCGCAGGGTCTCGGCATAGTCGTGACCGAAGTCGCAGCTCGTTCACCACCCGCAGCCCGGCCTGCGCCGCCGCGGCGCGGAAGGCGCTCGGGCTGGGCAGCAGGCCGCCGGGGAAGATGTACTGCTGGATGAAGTCGGTCGACTTCACGTAGCGCTCGAACAAGTCGTCGCGGATCGTGATGCTCTGGATGCAGGCCTTGCCGCCGGGCTTGAGCTGCCGCTGCACGGTCTCGAAGTAGCTCGGCCAGTACTCGCGGCCGACGGCCTCGAACATCTCGATCGACGCGATGGCGTCGATAGGGCCCGTCGGCGATGTCGCGGTAGTCCTGGAAGCGCAGTTCGCCGGGCAGACCGGCAGCGCGCAGCCGCGCCTGCGCCCAGTCGAGTTGCTCGCTGGACAGCGTGACGCCGGTCACCGTGGCGCCGAACTCGCGGGCTGCGCATTCCGCCAGCGCACCCCAGCCGCAGCCGATCTCCAGCACGCGATCGCCGGCGCGCACGCCGCACTCGGTGCAGCGCGCGCCGCACCTTGGCCCATTGCGCGTCGACCATGTCGCGCGAGCGGTCGCCTTCGAACCAGGCGCTGCTGTAGTTCATCGTCGGGTCGAGCCAGAGCCGGTAGAACTCGTTGCCCAGGTCGTAGTGGGCGTGGATGTTCTTGCGGCTGCCGCGGCGCGAGTTGCGGTGCAGCAGGTGCTTGGCGCGGTACAGCAGCGAGCCCCACCAGCTGCCGTAGATCACCGACTCCACCTCGTCGCGGTTGGCGATGAACAGGCGTCAGCAGCGCGGTCAGGTCGGGCGTGCTCCAGTCGCCGGCGATGTAGCTCTCGGCAAAGCCGATGTCGCCCGACTGCAGCGCGGCGCGGCAGACGTTCCAGTTGCGCAGGCGGATGGCGGCGCGCGGCTCGCCGTCGGCCAGCGTGCCGAAGTGCGCCGGTGCTGCCGTCGGGCAACTGCACGTCCAGCGTGCCGTGCTTCAGGCGCGAGAGCAGCCGGAAGACGGCGCGCGCGGCCGCAGGGGCCGATGTCGGGCAGGACTGGCGAAGTGAGGGTGGTGCTGCTGGGCATGGCGGATCGAGGAAGACGGAGTGCGGCGGTGTTCAGCGGGTGACGAAAGTGCGGGGCGGTTCGGGCTTGTGGAGGAAGGGCACGCGCTTGGCCCACAAGCGAACGCCTGCCAGTGGATGCGCGCGATCACACCCAGGGTCATCATCGGCATGCCGAAGAACGCGGCGCGCTGCCGTGCCGGCGTGAGGTCGGCAAGGTGCGCCCGACACGCTGGTCTGCAGCAGCAGGCCCTGGCTGTCGTGGTGATCGATGCGCGCCACGGTGCGATCGCCGGTGCGCATGAAGCGGAAGCGGTAGCCACCTTCGATGGCGCAGAACGGCGACACGTGGAACACCTTGGCGGCACGCAATTCCTGGCCGTAGCGCAAGGACTGTTGGCCTGTGCCGGGTTGCAGCAGATAGCAATGGCGCTCGCCGAAGGTGTTGTTCACCTCGACCACGATGGCCGCCAGGCTGTCGTCGCGACGGTGGCAGTACCAGAAGCTCACCGGCTTGAAGGTGAAACCGAGCACGCGCGGGTAGCAGTGCAGCCAGACTTCGCCATCCGCATCGGCCACGCCTTCGCGTGCCAGCAGTTCGTCGAGCCAGGCGAGGCTGTCGGCGCGGCCGTCGCCATGGTCGCGGTCATGGAACGCTGATCAGCCCGAAGCGGTTGCGCGCGAGCGCCGACGCTGGCACGTCGCGCAGGCGACGCATCGGCAGCATCAGAAAGTAGGTCGGGTAGGCGAAGCGATTCTCGGCGGGCCGCACGCGCACATGGCGCACCTGGCCGATGCCGAGCTGCGGTTCGGGCAGGGTGCGGGTCACGCGGCGGCCCTCGTCTGCCCGCGATCGGCTTGCGCCCAGCGTTCGAGCAGGCCGGCGCAGACCGCCAGGCCCGACATCAGACCGTCTTCGTGGAAGCCGTAGCGCGTCCAGGCGCCGCAGAACCAGGTGTGCTGCACGCCCTGGATCTCGGCCAGCCGCTTTTGCGCAGCGATGGCGCCTTCGTCGAACACCGGATGCGCGTAGTCGTAGCGGCCCAGCACCTTGTCAGCGGCGATCGGCGCTGCAGGGTTCAGCGAGACCATCACCGGCGTCTTGAAGGGCAGGGGCTGCAGCCTGTTGATGAGGTAGTGCAGGCACACGCTGGCCTGCTCCTGCCGCCCATCGGCCGCGCGTTCGTAGTTCCACGCCGCCCAGGCCGGCTCGGAGCGCGGCAGCACGGTCGTGTCGGTGTGCAGCACGGCCACGTTGGGGTGGTAGCGGATCGCGCCCAGGTGCTGGCGTTCCAGCGGGCTGGCGTCGGCCAGCAGCGCCAGCGCCTGGTCGCTGTGGCAGGCCAGCACGACCTCGTCGAAGCGCTCGGTGCCGTGGTCTGTGGCCACATGCACGCCGGCTTCACCGCTGCCCGGCGGTACGCGGCGGATGCTGCGCACGGGGGTGTTCAGGCGCGCGTCGGGAATGCGTTGCAGGATCTTCTCGACATAGCGTCGCGCCCCGCCGCGCACCGTGAACCACTGCGGCCGGTTGCTCACCTGGATCAGGCCATGGTTGTGGCAGAAGCGGATCATGGTGGCCACCGGGAAAGCGCAGCATCTGGTCCGTCGGGCACGACCAGATGCAGCCGATCATCGGCAGGAAGTACCAGTCGCGGAAGGCATCGCTGAACCGATGCCGGTCGAGGAACTCGCCGATCGGCTGCTCCGCAGCGCCGGCGGCTGTTCGGACATCGCGAGTCGCGGTGGCCAGGCGGTTGAAGCGCAGGATGTCGGCGAGCATGCGCCAGAAAGGGCGGCGCAGCAGGTTGCGCGCGCTGTGCGAACACGCGTGTTCAGGTCTGGTGCCACTCCACTCCAGGCCGTGGTCGGGCACCTGCACCGAGAACGACATGTCCGACGGTGCGATGTCCACGCCAAGTTCGGCGAACAGTTTCAGCAAGCGCGGGTAGGTGCGCTCGTTGAGCACCAGAAAGCCGGTGTCCACGCCGTGCGTGACGCCGTCCAGCGTGACGTCGACCGTGTGCGTGTGGCCGCCGAAATAGTCGCCGGCCTCGAACAGAGTGACCTGGGCCTGGACCGACGCCAGCCCGTGAGCCACCGACAGGCCCGAGATTCCCGAGCCGACCACCGCAACGCGGCGCATTGCTCAGGGGCCATCGCTCAGGCTCCCGGCCGCTCGAAGCCGGACGGCGCCGGCTTCGAGGGCAGATAAGAATGCTGCGAAGCGCCTCCGGGCGAAGGAGGGAGGAGGGAGGGAGGAGGAGAACCGCCCGGAGATTTCAGCCCGACGAAACGGGAGGCTTCGCAACAGAAAACCGATCGAGCCGTCGGCGACTGAGCGCTGGACGGCTGCAGCCCGTTGGACGCGCTGGCCCGCAGCCAAGTTCCATGACCTGACCGCGGTGTTTGCAAAGCGCACTGCGGGCTGGGAAGGAGGCGGTTCACGGGAGTGGGCACGGCGGCATGGTTTGAACTGATCAGTCTTCATATCTAACCATCAGTATTTACTTTGCATCGAGCAGTTTTTCGATGGCCGTGATCAAGCTGCGGTCCAGCGGGTCGACCTCGCTGGCATAGCTCAACACGGTCTGGCCGTCGCGGGCGATCACGTACTTGTGGAAGTTCCAGCGCGGCACCTGTCCGCTGCGCTTGGCCAGGTCGGCGTACAGCGGGTTCACGCCGGCACCGGCCTGGGCTGCCACCCGGGTCTTGCTGAACATCGGGAACTTCACGCCGAAGGTGTTCTCGCAGAACTCCGCGATGTCCTTGCCGGTGCCGGGCTCCTGGGCCCCAAAGTCGTTCGACGGAAAGCCGAGCACCACCAAGCCGCGGGCCTTGTAGCGGGCGTGCAGCGCTTCCAGGCCCTTGTACTGCGGCGTGAAACCGCAGTAGCTCGCGGTGTTGACCACCACCACCACCTGACCGGCGTACTGGCACAGGTTCTGGGGCTTTTCGTCCTGCAGGCGCGGCATCTCGCGGTTGAGGAGGGCGGGGCAACTGGTCGCGGACGCTGCGCCGACAGCACAGCAACCAGGCAACCAGCACCACCAGATGGCGCCAGACTTCACTGCGGATCGGATTCTTCATCTCTTGTCCAGGTCAAAATGATGCTTTGCTGGCATCGTACGGGCATACTTGGCGATATTCAAGATTCTGTCCCAGACAAAATGCGAGCCGCTTGTGGTCCCGCCTGCCCATCGACACCACGTGCCGATCATGAGTGAGAGTGCCTTCCGACCGCCATCCGGATTGACGATTGCCGGCGCCGAGCGCGACACCGGCCTGAGCAAGGACACACTGCGCGTGTGGGAGCGGCGCTACGGGTTTCCCGAGCCGATGCGTGACGCGGCGGGGGAGCGGGTCTACCCGCCGGACCAGATCGACAAGCTGCGCATCCTCAAGCGGCTGGTCGATGTCGGCCACCGCCCGCGGCACGTGGTGGCGCTCTCGCTCGATGCCCTGCAGCGGCTCGCGCAGGAAAGCCCGGCACTTCAGACTCCCGCGCCCACCATGGAGGGCCACGGGCGATCGTTGTCCGATCTGGACACCTGTCTGGATCGACTTCGCCATCACGATGTGGACGGCCTGCGCCGGCACCTGCGCCAGTCGGGCGCCCGGTTGGGGTTGGCCGCATCGTCACTGAGGTCATCTGCCCCGCTGAATACGCGGGTCGGCGAAGCCTGGATGCGGGGGCAGCTCGAAATCTTCGAGGAGCACCTGTACACCGAACGGTGCAGGTCGACCTGCGGCAGGCCATCGAGGCCCTGCCCCCGGCCGGTTCGCTGGCGAGCCCTCGCGTGCTGCTGACCACCTGCCCCGGCGAGCCGCATGGTCTGGGCCTGCTGATGGCCGAAGCCATGCTCGCGCTGGAAGGCGCCCGCTGCGTCTCGCTCGGAGTCGCCACGCCGGTGTGGGACATCGTGCTCGCCAGCGAAGGCGCTGCAGTGTGACATCGTGGCGCTTGAGCTTCACCGGGTGCATGAATCCGAACCATGTCGTGGACGCCCTGACCGAGCTGCGCGGCAAGCTCCCTGCCCGCGTCGACGTCTGGGCGGGCGGTGCGGCGCCAGCCTTGCATCGGCGACCGGTTCCCGGGGTCAAGCCGCTGGCGACGTTCGGCGAGCTGCGCGCTGAACTCCAGGACTGGCGCACCCGCAGTGAACGAGGCGCGACGGCGTCCACAAGGCCCTGAAGCCTCGCGGGTGGCCACGCTGAAAGCCGTGCCCCGGGCGCAGGGCCCGGCATAGAATCCGCCGCTCGACCAGGTGCTCACACCATGATCTACCCAGAACTCTTCAAGCAGCTCGAAGCCGTGCGCTGGAACATGGACAAGGACATTCCTTGGGACCAGTTCGATGCCAGCCTGCTCAGCGACGAGCAGGCGCAGACGATCAAGATGAACGCCATCACCGAGTGGGCGGCACTGCCGGCCACCGAGATGTTCCTTCGCGACAACCGCGACGACAGCGACTTCTCCGCGTTCATGAGCGTGTGGTTCTTCGAGGAGCAGAAGCACTCGCTGGTGCTGATGGAGTACCTGCGCCGCTTCCGACCTGACCTCGTGCCGACCGAGGCCGAGCTGCACGAGGTGCGCTTCGAGTTCGACCCGGCCCCTGCGCTCGAGACACTGATGCTGCACTTCTGCGGCGAAATCCGTCTGAACCACTGGTACCGCCGAGCGGCCGAGTGGCACAGCGAGCCGGTGATCAAGGCGATCTACGAGACGCTCGCGCGCGACGAAGCCCGCCATGGCGGTGCCTACCTGCGCTACATGAAGCGCGCCCTGCAGACCTTCGGCGACGAAGCGCGGGCCGCCTTCGCCAAGGTGGGTGTGCTGATGGCCAGCGCGCGCCGAACTGCGCAGGCGTTGCACCCGACCAACCTGCATGTCAACGTGGCACTGTTCCCGCGCGACACGGTGCAAAGCCGCCTGCCCAACCCCGAGTGGCTGGAGCAATGGCTGGACAAGCAGATCCAGTTCGATGCCGTGTGGGAAAACAAGGTCGTCGAGCGCATCCTGCACAACATGAGCCTGCTCATGGAGCGCAGCTTCGCCAGCGTGCAGGAGCTCAACCGCTTCCGAAAGGAAGTGACGGCCACGCTTGCCGCAGCGGCCAAGCCCGCCAGCGCCGGACCGCAGCCCGCCTGAGGGCGGCGGCCCGAGCGCGTGCCGCCCATGGGCGACTTTCTCGACAAGCTCTGCCCGCGCGAGGCACTGGCACACCGCGTGGCAACGCTGCCGCGCCCGATGGTGTTCACCAACGGCGTGTTCGACATCCTGCACCGTGGCCATGTGAGCTACCTCGCACAGGCGCGTGCCCTCGGGGCGTGCCTCGTGATCGGCTTGAACAGCGATGCGTCGGCGCGCGGTCTTGGCAAGGGGCCCGACCGGCCATTGAACGCCGAGGCCGATCGCGCCTGTGTGCTCGCGGCGCTGGAAAGCGTCGACCTCGTCACCCTGTTCGACGAGCCGACCCCGGTGGAACTGATCGAACTCGTGCGCCCCGACCTCTATGTCAAGGGCGGTGACTACGACGTCGAGACACTTGAAGAGACTCGGCGCGTGCGCCGCTGGGGCGGTGACGCGCGGGCCCTGCCCTTCGTCACGGGTTACTCCACCACCGACCTCGTGCGCCGCATCCGCCGCTGACGCGCGGGGTAGGCCACGTCGCGTTCCAGCCACTGCGCGAAGCGCAGCGCCTGGCTGGAGCGCTCCTTCTTCAGGTGGACGAGCAGGGCCTCGTCGCGCAGGTGCGGTGCCGGCGGGCGGCCCAGCAGCCGCCAGTCATCGGGGTAGGCGATGGCCAGCGTGGTGTCGCTGGCGGTGAAGCCGACGATCTGCCGCACCTGCGCCACGCGCAGCCAACACTGCTGCTCCTCGTCCTCCAGCACGTGCACCGGCATGCCTCGAAAGGCGAAGTAGTGACCCTCCTCGCGCCGCCAGGCCAGGGCACGCAAGGCATGCCGTCCATCGCTCGCCAGTTCGATCAGCGGCTTGGACAGCAGCAGGCCCCAGACCACGAGGCTGATGCACAGCATCACCGGGCCGCCCCACTGCCATGCCACCCATGACAGTGCCACGCAGGCGGCGAGACGGATCAGCATTTGCCACGCGGCAGAGGTCATCGCCGGCTCACCATGACGATGCCCACGGCGACGGCCACCAAGGCCACGAGCAGCCGCGGTGTGATGGGCTCGCCCAGCAGCAATGCGCCCTGCAGCAGACCGAACACCGGTGTGAGCAGCGTGAAGGCCGATATCTGCGTGGCCTGGTAGTGCCGCACCAGCCAGAACCACAGCAGATAGCTCGCGAACGTGACGACCACGATCTGGAAGAACAACGACAGCCATGTGAGTGACGACGGCACGGTCGCCCACGCGGGACCGCCCCACAGCGCGGTGGCGAACAAGGCCAGGCCGGAGATGCCGAGCTGGTAGAACAGGGTCTTTTCGGCGACGACCGCGCCGAGCCGCGTGGCGCGGATCACGAGCGTGGTCCCACCCCAAAGGCACGCGGCCAGCACGCCCAGTGCATCGCCCACCCATTGTCTGGGGCCGACCGCCGGTTGCGAGAAGCTCTCGGCAAAGGCCCAGGCCACGCCCGCGAAGGCCGTGACCAGACCCGCGATCTGGGTGAGACTCAGGCGTTCGGCCCGCGAGATGAAGGGCATGCCCAGCGCCACCACGAATGGCGAGAGGTACAGGAAGACCACCATGCGCGACGCGCTGGTGAACTGCAGGCCGATGAAGATGCAGGCGAACTCGGCGGCAAACAGCAGCCCGGCCCCGAGACCCCCTGGAAGCGATCCGTCCCTCTCGAACAGCGGGATGCCGCGCCAGCGTGACCAGACGAATACCAAAGCGGCGCCACCGAGCGAACGCACCGCCGCCTGCCACAGCGGTGGCACCTCGGCCAGCGCCACCTTGGCGGCCACCTGGTTCAGTCCCCACAGAAAGCAGCACAGCACCAGCGAGGCGATGGCGACCGTGTCGAGACGGCTGCGGCGTTCAGTCATGCGCGCGACGTTCCCACCAGCTGGCGACGCGGGCGCACACCGCGGCGCACACCAGTCCACACACCACGCCGCTGGCATGGGCGAAGGGTGCGACCGCGATGTCCCAGCCCTCGGGGCGGCGCAGGGCAGGCCCCCAGGGGACTCGCTCAGCACCTTGCCCACGAGCACCAGCAGGATGGCGAGACCGATCCCCCGGCGCTGGCGTGGGCCTGCGATGATCAGTTGCAAGGCGACCACCGCCACGCCGGCATGCAGCACACCCGAGAGCCCGCCGAAGTGCAGCAGCTCGGGGCGCCACAGCAGGCCGAGCTGGGTGAGCGGCCAGGCCAACACCCATGCCATCACGTTGTGCGGGCGCAGGTCGGCCACGGCGCCCAGCGCACCGACCAGCAGCACGCCGGCCAGATTGGCGGCGAGGTGCAGCGTGCTGTAGTGAACGGTGGCGGCTGTCCAGGCGCGCCAGGGCTGGCTGAGCCACAGCGCGGGTTGCCACTCGAGCGCGCTGTGCGGGCCGCCCCACGCCGCCAGCGAGGCCATTGCAAGCAAGGCAGCCAGGGCAGTCCAGGCCCGAGAGGCCGGAACCTTCAATCAAACACCGCGCGCCACAAGGCCAGAACCGCGTCGCGGTGCGCTGCGAGAGTGTCCGGCGCCACCTGGGTGGGCTTCTCGTCCAGCCGAGCACGGTGTTGCGCGCGGCGCAGTTCGCGGTAGGCGTCGGCTGCATGCGTGCCCACGTGATCGGGCAGCAAGCCGGCATCCTGGGCGCGTTGCAGCAGCGCGATGTTGCCCTTGTTCTCGAGCAGCGCCGCATGGGTGGATCCATGCGCCAGCACGAGGTATTGCACGCAGAACTCCACGTCGACCATGCCACCGGGGCTGTGCTTCACGTCGAACATGTCGGCCTTGACCGGGCGCGCGGCACGCAGCTTGTCGCGCATGGCCCGCACCTCTTCGCGCAAGGCGGTGTGGTCGCGCGGCATCGCAAGCACGCTGCGGCGCACGGCCTCGAAGCGTGGCGCGAGTTCACTCGCTCCCGCACACCAGCGTGCGCGCGACAGGGCCTGGTGCTCCCAGGTCCAGGCGGTGTTGCTGCCCCGGCCGCTCTGGTAGTTCTCGAACGAGGCGAGAGACGTCACCAGCAGCCCGGAGTTGCCGTTGGGTCGCAGTGCAGTGTCGATGTCGAACAGCTCGCCCGCGGCCGTGCGCAAGGTGAGCCAGTTGATGAGCTTGCGCACGAAGGCGCTGTAGACCTCGCTGGCGCGCTCGTCGGCGTCGTCGTAGACGAACACCACGTCGAGGTCGCTGCCGTAGCCGAGTTCCTTGCCGCCGAGCTTGCCGTAAGCGATCACGGCAAAGCAGGGGTCCGGCCGGTGCGCCTGCTTCAGGTGCTTCCAGGCCCAGCGCAAGCTGCGCTCCAGCATGGCATCGGCCAGGGCCGACAGGTCATCGGCCACTTCCTCGACCGTGATGTGGCCCTCGACATCGCGCACCAGGGTGCGGAAGACCTCGGCATGGTGGGCACGCCGCAGCGTGTCGAGCAGCGATTCTTCATCGGCTTGGCCCGAGCGCTCCCAGGCCGCGTGCCGCGCCTCGAGCTCGGCCGCGAACACCGTGGCATCGAAGCGGCCATGCAGCAGCCGTTCGTCGGCCAGTTCGTCGATCACGCCGGGGTGGCGCATCAGGTAGCGCATGGGCCAGCGCGCCAGGCCAAGCAGGCGCAGCAGCCGGTTTTGCACTTCCGGGCGTTCCACCAGCAGCGCCAGATAGCTTTCGCGGCGCAGCAGCGGCTCGAGCCAGTCGATGAACCGCGTTGCGGCGTCCATGGTGCACTGCCCATCGCGTGCCGCCTGGGCTGCGCGCGCCACGAGTCGGCCCAGGCGCATGCGGCTTTCTTCGCGCAGCACCTTGATCTTGGGGTGGTCACACAAGGGCCGCACGCGCGCAGCCAGCTCGGGCGGCAGGCGCTCGAGAAAGCTCTCGCTGTCGACGGGCGCGGGCGGCAGACCGCAGGTCTTGCATCCGTTCACGCCTGGCACCGGCGTGCGCCCGTCGTGCAGCAGCGCGTCGAACTCGAGTGCCACGAACTCGCGGATCTCACCGAGCTTGTCGAGCAGTTCGCAGGTGTCGGCATTGCAGGCCAGCCCCAGGCTGCTGGCGATCCAGCGCAGGTCGGCGTCGGCCGCCGGCAGCAGGTGGGTCTGCTGGTCGTCGAGGTACTGGATGCGGTGCTCGATGCGGCGCAACAAGCGGTATGCGTCGGCCAGGCGCTGGGCGCTGTCGGGCTTCATCAGCCCACCGGCCGCGAGCTTGTCGAGTGCCTTGAGCGTGGAGCGGGTGCGGATCTCGGGAAACTGTCCGCCGCGCACCACCAGCAGCAATTGCACGATGAACTCGATCTCACGGATGCCACCACGCGACAGCTTCACGTCGTTGGCACGCTCGGGCCGGCCGGCAGCGCGGCGCTGGGCCTCGTCGCGCACCTTGCGATGCAGCTGGCGCAGGCCCTCGAACACGCCGTAGTCCAGGTAGCGGCGGTAGACGAACGAGGTGATGGTGGAGCGCAGCGCCACGGCGCGCCCGCTGCGCACGCTTTCGCGCGGCGCGACCACGCGGCTCTTGAGCCAAGCAAAGCGTTCCCACTCGCGGCCCTGCACTTGCAGGTACTCCTCCAGCATGGCCAGGCTGACCGCGGGCGGGCCAGAGTTGCCGTTCGGCCGCAGCATCAGGTCCACCCGGAAGACGAAACCGTCCTCGGTGGTGTCACCGATCAGCGCATAGATGCGACGTGCGACCTGGGCGAAGTACTCATGCGCGCTGATCACCTGTGGCCCGGCGGTGTGCCCGTCTTCTTCGTAGACGTAGACCAGGTCGATGTCCGACGACACATTGAGCTCGCGCGCACCGAGCTTGCCCATGCCGACGACCCAGAAGTCGATCGCCTGGCCCGCGCTGTTGAGCGGGATGCCGTACCGCTCGGTCAGGCCGGACCGGGCTTCGGCCACGGCGAGGTCGAGGGTCAACTCGGCCAGCTCGGTCATGGCCACCGTGACCTGTTCCATCTCGGCGCCCTGTTCGACGTCGAGCACCGCGAGCCGTTCGAGGACGAGCTGCCGTGCCACGCGCAGCGCGCTGGCCAGGGTCCGCCCGCCCGCCAGAAGCTGCTCGATCAGCCGGGCGACGTCGCCGCGCAACGGCAGGCCGGGGGGCAGCAGGCCGAGCTCTGCGGCATAGCGCCGCCGGATGCGCTGGACGAAGCGGCTGTGTGCGGCCTGGGCCGGTGCAGGCGCCAACGCTGAAACATCGGCTTGCACAGGGAGAGGCGGATGCGCGGAACCCATCGGGCTGGTCGAGCTCTGTATGCTAGATTGATCCGAACGGCGTTGAGCGGGCTGGGGCCGGCGCCGTCGAAGGAACCAGTGGAACACCCGCTGCCGAGCCTCGGTGAGTGATCCCGTGATTCGTCCGCAACCGCTCGTGCCTTTGCTTTCGCTGGCGTCCCGTCGATTTCATGACCTTGATCCCGCCCGTCGTTGACGCTGCTCCACCGCAGCGCGCTGCACTCCGCTGGCCATGGCGCACGCTGCGTCTGGTGCTGCGCAGCGTGCTCGGGCTGCTGGCCATGGCGTGGAGCTTATTGCTGATCGGCTGGTTGACACTGCACTGGGGCATTTTGCCCCGAATCGAACAGTGGCGTCCGCAGATCGAAGCCCGCGCCAGCGAGGCTTTGGGGGTTCCGGTGCGCATCGGCGCCATGCAAGTGCAATCCGGCCGCTGGATCCCTGCCTTCGAGCTGCGCGATGTCCGCCTGCTGGATGCTGGCCAGCGGGTGGCCCTTCAGCTGCCGCGCGTCTCGGCTTCGCTGTCGGCCAAGTCACTGCTCGCGTTCGAGCTGCGCTTCGACCAGCTCCTCATCGACGGCGCCGAGCTCGAGGTCCGGCGTGACGATCTGGGGCGCATCTTTGTGGCGGGCTTCGAGGTCGGCGGCAGCCATGGCGGTGACGCCGCGCCCCTGCGCGACTGGTTCTTCGAGCAGCACGAGTTCATCATCCGCGGCGGCAGCGTGCGCTGGATCGACGAGCGCCGACTGGCACCGCCGCTGTCGCTCACGCAGGTGGAACTGGCCGTTCGCAATGGTCTGCTCCAGCACGAGGTGCGCCTCGATGCCACGCCCGGATGTCGATTGGGGCCAGCGCTTCAGCGTGCGCGGCCGCTTCACCCAGCCGCTGCTGGCCCGCGCCGGCGACTGGCAGCGCTGGAGCGGCAATGCCTTTGTCGACCTGCCCCGGGTCGACGTGCGCGAGTTGCGCCAGCACGTCGCGCTGCCGTTCGAGCTGAGCGAGGGCGATGGTGCGTTGCGGGCCTGGTTCGAAGTGAGCGATGGCCGGCCACGCACGGCCACCGTCGATCTCGCCCTGCGCGCTGTGTCGTTGCGCCTGGCCAGCACGGTGGAGCCGCTGAGCTTCGAGCAGATCGAAGGCCGATTCATCGCCAAGCAGACCGATGAACAGGTGTCGATCGCCGCGCAGCGCTTCAGCTTCCTCACCGGCGACGGTCTCCGCTGGCCGACGGGCGACCTGTCACTGACGCTGGCGACAGCGTGACGGCGGCCCTCTCACCGGCGGGGAGTTCAGCGCCCAGCAGCTCGACCTGGCGCTGATGGCCCAGGTGGCCACACGCATCCCGCTGGGCGAACGGCTGCGCGAACTGCTCGCCGAACTCAGTCCGCAGGGGACGGTCAGTGACCTGACGGGCAGTTGGCAAGGCTCGGTGGAGGCACCGAGCCGCTACCAGGCCAAGGCGCTCGTGAGTGGCCTGACGCTGGCGGCGAGCGCGGCGTCGGCACCCGAAGCCATGGGGCGCCCTGGGTTCAGCAACGCGACCCTGCAGCTCAATGCCAGCGAGACCGGCGGCACCGCCCAGCTGGGCATCAACGGCGGCACGCTCACCTTGCCCGGCGTCTTCGAGCAACCCACGCTGCCCTTCGACAGCCTCGGCGCCCAACTGCAGTGGAAGATCGAGTCTGCCCGGCGCGGCGAACCCGAGCCGCGCATCAGTTTGCAGGTGAAGGACGCACGATTCGCCAACGCCGACGTGCGTGGCGAGTTCTCCGGCACCTGGAGCACTGGGCCAGGCACCGGCTTCGCCAAGGGCGGGCGCTATCCGGGACTGCTCGAACTCAACGGCAAGCTCCTCAAGGCCGAGGCCCGGCGCGTCGCGCGTTACCTGCCGCTGGGGATCCCCGAATCCACGCGCCGCTACGTCGAGAACGCCGTGCAGAGCGGCACCGTCCAGGCGGCCACGTTCCGGGTCAAGGGGGACTTGCAGGAGTTTCCGTTCTACACCGCCAAGACCGCCAAGGACGGCGAGTTCCGCGTCGCGGGCAAGCTCGAGGGCGTGGACTTCGCCTACGTGCCCAATGAACCGGCGACGGCCACCGCGCCGGCCGTGATATCGGCGTGGCCCGGCTTCACCGGCGTCAGCGGCGAGCTGGTGATCGATCGGTCGTCGCTCGAGATCCGCGCCGCCCGCGCGCAGCTGGGCGCAGTGCAGCTGTCACCGGTGCAGGCGACCATCCGCAATCTCGCCGAGCAACCGGTGCTCAACGTCGAAGGTACCGCCACTGGACCGCTCACCCAGATGCTGCGCTTCGTCGACACCACGCCGGTGGCCGGGTGGATCAGCCACGCGCTCTCCAAAGCCACCGGCACCGGACCGGCCGAGCTGAGGCTCGCGCTGACCCTGCCGCTGGAGAAGCTGGAAGCGACCACCGTGAAAGGCGCGCTCGTGCTCGCCGGCAATGACCTGCGCATCACGCCCGACACGCCGGTGCTGTCCGCTGCCCGCGGGCGGGTCGACTTCAGCCAGAACGGCCTCGCCGTGGTCGGCGCGACCGCCCGAGTCTATGGCGGCGATCTGGTGTTCGACGGCGGTCACCAGCCCGATGGCAGCATGCGCTTCACCGGCCAGGGCACCATCGCCGCAGAGGGCCTGCGCCGCGCGACGGAGCTGGGCGCGCTGGCGCGGCTGGCCAGCGCACTCAGCGGCCAGACGGTCTACCGGCTGGGCCTGGGCTTCGTGCAGGGCCACGCCGAAGTCACCCTCACCAGCAACCTCGTCGGTCTGGGCATCGACCTGCCTGCGCCGCTGCGCAAGGCGGCCGAAGCGTCGTTGCCGCTGCGCCTGCAGACGCAGATCGCCGCCGACTCGCTGCTGCCCGGACAGAATCTGCGCGACAGCCTGAAGCTGGAACTCGGCAACGTGCTGCAGGCGCAGTACACGCGGGACCTCTCCGGCGACACACCACGGGTGCTGCGTGGCGGCATCGGCGTGTTCGAGCCGCCGCCGACACCGGCGTCCGGCGTGCTGGCCAGCGTGAACCTGCCCACGCTCGATGTCGAAGCCTGGGACGTGGCGCTGGAGCGGCTGTGGCCTGGCGTCGACTGCGATGTCGGGCACCGACACCGGCGCCAGCTACGCGCCGCAGCAGGTGGCCTTGCAGGTCCAGACCCTGCAGCTCGGACCACGGCAGTTCAACCGCGTCGTCGCGGGTCTGTCGCAGGATGCCGGCCTCTGGCGCGCCAACATCGATGCCGATCAGCTGAACGGTTATGTCGAGTACCGGCCTGCACGACCTGGGGCGTCGCAGCTCGCCGGGCGGGTCTACGCGCGGCTGGCGCGGCTGGCGCTTCCCAAAGGCGATCTCGACCAGGTCGAGACGCTGCTCGACCGGCAGCAACCCACCACGGTGCCGGCGCTGGACATCGTGGTGGAGGACTTCGAGCTGCGTGGCAAGCGGCTGGGCCGCGTGGAGATCGAGGCGGTCAATCGCGTCAGCGTGCCGGTGGAAACGGCACGGGCCGGCGATGGCCGCGAGCCTTTGCGCGAGTGGCGGCTCACCAAGTTCAACCTCGTCAATCCCGACGCGCAGCTCATCGGCAGCGGGCAATGGAGCGAGGTCGGCGGAACTTACGCGACCGTGCCGGGCGCAGCTGCCAGTGCGCGACGGCGTGCCGTGCTCGAGTTCAAGCTGGACGTGGCCAACAGCGGCGCACTGCTCGAGCGACTGGGCATGGGACAGACCATCCGGGGAGGCAAGGGCCAGCTCACCGGCCAGCTGTCATGGCTCGGTTCGCCGCTGACGCTCGACCACGCCACCTTGTCCGGAGGCGTCAACGTGAGCCTGGATGCGGGTCAGTTCCTCAAGGCCGAGCCCGGCGCCGCGCGGCTGCTGGGGGTGCTCAACCTGCAGGCGCTGCCGCGGCGCCTGCTGCTCGACTTCCGTGACGTCTTCCAGGAGGGCTTTGCCTTCGACAACATCACCGGCGACCTGCGCATCCAGCAGGGCGTGGCGGTCACCAACAACCTGCGCATGCGCGGGTTGCAGGCCGTGGTGCTGATGGAGGGCAAGGCCGATCTCGCCCGTGAAACCCAGGACCTGCGCGTGGTGGTGGTTCCCGAAATCAATGCCGGCACCGCGGCCCTGGCCTATGCCGCCATCAATCCGGTGCTGGGTCTGGGCACCTTCCTCGCCCAGGCCATCCTGCGGCGGCCGTTCATCGCGGCCAACACCCGCGAGTTTCATGTCACCGGCTCGTGGGCCGATCCGCGGGTCGACCCGGTCGAGCGCAGGATCACCGACAGCGTGCCCGACGTCGATGCCCCGCTGCCCGCACCCGCTGCCGGCCCGGCGCCATCTCGGCCGGGACCTTGACCTCGCCATTGCCACACTTCGAGGAGCCGCCAAGATGCGTGTCGCTGCCCTGCAGATGGTCTCCACCCCGAGCGTCGAGCGCAATCTCGACGCCGCGCGCCGCTTGATCGCCGAAGCCGCCGCCGCCGGGGCAAAGCTGGTCGTGCTGCCCGAGTACTTCTGCTTCATGGGTCAAGGCGAACGCGACAAGCTCGCCATCGCCGAAGCGCCCGACGAAGGCCCCATCCAGCAGATGCTCTCGACAGCGGCGCGTGCGCACCGGCTGTGGGTGGTGGGCGGGACCTTGCCCATGCATTGCGACGATCCGCAGCGGGTGCTCAACAGCAACTGTGTCTACGCGCCGGATGGCCGCCTGGCGGCGCGCTACGACAAGATCCACCTCTTCCGCTACGACAACGGCCGCGAGCAGTACGACGAAGGCCGCGCCATCCTCGCCGGAAGCCAGCCGGTGGGCGTGGAGGTCTCGGTTGATGGGCAGGCCGCCCTGCGCTTGGGCCTGAGCGTGTGCTATGACCTGCGTTTTCCCGAGCTGTACCGCGCGCTGATGCAGCCGGCCTGCGATCTGATCACGGTGCCGGCCGCCTTCACCCACACGACAGGGCGCGCCCACTGGGAATTGCTGCTGCGCGCGCGGGCGGTCGAGAACCAGTGCTACGTGATCGCCAGCGCGCAGGGCGGGCTGCACGAGAACGGCCGGCGCACCTGGGGCCACAGCATGGTGGTTGATCCCTGGGGTCAGGTGGTGGCGGTGCAGACCGAAGGCGATGGCGTGGTGCTGGCCGACCTCGACGCGGCGCGCATCGCGTCGGTGCGCCTGCAGTTGCCGGCCCTGACGCACCGGCGGCTGGGAGGCTGACCCGCACGGGGCGACACCCCGCTGCGCCAACCCGCTGCGCCAACCCGCAGAACCCTCCGGCCCTCGGTGGGGCCCATCCGTCGAGCCTTTGGGTCGCATGCCGCGATACCTGCGTGCTGGCGTGAACCGCCGCGTGGCCGGCTGCTAGAGTGAAACGAACAGGTTTTCGAGGGAGTGGGCGTGCGAACCATCATCGCGATCGTGATCGGTGGGATGCTGGGCGCGGCGTGGAGTGAAGGTGGCGGCGTGTTGCTCGGCGGCGCCGTGGCCTGGCTGCTGCTGCGATCGTGGTCCCAGCAGCGTGAGATCGCCGAGTTGCGACAGTCGATGGCGAAGCGTGGCGTCGATCCCGCCAGCCAGTTGGCCGAAAGGTCGGATGCCGCGACTTCAGCGACAACCCGCGCCGAGACGAACGATGCCACCAGCGTGCCAGGCCAGGAGGCTGGCGTGCTTGCGGCCGCGCGCGTGCGCAACGCGTCATCGGAGCCCGCGGCGACGCAGGCTGCCGTCGCGATGCCGATGGAAGCGATGGGCAGCGCCGTCAATGCGCCGCCCGAGACGTCGTTCCGCCCGCCCGCGCCGAGCGCCGCCCCTGCCCCGCGCCGCGACTGGCTGGCATCGATCCGGGAGTGGTTCTTCGGCGGCAACACCATCGTCAAGGCCGGTGTGGGCATCCTGTTCATCGGTCTGGCCTTCCTCGCCAAGTACGCGTCCGAGCATGTGCAGGTGCCCATCGAATGGCGACTTGCCTCGGTGGCGCGGCGCGGCCCTGGTGCTGCTGGGCCTGGGCTGGTGGCTGCGCCTGAAGCGACCGGGCTATGCCCAGGTGCTGCAGGGCGGCGCGGTGGCGGTGCTGTACCTGACTCTGTTCGTCGCCTTCCGCTTCTATGGCGTGCTGTCGGTGGGGCCGGTGTTCGGGCTGATGGTGCTGGTGGCCGCGCTCGCCGCCGCGCTGGCCGTGCTGCAGAACGCGATGGCGCTGGCGGTCATCGGCGCGCTCGGTGGCTTTGCCACGCCCCTGCTCGTGTCCACCGGCAGCGGCAACCACGTGGCCCTGTTCAGCTACTACCTGGTGCTCGATCTCGGCATCGCTGCCGTGGCGTGGTTCCGCACCTGGCGCCTGCTGGTGCTGGTGGGGTTCGTGTTCACCTTCCTGGTGGGTGGTGCCTGGGGCGTGTTCGAGTACCGCGACGTGCACTACGCGACCAGCCAGGCGTTCCTGGCGGCGTTCTTCCTGCTGTTCGTGGCCATCCTGCTGATGCCGGCGCGGCGTGCGTCGGACGCCGCCGCCACGTCCCCTGGGGCACAACGCTGGGTCAACGGCAGCCTGCTGTTCGGTCTGCCCACGGTGGTCTTTGCCCTGCAGTACGGCCTGGTGCGCCACCTCGAGTACGGCGCGGCGCTCTCGGCCCTGGTGCTGGCGGCCTTCTACGTGGCTTTGGCCGCATGGATGCGCTCGCGCCCGCGCCTGGCCGTGGTGTTCGAGGGCAGCCTCGCAGTCGGCGTGGTGCTGCTGACGCTGGTGATCCCGTTTGCGCTGGACGCGCGCAGCACCGCCGGTGCCTGGGCGCTGGAGGGTGCGGGCCTGGTGTGGCTGGGCTTTCGCCAGTCGCGTCGCCTGGCGCGGGCCCTCGGCTACTTGCTGGTGCTGCTGGCCGGTGGCTCGCTCATCTACGCGGGCGAACGCTTCGGCGCGCCCACGGGCGTGTTCAACGCGATGCTGTTCAATGGTGTGATGCTGGTGGCCGGCACCTTGGCCGCCGCGTACTTCGTGCATCGGCATGCGCCGCCCGCAACTGACGCCGCGCAGGTGGGTGAGCGCACCGCCGAGGCGCTGCTCATCGGCTGGGCGATGTTGTGGAGCATCGTCACCGCCATGCAGCAGATCGATGCCCTGGTGGCGCCGAACGACCGCCTCGCGGCCCTGTTTGCCGCGGCCAGCGCCGTGGCGCTGCTGTGCATCGCCTTGAGCCGGCGCCTGGCGTGGGACCACGTGGCCTGGCCAGTGCTCGCCCTGGCGCCGGGCCTGGCCCTGGGCGTGGTCGTGAGCGCCGTGGCCCACGACAGCCCGTCTGCGCATGGTGGCTGGTGGGCGTGGCCCTTGGCGCTGGGCGCTCATCTGGTCGCGCTGCGCTTCATTGCAGACCGTTGGCCCGCGGCCGGCCAGCACGCGGTGCATGCCCTGGGCGTGCTGGTGCTCGCCGCCCTGGGGGCGCTGCAAGGACGTGCGGTCAGCGGCGACTGGGGTGATGGCGGCAGCGCCTGGCCGTGGCTGGGCTGGCTGGTGGTGCCGGCGGCCTTGCTTGCGCTGCTGGCACGGCCCGCGGCCGAGCGAGCCTGGCCGGTGGCGCTTCTGCCCACGGCCTACCGCGCCAGTGCCGGTGCCGTGCTGGCGGCGGCGGCGCTGCTCTGGACGCTGCTGGCCAACCTGATCTCCAATGGCTCGGCCCGGCCACTGCCCCATGTGCCCGTGCTCAACCCACTGGACCTGGGCGTGGCGGCGGCGTTGCTGGCGACCTGGCTGTGGCTGCGCAGCGCGCCGGCGCGTGAGCGGTTTGCGGCGCGGCCGGCACTCGCCCCCGCGCTGATCGGGGCGGCCGGCTTCGTGTGGCTCAACGCGATGCTGGTGCGCGCTTTCCACCACTTGGGCGGGGTGCCGTTCCGCTTCGCGGCCTGGACCGATTCGCTCGCGGTGCAGACCGGCATCACGCTGCTGTGGAGCGTGACCGCGCTGGCGCTGATGTGGTGGTCGGCCCGGCGTGCGGTGCGTGCACCGTGGGTGGTGGGTGCGGTGCTGCTCGCGGCGGTGGTGGCCAAGCTGCTGCTGGTCGATCTCTCGGGCACGCGGCACGGTGATGCGCATCGTCTCGTTCATCGGCGTGGGCGTGCTGATGCTCGTCATCGGCTACGTCGCGCCCTTGCCCGGCAAGGCGACAAAGGATGCGAAGGAGGGTGGCCATGCGCTGGCTTGATGAGGTCTCGCCCCTCGAACTTGCGGGCCGCGTGGCAGGGTTGGCCGTCGCGGCCGTGGGCGGCCTGTGGCTGCCGAACGCAACTGCCGACGAGCCCCTTCTGCGTCACCGCGCCGAGATCACGGTGGAACAGCCGGGCGCCTTCGTGAAGCTCCCATTGCCGCCCAGCGCCTACGCCCGCAGCAGCCAGCCGGGGCTGCAGGACCTGCGCGTGGTCGATGCGCGTGGCGAGCGCGTGCCCTTTGCGCTGCTGGCCCCGCGGCCCGACGAGCAGGTCGTGCGCGAGGCGGAGCGCACGCGGCACGCTCTACCCCCTGCCGCCGCGCCCTGCAGGCACGACCGCCTGGGCATCGCCCGTGGATGTCACGGTCGAAGGCGACCGCATCAGCGTGCGGCGTCGCGGACCCGCCGGGGCACCGCCACCGGCACGCTCGCCCGGCTGGCTGATCGACCTGGGCGAGCGCCCGCGCGACGAGCCGCGTCCGCACGCTGCTGCGCCTGCAGTGGTCCGGCCCGGCGGAGTTCACTGCGGGCTACAGCCTCGAATCCAGCGACGACCTGCGCACCTGGCGTGCAGGCGGCGGCGGGCAGGTCATGGCGCTGGCTCGGCGCGGCGGGCGCGCTGACACAGCCGCTGGTCGTGCTGCCCGAGGGCGCGGGCCGCTTCCTGCGGCTGGTCTGGGCCGATCCCGGCGCGGCACCGGCGCTCACCGGCGCCATCGCCCTCACGCGGTGGCCGCGCAGCGTCACCGTGGACGCACCCACCGAGCTTGTCGTCACGCCGAGCGCCGAGCCGTCCGGCGCACCGGCCAGCCCGGCCGAAACCGCCGACGCGCGGCGAGCGCTGCACTTCGATCTCGGCGCGCCGCTGCCCTTGGTGGACCTCGACCTCGACCTGCCGGCGGGCACCCAGGTGGTGCCGCTGCGCGTGCAGGTGCGAAGCCGCACCGACGAAGGGTGGCAGACCGCCACCGGCGCGGTCGTCTACCGCTTCGAGAGCGGCGGTCAGGCGCGCCGCTCGCCGCCGCTGGCCTTGCCTCGCACGGCGCGCTACCTGCGCCTCGTGCCTGATGAACGCGCGGGTGGCCTCGATCCGGCGCAGACCCGTTTGCGGGTGCGCGCACAGCTCAGCAGCCTGGTGTTTGCGGCGCAGGGCAGTGGGCCGTATGCCTTGCTGGCCGGGTCACGGCAGGCCACGGCCGGCGCCCTGCCGCTCGCGACGCTGGTGCCTGCGCTCGACGAAGAGCGTGCGCGCTTCGGCCGTGCCTCCCTGCTGCGCGTGGAGCGAGGTTGAACCTGCCGCACGTCAGGCGCAGGCAGAAGAGCGCCACGCCGCGCTGCGTCCCTGGCTGCTGTGGGCGGTGCTGCTCGCCGGTGTCGCCGGGCTGGGCTTCATGGTGTGGCGGCTGGCCCGAAGCCGGGGCTGATCAGGAGGGAGCCGGAGGGATCGCAGACCGGGTGTGATGCCGCCTGGCCGGGCGGCCACGCCGAACTCAGTCGGCGCTGAGCTCGATGTACTGCCGCGAGCCAGCTCGGGCGGCAGCGGCGAGTCCATCAGCAGGCAGCTCAGGCGCAGCGCATCGGCGGCCACCTGGGCCAGGCGGCCCGGGGCGCCCGGTCGGCAGGGCCTCGGTCACCCAGGCGCGCACCAGCAGCGGCCGCTGCATCCAGCGTCAGTGCCTGCAGCCCATTGAGTGCCTGCACGAGTTCGTCCACGTCGGGCGCTGCCAGGCCGGCAGGGTGTCCGGCTGGAGCCAGCGCGACATCACACCGCGGTACCAGCGCTGGCCGGCTTCTTCGGGATCGCCGCTGGGCACCATGCGCGCCAGATGGGCGGTGTAGTGCACGACGTGGGCCAGTTCGGCGAGCGGCAGCGCGGCGATTTCGGCATCGGCCGGCGCGTGCACCGGACCGAACGGGTTCTCGCCGAAGTGTCGTCGCATGGCCAGCCACATCAGCCGGTCGATCGGCAGGCGGGCGGGCCGAGCAGGCGCCGCGCCGAACGCAGCAGGTCCTGGCGGTCCGTCAGCGGCAAGCCGCCCAGCCGGGCCAGCAGCAGTTCGAACCAGGGCAGGCGGCAGGTGCCACCCAGCTTTCGGTGTCGATGCGGATCTGCTCGGCCTCGGCCACGCGAGCCGTCTCTTCGCGCCAGGCACGCACCCGCGCCGGCTGGTCGGGACGATCAGCAGCGCGAGCAGCGCGGCCTTCATGCCGGCCGCGCCGCGAACGCGGTCCAGCCGCTGCAGCGCTTCGAGCTCGGCGTTGCTCAGGCTGCGCGCTGGAGGGCGCAGGGTTGCTCTTGCATTCAGTCTCCGGATCCGCGGCCGGTCCGCGCCCTAGAGTGTGCCTCGCCGGGCGAAACCTGAACAGTCCCGCCAGCAGCCAGGTCGGGAATTGGCCCACCGCGCTGTTGTAGCGCTGACACCGCTCGTTGAATTGTCGGCGGCGAAGGCCAGGGTGGTGTCGCTGGCGGCCAGCTTCAGCCGCCAGGGCCGCGGCCTCGGCACCCGCGGTGGCGACGGGATCCGCGCGCGGGTCTCGGCCAGGATCTCCTCGGCCAGTCGCAGGCTGGTGATCGCCCCTGCGGCCCCAGGACGCGGCACGCGCGTGGTCGCAGGCGGCCAGCGCCTGCGGCGCAGGCGGCGCGCAGCGCCTGCGCCTGCGTGGGGTCGGTGCGCGCGAGGGCTTCGGCCTGCCGCAGCAAGCAGCGCGTGGCGGCAGCGGAACTGCTCGTCCACCGGCGCGAAGCCGCGCACGATGGCGTCGCGCAGGGCGACCAGCCGGTTGAAGGCGCCCACGGACCAGAACAGCAGGACGGCGGCGCCGATGCCCAGCCAGAGGGTCGAGGGGTTCATGCGGCGCGACTCTATGACAGGCCTTCGGGACGCGCATCATACCGGATGCGCCGCCCGGGGCGACCCGCCCATCAGGAATGCACCCAGGCGTTGTAGCCGTCACGGCGCAGGTCGCAGGCCGGGCACAGGCCGCAGCCGTAGCCCCACTCGTGGCGCCGCGAGCGGTCGCCCACGTAGCAGGTGTGGGTGTACTCGGCCACCAGCTCGACCAGCGCCTCGCCGCCCAGTCGCTTCGGTGAGGCGCCCAGGTCTGCGCCTTGTCGAACCACATCAGCGGCGTCTCGATCGTCATCGGCGCGTCCAGCCCGAGGCTGATCGCCACCTGCAGCGCCTTGAGCGTGTTGTCGCGGCAGTCGGGGTAGCCGGAGAAATCGGTCTCGCACATGCCGCCCACCAGCACGTTCAGCCCGCGCCGGTAGGCCACCGTGCCGGCGAAGGTGAGGAACAGCAGGTTGCGGCCCGGCACGAAGGTGTTGGGCAGGCCGTCCTCGTTCATCTCGATCGCGCGCTCATCGGTGAGCGCGGTGTCGGAGATCTGGCCGAGCAGCGACAGGTCGAGCAGGTGGTCTTCGCCAGCCGCTTGCCCCACTTCGGGAACTGCGTGCGCAGCTGCTGCGATCACGTTCGCGCGGCACTCGAGTTCGACCGCGTGGCGCTGGCCGTAGCTGGAAGCCGATGGTCTCGACATGGGCGAAGCGCTGCAGCGCCCAGGCGAGGCAGACGGTGGAGTCCTGCCCGCCGGAGAACAGCACCAGGGCGCGGCGCGCATCTCTCATGGCCGCCATTCTGGCGCGACGGTCGTGCCGGCGCGGACCAAAGATGTGCAAGGAGTCGCGCCGCATCGCGGCGCCAGCAGGCCCGGGGCAGGCCGGCGTCTTCAGCTGCGGACTTCGCCCTGGCCGAGCACCACCCACTTCATCGAGGTCAGCCCCTCCAGCCCGACCGGCCCGCGGGCGTGGAACTTGTCGGTGCTGATGCCGATTTCGGCGCCCAGGCCGTACTCGAAGCCGTCGGCGAAGCGCGTGCTGGCGTTGACCATCACGCTGGCCGAATCGACCTCGCGCAGGAAGCGCATGGCGTGGGCGTGGCTGTCGGTGAGGATGGCGTCGGTGTGGTGCGAGCCGTAGCGGTTGATGTGGGCGATGGCCTCGTCGAGCGAGCCGACCACCTTCACGCTGATGATCGGCGCGAGGTACTCCTCGCCCCAGTCGGCCTCGGTGGCTCGGCAAGCTTGGCTTCGGCACGTCCTTCAGCCACGCCATGGCCGCGGGCGTCACCGCGCATCTCCACGCCCTTGGCGGCGAACAACGCGCCGATGCGCGGCAGGAAGGCCGGTGCGATGGCCTCGTGAACCAGCAGTGACTCGGCCGCATTGCAGGGGCTGTACTTCTGCGTCTTGGCGTTGTCGGTGACCCGCAGCGCCAGCTCCAGATCGGCCGCCGGCATCGACGTACACATGGCAGTTGCCGTCCAGGTGCTTGATCACCGGCACCTTCGCCTCGCGGCTGATGCGCTCGATCAGGCCCTTGCCGCCGCGCGGGATGATCACGTCCACCGCCTCGGGCGAGGCGATCAGGTGGCCGACCGCGGCGCGGTCGGTGGTCTGCACCAGCTGCACCGCGTCGGGCGGCAGGCCCGCTTCGGCCAGCGCCGCTGCACCCAGCTGCCACAGCGCGAGGTTGGAGTGGATCGCCTCGGAGCCGCCACGCAGGATGCAGGCGTTGCCGCTCTTGATGGCGAGCGACGCGGCCTCGATCGTCACGTTGGGCCGGCTCTCGTAGATCATGCCGAACACGCCCAGCGGCACGCGCATCTGGCCGACGCTGATGCCGCTCGGGCGGCGGCGCAGGTGCGTGATCTCGCCGATCGGGTCGGGCATCGCGGCGATCTGCTCGCAGCCTTCGGCCACGGTATCGAGGACTGGCGTCGCTCAGCTTGAGCCGGTCCACCATCGGCGCGGCCAGGCCGGCGGCCTGCGCGGCGGCGACGTCCTGCGCGTTGGCGGCATGCAGCGGCGCGCGGTCGGTGCGCAGCCGCCGCGCCAGCGCGAGCAGCGCGGCATTCCTGGCGGCGGTCGACGCGGCGGCCATGCTGGTGCTGGCCGCGCGTGCGGCCACGCCCATGTGCGCGACGGTGGCCTGGAGGTCGGCAGAAGTCATGGCGCGATTGTCCCAAAAAGCCGGACGCCAGTGCTCAGCGTCCCAGCCAGGCCAGCACGCCCAGCCACAGCGAGGCCGTCAGCACGAAAGCCAGACGGTCGAGATCACCACCGCGGCAGTGGCCTCGGCCTCCAGCGTTTCGTAGCGCTGCGAGAAGATCAGCGCGTTGCTGCCCACCGGCAGGGCCGCCATCATCACGACCACGGCCAGCGGCATGCCCGTCAGGCCGAAGCCCCAGTGCGCCACGCCCAGCACCAGCGCGGGCAGCACCAGCAGCTTGAGCCCAGCCAACACCATCGCGCCGCGCGCTGCGCCCTGCAGCCCGTGGTGGGCGAGCGACATGCCGATGAGCACCAGGCACAGCGGCACCACCGCCTGGCCGAGCGTCTGCAGGATCTCGTCGGCCACCGTGGGCAGCTGCAGGCCGGAGAAGTTCCAGGCCAGCCCGGCAAGCACCGGCAGCACCACCGGGTGCACGATGGTGTTGCGCAGGGTGCGCGCCAGCGTGGTGGCCAGGTGCGCGTTCGAGTGGCCGAGCACGCGCCGCTCGCGCGCCAGGTCGAGTTCCACCAGCGCCGTCAGCACGGTGAGCAGGCACATCGCATGCAGGCTGACGATGGCCACGTGGATCGCCAGCCCGGCCTCGCCGAACAGGGCAGCCGCCAAGGGGATGCCCACCTGCACCGAGTTGCCGAAGGTGGCTGAGATGGCGCGCACGCTGGGCGCGGCGATCGGCAGCTGGCCGCTGCGGTTGGAGCGGCGCTGCCAGGCGTAGACCCCTAGCAGCAGCACCAGCACCGGCACGAAGAACGCGAGCACCGTGTTCCAGGGCATGGCCTGCAGGTCGATGCGCGCTGTGGTGCGAAACAGCAGTGCCGGCACGAAGATGTAGAACGCCGCGTTGGACAGAGTCCGCGCCGGGTCGCTGGTGTCGGTCACCGGTCCGAGCCAGCGCAGCTTGCCGGCCACCCAGCCGAGCGCGACGACTGCGAAGATGGCGAGCAGCTTGAAGAAGATGAGGGCCGACATGCGCAGGCAGTATCGCCGAGCGTGGCTGGTCTTGCCCTGGCGGGCCGCACGCCTGGCGTCGACGCTGTGCGCCGCTCAGTCGAGCTCGGTGCGGCGCGGCATGTCGGCGCCGCGGCGCGAGCAGGTGATGGCCGCAGCGCGGGCTGCGAAGTGCAGCGCGGCAGCCAGCTGAGTCACGGTCAGGGCGGCAATGCGCCTCAGGCGCCAGCGCGTCGTTCTCGGCCAGCCAGGTCAGCAGCGCCGCCTGGAAGGTGTCGCCGGCACCCACCGTGTCGATCACCTTCACCGGCACCTGCGGCACCTCGGCGCGGGCCTGTCGGCGGTCCAGGCCATCGCGCCTTCGCCGCCGCGCGTGACGACCACCAGCTTCACGCCCTGCTGCCAGGCACCGGACGGCGAAGCCCTGCAGCGCGATGCCGGGCAGCAGCAGGCTGCAGGTCCTCTTCGCTGATCTTGAGCAGGTCGGTGCGCGGCAGCATCCACGCCAGCGTGTTGCGCCAGCGGCCGAGGTCGGGCTCCACGTTCAGGCGGATGTTCGGGTCGTAGGCGATCAGGCAACGTGCCCTGCTCGCGCTCGATCAGCGCGCGCAGGGTGCTGCCGTCGGCTCCACCACCGTGGCGTAGGAGCCCACGTGGATGGCGCGCAGCTCGCGCGGCAGCCGCGTCGAGCGCCGCCGGCTCGAGCTGGCGATCGGCGCGCGCCGTCGCCATAAAAGGAGTAGGAGGGCACGCCCTGCGCGTCCAGCGCCGACCAGACTCAGCGTGGTCGGCGCCTCGGTGCGCGCCACGGTGCCGGTGCTCACCCCCTCGGCTTCCAGCGCGCTGCATCAGGCGTTCGCCGAGGAAGCCGCGCGACACCGCGGCAGAAGAACGCCACCGGCTGCTGCAGGCGCGCCAGCCCCACGGCCACGTTGAAGGGCGAGCCGCCCACGCGGGCGTCGAGCGTCAGGCCGGTGGGCGTCTCGCCGCTGGCGAACACGTCCATCAAGGCTTCACCGCAGACCAGGAACATGGGCAGCTTTCTCTCAGGGAGGGCTCGGAGCGCGACAGCGGCGCAGACGCCACCTTGGGCTGCAGCATGGCCGCTCCAGTCGCCCGTGCCGCATCCGGGTTTTCCATTAATCAATCAACTTGATTTATTAATGATGGCTCACCCAGAATGACTTCATCCGGGGCAGGCCCGGCGCGGTTCGCCCAGCGGCCGACCCACGAACCGGCGGACCCACGCACCCCACGAACCAGACCAGACAGGAGACTCTCGAATGACACCTCAAGCACGCCAGCACGCTTCGTCGCGCTCTTCGCCGCCGCCGGCTTGCCGCACGCCCAGTCGCAACCCGTCATCGGCCTGATCACCAAGACCGAGACCAACCCCTTCTTCGTGAAGATGAAGGAAGGCGCCGAAGCCGAAGCCAAGGCCAAGCGGCGCCAAGCTGCTGTCGGCCGCGGGCAAGCCCGACGGCGACAACGCCGGCCAGATCACCGCGATGGAGAACATGATCGCCGCCGGCGCCAAGACCATCCTGATCACGCCGAGCGACTCGAAGGCCATCATCCCGGCCATCAAGAAGAGCACAGGCAAAGGCGTGCAGGTCATCGCCCTGGACAGCCCGACCGACCCGGCCGAAGCCACCGACGCCCTGTTCGCCACCGACAACTACAAGGCCGGCGTGCTGATCGGCGCATACGCCAAGGCGGCGCTGGGCGGCAAGCCCGTCAAGATCGCCACGCTCGACCTGTTCCCCGGCCACCCGGTCGGCGCGCAGCGCCACAACGGCTTCCTGCAGGGCTTCGGTCTGCAGACGCTTCGACGCGAAGAACAACGAGCTCGCCAAGCCGGCCGAAGTGGTCTGCATGGCCGACAGCTTCGGCGACCGCGCCAAGGGCCAGACCGGCGATGGAGAACTGCCTGCAGAAGAACCCGGACATCAACCTCGTCTACACCATCAACGAACCCGCCGCCGCCGGTGCCTACAACGCACTGAAGAAGGCCGGCAAGGACAAGGACGTGATGATCGTGTCGGTGGACGGCGGCTGCGACGGCGTCAAGGACGTGGCAGCAGGCAAGATCGCCGCGACCTCGCAGCAGTACCCGCTGAAGATGGCGTCGATGGGCGTCGAGGCCGGCGTCGAGTACGCCAAGGACGGCAAGAAGGTCAAGGCCGGCTACACCGACACCGGCGTGGACCCTGATCGCCGGCAAGCCGTTGGCCGGTGTCGACGAGCAAGGACACCAAGGTCGGCACGCGACCTGTGCTGGGGCAAGAAGTCAGGCGCCGCCACGCGCCTTCCGCTGAGCACGCACGGGCGGGCATCCAGCGGTCGCCCGGCTGCGTTCGAAAGCCCCGTCTGCGCGGGGCTTTCTCGGCATGACCTGCGCCGCATCGGCCTTCGACATCTCATGCGACAGCGAGCCATCCGTGAACACGCTGAAGAGCAAACTGCCCCCGATCGGGACGCTGGGCCCGGCCATCGCGCTGCTCATCGCCTGCGCCATCTTCGGCTTCCACGCACCGACCGGTTCCTCACGCGGCGAGAACTTCTCGCTGATCCTGCAGCAGGTGATGGTCGTCGGCATGATCGCGATCGGCCAGACGCTGATCATCCTGACCGCCGGCATCGACCTGTCCTGCGGCATGATCATGGCGCTGGGCAGCATCGTGATGACCAAGTTCGCGGCCGACCTCGGCCTGCCCGCGCCGATGGCCATCCTCTGCGGCATCGCGGTGACCACGCTGTTCGGGCTGCATCAACGGCCTGCTGGTCACGCGCGTCAAGCTGCCGCCGTTCATCGTCACGCTGGGCACGTTGAACATCGCCTTCGCGATCACGCAGCTCTACTCCGGCGCGCAGACCGTCACCGAGATGCCGGCCGCATGATGACCTGGCTGGGCGACACCTTCCCGCTCGGCGGCACGCACGTGGCCTACGGCACCGTGCTGATGATCCTGCTCTACCTCGGCGTGTGGTTCTGGCTGCGCGAAACCGCCGCCGGGCCGCCACGTCTACGCCGTGGGCAACAACCCCGAGGCGACGCGGCTGGTCGGCATCCCGCCCGAGCGCGTGCTGCTGGGCGTGTACGCGCTGGCGGGCGTGTTCTACGGCATCGCCTCGCTGCTGGCGGTGGCGCGCACCGGCGTGGGCGACCCGAACGCCGGGCAGACCGAGAACCTGGACGCCATCACCGCGGTCGTGCTGGGCGGCACCAGCCTGTTCGGCGGCCGCGGCATCATGCTCGGCTCGCTGATCGGCGCGGTGGTCGTCGGCGTGCTGCGCAACGGCCTCACGCTGATGGGCGTGTCGTCGGTCTACCAGGTCCTGATCACCGGCATCCTCGTGATCCTGGCGGTCACCGTCGATCAACTGTCGCGCAAGGGAGGCCGCTGAATGGCATGCCGCACCAGATCGTCATGCAGGCCAAGGGCCTGGTGAAGCGCTACGGCCAGGTCACCGCGCTCGACGGCGCCGACTTCGAGCTGCGCGCCGGCGAGATCCTCGCCGTGATCGGCGACAACGGCGCCGGCAAATCCTCGCTGATCAAGTGCCTGTCGGGCGCCACGATTCCCGACGAAGGCGAGATCCAGCTCGACGGCAAGACGATCCACTTCAAGGGCCCGATCGACGCGCGCCGCGACGGCATCGAGACGCGTCTACCAGGACCTCGCCGTGGCCCCGGCGATGACGATCGCCGAGAACCTGTTCCTCGGCCGCGAGATCCGCCGCGAGGGCTTCGCCGGCAACGTGCTGCGCATGCTCGACAAGAAGAAGATGCTCGAGATGAGCATCGCGCGCATGAACGACCTGAAGGTCGGCATCCGCTCGATGACGCAGGCGGTCGAGACGCTGTCGGGCGGCCAGCGCCAGTGCGTGGCCGTGGCGCGCGCCGCGGCCTTCGCCGAGCATGTGGTCATCCTCGACGAGCCGACCGCGGCGCTCGGCGTGAAGGAAGGCAACATGGTGCTCGAGCTGATCCGCCGCGTGCGCGACAAGGGCCTGCCGGTGATCCTGATCAGCGCACAACATGCCGCACGTGTTCGAGATCGCCGA
Organism: uncultured beta proteobacterium; assembly: GCA_963739925.1. Classification (GTDB taxonomy): domain Bacteria; phylum Pseudomonadota; class Gammaproteobacteria; order Burkholderiales; family Burkholderiaceae_C; genus CAVUBY01. The sequence continues at coordinate 225,257 of CAVUBY010000011.1, read as the reverse complement.
CCGCATCCACGTGGCGCGGCTCGGCAGGCGCGCCGCGGTGCTGAACCCGAAGAAGATCAGCATGAGCGACACGGTGGCGGTGATGACCGGCGCGATGGCGCCCGAACAGACCTGCCGGCCGAGTGCCTGGCCTGACATCTGACGCGAACGACCGCCATGCTGAAGAACATCGACCCGCTGCTGAGCCCGGACCTGCTGAAGGTGCTGGCCGAGATGGGCCACGGCGACGAGATCGTGCTGGCCGACGCCAACTTCACCGCCACCTCGCTGGCCGCCGGCAAGCCGTTGATCCGCCTGCCCGGCGTGGGCGTGCAGCGCGCCTGCCGAGGCGGTGCTGTCGCTGTTGCCGCTGGACGCGACGGTGGCGCAGCCCGTCGCCTTCATGCACGTGGGCGGCCAGCCCGACAGCTACCGCTCGGCCGTGCAGCGCGAGGTGATCGAGACGCTGGCACGTCCGGGCTGGCGCGCGGCCCGAGCAATGCGAGCCGATGGAGCGCTTCGCGTTCTACGAGCGCGTGCGCAGCTGCCATGCGGTGGTGCAGACCGGCGAGCTGCAGCCCTGGGCCAACTTCCTCTTCAAGAAGGGCGTGATCGCCGAGGCGCTGCGGCCATGACCGACCGGGCCACAGCCGGCGGCGCGGAGACCCGGCTGCGCCCGCGCGGCTCCAACCACGTCGGCATGCGCCAGTTCAACGAGCGGGTGGTGCTGCAGGCGATCCGCCTGCACGGCAGCCTGCCGAAGGCGGAGATCGCCCGGCTCACGCACCTGACCGCGCAGACGGTGCAGGTGATCATCGCGCGGCTCGAGGCCGACGGTCTGGTGCGCAAGCTGGCGCCGGTGCGCGGCAAGGTCGGCCAGCCGTCGGTGCCGATGGCGCTCAACCCCGACGGCGCCTTCTCCATCGGCATCAAGATCGGCCGACGCAGCATGGACATGCTGCTGGTCGACTTCAGCGGCGCAGGTGCGCGAGCGCTTGTCGCTGGCCTACCGCTTTCCCGACCCGGACACGCTGTTCGGCGAGATCGACGCGCGCCTCAAGCAGTTGCGCAAGGCGCTCGCGCCGGCGCTGCGCGAGCGGCTGCACGGCGTGGGCATCGCCGCGCCGCTCTCGCTGGGCGGCTGGCAGGAGCTGCTGGGCATCGCGCCCGGAGCAGGCGCTCAAGTGGGCGGCCATCGACATCCGCGAGCGGGTGATGGCCATGACCGACCTGCCGGTGGAGTTCGTCAAGGACACCGCCGCCGCCTGCGTGGCCGAGCTGGTCGCGGGCGCGGCCGCAACATCCGCAGCTTCCTGTATGTGTTCGTCGACACCTTCATCGGCGGCGGGCTGGTGCTCGACAGCCACCTGCGCGGCGGGTGCACGGCAATGCCGGCGCGGTGGGGTCGATGCCGCTCGGTCTGGGCGCCGCGGCCACGCGCCGCCGCCGGCGCAGCTGCTCAGCGTGGCCTCGCTGTACAGGCCTCGAGGCGCTCTACCAGGCGCAGGGCCTGGAGCCGCGCGCGGCAAACGACGCCCGCGCGCTGGAGACGCCCTGGCGCGCCACCACCGAGGTCTGGCTGGCGAGGCCGCGCCGGCCATCGCCCTGGCGATCAACAGCGCAGCCTGCCTGCTCGACCTGGAGGGCGTGATCATCGACGGCTCGTTCGACCGCTGCCCTGCTGGCGCGGCTGCTGGCCGATGTCGAGCGTGCGCTGGGCTGCTACAGCTGGGAAGGCGTGGTGCGCGCCGCAGGTGCTGGCCGGCACCATCGGCTCCGACGCACGCGCGATCGGCGGCGCGCTGCTGCCGCTGTATGCCAACTTCGCGCCCGATCGCGATCTGTTCCTGAAGATCGGCGCCTGACGCGCAAGCCGGGTCGGGCGCGGTCAGCGCGAGCCGTACATCATCCGCCGCGCCAGGGCCGACTTGACCGGCCCGAGGGCCTGCAGCGCGGCCAGGCCCGATGCCGCGCGCCGAGGCCTGCGCCGGGCAGCGTCCAGGTGAAGCTGCGGGCCAGGAAATCGGTGGCGGCGATCATCGCCCAGCGGTCGGGCGCGCGTTGCCACTCCAGCCGGCGCAGCGCCTGGTCCAGGTCGGCGTGTGCTGCGCAGGCGATGCACCAGCTCGCCAGGCGTCGCGCAGTCCCGAGGTTGAGCCCCTGACCGGCCACCGGGTGAAGCGTCTGCGCCGCATTGCCGATGCGCACGATGCGGCCCTCGGCGAGGGTGCGCTCGGCGTTCAGTCCGAGGGCGAAGCGCTTGAGAGGCGAGATGTCGCGCAGCGGTGCCGACTGCCGGGTGGAAGAGGGTGTTGAGCACCGCCAGACGCTGGCTGTCGTCCAGCCCTGCCACCGGGTCGTCGTTGCTGGCCACGCACCACACCAGCGCCGCACGGCCGCCCGTCAGTGGCAGCAAGGCCACCGGACCGTTGCGGGTGAAGCGCTCGTAGGCGACGCCGTCCGGAGCATCCCTCCGGCAGCTCCACCGAGCCGACCCAGGCGGTCTGGCCGTAGTCGTGGCTGACGGCCTTGCGCGCCTGGTCGGCGAAAACACCGCCTTCGGCGACCACGGCCAGGTCGAAGCGCTCGGCGATGCCGGCATCGATCTCGACGCCCTCGGGCACGCTTTGAGCGCCTTGACCGGCGCGTCGAAGCGGCTGGTCAGACGGCCAGGCTCGCGCTGCAGTGGCTTCGATCCACAGCTGTTGCAGCGGCGCGACGATCTGTCCGTAGCGCAGCACCGCACCCAGCATGGCCACGCCCTCGTCGGCGGCGCGGATGCGCACGGCCGGATCGGCCATCCATGGCGCCCCCGATGGCGCCAGTTCAGACACGTGCACTTCGAGAATCGGCTGGGCGTCGGCGGGCCACGCACCCAGGCGCTCCAGCAGCTGCACGCTGCCCAGCGACAGCGCAAGCGTGCGCGGGTCGTGCGAAATGTCGCGATCCATCGGGCGCGCATCGAAGACGCTGATCGATGCGTGTGGTAAGGCGTGAGCCGCATGCAACGCCAGCGACAGGCCCGACCGGACCGGCGCCGACGATCGCAGAGATTCAGCTCGCATTGCGTGCCATGACCCGTAGCGTATCCGCAGTCGCTGCCGCCACGGCGACTGCGGTTTTGCGGTGAAACGAGGCGGCCTCCCCAGGTTTGTGAGGAACGCCTTCGCGATACCTGCAAGTAGGGGTACCGCCCCCTCGACGCCCCCTTGAGAATTCCACTTCACGCATGCGGTGGAAGCCGTCCATGCGCGAGCACAAGACTTCAGGAGCGGGATTGATGAACACCAAGGCGCTGGTTGCTGTGATCGCTTTCGTTGCGGGCAGCTTCTGCGATGGCGCAGTTCAAGGCCGGCGGCGCCCAAGTGGCTTCCGGCAGGCCGAGTGTCACCGGGCGTTTTCGCTGACAGGCGCCACCCCGACGCTGGCGTTTAAAGCACGGGCCGGCAGCACGGCGCGGCTGGAGGCAACACCGCGCGAATCGGTTCGCCGCGCAAGGCGCGGGGCGCAGCAGAGCTGCCGAAGTCGGATCGACTGTCTTTTCCGGAGCCGGGCAACCTGGCCATGCTCGCGGCCTCGGCCTGGCGGTGATCGGCTTCGTTGCGGGCGTCGTCAGCAAACTGAAGACGATCTGCCGGCCGCTCCGGCCACCGAACGAGCGGGCCACAGGCCCGCTTTTTTCATGGCCGCGCCACTTCAGGCTGGCCCTATGATCTGCGCGCCGTGGCCGGAAAGCCCACGGAGACCGCCAACATTGACAAGGGGGAGCGCCATGGCACTGATGGATTTCATCAAGAAACAGTTCATCGACATCATCGAGTGGACGGAGGCCGGCGATGGCACGCTGGCCTGGCGGTTCCCGATGGCGGACCGCGAAATCCAGAACGGCGCCTCGCTGACCGTGCGCGAGTCGCAGATGGCCGTGTTCGTCAACGAAGGCAAGGTGGCCGATGTCTTCGGCCCCGGGCGCTACAACCTGACGACCGCCGACGCTGCCGATCCTGACCTACCTGCAGAACTGGGACAAGCTGTTCAAGAGCCCGTTCAAGAGCGACGTCTACTTCTTCAGCACGCGCCAGCAGGTCGACCAGCGCTGGGGCACCACCCAGCCGGTGACGATCCGCGACAAGGACTTCGGCGCGGTGCGGCTGCGCGCCTTCGGCAACTACGCCTACCGGGTCGCCGACCCGAAGCTGTTCCACACCGAAATCTCCGGCACGCGCGACACCTACACCGCGGCCGAGCTCGACGGCCAGCTGCGCGCGCTGATGCTGCAGCACATCTCGGATGCGGTGGCGTCAGCAGCGGCATTGCCTTCCTCGACCTCGCCGCCAATCAGATCGAGTTCGCCAACCAGCTGCAGCAGGCCACCGTCGCCGGCCTTCGAGAAGATCGGGCTCAAGCTCGAAGGCGTGACGGTGCAGAACGTGTCGCTGCCCGAAGAGTTGCAGAAGATCCTCGACCAGAAGATCGGCATGGGCATGGTCGGCGGGGACATGGGCAAGTTCATGCAGTACCAGACCGCGCAGGCGATCCCGAAGTTCGCCGAGGGCGCCGCCGGTGGCGGTGGTGTTGTCGGCGATGCCATGGGCCTGGGTGCCGGCGTGGCGCTCGGCCAGGTGATGGCGCAGCAGCTGCAGCAGGGGCTGCAGGGCGCCGCGCCGCAGGCAGCCGCGGCCCAGGCCCCGTGCGGGTGTGAAGCCCGACGAGGTCATGGCCACGCTGGAGAAGCTCGGCGAGCTGAAGACCAAGGGCATCCTCACCCAGGAAGAGTTCGACGCCAAGAAGGCGGAGCTGCTGAAGAAGCTGGTCTGAGGCTGAGCCCGACCCCGCCGAACCTTGGCCACCGAACCCAGCCCGCAGCGCGCCTACCGCGCCGCGTGCCCGAACTGCGGCGCACCGGTCGACTTCCGACTCGGCGGCGTCCGCGTTCGCGGTCTGCAGCTTCTGCCGCAGCACCGTCGTTCGCGACGGCGATGCGCTGCGCCGCATCGGCCAGAGCGCCGAGCTCTTCGATGACCACTCGCCGCTGCAGCTCGGCGCCGCCGGGCGCCACCAGGGCGAGGCCTTCACGCTCGTCGGCCGGCTGCAGTACCGCTACGAGGACGGCACCTGGAACGAATGGCATGCGCTGTTCGACAGCGGCAAGAGCGCCTGGCTGAGCGAGGACAACGGCCGCTACGTGCTGGCCTTCGACGCGCCGCTGCGCCGGGCGCGCTGCCGGCCGCGAGCAGCCTGCGCGCCGGGCGGCACGGTGATCATCGGCGGACAGAACTGGTCCGTCGCTTCGGTCGCCGTCGCCAAGCTGATTGCGGCGCAGGGCGAGCTGCCCTTCCAGCCCAACCTCGAGCGCGGCTTCGTCGTCGCCGACCTGCGCAACACGCGCGACGAGGTCGCCACGCTCGACTACGGCGATGCGGCGGCGCCGCAAGCTGGTCGATCGGCCGCAGTCGTCGCGATCAGCGAGCTGGCGATGACCGGTCTGGCCGAGGCCGCCGAGAAGACGCTCAAGGGCCGCGCGGTCGAATGCCCGAGCTGCGGCACCGCGCTCGAGGTGAAGCTCGGCGACGACGCAATCGATCGTCTGCAGCAACTGCCATGCGGTGGTCGATGTGTCGCAGGGCGTCGGCGGCGACCTGAAGCACTACGCGCAGGACAACGGCAGCGAGCCCGCAGATCCCGCTGGGCAGCACCGGCACGCTGGCGCTCGGCGGCGGCAACGTCGCTGCCGTGGCAGGTGGTGGGTTATGCCGAACGCTGCGAGGTGCCCGAGGACGCCGACGACGAACAGGTCTTCTGGCGCGAGTACCTGCTCTACCACCGCACCGAGGGCTTCGCCTTCCTCGTCGATGCCGAAGACGGCTGGAGCTGGACGGCGCCCATCACCGGCGTGCCCGAACGCGCTGGCGACGGCGCCAAGTACAAGGGCGTGCTCTACCGCAAGCTCTACAGCTACATCGGCAAGGCGACCTATGTGCTGGGCGAGTTCTACTGGCGGCTCGAACGCGATGCCGCGCACCAACAACACCGACTACCAGGGCACCGGCAGCTTCGGGTCCAAGCGCCTGAACCGCGAGCAGACCGGCCAGGGCGACACGCAGGAGGTGGTCTGGTCCGCCGGCGAGACGCTGTCGGCCGATGCGGTGCTCAAGGCCTTCAAGCTCGCGCCCGAGAAGAGCGCGGCGCTGCAGCGCGATGCCTTGCCCACGTCGGGTAACGCCTCGGGATTGCTGGCCAAGGTCTTCTTCTGGGCCTTCGTCGTGGTGATGCTGCTGATCCTGTTCCGCTGCGACAACGACAGCGACAACTGCAGCGCGCTGCGCGCCAGCTACGGCGAAGCCTCGGCCGAGTACCAGAACTGCCTGCGCAGCAACAGCGGCAGTGGCTACCGCACCGGCGGCGGATCGTTCGGTGGATTTTCGAGTGGCGGCGGCCACAAGTGAGGCGACGCACCGGATCAACCAGGAGAGTGAACATGCTGGGCATCGAATGGCTCAAGCCGGCGGTCTTCTTCGGCTCGATGCTGTATGCGCTGATCGGCGTGGCGGTGTTCTGGATCAGCTTCGTGATCGTCGACAAGATCACGCCCTACAAGCTGTGGGAGGAGATCGTCGAGAAGAAGAACGTGGCGCTGGCCATCGTTGTCGGCGCCGATGGCATCTCGATCGGCCAGATCGTCGCTGCGGCGATCCATGGCTGAGTTTCAGCCGGACGCCGCCGCAGGCGGCGTCGCGGGCGGCGGTGCTGGGGGTGCCAGCGGTGGCGTTCCGGCGGCGCCGCCCATCCGGCCGGCCGAGGTGGCGCTGCTCGCCTCGGTGTTCGTCGTCGCGGCCTGCGGGCTGGTCTACGAGCTCGCCGCCGGCGCGCTGGCCAGCTACCTGCTCGGCGACTCGGTGCTGCAGTTCTCCACCGTCATCGGCGCCTACCTGTTCGCGATGGGCATCGGCTCGTACCTGTCGCGCTTCTTCGAGCGCCAGCTGATCGCGCACTTCCTGCGCATCGAGCTGCTGGTCGGCCTGGTCGGCGGGCTGATGCCGGCGGCGCTGTTCGCGCTGCACAGCGTGGCAGCGCGGCTCGTTCCGCTTCGCGCTGTATGCCCTGGTGCTGCTGGTGGGCACGCTGGTCGGGCTGGAGATCCCGCTGGTGATGCGCATCCTCAAGCGGCACTTCCGCGAACGCTATGCGCTCAAGGAGCTGGTCTCGCAGGTGCTCACCTTCGACTACCTCGGCGCGCTGGCGGTCGCGGTGGCCTTTCCGCTGGTGCTGGTGCCGCAGCTCGGGCTGATCCGCACGGGCCTGTTCTTCGGCCTGCTCAACGCCGCGGTGGCGCTGTGGGCGCTGTGGCTGTTCCGCGGCGAGCTGCGCGCGCCTGGTCTGGCATGCCGCGGCCTGCGGCTTCACCGTGGCGCTGCTGCTGGGCGGCCTTCGTCAGCGCCGACCGCATCACCCGCTGGGCCGAAGACCGCTTCTACGGCGACAACATCGTCTACAGCGAGAGCAGCCCCTACCAGCGTGTGGTCGTCACCTCGGGCAGCGGCGGCGTGCGGCTCTTCCTCAACGGCAACCTGCAGTTCCACTCGCGCGACGAGTACCGCTACCACGAGGCGCTGGTGCACCCGGCGATGGCGGCGCACGGCGCGCCGCAGGCGCGTGCTGGTGCTGGGCGGCGGCGACGGCATGGCGGTGCGCGAGGTGCTGCAGCTACCCGAGCGTCGAGTCGCGTCACGCTGGTCGAGCTCGACCCGCACATGACCACGCCTGTTCTCCACAGCAGCCGCTGCTGCGCCGGCTCAACGCCGACGCGCTGCGCTCGCCCAAGCTGCGCGTCGTCAACGCCGACGCCTTCGCCTGGCTGGAGCAGAACCCGGGCAGCTACGACGTGATCGTCGTCGACTTCCCCGACCCGACCAACTTCTCGATCGGCAAGCTCTACACCACCACCTTCTACGGCTGCTCGACGAGCACCTGGCCGCCAGCGGCTACGCGGTGGTGCAGACCACCTCGCCGCTGATCGCGCGGCGCAGCTTCTGGACGGTGGCCGCCACCATCGAGGCCGCCGGCCTGCACGCCACGCCGTACCACGCGCATGTGCCGAGCTTCGGCGAGTGGGGCTTCATCCTCGCCGGCCGGCGGCCCTGGCGCATGCCGTCGGCGCTGCCGCGCGGGCTGCGCTTCCTCGACCTCGACGGGCTGCCGGCGCTGTTCAGCTTCCCGCCCGACATGGCGCGCGTGCCCGCCGAGCCGAACCGGCTGTCGAACCAGGTGCTGGTGCACACCTTCGAGCAGGAATGGGGCAAGGTGCACGACATGACCGGCGCCGACGGCCGCCGCGGCTGGCTGGCCGCGCCTGACGGCCGGGCTCTGCTGGCGGCGGCGCTGGCCGGCACGTGATCGGCCGCGGCTGTGCGCGCGTGTCGAGCCGCGCTGGCCGCACGCTGGGTCGGCGCCGTCGCACGAGCGCGGACATCGCCTGCGCGACGCGAAGCCGCGGCGGCCTCGTCGCCGCAGCCCGCCGCGAGCCGCCGCGCCGGCGTGCTGGTCGTCGGTGCCGGCGTCGCCGGCCTGGCCGCGGCGCGCGCGCCTCGCGCAGCGCCGGCGTCGACGACGTGCAGTCTGCTCGAGCTCGAAGACGCGGCCGGCGGCAACAGCCGCGGCCATCGCGATGGGCGGCATGGCCTGCCCGCTGGGCGCGCACTACCTGCCGCTGCCCGACGAGCGCGCACGAAGAGTGATCGAGCTGCTCGAGGCGCTCGGCCTGCGCCGCAGCGAGGCGGGCCGGGTGGTCTACGACGAGCGCCACCTGTGCCACAGCCCGCAGGAGCGCCTGTTCATCGAGGGGCAGTGGGTCGAGGGCCTGCTGCCGCCGGTCGAGGCGCTGCCGGCCGAGCAGCGCGCGGCGACGCTGGCGCAGTACCGGCGCTTTGCCGCGGCCGTGAGCGCCGCCTCGCGCGACGCGGAGTTCAGCATGCCCACGCGCACGGGCGCGCTGGAGCGATCGACCTCGCCGCGCTCGACGCCATCACCTTCGCCCGCTGGCTCGACCGAGCAAGGCTCACCGCGCCGGCGCTGCGCTGGTACCTCGACTACTGCTGCCGCGACGACTTCGGCGCCGGCATCGCCCGGGTCTCGGCCTGGGCCGGCCTGCACTACTTCGCGAGCCGGCATGGCTTCCATGCGCCCGGTGGCGAGACCGCTGCGGCCGACGAGCGCGACGCGCGTGCTCACCTGGCCCGAGGGCAATGGCTGGCTGAGCGACGCGCATGGCGGCGCCGCTGGGCGAGCGTCTGCACACCGGCTGCGTGGTCGAGCGGGTGGTGGAGGGGCGGCACGAGGTCACTGTCGATGTGATCGATGCCTCGACGCTGCAACGCGAACGCTGGGTGCGCCTCGCAGGTGGTGCTGGCGGTGCCGCTGTTCGTCGCGGCGCGCCTGCTGCGAGATCGCCGCCCGAGGCCTTGCGCGGCCGCCGCGGCGCAGGTCCAGACGCGCCCTGGCTGGTGAGCAACCTGCAGCTCGACAGCGCCGCTGACCGACCGCCCCGGCGCGCCGCCGTCGTGGGACAACGTGCTCTACGGCAGTGCCGCGCTCGGCTACGTGGATGCGATGCACCAGAGCCTGCGCGCCCACGCCGGGCCGACGGTGCTCACGCGCCTACTGGGCGCTCGGGGGCGACACGCCGCGAAGACGGCCGTCACCAGCGCCAGCGCCTGCTCGATCAGCCCGCCGCATCGTGGGCCGCCGCCGTGGTGCGTGACCTGGCGCGGGCCCATGCCGACCTGCCGGAGCGTGTGACGCAGATCGACCTGATGCGCTACGGCCACGCGATGAGCATTCCGGTGCCGGGCGTGCGCGGCAGTGCGGCCTTGCGTGCATTGCAGCAGACCAGCGGCCGGGTGCACTTTGCGCACACCGACCTGTCGGGCTACTCGGTCTTCGAGGAGGCGATGTTCCAGGGCGTGCGCGCGGCCCAGGCCGTGCTGCAGGCCGGCGCGACCCGGCTCAACCGCGCATCAGCGCTTCGATCTCCGCCGGCTGCCACCGGCACGCCGCGGCTGATCAGCTCGCAGCCCTGCGCGGTCACGATGGCATCGTCTTCGATGCGGATGCCGATGTTCCAGTAGCGCTCGGGCACGCCCTCGGCCGGGCGCACATACAGGCCCGGTTCGATGGTCAGCACCATGCCGGGCTGCAGCATGCGCGAGGGATGCTTGACCACGCGGCCGCCGTGGCCATCGGGCTGCTCGACAGGGGCCTCGTCCAGCGCCAGGTACTCGCCCACGTCGTGCACGTCGCGTCCCAGCCAATGGCCCGTGCCGTGCATGTAGAACTGGCGGTACGCGGCCGAGGCGATCACGTCGTCGACGCTCCCGACCTTGTCGCGCTGCAGCAGTCCCGTGTCGAGCATGCCTTGCGCCAGCACGCGCACCGCCGCATCGTGAGCGTCCATGCGGCGTGCGCCCGGCCGCGTGCAGGCCACGGCCGCATCCTGCGCGGCCAGCACGATGTCGTAGAGCTCGCGCTGGGCGGCGCGAGAAGCGGCCACTGGCGGGAAACGTCCGCGTCATGTCGCTGGCGTAGCCGTCGAGCTCGCAGCCGGCGTCGATCAGGCAGAGCGCGTCGCGCTGCAGCCGCGTGGCGCCGGCGCAATGGTGCAGCACGCAGGCATTGGCGCCCGCGGCGACGATGGAGGTGTAGGCCGGGCTCTGCGCGCCGTGCCGACGGAACTCGTGCAGCAGTTCGGCTTCGATGCGGTATTCCGGCAGGGCTTCGGCAGCGGGCTCGCGAAAGTGTTCAGCGCAGAAACGCATGGCGCGCGCATGAGCACCCGCCGAGATCTGCGCGGCGCGGCGCATCGTGGCGAGCTCGGAATCGTCCTTGATCAGGCGCATCTCGGCCAGCAGCGGGCCGATGTCCCGCAGCATGCGACGGTGCCGGCGCGCCACTGCGATCGCGCTGCCGCACTTCGGCCAGCCAGCCTTGAACCTGCCCCTGCAGGCCGTCCCGGTCGAAGGGGAGCCACACCGTGTCACGGTGGGTCAGGCGTTCGACCAGCACCTTGTCCAGGGCCTCCACCGGGAAGGCCTCGTCCACGCCCAGGGTGCCGACCGCCGCCTCGGGGCCGAGGCGCCGCCCGTCCCAGATCTCGCGTTCGGCGTTCTTCTCGCGGCACAGCAGCACGCTGTGGCCGCGCTCGTCGATCAGCAGCCATGCCTCGGGCTCGTCGAAGCCGGTGAGGTAGTGGAAGTTGCTGTCGTGGCGGTAGGGGTGCTCGCTGTCGCCGGCTGCGCAGTCGCTCGGGGGCCGTGGGCACGATCGCCAGGCCGCCGCCGTGGCGTGCCATCTCCTCGGCCAGGCGGCGGCGCCGCGAGGCGTGCGCTGCGGTCACGAGCCGTTCGGCAACTTGACCGCCTTGGGCACGTCCGGTGCCAGGGCGCCGCTGCGAAGTCGCTGCAGGGCCAGGCGCATCTCGGCCTCTTCGGCCGAGGCAGGGGCTGCCGCCTCGAGCGCGGCCTGGGTGGCCTTTTCTTCGGCCAGCCGCATTGACTGGCTGTCTTCGCGATGGCGCATGCGCTGGCGCATCTGGTTGGCCATTTCCTCGACCGCCTCAATGCCGCTGATTGCATCGGTCTTGGGCAGGGCAATCACATGCTTGTCATTCATGCGCACCTGCAGGCGGCAGACGCGGTTGTTGGGGCCATAGCGCAGGGTGAAGCCCTTGGCATCGTCTTCCTCGACGGCCACGTCGTAGATGTTCTCGAAGGCCACCTGGTGCACCGTGTGCCCGAAGCCGCGCTGGAACCACAGGTTGTTGGCACTGACCGCCACGCGCTCCCAGCGCCGCAGGTCCAGCCCCACCGCGCCGAGCCAGGCCAGCACGCCCAGAAACACGATCCAGCCCGAGCCGCGCACCGAGCCCAGCCACACCACCAACCCGGAGAATAGCACCAGCCCCGACGATCTGCATCGTGGCTGTCTCGGCGGTGCGGTAGACGTCGCGCTCGTAGGTGTAGGCCTGGGGTTCGCCGCTGGACAACGGCGAAGTCGACCACAGCACCGCCTTGATGGCGCGTGACGCGAGGACGTGTGTCAACACGGCGGCGGCCAGCGCCATCGGCAGGGTCAGCACCAAGGTCAGGGTGTTCACGAGGCGAACCTTATCGAAATCTGATCTGACGCGAAAGCGGACTGTCGCGAGGGCGCTGCTGGTCGGGCTACGAGCGGGCGTTTGGGGCGGCCGAACGGTTGCCCGCGTTCAGCGCTTCCAGGCGCTGCGGCGTGCCCACATCCGTCCAGGCGCCGTCCCAGACGGAGGCGCCCAGGCGGCCCTGTCCGATGGCCGCATCGAGGTACGGCCGCAGCCGTGCCCTATCGCCGGGTCGAAGTTCGGCCATCAGCTCGGTGACGAAGCCCGCCCGGAACAGCCCGATGCCCGACCAGGTGTACGACGCGCCGGGAAGCGCCGCGGTGGCCAGGCCTTGGCGAGCCGAAAATCGCCCGTGGGATGCTGCGGTGGGTTGGGCACCATCCACAGGTGGGCCAGCCAGGTGCCGCCCGGCGCTGGCGTGCGGGCCTCGCGGGCAAAGTCGAAGTCTGGTGCGAACACGTCCGCAGCGACGTACCAGAACGGTGTCTCGCCCTCGGGTGCGAGCAGCGGCAGCGCGTTCTTCAGGCCGCCGGCGGTTTCGAGCGCGCCGCCGTGGTCGCGGCCCTCGAGCGCATAGCGGATGCGCAGGCCGAAGCGCGGCCGTCACCCAGGCGCGCGACGATCTGCTCTTCCAGCCAGGCGGTGTTGACGACCACCTCGCGCACCCCGCCGCGGGCCAGCGCCTCGAGGTGCCATTCGATCAGCGGCTTGCCATGCACCTCGAGCAGCGGCTTGGGCGTGTGGTCGGTCAGCGGGCCGCATGCGCTCGCCGCGGCCGGCGGCCAGGACGATGGCCTTCATGCGGCAGCCCCGGAATCGGAGCCGGTGGAGAGCGTTCCTCGCCAGCGGCGGCAGGTCCGCCCCGCGCTGCAGCGCTGGCGCTGCACCTGCGTCGGCGCGAAGGCGGCCACCAGCGCGTCGAGCAGCGCGTGCGCGCGCGCCGAGTTGTCGGTGCCGAGGTTGCAGACGTACACGTCGAGCGTCACCGCGGCCAGTTCCGGCCAGGTGTGCACCGCCAGGTGCGATTCGGCCAGCAGCACCACGCCGGTGATGCCGCGGCGGCCCGTGCTGCCCGGCGCTGGCGGGAAGCGGTGGAACAGCTCGCCCACCGGCTGCAGGCCGGCCGCGGTCCACGGCCGCCAGGCACAGGCTGCGCAAGCGCAGCGAGCTCGGTCAGCGCCGCCAGGTGCCGGGGCAGCCGTGCAGATCGGCGGTGAGGTGCAGTCCTTGCATGCCGCGGGATTATCCAAGCCCGTGGACGTGCGGGCATGGTCGGCCGCGGACAGGTGCGCGGGTGAGCCCTAAAATCCAGCTTACCCGCCTCGACCCCACAACCACACCAACACCCGCATGGCAGCAGCATGGCCACCACCCTCACCGAGTCCGAGACCTCGCTGATGGCCAACGCCGATCCGCGCCCTGGCGATGGACGCCGTGCAGCAGGCCAACTCCGGCCACCCCGGCGCGCCGATGGGCATGGCCGAGATCGCCGTCGCGCTGTGGGGCCGCCACCTGCAGCACAACCCGGCCAACCCGCACTGGGCCGACCGCGACCGTTTCGTGCTCTCCAACGGCCACGGCTCGATGCTGCTCTATGCGCTGCTGCACCTGACCGGCTACGACCTGCCGATGAGCGAGCTGCGCAACTTCCGCCAGCTGCACAGCAAGACGCCGGCCACCCCGAGGTCGGCGTCACGCCGGGCGTCGAGACCACCACCGGCCCGCTCGGCCAGGGCATCACCAACGCGGTGGGCATGGCGCTGGCCGAGAAGCTGCTGGCGCGCGAGTTCAACCGCCCCGGCCACGCGGTCGTCGACCACCACACCTATGTCTTCCTCGGCGACGGCTGCCTGATGGAAGGCATCAGCCACGAGGCCTGCGCGCTGGCCGGCGCGTGGAAGCTGAACAAGCTGATCGCGCTGTACGACGACAACGGCATCTCGCATCGACGGCAAGGTGGCGCCCTGGTTCATCGACGACACGCCCAAGCGCTTCGAGGCCTATGGCTGGAACGTGATCGCGCGCGGTCGACGGCCACGACGTGGACGCGGTCGACGCCGCGATCGCACGCGCCAAGCGCGCCGACAAGCCCACGCTGATCTGCTGCAAGACCACCATCGGCAAGGGTTCGCCCAACCGCGCCGGCACCGCCAAGGCGCACGGCGAGGCGCTCGGCGCCGACGAGATCGAGCTGACACGTGAGGCGCTCGGCTGGTCGCACGAACCCTTCGTGATCCCCGAAGACGCCTACGCGCGCTGGGACGCCAAGGCCGCGCGGCACCGCGCGCGAAGCCGGCGTGGGACGCGCGCTTCGCGCGCCTACCGGGCCGCCATCCCGGAGCTGGCCGCCGAGTTCGCGCGCCGCATGCGGGCGACCTGCCGCGCGAGCTGGGCCCAGGCGGCGGTGGATGCGGCGGTGGCCGCCCACACCAAGGCCGAGACGGTGGCCAGCCGCAAGGCCAGCCAGATCGCGCTCGAAGCCTTCACCGCAGCGCTGCCCGAGCTGCTGGGCGGCAGTGCCGACCTGACCGGCTCGAACCTGACCAACACCAGCACACGCCCGCGCTGCGCTTCGAGCGCCGACGGCGCCGGCAACGGCGGCCGCCACATCAACTACGGCGTGCGCGAGTTCGGCATGGCCGCCATCATGAACGGCATCGCGCTGCATGGCGGCTTCATCCCCTACGGCGGCACCTTCCTGACCTTCAGCGACTACAGCCGCAACGCCATCCGCATGGCCGCGCTGATGAAGCAGCGCGTGATCCATGTCTTCACCCACGACTCCATCGGCCTGGGCGAAGACGGGCCCACCCACCAGTCGGTCGAGCATGCCGCGTCGCTGCGCCTGATCCCGGGCCTGGACGTCTGGCGTCCCGGCGACACCGCCGAGACCGCGGTGGCCTGGGCCTGCGCGATCGAGAACCGCGCGCGACCGAGCGCGCTGCTGCTGTCGCGCCAGAACCTGGCCTATGCGCCCAAGAGCGGGCTGGACGACATTGCCAAGGGCGCCTACGTGCTCGCCGAGCCGAGCGAGGTGGGCCTGAACAAGCAAGGCGCAGGCGGTGATCATCGCCACCGGCTCCGAGGTGCAGCTTGCGCTGCATGCCCAGCAGCAGCTCGCGAAGTCGGGCGTCGCGGTGCGTGTGGTCTCCATGCCCTGCACCAGCATCTTCGACCGCCAGGGCCAGGCCTACAAGCGTGCGGTGCTGCCCGAGGGCGTGCCGCGCATCGCCGTCGAAGCCGGCGTCACCGACGGCTGGTGGAAGTACGGCTGCGCCGCCGTCGTCGGCATCGACACCTACGGCGAGTCCGCGCCCGGCGCTGTGCTTTTCAAGCACTTCGGCTTCACCGTGGACAACGTGGTGGCGACCGTGCTCACCGCTCTCGAGCGCTGAGCCCTCAGTTTCTTTCATCAAGGAGATCGACTCATGACCATCAAGATCGGCATCAACGGCTTCGGCCGCATCGGGCGCATGGTGTTCCGTGCCGCCGTGCAGAACTTCAAGGACGTCGAGGTCGTCGGCATCAACGACCTGCTCGAGCCCGACTACCTGGCCTACATGCTCAAGTACGACTCGGTGCATGGCCGCTTCAAGGGCGAGGTCGTCGGTCGAAGGCAACACGCTGATCGTCAACGGCAAGAAGATCCGCCTGACGGCGGTCAAGGATCCGGCAGAGCTGAAGTGGGGCGAGATCGGCGCCGACATCGTCGTCGAATCCACGGGCCTCTTCCTGACCAAGGAAACCGGCGAGAAGCACCTCGCCGCCGGCGCCAAGAAGGTCATCATGTCCGCGCCCAGCAAGGACGACACGCCGATGTTCGTCTACGGCGTGAACGACAAGACCTACGCCGGCCAGGCGATCATCTCGAACGCCTCGTGCACCACCAACTGCCTGGCGCCGATCGCCAAGGTGCTCAACGACACCTTCGGCATCAAGCGCGGCCTGATGACCACCGTGCATGCCGCCACCGCGACGCAGAAGACGGTCGACGGCCCGAGCAACAAGGACTGGCGCGGCGGACGCGGCATCCTGGAGAACATCATCCCCAGCTCCACCGGCGCGGCCAAGGCGGTGGGCGTGGTGATCCCGGAGCTGAACAAGAAGCTCACCGGCATGGCCTTCCGCGTGCCGACCTCCGACGTGTCGGTGGTCGACCTGACGGTCGAACTCGTCAAGGAAGCCAGCTACGACGACATCTGCAAGGCCATGAAGGCCGCCTCGCAAGGCGCCATGAAGGGCGTGCTCGGCTACACCGAAGACAAGGTCGTCTCCACCGACTTCCGCGGCGAGGCCATGCACCTCGGTGTTCGATGCCGAAGCCGGCATCGCGCTGGACAAGACCTTCGTCAAGGTCGTGGCCTGGTACGACAACGAGTGGGGCTACTCGAACAAGGTGCTGGAGATGGTGCGCGTCATCGCCAAGTGACGGCAGTGTCTTCAATGCTCTGAACAGCGGCCCCTTCGGGGGTCGTCTTTCATTCGGCTACAGCCTTGCTACAAAGCTTTACCGCCGGATGCGGCATCCCGCACACAGTCGTCTTCGGGGGCCGCCCTACACTGACCTCATGCTCCACCGGTGCCGCCCCATCCTGTGCGCTTTGCCCGTGTTCGCCCTGGCGGCGTGCGCGTCCGAGCCCACGCAGGAGCTGCGTTTGCTCGTGCAGGTCACGCCGGTCCTGGCCGAAGCTGCCAGCGTCTCCGCCCAGGCGGCACGCAGCAGTGGCAAGCCGGTGCGTTACCTCGCCGCCAGCGGTGGCGGTTGGCATTCGTTGGCGCTGGCGTGCCGCAGCGGGTCCGATTGCGACCAGGCGCTCGAACGATTGCGGGCCGACGCCCCAGTTCCAGACTGTGCGGCTCGACGAGCGCAAACGCATCGTCTCACCGGTGACCCCTCCCTGAAGCTCGCTAAAGAAGTGCAACGATGAGCAAGCGACTGCGTCTCCTGACCGCGCTGTGCGCAACCCTGCGGGCACCGGCTTCGCTGCTCGCGCCATGGCCGCTTCAGGCGCAGGCCACGCCGGCGGTGCGTCTCGTCGGCGCGCGTGATCGTCAAGTACAAGTCCGACTCCAGGTTGTTGCGCAAGCAGGCCCAGTCGGCCCATGAGGCGCACGCCATGCAGGCCCAGGCGCTGGGCGAGCGCATCGGCATGAGCCTGCACAGTGGCATCGGCGTGGCCGACCGCACCCAGGTGGTGTTCGCCTCGGGCATGAGCTCGCGGGCGCTTGCCGATCGCCTGTCGCGCGAAAGCGATGTGGAATACGCCGTGCCGGACCAGCGCAAACAGCGCTCGGCGGCGCCGAACGACCCGCGCTACCTGAGCGTGGCCGGCACCAACGGCCCGGCCGCGGGCCAGTGGTACCTGCGCGCACCACAGGCTGCGGCCCCAATGACCAACGGCACCATCGTTTCGGCCATCAACGCCGAAGCCGCGTGGGACGTGACGCAGGGCAGCAGCAGCGTGGTCGTGGCCGTGCTCGACTCCGGCATCCGCTTCGATCACCCGGACCTCAAGCGGGTGGCCGAGGGCGGCAACCTGCTGCCCGGCTACGACATGCTCGCCGACGACATCGGCCAATTTGCCGGCACGTTTGCCAGCGCCGGGGACGGCGATGGCCGCGACGCCGACCCTTCCGACACCGGCGACTGGATCACCCAGGGCGAGTCCGACAACAGCACCGGGCTGTTCTACCAGTGCCCGGTGGGCGACAGCTCCTGGCACGGCACCCAGGTGGCCGGCCTGATCGGCGCCCTGACCGACAACGCCGTCGGCATGGCGAGCGTGGGGCGCAACGTGCGCATCCTGCCGGTGCGCGTGCTCGGCCGCTGCGGCGGCTATGACTCCGACATCCTCGCCGGCATGCGCTGGGCGGCGGGCATCACCGTGCCTGGCGTGCCCGCCAACCCGCATCCCGCCAAGGTGCTCAACATGAGCCTGGGCGCCTCGGGCGTGGCCTGCACCGCGGCCTACCAGACCGCCGTCAACGAGATCGTTGCGCGCGGCGTGAGCATCGTCGCCTCGGCCGGCAACAGCGCCGGCCATGCGGTGGGCGAAGCCGGCCAACTGCGCCGGCGTGATCGCGGTCGGCGCGGTGCGCCACGTCGGCACCAAGGTCGGCTTCTCCGACCTGGGCCCGAAGTCGCGATCAGCGCGCCGGGCGGCAACTGCGTCAACACCACCGGCGCCTGCCTGTACCCCATCCTCACCACCACCAACGCGGGCACGACGTCGCCGGTGGCCAATTCGGCCATCTACACCGATGCGTTCAATCCGTCGCTGGGCACCAGCTTCTCGGCACCGCTGGTGGCGGGCACGGCCGCATTGATGCTGTCGGCGCGACCCTCGCTCACGCCGGCGGAGATTCGCGCCCTGATCAAGCGCAGCGCGCGGACGTTCCCCGCCACGGGCGCATGCGCCGACGGCCGACGGTCCAGCAGTGCACCACGCCGCAGTACACCAGCAGCGGCCGGCGGTAGACCAGGGCGAGTGCTACTGCACCAAGGGCGCGTGCGGTGCTGGCATGCTGGATGCCGCCGCCGCGGTCCTCGCTGCCAACGCCGCGATCCCTGTGCCGCTGCCTAGCGCACGAATCGACATGACGCCGCTCAAGCCCGTGGGCGCACAGACCATCGCCCTGACAGCACAGAATTCCGATGTGCCCGCCGGGCAGTCCCTGACGACCTACCAGTGGACGCTGGTCGACGGAGGTGGCATCGTCTCGTCGATCGTCGGCGCAACGTCTCGCGATGCAAGCGTGACAACGTCGGGCGGCGGTCGATTCACGATCGGCCTCACCGTGACCGACAGCGCACTGGCAACGGCCAGCAGCACATTGACGGTGGCAGTGGCTGCCGCGGCAGTCGCGTCCGCGCCGGCCCCTTCGCCTCCAGCCGCTCCGCCCGCCGACTCTGGGGGCGGCGCGCTGGGCATGGGCTGGCTGCTGGCCCTGGGTGCTGGCGGTGGCCGCCACGCGACGCAGCGCGCAAATCTCGCGCAACCCTTGAAGCCGCGACCGTCACCCGCGGCTTGGCGGGCGTTGAACGCCTGCGTGGCCGCCATGCTGCTGATGCACTGCATCAGCGCATGGCGGCCGACGGTGCGCGCGAGGCGCTGGGGCTGATCGTCAAGTTCCGCGATGCCGAGCCGACCGTGACCACGAGCGCCCCGCTGGCGAGCGTGTCTTCGGGTGCGTTGGCGGCCGATGACCGCGACCGCGGTCGGCGCCTGCGCGTCATTGCCGATGCCGGGCTGCCCACGCCCACGCTGCGGCCGAATCGGCCGCGCGGCACATCATCTGTCCTTCGGGCGCCTGCTGGACGGGGCGGAAGCCTATCGCCTGGCCGAGGCCCTGCGGGCGCGGCCCGAGGTCGAATGGGTCGTGCCCGAACGAGCGCGAGCGCCGGCTGGTCAGCCCCAGCGACACCCTTTCGCGCGCCAATGGTGGCTCAAGCCGGTCAGCGGCACGAGCGCCAATGCGCTGGCCGACCGGCTGCGCGGCGTGCCGGGCCTGCAGTCGGCGTGGACACTGACCACCGGCTCGCCCGCGGCGCATCGTCGCGGTGCTCGACACCGGCATCACCGACCACCCCGAGCTGGCGGCCCACGTGCTGCCGGGCTACGACTTCGTGTCCGAGGTGGAGTACGCCAACGATGGCACACGGCCGCGACGCCGACCCCAGTGACCCCGGCGACTGGGTCACGCGAGGCCGACAAGTCGCGCAACCCGGCGCTTTCGGCCAGTGCGACGTCAGCCGCCAGTTCATGGCATGGCACGGCGATCAGCGGGCTGATCGCGGCCGTGTCCAACAACCAGGAGGGCGTGGCGGCGGCCAACCTCGACGGGCGCGTGCTGCCGGTGCGGGTGGCCGGCAAGTGCGGCGCCACCGTGGCCGACATCGTCGACGGCATGCGCTGGGCGGCCGGATTGCCGGTGAGCGGCGTTCCACTCAACGCCCATCCTGCGCGCATCATCAACGTCAGCTTCGGTGGCGATGCCGCCTGCAATGCGGCCTACCAGGACGCGATCAACGAGATTGCCCTGGTCAAAGGCGCGGTGGTGGTGGCCGCTGCCGGCAACGAGCGTGGTCTGGTGAACCGCCCTGCGAACTGTCAGGGCGTGATCGGCGTCGTCGCGGCCAACCGCGACGGCTTCAAGGCCAACTACTCCAGCTTCGGTCCGCAGGCGGTCGTCGCGACCGTCGGCGGCGACCCGGTGGACGACGGCCTCTGGGGCGATCTGCTGGGCGACGACGGTCTGCTGGGCGCCGACAACTCCGGCAGCACGACACCCTCCGCGCCCGGCTACAGCCGCCTGTTCGGCACCAGCTTCGCCGCGCCGGTGGTGTCGGGCGCGATCAGCCTGATGCTCAGCGCCAATCCCAACCTGACGGCAGAGCAGATCATCGCGGGCGTGCGCCTGTCGGCGCGGCCGCACGTCACCTCGTCGCGCATTGCGGCCTGCAGCACCAGCAATCCGGGGCGCTGCCTCTGCACCACCGCCACCTGCGGTGCGGGCTTGCTCGATGCCGAACAGGCGGTGCGCTACGCGCTCGGTCCGACCACCTATGTGGCGCCGGCGCTCACCGCCGTGTCGATCGACAGTGTCGATGTGGAGCGTGCGGTGGCGCTGGGTCTGGACCAGTCGCCCACAGTGTCCATGGCCAGCGGCGACAGCGGAGGCGGCAGCCTGGGTGCGGGATGGCTGGTGGCGCTGGCACTGGCCGTCGCGGGCGTGCGCCGATCGCGCGGGCCATCCGCTGGAGCCATGGCGCGTCAACGAGCGCTGAATCGGCCTCAGGACGTGCTGCAGGGCGCGAAGCGGCGCCCGCTGCCTGCGAACTGCACGGCGGCGTATTGCGTGGCGAGTTCCGGGACCAGCTTGTCGGCGCGCAGCATGTGCGTGACCACCGGTGCCACCGCCTGGACCACGCGTGCAGTGCGCAGCCCGCGCAGCGCAAGGGCTTCCAGCGCCTGCTCGGCCTTGGCGCGCTGGTCAAAGCGGCCGAGCGAAAAGCCCGGCGACAGCTCGGGGATGTCGCGCACCTCCTCGAACACGGCGCCGCGCACCCGACGCAGCTCTTCCTGCTTGCGCTCGAGCTGCCTCGCGGTTGGGATACCGACCCATGTAGACCATCCACACGGCAGGCTTCTCGCGGCGCACGTCGATCCAGCTGCCCGGAGGCAGCGCCGGCCGTATGGCTTGCAGCACGGCCACCGCCGCGGTGAACTGCGCCGGGGTGAACGGACCGGCCTCCAGGCACACAGGGCCCGGGCTGTTGCCCGATCCGCCGCCGCCCACATTGGTGGTGGCGCTGCTGCTCACCGAAGTGCTGGTGGCGCCGCCGCCGGCCGGGTTGGCCGTGCTGCTGGTCGGGCCCGGGGGCGTGCCGGGCACCGGGGTGGTGGTGTCGGCCGGGCTGACCGGACTGACCGGGCCCGCGCCCTCCGGCGGCAGGATGATCACCGACTCGGGCCGCACCTGCCGGTTCAGCCGTGCGGGCTCACTGTCGCCGCGGGCGCGAAGGCCGGTCACCTCGTCCAGCCACCCCTGCGTCCAGACGAAAAAAACCAGGTTGGCCGCCACCAGGGCGAGCACCAGCCACCTCAGCATGCAAGCCCCGGCGCCCTCAGGCGCACGCTGACCTCACCGCTGGTGACGTGCATCAGCCCGCTGTCGGTCATGCACGCAGCAGCGCACCGAAGTCGCTCACGCCCTGAGCCACCCCGTCCAGCGCGTCGGGCTGTGTGGTGTGGACCGGCTGATGCAGCAGCAGGTCGCGGTGGGCATAGCCCGCCGAGAACGCAGCGAAGCCGACCTTCTCGAAGCGCTTGAGCGCCTGGGCCAAGGGCAGGGCGATGCGCGCCAGCGCGGCCGGCGGAGTGATGTCAGCCTCCATCTCCTGCAGGCAGGCCACGCCGCTGCTGGTGTCGGCTGCGCCCAGCGGCAGCACGTTGATGCCGATGCCGATCACCGCCAGCCGGGCGCGGCCGGCCGACACGGTTTCGATCAGCACGCCACCGAGTTTGCGGCCGACCCCATTGCCCTCGGCGGCGGAGTCCAGCAACCACAGGTCGTTGGGCCACTTGAGGCCGATTCGCGGTGCACCCGTGGCTCCCGCGGGATCGAGTGCATCGGCCAGCGCCACGCCGACGGCGAGAGACAGGCCCGACCAATCGGGCAGCGACAAAGGCAGCGACAGCGAGAAGGTGAGCGAGGCGCCGGCCGTGCGATTGCCATGAGCGCCCCTGGCGCCCGCGCCCGCCGGTCTGGTGCTCGGCCACCAGCAGGCACGGTTGCACGTCGGCGGCGCGGCGACCGAACGCCGCGCTCTCGACGCTGCGCTGGATCAGCACCTCGGCGTTGTCGGGGTCCGGCCGGCTCAGCACGCGGGCGCGCTCGAGCAGCGCGCTGTTGGTCGAGCTGGTGCGCTCGACGATTTCGACGCTCAGGCCGGGCAGCAGCGGCAGCAGCTGCTGCCACAGTTCCTCGGCACCCCAGTGAAGGTGTCGCTCGTGCATGGCCATCAGCGCTTGGGGGCCAGCAGCGTGCCGCGGCACTTGGGCGTGCCGCAGCGGCACTCGAACTGCTTCTTCAACTTGGGCGTGTAGCGCTCGTCGATGGTGAGCCCGTAGTCGTAGAACAGCTCTTCGCCGGGCTTGATGGCGCGCAGCGCCTTGATGAAGACGCGGCCGTCGGTCTCGTCGGCCTCGCAATTGGGCGTGCAGGCGTGGTTGATCCACCGCGCCGCATTGCCGCCGAACTTGGCATCGATGACGTGCTGGTCGTCGATGTGGAAATAGAAGGTATGGTCCGGGTCCTTGGGGTCGTGCGGGTGACGGCGAAGCGCCTCGGCCCAGGTGATGACTTCGCCCGTGTACTCGATGATCGACTCGCCCCGCTTGAGGGCCGCTAGCGCGAACACCCCCTTGCCGTGCACGCCGCTGCGGCGCACCTGGATGCGTCGCCCGGGCTTGCTGGCTGATTTGGGGGGTGGGGCCTTCTGGGCTGTCGCTGCTTGCGCCATCGTCGTCTTTGGGTACATTGAAATCATGGGCGCGCGCGTGTGCGTGCGTGCGCGCGAAGCCCGGATTGTATTTGCGTCATCCGCCCGGCCAGCAAGAGGCCTGCCAGGAATTTCGAGTCCCGAGTCAACATGTCCAAGTCACTGATCATTGCCGAGAAGCCTTCCGTCGCACAGGACATCGTGCGCGCGCTCACCCCGAGCGCAGGCAAGTTCGACAAGCACGACGAGTACTTCGAGAGCGAGAAGTACATCGTCACCTCGGCCGTCGGCCACCTTCTGGAGATCAAGGCGCCGGAGGAGTTCGACGTCAAGCGTGGCAAGTGGAGTTTTGCCAACCTGCCGGTGATCCCGCCGCATTTCGAGCTCAACCCGATCGACAAGAGCAAGGGCCGGCTCAACGCCATCGTCAAGCTCGTCAAGCGCAAGGACGTGAGCGAGCTGATCAACGCCTGCGACGCGGGCCGCGAGGGCGAGCTGATCTTTCGCCTGATCCAGCAGCACAGCAAGAGCAAGCACCCGGTCAAGCGCCTGTGGTTGCAGAGCATGACGCCGGCGGCCATCCGCGATGGCTTCGAGCACCTGCGCAGTGACGCGCAGATGCTGCCGCTGGCCAGCGCCGCCCGTTGCCGTTCCGAGGCCGACTGGCTGGTGGGCATCAACGGCACGCGGGCGATGACGGCATTCAACTCGCGCGACGGTGGCTTCTTCCTCACCACCGTGGGCCGGGTGCAGACGCCCACGCTGTCGATCGTGGTCGAGCGCGAGGAGAAGATCCGAAAGCACGTCTCGCGCGACTACTGGGAGATCAAGGGCACCTTCGCCGCTCAGGCCGGCGAGTACGACGGCAAGTGGTTCGACCCGAAGTGGAAGAAGAATCCTGACGATCCCGAGGCCCGCGCTGACCGCCTCTGGAACGAGGCCGACGCCCAGGCCATCGCACAGGCCTGCCGCAGCCAGCCGGCGAGCGTGAGCGAGGAGTCCAAGCCCAGCACCCAGAGTGCACCGGGCCTGTACGACCTGACCACGCTGCAGCGCGAGGCCAACTCGCGGCTGGGCTTCTCGGCCAAGACGACGCTGTCGATCGCGCAGGCGCTGTACGAAAAGCACAAGGTGCTGACCTATCCGCGGACGGACAGCAAGGCGCTGCCGGAAGACTATGTGGACGTCGTCAAGCAGACGATGAAGATGATCTCCACCGAGGACATGCCCGGTCCCTTGCGCGCACTGGCCCCGCACGCGAAGACGGCCATCAAGGAGGGCTACGTCAAACCCAACAAGCGCATCTTCGACAACGCCAAGGTGTCGGACCACTTCGCCATCATCCCCACGCTGCAGGCGCCCAAGAGCCTGACGGAGATCGAGGCCAAGCTCTACGACATGGTGGTCAAGCGCTTCCTGGCGGTGTTCTTTCCCCCGGCGGAGTTCCTCGTGACGACCCGCATTTCCACCGTGAAGGTGGGCGCCAAGGGCAAGGAGCAGGAGCACAGGTTCCAGACCAACGGCAAGGTGATGGTCAAGCCGGGCTGGCTGGCCGTGTATGGGCGCGAAGCCCAGGAGGACGACGCCAACCTGGTGGCGGTGGCGGCCGGGCGAGGTGGTGCGCACCGAGAGCGTGGCCGTCAACGCCGCTCAAGACCAAGCCGCCGGCGCGCTACACCGAGGCCACGCTGCTCAGCGCGATGGAAGGCGCGGGCAAGCTGATCGACGACGACGAGCTGCGCGAGGCCATGGCCGAGAAGGGCCTGGGCACGCCGGCCACGCGCGCGGCCATCATCGAAGGCCTGATCCTCGAGAAGTACATGCACCGCGAGGGTCGCGAACTGGTGCCTGGCGCCAAGGCCTTTCAGCTGATGACCCTGCTGCGCGGCCTGGGCGTGGAGGACCTGACCAAGCCCGAACTCACCGGCAACTGGGAGCACCAGCTCGCCGAGATGGAAAAGGGTCGCCTCGAGCGCGATGCCTTCATGGCCGAGATCGCGGCCATGGCCGAGCGCATCGTGCGCAAGGCCAAGGAGTACGACCGCGACACCATCCCCGGCGACTACGCCACGCTCAAGGTGCCGTGCCCGAACTGCGGCGGCGTGGTCAAGGAGAACTACCGCCGCTTCGCCTGTGCGGGCAAGATCAGGCGCGGAGGAAGGCTGCGGGTTTTCGATCAGCAAGATCCCGGGCAGCCGGGCTTTCGAGCTGGAGGAAGTCGAGCAGTTCATCGCCAACAAGAAGATCGGTCCGCTCGAGGGCTTCCGCTCCAAGGCCGGCTGGCCGTTCACGGCCGAGCTCAAGCTGGCGTTCGATGAAGAGATCAAGAACTGGAAGCTGGAGTTCGACTTCGGCGAGGATGCCAAGAAGGCCGAGGGCGACGGCGAGCCGGTGGATTTCTCCGGCCAGGAAGCGCTCGGCGCCTGCCCCAAGTGCCAGGGCAAGGTGTACGAGCACGGCACCAGCTACGTTTGCGAGCATGCGGTGGGCGCGCCCGTCACCTGCGACTTCAAGAGTGGCAAGATCATCCTGCAGCAGCCGGTGGCGCGCGAGCAGATGAGCCGGCTGCTGACCGAAGGCAAGACCGAACTGCTGCAGAACTTCGTGTCCAACAAGACCCGGCGCAAGTTCAAGGCCTACCTGGCCTACGACAAGAAGGAAGGCAAGGTGGTGTTCGAGTTCGAGCCGCGCGCTGCCAAGGCGCCGGCGAAGAAGGCCGCGGCGAAGAAAGCCGCATGACGTAGCGAAGGAGACTGGGCATGCGATGGATCGAAGACACCGTCCGGCTGGCTGCGGCCGCCACCCTGGGGCTGATGGCGGCAGGTACCAGCGCGCAGACGTTCAAGACTCCGCCACTGCCGGGGCTGTGGGAGGAGGACTTCAAGATTCTCGTCAACGGGCAGGACCTGATGGCATCCCTGGCGCAAGCCCAGGAGGCCATGATGAAGAACATGTCGCCACAGCAACGCGCCCAGATGCAGGCGATGATGGCGCAGCAGGGCGCCTCGCCGGGCAAGCAGCGCGAGTGCCTCACGCCCAAGGATGCGGCCGAGCTCGCGGATCCCCGCAAGGCGATCGCGGAGTCCATGAAGGACCAGCCCGAGTGCCGCACCGAGGTCGTCTCGATCACCGGCCAGACGGTCAAGGTCAAGGGCCGGTGCGAGAGCGCCGAGGGTTACACCGGCGACTTCACCGGCGAGTACACCCTGGTCGATGCCAAGAACTGGACCTATGCCATGCAGGGCAAGGGCACGATGGCAACCCGCATGCCCGGCGCCGGCCCCAAAGCTGGCGGTCCGGTCGAGATGAACATGCGAGGCCAGGGCCGGTGGATATCCGCCGATTGCGGCAGCGTGAAGCCTTCGCGCTGACTTGAGCAGGGTCGGGCGCAGATCGCCGCGCCGCGGTAACCGCTGGAAACGACGGGCGCGGCGGCGACTTTCTTCTCGGATGCCGCCGAAGCGGCTCGGCTACCATGAGGTTACCTTTCTGAAGTTTTGACCTCTCGCGAGTCCGTCCCCATGCTCCGTGATGTATCTCGCTGCCTGTTGGCAGCCTTGCTGGTGATGTCGGCGCCGTGGGCTCACGCGCTGGTGTTTGCGGTGAACGAAGGCGTCACCTACCGGGTGCCGCTCGAAGAGGTCCGAGGCCGCTACGCGGCCATGGCGAGCGACCTCTCCAAGATCCTCAAGCAGCCGGTCACGGTGGAGCCGATCGGCGATTACCCCACGCTGCGTCGGGGTCTGGCCGCCAAGACCTACGACCTGGCGATGGTGCATCCCGCGCACCTGTCGATCCAGGCGATCAAGGAATCGAACTACAAGCTGGTGGTCGTCACCAAGGGCTTCCAGCAGTACACGCCAGCTTCCTGGTGAAGAGCGATTCGCCCCTCAAGTCGCTGGGCGACCTCAAGGGGATGAAGCTCGGCGCGCCGGACGAGGACTCGATCACCTCGTGGATGGTGCGGGCGTCACTGCGCGACGCGCAGATCGACCCCAAGGCCATGGCCATCACCTACACCCGCTATCAGGACGCGGTGCCGTTCTTCGTGGAGAACAACCTCACCGCGTCCGGTGCCACGGCGTCGAACAGCCTCGTCAAGGCCTGGCAGGCCAAGGGCGGGCAAGGTGCTGTTCCAGTCCAAGCCCGTGCCCATCAAGCACATCATCGCCAGTCCGGCCATTAGCGCCGGATCAGCTGGTCAAGGTGCGCGACTACTTCCTGTCGCTGTCCGAGTCGGACGAGGGCAAGAAGAAGCTCGAGCCGACCAAGTACAGCGGCTTCGAGCGCTACGACGACGCAGCGCTGCTGACGCATCGGGACCTGGCTCGGCCTGTAGACGCCGCGTCAGCCCGGCCCCACGATCGACGCGGTGGCCACCAGTTCGTTGAACAGCGCCATCGACACCGTCGCCCGACACCGCGTAGGGGTCGAGCACCGCGGTCTCCGAGTACTTCAGCAGCAACGCCGGGTTCAGCCGCGCGAGGTTCACCTGGCCCATCGACCAGCCGGCAAAGCTGCGCTCGCCGATCTCTTCGTAGCTGCAGCAGCACCACGTCGGTGTGGCGCGGGTCGCTCGCGATGCGGTTGTAGAGCTTGCTCACCGGCGGGCGACCGCCTTCGAGCACCTGCAGGAAGATGCCGCCGGAAAAGCACAGCACGCCGGTCACGCCGCTGCTGGGTTGTTCGGCTTCGACTTCTTGCAGGATCGCCAGCAGCGCCTCGTGGTCCACCGACGCCGGCCGCGCGGCTCGCGTACATCAATCGAACCAGCATGGTCGAGTCCTCAGTTGTTCTTCTTGCTGAGCAGCGAGAGGAACTCGCGCCGCAGGTTGGCGTCTTTCAGGAAGGCGCCGCGCATCACGCTGTTGGTCATCATCGACTCGTCGTCCTTGACGCCGCGCCAGTGCATGCAGAAGTGGTCGGCCTCCATCACGATGGCCAGTCCGTCGGGCTTGACGCGCTCCTGCAGTTCGTTGGCCAGCATCGTCACGGCCTCTTCCTGGATCTGCGGGCGGCTCATGATCCAGTCGCAGATGCGGGCGTACTTGGACAGCCCGATCAGGTTGGAGTGCTCGTTGGGCAGCACGCCGATCCACACCTTGCCGATGATCGGGCACAGGTGGTGCGAGCAGGCGCTGCGCACCTTGATCGGTCCGACGATCATCAGCTCGTTCAGGCGCGAGAAGTTCGGAAACTCGGTGACCGAGGGCATCGGCACGTAGCGGCCGCGGAACACCTCGGTGAGGAACATCTTCGCCACGCGCTTGGCGGTGTCGTTGGTGTTGTGGTCGCTGTCGGTGTCGATCACCAGCGCGCGCAGCACCTCCTGCATCTTGGCCTCGACCTCGAGCTTGAGCTCGTCGATCTCGCCGTCCTCGATGAAGTCGGCGATGTTGTCGTTGGCGTGGTAGCGGCACTGCGCGCCGATCAGCCGGTAGCGGATGCGGTCGGAGGCGGGCAAGCGCGCGAGGTCCTCCTCGGTGCGGAAGATCGGTGTGGCTTGATCGGCTGGCATGGTCTCGAGCGATGTCATCAGGGGTGACAGGGTAACGCAGCGCGTAGACCGCGTCGGTGCGATGTCAGCCAGCCCGTAGACTGCGTGCGGTGAATACGCCCACCAAGACGGCCAGCGCTCCCGCTGGCTCGACTGCTGCAGCACACCGCCGACGCGGTGCAGGCCGTGCGCAGCCGGCCACAGCCTCAATGATGCCCTCGCCCGCTGCCCGGCCGACGCCCGGCCGGGCACCCAGGCGCTGAGCTTCCACGCGCTGCGCTGGCTGGGCAGCGCGCAGGCAGTCGCGCGCGCTTGCTCGCGCCAAAGACCCCGCCGCCGCCCATCGACGCGCTGCTGCTCACCGCACTGGCGCTGCTCTGGCCCGAGCCGGTGCGCCGTACGCGGCCCACACCCTGGTCGACCAGGCGGTGGCCGCGCGCGCAGCGTCGCTTCAAGTCCAGCGCCGGATTCGTCAACGCCGTGCTGCGCCGCTTCCTGCGCGAGCGCGACGCGCCTTGTTGCCGCGGCGCTGCGCGACCCGTGGCGCCAGTTCAACCACCCGCCTGGTGGGTCGACGCCTGCGCGCGCGACTGGCCCGAGCACTGGCAGGCCCTGCTCCATGCCGACCAGCAACATCCGCCGATGACGCTGCGCGTCAACGCCGCGCCGCGGCGATGTCGACGGCTACCTCGGCGCGCTTGCCGACGCCGGCATGGCGGCCCGAGCCGTGGGGCCGCAGGCCGTGGTGCTGGCAGCAGCCTTGCCCGGTGCAGCGGCTCCCGGGTTTCGACGACGGCGATGTCTCGGTGCAGGACGCCGCCGCCCAACGCGCCGCGCCCTTGCTGCTGGGCTGATGACGGCGCCAGCCAGCGCCTGCCCGCAGGCGCGCGCGTTCTCGACGCCTGCGCCGCGCCCGGCGGCAAGACCGCCCACCTGCTGGAGCTGGCCGACCTGGACGTGCTGGCGCTCGACAGCGACGCCGCGCGTCTGGTCAGGTGCGACGAATCGCTGGCGCGACTGGGCCTGCAGGCGCGGTGCCTGGCCGCCGATGCAGGCGACCCGTCGTCCTGGTGGGATGGCCTGCCCTTCGACGCCATCCTGCTCGATGCGCCCTGCAGTGCGTCGGGCATCGTGCGCCGCCATCCCGACGTGCGCTGGCTGCGGCGTGCCACCGACATCGCGGCCTTGGCGCACACCCAGGCCCGGCTGCTCGACGCCCTGTGGCCCACGCTGGCAGCCCGGCGGACGGCTGCTGTACTGCACCTGCTCGGTCTTCCGTGCCGAGGGCCAGGCCCAGATCGACGCTTTTTTGCAACGCCAGCCCGATGCCGCCCTCGCGTCGCGGCCGGCTTCTCCAGGGCACCTGCTGCCGCTGCCCGACAATCTCGACAACGTCGCGGTGCACGCCTTCGGTGCGGCTGCAGACGGATTCTTCTACGCCTTGCTCGAAAAGAACTGACCTCACCCCGACCGATGCCCAGCCTGGCCTTGTCGTCGAGTGCAAAGTGGCCCGCGGCAGGTCGACGCCGCCCATGGGCCTGGTTGCGTTCGCTGGTGCTGGGCTGCCTCATGGGCTTTGCGCTCGTCATTCCGACATCAGCCGGAGAGCCTGCGCTCACATCACTTCGAAGATCGCACGCAGCGACGAGGGCCTGCTGCTCGACTACGTGCTCGACTTCGAGCTGCCGCAAGGGCGCCGAAGACGCGCTGAACAAGGCCGTGCCGCTCTATTTCGTGGCCGAAGCCGAGGTGTTTCGCGACCGCTGGTACTGGCGCGACAAGCGGGTGGCGCAGCGCCTCGCGGCTGTGGCGCATCGTGTTCCAGCCGCTCACGCTGAGCTACCGCGTCACCTTCGGCGGGCTCAGCCAGACCTACGCGACCCGCGACGAAGCCCTGGCCGCGATGCGCCGCGGCGTCAACTGGCGCATTGCCGAGCCCGGCCAGATCGAGGAGGGGGTGGCCGCCACTATGTCGAGTTCAGCTTCCGGCTCGACACCTCGTTGCTGCCACGGCCGATGCAGATCGGCATCGGCGGCCAGCCCGACTGGGCGCTCGCGGTGGAGCGCTCCCAGCGCTTCGACTAGACCGCCGTTGCGCCGGCCGTTGCCATGACCAAAGCCTCGCGCTGGGCCTGGATCGTCTCCCTGGTGGCGGTGACAGGGGCGGGCCTGGTGCTCGCGTTCCTGCTGTCGGTGGCCACCAACAGCCCGGCGCTGTACGAGCGGCACTACGTCTGGCTGTTCTGGGTCAACGTCACCGTCGCGGCCCTGCTGGTGCTGGTGATCGGCATGGCGGCCGTGCGCCTTGCGCTGCGGGTTCGGCGCGGCAAGTTCGGCAGCCGCCTGCTGCTCAAGCTGG
The DNA here is from genome assembly GCA_963739925.1 of uncultured beta proteobacterium. Taxonomy (GTDB): domain Bacteria; phylum Pseudomonadota; class Gammaproteobacteria; order Burkholderiales; family Burkholderiaceae_C; genus CAVUBY01. Next base: position 194,272 of record CAVUBY010000011.1, on the reverse strand, counting down.
CCGCGATCTTTGCGCTGGTGGGCGTGGTGCCGGGTGTGCTGATCTACTTGGTGAGCTACCAGTTCGTGTCGCGCAGCATCGAGAGCTGGTTCGACGTGAAGGTGGAGACCGCACTCGATGCCGGCCTCAATCTGGGCCGCGGCACGCTCGACGCGCTGGTCAACGAACTGGCCGGGCGCACCCGGCTGGCCGCGGAGAAACTCGGCGAAACCGCGGGCACCGCGCAGCCGCTGGCGCTGGAGCGCCTGCGCGAACAGCTCTCGGCGCAGGACGTCACCATCGTCGGCGCCTCCGGCCAGACCCTGGTGGCGGCCAGCCGCGGCATCGGTCTCATGCCCGACCGCCCGACGCCCACGATGATGCGCCAGGCGCGGCTGAGCCGCGTGGTCGGTCAGCTCGAAGGCCTGGACGAAGACGCCGGTGCCGCAGCCGCCGGCAATGCCCGCATCCGCACGCTGGCGCTCATCCCGAGCAGCAACTTCGCGCTCGGCGAGCAGGAGCGCTACCTGATGGTGAGGCAACTGCTGCCGCCGGCGCTGACCGCCAATGCGCTGGCGGTGCAGACTGCCTACCGCGAGTACCAGCAGCGCGCGCTCGCGCGCGACGGCCTGCGCCGCATGTACATCGGCACGCTCACGCTTGGCGCTGGTGCTGGCGGTGTTCGGCGCGGTGCTGCTCGCGGCGCTGCTGGGCAACCAGCTGGCCCGCCCCTTGCTGCTGCTGGCCGAAGGTGTGCGCCAGGTGGCCCAGGGCGACCTGAGCGCGAAGCCGGTGTTCGCCTCGCGCGACGAACTGGGCGGACTGACGCGCTCGTTTGCCGACATGACCGGCCAGCTCGCCGAGGCGCGCGAGCTGGTGCAGCGCAGCGTGGTGCAGGTGGAAGGCGCGCGCGCCAACCTGCAGACCATCCTCGACAACCTCACCGCCGGCGTGATCGTGTTCGACCGCGAAGGCCGCATCGACACCGTGAACCCCGGCGCCACGCGCATCCTCAAGCTGCCGCTGTCGGCCTACCGCGGGCGTCGGCTCGAGGAAGTGCCCGGGCTCGGCCGACTTCGCCAAGGCGGTGTGGCAGCGCTTCGAGCTGCACGCCAGCAGCCCCGAGGCCGGCGAGCGCGACCACTGGCAGGACTCCTTCGAGCTGCAGACCCAGGATTCGCAAGGCCGCAACCGCGACACCCTGACCCTGCTGGTGCGCGGCGCAGCCATGCCGCAGCTGGCGCGGCTGATGGTGTTCGACGACATCACCGACGTCGTCTCCGCCCAGCGCAGCCAGGCCTGGAGCGAAGTGGCGCGACGCCTCGCCCACGAGATCAAGAACCCGCTCACGCCGATCCAGCTCTCGGCCGAGCGGCTGCAGTTCAAGCTCGAGTCCAAGCTCGAAGGGGCCGACCAGGCCATGCTGGCGCGCTCGGTGGCCACCATCGTCAACCAGGTCCAGGCCATGAAGGGGCTGGTCAACGAGTTCCGCGACTACGCGCGCCTGCCCGCGGCCCAGCTCAAGCCGCTCGACCTGAACGCGCTGGTGTCCGAGGTGCTGGGCCTGTATGCCGCGGCGCAGGAGAGCGGCCGCCTGCGCGCCGAGCTGGGCACGGGACTGCCCGAGATCATGGGCGACGGCACGCAGCTGCGCCAGGTGATCCACAACCTCGTGCAGAACGCGCTCGACGCCGTCAACGACCTGCCCGGAGGCCGCGTGCGGGTCCGGACCGAGCTCGCCCGCACCGACCAGGGCGACCCGCGGGCCGTGCGTCTGCAAGTGATCGACAATGGCGCCGGGTTTCCCGAGAAGGTGCTCAAGCGGGCGTTCGAGCCTTACGTCACCACCAAGAGCAAGGGCACCGGGCTGGGTTTGGCGGTGGTCAAGAAAATCGCCGATGAACACGGCGCGCGGGTGCGCATCGCCAACCTCGGGGCCTGCCGGGCGAGCCGAGCGGGGCGCAAGTTTCGCTATCATTTTCAAAGTTCGCCCCGGACGACGCGACCCACGCCGCCACGGCTGGTGCCGCATCACGGGCGCACTGAACATTCATGGCCACGATTCTTGTTGTTGACGACGAACTCGGCATCCGCGCCCTGCTGTCGGAGATCCTCACCGATGAGGGCCACACCGTCGAGGTGGCGGAGAACGCGGCGCAGGCGCGCGCCAGCCGCGAGCAAGGCCGGCCCGACCTGGTGCTGCTCGACATCTGGATGCCCGATGTCGACGGCATCACGCTGCTCAAGGAATGGGGCGCCACCGGCCTGCTGACATGCCGGTCATCATGATGAGCGGCCACGGCACCATCGACACCGCGGTCGAAGCCACCAAGTTCGGCGCGATGGCCTTCCTCGAAAAGCCGGTCACGCTGCAGAAGCTGCTGCGCGCCGTGGAGCAGGGCCTGGCCAAGCCGAGTGCGGCGCGTCCGCAGCCACCATGCCCACGGTCAGCGCACCACGAGCAACCCGCTCACGGTGCGAAGCCGCGATGACCGGCGGCGCCATGCTGCCCACCATGCCGATGATGCTGGGGCCGCAGTCCGAGCAGAGCTTCGACCTCGACCGCCCGCTGCGCGAAGCGCGCGACGCTTTCGAGAAGAGCTACTTCGAGTTCCACCTCGCCCAGGAAAACGGCAGCATGACGCGCGTGGCCGAGAAGACCGGCCTCGAACGCACGCACCTGTACCGCAAGCTCAAGCAGTTGGGCGTGGACCTCGCTCGCAGCAAGCGCGGCAGGTCATCGGGGCTGTGAGGCCCTGGCCTATAATGCGCGGCTCACGGCCAAGTAGCTCAGTTGGTAGAGCAGCGGATTGAAAATCCGCGTGTCGGTGGTTCGATTCCGCCCTTGGCCACCAAGTCAAATCAACGGCTTAGGCAGTGATGCCTAGGCCGTTGGTCCATCTGGCGTAGCCGCTACGCGACCGGGCGCACCTACTGGAGTCCGGACTCCATCAGAAGTCGCCTTGCCTCGCTCCGCATGCCGGTCGAGATGCTTTCCCAGGTGTGGGCTGGGAAGTCCTTGGGCAGCCGTTGCTCTACTCGCGCGAGCGCGTCCTCGACGCTGCTGACGAGCTCGATCATCGCGGCCCACACCGCATCCCCGCCGTGCCTGGACGCCAGTTGCTGCCAGTGGCGCGCCTGGATCGTGTGGAACAGGTAGTGCGCGTTCTTCGAGCGCACGGCCATCGCCAGGCCCGCCTTGCGCGGCCTGAACTGATTGGCGCCGTCGCCGTAGTAGGGCCACATCGACAGGACGTCGTAGAGCGGTGTCATCCGATAGGCGTCGCCACGATCGAGATAGATCGAGAAGTTCTTGGCGTGGCCGTCGGTGGCCGCCATCAGCACGAACGCAAGCTGCGTGAGCAGGAAGAGGGTCGTGTCCTCACGGTCCGCACTGCCCTGCAGCAGCTGCAGGCACTTCCGCATGCCGGGGCCGCCGCCTTGCTCGTACTTCTGGTCCGGCCCGACGCCGAGCGCCTGGCAGAAGTCTTCCTGGGGCAGTCGTGCGATCCACGTCCCCTTGTCCATCCACTCGCGGTCGAACCGCTCGACGATCAAGCACGGTCTGGTCGCCGAAGGTCTCCATCGACGTGGAGGCGACGGGCAGCCCGAGCTCCGCGACGATCTGCGCGCACAGCCATTCGTTCTGAACCGAGTCCGATGCATCGACCCGCTTCGAGCCACCGATGAGACCCAGCGGCAGCTTGATGATGTGGGTGGTGGGCGTGGCGCCATGAGGCCGGCACCATCTGCCCTTCCATCGGGTGAGTGCGGTCTTCTCCTGGGCGCCGGCGATGGAGATCCGGAACAGGTCGTCGTCGTGGATCGACCCGGGGTCGGTGTCCGACGGCACGGCCTGCAGCAGGTCGACGATCTGCGCCTCGGTCAGCGCGTCGCACTCGATCCGATCCCAACCCTCCGGGGTGACGCCCTCGGGCAGGAGCTGCACGGCACCGACGCAGTCCCGGCCGATGGCCTCCAGCAGATCGAAGATCTCGCCAGAGCGTAGGCCGAAGCGCCGGCGCAGCCGCGAGCGGATCCGTTCGTTGTCCGGCAGCAGGTTGTCGAAGTAGTTGCGGACCTCCTGGCCCTGGATCTCCAGCGATCCGCTGATGGGCAGCGAGAGCGAAAGCGATCGCCGGCGGGGCGACTCCAGCCAGGACGGGCTCGTAGCGGAAGGCGTGCGAGTTCCGGTCGACGAGCCAGGTGCCGACCAGCTCGCCGTTCATCCAGGCGTTGAGCGACTGGGTCACCACGAGCCCTTCTTGGGGCGGGCCACGAGCGTTGGACGGGGAGCTGACTTGACCTCGGGCGGTTTGCTGACCGTTTTGCGCGGCGGCTTGGTGGCCTTCGGCTTCGAGGCCTTGGCCGCAGGGGCGCGGGTGGCGGCCGGCGCGGCCGCTTCCTCCTGCAGGGTCAGCGAGACACCCAGCACGGACAGCAGCTTCATCAGCTGCTCGAAGTTGACCAGGCCCGGGTTCGCTTCGATCTCTGCGATCCGCGCCTGACTGACACCGATGAGTGCGCCGAGCTGGGCCTGAGTCAGGCCATGCCGCTTCCTCAACGCCCGCAGATGCTGGCGGAGTTGATCAGGGAAGCGGACGGGGAAGGCCGTGACCATGGCACATTTATAAGCCATGGCCTGTAAGTTCAATAAATAAGCTACAGCAAGTTCCATCAACTTATCGGCCAGAGCCAATACCTTCACGCCATAGGTGGAAGGCTGTACGACGACGGCGAGGCCACAGGGTGTTGAGTTCCACGCAATCCTGACCCGCCATTTCCATCCAATATTGACCCACTCGTCTTCGAGCCCCGCGGGCTCACGTTGTGGACAACTTCTTGGTGGAAATCAACAGCGGGCTGGAACGGTCCCAGGGAACGCGCACGCGCGGATGGTGTGCGGGAGCGGGTGATCTTCCAAGTGCCCCCTCCTGCGCGGGCTGCCGGGCTTCCCGCAGGTGTCATTGCCATCGGGTCAGCGTCTGGGCGCGCTGCTGGGGCTGTCCATGCTCGGCCCGCCAGGCAGCGACATGGGCATGATCTGGCTGGCCCCATGGATTGCCGGCCAACGCTGAGCACACGCGCCATCGGCGGTCATGGCTGCGTGCCCCTACCCGATACGGCGTGGCTGCCGCCGGTACCGTGACGCTATGGCGCACGCAGGGCGGCGTACGCGCGCGCGATCTCCTTCACCCCAGCATCGATCAGGTTGCCGGGTATGGCGGCGTAGCCCAGGCGCAGGTAGGACTGACTGGTCGCGGATGATTTCCTGAAAAAGATGTCGCCGGGCTCGATCAGCACGCTTCGCGCCGCGCAGCCATCGGTCAGCGCCTGCGCGTTCAGTCCCGCTGGTCCCTGGATCCAGGCAGCCGAGCCGCCTTGCGAGGGCATGATGTGGAACTGCGGCAGGTGCTTGGCGAAAGCCCGGGCCAGCAGCTCACGCCGTTCCCGGTAAGTCACGTTCAGCTTGCGGATGAAGGCATCGTGGTGGCCCTGTGCGATGAACAGGCTCGCCGTGTGTGCATTGTTGGCGGGCGTGTGCCGGATGATCAGGCGCCTCAGGGCACGCAGTTCGCGGATCAGCTCGGCCGGCGCAACGATGTAGCCGATCCGCAGGCCGTGCGCCAGGGTTTTCGACAGGCTGCCCAGGTAGATGACCCGCCCGTCCGCGTCGAGACTTTTCAGCGCGGGCAGCGGCCGGCCGGAGAAGTTCAGCTCGCTCTCGTGGTCGTCCTCAAAGAGGACGACGTCGTGCTTCCTCGCCAGCGCCAGAATCTCCTGCCGGCGCTTCAGGGGCATGGTGACGGTGGTGGGGCACTGGTGGCTCGGCGTCACATACGCATAGGCGCACTGGGCCATCGCGCGCGAGGCGATCAGGCCGTCCGCATCGATCGGCAGTGCCTTGACATGGTCGGTGCGCAGCATGAAGTTGTTTCGCGCGTCCGGATAGCCCGGATCCTCGATCCCGACGACCGTCTTGCGGTCCAGGAGGACGTTGGCCAACAGGTAGCAGGCCATCTGCGCACCCGCTGTCACCAGGATCTCGTCGCGCCGGGCCACGATGCCGCGCGCGGGCAGCAGCCGGTGCTGGATCTGCTCCAGCAGGGCTTCGGAGTCACGATTGATGTGGTCCTGCGCCCATTTCCTGACCGCGGGCACGAACAGGGCCTGGTGTGCGCAGGCGCGCCAGTCCCTCAAGGGCACCAGGCTCGGGTCAAACTGGCCATAGATGAACGGGTAGGCAAAGTCCTGCCAGTTGGCAGGCTTGGCGATGTTGCGTTGATGCCGTGCGCGCGACAGCAGTCGCGCATCCCACTGCAGCGCCGCGGGCGCGGGCACCTGGACCGATGACTGGACCGCCTGGCCCAGCAGGATGTCGCCATTGACCACCAGCCCGCTGCGCGGAGCCGCAATCAGGAAGCCCTTGTCCACCAGCACCTGCAGCGCGAGGGACACGGTGTTGCGCGACAGCCCCAGCGCGGCGGCCAAGGCGCGGCTGGTGGGCACCTTCGCGCCGGCCGGCACCAGGCCCATCAGGATCGAGTGGACCATCAGCTCCTTGACCTGGCCCTGCAGGGTGCCGCTGCTGCCCGAGAACTGCGGGAACAGCTTGGCCCAGATGTCGGTGATTTCCTGCTTCTGTCTCATGGCGCGCTCCTTCCCGAGCATCCGGGCCCTGCACCGTTTTCCGCCGACATGCACCAACTGCGGTGCTTGTGGCCTGCTGCAGTGCAACGCTGCGGTGCACCGCAGCCGACGCGGCCACGTGGCCTCGGGCGCGTTCATTCTGGAACCAGAACTAAATGAATCTGGCTCTATTTGGAAAAAATTCTTGTGCCTAGCATCCGCCGAGGTTTCCTGCACGTCTGCAAGTGAGCCGATCCCAAGCCCCGAGGCATGCACGCCTCCCTTTTTGGATGAACACCATGAATCGACTCGTTAAATCACTGATCATCGGCACGGCCTTCACCCTCAGCCTGGTCACCCAGGCGGTCGCACAAACCAAGGTGGTGATCGGGCATTTTGGCGATCCTCTTCCCTACAAGGCGCTCATCGCCGACGGAAGCCTTGAAAAGGCAACCGGCTGGAAGATCGAGTGGCGGCAGTTCGCTTCTGGCGCTGAAGTCAACGCGGCCATGGCCTCTGGCGGTATTCAGATTTCTGAAATCGGATCCTCTCCCCTGTCAGCCGGCTTGAGCTCTGGATTGCCCTATCAGATGGTCTCTGCAGGCAAGGTCATTGACAGTTCCGAGGCCTTGGTCGCACGAAATGGATCTGGCATCGAGAAACCCGCCGACCTCAAAGGCAAGCGCATTGCGGTGCCGATCGGCTCCACAGCCCACTACTCGCTCATGGGCGCACTGAAGATGAACGGACTGACGGAAAAAGACGTCACCCTGCTGGGCATGTCGCCTGCCGAGATCGCTGCTGCCTGGGCACAAAACGCCGTCGATGCGGCTTTCGTGTGGGTTCCCGTTCAAGCGAAGCTGCGTGAAAACGGCAAGGTGATGTACACCGCGGGCGACGTGGCGAGAGCGGCGGGTTTTCATACATTCAACGCATGGGTTGCGAACAACAAGTTCGCAGCTGAAAACCGCGACGGCCTGGTCAAGTTCCTGAGGGCCATGTTCGAGATCAATGCGGACTACCACAAGAACAAGGCCGCATGGAACGCAGATTCGGCGAAGGTCAAGGCCGTCGCAGCGAGTGTGGGTGTACCACCCGCTGCAGTCGTGCCGATGCTTGAAGGCACGATTTACCCTGACGCCGATCTGACCATGTCCGCCAACTGGATGGGCGGCGGCGCAGCCAAAACCATCAAGGGCACCGCTGAATTCCTCAAGAGCGCAGGTCGAATCAACAAGACTGCAGACGACTACGGCCAGTTCGTCAACCCTGAGTTCGCCAAGGCGGCTGCGGGCAAGTAAGCCGACTGTGGTGCCAGCGGTGCCGACCTGCGCAGGGCCGGTCGGCACTTCAGTTGTCCAGTTCAAGGCTTCCCATGACCGCCTTAGCCATCAGCAATGTGTCGGTGTTCTACCCGGTGAAGGGGAAGCCGCCCGTTCATGCGCTCAAGAACATCAATCTCGAGATCCATGAGAAGGACTTCGTGGTGGCGCTGGGCGCATCGGGCTGCGGCAAGTCAACGCTGCTCAACCTGATCGCCGGCTTCATGGCGCCCAGCGAGGGCGAGATTGCCCTGAAGGGACGTGCGGTCACCGGTCCGGGTGCGGACCGGTCGGTCGTGTTCCAGAAGCACGCGCTGCTGCCCTGGCTGAACGTGCTGGACAACGTGGCCTTCGGCCTGAAGATCCAGGGGCACGACAAGGCCAAGCGCGAAACCATCGCGCGCGAGTTCATCAAGCTGCTGGGGCTGGAGCAGTTTGAGCAATCGGCCACCTACGAGCTGTCAGGCGGCATGCAGCAGCGCGTGGGCATCGCACGCGCGCTCACCAGCGACCCCGACATCCTGTTGATGGACGAGCCGCTGGGCGCCCTCGACGCGCTGACCCGCGAGCGGGCGCAGGAGCTGATCCTGAAGGTGTGGCGCGACACCGGAAAGATGGTGTTCTTCATCACGCACAGTGTGGAAGAGGCGCTGTTCATGGGGACCCGGCTGATCGTCATGTCGCCCAGGCCGGGGCGCATCTCGCACACGTTTGATCTGCCGTTCAGCCAGCGCTATTTCGAGACGGGCAACGCCCGCGAGATCAAGGCCTCTGCGGACTTCATTGCGTTACGGGAAAGCATCCTGCGGATCATCTTTGCCGACGAAGCAGGAGGCCATCATGATGAGTGACAACCGTCCCACCGGCGGCGACGGCTTCCTGGCTGGCCTGATGAAGGCCAAGCCCGCCAAACCCGGCGAGATCTACGGCGTGCCAGGACAAGGCGAAAGCTTCAGGATCAGCGCCGTCGTGATCGTGCTGCTGATCTCCTTCTGGGGCTTTGTCACGTATGCGGGCTACATCAAGCCGCTGTTCCTGCCTTCGCCCATGGACGTGGTGAACGCCTTTTTTGACGTGATGAAGGAAGGCTTCACCGGGGTCGGCTTCTGGGAGCACATCTGGGTCAGCACCCTGCGGGTTTTCGGGGCCTTTCTGCTGGCGTGTGTCGTTGGCATCCCGCTGGGCATCGCGATGGGCATGAGCCCGGTGGCACGCGGCATCTTCGACCCGCCCATCGAGTTCTACCGCCCGATTCCACCGCTGGCCTATCTGCCGCTGATGATCATCTGGTTCGGCATCGACGAACTGTCCAAGGTCCTGCTGATCTTCTCGTCGGTGCTCGCGCCGATGGTCCTGGGTGCCCGGGCCGGCGTGAAGTCGGCGGCGATCGAGCAGATTCATGCCGCCTACTCGTTTGGCGCCACCCGCTGGCAGGTGATTCGCATGGTCATCCTGCCGTCGGCCATGCCGGAGATCTTCACCGCGATGCGCGTGGGCATCGGTTTTGGCTGGACGACCCTGGTGGCGGCCGAGATGGTGGCGGCGACCTCGGGCCTGGGCTACATGGTGCTGTCCGCGTCCCGCTTCCTCCAGACGCCCATCGTCATCATGGGCATCGTGGTGATTGCCGCGATCGCCTACGCGTTTGACCATCTCGTGCGGTTTGTGGAACGGCGCGTGGTTCCCTGGAAAGGCCGCGGCTGATTCCGGTCGATGAAAGGCATTTTCTTGAAGGTAATGTCCCATGACGATTGAGTACTTGAAGAAGGCCCCCCCGAGGCAGGAATCGATCGACACCGCGACCTCCGAGACCGTGGAGCGCCTGCTGGCGGATATCCAGCGAAATGGTCGCAGCGCCGTAGAGAAGTACGCGCGTGACTTCGACGGCTGGCAGGGTCCCATCGTCGTGGGCGAGGATGACTTTGCGAAGGCCACCCAGGCACTGTCCCAGGGCGTCAAGGACGACATTTCGTTTGCGTATTCCCGCGTCAGGGATTTCGCGCTGCGCCAGCGCGAGTCCTTGCATGAGTTTGAAGTCGAACTGATTGATGGCCTGGTGGCAGGGCAGAAGCTGATCCCGGTGAACACCGCCGGCTGCTATGTGCCGGGCGGTCGCTATGCGCACGCCGCTTCCGCGATCATGAGCGTGTGCACCGCCAAGGTGGCGGGTGTGCCGTACATCGTCGCCACATCGCCCGCCCACAAGGAGGCGGGCATCAACCCCGCCATCCTCCACACCATGAAGCTGTGCGGCGCAGACACCGTGCTGGCCCTGGGCGGCGTGCAGGGCATTGCGGCCATGGCCTTCGGCCTGTACTCGCCCAAGCCTGCCGATGTGATCGTCGGCCCGGGCAACCGCTTCGTGGCCGAAGCCAAGCGGACGCTGTTCGGCCGCATCGGCATCGATGTGGTGGCGGGCCCGACCGAATCAGCCATCATTGCCGACGAGACGGCCGACGCGAATCTGGTGGCGGCCGATCTTGCCGGCCAGGCGGAGCATGGTCCCGATTCCCCGGTGTGGCTGTTCACCTCGTCGCGCGAATTGGGCATGAAGGTGATCGAGCTGATGCCCTCCGTCATTTCGGCCCTGCCCGACCTGGCGCGCCATGCGGCCACCGCGGCGTGGCGTGACTATGGCGAGGTGGTGCTGGTGGGCAGTCGGGAAGAGATGCTGGAGATCAGTGACGAGTACGCGCCCGAGCATCTTCAGGTGCTCGCCAGGGACCTGGACTGGTGGCTGGCCCGGCTGACCAACTATGGCTCGCTGTTCCTGGGTGAGGAGACCACCGTGGCCTATGGCGACAAGTGCGCCGGCCCCAACCACATCCTGCCCGACACGGGGCGCCGCACGCTACTCCGGCGGCCTGAGCGTCGGCAAGTTCATCAAGACGGTGACGTACCAGCGGCTGACCCGCGGCGCCAGCCGGGAAGTCGGGCAGGTGGCTGCGCGCATTTCGCGCCTTGAGGGCATGGAGGGCCATGCACGCACCGGCGACATCCGGCTGCGCAAGTATTTCCCGCAGGACTCGTTTGAACTGGGCACGCTGGCTGGCCACCAGCATTGAACGGACGATGGCTGCATTCCCGACGCCGCCAGCTGGAGCCAAGACGCCAGACGGCCTGTGGTTTGGCAAGGATCTCAGCACGCCCGAGCCGATTCCCGAAGAGGCGATCGCGCGTGCCGTGTCGCTGATGCGCACGGGCCGGCTTCACCGTTACGGAGAGCAGGGCTCGGGCTACCCGGAACCCTCGCTGCTGGAGCAGGAGTACGCAGCCTACGTCGGCAGCCGGTATTGCGTGGCGGTCAGTTCATGCGGCGCAGCCATGTTCATTGCGCTCAAGGCCCTGGGCGTCAAGGCTGGCGACAAGGTGCTGACCAGCACCTTCACCCTGGCCCCGGTCCCCGGCGCCATTGCCCACGCCGGTGCGCAGGCCGTTCTCGTGGAGACCACCGCGGACTACCTGACCGACCTGGGCGATCTTGAGCGCAAGGCCGGCAGCAGCGGTGCCAAGGTGTTCCTGCTGTCGCACATGCGCGGCCATATCTCCGACCTGCAGGCCGTGCGCACGATCTGCGACCGGCACGGCATCGCCCTCGTCGAGGATTGCGCCCACACCATGGGGGCCCGGTGGGACGGCCGGCACACCGGCACCTGGGGCCGGGTGGGCTGCTACAGCGCCCAGACCTACAAGCACATCAACTCGGGCGAGGGCGGCCTGCTGGTGACCGATGACGACGATGTGGCGGCGCAGGCCATCCTGATGTCGGGCAGCTACATGATGTACGACCAGCACATCCTCAAGCCGGGTGCCGAGGTGTTCGAGCGCTGGAAGTACGTCACGCCGAATTTCAGCATGCGCATGTCCAACCTGGCGGCCTGCCTGCTGCGGCCGCAGATCGGGCAGCTGGCGGACCGCGGGCGACGCTGGAACCATGTGTATGCCACGCTGGCACGCGAGCTGGGCAAGGCGCCGCACCTGACGGTGCCAGGCACGCCATCCGAAGGAAGAATTCATCGCCAGCTCGATCCAGTTCACGCTGGACTTCACGCCTGCGCAGATCGAACGCTTCCTGAAGGAATGCACGCTGCGGGGCCTGTACATCAAGTGGTTCGGAACGCCCGCGCCGGTCGCGTTCACGAGCAACTACGAGCACTGGCAATACCTCGACCAGAAACCCGATCTGCCGAATTCCAAGGCAGTGCTGGACCGGCTGTTCGACCTGCGAACCCCAGTGTCCCTGACCGATGAGGACTGCGTGCTGATCGGCCGCATCGTCGCCACCGCCTGTGCTCTGGCCACCGGCCAGTGAGCCCTGCCATCCCATTCATTCAAACGACAACAGGAAGGCGACGATGAAACTGACCCTCTTCCCCCGCGTGCACATCACCCACGGCCCGACACCGCTGGAATTCCTGCCGCGCCTGACCGAAGCCCTGGGCGGCCCCAACCTGTACATCAAGCGCGATGACTGCACCGGCCTGGGCTCGGGGGGCAACAAGACCCGCAAGCTCGAATTCCTGATGGCGGACGCTGTCAAACATGGTGCGGACACGATCATCACCCAGGGCGCCACGCAGTCGAACCACGCCCGCCAGACCGTGGCCATTGCCGTGAAGATGGGCATGAAGTGCGAGATCCTGCTCGAGGACCGCACCGGCTTCAAGGTCGAGAACTACAAGAAGTCCGGCAACGTTTTCCTGGATCACCTCTATGGCGCGCGGGTTCGTGAGCTCCCCGGGGGAACGGACATGAACGCGGCGATGGCCGGGGTGGCGGAAGAGCTGCGTGCCGACGGACGCAAGCCCTACATCATCCCTGGCGGAGGATCCAACCCCATTGGTGCCTTGGGCTATGTGACGTGTGCGCTGGAGATGGTGAACCAGTTCAATACGCAGGACCTGCGTGTGGACTGCGTGGTGCATGCCACTGGCAGCGCCGGCACGCAGGCGGGTCTGGTGGTGGGCCTGGAAGGCACGCGCAGCCAGATCCCGGTGCTGGGCATCGGTGTGCGCGCGGCCAGAGAGGCGCAAGAGACCAATGTCTACAACCTCGCGGTCAAGACCGCCGAGCTGCTGGGTGTGCCCGGTTGCGTCAAGCGCGAAAGCGTGATGGCCAACTGCGACTATGTCGGCGGCGGCTACGGTGTGCCCACCCCCGGCATGGTGGAGGCTGTCACCCTGATGGCGCGGCTGGAGGGCATCCTGCTGGACCCGGTCTACTCCGGCAAAGGCATGGCCGGCCTGATCGACCTGTGCCGCAAGGGGCATTTCAAGAAAGGCGAGAACGTCGTGTTCCTGCACACCGGCGGTGCCGTGGCGCTGTATGGGTACATGGACGCGTTCAGTGACTTGAAGCCGCTCTGATTTGATGGCGACGCGTTGATTCCACGCACGGGAGAACGGCGATGATCGGTGTTCTGGGTGGCATGGGACCGTTGGCCACGCATGATTTTTTCGGCAAGGTTCTGGCAGCAACCCCCGCCCGGGGCGACGCCGACCATGTGCCCCTGCTGATCCAGTCAGACCCACGCATCGCACCACGACCGGCCGCCATCTTGGGCAAGGGTCGCTCCCCCTTGCCTGAGCTGATGGCGGGACGTGACCGCCTGATCGCCGCTGGCGCAACCGCGCTTGCCATGCCGTGCACTACGGCCCATTTCTGGTTCCCTGATCTCTCGGCCTGCTGTCCCGTGCCGTTCATCAGCATCGTGGATGCATGCGTCATGGAGCTCGCGCCCCTCGTCAGCGCAGGTGGCGCGGTCGGGCTCATCGCCACCCGTGCCACGCTGGCTGGTCGCATCTTCGATGCGCCGCTGATCCAGGCGGGCTACACCCCTGTGGTGCCATCGGATGATCTGATGGATGAGCTGGTCCTGCCCGGCATCGAGTTGGTGAAGGCCGGGCAGCCCTTGCTCGCCGGACCGCTGATCGCCAGGGCGGTCCAGGCGCTGATGCAACAGGGTGTCGGCGTGGTGATTCTGGCCTGCACGGAAACACCGGTTGCGCTCGACGCCGTGCAGTCACCGTTGCGCGCGAACTGTGTGGACAGCACCGCGGCGCTGGCGCGGGCCTGTGTCGCTTGGTGGCAGGCGAGCCGCGGCGCTGGCGGGCCGGGCCGTCGGTGGGGCAGCGACAACGAGGCGCGGACCGCCGCAGAGATGGCGGCCACGCCATGAAGCCTTCCCGCGGAGCCTGCGGCGCCGGGCCTGCGGGCGCTGACCGAGTCCTTGCGTGATGGCCGTGCGAGTGCCGTCGGGCTAGCGCAGGCCGCCCTCGCGCGCATCGCGGCGCTGGAACCGAAGCTGCAAGCCTTCATGCACCTCGACGCCGTGCGTGCCCTCGCGCAGGCGCAGGCGGTCGACGCCCAGCGCGCGGCCGGTGTCGACCTGGGCCCGCTGATGGGCGTACCGGTGGCGGTGAAGGACCTCTTCAGCGTCGACGGCATGCCCACCACCGCCGGCACCCGGATGGACGTGCAGGACCTGGTGCCGAAGCAGGGCAGCTTCGTGAACGCGCTGCAACGTGCCGGCTGCGTGATCCTCGGCAAGACACGCACGACGGAGTTCGCGCTTGGCGGCTTCAACCTCGACCGCCCGCCGCCGTGGAATCCCTGCGACGCGCACGAGCCGCGCATGACCGGCGGATCGAGCCATGGCTCGGCGGTGGCGATGGCCGCCGGCCTGGCGGGTTTCACGGTCGGCTCCGACACGGGGGGCTCGGTGCGCTGGCCGGCCGCGATGTGCGGCGTCGTCGGCTACAAGGCCAGCCGCGACCATTGGCCCTGCGACGGCGTGTTCCCGCTGTCGCCCGAGATGGACAGCATCGGCCTGTTCACACGCAGCGCGCACGATGCTGCGTGGGTCCAGGCGGCGCTGGAGGGCCATCCGCCACGTCCCGTGCCCGCGGTGTCGGACCTGGTGCTGGCCGTGCCGACGCAGCACTTCCTGGACGAACTCGACGCACCCGTGCAGCGCTGCTTCGAGGCCGCGGTCGCGCGCCTGCGCGCCACCGGAGCCCGCATCGTGCATGCCGAGACCCCGGAGGCCGGCGAGATCGACGACATCTTTCGTTGCCTGGTGCCGGCCGACCTTCTGACCTTCCTCGGGCGCGAGCGCGTGACGGCGCAGTTCGATCGCCTGGATGCCGTGGCGGCTGCCCGGCTCCAGGTCGCTTTCGACGTGCGTGCCGACGACTACGCGACGATGCTGGCGCGCCGCCGCGAGGTGCAGCGTGCTGGTGAACGAGCGCAGCGTCGGCATCGATGCCTGGCTCACGCCGACGGTGCCGATGCTGCCGCAGCCGACCGCCGCATTCCGCAGCGTGGCCGACGTCGCGGAGTGGAACCGGCGCGCCACGCGCAATACGCGGCCGGGCAACCTGTTCGGGCAGTGCGGAATCTCGCTGCCGATTCAGCACCTTGGCGCTGCGCTGCCGGTGGGGCTGCAACTGTGCTCCGCGCCGGGCGAGGACGCAGCCTTGTTGAGCGTGGCCTGTGCCATCGAGGATCTGCTCGGCCAGCCGCCTTCGCCGATGCTGGACTCGTCGTCCCGGCGGGTGGACGGGTCACCGCCACACGCGTAGGACAGTTCGACCCGCTGGAATCGCAGGGCTAGGCTGGCCGCCAGCATTTGGCTGCCCGGCGGCTTGAGCTTGATGCCCGGATCGAGTCCGAGCCAGCTCAGCACTGTGAGGGGATCGCGTCCAAATCGTCAACCGAGGGCCAAGGCACCCAGCCCCGGTTGTGCCGTCGGCAGCTTCACTGTGCCCTGGGTGCTTTCGTGGGCCGTCTCGTGCGAGTGGTTGCAGACTTGGTTCTCGCCGCTGCATCCGGCAACAGGTCGGCCGCGCCTGGCAATGCCTGGAACTGGCGCTTCAGCAACTCGCCCTTGTCGCCGGACTGCACCGCGAAGTAGGCAACGATGTCCATAGCGACCGAGTAGCCCAATGATTCCAGCGGCATCAGCTTGCCGCGCTTGAGGTCGTCTGCAATCAGCGAGCCAGGTAGCCATGCAGCGCCCTGGCCGACCAAGGCGAGTTCGCGCAGGCCCATGGCGAACTCGCTGACGCAGCGCACCACCACCTGCTGCCGACGCATCAACTCTGGCAGGACTTCGTATCGCACTACCTGGCCCAAGAAGCTCTCCGGTGGAAAACACAACATCGGTACGGATGGGGCTTTGTTGCTCCGAGCCGTGAGCGATGCATGCAAGGCTGGGCTGGCGACCAGCACCAACTTGTCTTCGCCAATCACCTGCCGCATGGCGATCGGCGAAGGGATGCCGCACGGCGTCTGCGTGGTCTCGTAAGCGATCAGGACCTCGGCCTGGCCGCGCATCAGCATCGCTACGGCGTCAGCGCGGTTCTCCGAACGGATTCTGAAGTTCTGCTCGCTTCCGAGATGACGTAGACGCTTCAGGAAGGCCGGAACGTAGGCCGCCGTCAAGCTGTGCTGTGCGGCAATCGTGAGGTCGGCCATGTCCAGCGATTCGGACTTGAGCGTAGAGCGGAATTCGTAGATCCGGGCGACCAGGTTGCGGAACGCGGCCTGGTTCTCGGCGGCGACAGTCGTGAACTGAAGTGGCTTGCGCGCGCGGTCGATCAACGTGACACCGAGCCACTCTTCCAGCAACTGGATACGACGCGAGAATGCGGGTTGCGACACATGCCGACGCGCTGCGGCGGCCGAGAAGCTGCCGGTCTCGATGAGCGCCATGTAGTCGTCGAGCCACTTGAGTTCCATCGCTGCTGTCTCCCGGACTGCGCATTGTCAACCGAGCGGCCACGCGGGCTGCGGACGGGCAGGGCGCTCCAGATGCAGGGCATGCGAGCAGGTGGGCAACACCCCACGGGAGGCCGCAGGAATTTCTCGCCAAAGTGCTTCGACCTGCGTCCAACCGTAACTGCGATCCGATTCTCCCCAGACGATCAGCGTTGGTTGCTCGATGGTCGCCAGCCTTTACCGTCCGTCCCAGCCTTCCATTGCCCACAAGCCGGCCTCGGCGGCCTGCGCGGTCACGCAAGCGCCCAGCGTTGCCAGCAGTTCAAAGGCCGGTGAAGCCTCACGCTCGAGCAGCCAGGTGGCACAGATGCGCCGCGCAGTGCGCTCGACACCGTCCGCTGCCAGCCGCTCCCGCGACTTCGCCATGGTCTCGAAGCGGCCCGGAATGCTGCCCTGCGGCCCCGTGCCGTAGAGCACCAGCCGCGTCACCCGGTGCGGCGCCTGGTGGCACTGACGTCTCCTGCGCCACCATGCCGCCCATCGAGCTGGCCGAGCAGATGGAGCTGTTCACGCCCAGGTGATCCAGCGTTCGCAGCACCGCGCGGGCATGCCCGGCGATCTCGGTGGGTGCTGCCTGGGCGCAGACCGCGCCGTAACCGGCGAGGTCGACCGCGATCACGTCGAAGTGCTCGCGAAAGCGCTCGATCTCCGCCGCCCATTGGGCAGAGCCGCCCAGGTAGCCGTGCACAAGCACGAGTGCGGGGCCCGCACCGGTGCGCACGAACGGCAGCGCGGTTTCGTCCTGCGGGCTCACTTCATGGCCTTCGGGAGCCAGGTCGCCGTCTCGGGCATCGCGATCAGCAACGCGATCTCCACCGTGATGGTGTAGATGATGCCGAACCAGATCATGTCGAAGCCGGCGGGGAGCCCACTTTCACTCAGCGCGGGGTGGTGATGCGGACCTGCAGTCGCCTCACCCCATACGACAGCAACAGGCAAGTAGCCAGGTACACCACCGCCACGAAGAGGTACATCTCGATCAAGCGGCCATCGCGCTGGGCGATTTTGCTGGCGACGGTGACGAAGTCGGGCAGCGAGATGATGTAGACGAGCGAGACGTCCTGGAACAGCACGATGGTCTGCGTCAGCAGTACCGGCGCCATGTTTCTGAAGGCCTGCGGCAGCACCACATTGGCCATCACCTGCCAGTAGTTCAGGCCGAGCGCATAGCCGGCGCTGGCCTGGCCGGAAGGAATGCTCTGGATGCCTGCGCGCAAGATTTCGCAGTAGTAGCAGGCCTCGAACAAGATGAAGGTGACCAAGGCAGATGAGAAGGCGCCCACTTTGATGGGTGTGGGAGAGCCGACGATCCAGGCTCCGATGTAGGGCACCAGGAAGAAGAACCAGAAGATCACCAACACCAGCGGGATGGAGCGTAGGCCATTGACATAGCCCGCGGCCAACCACGACAGCAACTTGACCGACGAAAGCCGCATCATCGCCAGCAGCGTACCCAGGATGATGCCGCCAGCCATGGCCAACACGGTCACCTGCGCGGTGAACGCCAGGCCCTGGAAGATGAGCACCTGCCATGAGCGGGCGATGACGTCGAAATCGAAGTTCTCGAACATGGCGATTCAGAGTCAGCGCGACTTGCCCCCGATGTAGCCGGGCACGGCGACCCAACGTTCCACCCCGTACATGGCCAGCACGACCATACCGTTGACGAGCAGGTAGATCAGCGTGGCTGCCGCAAAGGCTTCAAACACCTGGAAGCTGAACTCCTGCATCGACCGCGCGCGCGCGGTCAACTCCATCAGGCCGATGGTCAAGGCCACGGCGCTGTTCTTGATGATGTTGAGGAACTCGCTCGTCAGCGGCGGCAGGATGATGCGAAAAGCCATCGGCAGCAATACATGGCGGTAGGTCTGCGGCAGCGTCAGGCCCAGCGCTGTACCAGCGGCCATCTGGCCGGCCGGTAGTGACAGGATGCCCGACTTGACCTGCTCGGCTACGCGCGCCGAGGTAAAGAACGACAGCGCGACCACGGCGGTCCAGAAGCTCGCGTTGGGCATCTGCTTGATCCAGGTACCGACGCCCTTGGGCAGCAACTCTGGCACGACGAAGAACCAGAGGAACATCTGCACCAGCAGCGGGATATTGCGGAACAGCTCCTACGTAGGCGTTGCCAAGCTGGACCACCCATGGCAACTTGGTGGTGCGCAGCGTGCCGACCATGACGCCCAGCACCAGTGCAAAGACCCAGGCCGTCAGCGCCGTCGCCAAAGTCCAGCCCAGACCATTCACCAGCGTCTGCAAGTAGGTGCCGCTGGCATCGGGCGACAGTTCCCAGAAGATGCCCCAGTTCCAGTTGTAGTTCATGCAGACGCCAGCTTGTGTGAAGGGAACGAGGCCGAGTGGCCGTCGCTGGTGCCGGGCGGATCGGAGAACTTACCTGTAGATCGCAGGGTCGGGCGAGTCGGTCGGGTTGGCCACAACCCTCTTCAACGCGTCGCTCATGGGGATGTTGAGGTTGATGCCTTTGGGCGGAATCTTGCTCTGGAACCACTTGGCGTAGATCTGGTTGATCTCGCCGCTCTTCATCAGCGCGGTCATCGCGCCGTCGACCACCTTCTTGAACGCCGGGTCGTCCTTCCGAAGCATGATGCCGTAAGGCTCGACCGACAGTGCTTCGGCGGACAGTTGCCACTGGCCCGGGTTGGCGTGGTTGGCAGCCACGGCCGGCGAGCAGGATGTCGTCCATCACGAAGGCCGATGCCCGGCCCGTCATACAACCATCAGGAACGCCTCAGCGTGATCCTTCGCGGCGAGAATGTTCAGGTTCAGATTCTGCGACGTGTTGAGCTCGGTGATCTGCTTGATGTTGGTCGAGCCCGAGGTAGAGACCACGGTCTTGCCCTTCAGGTCAGCCAGCTTGGTCAGGTTTTCAGCCTTCCTGGCGATGAAGCGGTTCGCTGTGACGAAGCTGGTCATGGTGTAGGCGATCTGCTTCTGGCGCTCGGCATTGTTGGTTGTCGAGCCACACTCCATGTCGATCGTGCCATTGGCCAGCAGCGGGATGCGCGTTGCTGACGTGACTGGCTGCAAGACCACCTTCAGGGCCGGCATCTTCAACTCGGCCTTGACCGCGTCGACGATCTTCGCGCAAAGGTCCATAGAGTAGCCCACGGGCTGCTGCTTGTCGTCAAGGTAGGCGAACGGGATCGACGCGTCGCGGTGGCCGACGCTGATCGTGCCGGCGGCCTTGATCTTTTCCAGCGTGCCTTGCGCCATCGCGCCGTTGGCGACGCCGGCAACAAGCAGCGCGCCCATGATCGTGTGGGTCAGAGTCATCAGAGTTCCTTCTTTGGGAGTTGATTCAAACAACGCCTCTTTGCAAGCGTTGTGCCTGGCGACGTGTTGCCCTGAGGGCGGACGGGAGTTTTTGAACTGCCTGCGGAACCCGCTGCAGGATCTGGGCTCAAATTTTGAGGCGCCCAGCCAAGCGGCGTTCGCAAGAGACAGAACAGGTGTGCGCGCCATATCTCGCAACGATCAGCCTCCACGGAGCCGCTCGGAGCGAAACGCAGCATCAGCGAATCTCGTGCCTGAAGGTGGAGGGATAGCCGAACAGCCCGACGACGCCGCCGGTATGCAGGAACACGACGTTCTCGCCCTGGCTTGAACTGTCCCTTGCGGATCAGATCGATGAGGCCCGCCATGCCTTTGCCCGAATACACCGGGTCCGAGCAGGATGCCCTCGAGCTGTGCGCGAGCAGCCTCGACGGCCTCCACCGATGCCGGCGTCGGCATGCCGTAGCCGCGCGCCGACGTAGTCGCAGTTGGCCACCACCGCTCGCGCGGCAGTTCGCCCGCGCAGTCCCAGCAGTTCCGCAGGTCGCCGCGGCCAGTTCGTAGACCATTGGCCTCCTGCTTCTCGCGCGGCGCCCGCACGCCGATGCCCAGCAGGCGGATGCGACTGCTCAGGGCCTGCAGCCCGGCCACCAGGCCCGCCTGTGTGCCGGCGCTGCCTGTGGCATGCACCATGTGATCGATGCGCAAGCCGCGTTCGTTGGCCTGGTTGACGAGTTCCAGCGCCGCATTGACGTACCCCAGCGCACCAGCGGGGTTGGAGCCACCGCCGGGAATGACGTAGGGCCGCCGGCCCGCGTCGATGCAGCTTGGCGGCCACGGTCTCCATTTCGGCTTCATGTCCTGCATCCGGCGGGCGATGCTCGACGGTGGCGCCGTGCAGATGGTCCAGCAGCACGTTGCCGTTGTCGGTGTAGTCGGGGTCGGTGCTGCCGGTGCGATCCTCCAGCAGGATGTGGCAGCGCATAGCCGAGCCGCGCCGCCGCGGCCGCCGTCTGGCGCGCATGGTTGGATTGCGTGGCGCCCTGGGTGATGACGACATCGGCCTTGTTGGGCCAGCGCTTCAGCCATCAGGAACTCCAGCTTGCGCGTCTTGTTGCCGCCGGTGGACAGCCCGGTGCAGTCGTCGCGCTTGATCCACAGGCGCGGCCCGCCCAGCGCGCGGGTCAGGTTCTCCATGGGCTCCAGCGGGGTCGGGAAGTGCCCGAGCCGGACGCGAGGAAAGCGAGCGATGTCCAAGGGGTGTTCTCCAATCTTGTGCGGTAGCGAAGGGTGTGCAGCTCAGGCCAACGCGCCGTGGCCTATTCCATCTTCGCGCCCGAACGCTTCACCACATCCGCCCAACGAGGTGCCTCAGCGCGCGCCAGAGCCATCAGTGCGTCTGGCGTGGTCGAGGCCTGTATCTCCCACGCCAGAGCCGCGTAGCGCTCCTTGACCGCCGGCAGCGCCAAGGTGCGGTTGATGTCGCGGTTCAAGCGCTGCACCAAATCCGCCGGCATGCCCGGCGGGCCCACCACGCCGCCCCAGGCAGTGGTCTCGTAGTTCTTGAGCCCCGCCTCGTGGATGGTTGGCACATCGGGCAACACCGGTGAGCGCTGCAACCCACTGACACCCAGAGCGCGGATGCGCCCGGCCTTGATGTGCGGGAGCGCCGAGGCGATGTTGTCGAACATCAGGTCCGCGGAGCCCCCCATCAGGTCTGTCAGCGCGGGGCCTGCGCCGCGATAGGGCACATGCACCATGAAGACGCCGGCCATGGCCTTGAACAACTCGCCACCCAGGTGGCCAGTGGTGCCACTGCCGCCTGAGGCCATGTTGAGCTTGCCGGGGTTCTTGCGTGCAAAGTCGATCAGTTCCTGCACCGTCTTCACCGGCAGGCTATTGCGCACCACCAGCACGTTCTGCAGCCGTCCCAAGGTCGCGATGGGCGTCAAGGCATCAGGGTTGTAGGGCAGCGACGCAAACATCGAGCGGTTGATGGCCAAGGTGCCCACGTTGCCGTAGCCGATGGTGTAGCCGTCCGGGGCAGCGCGCGCAATTTCCACGGAGCCGATGGTCCCGGCTCCACCCCCGCGGTTGTCCACGACCACGGCCTGGCCCAACACGCCCGCCAGATCCTGTGTGAGGTTGCGGCACACGATGTCGGCACCGCTGGCCGCGGGAAAGGGAACAACGAACCGGATCGGGCGGTTGGGGTAAGGCGCTTGTGCCCAGACCGTGCTGGTCAAGCCGGCGGCTGCACCCATACCAATCATCGCCTCGCGGCGCGTCAGGTGGCGAGAGGTCTTGGACATCAGGGACTCCATTGAAGAAAGGACTCGATACCGGTCTTGGGCAAAGGGCTAACCGATGCGGCGCAGCGCGCGCCCCGCATGGGCATTCACAGTCAACCCGTTCTCAGCAGCCAATTCACCGCACAGGTAGACCGCCTTGATTCCGCTGCTCGGCTGCAAGGGTGAGTCGTAGCTGGCGTTGTCTTGCACCTGATCTGGATCGAACAGCACCAGGTCTGCCGCCCATCCGGGCTGCACCTGTCCGCGGGCTGCCCGCTGCGGCGTGGCGCGATCAAGGCCAAACCTTGCCGCAGGCCAGGCCGTCATCTTGCGAACCGCGGTTTCGAGGGGGAACAAGCCCTGGTTGCGCGCATAGCGTCCGAGGACACGCGGAAAGCTGCCCCACAAGCGGGGGTGGGGGTGTGGATCGTGCGGCAGACCGTCCGAGCCGATCATCGTCAACGGGTGCTTCATGATCCGCTGCACGTCGGCCTCGTCCATCGAAAAGTTCACCACACCGGCAGGAACGAGTTGCTCGGCCAGCGCCTGCGGCGTCAGGCCGCGCTCCTTGGCCATCTGGAACAAGGAGCGGCCAGCCGCTGCGGGTTCGGTACCCGACCACGTGATGAGCACCTCACGTGACAGGTGAACCCGGTCGGGCATCAGCATGGTGCTCGAGGCGGCGTAGGGATAGCAGTCGAGGCAGACGTCCTGCTGGCGGCTGGCCGCTTCAATCAGCGCCAGGGTTTCGGCTGAACGCCCGTGGTTGGCTTGGCCCGACAGCTTGTGATGCGAGATCACCAGCGGCGCGCCAGCGCCTCGCCCGACCTCAAAGGCCTCTTCCAGCGCTGCGTCGATGTGTGCCGTGTCGTCGCGGATGTGCATGGTCAGCAACCCGCCTGACGGACCCAGCGGGCTGGCCACTGCGATCAACTCATCTCTGGTGGCAGCGCGGGCCGGTGGGTAGAAGACGCCGGTCGACAATCCCCATGCCCCCTGCTGCAAAGCCTCACCCACTTCGGCCGCCATGGCCGCAGCTTCTTCAGCCGTCGCTTCCCGCTGCAGATCCGGCACGTGTTTGACGCGCAGGCTGGTGTGGCCCAGCAAGGTCACCACGTTGCAAACCGGAGGCTGTTCGGTCAAGGCGTCCAGGTAGGCGCCGACGCTGGAGAACCGGAAGGCCTCACGCTTCAAGATGTTCAGCGGCGCGGGCACGTCTCGTCGTACGGCAGCGTCCAGCGGCGCCAGGCTGATGCCGCAATTTCCGATCACCACGGTGGTCACGCCTTGCGACAGCTTGGGATGGGCTTGCCGCAGTGGCGCCTTCTCCAGCATCAGCGCATCGTCGTGGGTGTGAGCGTCGATGAATCCTGGGGCCAGCACCAGACCTTCGCAATCCACCACCTGCCGACCGACGGGACGCTGATCGGTATCCGCAACATCGCAGATGGCAGCGATCAAGCCCCCATCGACAGTCACATCAACCGGACGCGCCGGGACGCCGCTGCCATCGATCAGGTGGGGGCCACGGAAGACCAAATCATGCATCCGGTATCCGAGTGAAATGCCGATGCAATCGATGCTATGCAGCGGTCGGCATCGCGTCCAATCGAATTACCGGCAAGCATTTTTCGTTTCTTGCATACAGGCAACCGGCAGTCGCGGGCGCTTGTGGAGAGGGAAGCAAAAGGGTGCGGCCGTGGTCCGGGCTCAAGGGCCTCGACCCTCTATGGCGAAGTTGCGCGTACCGATGCTTCGGTACAGATGCAGCGTCAAGCCGGCCAGTAGCGCGCCCGCACCAGTTGCTTGTAGAGCTTGCCGGTGGGCTGCCTGGGCAGCGCAGCGTCGAAGTCGACACTGCGCGGACTCTTGAAGGCGGCCAGGTGCTGTCGGCAGTAGGCCAGGAGTTCCGCCTCCATGTCCGGCCCGGCGTCGCGAGGGTCGAGCAGTTGAACGACGGCCTTCACTTCCTCCCCAAGATCTTCGCTCGGCACGCCGATCACCGCCACATCGGCGACCTTGGGGTGACCGATGAGGACACTCTCGGCCTCTTGCGGGTAGATGTTCACGCCGCCAGAGATGATCATGAAGGCGCGGCGATCGACGAGGTATAGGTAGCCCTCGCCGTCCAACTTGCCGATGTCCCCCAAGGTCGACCAACCCTGGGCGTTCCGGCTCTGGGCCGTGCGCACCGTGTCGTTGTGATACTCGAACTCGGGTCCGTCGGAGAAGTAGACCAACCCGGTTTCACCGGGCGGCAACTCCTCCCCCGACTCGTCGCAGATGTGCAGCACGCCTTGTGCTGCCCGACCCACCGAGCCCTGGTGCTGCAGCCACTCCTGCGGTGTGATGCTGCAGAAGCCGTTGTTCTCGGTACCGGCGTAGTACTCGTGAACGATCGGCCCCCACCAGTCGAGCATGCGTTGCTTGACGTCGACCGGGCAGGGGGCGGCTGCATGCACCGCCACCCGCAGCGACGACAGATCATGGCGCGCGCGAACGTCCTCCGGCAGCTTCAGCATGCGCACGAACATGGTCGGCACCCACTGGCTGTGCGTGATGCGGTGCCGCTCGATCCAGTGCAACGAACGCTCGGCATCGAAGTTTTCCATCACGAACACTGCGCCACCGAGTTTGATGACGGTCATGCAGTGGCGCAGTGGTGCGGCGTGGTAGAGCGGCGCCGGCGAGAGGTAGCGTGCATCGCGCCCGTAGCCGAACAGCGGCGCCAGCAGGTTGACCAGCATCGTCCGTCCCCCTGCCGGACTGGTCGGCAGTGGCCATTTGACGCCCTTGGGCCGCCCCGTGGTTCCCGACGAATACAGCATGTCCAGACCCTGCGAAGGGTCGGAAATCGGCGATGACGAAGCGGCGTCGACCGTGTCATCCCAACTCTCGAAACCCGGCGCGGGGCCGCCGACGACGAAGCACCGCAAGCCGGCGGGCAGGAGTGGTTGCAACTGCCGAACCAGTGGATCGAGATCCGCCGACACGACCAGGACCTGCGCGGCACAGTCGCGCACGATGTAGGCCACTTCCTCGGCAAGCAGTCGTGTGCTGATGGTCGTGTAGTAGACGCCGGCGCGGTCGGCGCCGAAGCAGGTCTCGAGGAAGCGACGGTGGTTCTTCATCAGCAAGGCCACGTGCGCGCCCCGCGTCACACCGCAATCCCGCAGCACCCGGGCCACCTGGTTGGCGCTTGCGTCGAGTTGGCCAAAGCTGACCGATTCGCCGCTCTCGCACATCTGGAAGGCCAGGCGATCGGCATCGCCGGGCACCTGGTCGATCGGAAAGAGCATGCTCATGTGCTGCGACCGGGAGGTGACACAGACTTCAGTGCGCCAGACACACCTTGCCGAACTGCGCCCCGCTTTGCAGGTAGGCCATGGCTTCCTTCAACTCCTCGAACGCGAACACACGGTCTACGACCGGCTTCAGACGGTGCAGCTCGATCGCTCGCAACATCGCCTCGAAGCCGTCACGATGACCCACGGTCACACCCTGCAGGCGCACCTGCCGCGTGATGATCAAGCCCAGCGATGTGGCCATTGCGCTGCCCGAGAGGATGCCGATCATGGCCACAGTGCCACCCGGGCGGATGCAGCGCAGCGACTGTGGCAATGTCTTCTCGCCGCCGAGTTCCAGGATCAGGTCGTAGCCGCGGCCGCCGGTGATGTCGCGCGTGGCCTTGGCCCATTCGGGGTTGCTGCGGTAGTTGATGGCGGCGTCCGCGCCCATGTGCCGGACGCGCTCGATGCGCTCGTCGGATGACGAGATCACCGTGACATGTGCGCCGAGGATCTTCGCGAAGGCGACGGCAAACAGCGCCACACCGCCGCAGCCCTGGATCAGCACGCGGTCTCCGGGCCGGGTGTTGGAGCAGGTGACCAGCGCGCTCCAGGCCGTCAGCGCGGCGCACGGCAGCGTTGCGGCTTCCACATCGCTCAGGTGCGCCGGCACCTTGGACACACCCTCTTCAGACAGGCACATGTACTCGGTCATCGTGCCGTCGATCGGGCCGCCCAGCGATTGCGTCAGCCGCTCCAGGTCGGGCTCACCGCTGACCCAACGCTGGAAATACGTCGGGCACACGCGGTCACCCACCGCCACACGCCGCACGCCCGCGCCGACCTCGGTGACCACGCCGGCGCCGTCGGACACCGGGATCAGCGGCAGACTACCGGTGTGGTTGCCGTAGCCGCGGTTGGGAACCACGAGATCGCGGTAGTTCAGCGAAGACGCCTTCATCTGCACCACCACCTGTCCCGGTCCCGCCTGGGGCTCGGGTCGGGCAGACAGGCGTAGGTGATCCATGCCCCATTCGCCTTCGATCTGGAATACGCGCATCGTGTCCTCGCTTGGTTATCCCGCGTTGCGCAGGCCCCTGGCCACGCGGTCCAGCAACATCTCCGTCGAACCATCGACGAGGGTGGCCACCTGGGCCGCCGCCAGGTGGCGCAGCAGCGGGTGCTGCTCGCGCAATCCTTCCGCGCCCATCGCGTGCATCAAGGCGGCGATGTGCCGGCCTGCCATCCGGGTGGCGAACACCTTGGCCTGGGCCGCAGCGGTCTGGGCATCCCCGCCGGTGTCGATCAGGGCGGCAGCGGCATCGACCATCAGACGCGCCGCCGCGAGGTCGATCGCGGCGTCGGCCAAGACTCCAGCGCCAGCCTTGATGCTCCAGCAGGGGCTTGCCGAAGGTCTGCCGCGTCGCCCCGTATTCGCTGGCCACGCGCAGGGACTCCTGCACCATGCCGCAGCACATGGCCGCGACATAGATCCGCGCGCCGTTGATCGATGCGAGCGCGGCCTTGAAGGCCTCGCCCGGCGGGTGCAGCAGTTCGTCTGGCTTTGCGCGGTAGCCCTGCAGCACGAAGCCGCCGGCATCGATGCCTCGGGCCGCCGTGCTGTCCGCACGCGCACCTCGCACGAAGCCACTGCGACTGCCGTCGACGACGAACGCGGCAATGCCGCGCGCACCGCTTCCGGGTTCGGTCTGCGCGTACACGATGACCACGTCGGCGTGCGTGCCGTTGACGATCCAGGTCTTGCGGCCATCAAGGTGCCACTCGTCGCCGACCTTGCGCGCCATTGTCGTGATCGCCGAAAAGTCGGAGCCAGCGCCGGGCTCGGTCAGCGCTGTGCAGCCGGTGCGATGCGCCGAAAGCAGCGCAGGCACAAAGCGGCGTGCCACGTCGGGCGCGGCGGCGCGCGCCAGGTGGTTCGCCACGTTGTGGGTGTTGATCACCGACATGGCCAGCCCAAAGTCGGCGGCCGCCAGAATTTCCACGATCTGCCGCTTGCAACCGTACGACAGACCCAGCCCACCGTGCACTTCAGGCACCTCGATCCCCAGCAGGCCCGCCAAAGCGGCTGCGGGGAGGGCTGTGCGGCTGTCGGCCTGCCCGCCGTCCCAGGCCGAACATGGGGCGTCACATGCGAAGCCACGAATTCTCGCGCCGCGTCGATGACGCGCAGTTCGTCAGACGTGAGCGCACTCATCTCGGCTTGCGCTCGAAGCGCGCCATCACGGCGCGCAGTCCCTGAGCCAGCAGCGGCACCAGGCCGCGTGGCATGAAAATCGTTGCTGTGACAAGGATGAAGCCGTAGATGACGAGCCGGTAGTCTTCTGCGACACGCAGGTACTCGGGCAGGAAGACCACGGCAAAGGCGCCGACCACGGGCCCTGCCAGCGTCCCGCTGCCGCCCAGGATCACTGCCAGAATCGCGTTCAGCGAATGGTCGACACCGAAGGCATCGGGATTGAGGAAGCCGATGAAGTGGGCATACAGTGCACCGGCCAGGCCGGCGAGGCTGGCACTGACCACGAAGGCGAACAGCTTGTAGCGCCAGCTCTGCACGCCGGCGGCCTCGATCAAGGCCTCGTTCTGCCGAATGGCCAGCAGCACCCTTCCGACGCGGGAGTGCAGGATGAGGGCGCAAAGTGCGGTGGCCAAAGCTGCGGCCGCCAGGACCAGGTAGTAGTAGCCGACGCGGCTGCTGAGGTCCCACACGAGGCCGCCCACGGCGATGTTCGGTGGGCGCGGCACGTTCGAGATGCCGGCTTCGCCGCCGGTGAGCGAACTCCAGGTCAACAGCACGATGAAGATGACCATGTTGTAGGCGAGCGTCACGATCGCGAAGTAGTGGCCCTTCACGCGCAGGCTGGGGTAGCCGGCGAGCACGGCCAGTGCGGCCGTCACTGCGGGGGCGGCGGCCATCGTCAGCCACACCGGCCAGCCCAGCTTCACGCTCAGCAGCGTGGAGCTGTAGGCGCCGATGCCCATGAATCCCGCCTGCGCAATCGAGACATAGCCCGTGAACCCCTGGATCAGGTTCTGCCCCTGCGACAGGACGACCCAGACCAGCGCCAGGATGATCAGGTGCTGGAAGTAGGGCAGCGTCACGCCCAGCGGCAGTGCCAGCGCGGCCAATGCCAGCAACACCAGGCTTGCGGTGCGCAGGGTGTTCGCGTTCATCGTTTGCCCAGCAGGCCTTCAGGCCTGAACAACAACACCACGATCATCACCATGAAGGCGATGACGTCCTTGTAGGCGGAAGAGATGAACCCGGCCGCGAGGGATTCGCTGACGCCCAGCACAAGGCCGCCCACAATGGCCCCAGGGATCGAACCCAGACCCCCCAGAATCAGCACTGCAAAGCCCTTGACCGCCAGGCCTTCGCCCACACCTGGCGCAATGGCCAGCAAGGCGCCCACCAACGCGCCGGCCGCAGCGCCCAGCGCCGACGACACCGAGAAGACGATGGCCGAGACGCGGTTGACGTTGACACCCATCAGCACGGCCGCCGGGCGATTCTGCGCCACAGCGCGGATCGACTTGCCAGTCTTGGTGCGACTGATCAGCAGTGCGACCACGCCGATGAGCGTGAAGGCCGTCAGGATCACGAGCAGGCGCAGTTCTGCCACCGCGACGCCGCCGACGTTGAAGACGTCGCGGTAGGGCGTCTGGATCACCACCTGGTCGGCGCCGAAGGCGAGCAGGTTGATGCCCTCGACCATCATCGTCAGACCGAGCGCGATGATGAACGCGTTGATGTGCGGTGCGTCCCGCACCGGCCGGTAGGCCAGTCGCTCGATCAGCAGCCCGATCACCGCGCCCGCGAGCATGGCCAGCGCCATGGCCTGGAAGAAACCGATGCCCAGCCGCTCGCCGAAGAAGAAGGTGAGGTAGCCGCCAGACATGGCCACCGAGCCGTGCGCGAAGTGCGCAATGCCCAGGATGCCGAACACCACGGTCAGGCCCAGTGCGATCACAACGTACACCGACCCGATGGCCAGGCCGTTCAGCATCTGCTGCAGGATCTCGATGGTCATGGGCGTGCCCGTGGTGGTCTTCAAGGCGCGGTGCCGCGGCCGTCAGGCTTACTTGCGCAGGCTGCGCAGGAACTCCGAGTACAGCGCCGGGTCAGAAGGCAGGTCCGATACGTAGACCCACTTGCCCTTTTGCCACTGGAAGGCGCCGTTCGAGGTGTAGGCCTGACCATTGCCATCGAACATGGTGCCACCCACCGGCAGGTACTTCATCACCGCTTCCTTCGGTACCGTCACCTTGCGCACTTCGGCCGTCACCTTCTTCGGGTCGTCGGCCGAGCCGGCGCGTTCGACAGCCTGCTTCAGAACATAGACCTGGTCGTAGGCATAGGGAGAACTCGGCGACGGCGGCGTGCCGAAGCGCTTGGTGTAGTTCGCGACATAGGTCTTGGCGTTGTCGGCCAGTGCCTCGACAGTCAGCTCGGTGGGACGCAGGTCCCACACGCCTTCCATCTGCTCGCTGGTGACCACTCGCAGGAACTGTTCCTCGCTGCCGCTGGTGAAACCGTAGCGTGGGATCGTTCATGCCCAGTTCGGTAGCCTGGCGATACACGAAGGCCGAGGGCTCGACATAACCCAGCACCAGCAGTGCATCGGGGTTGAGCGCACGCACCTTGGTGAGTTGCGGCGTCATGTCGCGGTCCTTCAGGCCAAAGGTCTCCTTCGCCACGATCTTGCCGCCCGCCTTGGCGAACTCGCGCTCGAAGGCTTCCAGGTACTGGGTGTAGAAACCGACGTCCAGCGAGCCGATGACCGCGATGTTCTTGGCGCCTCGCTTGCCGACGAACGTGCCTGCAGCAGCGCCGGTGAAGTCGGCCGGCGGCCGTGTGCGGAACAGGTTCGGAGTGCCCTTGGCGGTGATGGCGCGCTCTGCCGCATTGCCCACGAGCATCAGCGCGTTTTCCTTGCTCGATGAAGGAAGCCACCGCGCTGGTCGGGCCCGAGCAGCAGAAGCCCAGGAGGTACTTGACGCCGTCGCGGTCGATCAGCTTGCGCACGCTGTTGGTGGCCTCGGTCGGGTTGGCCTTGTCGTCGTTGGCGATCACGCGCAGCTTGTAGACGTCCCCTCCGGCCTTGATGCCGCCGGCAGCGTTGATCTCGTCAGCGGCCATCTGCACCGAGTTGGACTGCGGCAGGCCGTACACCGCGCCCGGACCGGTGAGCGAATCGTTGACGCCGATCAGGAGCACCTTCTCGGCCGCCGTGGCGCCGAGACAGGCCATGGCCGCCAGGCGAGCTGCGGCGATGGATCTTGCGAGCTTGTTCATGCGTTTGTCTCCTAGTTGAAAGTGTTCGATGCCACGCGCTCGTCAGTAACCCAGGTATGCCTTGCTGACTTCCTGGTTCGCTTGCAACTCCGTGCCCGTGCCTTGCAGCACGATCTCTCCGGCCTCGTAGACGTAGGCGCGGTCGGCCAGCCGCAAGGCCATGGAAGCGTTCTGTTCAACGAGCAGCACCGTGACGCCGGTCGCCTTGATGCGGGCCAGCGTCTGCTCGACTTCAGCCACGATCTTGGGCGCCAGGCCCAGCGACGGCTCGTCGAAGATGCACAGCTTGGGCTTGGACATCAGCGCCCGGCGCGATGGCCAGCATCTCCTGCTCGCCGCCGGACAGCGTGCCTGCGCTCTGGCGCGCGCGGGAGCGCAGCACCGGAAAGAGGTCCATCATGGCCTCCAGGTCGGCGGCCTGCGCGCGGTCGCGGCGCACATGCGCGCCCATCTCCAGGTTCTCGCGCACCGACATCTCGGGAAACACCTGCCGGCCCTCGGGACACATCGTGATGCCCAGACGCACGATGGCGTGGCCCGGCAGACCGTTGATGCGCTTTCCTTCGAACTCGATGCTGCCGCTGCGCACGCCAACCAGACCGCAGATGCACTTCAGCGTGGTGCTCTTGCCGGCGCCGTTGGCGCCGACGAGTGCCACGCACTCGCCCGCGTTGACCTCGAAGGTCACGCCATGCAGGACGTCGGCCTTGCCATAACCCGCATGCAGGTCGCGCACCTTCAGCATTCAGTGCGCTCCACCCAGGTAGGCGTCGATCACGACGGGATTCCGCTGGATGTCGGACGGAGTGCCTTCGGCGATCTTCTGGCCGAAGTTGAGCACCACGATGCGCGAGCAGACCTCCATGATCAGACCCATGTGGTGTTCGATCACCAGCACCGCCATGCCGCGGTCGCGAATGCGCTGAATCAGTGATGCCAGGTCCTTGCGCTCCTTGGCCACCATCCCGGCGGCAGGCTCGTCGAGCAGCAGCAGGCGGGGCTCGGTCGCCAGCGCCGTGGCGATCATCAACAGCCGTTGCTGCGCCGAAGAAATCGCCGAGGCGGCTTCGTCGGCCACCGCCTCCAGCCCGACGAAGGCCAGGATCTCTTCGACCTTGGCCTGTTGCGCACTCCTCGCGGCGCGCCGAAGCCAGTGCGAAACACCGAGCCCGAAGCACTCGGAACGGTAGCGCACATGGCATGCAGTCAGCACCTGCTCGCGCACGCTGAACTCGGGGAAGACGCTGGTGGTCTGGAAGGTACGCGCCAGCCCGAGCGGCACCCGTTCGCTCACCGAAAGCCTGGACACACTGGCGCCGGCAAAGTGGATCTCGCCGCTTGACGGCGGCAGCGTGCCCGAGATGAGATTGACCGAGGTCGACTTGCCCGAGCCGTTGGGACCGATGAGCCCGACGATCTCGGCCGATTCACCGACAACGACAGATCCTTCACGGCCTGCACGCCGCCGAAGTGCTTGCCCAGTGCACTCAGCGTGAGCAAGGGCTCAGCCATGGAGCCCCGGTTCGACGCTGCGGTACCGGTTCGCCTGCACGGTGCACCCTGCTCCATATCGATGAGCAGCGACGCTGTCGGCGACTGTCGATGCAATAATAGACCGGTCGTCTCAGAAAATGCCAAGGATTACCCTAACAGACCGATCCACCGGCCTCTGTCAGCGATGGCGAGTCGCGGCGCGCGCGAGGCGCCAACATCGCGAAGAACATGCCAGCAAACTGGTCCAGCGGTTCGGCGTTCCGCGTCAGCTTGGCGCGCAGAACGGCGCCCTCCCAGCCGATCCAGAAGAAGCGCGAAATGGCCGCGGCGTCGCTGTCCGGTGCCAGTTCACCCGCCTCGATCGCCTGCCGCAGGCAGCCCTCCACGCGCAGTTCCCACGACGACGAGCACGGCCTCCAGCTGTTCGCGAAACGCGTCGTCCAAGCTGGCCAGTTCCTGACCGAGGTTGCCGATCAGGCAGCCCCGCCGATAGCCGTACTTCAACATGCCGCGCTTCGCGTCCTCGACGAACGCACGCAAGCGCGACAGGGGGGAAGCGGTCTCATCGTCGAAGATGCGCGCTCATCTTGCGCGCGTAGTACTCGACGTAGTTCTGGATCACCGCCTCGCCGAACTCGTGCTTGTTGGCGAAGAAGTGATAGAAGGATCCCTTGGGGACGCCCACGCGCTTGAGCACCTCGTCGATGCCGGTGATCTGGAACCCACGTTCGGTCAGCAGTTCGGTTCCGCACCAGACCAGCGCCCGCCTCGTGTCACCGCGCCCACGCGCGCTCGCTGCGGCTGCGGACCCGAGAGTCTGCCGGCTCTGCAATTGCCGGCTTCTCGGCAGCGCGCACCATTGATGTCTTTCCGCCGACTTGAGCCAGTCCTCGTCTCATGAACTCCAGACTAGACCGGTCACCTAAGGAAGTCAATGACTCGGACCGCCGAGGAGACTGGACATGCTGGCCCCTGCGTCACGCCGGGCGCGGCAGTGACCACTCGTCGCGTGCGAAGGTTTCCCGCCGTCGGGACCCCCAACGGCCAACAGTTCCTGTACCCGAGCTGTGGCCGCAGGCGGCGAAGCGTGGAGTCAGGGCAACCTGCCTGCCTGGAGCGCAGCGCTGACGGAGCCAGCCGCCACGGCCCGGCATGCGATCAACCTCACGACGCGTGCGCTGGCCAGGCCCATCCAAGAAGGCGGTGTGCTGGTCATCGGCGGCGGTGCGCTCGGCATGCTGTCGGCTCTGCTGCTGCGCCACCTCGGCGTGGACCGCGTGACGCTGGCCGAGCTGAACCCGCTGCGTCGCGAGGCCGTGGCGCGCCACGCGGGCTGTGACGCCATCGACCCGCGCAACGATCCCCTGGCGGACGCGGCTTTCGATGTCGTCATCGCTGCCGTGGGTGCCAAGGCCACCCGCGCCGAGGCCTTCGCCGCCATCAAGTCAGGCGGAACCATCATGCATGTGGGCCTGCAGGACTGGGCCAGCGAGATCGACATGCGCAAGCTCACGCTGGCCGAGATCACGCTGCTGGGCACCTACACCTACACCACGGCGGATCTGCGGGCCACCGTCGACGCGCTCGCGCGCGGCGCCTTTGGCGACTTGTCGTGGGTGGAGGAGCGAACCCTTGACGAAGGCCAGCAGGCCTTCCTCGATCTGGACCAGGGGCACTGCGCGTCGGCCAAGGCGATCCTCAGGCCTTAGCTCCAACGCCACCGCGAGCCCGCGTCAGGCCTGCGCAGTGGTCGACAACGGGGCGGCCGCGTTGCGGTGTGCGCGACCGGCGCCCCTCATCGGCAGGTTCATGCGGCCGCGCAACTCCGCTTCGGGCATCGGGCGGGCGAAAAGGTAGCCCTGCAGGCTGTCGCATCCCAGACGGCGCAGTGCGTGGAACTGCGCCTCGGTTTCCACACCTTCGGCGATCACGCGCATGCCCAGGCCATGGCCGAGGTCGACGATGGCGCGCGCGATGGCGGCGTCTTGTGAGTCCTGGGCAATGTCGCGCACGAACAAGCGGTCGATCTTCAGGGCGTGAAGGTTGAAGCGCTTCAGGTACGCCAGCGAAGAGTAGCCCATGCCGAAGTCGTCGATGGCCAGGCGCACGCCGTGTTGCGTCAGGAGATCGATCTTGTGTTGGCAGTCGGGCGTCGGCTCCAGTAACAAGCCCTCAGTGACCTCGAGCTGGAGCAGCCGCGGCGGATACCCCGTCTCGGCCAACACCTGCACCACCATCTGCACGAAGTCGGGTTCGGCAAACTGGCGCGGCGACACGTTCACCGACATCAGCAACTCGGGGCCCCCGTCGGCGCGCCAGCCACAGGCGCTGCGGCAGGCTTCGCTCAGCACCCAGCGGCCAACTTCGAGAATCAGCCCGGTTTCTTCCAGCACGGGAATGAACTCGCTCGGCGACATCGTGCCGTGCTTCGGATCGGACCAGCGCAGCAGCGCTTCCACGGCGGCGAACGATCGGCCGTTGCCCTCCATGATCGGCTGGAATGCCAAGGAGAACTCCCGTTGCTGCTGCGCCCGCCGCAAGTCTTGTTCGAGCTCCATGCGCTGCTGTAGGTTTGCGCCCATGGCCGCTTCGTAGAGCCTGAAGCGGCCGCCGCCGCCGGCCTTGGCGGCGCGCATGGCTGCTTGCGCAGCCTGCAGCATGGCATCGGCACCGTCGAGTCCCTCGCTGGCCACCGCCACACCGATGCTCAGTCCCACCACCGCTTCGTGGCCGTCCAGCAGGTACGAGGGCGCCAGGGCGCGCAAGAGGTTGCGCGCCATGTTGGCGGCCGCCGCCGCGCCGCCAATGCCTTCGACCAGGATGCCGAACTGGTCGGCACCCAGGCGTGCCACCGCGTCCGCCGGGCGCGTGACGGCGCGGATGCGGTCAGCGACGCTGCGCAGCAGCGCATCACCGCTGGGGTGGCCCAGCGAATCGTTGACGATGCGAAACCGGTCAAGGTCGACCACCAGAAGCCCGGTGGTGCGACTGCCAGACGCAGGCCGCCGCAAGGCGCGCTGCATGCGCTGACGCAGGCCGTCGAGGTTGTACAAGCCGGTCAGGCTGTCTTGGTGGGCCATGCCGCGCAGCCGCCCTTCGGCCTGGCGCATGACACGGATCGGACGCGTGAAGGCCAGCACCCACAAGCCGGCGGCCACGAGGCCGCCCATCAGCATCGAGACAAGGGCCCAGCCCAGCGCCGGCCTCAGCGAGACCACGATGCGCACCCGCCCGAGGTATTCGTCGCCGTGCCTGAGCTCCTGTTCGACGGCCACCGCAGGCCACGCGCGTGCATGCTCGTCTCCGGCCGATGCGAGGCTGCGGCCGTCCGGTGCCAGGATGTCGCGTGCCTCGCCCTGGGCATGAAGCCCGGGCTCGCGGGCCAGCAAGGCCAGGTGGCCGCTCCACCGGGTGGCAACGCTCGCGGTGCCTCGGGTGTCGGCCGGCGCCCAACGCTCGACCAGCCATGCCGTGGCCCGCGCGCTGGCCTGCGCGCGCTCGTGGGCTGTCGACCAGCCCAGCACGGCGGCCACGAAGCCCGGCATGACCGCGACCAGCCAGAGCGTCCCGAGCACGAATCGCGACGCCGTTCTCGCCATCGATGGCCGGGAGACGCTTGAGTTCATGATGATGGCCCAGCCACCGCCATGGCACCGCTGCCCGCCACCTCCGGCACAAACAAGCAGACCTGGTTGCCACCGGCACGCCGCGCGCGCAGGCGCGCCCGGTCGGCTCGGTCGAAGAGTGTTTGCACGCCCGGGGAAAGCGCAGCGAGGCTGTCCACCCCCAGGCTGAGCGTGAGTGCGGGTTGAGGGTCATTCGCAGTGCCCGCCAGCGCGGCTTTTGGCAGCTCGACGCGCAGGCGTTCGGCCAGCGCACTCAACTCACCCGAACCCATGCCCGGCGCGAGCAATGCAAACTCTTCCGGCCCGACCCTGGCCAGCGCACCCTGGCTGCGCGTCAGCAGCAGTGCCCGCTGTGCGATCTGGCGCAGCACGTGGTTGCCAAACTCCTGGCCCTGTGCATCGATCAGCGGCTTCATGGCGTCCACGCCGAACACGACACTGCCCAGCTTGCCCTGGCAACCCTGCTGCTCGAGCAGGGCGCGCTCGAAGGCGGCGTCCAGCCCGCGCTGGTTCAGGCAATCGGTGAGCGCGTCGTGCTCAGCCGATGGCGGCGGGGCTGGCGGCGGCGCAGCCTGCTGCAAGAAGGCGCAGACCTGGTTGCGCCCATTGCGCTTGGCGAGGTACAGGCCCTGGTCGGCGCGGTCGATCAGGGCCGCCGGTGTGGCCACGTCGTCGGCAAGAACGTCCACGCCCAGGCTGATCCTCACCTGCAGGCCCGCGATGTCGCGAAGCGCTGCCGAGCACTCTTGTTCCACCTTGGCACGCACACGCTCGGCAAACTTCATTGCCAGTGGCAGGTCGAGCCCTGGCACCACCAGGCAGAACTCCTCGCCGCCATAGCGGCAGACCAGATCGCCAGAGCGTGCCGACTCGTGCAGCTTCTTGGACACTTCCTGGATCACGCGGTCGCCGACGGCGTGCCCGAAGGTGTCGTTGACCTTCTTGAAGTGGTCGATGTCCAGCATCACGCAGCCCAGGGGGGCTGACCGCGAACGCGCCTGCTGGAACAGGGTGGCCAGCTCTTCGTTGAAGGCACGGCGGTTCAGGCACCCGGTCATCGGGTCGCGCGTGGCCAAGCGCTTGAGCTCCTCGTTCTTCGCCTGCACTTCATCCTTGGCAGCGGAGAGTTCGGCCAAGGCCACCACCAGGGCTGCGTTGGTTCGGTGCAGCTCCGATACATCGCTGAACGTGGCCAGGCAACCACGGATGCCGCCACCCGGGTCGGTGATCGGGGCGCAGTTCACCACCAACCGGCGTGCGAGGGCCTCCCGGTCCGCGAGCTCGATCGTCTGGCCCGCATTGGCAGCCCGCGTTGCCATCGCCTGGTTCCATGGGTGTTCTGACAGGCTCGCCGGCAAGGCAGCCGCGAGCCAGGACAGACGCGAGAGCGAATGGCCCAGCTGCAGCGGCCCGGCTTCGGCCTGGGCGTGCAGCTTTCCAAAAGCCTGATTGGCCAACAGCACGCGGCCGCGCGCATCGAGAACGACAACGCCTTCGGCCATGGCGTCGAAAGCGCCCTGCACGCGTTCCGGAATCACCGAAGCCGGATCCAGATGCTGCAAGGCGCGGCGCATGTAGAGGCCGAACACCAGTGTGCCGAAAGTCGAGAGGAACAGCAGCACGACGACCAGCGGTTCGCGCAGCCACTGCACCAGGGCGTGGACGGGCGGTGGCTTGAAGGCGATCTCGAACGTGCCCCAGGGCTGGCCGCCAGCGTTCAGCGGCACGCTCACCTCGTCGAGACGTGAGCGCCCTGCCTCGACGCCGCGCCACGCCGATGCGTGGTCGCCCGCCTGCACGACGAGCACACCATCGGCGCGACGGATGCCGAAGGACAGCACGGACTCGCTGCGCGCTGCCACGCGGTCCAGCGTTCGCTGCAATGAGCGTCCATCGTCGGCCTCGATCAATGTCGCCACCTGCACGGCAAGGGCCTCGGCCACGTTCCTACGCAGTTCGCGCGTCTGCGTGGCCCTGTCGGGAACCACGCCGAACAGCAGGTCGGCCAGCACGATCAAGGTACCGCACAACGCCACCAGCGCGAGCGTCATCTTCAGCAGGGGACCAGGGCGCTTCATGGTTGTCCAGGCGCGGCACGGGTTGGCGCGGCACGGTGATCGAACAGGTCGGCTACCGCCAAGTCGTCGTCGGCGTCGATGTCGGAGTCCTTGAAGGTGGTATCGGCATCCTCCGCGCCTTCTTCATCATCGTCGTCGGCGCTGGCCAACACCGGCAACAAGTCCACATGTCGCCACGCTGGCACACCCATCAGCACCGTGGTCAGTAGGCCGCCCGCGCGCGTCAACCACCAGACGAAGCCGGCCGTGACGCCCACGCCGGACACGCCGACGGGACTGCTCAGCGCAATTTCGAGCCCGCCGGTGCCTTGGGTCGATTCCTCCAGAGCCAGGATGGGCGACGATTCGGCCTCGACCGAGTCGCCGCGGCGCAGTTGCATCGGGCCGCGCGACGCCAGTGTTTCGGGGGTCTTGCCCACATCGAGCTGCCACATCGGCACGTCCGCCGGTGTCACGTCCAAGGCGTCCAGATCGAAAGAAGCCGATGCGAGCACAGGGTCCGTCGAGGCTTGATTGCGAGCGGCAGCGTCGGACCGCGGTGCAGCCCGTGCCACGGGGTCGTCTGCAAACACCGTGGCCACGAGGTTTGTCACGGCCGTGCGAGGCGATTCGACCGCCGATGACGGCGGCTGCTCTGTGACAACTTCAAGAGCCGATGTTGCCAAGGAGGGCAACTTCGAAACCGAAGTACTGGCCGGAACCGGCGGTGCAGCCGGCGGTTCCGCCAGAGCGGGCGAGGGCGCGGGCGCGGGCACCGGCTCGATCGGCAGCGTGGGGGGCACGAGCACGGGTGCATCGTTCATACTGGCCACGGCTGCGCTGTTCGCAGCGGCCACGCTTTCTGGCGTGCCTTGTCCATCGGTGTAGCTGGCGACCACGCGCAGGACCGAGCCGACATCGGCCTGGCTGGTGACATAGGTGGCGCCCGTGGCGCCGACGATGTCGACACCACCCCGCTGCCACTGGTAGCTGATGACGCCCAGGCCGTCAAGGTCCGCCAGCGTGTTGCTCGCCGTGAGTGTCTGGCCTTGCATCGGTGTCGTGCCATCGATGGTGACCGAACCGGTGGCCGCATCATTCACTGCGGCGACGCTGATGTTGCGCGTGGCCGCGGTGCTGTTGGCGGTGCCATCATTGACCACAAACGACACCGTGCGCGTCGCCGTGCTCGGCGCGTCGCTCGTGTTGACATACGTGATGCTGCGCAGTGCCGCCTGGTAGTTGGCCACCGTGGTGGTGCCGCTCAACGTGAGCACGCCGGTGCCGGCGTTCCAGCTGCCGGTGATGCCGAGCTGGTTGGTGAAGGCCAGCACGTCCTGGCCGCTGGCGAAGTTGGCGCTGATGCTGACCGTGGCACCGGTGAGGTTGGTGCTGTCGGCATCGCTCACCGTCAACCCGTTGTCGATGGCCGTGGCCGCGCCGTTCTCGGTGTAGGCGAGTGTGCCGCCGCTGATGCCGAGCACCGGCGGGTCATTCACCGCCGTCACATCGAAAGTGATCGTGTTGGCCAAGGGGTCGGTATCGGCGCCGCCGTTGGCGGTGCCGCCATCGTCCTGAACGCGGAACTGGAAGCTGGCGTAGCCGGTCCCGAAGCCATCGGCCGCGGGCGTGTAGGTGAACAGGCCGGCGTCGATGTCCGCCACGTCGATCCAGTTGCCGGCGGCGAAGGTGGCGCCGTTCCAGCGCAGCTCGCCGGCCGACGGCAGCGTGTCGATCCATACCTGCTGCAGCGCGTGGTCATCGACATCGCTGAAACCGAAGTCGGCGCTTGTGAAGGTGTACACCGCGTCCTCGTTGAGGGTCAACGTGTTGTTCGCGCCGTCTGGCGCGTCGTTGACGGCCGCGACGCTGATGTTGCGCGTGGCCGCGGTGCTGTTGGCGGTGCCATCATTGACCACAAACGACACCGTGCGCGTCGACGAGCCCGGCGCGTCGCTCGTGTTCATGTAAGTGATGCTGCGCAGTGCCGCCTGGTAGTTGGCCAGCGTGGTGGTGCCGCTCAACGTGAGCACGCCGGTACCAGCGTTCCAGCTGCCGGTGATGCCGAGCTGGTTGGTGAAGGCCAGCACGTCCTGGCCGCTGGCGAAGTTGGCGCTGATGCTGACCGTGGCACCGGTGAGGTTGGTGCTGTCGGTATCGCTCACCGTCAGCGCGCTGTCCACCGCGGTGGCCGCGCCGTTCTCGGTGTAGGCCAGCGTGGTGCCGGTGGTCGTGACGACGGGCACATCGTTGGCCGCCGTGATCGAAGTCGACAGCGTGGCGGTCGCCACCGCTATTGCGGTCGTGCCGCCGTTGGTGGTGGTGTTCGTGGTGACTCGCGTCTCGCTGCCTGATGTCGTTGAGAAGCTGCCGGCGTAGGTGTTGTCCAACCCTCGCACCGTCAGCGCCGGCGGGGTGCCGTTGTAGTCGGCCACCGGCACGAAGCGGATCAATGACGTGCTGCTGATCGCCAGCGCCGACGCGCCGTCGGTCACCGCACCAACGGCAAACCAGTTCGTGCCGCCGTTGCTGCTGTACTGCCATGCGCCCTGAGTTCCCGCATTGGCGGTGTTGGCGACCACCGCCATGCCACCGAAGCTGCTGCCGGCGTCGACGTCGCCGAATTGGCCCGCGAAGATCGTGGCAACCGTCTGGCCTGCCGGGCTCACGCTGTCCTCGCTCACCGCAGCCAGCGTGCCGTTGCCCAACGTCGGCGCGTCGTTCACCGCGGTGATGTTCAGCGCCACTGCGTCGGAATCCGTGAGCGTGCCGCCTGCGCCCGTGTTGCCTTGGTCGGACGTCAGCACGGTCAGTGTCACGGTGCCGTTGGCGTCGGCCAGCGTTGTGTACGTCACGCCGCTGGCAGCGATGAAGGCATTGATGTCGGCGATCGAGCCAGCGAGCGTCAGCGCCGACGACGTGCCACCGACGGTCACCCCGCTGCCGCTGGCGGCCGCCAGCGTGCCGGTCGGCACGGTCAGCGTGACCAGCATCGCAGCGCCGCCGGCATCCACGTCGGCGATCGAGATGCCCGTCAGTGCTGTGGCGACGTCCTCGGTCACGGAAACGCTGCCGGGCACCGTGTTGACCGGCGCATCATTGACGGCTGTGATGTTGAGCGTGACCGTGTCGGAATCGATCTGCGTGCCGCCTGAGCCAGTATGGCCCTGGTCGGAGGTCTGCACCGTCAAGACGACCGAGCCATTCGCATTGGCTGCTGTCGTATAGGTGACGTTGTTGGCCGCGATGAAGGCGTTGATGTCGGAAATCGTGCCCGTGAGCGTGCGCGCCGAGGCGGTGCCGCCGACGGTGACACCGCCGCCCGTGGTGGCGGCGATCGAGCCGGTCGGTACGCTCAAGGTGACCAGCATCGGAGCGCTGGCGGCATCCACATCGGCAATCGAGATACCCGTCAGCGCCGTGGCAATGCCTTCGCTCACGTTGAGGCTGACCGGCACCGTATTGACCGGTCCGTCATTGACGCCAGAGACCGTCACCGTGGCTTCGTGGTTCGCGCTGGTGCCGCCGTCACCGTCCGTGAGCACATAGCGCACTGTGCGCGCGCCGGTTGTCGGGGCGGTGGTGTCGGTGTTCTCGTAGGTGATGTTGCGCACCAGCGCCTGCGCGGCGGCCGGCGTGGCGCTGGCGTTGAAGGTGATCACCAGGTCGGTGCCACCACTGCCACCGCCCCAGGTGGCGATGGTCACGCCGCCAAAGCGCACGTCCCCGCCAAGGACCGAGATTTGACCGGCACCGGTACCCTGATTGTTCACCGCCAGCACATCCTCGGCGCTGTCGCTGCCCGCGGCGAAGGAGACCGTCAGCCCTCCGCCGCTGAAATCGGCCGAGTCGACATCGGCCACGATGGCATTGCCGCCTTGCTCGATGACCACGGCGCCATCGCCCTCGGCATAGGCCAGGGCGTCGCCGTCAAGATCGGACAGTGTCGGCACCTCATTGACAGCGGCGACATTGACGGTGCTCGTCACGGTGTTCGACGGCAGCGCCCCGTCGTGGACCGTGTAGCTCACCGTGCGCGCCGCCATGCTGGGGTTGTCCGAGCTGTTGGCATAGGTCACCGCACGCAGCGCCGCCTGCCAATCCGCCATCGTGGCGGTAGATCCGGCGGAGGTCAGCGTCAAGGTGCCGGCGCCCGAGTCCCAGACCCCGGCGATGTTGCCCATGCCGACGTTGGTGAAGGCCAGCACGTCCTCGCCGCTCGCGTAGTTGCCGGTGATCTGCACCGTGGCCGAGGCCAGTGTGGTGCTGTCGACGTCGGCCACGGTGATGGCTGTGTTGATCGCCGTGGCCGCCTGGTTCTCGGTGTAGGCGAGCGTGGAGCCCGTGGCCAGCACCGGCGCGTCGTTGACGGCCGTGACGCTGATGTCGCGCGTGGCCGCGTTGCTGTCGCCAGTGCCGTCGTTGACGGCAAATGACACTGTGCGCGTCGCCGCGCCCGGCGCGTCGCTCGCATTCACGTAAGTGATGCTGCGCAGCGCCGCCTGGTAGTTGGCCACCGTGGTGGTGCCGGTCAACGTGAGCACGCCGGTGCCGGCGTTCCAGCTGCCGGTGATGCCGTTCTGGTCGGTGAAGGCCAGCACGTCCTGGCCGCTGGCGAAGTTGGCGCTGATGCTTGCCGTGGCACCGGTGAGGTTGGTGCTGTCGGCATCGCTCACCGTCAGCGCGCTGTCCACCGCGGTGGCCGCGCCGTTCTCGGTGTAGGCCAGCGTCGTGCCCGAGGTGGTGACCAAGGGCGCGATGGTGGCTGTCACGTTGGCGGCAAACTCCGAGGTGTCGGCGAATGTGGTGTAGCCGCTGTCGCTTCTCGTGGCCGTGGCGCTGATGAACTGACCCGAGGCCACGTTCACGCTCAGCGTGGTGCTGATGGTGGCATTGCCGCTGCCGTCGGTGGCCACGTTGGCGAAGCCGAGATAGGTCTGGCCTTCGCCGTTGCCGCTGGCGTCGGCCGTGGCGTTGGCGAAGAACTCGATGCGGTAGTAGCTGTTGGCCGTGCTGTTGAGCGTGCCGGTCAGGATGAGCTGGTTGCTGGCATTGGTGCGCGCCGTGGCAAGCACCGGGAAGTTCTGCAGGTTGTTGGCGCCGGTGTCGGCGTCACCGCTGTCGTTGGCGGTCACGCCGTCGCCGCCCAGGTCGATGGCGATCGAACCGTTGGCCCAGGTCAGATTGCCCAAGATGGCATTGCCAGTGCCCGGCGGCGTGCCGCTCCAGATCTGGACAGCATTGAAGAGGTTGTTCGCGATGCGATTGGCTGCGTCCGTGGTGGTGCCGCCGATGCGGTTGTCGAAGGCGCCGCCGGATAGGAGCACGCCGCTGCCGGAATTGCCCAGGGCCACGGTGCCTGAGACGTCGGTGCCGATGGTGTTGCCCACGATCACGTTGGCACTCGTGCTGACGTTGGGATCCGTGCTTGAACCGGTCAACTCGACGCCGTCACCCAGGTTGCCCGAAATGATGTTGCCGCTGCCCGCGGCTGTACCGCCCACGGTAGTCGCGTTGGCCCCGTTGGAGATGTAGATGCCTTCCTGCGCGTTGCCCAGCGCCAGCAGGCCGGAGCTGTCTAAGCCCACGGTGTTGGCAACCACCGTGTTGCCGGTGCTGGTGGTGCCGGTGATCCGGATGCCCTGTTGAGCGTTGCCCGAGACCAAGTTGCCATAGCCCACCGCGCCCACCGCGTTGAACGAGGCACCGCTTTGCACCATGACACCGATACCGCCGTTGCCCAGCGCAGAAGAGCCTGCAGCGTTGACGCCGACGTAGTTGTTGAGGATCTGGTTGCCCGTGGCAGACGAGTTGCCTAGTTGAATGCCGTTTCCAAGGTTTCCGCCGACCACGTTGCGGTCTGCGGCGCTGGTGCCTCCGACGATGTTGTTGTCACCAAGGATGCGGATGCCAATCCCTGTGTTGGCTTCGGAAGCCCCGGCGTCGTTGCCATCCGCACCGAAGGACCCAATGTAGTTGCCCGCCACGGTGTTGCCGCTGCTGCCGGCCTGGATGCTGATTCCCATGCCATCAAAGTCTCGGATCACCAGGCCACGGATCGTGCTGCCGTCGGCCGTGCCGGTGAGCGTCAGGCCACTGGCGGTGACGTCATTGCCGTCGAGGATGATGGCCGGTCGGCTGCCGTTGGCAGCGAAGCTGTCGTCGGTGCTGGCGTCCAGGATCACCGCGTCGGTGATCGTCGGGCAGCGCCGACGCGACGTTGATGGTGTGCGCGCCGGTGCCGGCGATGTTGAAGCTGATGGTCTGCGTGCCG
This sequence comes from uncultured beta proteobacterium, assembly GCA_963739925.1. Classification (GTDB taxonomy): domain Bacteria; phylum Pseudomonadota; class Gammaproteobacteria; order Burkholderiales; family Burkholderiaceae_C; genus CAVUBY01. Next base: position 149,923 of record CAVUBY010000011.1, on the reverse strand, counting down.
GCGTGGTGTTGTTCGCGGCGATGATCGCTTCGCGCAGCGACGACAGCGCCATCGGTGCCGCGGCTGGCGTTGAGCTGCTCGGCGGTGAAGCTGGCGCCGAGGTCCCGTGTCGTTGGTGTCGGCGGTGGTGGTCACCACCAGCGCGCTGGAGACGTCGGTCACCGTGACGGCGAGGCCTGGGTTCGCGTGCCGCCGCTCCGTCGCTGACCTGCACGGTCGACTTGGTAGACGTTGTCGCCGTTGGCGTCCGCGGGCGCTTCGAAGTCGGGCGCGGTGATGAAGCTCAACGCGCCCGTGCTGCTGTCGATCGTGAAACCGCCGCGTCGCCCGCGGCCACGAGGCTGTAGTCCGCTGTGCCGGCGTCCGCGTCGGTGGCGGTGACGGTCGTGACGGCCGTGCTGGTCTCGGCCACACTGACCGAGGCCGTCGCGCCACCGCCGTTGCTGGTGATCACCGGGGCGTCGTTGACCGCAGTGACCGCGATGTCTCTGGTGACCGTGTTGCCGTTCACCGTGCCATCGTTGGCCATGAAGCTCACCGTGCGCGTCACGTGTTCGGGTTGTCGCTGGTGTTCCGGTAGGTCACGCCCGCAGGGCCGCCTGGTAGTTGGCCACGGTGTCGCTGCCGGTCAGCGTCAGCGTGCCTGTCGCCGCATTCCAACTGCCGGTGATGCGTGGCGGTGTTGGTGAACGCCAGCACGTCCTCGCCGTTCTGGTAGTTGCCGGTGATCTGCACCACGGCTGATGTCCAGGTTGCGTGTCTGTCCACGTCGGTCAGCGTCAGCGTGCTGGTGATCGCGCGTCGGCCGCGGCGTTCTCGGTGTAGGCCGAGGGCCGTCCCTTCGATGCCGCCAGCACCGGCGTGTCGTTGACCGGCGTGACCGCGATGTCGCGGGTGACCGGTGTTGCTGTTGACCGTGCCGTCGTTGACCGTGAAGCTCACCGTCCGCGGGCAGGCGCTGGGGTTGTCGCTGGTGTTCTGAGTACGTCACCGTGCGCAGGGCCGCCTGGTAGTTGGCCACCGTGGCGCTGCCGCTGAGGGTCAGTACGTCCCGGTGGCCGCGTTCCAGCTGCCGGTGATGCTGGCCGTGATTGGTGAAGGCCAGCACGTCTTGGCCGCTGGTAGTTCCCGACGTAGATCGTGACCGTGGCGCTGGCCAGGTTGGTGCTGTCCGCGTCGGTCGCCGTCAAGGTGGCGGTCATCGCCGTCGCGGCGGTGTTCTCGTTGTAGGCCTCGGGACTGCCGGTGGTGGTCATCACGGGGGCGATCGTAGCCACCATGTTCTGCGGCGAACTCCGAGGTGTCGGTGAAGCTGCTGTAGGTGCCGTCCGTGGCCTTGGTGGCGGTGGCGCTGATGAAACTGCCGGCGGCCACGTTCACGCTCAGCGTGGTGCTGATGGTGGCATTGCCGCTGCCGTCGGTGGCCACGTTGGCGAAGCCGAGATAGGTCTGGCCTTCGCCGTTGCCGCTGGTGTCGGCGGTGGCGTTGGCGAAGAACTCGATGCGGTCAAGGCTGTTGGCGCTGCTGTTCAGCGTGCCGTCCAAGCTGATCTGACTGCTGGCGTTGGTGCGCGCCGTCGTCAGCACCGGGAAGTTCTGGAGGTCGTTGGCGCCAGTGTCGGCATCGCCGGTGTCGTTGGCGGTCACGCCGTCGCCGCCCAGGTTGATGCCCGTACTGGTGTTGGCCGTGATCTGGTTGCCCAGGATGGCATTGCCGGAACTCGTGCCGGTCACCCTGACGCCAAACGTGCCGTCGCCTGAAACCAGGTTTCCTGCACCCGCCGCCGTGCCACCAATGGTGTTGCCATTGGACGACGCGACATCAATGCCGGCCCCTGTGTTGCCAATGGCATACGTGCCCGTCGCATCGGTGCCGATGTAGTTGCCGCGTACCACCGTGCCCGTGCCGGTTTCGATGGAGATGCCTGCGATGAGCTGCCAGAGACGACGTTGCGCTCGGCCGTGGTCGTGCCGCCGATGATGTTGTTGTTGCCGGTGATCCGCAGAATGCTGTTGGTGGCATTGCCCAGTGCCACCGTGCCATCCGCGGTCAGGCCCAGGTAGTTGCCGACCACGAGGTTGCCGTCACCGGTGATGGAAATGCCATTGTTGGTGCTGCCCGAGATCACGTTGCGATCGGCCGCGGTGGTTCCGCCAATGGTGTTGTTCGCACCCACCACCGCAATACCGTGCCTCCGACGGCTTCAGTGACGCCGGCGTCGGTGCCGTTGCTATTGAGGCGGCCGACATAGTTGCCTGCGATGGTGTTGTTGTCGGACCCGGAATTGATGTAGATGCCGTTGCCGGCGAAGTCACGGATCACGAAACCTCGGATCGTGCTGCCATCGGCGGTGTTGGTGAGCGTCAGGCCGTTGGCGGCCAGGTCGTTGCCGTCGAGGACGATGGCCGGGCGGTTGCTGTTGGCGGCAAAGCTGTCGTCGGTGCTCGCGTCTAGGATCACCGCGTCGGTGATCGTCGGCAGTGCGGTGAGGGGCGTAATCGTGTGCACGCCCGTGCCGGCGATGTTGAAGACGATGGTGTCGAGCGTTCCGCTGCTGGCATTCGCGTCCAGGATCGCCTGCCGTAGCGAGCCAGCGCCGCTGTCGTTGGTGTTGGTCACCGTGTAGGTGGTGGCCACCACCGCCGTCACGGTCACCGCAAGGGATTGGCTATCGGTGTTGAGGCCATCACTCACCTGCACCACAACGTCATACACATTGTCGCCACCAACATCGGTCGGCACCTCGTAGTCAGGGGCCGCCATAAACGTCAGCACACCGGTGTTGCTGTCAATGCTGAACCGCCCCGCATCCGCACCCCCCGTGATCGAGTAGCTCAGCGTGCTGCCACCATCCGCATCCGTCGCCGTCACCGTCGTCACGGCCGTGCTGTTCTCAGCCACAGTGATCGCCGCCGTCGCACCACCGCCATTGCTGGTGATCACTGGGGCAGTGTCATTCACCGCCGTCACGGTCACCGCAAGGGATTGGCTATCGGTGTTGAGGCCATCACTCACCTGCACCACAACGTCATACACATTGTCGCCACCAACATCGGTCGGCACCTCGTAGTCAGGGGCCGCCATAAACGTCAGCACACCGGTGTTGCTGTCGATGCTGAACCGCCCCGCATCCGCACCCCCCGTGATCGAGTAGCTCAGCGTGCTGCCACCATCCGCATCCGTCGCCGTCACCGTCGTCACGGCCGTGCTGTTCTCAGCCACAGTGATCGCCGCCGTCGCACCACCGCCATTGCTGGTGATCACTGGGGCAGTGTCATTCACCGCCGTCACGGTCACCGCAAGGGATTGGCTATCGGTGTTGAGGCCATCACTCACCTGCACCACAACGTCATACACATTGTCGCCACCAACATCGGTCGGCACCTCGTAGTCAGGGGCCGCCATAAACGTCAGCACACCGGTGTTGCTGTCGATGCTGAACCGCCCCGCATCCGCACCCCCCGTGATCGAGTAGCTCAGCGTGCTGCCACCATCCGCATCCGTCGCCGTCACCGTCGTCACGGCCGTGCTGTTCTCAGCCACAGTGATCGCCGCCGTCGCACCACCGCCATTGCTGGTGATCACTGGGGCAGTGTCATTCGCGTTATTCAGATTGATGGTGATCGTTGCCGAGTCACTCAAGCTGCCATCGCTGGCAGTGATCGTCAGCGCAAAACTTGGTGTGGCTTCATAGTCCAGCGCGGCACTGTTGTAACGGTGATAACGCCTGTGCTGGTGTTGATCCCGAAAGCGCCACCGGTGTTACCACCTGTGATGCTGTAGGTAATGGCCTCACCATCCCGATCAAAATCGGTGCCTGTAAAGCTGTCACTGACATCGGTGACTGCTGTGGTATTGACAGTATTCTCATCCAGCGCGATGGCGACGTCGACGATGTTGAGGTGCATCATTCACTGCCGCGACGCTGATGTTGCGCGTGGCCGCGGTGCTGTTGGCGGTGCCATCATTGACCACAAACGACACCGTGCGCGTCGACGAGCCCGGCGCGTCGCTCGTGTTCACGTAAGTGATGCTGCGCAGTGCCGCCTGGTAGTTGGCCAGCGTGGTGGTGCCGCTCAACGTGAGCACGCCGGTACCAGCGTTCCAGCTGCCGGTGATGCCGAGCTGGTTGGTGAAGGCCAGCACGTCCTGGCCGCTGGCGAAGTTGGCGCTGATGCTGACCGTGGCACCGGTGAGGTTGGTGCTGTCGGTATCGCTCACCGTCAGCGCGCTGTCCACCGCGGTGGCCGCGCCGTTCTCGGTGTAGGCCAGCGTGGTGCCGGTTGTGGTGACCACGGGCGCGGTCGCGGGCGTGCTGAAGCGCTGCATAAACACGCCTTCGGAGTCGCCGGTACCGTTGCCCTGCCAAGCCACCACCACCCCGCTGCCGACATAGGCCACGGACGCAGACCGCTGATCGTTAGCAGTGGTGGTGTTAACGAGGGTTTGGCTGCCCTGTGCCACGCCGCTGAGATCGAAGCGCTGGGCGTAGACGCCGGTGCCACCGCCATCCTGGTTCAAGCTTTGCCAGGTCACGACGAACCCGCCGGCCGCGTTCATGCCCACCGCGGGTGCGGTCTGCTGGTCGGCGGTGGTGGTGTTGACGCGGAACTCGCCGCCTTGCGCCACCCCGCTGGCGTCGAAGCGGCGGCCGAAGATGCCGTTGCTCGAACCATCGGCGCCGTTCACATCCTCCCACACCACGACGAAGCCGCCCGTGGTGTCCATGGCGATCGAGGGGTGCCACTGGTCGCCCGAGGTCGTGCCGTTGGCGAGGATCTCGCCGCCCTGCGCCACCCCGGCTGAGTTGAAGCGCTGCGCGTAGATGCCGATGCCGCTGCCATCCTGGCCGGTACTCTGCCAGGCGATGACGAAGCTGCCGCCGGCGTTCATGGCGATGACCGGGTCGGTCTGCGCGCCGGCGATGGTGGTGTTCACACGGAATGCGCTTCCCTGCGCCACGCCTGCGTTGTTATAGCGCTGGGCATAGACGCCTGAGGTGAAGCTGTCGGCTGCGCTGTCGGTCCAGGTGACCACGAAGTTGCCGCTGGCATCCATCGCCACCGCCGGATTCTGCTGGGCGTTGACGGTGATGAAGTTGACGCGGAACTCCGCGCCCTGAGCCACACCACTGGCGTTGTAGCGCTGGGCGTAGATGCCAAGGCCGCTCCCGTCCTGCGCATCACTGCTCCACACGACCACGAAGTTGCCGTTGGCATCCATCGCCACATTGGCTTCGGCTTGCAGGTTGGCCGTGGTGGTATTGACCAGCACATTGCCGCCCTGCGCCACGCCTGCAGCGTTGTAGCGCTGGAAGTAGACGTCGCCCGAGTTGGTGCGGGCGTCGTTCCACACCACCACGGTGTTGCCGGCACTGTCCATGGCCACGTTGCCGCCGCCGTAGACAGTCGTGGTCTGGCTGTTGTTGGCGTCGGTGTTAACGCGGGTTTCGCTGCCTTGTGGAGTCAGGGAGAGCAAGCCGCTCCAACTGAGTTCGAAAGCGCTTGCAGTGATGGCGAGTTGCGCCTCGATCCGGCCGGTCTCGGTCTCGAGCACCCAGTCGCCACCGCGCGCTGCGCTGCCGGTGGCATCGGTACTGGCTGCCACATCGGCGCCGGTGGCTTGTGCCAGCTGCTGAATGAAAGCCTGGCCGCTGACACCGGCGGCCACGTCGCAGCCGTAGAGCAGGATGTCGGCGTCTGCGCTGAGCGCGGCGCGCCAAGCGCCCAAGCTGTCGGCTGCGGCGCTCAGGGTTTGCGCGTTCACCATGCCGCTGCCCAGCTGCAGCTGGCCGGCGCTGCCGTGCGAAATGATGTGGATGGCGTCAAGGTCTTGCTCTTGGCCCAGCACGTCGGTGATCTGCTGCAGGCCATCGGCGTTGCCTGCCAGGTTCACGATCTCGATGTCGGCCTGTGCGCCGCGCGCAGCCAGCACGGCGTCGATCAGCGCTTGCGCGTCGGGCACGTTGGCGTCGACGAAGACGATCTCGTGGCTGCGGCGCTGTGCTTCGGCCGGCGACTGCGCGGCCGCGGGAGCCGACGCTGCGACCGGTGGTGCCACCAGCCGTACTTCGGCTGCGGTGCCGGCATCGGCCCACAGGACAGGGTTGAGGTCGGCCGAATACAGGATGCGTGGCTCGCACTCTTCCACCACGGCATGGCGGCGCTGGCGCCGTGCTGTGCCGGTGAAGAAGCGGAGCAGTGCGCGCAGCATGGCGTGGCAGTTGGGCAGCGGACGACGCAATCAGCGCGGTTGCAGGGCTGCGGTCGTCGTCGCGGAGGCGCTGTGGCCTGAGGTGCGGGCTGGCGACGGCGCCGTCACCGCGCCAGGCGTTGGCGTGGGGGCAAGCACGGGCGCGGGACCCGCGGCGGGCTTCAAGCCCACCGGCAGCGCTGTGCCCGCGCGCTCGGCCGCTGCTGACGGCGCGGCGCGGTTGGTCTCGGGCAACTTCAAGGCCAGGTCGACCTTGCAGCGCAGTCCGGCGGGCAAGGCGCCGCTGGGGTTGGGCAGTTCCAGCCGCACGCGGAAGGTGTTGCTGGCGGCGTCGACCACGCGATCCACGGTCTTGACCACCGCCACGTGGGTGCTGCGGTTGAAGAGCTCGGGCACCACGCTGGCCTTGCGGCCGGGTTCGATCTGGCCAAAGGCGGCTGCAGGCACCAGCACGTCCACGCGCAGCGGATCGATGCTGGCGATGCGCAGCAGCGGCTTCTGGTCCACCAGCTCACCCGGCGCGGCCAGGCGCTCCACCACCACGCCGGACAGGGGCGCACGAATGGTGCGCTGGGCCAATTGCGCTTGCGCCAGTTCCACCTCGCGGCTGGCCAGGCGGGTGCGCTCGCCGGCTTGCTCGGCGCGGCCGCCGGCACCCAGCGCCTCGGCGGTCTGCTTTTCGAGGTAGGCCTTGGAGACGAACTCCTGCGTGTACATCTCCCGGGCGCGCTCGAGTTCGCTGCGGGCCAGCTGCTGTGCGCTGCGCGCCACCACGGCCTCGCCCACCTGGCCGGCGCGCTCGCGGGCCACGGCCAGAGTGGCGCGCTCGACGTGTGCCTGCAGCTGCACCAGCAATTGGCCGCGCGCCACCATGTCGCCGCGGTCCACCGCAATGTGGTCCACCACACCCGGTACGGCGCTGCCCACCAGCACCACCTGGCTGGGCTGGATCATGCAGTCCAGCCCTTGGCCCAGGGCGTGGGCCTGGGTGTGGGCCAGGCCCACCGCGGCAAGCGCGACCGCAGCCGCGCGGTGAAGGCATGCGTGCCGCGCGACGGCGGTGCGCCCATGGATGGCGTAAGGGGGTTTCATGGGGCAAGGCCCTCCTGGTTCATTCGGTGATTCCGGCAAAGCCGTAGAGGTCGTCGAGTTCGCGCTCGGCGCTGCGCAGGCGGCGGCGGTGCAGCGCTTCCTGCCACTCGGCGCGCCGCTGCGCCAGGGCCAGCAATGGCAGTGCGCAAAGACGCGGCACGCGACCCTGCCGGGCGCAGGCAGCGGCCGCGCGCCGCAGCCAGTGCGGCAGGGCGCGCTGCAGCAGCAGATCGTCCAGGGCCGCCAGGCGCTGCGCAGAGCCGGGGTCGCCGTGGCGGGCGCAGCGGCCGATGAGCTGGCGGTCGATGCGGCGCGCGCGGTTGCGCATGCAGGCGATGACGTGCAGTCCGCCAGCGGCGCGCGCCTGCGCGTCGAGGTGGATGTCGGTGCCGCGCCCGGCCATGTTGGTGGCCACGGTGACCGTGCCGCTGCGGCCGGCCTGACCGATGCAGTCGGCCTCGTGTGCGTCTTGCACGGCGTTGAGCATCTGGTGTGGGATGCCGGCCGCCTGCAGGAGGCCCGACAGGTGGGCCGAATCGGCCACGCTGTCGGTGCCCACCAGCACGGGCCGGCCGCATTGGCGCGCGCTGGCGATGGCCCGCACGGCCGCTGCCCACTTGAGTGAAGCAGTGACGAACAGCGTTTCGCCCAGCCAGCGCCGACGGCTGGCGCGCGCCAGCGGCACCGGCGCCACGCCCAGGCCATAGAGCAGGCGGAGTTCGGAGCGCGCTTCGATCAGCGTGCCGCTCATGCCACCCAGGTGAAGGTAGCGCGGGAAGAAGCGCTGGAACGTGATCTGCGCGGCGGGCTGCGCCGGGGCACTCATAGCCACCCCTTCCTTGTGTTCGACCATCTGCTGCAGCGCGCTGGACCATTGACGGCCTTCGGCGATGCGTCCCGTGACCTCGTCGATCAGCTGCACGCCCGAGGGTGTGACCGTGTATTCGCGCTCGCGCCGGAACAGCCAGCGGGCGGCGAGTGCCGCTTCGGCCAGTTCGTGCACCCGCTGCGGCGGCAGCGGCGCGGTGGCGCCACCACCACCGGCCTGCACACCATCGTCCACCCGCGCGCGGCCGGCCTCGGTGAGCTGCGCGCGGCGTTGTGCCGGCCGCAGGTGGTAGTCGCGCCCACGCTGGAGCCGGGCGGTGACGGCATAGGCGCAGGCGTAGGCCGCCGCGTCCACGGGCCGCCCAGGCTGGGCCAGGATCAGCGGCATCACGGCTTCATCGAGGAGGCTGGCATCGGCCTCGTCGAGGACGGCCATGTGCAGACCGGGCAGCAGCGGGCCAGTGCCGCCAATGGCGTCGGAGGGGCCCTGGCCGGCGCTTGCCAGCAGGGCGCGCGCGCGCAGCACGCGCGGGTCGTGCTCGCCGCGTTCGCTCAGGTGGTCCTTGAGGTAGTCGAACACCAGTTCGCTTGGCGGTGACGAAGGTGATGTCGCGCGGTAGGCTGGCGCGCGCGCTCGCGCGCCATGGTCGTGAGCACGCAGCCCACGCGCAGGCCCAGTGCGGCAAAGAAGGGGGCCAGCGACTCGCTGTCGCGCTGCACCAGGTAGTCGTTGGCGGTGAGCACATGCACCGGCACCTCGCCCAGCGCGGCCACGGCGGCAGCCAGGGCGGCAGCCAGGGTCTTGCCTTCGCCGGTGGCCATTTCCGCCAGCCGGCCCTGCAGGATGAGCCAGGCAGCCAGGTACTGGGTGTCGTAGGGCGTCTTGCCGAGGGTGCGTGCCATGGCCGCGCCCACCACGCCCAGAGCGCGCCCGGTGGTGGCCGCGCTGCAGTGGCCGCGCCGCAAGGTGCTCCGCAGCCCGGCCAGGACCTGATCGAAGGCTTCCGAGTCGGCTGTGATCAGTTCGGCCTGCGAGGTCCGCAGGGTCTGCGCCACGGCGGGCGGCAAGTGCGCTTCGCGGCGCGGCAGCAGCCGCTCCAGGGCGGCGTGCAGCAGCCGCCGCGCATCGTCCAGGCCCTGGCCTTCGTGAACACGGCGGCGCTCCGGGTGGGCGCTCCAGCCGGCGCGGCGTGCGGGCAGCGTGAGTCCGATCATCGCTCGAAGTGCCTGAGGAACGAACGCCGGGCGAACTGCGCGACGAGCTCAGCCGCGCTGGCGTCGGCGTGGCGGAACGTGACCAGGGCCCGCGCGCCGATGCGGGCGTCCACGCCGGCATCGAGCCTCAAGTCCATCTGAAAGCGCGGCTCCAGCGCGCTCAGGCCGTGTTTGTCGCTGGGGTCCAGCGCGATGCTGCCACCGGTCGCTTCGCCGAGAGCCGCACTGGGCAGGTTGGCAGTGGCACGTGGCACCGCCCCTTCCAGCCGCGCCGCGGCGGCCACGCCGGGCGTGTGCGCCAGCACCACCTGGATGCTGCGGGCGCCTTCACGCACCTGCGCGATGTCTTCGTTGCGCACCAGCGTGCGCACCAGCGGCGCGCCGGGCGTCACCACGTGCGCCACCAGTTCGCCCTGCGTCAGGTACTGACCGACGCGGTTGATGCGCTGCGCAAGCACCAGGCGCCCGGCCGCGGCCGCGCGCACCACCAGCTGCTCGGCGCGCTGCTGCAGCTCGGCATGCTCGGCGCTCAGTCGCGCGCGCTCGTCGCTGGCCAGGCTGGTGCGCAGCGCGTCGGCGTCGAAGCTGGCCGCACGTTCCACTTCCAGCCGATGCAGCTGCAGGCGCACGCGTTGCAACTCGGTCTGCAGCTCGTCGTTGGACAGCAGCAGGATCGGCTGGCCCTCGGTCACTTCGCTGCCGTCGGCAGCCAGGTGGCGTTCCACGAAGCCGGCGGTGCCCAGGCGCACAAAGGCCTCGTCCTGCAGCCACACCACGCCCGGCGCATGGGTGCGGTGGGGCAGTTCGGCGCCGAACAGAATTGCACCCAGAACCAACGTGCACGTCGACGCCACCAATGCCGCTCGCGCGCGCTGGCCATGCAGTTCGGCGGCACCGGCGATGTAGCGCAGCACACTGGTCACTGGCTTGACCAGGCACAGCCACAGCCCCAGGGCCAAGCCGGCCAGGCCGAGCGCGCTGCTTGTGTGGCCAGCCACACGCTCAGCAAGGTCAGCAACGCGGCCCGGTAGAGCCACGACAGTGGCGCATGGGCCAGCAACCAAGGCAGCGCGCCGCGCGCGTGGCCGTCGAAGCGGGTGCCTTGCACACCCAGCAAGCCACGCTTGAGCAGGTAGAGCCAGTAGCGCTGGCTGCGCTGCGCCAGATGAGGCAGCTCCAGCGCATCGCACAGCATGTGATAGCCGTCAAAGCGCAACAGCGGATTGCCGTTGACGAGCAGGGTCGATACGCCGCCGATCAGCACCACTGCGAAGGCGATGTCCTTGATCAGTCCCGGCTCCAGTGCCATCCACAGGCCCAGGGCGGCGGTGGCCAACACCACCTCGACGGCGATGCCCGCAGCGGCCACGGCGATACGCTGGCGCTTTTGCGCAAATGCGATGGAGGCCGAGGCATTGACATAGGGCACCGGCGTGAGCATCAACAGGGTCAGCCCCACTTCGTGCACCTCGCCGCCGAAGACCTTCACGGCGAAGGCGTGTGCCAGTTCGTGCAGTACCTTGATCAGCGGGTAGGCCAGCCACAGGATCAGCAGCATGCGGGCGCTGCCCAGGTGGTCCCGCGCGTAGGCAGCGCTGTCCTCGGCGGAGACGGCCAGCAGCGCGGCGCCCAGGCAGGCCGTGAACAGCACCACCCATGCGGTGCCCCGTGTGAACAACCAGCGCAATGACGCTGCGTGGCGGACAGGAAGGCGTCCGGGTCCCAGAGCGGAACCCTCAGCGCCAGCGGGTTGGCGGCGGCACGCCGCCGCTGGCGCTTGCCGCGCTGCTGCGCACGCACGATGACTGCGGCGTCGGGCGGTACGTCGCCCACAAACAGATTCGCCGCAAAGGCCTGGGCGACCACCCGCACCACCTCTCCCTGGGTGGGTGCGTGGTCGCCATCGGTGGCAGCGCGCGCCGCCCAGACCTCGTCCAGCGTGCGCTCGCCGTCGCAGGCAGCGATCAGCCGGTAGGCGATGTCGTTGAAGCGGTAGTGCCGACCCGACAGGGGGTCGGTCAGCACGTGCCAGGTCTGCCCGCGCACCAGCTGGGGCGACACCCGCACGCCCACGCGCAGGCGCGGTCGCAGGTGGGCGACGCGGTACCAGTCAGGCGACAGCAGCGGTTCCATGATTGATGGGGTGTGGGCGGCGAGGTGGTTGGCAAGTGGCGCTGCGTACCCTCAGCCCAGCAGTCTCCAGGACGTGCGCCGCCACCATTGGCTGACCCGCTGCCACCAGACTGCAGCGACGAAGCTCGATTCAATCTCGATCTTGGCCACGCCGCGAAGCCCGGGTCTCAGCGTGATGGCGTCGGCCCCGTCGAGCGCGCTGCTGCCTTCGACCTCGAAGACATTGCGCCCGTCCGCGGTGTTGGCCACCGGAGCGATGCGCGCCACGCTGAACGCCACCGGCTCGGGCAGAGCCGCGAACAGCACCTGGGCCTTCTGCCCTAGGCGCAAGGCGGCTACATCCTGCTCGTCCACCTCGGCCACGATGCGGTAGGCGCGCTCGGTGGCCATGGTCATCAACTCCTGGCCGCGCTTGACGGGCATACCGATCGACTGGCTCAGGTCACCGCTGATCAGCACGCCGTCGAAGGGTGCCCTGAGCGCCGTGCGCTCGAGTTGGCGCTGCGCCAGCTCGAGCTGAGTGCGGGCTTCTTCGAGCTTTGACGAGGCGACCACGATGGCTGCGGCTTCGTCCTTGGAGAGCGCGTCCCGGTACTGCTTGTCGAGCTTGGCGATCTCGCTGTCCCACTTCTCGCGTTGGAGCTGCAGGTCCCGATCATCCAACTGCACGATCACCTGCTCGGCGCGCACGGCTTCGCCGGGGCGGGCGGCGACGCTGCGCACAAAGCCGTCCACGGGGGCGGCGATGACGCGCTGCGCCTCGCCTTCCACACGCGCCGAGGCCACCACGCGGTAGGGCATCGGCCAGGCGCCGAGCACCATGAGGGCGATCACGGCGGCCAGCGCCGCCAGCGGCCAGGGCGAACGCGGTCGGGCGGCCGGACCGCGACCCACGGTCGACTGCAGGCGGGCCTGCAGCGAAGCTTCGGCACGCCGTTGAAGCACCAGCACCGGGCCGACGAAGAGCGCTGCGTCCTTGGCAAGCTGCAGCGTGTGCGCGTCGAAGCCGCCATCGCGCTCGAACAGCAGCACCCCTGAGGCCTGCTCGCCGCTGACGATGGGCACGGTGCAGATCGACAGCCGGCCATTGCCTCGCGCCAGTTCAGCGTGGGCCTGCGTGAGGTAGCCGACCATGTCCGGCGGCAGTGGGTGCACGATGGCGCAGCGCTGATCCAGCGCTTCCTGCATGGCTTGGGCGATGCGGCCCACGGCATCTTGCTGGGCGCGCAAGTCGGTCACACCCGACACCGTGGCCACCCGCACACGCTGGCGTTCCCAGAGGCCCAGGCTGACCCGCTCACAGCGCAGCAGCACGGCCAGGTCGGCCACCACCGACGCGGACGCGGTTGCAAACCGACCGTGCGAAAGTGCGCGCGACTGCAGCACCAGCATCGAACTGACGCTTTTCAGCCGACGCGGGCCGGAAGGCTCCGATGGCGCTGCCACCACGGGCTCCTCGGCCGGCGCGCTCTGCGGATTTTGGTGGACGGCTTCTCTTGTCTGCACGGCGCTTCAGAGCGGAAATGGAATGGCGGCTGAATTACGACAATCGCATCACTGCACGCATTGGAGTCTTTCCTCGCACGCCCTGATCGCTCGAACAGGCCGGTATGTCGTTGCTGTTTCGGCGAGCCGGCAGAAAACTTGAGCCGAACTTCTCGTGCCCGGCTTGAGCGATACGCCAGAGCGAACTTCTGATCTGGACGCCGGCTCGAGCGGGTCGCTCAACACCCATTGCAGGACGCTGAAGTCGTGAGGAAAGTCACGCAGCCCGTCGTTGTCTTCCGCCGGGTTCCTCGCTGCCTGCGGCGGCTTCGGGCGAGAAAGTCGCGTTGCAGGTGTCTAGATCGGCGATCACTCGAGTCAGCCGATGCGCCCCGGCCCGGCGCGGCCTGTCAGCCCTCCACGCACCGGCTGCGACCCGCAGCCTGGGCGGCATACAGCGCGGCGCCGCGATTCCTCAGCTGAGCGGGGTTCATCCGCTTCCACTGGATGAGCGCTGGAAACTCGTGGAGATTCTTCCGAGGTATGCGTTCCCAGGCCCGACAGCCCTGAACCATCGTCAGCAGGTACTCGCGATGGGCCGCCGTCAGTTGCCGAGGCAGTTCCGCAAGAACACGTGCGTGCACGCGCGCGAGCGCGTCCAGCTCGATCAGGATGCGCGTGATGCCCGCGAACGCGTTGGTGAACGCAGGCTCCAGCGGTTTGGCCTTCGGGAAGAGCACTTCGTGCACGGGCCGGCTTTGGCCCGCCAGATTGGCCACGAGGCAGTCGACGACACTCGCTTGCCAGCCGGTGGGCCCATCTGGCGCAGCCGCTGCGTGGGCAGAGACTTTCGTCAGGCCGGCACCGCGACGTCGGCGGTGAGCTTTGCGCGAGACGGCAAGCCGGCGAACGCGAAGTCCACTTCCGGCTGGAGGCCGCTGACGATCCGCGCGATGCTCTTGCCCGAACCGCAGGAGTGGGTCCAGCCGAGCGTGCCGTGGCCGGTGTTCAGGAAGAGGTTGGCGATCTTCGAGCGTCCGATGATGGGCACGTTGGACGGCGTCGCCGGCCGCAACCCGGTCCAGAACTGCGCCTGTTCGGTGTCACCCGCGCCGGGGAACAGCTGCTCGGTACGCCGCACGATCGCCTCGCATCGCACCCGATTCAGATCCCGGTCGTAGCCGTTCAGCTCGGCCGTACCGGCGATGCGCAGCCGGTCACCCAGGCGCGAGAAGACGAGCTTGTATTCGTCGTCGGTGAGCGACACCTGGTGGGCCATCGACGCATCCTTCACCGGCATCGTCACCGAGTAGCCCTTGGCCGGGTAGATCGGCAGCTGGATGCCCAGCGGTGCGGCCACCAGCGGGCTCAGGCTGCCCATCGCCAGCACGTAGGCATCGCCGCGCACGCGCTGGAAGCGGCCTTCCGCATCGGTCGCCTCGACGTGATCGATGCGCCCGCCTGCCTCGCGCAGCGCGGTCACGGTGTGGCTCATCAGGAACTGCACGCCGTCCTGGCCGGCAGCGCGCCACCAGCTCGCGTGCGAAGCGGTTGGCGTCGCCGGATTCGTCTTCGGCGGTGTAGGTCGCGCCGGCCAGCTGCGGGCGGATGTGGCGCAGCGCCGGCTCAAGCTTCACGGCCTCGTCGGCCGAGATCACGCGCCGGTCGCAGCCCAGTTCGCGCATCTGCGCGGCCGGGCCCTCGGCAGCCGTCGAACTCCTTCTGGCTGGTGTAGAAGTGCAGGATGCCCTGCGTGCGCTGGTCGTACTCGATGCCGATGTCGCGGCGCAGCGCCTGCAGCGTGTCGCGGCTGTAGGTGCCCAGGCGCACGATCTGTTCGATGTTGTGGCGCGTGCGGGCCGGCGTGCATTCGCGCAGGAACTGCAGGCCCCAGAGCCACTGGCGCATGTCGGCGCGGATGCGGAACAGCAACGGCGCGTCTTCCTGGCCGAGCCACTTCAGCACCTTCAGCGGTGCGCTCGGGTTGGCCCAGGGCTCGGCGTGACTGACCGAGATCTGCCCGCCGTTGGCGAAGCTGGTCTCGGCCGCAGGCGTCGCCTGCCGGTCGATGACGACGACCGTCGTGGCCCTGCTGGCGCAGGAAGTACGCGGAAGTGACGCCGAGAAGACCGGCGCCGAGAACGATGACATTCATGGGGAACTCCAAACGGCCACACGACGTGCAATGCACGTGTCATGCGGTGCGCCGCTCCCCCTGTCCTCGGTACCTGAGAGATTCAGCCGCGGCGGTCGAGCCGGGCCTTGCTCCTTCGGTGCGTCACGGTGGTGACGTCTCTCCAGACGGCGATGGTGGTGTGCAGTACGGAACCTGAGCGTTCATGGGAGATTGCGCCTTCGGTGGCTGCGTGGCCGCAGCACTCTCCTGCAAGTCTCGGATTCTATGGGACTGAGCGCGCTCCTCTCGCACACAGGAAGCGTTCGGTCAGCAGCGCCCAGAACGCGCTGCCGGTGGCAATGTTGTCGTCGTTGAAGTCGTAGCCGGGGTTGTGCACCATGCAGCCGCCTGTGCTCGAGCCGGTGCCATTGCCGATCAGCACATAGCTGCCGGGAACGCGTTCGAGCATGAAGGCGAAGTCTTCGCTGCCGGTGAGCGGTGGGCCTTGTGGCGTCACCCGCTCGATGCCGACCAGCTCGGTCGCGACCTCGCGTGCGAATGCCGTTTCGGACTCAGTGTTGACCAGCACCGCATAACCCGGCCGCCAGTCGATCTTCGCCTGGACATCGAAGCCTTCGGCCTGCGACATCACCAGGGCCTTGACGCGCCTTTCGACCGTGGCGCGCACGTCGCGGTCGAGCGAACGCACGCTCAGTTCCAGCGTCGCACTGCCGGGGATCACGTTGTTCGCCGCGCCGCCGTGCAGTGCGCCGACGGTCACCACCGCTGCCTGCAGCGGATCGATGTTGCGCGATACGATGGTCTGCAGCGCCATGACGATGCTGGCTGCGGCGATGATCGGGTCGGCCGCGCGGTGCGGCATGGCACCGTGCCCGCCTTGGCCCGTGATCGTGATGGTGGCGTAGTCCGACGATGCCATCGCCGCCCCATCGCGCATGACGAATCGGCCCTGCTCGATGCCGGGCATGTTGTGCATGGCGAACACGGCGTCGCAGGGGAATCGCTCAAACAGGCCGTCTGCCATCATGCGCAGCGCGCCGCCGCCGCCTTCTTCCGCCGGCTGGAAGATCAGGTTCAGCGTGCCGTCGAATACGCCGTGCTCGGACAGGTGGCGCGCCGCCGCCAGCAGCATGGCCGTGTGGCCGTCGTGGCCGCAGGCGTGCATCACGCCAGCGTGAACACTCGACCAGGCAGCGCCGCTGGCTTCGTCGATCGGCAGGGCGTCCATGTCGGCACGGATGCCCAGGCGCCTGTTGCCGCGACCGCGCACCAGTGTGCCCACCACGCCGGTGCCGCCGATGGCTCTGTGAACCCTGTAGCCCCAGGCTTCGAGCTTGTCGGCCACCAGTGCCGCGGTGCGATGCTCCGCGAAGGCCAGTTCAGGGTGCCGGTGGATGTCGCGGCGCAAGCTGATGAATTCACCGGCCCGAACCTGCAGTGCCTGCAACAGGTAGGTCACGCTCGGCTCACTGAGGCTGCAGATCGATCTGCTTGGCGATCGCGCGGTAGCGCGCAGTCTCGGCCTCGAAGAACTTTGCCGACTCGGCCAGCGTCATTGGCGAGGCGGCCACCTGCGTCTGCGCTGCCAGTTGCGTGCGCACTGCGGGGTCCTGCAAGGTCTTGCCGATGGCGCTGTGCAGGCGCACCACAACATCTTCGGGCGTGTTCTTGGGCACCATGAAGCCGGTCCAGATCTTGTACGAGAAATTCTTCAGGGCCTGGCCCTCATTGGCAGCCGGCAGGTTCTTCAGGAGTTCCGAGCGCTGAGCACCGAGCTGGCCGATCACCTTGAGCCGCCCCTGATCCGCGAGCGCGCCCATCGCGGCGCTGTACACCAGCACGGCGAAGTCGACCTGTCCGCCGCCGATGTCCTGAAGCAGCGGGGCGTTGCCCTTGTACGGCACATGCGCGAGCTTGACGCCAGTCTGCGCCTGCACGTTCTCGAGGATCAGGTGGTAGAGCGAGCCGATGCCCACGCTGCCGTAGGTCAGCGGCTTGTCGGCCGACTTGCGGGCCAGCGTGATGAGCTCATCGACACTGTTGACCGGCAGGTCCTTGCGCGTCACGAACACCATCACCGCGTCGGCCACCGGATGCACCAGACGAAAGTCCTCGGTCTTGAGCTTCACCGCGGCGTTGGCCAGCGGCGACAGGATCACCTCGTTGGGCGAGCCCTGGAAGACGTAGTAGCCCTCGGCTGGCGCGGCCAGCACCTTGTGCGCCGCCAGGGCGCCGCTGACGCCGCCAAGGTTTTCCACCAGCACCTGCTGACCCAGTTCCTTGCCGAGCGGGTTGAAGAAGATGCGCGCGATCGCGTCCGAGGGGCCGCCCGCCGGGTACGGAACCATCAGGTTGACCGGCTTGGCGGGCCAGGCCTGTGCCATCACAGCGCCGGCGCTGAGCAGCAAGGCGGGCAGCAAGGTCAACGATCGTTGGAACTTCGCCATGGCAGTTTCTCCAGAAGTGGGCCGATAACGGGCTGTCGATGGGTCAATGTAGGACTCGCAAGGTGCAACGTCCAATGCATTGTTCAAGTCAACTATGATGAGTTGGAATCATGCATAGATCTCGTTAACCCGATGACCCTGGTTCAGCTTCGACACCTCATCTCGCTGGCGCACAGCGGCTCGTTCACGCGCTCGGCCGAAGCGCTGTTCCTCACGCAGCCTGCGCTCAGCCGCAGCATCCGGTCTCTTGAAGACGAACTCGGCCAGCCACTGTTCGACCGCGTGGGGCGACGCAGCGTGCTCACGCCCTTCGGTGTCGAGGCCCTGCAGCGCGCGCGGCAGGTGGTCTTCGATGCCGATGAGCTCGCAGGCAGCGGACGGCAGATGCGCGAGGGGCGCTCGGGCTCGGTACGCATCGGTCTGGGCTCCGGGCCGGGCGCGATGCTGATGACCCCGCTGCTCAAGACCATGGCGAAATCGCACCCGGCCATTCACGTGGACATCGCTCGGGGCCATACCGCGGCGCTGATCGGCCGATTGCGCGAGCGCGAACTCGACGCACTGGTCGTCGATGCACGCTCGCTGTCTCCGGCCGCGGACCTGCGGGTGGCCAGCCTGGTCGAAATGCGGGGCGCCTTCATGGTGCGCCAGGGCCATCCGCTGACCCGTTGGAAGGGACTTCTGCGATTCGATGCGCTGCGCCAGTTTCCGATCGCCTCGACACCGCTGAGCGACGAGGTCGCACGCACACTGGTCGAGCGCTATGGGCCGGCGGCCCACCCGACCGAATGCGTCACCTTGCGTTGTGAGGAGATCCCCAGCCTCGTCGAGGTGGTGAAGCACAGCGACGCGGTGCTGATCGCGATCCGCGCCGCCGCGCCCGAACTGGCGGAACTGGCACTGAAGCCAGCCATGAACGCCACCGCACGCTTTGGCATCGTCACGCTGGCCCGCCGGGCCGAACCGCCTGCCTTGCCGATCGTTCGAAAGCTGGTCGCCGAGTTCATGTGCGAATAGGCTGACGGAACGCGTGTCGGCCTTGCGGTGCCGGAGTGAACGGGGAGGAAAGGCCAAGGCTCGCCATCGATGGCTCACGCGCTTCGATCCATCGGCGGCACACGCCCCGAAGCGCTCCGCGCCACAAAGCAGACACAGGCCACCCGTCGGACAGACTGCTTACGGGCCCGAATCCCAGCGCGCCAGCAGCTCGTAGGACCGCAGCCTTGCGGCGTGCGAGTGCACTGCACCGGCCACGATCAATTCGTCGGCGCGTGTCTGCTCCACGATGGCCATCAGCTGCTTTTGCACGCTCGCCGGCGAACCCACGGCGGTGGCGGCCAGCATGCGCTGCACCTGAGCCTGTTCGTGTGGCGTCCACAACTGCTGCATCTCTGCCGGGTCGATAGGGCGCGGCAGCGGCCCGCGCCGCCCACGCACCATGCCCAGAAAGCGCTGCTGCAGCGAGGTGAAGAGCCACGCGGCCTCGTCGTCCGTGTCCGCTGCCACGACATTGACGCCCACCATCGCATGGGGCTCTGGCCAGTCGGCCGACGAGCGGTAACCCTGGCGATACAGGTCCAGGGCCTGCAGCAGCAGATCGGGCGCAAAGTGCGACGCGAAAGCGAAGGGCAGGCCCAGATGCGCGGCCAGCTGGGCGCTGTAGAGGCTGGAGCCCAGCAGCCAGATCGGCACGCGCGTGCCCACGCCGGGAATGGCGCGCACCTCGCGGGCGGCACCGGCGTCCGAGAGGTAGCCCTGCAGCTCCATCACGTCACGCGGGAAGTCGTCCTCGCTCTCGCTGCTGGCGTGACGGCGCAAGGCCCGCATGGTCAGCCGGTCGGTGCCGGGCGCGCGGCCCAGCCCCAGGTCGATGCGCCCGGGAAACAACGTGGCCAGGGTGCCGAACTGCTCGGCCACGACCAGCGGAGCGTGGTTGGGCAGCATCACTCCGCCCGAGCCCACGCGGATGCTGCGCGTGCCCGCCGCGATGTGACCCACCAGCACCGCAGTGGCCGAACTGGCCACGCCGTCCATGTTGTGGTGCTCGGCCACCCAGTAGCGGCGATAGCCCCAGCCCTCCGCGCGACGCGCCAGGTCCAGCGTGTTTGCCAGCGCGGTGGCGGCATTGCTGCCCTCCACGATGGGGGCAAGGTCGAGAACAGAAAGAAGGGGTTTCATGTGACGCATCATGCCTCGGAGAGCATCCTCTCTGGTGGAGTGGGGGCAGTGTCACCGGATGACCCCAACGTGGCAGATCAGCTGGGCGCTACCGCGCTTGAATCCGTCGTCCCTGCCTACCCCCTTCATGGCGGTCATGCGGCGTTGCGCAATGGCAGCGTTTCGAGCCCGCGCAGGTTGATCAGTTTGCGCCAGGCCGGCGGCTCGGCGGATTGGGACTGCGCATGATGTCGAAGCGGTCGGGCTCGGCAAACACCGCCGGGTCACGGTTGGCAGCGCCTGTCATGAAGAAGACCAGGTCGCCGGCGGGCAGCACGGTGTCCAAGCCGGTGCTGCAGTCGGCGTGGTGCGTGGCGAGCCAGGCGCCCATGACGTCGCGCTCGACCCGTCCGCGCTCGCGCAAGCGGTGCAGCACGGTGTGCGGGTCGTTGCGGAAGGCGGGGTCGCGCATGTCGCCGGCTGGCGGCGTGTGCATCGCAAGGGCGCCGGCAGGAAGAGGGGGCAACGATACGCCGGAGGCACCATCGGGGTGTCGCACGGCGTTCGCTATCACCAGCTCTCGCTGCCCGGCTCGCCCTTGAAGGGGCCCGCCAGGTCCGGCGTGACCCAGCCACCGTAGAACCCGCCGGGCTGCGGCGTGGCCGGCAAGCCGCCAACGCTGCACGTCAGCGCTCGAGCGTAGAAGGCCACACAGTCGCGCAACGCCTCGGCACCGGCCAGTGGCTTAGGGTAGCTCCAGGCGTGCGATGGCAGTGTGCGGTCACCGTCAATCAAGCTCCAGTACCGCGCCGGGCCCTTCCACTCGCAGAACGAACCGCCTGGCGCTGGCTGGAGCAAGTGTTGCGCGACATCGTCCCAGGGGATGTAGTACGTCGGCGGATGCGCAGTCTCCAGGACGCGCACCGCGCGAGTGCTGCGCGCCACCGGCACGCCGTCCCAGTCGATGCGCACTTCTCGCGGCTCGGGCGCCAGGCGGGGCGGCCGTGGAAAATCCCAAACCGAGGTCTGGCCGGGCCCAGGGCTGGCGGCGAAGTGCGGACGTGCCTGGCCGCGCCAACCCCACTGCTCGCGCGCTGCTTGCAGCCAGGGTGGGGGGAGCGGTGGTGAAGACGCCATGTGACCAAGGCTAACCGAGCGAGAGCAACCGCGCCGGTGCTGATTCTTGTCCAGGGCCCATTGACTGCCCTCCATCCAGTGGTGGGGCCACCATCCGGCACCAAGGCCGTTGCCTTTGGTCAGCCATATCGGAGGCTGGAAGAAGCATTGGACCGGAGGTCGGCTACCTCACACGGCAACGCACTCACGCTGACGGCCAAAAGCTGACACACCGCGCCTGATCCGAGACCGGACGCAGTTCCATCCGGGTCTGGCCAAATGGCCCAGGCAAGCTTCGAACGGTGGGAGTTCTGACGCCGCATTCCGGGCAGCCGCCGCGGGCCTGCCGAGTTAGGCCGCAGCGGCGCGCAGTGCGGTCTCGAGATCGTTCCAGAGGTCTTCGACGTTCTCTATGCCGACGCTCAGGCGCAGCAACGCAGCTGGCAGATGCTCCTGCCCCGGGATCGCCGCACGGCGTTCCATCGTCGACTCCACCGCACCCAGGCTGGTCGCGTGTCGAATGAGCCTGACGGCCTTGCACACGGCATCGGCTGCGGCGGCGCCGCCCCGGACATCGAACGAAATCAGGGACCCGAAGCCCTTGAGCACGCGCCGGGCCACGGCATGCGTGGGGTGCGATGGCAGGCCGGGATACCGAGTCAGCTCGACCATCGGATGAGATTCCAGCCGCGTGGCGAGCACGGCCGCCGACTGCTGCGCCCGCTCCAGGCGCAGCGCCATGGTCCTGGCGCCGCGCACTGCCAAGAAGCACTCCAGAGTGCCCGGGGTGGCGCCGGCCAGTTCACGCGACTTTTTCAGCGCATGCCACAACGCATCGTTCTTGGTCGTGGCAACGCCCGCCAGCAGGTCGGAATGGCCGCCGATGAACTTGGTGGCCGACTGCAGCGACACGGTGGCGCCGAAGTCCAGTGGACGCTGGTTGAGCGGCGTCGCAAAGGTGTTGTCCACGGCCACGATGGCGCCCGGCTTGCGGGCTGCCGCGCAGATGGCCTGCAGATCGGCCACGCCGAGCAGCGGGTTCGAAGGCGATTCGAGCCAGACCAGGTCGGCCTGGGCACAGGCCTGGATCCACCCGGCCGTGTCGTCCAGCGCCACCCGCCGGACCGACCAGCGGCCGCGTTGCGACCCGGCGGCGGCCAGGCCGGCAACCCCCTGGTAGCAATCATCGGGCAGCACCACAGCCGAGCCCGCCGGCAGTTGGTCGAAGACCGCTGCAATGGCGGCCATGCCTGAGGCGAAGGCGACGGCCCGGCCCGACTCCAGGCCGCCCACTACCTCTTCCAGCGCCTCCCAGGTTGGTGTGCCATCGTCGCGGGAATACTCAGGCCCGCCGCCGATGATGAAGTTGCTGGCCGGCACCAATGGGACGTTGAGCGGCGCGCCGGGCTCGGATCGCCTGCCGGCGGTGACGAGCCAGGATTCGAGTTGCAGATCGGTCGGGTGCGGGGTCACGGAAGCGTTCCTTGTTCAAAGGTTGCCATGGCGGAAGCGAAGGCGGTCGTGGACGGGGTGTGCATAACGCTGAGCCGCGAGCAGGCCGGCCACCAACAGCAGAACCCACGCCATGTGTCTGTCCCCGGCAAGGCCCATGTCAGCGCTCGACCGTTGGCTGGCCTGAGGCCGGCAAGGATCCGCCTGACGCTGTCGCGAGCGGGTGGGCGATGCCGCCGTCGCCATAGCTCTTCATGACCTGCGCAATCGTCACCTGGTAGCCATCGAGCCATTGCCCCTGACGCTGCTTGGCCGCTTGATGGGAAGGATGGTCGATGAGCTGCCGCAGGGCGTCCAGGCTGTCCCAGTAGTAGACGTTGCACACCAGCCCCGTGCCCGGGTTCTCCCAGCTCTCTTCGCCGCGGTATCCGGGAATGGACTTGGCGATATCGGCGATGACCTGGTCCAGTGCATGGAAGGCGTCATCGAACTCGCGCTTGGCAAAGGTGAAGGTGGCGGTGTACATCGGTTGCTGGGTTTGGGTTCGCCCGGCGCGGATTGTGAACGACGCAAGCCCTTCAGCGGTGCTCGGGTCGTGGTCGTTCAGCAGTCGAGCCAAGGCACCTGCGGGTCCAAACAGCAGCACCTTTTCGTCGCATTTGGCGCAGAGATGGGGCCACCAGGAGGTTGGTGCACAGCAGGGCCGCGCCCCAGTAAGCCCTTTCGTTCACGACGCGATCCGCTGCCATGGCACGTCCCTCTCAATGTCTTTCTGCTTCAGAGCGTGCGCGGTGGATGCTTCAGCTGTCATGAACGGCTCTGACCCGGCGCCGACCGCAGACGGCGAACCGACTGTTCAACTGTGCGCGGTGCAGGCGTACCTTCCTGGCCTGGTTGTGGCGCCGTCGTGCGCAGTCCGCTCAGAAAACTGGCGCATGAGTCCACTGGCAATCGTCCGTGGCTGGGTATGGATATGAAGATTGCGCGATCGACCGCTTTTCCGGCTTGCTGTACCTGCTTTGGGTCGGGAGTGCTATGTCGGATCAGGCGCAAGCGGTCTTTCAGTTGCCGTGGTCAGTGTCGTACCGACCCGGTGTCTACTCTGAGGCGCCCTGCAGTCATACGTGAGCGAACCGTGACCATCTAAGTTCAGTCTGACGCTGCCGTGCGGCCAAGGCCCTGCAGCAACGGAGCAGTTTCCCAAGCCCTCCTCGGCCAAAGCGGCGGGGACACAATCGCCCGATGCTGAGTTCCACGACCCCGCCCCCGCCGCCGACTCGCGTTATGCCTGGCTGCGCCTGATGGTGACCCTGGCCCTGATGACTATCGGAAGCGGGGCGATGTATGTCAGTGGCCGTGGTGCTGCCCGCCATACAGGCGGAGTTCCAGGTCGCTCGAGGCGACGCCTCTTTGCCTTACACGCTGCTGATGGTGGGCTTCGGCGTCGGTGGCATTGTCATGGGCAAGTTGGCCGACCGCTTTGGCGTGATGCGGGTGGTGCTTCTGGGGTCGGTGGGTCTGAGCGCAGGTTTCGTTGCCGCCGGAATGTCGGACGGCCTCATCGTGTTCGCGCTGGCACACGGGGTGCTGCTCGGTGCGCTGGGCAGCGCGGCCACGTTCGCACCGCTGATCGCTGATGCGTCGCTGTGGTTCGTGAAGCGGCGGGGCACCGCGGTGGCCATCTGCGCCAGCGGCAACTACCTGGCCGGCGCGCTGTGGCCGCCCATAGCGCAACACTTTGTGCAGGCCGACGGGTGGCGCACCACTTACATCGGGATGGGCGTGTTCTGCGCCTTGACGATGCCACTGCTGGCGCTGCTGCTGCGCGCCCGCCCACCCGCGGTGGCCGCGGCGCCCACGCAGCGCACGCATTCCCATGTGCCCGTGCCCTCCAACCGGCCCTTCGGACTGAGCCTGAACGCCGCCCAGGCACTGTTGTGCGTGGCCGGCGTGGCCTGCTGCGTCGCGATGGCCATGCCGCAGGTCCACATCGTGGCCTACTGCAGTGATCTGGGCTATGGCGCTGCACGCGGCGCGCAGATGCTGTCGCTGATGCTGGCCTGCGGCATCGTGAGCCGGCTGGTGTCGGGATTCATCTGCGACCGCATCGGCGGGCTGCGCACACTGGTGATGGGCTCGGTGCTGCAGGGCACCGCGCTGCTGCTGTTTCTTCCCTTTGACGGCCTGGTCTCGCTTTACCTGGTCTCAGCCTTGTTCGGGCTTTTCCAGGGCGGGATCGTGCCCAGCTACGCCATCATCGTGCGCGAGCACTTCCCGTCGGCCGAGGCCGGCGCCCGCGTGGGCACCGTGCTGATGGCCACGCTATTGGGCATGGCATTGGGCGGCTGGATGTCCGGCAAGGTGTTCGATCTCACGGGCTCGTACCAGGCCGCGTTCGTGAACGGCATCGGCTGGAACTTGGTCAACCTGACCATCGCCTTGGTGCTGCTGTCCCGCGAACGAGCGGTCCCTGCTATGACGCGCTGACCTTCGCCGACAGGGCAACGCACTTGCCGTCAGGCCACGGCAGACTGTGGGCGCCTGACGAGCCCGAAGCTCGCGGCAGCCACCCCGCACAGCAGCCCTGCCAGCAAGAAGGCAGGCGCATAGGTGCCCAACAGGTCGCGGCTGACCCCGGTACCGAATGCCATCACGCCGGCGGCGACATGGTGTGCGGCGAAGATCCACGCAAACACCGCCGGACCCATCTCGCGGCCGAAGGTCTGGACCGTCAGGCGCACCGAAGGCGGCACCGTCGCGATGAAATCCAGGCCGTAGATCACCGAGAAGACGAGCAGCCCGAAGGTCGACACATCGGCCACCACCAGCCACACCAGGGCCAGTCCCCGCAGACCGTAGTACCAAGCCAGCAGCCATCGGTTGTCGTAGCGGTCCGACAGCCACCCTGAACCGATGGTGCCGATCAGGTCACACACGCCGATCACCGCCAGCAGCCAGGCGGCCGTGCCCAGCGCAATGCCCATGTCGCCGCAGAACGGGACGAAGTGCGCCTGCGTGAGCCCGAAGCTGGACACCCCGCAGATGGCGAAGGTGAAGGCCAGCACCCAGAAGGTCCAGCTCCGTACGCCGATGGACAGTGCCTGAAAGGTCAGCTGCACGAAGTTGTCCTTCGGCACCGGCGGCACAGGCGCGACCACCGTCTCCCCCAATGGCGGCAGGCCCAGCTCCTGGGGCCGGTCACGCGCCAGCCACATGAACAGCAGCCAGCTCAGCAGCGCCCCGATGCTGGGAATCAGCAACGCGGCGCGCCAGCCCCAGCGCTCGCTCGCCCAGGCCGCCACCGGCATGAAGATCAGGGTGCCGGTGGCCACGGCGCCGCTCAGCAGGCCGATCACCAAGCCGCGGCGGGCGACGAACCAGCGTGAAGCGATCACCGCCGACAGCTGCATCGCCGTGAGTCCGGGTGCGATGCCGAGCAGCACGCCCATGCCCAGCCAGAGCTGCCACTTCTCGGTGGTGATCGCGGCGATCGCCAGACCGACCATCAGCAAGGCGCCCGACAGCATCACCATGCGCCGGGGGCCGTAGCGCAGCATCAACCCGCCCGCAAAGGGCGCCGTCACGCCGAACAGCGCCAAGCGAAGGCCTTGCGGCGCCGAGAGTTCGCCGATGCTCCAACCCAGTTCCTTGGACATCGGCACGATCAGCACGCTGGGGACGCCCATGGCCGATGATGAAAACACCGCGTAGAGGAACGCCAGTGCCACCATGGCCCACCCGTAGTGGACATTCTTTGCGGCGAGTTGCCTGGCAAGAACATCACGACTCGAGTCCATGCCTGACGCCTCTGTGCAATGGTGGTCTCTTGAGGCTATCAGCAAATCCGGGTCGAAACAGGGACGTCGTCAGCGCGGGTAGATGCCGTGGCACGGCCCGCCCATCCGTGCCACATGTATCCTCAGCGCCTCAACTGAAAGGGATCGAGATGGCACTGTCCAAGAAGAAGCGCGTAGGCAAGAAGACCATTTCTGCCAAGCAAGTCAGAAAGACGGCCAGCGGCAGAAAGCGCCGGAAGTCCGACGGCACCCAGCCGCCCAAGGCCGTGACTCCCAGTTCGACGCCAGCGGCGTCCTGACGGCTCGGGCCAGACGATCGCGCCGAGCCGCACTCGCTTGGATGCGAGTGCGGCTGGCGCGCTCTGGCAGTCACTCCGACTGGCTGCGCTCCTCGGGCGTAAGCTTTCTTCCGGGCATGCGACCCACGGGGACCGATTGAAATGCCCGGGCTGCATACCCAGATGGTCGAGTCCGCAGCCCATGAATGGAGTCCCATGAAGACCTACACCAAGTCACCGGAGGCGATTGCGCAGCTCACGCCGGAGCAGTTCCACGTCACCCAGCGAAGCGGAACCGAGCGTCCCGGCACCGGCGAGTACCTGGACAACCACGAGCCGGGCATCTACGTCGACATCGTCTCCGGCGAGCCGCTGTTCGCCTCGTCGGACAAGTTCGAATCCGGCTGCGGCTGGCCGAGCTTCACCAAGCCGATCGTGCCGGCCCACGTGAACGAGTTGCGCGACATCAGCCACGGCATGGTGCGCACCGAGGTTCGCTCGGCCCATGGCGACAGCCACCTCGGGCATGTCTTCCCTGACGGGCCGCCCGATCGAGGGGGGCTGCGCTACTGCATCAACTCCGCCTCGCTGCGCTTCGTGCACCGCGACGACATGGAGGCCGAGGGTTATGGCGAGTACCTGAACCAGGTCGAGGAGATCTGAGATGAGCGTCGAACGTGCTGTTCTGGCGGGTGGCTGTTTCTGGGGCATGCAGGACCTGATCCGCAAGATGCCGGGCGTGGTGTCGACGCGGGTGGGCTACACCGGCGGCGATGTGCCCAATGCCACCTATCGCAACCACGGCACCCATGCCGAGGCGATCGAGATCATCTTCGATCCCAGCGTGCTGAGCTACCGCAAGCTGCTCGAGTTCTTCTTCCAGATCCACGACCCGACCACGAAGAACCGGCAGGGCAACGACCGCGGCGCGTCGTACCGGTCGGCGATCTACTATGCCTCCGAAGCGCAGCGGCTCGACGCCATCGACACCATCGCGGACGTCGACGCGTCGGGCCTGTGGCCGGGCAAGGTGGTCACCGAGGTGGCGCCCGTGGGGCCGTTCTGGGAGGCCGAGCCGGAGCATCAGGACTACCTGGAGCGGCATCCCGGGCGGCTACACCTGCCACTTTGTGCGGCCGAACTGGGTGCTGCCGCGGCGCGCGGCGGCGTGAGTGAAAGTGGACCACGCTCAAAGCCATCGGCTGGCCGATGGTGTTTGCCCCGGCCTTGATCGACCGCGACCCGGGAGCCACGCTCGAACAGATCGAATCGGCTGAGCGAGCTGTGCGGGCTCGCGCCTCACGAGGCACCGGTGTGCTGCGTCAACATCGGCACCGTGCGCATGCGCATGCGCAAGCCGGCGAAGCGGATCCGACCCGCCGCCATCGGCGGTCGTGACCGAACTGGCCCATGCCGCTGCCCCAGGGAGCGTCCAGTAGCCGCTCTGGTCGAGTCGCCCGTCAGGCCGCGCCGGCGGCCGGTGGTAGCGGTGCGCCGACCAGCTTTGCCAACTCACCCAGGCCGACGGGTGGCACCGCCAGCCATGGCAGCGCGTACAGCCGTTGGGCCAGGCCTGCGGACATGCGCTCGATCTGCTTGCGCTCGCCCGCCAGCCGGGCCCGCAGCAGGGGGTCGTGCGTGCCCGCCGCCAGCACGCTCTTGTTGAGCACCCAGGCGTAGGGCTCGATGCGGGCGCGGCGCAGGTCGTCCTGCAGCGCGGCCGCCTGCGACACCGGCGTCACCTCGGGCAGCGTCACCAGGATGATCTTCGTGTACGCGGCGTCCTGCAGCCGCATCAGCGGCGTGACGACGCGCGCGGCGCCATGGCCTTCGAACTCGCGCGTCATCTGCCGGTGGTAGGCGCCGGTCGCGTCCATCAGCAGCATCGAGTGCCCGGTGGGCGCGGTGTCCAGCACCACGAAGGCACTGCGGCCTTCGCTGACGATGCGCGAGAAGGCATGGAACACCGCCACCTCCTCGGTGCAGGGCGACTGCAGGTCCTCCAGCAGCAGCGCCTGCTCCTGCGCGTCGAGGCTGGGGCGACTTGGCGGCCATGATCTTGTCGATGTAGCGCTGCGTCTCGACCTTCGGGTCGATGCGGCTCACCTTGCAGGCCCGGCAGGTCGCCTTCGAGCGTGCCGGCCAGGTGCGCCGCCGGATCGGTGGTGCTCAGGTGCACGGTCTTGCCGCGCTGCACGAGACCGATCGCCAGGGCCGCGGCGATGGTGGTCTTGCCGACGCCGCCCTTGCCCATCACCATGATCAGGCCGTGGCCGGCCGCGGCCAGGTCGTCGGCCAGCGCGGCCAGGCCGGGCAGCGGGTGGCGTCTGCGTGTCCGGGCTCGCAGGCTCGAGGCGTGACCGGCGCCGCGCCTGGCACCAGCAGCGCGCGCAGCGCCGGCAGGCCGACCGTGTCGAACGGGCGCAGCGGCACGCGGTCCTGCGGCAGTTCGCGCAGCGATGCCGGCATGGCCGTCCAGCGCCTGCTGCCCCAGGTCCTCGATCGCGCAGGCCACGGCGTCGCTGCGGTCGCTGGCGTGGAACACGCCGTTGATCGCCAGGCGCTGGTTGCCCAGGCCCAGCTCGCGCAGTTCGACCGAGGTGCGCGCCGCCTCGGCGATGGCGCCGCGGTCGGGCCGCGTGACCAGGACCACGGTGGTCTTCGCCGGATCGCTCAGCGCGTCGAGCGCGGCCTTGAAGCGGACCTCCTGCATCTTCAGGCCCGAGTGCGGGCCCGAGGCACGACGCGCCGCGGTCGTTGCCGTCGCAGGAAGCCGGTCCAGGCCTTGGGCAGGCTGAGCAGGCGCAGGGTGTGCCCGGTCGGCGCCGTGTCGAAGACGATGTGGTCCCAGGCCTGCGCGCCATCGGCCAGCAGGGACGAGAACTCGTCGAAGGAGGCGATCTCGGTCGTGCAGGCGCCGGACAGCTGCTCGCGCACCGTCGACAGTTCCTCCGCGGTCGCGCTCGCGCCCATCTGCGCCAGCACGCGCTGGCGGTACGACTCGGCGGCGTTGTCGGGGTCGATGTTGAGCACCGACAGGCCCGGCGCGCCGGGCACCGGGACCGGCGTGTTGCGCAGCTCGATGCCCAGCATCTCGTCGAGGTTCGACGCGGCATCGGTGCTGACGAGCAGCACCTTCTTGCCGGCGTCGGCCAGCGTCAGCGCCGCGGCGGTGGACAGCGAGGTCTTGCCCACGCCGCCCTTGCCGGTGAAGAAGAGATGCCGCGTCGGGTGGTCGATGAAGCCGATCGCTGGCGGGCTTGAACCAGGCCTGCACGGCTTCATGCGACGGGATGCCGCCGCTGTGGACCACCTGGCCGTCGATGACGACGGCCGGCGTGGCGTGCACACCGCAGGCCCTGATCTCGTCGAGGTTCTCGACCTTGACGATCTCGACCTCGACGCCCGCATCGCGGGCCGCGCGTTCGATGATGCCGATCGTGCTGCGGCACTTGCTGCAGCCCGACCCCAGAACCTTGATCTTCATGACTCGTCCTTTGTGACCACTATGCGCTCGCACGCCTGCGGCACCTTGACCTCGATCACGCGCAAGGCAATGACCTCATCGGTGTGATCGATCCATCATGCAGGGAAGTTCAGCCCTTGGCGCCCGCTTCGTACCAGCCCTTGCTCTGGTTGACGACCCGCACCACCAGCAGCATCACCGGCACCTCGATCAGCACGCCCACCACGGTGGCCAGCGCCGCACCGGACTCGAAGCCGAACAGGCTGATCGCCGCGGCCACCGCCAGCTCGAAGAAGTTGCTCGCGCCGATCAGCGCCGACGGGCAGGCCACGCTGTGCGACTCGCCGAGCCGGCGGTTCAGCCAGTAGGCCAGGCCGGAATTGAACAGCACCTGGATCAGGATCGGCACCGCCAGCATCGCGATGACCAGCGGCTGCTTCAGGATCGCCTCGCCCTGGAAGGCGAACAGCAGCACCAGCGTGGCCAGCAGCGCGGTGATCGACCACGGGCCGATCCTCGCCAGCGTGGCGTCGAACGCGGCCTGGCCGCGCGCCAGCAGCGCCTTGCGCCAGAGCTGCGCGATCAGCACCGGGATCACGATGTACAGCACCACCGAGGTGAGCAGCGTGTCCCAGGGCACGGTGATCGACGACAGCCCGAGCAGCAGCGCGACGATGGGCGCGAAGGCGAACACCATGATGGTGTCGTTCAGCGCCACCTGGCTGAGCGTGAACAGCGGGTGGCCGTTGGTGAGCCGGCTCCAGACGAACACCATCGCCGTGCAGGGCGCCGCGGCCAGCAGGATCAGCCCGGCGATGTAGCTGTCGGCCTGGTCGGCCGGCAGGTAGGGCGCGAACACGTGGCGGATGAAGATCCAGCCCAGCAGCGCCATCGAGAACGGCTTGACCGCCCAGTTGACGAACAGCGTGACGCCGATGCCGCGCCAGTGCTGCCTCACCTGGCTGCAGCGCGCCGAAGTCGACCTTCAGCAGCATCGGGATGATCATCACCCAGATCAGCAGGCCGACCGGCAGGTTGACCTGGGCGACCTCCATCCGGCCGATGGCCTGGACCGGGCCCGGGCAGCAGCTGGCCCGAGCGCGATGCCGACGACGATGCACAGGAACACCCAGACGGTCAGGTAGCGCTCGAAGACGCTCATCGGCGCCGGCGCAGCGGGCCGAGCGGGCAGGCGGCGGTGGACATGGCTCAGCGAGTCCCGATGTCCTTGATCTCGCGCTGGATGGCCATCTTGTCCAGCGACGCCAGCGGCAGCGCCAGCATCAGCTCGATGCGGCGCTTGAGCACGACCGCCGTGTCCCAGAAGACCTTGGCCTTCTGCTCGTCGGTGCCTTCGAAGGCGGCCGGGTCGGCCACGCCCCAGTGCGCCGTCATCGGCTGGCCGGGCCAGACCGGGCAGACCTCGCCGGCGGCCTTGTCGCAGACCGTGAACACGAAGTCGAGCTGCGGGCGCACCGGGCCGGGCGAATTCGTCCCAGTCCTTGCTGCGGTAGCCGTCGGTCGGGATGTGCAGCGCCGACAGGGTCTTCAGCGCGAAGGGGTTGACCGATGCGCCCGGGTGGCTGCCGGCCGAGAACGCCTTGAAGCGGCCCCGGCCCAGGCTGTTGAGCAGGCCCTCGGCCATGATCGAGCGGGCCGAGTTGTGGGTGCAGACGAAGAGCACGTTGTAGACCTTGTCGCTCATGGAGCACTCCGGAAGTGGGTCGGTGGTGTCGTGGTTCAGCAGGTCGTGCATGCCGGCGGCGGATGCGGCCGGCGTCGGGGCGCAGTCGATGGCCTGGCAGCAATGCGCCGTCAGGTAGGCCAGCAGCCGTTCATGCTGCTCGAGCGTCGGGCCGGTAGATCAGGTGCGGCCGTCGCGCTCCTGCGTCACCAGGCCGGCATGCAGCAGTTCCTTCACGTGGAAGGACAGCGTCGAGGCCGGCACGCCGAGCGTCGCTGGCGAGCGCGCCGGGCGTCAGGCCGGCGGGACCGCGCCGACCAGCGCGCGGTAGATGCGCAGGCGCACGTCCTGCGCCAGCGCGGCCAGCGCTGCGCACGGCGGCTGTCTCGTCCATCAGTGGTGCCCGCTGGCGTCGTGGCCGTGGCCGCCGGCGTCTGCAGCTTCGGGCGCCAGGTCCGCATCCCGGGCCGCCGGCCGCCATCGAGCGCAGGCTGCTGCGCAGCCCGGCGCGTACGGCAAGCGCCAGCGTGACCAGCCAGCAGACACGCAGCATCGCGGCCGAGCCGGCCAGCGACCAGGCCAGGCCGCCCCACTGGTACAGCAGGCCCGACATCAGCGTGCCGAAGAAGCGGCCCAGCGCATTGGCGGCGTAGTAGAAGCCGACGTCCTCGGCCGCCTTCTCCGAGCCGGCGTAGGCCAGCACCAGGTAGGAGTGCACCGACGAGTTGACCGCGAAGGCGAAGCCGAACAGCGCGAGCCCGGCGACGACGACCCATTCGAGGTGCGGCACCTTCATCGAGCCACCAGCACCGGCCAGCACGATCGGCACCAGGCGAGCAGCGCCGACCACAGGCGCGCGGCCGGCACCTCGGCGCTCAGCCCGTCGTCGCTGCGCCGCACGATGGCCGGCGCCAGCGCCTGCACCGCGCCGTAGCCGATGGTCCACAGCGCCAGGAAGCCGCCGACCATCGTGAAGTTCCAGCCGGCCGAGTACAGGAACACCGGCACGCCGACGACGAACCACACGTCGCGCGCGCCGAACAGCGCCACCCGCGCCGCGGCCAGCAGGTTGATGCCGCGGTTCTTCGCGAACAGCTCCTTCGCCGACTTCGACGCCTTGCTCTTGCCCATCAGCGGCGGCACGAAGCTGACGACGCCGACGAAGACCAGCGCCAGCAGCGCCGCCATCGACCCACAGCGCGTGCTGGAAGCCCAGCGCCTGCAGCAGCACGCCGCCGAGGAAGAAGCCGACGCCCTTCATCGCGTTCTTGCTGCCGGTGAAGAAGGCCACCCACTTGAAGAGCTGGCCCGAGGCCTCGCCGGCCGTGAGCTTGATCGCCGACTTGCTGGCGGTCTTGGTCAGGTCCTTGGCCACGCCGCAGATGCCCTGCGCGATGACCACCCACGCGACCGACATCGCCGACCGTCCACGACGGCGACAGCGCCGACAGCAGCAGGAAGCCGGTGATCTGCGTCGCCAGGCCGACGGCCAGCATGCGCGCGATGCCGTAGCGCGTGGCCAGCCAGCCGCCGATCAGGTTGGCGACCACGCCCATCGCCTCGTAGAGCAGGAACAGGAAGGCGAGCGTGAAGGGCGAGTAGCCCAGCCGGTAGAAGTGCAGCAGCACCAGCATGCGCAGCGCGCCGTCGCTGAGGGTGAAGCCCCAGTAGGCGGCGGTGACGATGGCGTAGTTGCGCGGTGCGCCGGGTTCATGGCGGCGCCTCAGAGGCCCTGGCGCTGCATGTGGCAGGCCAGATCGACCATCCGGCAGGCATAGCCCATCTCGTTGTCGTACCAGGCGTAGACCTTGAGCAGGGTGCCGTCGGTCACCATCGTCGAGGGCGCGTCGACGATCGAGCTGCGCGTGTCGCGCGCGTAGTCGGCGCTGACGAGCGGGCGCTCCTCGTAGCCCAGGATGCCGGCGAGCGGACCTCGGGCGGCCTGCGCGAAGAGGGCGTTGACCTCGGCCGGCGTGGTCTCGCGCTTCAGTTCGAACACGCAGTCGGTCAGCGAGGCGTTGAGCACCGGCGCGCGCACGGCGTGGCCGTTGAGCTTGCCCTTCAGCTCGGGGTAGATCAGCGCGATCGCGGTGGCGCTGCCGGTGGTCGTCGGCGCCAGGCTGAGCATCGCGCTGCGCGCGCGGCGCAGGTCCTTGTGCGGCGCATCGACCATCAGGTTGGTGTTGGTCGGGTCGTGGATGGTGGTGATCTGGCCATGGCGGATGCCGAGGGCCTCGTGCACGACCTTGACCACCGGCGCCAGGCAGTTGGTGGTGCAGGAGGCGGCCGTGACGATGCGGTGCCGCGCCGGCTCGTAGAGGTGCTCGTTGATGCCGACGACGATGTTCAGCACGTCGCCGACCTTGACCGGCGCGGCGACGATCACGCGCTTGGCGCCGCGGTCGAGGTGGCCCTGGAGCGTCTCCGGCGTCAGGAACTTGCCGGTGCACTCGAGCACCACGTCGACGCCGAGCATCGCCCCAGGGAATCTCGGCCGAGGTCGCGTGCGACGAGAAGCCCAACGCGCGATCGCCGATGCGAATGGCTGCATCGCCTTCGACGGCGATGCGGGTGCGCCAGCGGCCCTGCACGCTGTCGAACTCCAGCAAGTGGGCGGTGGCGGCGGCGCCGCCCTTCAGTTCGTTGAGGTGCACCACCTCCAGGCGGTTGCCCGCGCGGGGGTCGTCCGCGGGTCGTTCCGCCGCACCCAGCGCAGCGCGCAGGGCAAGACGGCCGATGCGCCCCATGCCATTGATGCCGACTCTCACGATCGCTTCTCCTGGAATGACAAAACGGTACTTCCATCAGTGTAGAAATGATGGATGACAATCCGGTGACAGCGAACGGCCCTGCTGGCGCGCGCCCGTCGCGCCAGCGCAACCGGTCAGCAGCAGGATGACTGGCGACTTCACCGGGATGCCGATCGGCTTGCCTCGCGGTGCCGGCGCGCAGCAGGTCGCCTGCCGCACCATCGCCTGCGGCCTGATTGAAGACAGGGATGTTGCCCAGCGTGTGGAAGTGCTCCCAGGCGATGCCCTGCGGGTCGGTGACCCAGTGCTTCTCGCTGCGCGCATAGCAGCAGGTGGTCTCGCCCTCGTCGAGCAGCGCCATGTCGGCCGACTCGGCGCGCGCTTTCATTTCTGCCAGTTCGGCGGAGTCATCCGTCTGGAAGCCCAGGTGGTCGATGCCCGGCTTGCTGCCGCGCGTGGAGATGGCGAAGTTGATGCGCGGGTCGTCCAGCATCCACTTGGCGTAGTCGCCCTCGACGCGGGTAGGTTCGCGCGGCGAACAGCTTCGAGTAGAAGCCGATGCTCTTGCCGAGATCGTCGACATGCAGGTGGACATGGAATCGCTTCATGGTTTTCTCCTGATCAGCAGGTGGTGCGGCGCTTGGTGCCGCGGGGTGCACAGGACTGGCCCATGCAGCAGTGGTCGGTGAGGTAGGCGAGCAGATCGTTCATCTGCGCGAGAGCCGGCCGGTAGTGCAGGTTGCGGCCCTCGCGCTCGACGCTCACCAGGTCGGCGTGGACGAGCTCCTTGAGGTGGAACGAAAGCGTCGAGCCTGGGATGTCGAGCATCGCGGCGAGCGCACTCGGGGTCATGCCCTCGGGGCCGGCGCCGACCAGCGCGCGGAAGACGCGCAAGCGCGCTTCCTGGGCCAGAGCAGCCAGGGCGGTGACAGCGGCTTTTTCATTCATGGTTCCAAGTTTATGGAAATGAATGAGCTTGTCAAGGCATGGCCAACGCTCTGGCCATCCCTGCGTTTCAGCTGATGAGGAGGGGCGCGCCCGGCGCCGTGCCCTACCTGGCGCTCCAGATGACGTCGACGATCGCCTGGTAGTTGGCGGTGATCACCGGGGACACCCCCCACGCCGCGTTGAAGTTGAAGTTCGCCGGCGGCTTTTCGCCGTAGAGCGCGATGTAGTCGGCCACCGCAGCGAGGAAGTACCAGGATGAACGGCCGTGCGGCGCGAGGTCTTCGAAGAGCGTGGTCGCCGGAATCGTGCGCACCACACTGTCGCGGTATGCGATCAGCACCGACCGGCTGACGTTGTGAAGGCGGATGTCGAGTCCCGGGCGGGCGGCTCGCAGGCGCGAGACCAGCAACTCCATCCAGGTCTGGTAGGCGCCCAGGCCAAAGTCGATCCAGTTCGTGATCTGCGCCGGGCTGAGTGCGCCGACCGACCGGCCCCATACCGTTGAGCTGGGGCCAGCCCGCGTAGACGGCGTAGCGCCGGCTTGGGTTGGGCGCGTTGGCCTGCCACTGGTCGATCAAGCTCAGCAACACCGTCTGGTAGCTCGCACCCATGTTGGTGTTGGCGGCGGGGTCGAAGCCGTAACCGTCGAAGTTGTCCGGCACGAACTCCACCACGTCGACGTTCTGCGCGCGATTCCAAGACGACGAGAAGGGATCCACGTGGGGAGAGCTGGCTTCGGCGTGCTGGACCCGGCTGCGCGGCGGCAGGGACCACTGATTGAAGAATCCGAACTCGGCGCCGAGCGTGTATGTCTTGCTGCCCGCCGGAGCCTGTGCCACCAAGCGGGCAATCCAGTTGCCGACGTTGGTGCTGGCGTTGGCCTGGCCGGCAGCATGGTTGTGCAGGCTGTTGAAGTGCGCGTAGACGTCCACCGTCCCCGAAGAAGGCGGGCCCGGAGGCGGCGGGGTGGGGGAGGGCCCGGGGCCTGGACTGGGGCTTGGACCTTGCGCCGACGCGTCGCTCGAGCCACCTCCGCAGGCGGCGACACCGACGATGGGCACCAGGAGGGTCAGGGATTTCAGCGTCGCCCGGCGCGAACGATCTGGACGGGACGGGGGGGATTGGAATGCCAAGGTGAACTCCTGTGATTCGCTTGCAGGATCAGAGCGAACGGCGGCGCATCAAGCCACGACCTGCGGGTCGCCGGTTGTGCCAGCGCGGCGATTGTGCCCGAGGGCTCCTTTCGCCAGCCCGTCAGGAACGGAAACGCGATGTCACGTTTGTGGATACACGCACGCCCGGCGGGCCTGCCCGCGACGAGCCAGACTGCGTCGCGCCCGTCCGGATCAACCTCCGCTCAGCGCCAGCACGATCGCCACGAAGTCGTCCGGTTGCAAGGCATGTCGCAGATCGCGCACGCTCAGCCCGTTGACGAAGACGCGCATGTTGGGGCGCAGCTGCTCCTGCTCGTCGACCACGCGGAAGCGCAGGCCCGGGTAGCGGCGGTCGAGGTCGGCAAACAGCGCGAGCAGCGTGTCGCCTGTCGCTTCGACCTGCGAAGCGCCTGTGTACGAGCGCAGCGCGCTGGGGACCAGCACCTTCACGGCAGGGCCGCCACTTCCACCGCGTAGATCTCCGGCAGATGGCGAGCGATGTTGACCCAGCGCGCGCCACCCTCGTGGCCGATCCACAGCTCGCCACTGGTGGTGCCGAGGTAGAGCGCTGGTTCGGACTGCGCATCCACCGTCATCGCCTGGCGCTTCACCGTCCACCAGGCCTGCTCGGTGGGCAGACCTTGATCGAGACGCTGCCAGCTCTGGCCGGCGTCGCGGGTCAAATAGGCGGCGGGGCGGCCCGCCGGGCTGGTGCGCGGCCACACATCGGTGCCGTCCATCGGGAACACCCAGGCCGTGTCGGCATCGCGCGGATGCACCAGCATCGGAAAGCCGATGTCGCCAACATCGGCAGGCATGCTGCGGCCGATCCGCTGCCAGGTGCGGCCTGGTCGGTCGAGCCGATAGATGCCGCAGTGGTTCTGCTGGTAGATGCGATCCGGCTGGCTCGGGCAGATGCGCAGGCAGTGCGGGTCGTGGAAGGTCACGCTGGTGGCGTCGAACCCGCCGACCACCTCCATGCCCTCGATCAAGGTCGTCCAGCTGCGACCCGCATCGCGCGACTCGTGCACGCCGCCGCCCGACATGCCGAACAGCAGGTGCGCCGGATCGCGAGGGTCGACGATGATCGAATGCAGCTTCGGGCCGTCGGGCGTGCCGTCCTGCACCGTGCCCATCCACTCGCGGAACTGCGGGTCGTCGTTGACCGCGGGCAGCGGTGTCCAGCTCACACCGCCGTCCTCGGAGCGGAACAGGCCTTGCGGCGAGGTGCCGGCATACCAGCTGCCGGGCTGGCTGCTGTGGCCTGGCGTGAGCCAGAAGGTGTGATCGACCGAGCGGGCGGGCAGGTCGTTCGTCGGCTTGGCGAAGGCCGGGGGCTGGCGAGCCTCGGTCCAGGTGGCGCCCAGGTCGGTGGAGCGGAACACCGTCGGGCCGAGGTGGCCGGTCTTGGCCGCCGCGAGCAGCGTGCGGCCATCGCGCGGATCGAGTTGCAGATGGCTGATGGTGTGGCCGAGGAAGTGCGGGCCGTCGACCGTCCAGCGGCTTCGTTGCGCATCGCCCTGGAACAGCCATGCGCCCTTGCGCGTGGCCACCAGCAGCACCAGACGGGGCGGATGACGGGTTCATGACATGCCTCCGTGAGCGCTGCCACCGTGCAGCGCGGTGAGGTGCGGGATGCTTCCTCAAGCTTACGACGATCGGATCGACGCAGATTCGACACGGCTCTTCAGCGCAATGCGTTGAGACCGCAGCTTCACCGGACTGCTCACTGCCGAACAGGCTGGTGCCAGGCGGAGCGCATCAGTCGACCAGCGACTCCGCCATCAGCTGGCGAACGACCGCCACGCCCGGTGGCGTGGTTCGCCGGCTCAGGGTCACGAGACCAAAGCGCGCAGTCGCGGACAGTTCCGGCTGCAGTCTGAGCTCGATGAGGTCCGGCGCTGCGGCGCGAATCGCCAGCAGGACCGCGTCGCTGTGACGGGCGACCTCGACGAGGCTGGGAATCTCTTCGCAGCGCAGCGTCACGAAGTGGCTCGGGTGCGCGCGCGGCCCGTAGCGCTCGACCAGCACGCGTGCCACCTCGTCGGACAGCGGCGTCGATGCCATTGGGTAGCGCAACAGATCGTCGAAGCTCAGGCTTTTGCGCCGTCTTCGACAGGGGGTGGCCTCGGCGCACCATGAACGCCCCCCGCATGTCGTCGCAACGACTGAGTCTGCAAGTCCGGTGCGGGCTTGAGCGATCGCGCGTCGACCACCAGCGCGTCCAGTGTTCTGGCTCGTCAAGGGCCTGCACCAGCAGGTCGGTGCTTGCGCGTGCGATCTCGACGTGCAGGCGTGGCCGCTCCTGCGCCATCTTCAGCAGAAGCGGGGTCATGAGCATGGCGCCGGGGCCAGAGCCCAGACCGATCCGCAACAGGCCTTCCTGACCGTCGTCCGCGAGGCGGCCGCTGTCGCGCAGTTCGTCGGCCGCCAGCACGACTTCGCCGGCCCGCTCGACCGCCTCACGGCCGAACGGCGTCAGTTCGCTGCGACGCCCGACCCGGTCGAACAGCGTCTTGCCCGAGTTCGACCTCGAGTGCACGGATGCTGCGGCTCAGCGCCGGCTGCGTGAGGAACAGCGCGGCTGCAGACCGGCTGAACGATCCCGTCTGCGCCAACGAAAGCAGGTGTCGAAGCTGGACGAGGGTCATGGCTGTGGATCTCGGCGCTTGTTTTGTACGTCGAACTCATCGTAATGCAAAGAACAATGCATTGGACTTTGAGTTGATCGACTCCTACATTGGCCTGGCGTTCCAGCCATGGCCATCGCGCCAGCCCATCCAGGAGTTCCCATGCTCAAGCTCAACATCGTTCGATCGCTGGCCCTGATGGCCAGCCTGATGCTCGGCGCCGGCGCGGCTGTCGCGCAGACCTACCCATCCAAGCCCGTCAATCTCATGGTCCCGTACCCGGCGGGCGGCCCGTCAGATGCGATCGCCCGCATCTTCTTCAATCCGCTGGGCAAGGAGCTGGGCCAGCAGGTGCTGGTGGAGAACCTCGGCGGTGTGAGTGGCGCACTGGCGGCGCAGAAGGTGTTATCTGCACCGGCCGACGGTCAGTTCGTGTTTCAGGGTTCGCCCAACGAGGTCATCCTGTCGCCACTGGCCAATGCCGCGGTCAAGCTCAAGGCCGAGGACTTTCGCCTCGTTCATCCCGTGGCCGATGCGGTGATGGTGTTCGTGACCCGCAAGGATCTGCCGGTCAACAGCGTCGATGAACTCATCACCCTGGCGCGCAAGTCGGCCGACAAGCCGCTGACCTACGGCAGCGTGGGCATCGGCTCGCTGTATCACCTGATCCTGGAGAACGTTCAGTCGTCGACCGGAATCAAGCTGTCGCACGTCCCCTACAAGGGCAATGCGCCATTGCTGCAGGACATTGGCGGGGGGCAGGTGGATTTCGCCGTGCTCGTCTACAGCGCGGCCATGGGAGCACTGGCCGAGCAAGGGCGCCTCAAGGTGATCGGTCAACTCGGCGCGCAACGCTCCGAACTGCTCAAGAACGTGCCGGCGGCCAACGAAGGCCAGGCGCTCAGGAACTTCTCGTACACGATCTGGACCGGCTTCATGGTGCCCCGGAACACGCCCGAAGACGTTGTCGTCCGGCTGCATGCGGCCATCGGCAAGACGCTGCAGGATCCGGCCGTTCGCACACAACTGGCGGCGCAGACGCAGGTGGCCTCGGCGCCGATGACCCTGGCCGAGTCGGCGAAGTTCTTCGAATCCGAAGCGGCCCGCTACCGCGCGATCGCCAAGCAGATCAATCTGCAGCCCCAGTGAGTCACGCGTGACCTATCTGTTGCACGCCCTTCAGGCTCGGGCCGGTGAGTTCATCAGCCTGCGCCGCGACATCCACCGCCATCCGGAGCTGGCCTTCGAGGAGCACCGCACCGCCGCGCTCGTGGCCAGCAAGCTGGAGGCCTGGGGCTACACGGTGGAGCAGGGCATCGGCGGCACCGGCGTGGTCGGCACCCTGGTGCGCGGCCGGGGCACCAGGCGCCTGGGCCTGCGGGCCGACATGGACGCCTTGCCCATCGACGAAGCGAGCGGTGCCGAATGGACGAGCGTGAACGCGGGCGTGATGCACGCCTGCGGGCACGACGGACACACCGCCATGTTGCTGGCGGCGGCCCGGCACCTGGCCGACCAGGGCGAGTTCGACGGCACGCTGCACCTGATCTTCCAGCCGGCCGAAGAGGGCGGCGGCGGGGCGCTGCGCATGATGCAGGATGGCCTGTTCGAGCGCTTCCCGTGCGATGCCGTCTTCGCCATGCACAACATGCCCGGCATCGAGCAAGGGCGCCTCGTGCTGCGAGAGGGGCCGGCGATGGCCTCGTCGGACTACGCCACCATCACGCTCACGGGCCTGGGTGGGCACGGCGCGATGCCGCACCAGGCGGCGGATCCGATCGTCGCTGCGGCCAGCACCGTGATGGCGCTGCAGAGCATCGTGTCGCGCAATGTCGACCCGCTGCAGGCCGCGGTGATCACCGTCGGTGCCATTCCATGCGGGCAAGGCCAACAACGTGATCCCGGCCAAGGCAACCCTGGAGCTGAGCGTGCGTTCGCTCGACCGCGAGGTGCGGTCCACGCTTGAGCGGCGCATCCGATCGCTGGTGGCGGCGCAGGCCGAGAGCTTCGGCGTCCGCAGCGCAGGTTGACTGGAGGCCGGGCTACGCGGTGCTGGTCAACACGCCGGCCGAGACCGCCTTCGCACGCGAGGTGGCGGTCGAACTCGTGGGCGCCGAGCAGGTCACCCTGCAGGGCCCGCCCCTGACCGGGAGCGAAGACTTCGCGTTCATGCTCGAACGCGTACCCGGCAGCTACCTGCTGATCGGCAACGGTGTCGGACGAGGGCAGGGAGAAGGGGGCTGCATGGTCCACAACCCGGGCTACGACTTCAACGACGCCAACATCGGCATCGGCAGCGCGTACTGGGTGCTGCTCACTGAGCGCTTCCTTCGTCGCAAAGGATCACGCTGCGGCCCGATAGAATTTCCACCTTGCAGGAGAGCGCTCCGATTCCCATCGGAGCCACCGAAGGCGCAATCTCCCATGAACGCTCAGGTACCGTACTGCACACCACAATCGCCGTCTGGAGAGTCTTCACACCCGTGAAGCGCCGAAGGAGCAAGGCCCGGCCCGAAGGTCCGGCTGAATCTCTCAGGTACCGAGGACAGGGGGAGCGGCCAGCGAACGTCGACGTCCCGTCGGCGTTCGTGCCATCCATCCTCGGAGATCTCCTTCATGAAAGTCATCGTTCTGGGCGCCGGCCTGCTCGGCGTCACCTCGGCCTATTTCCTGCGACAGCAAGGCCACGACGTCAGCGTCGTCGACCGCCAGGCCTCGCCCGCCGCCGAAACCAGCTTCGCCAATGGTGGCCAGATCTCGGTGAGCCACGCCGAGCCCTGGGCCAACCCCAGCGCGCCGCTCAAGGTGCTGAAGTGGCTGGGGCAGGAGGACGCGCCGCTGCTGTTT
The DNA here is from genome assembly GCA_963739925.1 of uncultured beta proteobacterium. Lineage (GTDB taxonomy): Bacteria > Pseudomonadota > Gammaproteobacteria > Burkholderiales > Burkholderiaceae_C > CAVUBY01. The sequence goes on along the minus strand of CAVUBY010000011.1, from coordinate 108,093 downwards.
CGCATCCGGGCCGACATGCGGCAGTGGCTGTGGGGCCTGCAGTTCCTGCGCGAGTGTTCGCCCGTCGCGCACCCGGCACAACATCGAGCAGATCGTCCGCCTGGGGACCTACAGCCGCGACACGCTGCAGCAGCTTCGTCGCGAGATCGGCATCGCCTACGACGAGCGCACACAGGGCATCCTGCACTTCTACACCAGCGAGAAGGAGTTCGACGGCGCCGAAGGCCCCGCCGCGCAGATGCGGGCGCTCGGCTGCGACCGGCGCGTCATCTCCGCCGACGAGGCGGTGAAGCTGGAGCCCGCCCTGCGCCACATCCGCCCGCAACTCGCCGGAGCCACCTACACCGCCGAGGACGAGTCGGGCGATGCCAACCGCTTTGCCCGCGAACTGGTCCGGCGCTGCGAGGCCGATGGCGTGCAGTTCCTCCATGAGCCACACCGTGACCGCGCTGCGTGATGCCGGGGGCGCATCGACCATGTGGAGGCCACCGACAGCCGAAGGGCGCTTCCAGCGCCTTCGTGCCGATGCCTACGTGCTGGCGATGGGCAGCCTCAGCCCCTTGTATGCGCAGCCCCTGGGGATTTCCTTGCCCATCTACCCGGCCAAGGGCTACTCGGTGACGATGCCGGTGAAGGACGCGGCGATGGCCCACCAGGTGTCGCTCACCGACGACGAGTACAAGCTGGTCTTCTCTCGCCTACGACACCGCCTGCGGCCACCGGAGCGACCGCTGCGCATTGCCGGCACGGCCGAACTCAACGGCTACGACCGCGACCTCAACCGGGTGCGCTGCGAGGCCATCGTCCGGCGCGTGGAGCAGTTGTTTCCCGGCGCGGGTGATGCCTCGCAGGCGCAGTTCTGGACCAGACTGCGCCCCGCCACACCGAGCAACGTGCCGATCATCGGGCGCAGCAAGCTGCCCAATCTCTTCCTCAACACAGCACGGGGAGCACCAGTCGGGTGGGCGGTGTTTTCATGACAGGGCTTCCATGGACGCTGCGACCGTGCAGCGCGGCGAGGCGCCAGATGCCGCCTCTGGGGTACGACGATCCATCTGGCGCCCGATCGACACGGCGGCCAGATCGCACCAGTCCTCGGTGAGGACGCCCATGGCGTGTAACCTCCCACGCGCAAGCCGGCGCGTGGGCGATCATGCCGGCGTTGCCCGGTGTCGCGCAATCTCGGATTCCCGGCGCGGCGCCAGCCTTGCAAGCACCCCGACCCAGGAGCCAACATCACCATGCAAGCCGTCCAGACCATGCTCGTGACCGGCGGCGGCATCGGCATCGGCCGCGCCACGGCGATGGCGTTCGCCCGGTCGGGTTACCACGTGGTGGTCACCGACGTCCTGGAGGCCGAAGGGCGGGCGGTGGCCGCAGCGATCGCGGCTGCGGGCGGCAGTGCGTCCTTCATGGCGATGGATGTGCGCTCCACCGACCGTGTTGATGCGGTGGTGGCGGCGGTGCTCGCCGAACATGGCGCCGTCGATGCCCTGGTGCTCAATGCCGGCATCGCCCACAAGGTGCCGCTCGCGCAGTTGAGCGATGCGCGCTGGGACGACACGCTCGACATCGACCTCAAGGGCATGCTGCGGGTCGCCCGCGCGGCCTTGCCGGCGATGCGGGCGCGGCGTTCGGGGGCCATCGTTTGCCTGACCTCGCTGATGGGGGTGGCCTGGGGCTGGAGCGAGCATGTCCACTACTCGGCCGCCAAGGCCGGCGTCATCGGCCTGATGCGCGGCCTGGCGGCCGAGGTGGCGCCGGACGGCGTGCGCGTCAATGCCGTCTCGCCGGGCTACGTGCGCACCGCGCAGTTGTTGTCGGAGGAGCACTCGCTCGGCCCGCAAGGCGTGGAGCTGGCCGCCGGGCGTGTGCCGCTCGGACGGGTCGGCGAGCCCGAGGACATCGCCGACGTGATCCTGTTCCTCGCGTCTGCGCAGGCGCGCTACGTGACCGGCCAGGTGATCGTGGCCGACGGCGGGCTGGCGATCAGCCCGCAGTAGCTCCTCCCTCAGCAAGACCCGGCCCCCAGGCGGGTCGCGCCGCACTGGCAACATGCGGTGCATGCCAGCCTTGTTCCCCAACGCCACACCGAACGCCACACCGAACGCCACAAAAGTCCCCTGCCGAGCACTGCGCCGCCGGCGCGCTCACCGTGCTCTACGACGGCGCCTGTCCGCTGTGCCGGCGCGAGATCGCCGTGTACCAGGGGCTCGAGGCCGCGCAGCCTCTGGCCTTCGTCGATGTCAGCGACCCCGCGGTCGCCTTGCCCGCCGGCACCGATCGCGCTCGCTTGCTGGCGCGCTTCCATGTGCTGCGTCCCGATGGCAGCCTGGCCGACGGTGCGCGCGGTTTCGTCGCGCTCTGGGCCGCACTGCCGGGCTGGCGCTGGCTCGCGCGGGTGGCGGCGTGGCCGGGCGTCACGCCGCTGATGGAGATGGCGTATCTCGCCTTCCTCACCCTGCGTCCGGCGATGCAGCGCGTGGCCCGCGCCTTCGAGCCTCCGGCCGTGCAGGTGCCCGAATCACTGCGTGCCGAACTGCGCAGTGACCACGCGGGCGAGACCGGCGCGGTGTGGATCTACCGCGGCGTGCTGGCCGTGGCGCGCGATCCCGCCGTGCGCGACTTCGCCCGCCGACACCTCGCCACCGAGCAGGAGCACTTGCGCCTCATCACGCCGCTGCTGCCGTGGCCCGAGCGCAGCCGGCTGCTGGTGCCGTGGCGGCTGGCGGGTTTTCTCACGGGCGCCTTGCCGGCCCTGGTCGGCCCCCGTGCGGTCTACGCGACCATCACCGAGGTCGAGACCTTCGTGGACCAGCATTACCAGCAGCAACTCGACCAGATCGATGTGCTGCCCGAACCAGAGCGCGTCCAAGCGGCGCCCTTGCGCGCCTTGCTGGCACGGTGCCAGGCCGACGAGTGCGCGCACCGCGACGAAGCCAGGGCCCTGGGCACACCGGCACGCGGGCCGCTGCTGCGAGTCTGGTGCGCCACGGTGGGTGTGGGGTCGGCGATGGCGGTGAAGGTGGCGCGCCGGTTCTAGCGCCTCCAACTCTCGATTGATCGCCGGGCTCGCGCCGGGCCAGTCGACCTGCGGAGCGGTAAGGGGCGAGCCACGGAGATGCCGGTGCGATATCCCCCGGTCTGCTCCTCACTCGACCTGCGGAAAAACCGATTGAATGGCCGGCTTGCCTCGATCGGCAACGAAACGCCGTCGGCGCTGGTGCTCGAGCAGCTTGGCGAACTGCGCTTCGGCTTGTCGCTGCAGGGCCGCCATGTCGATGCCGTGCACCTGAAAGTCTTCCATCACGCAGCGACCGGCGATGTAGCTGGCACGGCAATCGGTACCGCGCCCCGCGAGGATCAGGTTCTTGACCGGGTCGAAGACCGGACCCAGGTGCGTGCCGCGCAAGTCGAACACCGCGATGTCGGCCTGGGCGCCGGGCGCGAGTCGGCCGAGGTCATCGCGCCCCAGGGCCCGGGCACCGCCCAGGGTCGCCGCGGTGTAGAGATCGGCCATGGCGGGCTGCGTGGCGCTGTGCCCGACCACGCGCGCCGCGTACAGGCCGACCTGCAGGTTGTGCAGCAGATCGGCCGGCCAGGTGTCCGTGCCCATGCCCAGGTTGATGCCGGCTGCTTGGTACTTCTGGAATGAGTTGAGCGCCTCCCCAGTGCGCGCGAACACGGCAGGGCAGTGCGCGATGCTGGCGCCGGAACCCACCAGGCGCTGCCAATCCTCGTCGCCGGTGCGCGCCACGCCGGAGTTCCCGCTCAGGTAGATGCCGTGCGGCAAGATCAGGCGTTCGTTGAGCAGGCCAACCCGCTCCAGCCAACCCAGCGGCGTGCTGCCACGCAGGCGAAGCACGGTGTCGAACTCGTACAGCGATTGGCAGGCGTGCAAGCGCACCGGCATGCGCAGTTCGTGGTTCGCGGCGCTCAGCCGTTCAAGCAACGCCGGAGTGCAGGTTTCGATGCGATCCGGCGCAAACATGCCGCGTACCAGCCCGCCGTGCGCGCCGTCGAATGCGCCAACGTAACGGATCGCGTCGTCCAGTTGGGACAGACCGCGCGCCTCGTCCCAGTGCTGATCCAGCGAGCGGTCGGTGCGCACGACAGTGATGCCGCGTCATGCAGCAGGGCCCGAGGTAGACACGAAGCCCGAGCTCGCCGGCCACCGCCGCGATGCCCACGAACTCGTCGTAGCGTTCGGCCCATGCCCGGTAGTACATCGACGAGATCGGCAAGGCCGTGGTCACGCCATTGCGGATCAGGTGGGCGAAGGCGTAGCGGACCTTGAAGACTTCTTCCTCTTGATCGAAAGCGTCCACCGGTCCTTCGCGAAGATAGTCTTCTGACCAGAGGCGGCCGTTCTCGCGCTTGTCGCCGTTGTCGACCGTGAGGATGCCGGTGTCGATGTCGCCCAGTGCGTCGAGGTCGATGAACCCCGGGCCGATCACCGCCTGCCCGTAGTCGACGGTGCGATCCACGTGCCCGGCGAAATCGCGGCCCACGAACTCGATGCGCGATCCCGAGAACACCACCTGGGCATCGCGCCAGACCACGTGCGAGCGGCCATCGAAGCCGATGACCCAGGCGGCTTTGAGCAGCGTGCGCATGCGGGCCCGTCAGAGACCCAGGAACGCGCCGTCGCGTGCCACGACTCGACCGCGGCTGATCGACGGTGCGCTTCGGGCTGCGGTTGATCACAGCCTCGGCCACGTTCTCGGCCGGCACGAGCAGCAGGTCGGCCCGGCAGCCCGCGGCGAGGCCATAGCCGCCCAGACCCAGCGCCTTGGCACCGCCTTGCGTGACGATATCGAGCGCGTCGCCGAGTTGTTCATCCTTGCTCCAGCCATAGCGAAGCGCCAGGAACATCGCACGCTCCAGCATGTCGCCGTTGCCGGTCGGGCCCCAGGCGTCGCGGATGCCATCCGACCCGGCCGCCACGTTCACACCGCGTTGACGAAGCATCGCCACGGGCGGCACCGTGAAATGCATGGGCACGCAAGTGAGGATGGTGATGCCGAGCTCGGCCAGGCGATCGGCCAGCGGGTGCAGGTCGGCAGCCGGAAACGCGCCCAGGCAATAGGCGTGGCTGATGACGACGCGGCCCTGCATGCCGTGCTTCTGCGTGAAGTCGCAGATGCGTTCGATCTCCCAGCGTCCGAGATCGCCCAGATCGTGCAGATGGATGTCGATCGGCCGCCCGAAGCGGTCCGCCATGCCGAAGATGGTTTCCAGCGCACGGACCGGATCGCGGTCGATCACAGCGGGGTCGATGCCTCCCACGACATCCACGCCGAGTTCGAGCGCCAGCGCCATGAGTTCGATGGTTCCGGGTGCGATCAGCATGCCGCCCTGGGGGAAGGTGACGTACTGGATGTCGATCAACGACGCGTACTTCTGCCGCAGGGCCAGCATCTCTTCGATGTGGCGCCGGCCGAACAGCGTCTGCGCGTCGACATGGCTGCGGATGTGCAGCGAACCCTGGGCAATGCAGTGCTCGATCAGCGGGCCGGCCCGCTCGGCGAGCGGCGTTCGCACCTCGTCGCGCAGCACGGCATGCTCGTTCGTGATGCGGTCCCAGCGGGTGGGGCCGGCGCTGTTGGGGCGCCAGGGCATGTTCCACAGGGTCTTGTCGAGATGCACATGGGCCTCGACCAGGGCCGGCAGCAGCAGTTGCCCCTGGCCATCGATGAGCACCGGCAATTGCGCGGGGGCCTGGCCTGCCGGAACCAGCGAGCCGATCCGTTCGCCCTCCAGGAGAACGTCCACGGCCGACCCACCCAGCGGGCGGACGTTCCGGATGACCTGCGTCTGTTTCGCCATGTCGATGGCCTCCATGCATGCGGTTGATCGGGGCCCCAGCCGGTCTGGGTTGCTGACTCGGAGAGCGCTCAGTCCCTGCCGAGAAAAGTCTGCTCCCACCAGGTGAAGACGATGTCCCGCAGGGCCAGACCTTCGTCGTCACCGTACAGGTCACGCCGGGCATGCTGCTGCAGCAGCGCGTACTCCTGGTCGTCGAGGCCCACCGCGTGCTCGGTGTACACGATCGGGACGTTGACGAAGGCAGGCCGATAGGCCGGATCCCGACGCAGCTCCCGCGTGACCTTGATCCGGCTGTTGCGGAAGTCTGCGGGGGTGCGCTGTGTCGTCCAGGACTGCAAGGCGGGCACCTTGGCCCAGTCCGCATCGCTGGCCTCGAACACGCTCAGGCGCACCGGCTTGATGGAGAAGTTGCTGGTGCGCATGATGTCGGAACCGCACACGTTGGGGACTGCCAGAACGTCCATCAGCGCCAGCAGATCCACATGGTCGCCGGGCACCGAATGGTGGCGCTCGATGAAGAGGCTGCCGTCGGCTCGCACGCCGGTCTGCATGAAGAGATTGAAGCTGTCGTGCACATCGTCGGGCGTGAGACCGTACTCCCGCTGCGCCTCGGCCTGGATGTCATGGCAGTTGGTGTGCACCGGCAAGCCGTAGACACTCTCGTACAGGTTGGCGCTGCATCGCGGGAACATCACATCGTTGCAACGCACCGTGTCCTCGAGGATGTACATCATGGCGCGCTCTCGCGGTGGCGCCGACCACATGAAGTGGCCCTCGGTGGGACACAGGCCATGCAGCGTGCGGGTGCGACCGGTGTGCATCGACTCCTTGTAATCGTGCAGGTTGAAGCAGTTGAAATCCACGCACTGGCCGCCTTCGATCTGCTCCACCCGCAGGATCTGACCCTTCAGGAGCTCGATGGCCTTGCCCGTGCCGGGCTCCAGCACCAGCGTGCTCACCTGCGGGCGTGCGGGGCTGCTCACGCAGGCTCCTTGCCACCAGCGGCCGGCGGGGAGGGCACGGGCTGGGGTGGGCGGTACTCGCGAAGCGCGCGGCGCACGAGACTCTGGAGATCGGGTGCCAGGCCCTTGGCGATGGTCTGCTCGAGCAGCTGGCGCTGCTGCTGGTTCAGCGGGAGGTTCACGGTGTGCTGGGTCATGAAGGCTCCTGTGCAGGGTCAGTAGTGCGCCGCGCGCCGAAGCGAATCAGGCGCCACGAGCAGGTGATGCAGGCCGCGTGCGATCGCAGCATGGTGTCGGTCGCGGCCTGCGCACGTTCCATGACCTCGGTGGGGTCGACACTCAGGACCCGTCGGTCTTCCATGAGCACGCGGCCGTCCACGATGGTGGTGCAGACATCGGCGCCGTTGGCGAAACAGGTCACGCGGTAGACCGGCATGTTCAGTGGCATCAGGTGCGGCTTGAACAGATCGATGAGGATGATGTCGGCCTTCTTGCCCACCTCGAGCGAGCCGATCTCGTGATCGAGGCCGATGGCGCGCGCGGCGTCGATGGTCACCATTTCCAGCACCTTGCCGTGGGGGAGCACGCCCGCGTCGCGGAAATGGCGCCGGTGGTAGTGCATCGCCTGGAACATGTGCCTGAACATGTCGTAGCTGCGATCGGGCGCGATGCCGTCCGAGCCCAGGGCCACGGTCACGCCGGCTTCCAGGAGTTCAGGCACCGGGCAGCGTCCGCGGATGGACATGATCGCGCTCGGGTTGTGGACGATGCGCGTGTCGGTGGCCACGCAAGCCGCCATGTCATCGGCGGTGAGATCGATGGAGTGCGACATGAACGATCGCGACGACAGCAGGCCCAGGTGAGCGTGCGCCCAGGCGAGCGTACCGGCGCGATGCCCATCCTGCGTGAACACCAGATCGTGGCGGCGCGCCATGTCCATGTACTGGGCCGCCTGCGATCTGAAGACGTCTTCGTGTTCACGCAGCGAGGCATCCTGCTCAGGCTGGTAGACCGGCAGGGTGATGCAGATGTTCACCCGACCGTTGGCGCGCCCATGCTGGGAGCGGATCAGTTCCTCGCAGGTGGCGGCCATCTGTTCGAAGCCCACCGCGGCTTCGACGCATCGCCCATCGCGCCAGGTGCCGTACGTGCGTGGCGCCGGAGGGCGCGACGGGCCGATGGCCAGCAGCGATCGCGTCCCCACCTCCGCGATGGCGTCGCCATGCCGTGTTGCATAGCGCGGGTCATCGACGCGCATGATGGAGTCGCCACCACCGAAGAGGCACACGCCGGTCGTGGTGCCGCACATCAGCCTTTCGAGCGCGGCGAGCTTGGCCTCGGCGTACCAGAACTCCTCGTCCGAACCGACGGTGTAGACCGTCTCGCAGGCCCGGCCCCAGGCCTCGCCGTCGCCGGCGCCCATCGTCTTGAGCAAGCCGTGGCCGGCATGGGCATGGCTGTCGATCAGACCCGGGAGCACGGCCTTGCGGGTGGCGTCGAGGGTCTTGTTTGCCCGGTAGCGCGCCTGCAGCGCATCGCTCGGGCCCACATCGACGATCCGGTCCGCGCGCACGGCGACCGCACCGTCCTCGATCACGCGCCGATCGGCGTCCACGGTGATCACTGTCCCGTGCGTGATGAGCAGGTCGATGTCCTGCGGCGTGCTCGTCGTCGATTCAGGCATGGAGTGCCACCGTGGGATGGGTGAAGAGCCTCACAGGCAGCCTCCGCTCCTGCACGGCATGGCAGGCCACGGCCGATCCGTCGGCCTGGTCCAGCAGCAGCGGCTGTTCGGTCTCGCAGCGCGCATTCGCGTGCGGGCAGCGCGGGTGAAAGCTGCAGCCCGGTGGCGGTGCCAGAGGACTGGGGACCTCGCCCTGGATGGGCGATTTGTCGCGCCCGCGTGAGTCGAGCTGCGGCAACGCGGCCAGCAGCATCTGCGTGTAGGGGTGCTTGGGCGCGTCGAACAGCACGCGCGTGGGGGCGACCTCGGCCAGGCGCCCGAGGTACATCACGCCCACCGCATGCGACACGTGGTTGATGACGGCGAGGTTGTGGCTGATGAACAGACAGGTCAGTCCGAGCTGTTTCTGGAGCCCGCGCAGCAGGTTCAGGATCTGGGCCTGCACCGACACGTCGAGTGCCGAGGTGGGTTCATCGCACACCAGGAAGCTCGGGTTGCCGGCCAGGGCCCGGGCAATCGACACGCGCTGGCGCTGGCCACCGGAAAACTCATGGGGGAACTTCTGCGCATCGGCCGGCGACAGGCCCACCTGGCGCAGGAGTTCGTGCACGCGAGGCATGACCTGCGCCTTGGGCAAGAGCTTCTGGAAGCGGATTGGTTCGGCGATGGCGGTTCCCACGCGGTAGCGTGGATTCAGCGATGCGTACGGATCCTGGAAGATCATCTGCACGCGGTGGGGCTTGCCGCCGGTGTCCTGGAAGCGGATGTCACCGGCGGTGGGACGGTCCAGGCCCGCCACCAGCCGCGCGAGCGTGGACTTTCCACAACCCGATTCGCCGACCAGGCTGAATGTCTCGCCGCGGTGGATGCGAAAGCTCACGCCGTCGACGGCCTTGACGCTGGGGCGGTCCTTGGAGAGCACGCCACGGAGCAATCCTGATCCGGTGTCGAAGTGCCGCGTGAGATCGCGGGCTTCGAGGCAGACAGCTGCTTCGATCAGGGCGGGTTCGGCAGGCGTGTTCATCCGGCAACAGCCTCCTGGTCGACCGCCGCCACCCAGCACGCCACCGACCTCTGCCCATGCTGCGCGAGCGCCGGCGACTGGGCCCGGCAGGTGTCGTTCGCGCGGGTGCAGCGCGGATGGAATGCGCAACCCTGGGGACGTGTGTTCAGGCGGGGCATGGCACCGTCGATCTGTACCAGTGGCCCGGTCACCGGGCCCAGTGCCGGGATGGCGCCCATCAGGCCCAGCGTGTACGGATGCATCGGACGGCGGATCACGTCTTCCACCGGGCCGATCTCGACAATCCGCCCGGCGTACATCACCGCCACGCGATCGGCCGTCTCGGCAATGACGCCCATGTCGTGGGTGACCAGCAGCATGGCCGTCCCCTTGTCGCGGCACAGCCGGCGGAGCAACTGCAGCACCTGGGCCTGGATCGAGACGTCGAGCGCCGTGGTGGGTTCGTCGGCCACGACGAAGCGCGGTTCGGCGCACAGGGCCAGGGCAATCACGATGCGCTGGCGCATGCCCCCGGAGAACTGGTGCGGATAGGCGGAGAAGCGGGCCTCCGGGGCGGGGATCCCCACGGCGCGCATCAGCGCGAGCGCGCGTTCATGGGCCTGGGTTTCACTCACGGGCAGGTGGGTGCGGATGGTTTCCACCAGCTGCTCGCCGATGGTGATCAGCGGGTTCAGGCTCATCAGCGGGTCCTGGAACACCGCACCGATCTCCTTGCCGCGCACCCGGCGCATCTCGCGCTGCGACAGTTGGTCGATCCGCCGCTCACCGAGGCGAATCTCGCCGGCGGCGGTTCGGCTAGGGGGTTCGAGCAGACCCAGGATGGCCATGCCGGTGAGCGACTTGCCGGCGCCCGATTCACCCACGAAGCCGAGGATCTCACCCGGCGCGACAGAGAAGGACACGTTGTCCAGCGCGAGCAGCACGCCTTGCCGCGTTGGGATCTCGACGCGCAAGCCCTGAACCGTGAGCACGGGGGGTGGGGTGATCATGCGCGCGGCTACTTCAGCTTCGGGTTGAAGACGTCACGCAGCCAGTCGCCCAGCAGGTTGATGGCCAACACCAGCAGCACCAGCACGATGCCCGGCATCACCGTGACCCACCACTCGCCGGAGAACAGCACCTCGTTGCCGACCCGGATCAGCGTGCCGAGCGAGGGTGATGTCGGTGGCACGCCCAGTCCCAGAAAGCTCAGCGTCGCCTCGGTGAGGATGCCCAGGCCCAGCGACAGCGTGGCGATCACGAGCACCGGCCCCAGCACGTTGGGCAGCACATGACGGAAGAGGATGCGCAGCGGTCCCATGCCGATCAGACGCGCCGCATGCACGTAGTCCTTGGACTTTTCCACGAGCGTGGCGCCGCGCACCGTGCGGGCGTACTGGACCCAGGTCGAGATCCCGATGGCGAAGATGACCACCACCAGGGCCAGCTTCTCGTGCATCGTCCGCGGCAGCGCTGCACGTGACAGGCCGTCGATCAGCAGCGCCACCAGGATGGTGGGAAAGCTCAACTGCATGTCCGCCACGCGCATGATGGCGTTGTCCAGCCAGCCGCCGGCATAGCCGCTCACCAGACCCAGCGTCACGCCCACGGCGAGGGCAAACAAGGTGGCGCAGAAGCTCACCAGCAGCGAGATGCGCAGCCCGTGCATCAGCACCGACAGCAGATCGCGTCCCTGGCCATCGGTTCCGAGGGCGAAGCGCCACTGACCTCCCTCCAGCCAGGCGGGCGGCAAGCGCGCATTGATCAAGTCCAGCGCCGAAGGATCGAAGGGGTTCTGCGGCGCGATCCACGGCGCGAGCAAGGCGATCAGCACGAACAGCAGCAGCACGCACGCCGACACCATGGCCGTGGGCGTGCGCTTGAAGCTGTGGACGAAGTCACTCTCGACAAAGCGCACCCAGGTGGACCGGGGCGCGCCGTCCATGGCTGACGCGCTGACGCCCTGGGCAAAGGTGGGTGCGTCAGCCATGGCGTGGGTCGACAGGCAGGCTCAGGAAAAGTCAGGAGAGCCGCACGCGCGGGTCCACCTCGAAGTACAGCAGGTCGACCACGGTGTTGATGATCACGAACAGCATCGCGATGAGCATCAGGTAGGCGGCGATGACCGGGATGTCTCCGAACGTGATGGCCTGGATGATCAGCAATCCCATCCCGGGCCACTGGAAGACGGTCTCCGTGATGATCGAAAACGCGATCAGCGATCCGAGCTGCAGACCGACCACCGTGATGACCGGGATCAGCGTGTTCTTGAGCGCGTGGTGGAAGTGGATTGAACGGTCATGGATGCCACGTGCGCGCGCAAACTTGATGTAGTCGGTGCGCAGCACCTCCAGCATCTCGGAGCGCACCAGGCGCATGAACAGCGTGAGCTGGAAGAGTGCGAGCGTGACCGACGGCATGACCAGCGACTTCCAGCCGGATGCACTCAGCATGCCGGTGCTCCACCAGCTGCCGAAGCGCACCACCTCACCGCGGCCGTACGCCGGCAGCCAGTTGAGCTGGACGGAAAAGATCAGGATCAGGATGATGCCCGTCAGAAACGACGGGATGGAGATGCCGATCAGCGAGATCACCTGCATGGCCTGGGCGATCCAGGAGTTGCGCCGGATCCCGGCGTACACCCCCATCGGAATGCCGATGCCCAGGGCCAGGACAGCCGCGCACAGGCTCAACTCCAGCGTGGCCGGAACGCGTGAGAGCAGCAGCTGACCCACCGGCTCGAGATTGCGGTACGAGATGCCGAACTCGCCCTGGACCGCGAGCCAGAGGTAGCGCACGAAACGATCTGGCAGCGATCGATCCAGGCCCAGCGCGGCCCGCATCGCCTCACGCTGTTCTACGGTGGCGCGTTCGCCGAGCAGGTTGTTGACCGGGTCGCCGATGTAGTTGAACAGCAGAAACGACACGAAGGACACGCCCAGCATCACGAGCAGGCCATTCCAGAGTCGTGTGGACAGGAAGCGCAGCATGGCGTGCGGGGTGCACCTTCTCTTGTGGGATGAATGCGTCGTTCGCGATGGCGCTGGAGCGACGCTATCGGCGCCGGATCAGGGCATCTTCACCAGGCGCAGCCGGAACTGGTTGTCGGGACTCTGGCTCAGTTCGGCACCTTTCTTCGCGGCCCAGGTGATCGGCTGCTGGTGCAGGGGCAGGTAGATCATGTCGTTGCGCGTGATCGACACGGCTTCGGCAATGAGCGCTTGGCGCTTGGTCGTGTCCAGCTCCGACGTGATCTTCGGGAACAAGGCGTCGAGCGCGGGGTTGGAGTAGCCGCCGGAGTTCAGCCCGCCCGCAGTCTTCGAGCGCGTGGCCGTCGTGTCGTTGAGCAGCGCATAGGCATCGACCATCGGCAGTCCCGCGTGCCCGATCATGTAGAGCGACACGTCCTGCGTGTTCAGCCGCACGTTCCACTTCGCGGCCGGTTCGATCTGCGGCGTGATCTTGATGCCGACGCGACCGAACATCGAGATCAGCGCCACGCAGATCTGTTCGTCGTACACGTAGCGGTTGTTCGGGCATTGCATGCCGACCGTGAAGCCATTGGGATATCCCGCATCGGCGAGGAGCTTCTTCGATGCCTCGGGGTCGAAAGGCAGGATCCGGGCGTTGAGGTTCTGCGGTGCGCTGTTGAGCTGCGGCGACACCACCATCCCCGCCGGCCAGGATACGCCACGCATCACTGAGCGCTTGATGGCCTCGATGTCGATCGCCTGGAACAAGGCGCGACGTACGCGCACGTCCTTGAATGGGTTCTTGCCCTTGACGTCGGAGTACAGCAGTTCGTCACGGAACTGGTCCATGCCAAGGAATATCGTGCGCAACTCGGGGCCCTGCACCACCACGAAGTTGCCCGAGCTGTTCACGCGGGCCACGTCCTGCAGCGGCAGGTTGACCGTGGCATCGAGGGCACCCGACAGCAGCGATGCCGTGCGCGTCGCGTCCGACTGGATCGGCGTGAAGACGACTTGCGTGAGGTTGTGCTTGGGAGACTTGTCCCACCAGTTCGGATTGGCAGCGAGTTCGGTCTTCACGTCCACCTCGCGCGACTTCAGCATGAACGGACCCGTGCCATTCGCATTGCGATTCGCGAAGTTCTCCTTCTTCTGCTGCAGGTCGCTGGCTTCCTTGGCGTTGTTGGCCTCGCACCAGCTCTTGCTCATGACCAGAAAGCTCATGAGGTTGTTGAGCAGCAGGGGGAACGGAACCTTGGTTTCCACGTCGACGGTGAAGTTGTCGACCTTGCGCATGTCCTTGATCTCGCCAAGGTCGAGCTTGCTGATCGAGCCCGGCGTCTGCATGCGCTGCCAGCTGAACACCACGTCGTCGGCGGTGAAGGCCTCACCGCCCTGGAACTTCACCCCTTGGCGCAGCTTGAAGCGCATCACCGTCGGGCTCATGCTCTGCCAGGACTCCGCCAGGGCAGGCTCCACCTTCAGCTGCTCGTTGAAGCGCACCAGCCCTTCGTAGATGTTGTTGACGAAGGAGGTCGTGAACGAGTTGTTCGTGGAGTACGGGTCCATCGACAGCGCGTCGGCCGAGGCTGCCCAGGTCAAGGTCTTGGCGTGTGCGGGGAGGCCGGCAAGTCCGAGGGACAGTGCCAGCCCGAGAGCGATCAATGGTCTTTTCATGGAGAGACTCCGTAGGCTTGGTGGGCGGGCGGTGAAGTTGAGCCCTGACCGGCCTGGGCGACCGGGCGCGCTGCGGACTTGAACGGGGGCAGGTCGATGGCGCACAGGGAAGATGGCTGAGTGAGAATGCAGAGAGTTCGCAAGAAGAAGGGCTAGCAAAGAGCATGCCGCATGGCGACTGGTGGCGCAAGGAGGTTGGTACCCAGTGCATCTGGCCGTGCAGATCGACGAGCTTCACGGGGATCCTGGTGCGCTCGATACCGACCAGGCGATCAATGCCCCCTCAGCTTCGCGCTCACCAGGCCGAGCGCGCGCGCGCAGCCAGATCGACAGGCACGGCCGTGGCCAGCGCGCTGTCCGTGTATCCGGCGGACGCAGGCCCCGAGGGACCGATGGTCTCGAACGCCTGCGCCACCTCGGGGGGGATGAAGCGGGTGAGCGAGCCGTAGACATGCCGGTCGCCCAGGCCGCCTTGCTGCGTGACATAGAAGCGCTGCGGCACGAGCAGGTGCAGGTGCTGCCGCGCCCGCGTCATCGCCACATAGAGCAGCCGTCGCTCTTCCTCGATCTGGGCGGCCGAGCCTACGCTCAGATCGGCAGGGATGCAGCCATCGACCACGTTGAGCACATGCACCGACTGCCACTCCTGCCCCTTGGCCGAGTGGATGGTCGAGAGGATCAGGTAGTCCTCGTCGAGCAGCGGCGGGCCGGCTTCGTCGCTGGTGGCCTGGGGCGGGTCGAGCGTGAGCTCGGTGAGAAAGCGCTCGCGGCTCGGGTAGCCGGCGGCGATGCGTGCGAGCTGGCCGAGGTCGGCCAGGCGCACGCGCGCGTCGGCATGCAGGCGCTCGAGTTGCGGGCCGTACCAATCGCGCACGAGGGCAAGTTCATCTGGCCAGCCCGCGGCCTGGGTGCGCAGTTGCGTCATCAGATCGCGCAGCGCCTGCCAGCCCTCTCGCGCGCGCGGCGGGGCTGCGAAGGCGCTGAACGCATCCACCGGATCGGCGTGCGACTGCATCGCGTCGAGCAGCCGGCGCGCACTCGCCGGGCCCATGCCCGCCACCAGCTGGATCACCCGAAAGCCCGCGAGTCGGCTGCGCGGGTTCTCGGCCCAGCGCAGCACCGAGAGCACGTCTTTGATGTGCGACGCCTCCAGGAACTTGAGCCCGCCGAACTTCACGAACGGGATGCCCCGCCGCGCCAGCTCGAGCTCGAGCGCGGCGCTGTGGTGGCTGGCCCGGAACAGCACCGCCTGCGATCGGAGCTTCAGCCCTTGTTCGCGGTGCTCGAGCACGCGGTCGGCCACCCAGCGGGCCTGGGCCATGTCGTCCTGCACCGTCACGATCTGCGGCTTCTCGGACGAGCGGCGATCGGTCCAGAGCTGCTTGCCGTGGCTCTCGCTGGCCAGCGCCATCACCGCGTTGGAGGCGTCGAGGATGGGCTGCGTGGAGCGGTAGTTGCGCTCCAGCGTGACCACGCGGGCGGTGGGCGTGAACTGCTGCGGAAAGTCGAGGATGTTGCGCACCTCGGCCGCGCGGAACGCATAGATGCTCTGCGCGTCGTCGCCCACCACGGTGAGTCCGCGGCCATCGGGTTTGAGGGCGTGCAGGATCGCGGCCTGCAGCCGGTTGGTGTCCTGGTACTCGTCCACCAGCACATGATCGAAGCGCGCCGCCACCTGCGCGCCGAGCGTCGGTTCGGCCATCATCTGCGACCAGTAGAGCAGCAGGTCGTCGTAGTCGAGCACGCTGCTGCTTCTGCTTCTCGGCCACGTAGGCGCGCGAACAGGCCGCGCAGTTCCACCTCCCACGCCGCGCACCAGGGGAAGTGCTCGCGCAGCACGTCCTTCAGCGCCGCCTGGCTGTTCACCACACGCGAGTAGATGGCCAGGCAGGTGGCCTTGAGCGGAAAGCGCTGGTGGGTGTGGCCCAGGCCGGACTCGTGCCGCACGAGGCCCATCAGGTCTTCGGCATCGCCGCGATCAAGGATGGTGAAGTGCTCGCTCAGGCCGATGCGCTGAGCGTAGTCGCGCAGCAGCCGCGCGCCCACGCTGTGGAAGGTGCCGGCCCAGGGCAGGGTGGGCGGCGCGCTGCCGCTGCGCAGTCCGAGCGCCTCCTGCAGCATGCCCCCGGCGCGCCGCGACATCTCCGCCGCGGCGCGGCGCGAGAAGGTGAGCAGGAGCAGCCGCTGCGGATCCGCACCCGCGCCCACCAAACGCGCCACGCGCGCGGCCAGCGTCTTGGTCTTGCCGCTGCCCGCGCCGGCGATCACCAGCAGGGGCACCGCCTGCCGTGGGTCTGCGTCCAGACCGTGCTCGACCGCATCACGCTGCTGCGCGTTGAGCGCAGCGAACGGGTCGTGCGCGGGGAGGGCGGTGTCCAGCATGGCTGGACTGTATATCCATCCAGCGACAACGGCGTGGTCGCGCTATGGCAGGGGGTGGTGGCCGTTCGGTGCCAGCCTCGTCCGCCGCGGTGTCAACGGCCGCACTGCCGGGCGTAGGACAGCTCCGCCCTGTCGATCTGCGCCTCTGCGCGCTGGGCACGCTGCGGCGATGCGTTGGCCGCGGCGTCACGGGCTCTCTCGATGCTGGACCGCAGGTAGGCGCATCGCCGTTCCTTCGAAGCCGCTTGGCGCTCGAGCAGCGCCGCCGCACGGGCCTCTTGTGCGGCTTCGCGGCTGGCCGTGGCGGGCTCCCTCTCCAGGGAGGACGGCGTCGCCACAGGCACCTCTGCCGCGACCGGCGCTGCGACTTCAGTCGCTGGCTCCGGCGGCACGGCGGGACGTATCGGCGCAAGTGCCGGTGCCGGTGCAGCTGCGGGTGCAGTCACTTGCGGTGCCGGTGTGACCACCGGCGGAGGCGTCGCGGCGCGCGTCGCCACGTCGGTGCCGGGCTCGCCAGCGTACTGGTTCTTCCGGTACGCCGAGATGATCCTCGGACTCGGCGCACGGCACGAATCAGGCAGGTCCGAGAAGTAGAGGCATTGCGGGGCACCGTCAGCGAACGTGACCCGCACCCGGCCGGTGTACGGCTTGCCCATCGCCGCGAAGGCGTAGCTGGCGCCGATCTCGCTGGGGCGTCCCTGCGCGTCGCGCGTCGGTTGGCCCGTTCGAACGCTCCCTGGCTGGTAGCGATTCATCATCCAGGCTTGCGATTGCTCGGTGATCAGATCGTCGATCAGCCGCTGGTAGTTCTGGTTCTTGAGAGGAGCCTCTGCCGATGGAAGCTTCGCCGCCAGAGCGGCCGCGCCGCCCGGCATCACGATCGGATCCTTGCCTTCGCCGAACCGGATCAGGTTGGCCTGCAGCCGCTTCAGCGCCGGGCTGCTGCATCCGTTGGCCTGCACGAGCTGCGGGATGTCGTTCTTGGCGTACACCGCAATGTCCGTCATCCGGCGCATGTCGCGCGCCGGATCGCCACCCTGCTTCATCGCGCCGAAGACGCCTCCCATCATGGCTCGGGCCGACGAGGCATCCAGTTGCTTGTGCAGCCGGTAGACCTCCGGATCGGCATAGCGTCCGGTTCCCACGGTGCGGTAGTCCACGCAGTGCCGGGAGCCGGGTTGCTCCACGCCGTAGCCGTTCACGGTCCACGCCTCACGGGCGCATTCCTGCGACATGATCTCGACCTTGTCCTTCGGCAGCTCGCCGGCGCAGGTTCTGGAGAAGGTGCCCATGTACTGGCTGAGCAGCATCGAGAGCTCGGTTCCGTCTCGCGCGAATTCCACGCGTCCGAAGTCACCGACGTAGATTCGCGTCAGGTCGTCGCCGAAGTTGAGCCCATCGGTGCGCAGGCTCGAAGGGTTCAGGGTTGACGTGCCAGGTTTGGGGCTGGCGCCCGTGGTCTGGGCCGCAGCACTTGCCGCCAGCAGCGCGGAGGCGATCAGAATGAGCACACGCATGGTCATCGCTTTCCGGGCTGTGGCCGGGTGCCACTGTGCCAGAGACTGCGGCACCAGTGCACTTCTGCCAAGTCCCTGAACCAGGGGTCGGGTGGCTGATGTCCTCTGCCACCCGATCCTGCAGTGACCGAAAATGGCCCGATGACGCCATCCCCCGACACGCCGCCAGGTCTCGCCCGCCGCATCCTCGCCTCACCGCCAGCGCGTGTGCTGTTGCTCGGGTTCATCCTGCTGCTGATGATGGGGCTGAATGAAGATGTGATGACCAGCTACGCCGGGCAGCCCGTGAAGGCCGTGCAACACGTCATCGCCTTGGCCATCGCCGGCCTGGCCGTGTACATCGCGCATGCCCACTTCATCGAGCGGCGGGCCGTCCCCGAGCTGAGCCTGCCGGGCATGGGCCGCGAGTTCGGCATCGGCTTGCTCATCGGCGCTGGGCTCTACGCCGCCTGCGAGATGGTGCTGATGGCGCTGGGCATCTACCGCATCGACGGCTTGAATCCGCTGAGCTACCTCGTCCCGGCCATCGCGATGGCGATCAGCTCGAGCGTGTTCGAGGAGTTGCTCTTCCGCGGCGTGTTGTTCCTCGCGGTGGAGAAGTGGTTCGGCAGCTGGGCGGCGCTGGTGGTGTCGTCACTGGTGTTCGGTCTGACCCACCTGGTCAATCCGCAGAGCACGATCGAGGGCGCGCTGTTCATTGCCGTCGAGGCCGGCATCCTGCTGGCAGCGGCTTTCATGCTGACGCGCCGGCTGTGGTTGAGCATCGGCTTTCACATGGCCTGGAACTACACGCAGTCGGCCATCTTCTCGGGCATCGTCTCCGGCAACGATGCCACGACCGGCTGGATCCGATCCGCGTGCGGCCGAAAGCATCTGAACATGATCGTTTCCTCTGAGTCAGCCCGGCCCACAACGTGCCGGGTGCGAGCAGTGGACCAGGCGGTTGTCTTGCGCCGCCACAACCTCCTTCGCAACGATGGGCGCAGCCTACGCTTTCTCTTCCTCCGGCGGACGCCCCGGCGCGGGCCAGCCCAACAGCTCGGCCAGCCGCCAGGTGATCCAGGTGGCTTCTGCCGCGCTCACGCCCGATTCGGGTGAGGCCAGTCCCTGTTCGCAGCGCTGCAGCAGTTCGTCTTCGGCGATGCCGTGTGCATGGTGGGCGGCGCCGGTGGGCTCCACCAGATGGGAGGCCAGGTCTTCGCAGAGTTCGTAGCGCGCGGCGATGGTGTCGCGCGTCGCCGTCGGCTTGATCCGCCCCGGGGGCACGAAGAGCGCGATGAAGGAGTCCGGGATGTGGATCTGCGAGTCGTTGTCCATGGCGCGGAGGCGGTGCGGACTGGAAGTGTCGCGCATGTCGAGGCCGCGCTCCAGCCGGCGTCGGCGGATCGCGGGTTGAGGAGCTTGCGCGATCGTGTCGCTGATCGGCAAGATCTCGAGTCAAAAGGGGACCGGTCGATGTCGCAGCGCTTTCACTTCATCACGCATCCCAACGTGGAGATCCGCCGCGATGTGGCCGTACCGCGCTGGCCGCTCTCGGCGCTCGGACGTGAGCGCATGCAGGCCGGTCTGGCGCAGCCCTGGGTGCGCACGGTGGACGCGGTGTTCGCGAGCACCGAGCAGAAGGCCATCGATGGCGCGCAGATCCTCGCCGAGCACCTGGGGCTTCCAGTGCAAACCCTGGAAGAGCTGGGCGAAAACGATCGCAGTGCCACCGGCTTTCTGGAGCCGGAGGAGTTCGAGCGGGTGGCCGATGCGTTCTTTGCGCAGCCGCACGACGCGGTGCGCGGCTGGGAGCGTGCCATCGATGCCCAGGCGCGCATCCTGCGGGCGGTCGAGCAGGTGGCGCAAGTCGCGGGCGCGCACCGGCACATCGCCATCGTGGCGCATGGGGCCGTGGGCGCCTTGCTGTGGTGTCAGCTGGCCGGCATGCCGATCTCGCGCCGCTGGGACCAGCCGCCCGGCGGTGGCGGCCACTACTTTGAGTTCACGCTGCAACCGCGTCGCGCCATGCACGCCTGGCTGCGCTTCGACGATCTGGCGAAATCCCTCCCATGAAGCGGGTTGGTCGTCTGGCGTCAAGAATAGTTAGTATCCTAAGCAACCGAGAACAATGGCCGGGCTGAGACGCCGGCCCGGGAATCCAGGAGACAAGCCATGCTCACCCCTGAAGAGAACGACCTGCTGTGCCGCGTCGAGGGCGAGGCGCCGATGGGGCAGCTGATGCGCCGCCACTGGATGCCGGTGTGCCTGCTCGAGGAAGTGGGCGAGCCCGACGGCGCGCCGGTGCGCGCCCGTCTCTTCGGTGAAGACCTGGTGGTGTTTCGCGACAGCGAAGGCCGCGTGGGCGTGCTCGACGAGTACTGCCCGCATCGCCGCGCGTCGCTCGCGTATGGCCGCAACGAAGACGGCGGCCTGCGCTGCCTGTACCACGGCTGGAAGATGGACGTGGCCGGCAACGTGCTCGAGATGGTCGTCCGAGCCGGCCTCCAGCGGCCTGTGCGAAAAGGTCAAGCACCTGGCCTACCCGGTCAAGGAGTGGGGCGGCTTGGTCTGGGCCTACATGGGTCCGCAGGACGCGATGCCCGAGTTCGTGCCGCCGGCCTGGGCGCCGACGGCCGAGACGCGGGTGAGCATCGCCAAGGTCGCTGATTCCGTGCAACTGGGCGCAGGTGCTCGAGGGCGCGATCGACTCGGCGCACAGCTCCAGCCTGCACTCGTCCGACATGGTGCCGGCGCGTGTCGACGGCGCCAAGGCCGACCGCCAACATCTGGCTGCGCCCGTCCACCGACAAGGCGCCGCGCTTGCAGGTGCAGCGCGCGCAGCTATGGCTTTCGCTACGCCGCGATTGCGCAGGCCGATCACCAACGCCGCGGCCAACGACTATGTGCGCACGACCGTGTTCGTCGCGCCCGTCACGCGCGCTGATCCCGCCGAACAACCTCTACAACGTGGCCAACATCAACGTGCCGATCGACGACACGCACACGGCGTTCTACTTCATCGCCTGGGGCAATCCGGCGCACACGCCCGACACCGAGACCTGGCGCAAGTTCCTCGGCCAGCAGGTCGGCGTGGACCTCGACGCGCAGCTACCGGCCGTTGCGCAACGCCGACAACATCTTCTGGCAGGACCGCGCAGGCGATGAAGGCCGGCAACTTCACCGGCATCACCGGCTTCCCGAACCAGGACATCGCGATGTGGGTCACGATGGGGCCGATCGCCGACCGCACCCGTGACCGGCTCGGCGCCAGCGACCTGGCGATCGTGGAGTTCCGCAAGCAGATGCTGGAGGCGGTGCGCAGCTTCCAGGCGGGCGGGCCCGCCATCGGCACCGGCGAGCTCGCGCATCCCGCGCAGCGTGTGCGCGTTCCAGGCCATCGTGCCCAAGACCACCGACTGGCGCGAGTTCGCCGCCAAGCCGGTGTGGGAGGACCCGGGCCCGGTGCTCGAGCCGTCCTACTCCGTCTCCTCGCCCGAAACCACCGCCTGATCAGCCTCGCCTCCACGCACCCACGCATCGCCCATGGCCAAACTCCAGCTCTCCGTCGCCATGGGCGACTACGACCGCACGCGGGCCCTGCTCGACGGCAGCGTGCAGATCGACGGTGTCGACCCGGTCTACATGACGCTGAGCCCGGAAGAGATGTTCTTCCGCGCGATGCGCAGCATCGATTTCGACATCAGCGAGCTGTCGTTCTCCAGCTACCTCGTCAAGCACTCGCGCGGCGAGTGCCCCTACATCGCCGTGCCGGTGTTCCTGTCGCGCGCCTTCCGCCACACCTCCATCTACGTGCGGCGCGACCGCATCCACCGGCCCGAAGACCTCAAGGGCAAGCGCGTGGGCGTGCCCGAGTACCAGCTCACCGCCAACGTGTGGGCGCGCGCGATCCTGCAGGACGACTTCGGCGTGCACCCGCGCGACATGCAATGGGTGCGCGGCGGCATCGACACGCCCGGCCGCCCCGAGAAGATCAAGCTCGAGCTGCCGCCGGATGTGTCGCTCGAGAACGCGCCCGAAGGCCAGACCATCTCCGAGCTGCTTGCACCGCGGCGAGATCGACGGCTTCATCGCCCCGCGCCCGCCGGGCGGCGCCGCGGCGAGCAACCCCAACGTGGGCTGGCTGTTCGACGACCCCACCGCCGTCGCCAAGGACTACTACCGCCGCACCGGCGTGTTTCCCATCATGCATGTGTGTGCCATCCGCAAGGCGCTGGCGGCGCAGCACCCATGGCTGCCGGCGGCGGTGTTCAAGGCCTTCAGCCAGGCCAAGGCGGTGGCGCTCGAGAAGCTGTCGGACACCTCCGCAACCAAGGTGACTCTGCCCTTCGTCGAAGAGCAGCTGAAGGCCGCGCGCGAAACCCTGGGCCAGGATTTCTGGTCGTACGGCGTGGCGGCGAACCGCCGCACACTCGAGACCTTCGTGCGGCACCACCACTCGCAGGGCCTGTCGCCGCGGCAGCTGTCGGTGGACGAACTGTTCCACCCGGCCACCTACGAGAGCTACAGCATCTGAACCCCTGCGGCCGCTGGCCGCGCCCACACCACAGTGGCAAAGCGCCTGGCGCCGCAGCCCACCCAGGAGACACACCGATGAAACGACTCACCCTCAAAGCACTCGCCGCCGGAGCGCTGCTGGCCCTCGTCGGGACCGGATCGGCGCTGGCGCAGGGATTTCCCAACAGGGGCATCAAGCTGATCGTGCCCTACGCGGCGGGTGGCCTGCCCGACACCGTGGCCCGCATCTATGGTCAGCGCCTGCAGGAGTCCCTGGGTCAGCCGGTGGTGGTGGAGAACCGCCCGGGTGGCAACGGCGGTGTGGCAGCGGCGGCCCTGGCCGCGTCGCCCGCCGACGGCTACACGCTGCTCGTCACCGACGGCTCGATGCTCACCATCAACCGCCTGCTCTCCACCAAGCTCAACTACGACCCGGACAAGGACTTCGCCCCGGTGTCGCTGATGGCCGAGTCGCCACTGTTCCTGGCGGTGAACCCCAAGGTGCCGGCCAACACGCTGGAAGAGTTCATCGCGCTGGCCAAGTCCAGGCCCGGCGCATTGAACTACGGTTCGTCGGGCATCGGCAGCAGCCACCACCTCACGGCCGAGGCGATGAAGGCCGGCTTCGGCGTGTTCATGACCCACATCCCGTACCGCGGCAGCGCCAACTCGGTGCCGGCGATGATCGGCGGCCAGGTCGACATGGTGTTCTCGGCCTACCCCTCGCTCGCCGGCTTCGTGAAGAACGGTCAGGCGCGCATCCTCGCCACCAACTCGCTCAAGCGCTCCAGCCTCGCGCCGGATGTGCCGGCCATCGCCGAGAAGCTGCCCGGGTTCGATTTCGCGGTGCTGATCGCCATGCTCGCGCCGCGCGGCACGCCCAACGATGCGGTGCAGCGACTGAGCAGCGAAGTGGCCAAGCTCGCGAGGCGTCCCGACGTGATCGAGCAGCTCAAGGTGGCGGGTATCGACGCGGTCGGTGGTTCGCCCGAGCAGCTGGACGCGGCGATCAAGGCCGAGACCATCCGCGTGGCTGCGGCGGCCAAGCGCGCCAACCTCAAGGCCGAGTGATGGTCGAGCGTGCGCCGAGTGCCGACCCAGTGAGCGGGGCTTGAGCGATGCTGGCGCGGGAAGCGCACTGTGGAGCGCCATCTCGGGCGGCCTCGACTGGCGCCTGCTCGGCATGGCCTTCGGTGCGTTCGCCCTCGGCGGGCTGGTCAAGGGCACGATCGGCGTCGGGCTGCCGCTGGTGGCCGTGCCGCTGCTCTCGCTGTACGTGCCGGCCACCCAGGCCATCGTGCTGGTGATGATGCCGGTGCTCGTGTCCAACCTCTGGCAGGCGTGGCAAACCGGTGTGTCGCGCGAGGGCGTGATGCGTTTCATGCCATTGATCGCCGGCCTGCTTCTGGCCACGCTGGCCACGGTGCCGATGACGCTCGGCCTGTCGGACAAGAGCCTGCGCGCGGTGCTCGCCGGCGTGGTGCTGCTGGCACTGGCCTTGATGGTGCTGCCCGTGCGAATCACGGTGCCGCCGCGGCAGGAGCGCTGGTGGAGCGCGGTGGTG
The DNA here is from genome assembly GCA_963739925.1 of uncultured beta proteobacterium. Taxonomy (GTDB): domain Bacteria; phylum Pseudomonadota; class Gammaproteobacteria; order Burkholderiales; family Burkholderiaceae_C; genus CAVUBY01. Next base: position 84,006 of record CAVUBY010000011.1, on the reverse strand, counting down.
GGCACCCTGTCGGGCGTGATGGGCGGCGTGTCCTCGCTGGCGGGCCCGGTGATCATCAGCTACCTGATGTCGCTGCGCCTGCCGCGCGACGTGTTCGTCGGCACCATCAGCGTGATCTACCTCGCCGCGGCGCTGCCGCTGTATGGATCGATGGCGCTGCGAGGACGCATCGGCCTGTCGGACGCCCTGCTGTCGCTGCTGGCGCTGCTGCCCTCGGCCTGCGGTCTGTTGCTTGGGCAGCGCCTGCGTGGCCGGCTGGACGAAGCGTGGTTTCGCCGCGTGCTGCTGGCATTCCTGGCGCTGGTGGCGCTCGCGCTGTTTTTCCGATGACCTTCTTCAGATGACCTGCTGACCGGACCCCCGCATGACCAGCGCCTCACCCACCGACACGATGATGCCGCTTCGCATCGCCCGCATCCACGACGAGGCCGAGGGCATCCGCAGCTTCGAGCTGGTGGCGCCCGACGGTGCCGAGCTGCCCGCGTTCACGCCGGGCTCGCACGTCCGGGTGCAGGTGCCCAACGGCGCGCTGCGCAAGTACTCGCTGTGCAACGACCCGGCCGAGCGCCACCGCTACGTCATCACCGTGAAGCGCGATGCCGGCGGCAAGGGTGGTTCGGTGAGCCTGGTGGACGAGGCCCGCGAAGGCGGCACGCTGCCCACCTCCGCGCCCGAGAACGCATTCCCGCTGGTGGACAAGGCCAAGGCCTACCTCTTCATCGCCGGGGGCATCGGCATCACGCCCATCCTGTCGATGATCCGATCGTTCGGCGAACTCGCGCCGGCGCCCTGGAAGCTCTGCTACCTCACGCGCTCGCCCGAGACCACGGCGTACCTGAAAGAGCTGAGCGACCCCGCGCTGCGCACCCGCGTCAAGATCCACCACGACCATGGCGATCCGGACAAGGCCTTCGACCTGTGGACCGTGCTCGAGCGGCCCAACACCGCGCACATCTACTGCTGCGGGCCGCGGCCACTGATGGAGGCGGTGCGCGACATGTCGGGCCACTGGTCGCCGTCCCATGTTCACTTCGAGAGCTTCATCGAAGGTGGCGAAGCCCGGCCGGACGACCAGCCCTTCGAGGTGCGGCTGGCACGCAGTGGACTGACCGCACAGGTGCCGGTGGGGCAGAGCATCCTGGCCACGCTGCGCGCGCAGGGCTGCACCGTGGCCGCCTCGTGCGAGAGCGGCACCTGCGGCACCTGCCGCACCACGCTGCTCGAAGGCGAGGCCGACCACCGCGACATGGTGCTGCTGCCCGAAGAGCAGGCCGGCCAGATCATGATCTGTGTGTCGCGGGCCCGGTCTCCCTCGCTGGTGCTCGACCTGTGAAGCACAGCCGCCAAGGTGTCGTCCATGAGCGACACGCCCTCTGCGCCCCTGCGCATCGGTGTGGCCGGGCTGGGCCGCGCGTTCTCGCTCATGCTGCCCACCTTCCTGGCCGATGCGCGCGTCGAGCTGGTGGCGGCCTGCGATCCGCGCGAAGCGGCCCGCGCCCAGTTCGCACGCGACTTCAACGCGCCGGTGTTCGACGACATCGGCCCGCTGGCCGCGCACCCGGCGGTGGACGTGGTCTACATCGCCAGCCCGCACCAGTTCCATGCAGCGCACACCCGCGTCGTGGCGGCGGCGGGCAAGCACGTGCTGGTCGAAAAGCCGATGGCGCTCACGCTCGACGAATGCGATCAGATGGTCGAGGCCTGCGCCGCGGCCGGCGTTCAGCTCATCGTCGGTCACTGCCACAGCTTCGACACGCCCTACCTGCGCGCCCGCCAGCTCATCGAGACCGGCCGCCTCGGCGCGGTGCGCATGGTGCAGGCGCTGAACTACACCGATTTTCTGTACCGGCCGCGGCGTCCCGAGGAACTGCAGACCGAAGCCGGCGGCGGCGTGGTGTTCAGCCAGGCGGCGCACCAGGTGGATGTGGTGCGCCTGCTGGCCGGCAGCCGCGCCACGCGCGTGCGCTCGGCGCTCGGCCGCTGGGACGAGAGCCGCCCCACCGAGGGTGCCTATGCCGCGATGCTGTGGTTCGAGGATGGCACCTTCGCCACACTCGCCTACAGCGGCTACGGCCACTTCGACAGCGATGAATGGTGCGGCGGCATCGGCGAGATGGGGGCGCCCAAGTCGGCGCAGGACCACGGCCGCGCGCGGCGCCGACTCGCCGCCATCGGCTCGGCCGACGATGAGGCGCGGCTCAAGGCCGCCGGCACCTACGGCGGGCCGAGCTACCAGCCGCCCGCCGCGGGCGCACCGGCCGCGGCACACCAGCATTTCGGCCCGGTGATCGTGTCGTGCGAGCACGGTGACCTGAGGCCACTGCCCGATGCGTTGTGGGTCTACGGCGACACCGAGCGTGAGCGCCTGCCACTCGACGCGCCCACGGTGCCGCGCTTCGAGGTCATCGACGAACTGCTCGATGCGGTACAGCGCGGCGTGCCGCCGATCCATGACGGCGTCTGGGCGCGCGCCACGCTGGAGATCTGTCTGGCGCTGCTGCAGTCGGCACGCGAGCAGCGCGATGTGCCGCTGCTGCGGCAGGTCGGTCTGCCGGCGAGGGGCTGACATGCGACGGACCATGCCATGACCGCAGCCCGCCGCACGCGTGCCGAGCGCGAGGCCGAGGTCTCGCAGCGCGTGCTGCGCCATTGGCACGAGGCGGTGCCGAACGACCGCATGGCCCACCTGGTGAAGGACGCCACCCGCAGCTTCCAGCGCTCGCTGCAGGCACGCCTGGCGCCGCACGGCGTGAGCTTCGGGCACTGGACCTTCCTGCGCATCCTCTGGGACCGCGACGGCCTCACCAAGCGCGAGCTGAGCATCGAGGCGGGCGTGATGGAGCCCACCACCGTGGTGGCGTTGCGCGCCATGGAAAGCCTGGGCTACGTCAGCCTCGAGCAGCGGCCGGAGAACCGCAAGAACGTCTATGTCTTCCTCACGCCGCGCGGCCGGCGCCTGCAGCAGGAGCTGGTGCCGCTGGCCGAGGCAGTGAACGCCGTGGCGCTGCAGGGCCTCGGGCTCGACCGAGATTGCTGCGGCGCGTCATGCCTTGCTGGTGATGGTCGACAACCTCGCCCGTGATGCGGTGGTGCTGGGGGAGCCTGAAGCGCCCGCCGACCGCGAACGTGCTGCACCCCGAGCCCCCCGCGGCGCCGCGCCGACGCGCGCGGGGGCTGACGGACCGGCCCGGACCCGGTCGCGCGACTGACCGCGGGCGACACGCCCGGCCGCAAGCGGCTACGATGCGTGTTCACCATTTCAACGAGATTGCGGATGCCCCTCCTGAACCTTCACGTCAACGGCCGGGCGATTGCGACCGAGGTCGACGCCACCACCCTGCTGGTCGACCTGCTGCGTGTGCAGCTCGGCCAGACCGGCACCCATGTCGGCTGCGACACCAGCCAGTGCGGCTGCTGCACCGTGCTGCTCGATGGCGTGGCGGTCAAGAGCTGCAGCATGCTGGCCCTGCAGGCGCAAGGCAAGCAGGTGACCACGGTGGAAGGCCTGGCGCCGGCCGGGCAGACGCACCCGCTGCAGGAAGCCTTCATGGCCTGCCACGGCCTGCAGTGCGGCTTCTGCACCCCGGGCATGATCATGTCGGCCGCCGGGCTGCTGGCCAGCAACCCGCGGCCCACCGAGGCCGAGGTGGTGCATGCGCTCGAGGGCAACCTCTGCCGCTGCACCGGCTACGTCAACATCGTCGCCGCGGTCCGCCAGGCCGCCGACAAGATGGCAGGGAGCGCGGCATGAGCGCCACCGTGGATGTCGGTCGCTTCGGCAGCGGCCATGCGGTGCGCCGCATCGAGGACCCGGCGCTGGTGTCCGGCCGCGGCCAGTTCACCGACGACTTCGAGCGGCCAGGTCAGACGCACCTGGTGTTCCTGCGCTCGCCCTACGCCCACGCTTCCATCACCTCCATCGACGTGAGCGCCGCGCTGGCCATGCCCGGCGTGGTGGCGGTGTACACCGGCGAAGACCTGCTGCGCGCGGGCGTGCGCCCGATCCCCGGACCGATCGCGTTCCCACGGCCCGATGGCAAGCCGGCCGCGTCGGCGCCTCGCCATGTGCTGGCGCACGACCGCGTGCGCTACGTGGGTGAGGCCATCGCCGCGGTGGTGGCCGAGACCCGCGCCGCGGCCACGTGCGGCGATCGATGCGATCGTGGTCGACTTCGAGTCCGCTGCCCGCGGTCGTCGATGCCATGGCGGCCATGGCGCCCGGCGCGCCGGCGCTGTGCGATGCCGCACCCGACAACATCACCGCCGAGTCGCGCCACGGCGACGCTGCGGCCACGGCCCGCGCCTTCCAGTCGGCCGCGCACACCGTCAGTCTCGACATCGTCAACCAGCGCCTGGCGCCCAGTCCGATGGAGCCGCGCGTGGTGCTGGCCGAGCCCGAGGGCGGACCCTCCGCCGCGGGCGGGCGGCTGCTGGTGCGCCTGTCGAGCCAGATGCCCACCGCCGTGCGCGACGGCATCGCCGCAGCCATTCCCGGCCTGAGCGAGGAGCTGGTGCGGGTGCAGGTGGGCGACGTCGGCGGCGGCTTCGGCATGAAGACCGGCGTCTACCCCGAGGACATCGTGGTGGCCTTCGCGGCGCGATCGCTGGCCCGTCCGGTGAAGTGGTGCGCGCAGCGGCTCGAAGAGTTTCTCTCGGCCGTGCACGGGCGCGACCTCGTCAGCCGCGGCGAGCTCGCACTCGATGCGCAGGGCAAGGTGCTCGCACTGCGGGTGCGCTCCTACGCCAACATCGGCGCCTACGCCACCAGCACCGGCGCGATGATCCCGCTGCTGATCGGCCCCTGGGTGTCCACCAGCATCTACGACATCCCGCTGATCGACCTGCACATCACCGCCGTGATGAGCAACACCATGCCGGTGGGCGCCTACCGCGGCGCCGGCCGGCCCGAGGCGATCTACATCACCGAACGGCTGCTGGACGCGGCCGCGCGCGAGATGAAGATCGACCCCGCCGAGCTGCGCCGCCGCAACATGATCCGCCCGGCGCAGATGCCCTACAAGAACCCGATGGCGCAGACCTACGACTGCGGCCAGTTCGAGAAGATGCTCGACCAGGGTCTGGCGCTCGCGGACTGGAGTGGCTACGACGCGCGCCGCGCCCAATCGACCGCGCGCGGCAAGCTGCGCGGCCGCGGCATCGCCACCTTCCTCGAGTGGACCGGTGGCAATGCGCTGGTCGAGAACGTCACGGTCAACGTGCTGCCCGAGGGCATCATCGAACTCACCTCCGCCACGCAGGCCATGGGGCAGGGCATCGCCACCAGCTATGCGCAGCTCGCGGTCGACGTGTTCGGCGTGCCGCTGGATCGCATCCGCGTGCTGCAGGGCGACACCGATCGGGCCAACGGCTTCGGCAGCGCCGGCTCGCGTTCGCTGTTCACCGGCGGCGCCGCGGTGCAGGTGGCGTCGCAGAACACCGTGGAGCACGCCAAGCAGCTTGCCGGCGAGGCGCTCGAAGTGGCGGCCACCGACATCGAGTACCGCAACGGTCGCTTCAACGTGGTCGGCACCGACAAGGGCATCGGCCTGTTCGAACTCGCGGGCCAGCAGGGCACGGCCCGCATCACGGTGGATGGCTCGGCCACGGCCGGCGCACCGAGCTGGCCCAACGGCTGCCACATCTGCGAGGTGGAAGTCGATCGCGAGACCGGCACGGTGGAGATCGTGGCCTACGCCTCGGTGAACGACATCGGCCGGGTGGTCAGCCCGGTCATCGTGCGCGGCCAGATCGAGGGCGGCGCGGTGCAGGGCATCGGCCAGGCGCTCAGCGAAGCCGTCGTCTACGACAAGGAGAGCGGCCAGCTGCTGACCGCGAGCTTCATGGACTACGCCCTGCCGCACGCCGACACCTTCCGCGGCTTCAAGACCGAGTTCGACACCTCGGTGCCCTGCCTGACCAACACGCTCGGCGTCAAGGGCGTGGGCGAGCTCGGCACCATCGGCGCCACGCCGGCGGTGGTGAATGCGGTGGTCGACGCGCTGGCGCATGCCGGCCTGGGCCGCAACGCCGAACGGGTGCAGATGCCGCTGACCGCACCCACCGTGTGGCGCGCGCTGCATGGCGACTTCGACACGGTGGCCTGGCGCTGAAGCGCTGAGCCGCTGAACGGCACGCGGCAACGTCAAGACGGACAGGCAGGAGCCCCGATGGACGATCCGGCAAAGGTCTTTCCCGAGGCGCTGCGCTGGGCCTCCGACGGCACCAGCCGCATCCCGTTCATGGCCTACACCGGCGAGGCGCTGCACGAGAAGGAGCTCGAGCGCTTTTTCTACCAGGGCCATTGGTGCTACGTCGGGCTGGAGGCCGAGGTGCCGAACCCCGGTGACTTCAAGCGCACCGTGGTGGGCGAGCGTTCGGTGCTGATGGTGCGCGACGAGGACGGCGAGATCCGTGTGATCGAGAACGTCTGCGCCCACCGTGGCATGCAGTTCTGCCGCGAGCGCCACGGGCAGCGCAAGAGCTTCATCTGCCCGTATCACCAGTGGAGCTACAACCTGCGCGGCGAGCTGCAGGGCGTGCCCTTCCGCCGCGGGGTTCGTCAGGACGGCAAGGTCAACGGCGGCATGCCGGCGGACTTCAAGATGGAGGACCACGGCCTGAACCAACTGCGCGTCGCACGGCGCGGCGGCGTGGTGTTCGCGTCCTTCGACCCGGCGGTGGAGTCGCTCGAGGACTTCATGGGCCCGGCCATCCTGGGTTACTTCGATCGCCTCTTCAACGGCCGGCAGCTCACCCTGCTGGGCTACAACCGCCAGCGCATTCCGGGCAACTGGAAGCTGATGCAGGAGAACATCAAGGACCCCTACCACCCGGGCCTGCTGCACACCTGGTTCGTCACCTTCGGGCTCTGGCGTGCCGACAACAAGTCGCAGCTGGTGATGGATGCGCACCACCGCCACGCCGCGATGATCTCCACCCGGGGCAGCGCCGGCCAGGCCGGACAGGTGACGCAGGTGTCGAGTTTCAAGGAGAACATGCAACTGCACGACGCACGCTTTCTCGACATCGTGCCCGAGCCCTGGTGGGGCGGACCGACCGCGGTGATGACCACGCTGTTCCCGAGCGTGGTGCTGCAGCAGCAGGTCAACAGCGTGTCCACGCGCCACATCCAGCCGCGCGGCCACGGGGCCTTCGATTTCGTCTGGACGCACTTCGGCTTTGCCGACGACACGCCGGAGATGACGCAACGCCGCCTGCGCCAGGCCAACCTCTTCGGCCCCGCGGGTTTCGTGTCGGCCGACGACGGCGAGGTGATCGAGCTCTCGCAGATGGGCTTCGAGAGCAAGCCTTTCCACCGAACGCTCGCCGAGCTGGGTGGCCGCGAGGTGGGCGACACCGATCACATGGTGACCGAGACGCTGATCCGCGGCATGTACCGCTACTGGCGCGAGGTCATGGAGCGCTGAGCATGGAGGCATCGGACTTCTTTGCGCTCACCCAGCTGTATGCCGACTACGCCGGCGTGCTCGACAACGGCGAGTGGGAGCGCTGGCCCGAGTTCTTCACCGACGAGTGCAGCTACCGCCTGCAGCCGCGCGAGAACCACGAGCGCGGCTTTCCGCTCGCCACGCTGAGCTTCGAGAGCAAAGGCATGCTGCGCGATCGCGCCTACGCGATCCGCGAGACGCTGTTCCACGACCCGTACTACCAGCGTCACGTGGTCGGCGTGCCCAGGGTGCGCAGTGTCGAGGCGGGGGTGATCCACAGCGAGGCGAACTACGCGGTGTTCCGCACCAAGCTCAGCGAGCTCAGCACGGTGTTCAACGTCGGCCGCTACATCGACAGCGTGGTGCACACCCCGCAGGGGCTGAAGTTCAAATCCCGCCTGTGCGTCTACGACAGCGAGATGATCCCCAACTCGATCATCTACCCGATCTGACGCGGGTCGCTTCGTTCCGGCGGCGAACGCCGCGCGCCGGCGCAGCCCTCAGGACGACTTGTCGACCAGCGTGAAGTGCTCCACCACCGGCGGTGACGCGAAGAACGGCCCGACGATGGCGCGCCACTGCGGGAACAGCGGGCCGCCGCGGAAGTCGACGGTGTGGTTCTCCAGCGTCTCCCAGAAGATCATCAGGATGTAGCGCTCGGGCGACTCGATGCCCTTGTTGACCTTGTAGCCGCGGTAGCCCTTGGCCTGCGAGATCACGGTGGTGACGCCGCGCACGATGGCGGCGTCGAATTCGGCCTGCTTGCCGGGGGCGATGCGGATGTCGGCGAGTTCGAGGATCACGGGCTTCTCCAGGGGGTTGGGTAGGGGGGTGGGTCGCGTCAGACGCCGAGGTACTGTGACAGAGCAGCGGGGTCGCGGGCCAGCGCGTCGCTGGCGCCGGCCAGGACGATGCGGCCCTTTTCCATCACCACCGCGCGGTCGGTGTGGGCCAGCACGCGGCGGTAGTCGCGGTCGACGATCAGCGTGCTGATGCCGCTGGCGCGCACCGTGGCGATCACGCGCCAGATCTCGGCGACGATCAGCGGGGCGAGGCCCTCGGTGGCTTCGTCGAGGATCAGCAGGCGCGGCTTGGGTGAGCAGCGCGCGGCCGATGGCCAGCATCTGCTGCTCGCCGCCGGAGAGCTGCTGGCCGCCGTGCGACAGCCGCTCCCTGAGCCGCGGAAAGGTGTCGAGCACCCGTTCGTAGCTCCAGTCGCTCTGGCCCGCGGTGCCCGGGCGCGCGCTCATCAGCAGGTTCTCGCGCACCGACAGGTTGGGGAAGATGCCGCGGCCTTCGGGCACGTAGCCGATGCCCAGCCGCGCCATGCGCTCGGGCGGCGATCCGGTCACCGGCCGGCCCTCCCATGCGATGCTGCCCGAGGCCGGCTTCACGTAGCCCATCACCGTGCGGATCAGCGTGGTCTTGCCCATGCCGTTGCGCCCCAGCAGGCCGAGCGCCGTGCCCGCAGGCAGTTCGAAGCCCGCGCCACGCAGGATGTGGCTGTCGCCGTAGTAGGTGTTCAGGTCGGTGATGTTCAGCATGGTCCGACCTCCCGCCGGGCAGTCCCAACGAAGGCCGCGGTCCCCTCGCGGGGTAGCGAAGGCGCGCAGCGACAAGCTCGGGGGCTCACGTCAATGCCCCTCGCCCAGGTAGGCCAGCTGCACCTGCGGATTGCTGCGGATCGCGGCCGGCACGTCGCTGGCGATCACTTCGCCATTGACCATCACCGTGATGCGGTCGGCAATGCGGAACACCGCATCCATGTCGTGCTCCACCAGGAGCACCGCATGCGTGCGCTTCAGTGCGGCCAGCAGGGCGAGCATGCGTTCGGTCTCCTCGGCACCCATGCCGGCCAGCGGTTCGTCGAGCAGCAGCACGCGCGGGCGCGTGGCCAGGCACATCGCGATCTCGAGCTGGCGCTTGCCGCCGTGGCTCAGCGTGCCGGCGCCTCGCTGCGCTTCGTCGGCGAGACCCGCGCTGTCCAGGGCTTCACGGGCCGCGGCCAGGCTGTGGCCGCAGTGCCGGGCCGATTGCCACAGCGCCCAGGGCAGCGGGCGCGCGGCCTGCGCGCACAGGCGGCAGTTCTCCAGCACGCTGAACTCCGGAAAGATGGTGGTGCGCTGGTAGCTGCGGCCGATGCCGGCGCGGGCGCGCTGAGGCTGCGACCAGCCTGTGATGTCCTCGCCGTCGAAGCGGATGCGGCCCTTCGCTGGCCGGCATCTCGCCCGAGAGCATGTTGATCAGCGTGGACTTGCCGGCGCCGTTGGTGCCGATGACCGCATGCACCTGGCCGATGTGCAGGCCGAGCGAGACCGCATTCACCGCCGTGAGGCCGCCGAAGCGGCGCGTGAGTCCTTCGCAGTGCAGCAGCGGCTTCAGCCACGGCGCACTCCCCTCAGGCGGGCCGGCAGGCCGATCAGGCCCTGGGGCAGCAGGGCCACGAAGGCGATGATGGTCAGCCCGAGAGTGAGCTGCCAATGGCTTGCCAGCGGCCCCAGCAGGCCCTCGCTCTGGAAAAACTCCTTGAGCAGCGTGAAGGCCACGGCACCGATCACCGCGCCCCGCAGGCTGCCGATGCCGCCCAGGATGATCATCAACAGCACCGCGCCCGACTCGTGCCAGCTCAGCAGCTCGGGATTCACCGCGCCGTCTTTCACCACGTGCAGGAAGCCGGCCACGCCCGCCAGCGCCCCGGCGATCACGAAGGCGGCGAGCTTGTAGCCGTAGGTGGAGAAACCTGCCGCGCGCATGCGCTGCTCGTTGACGCGGATGCCGGCCAGCGCGTGGCCGAAGCGTGAGCGCCCGATGAGCGCCAGCAGCCCGTAGGTGAGCACCAGTGCGAGCCACACCGTGTAGTAGAGGTGACGCTTGTTGTCGAGATCGAGCAGCGTGTGACCGCCCCACTCGAGCACCGGCTTGCTGTAGAGAAAGATGCCGTCGCTGCCGCCCGCCACCTTGGTGTCGTGGAACACGAAGTAGGCCATCTGGGCGAACGCGAGCGTGACCATGATGAAGTACACGCCCTTGGTGCGCAGGCTGAGCGCGCCGACGAAGAGCGCGTAAGCCGTTGCCGCCCCCACCGACAGCAGCAGCAGCCAGGGCAGGGCGCCTGCCCCGCGGTCGCCGGTGGCCAGCACCGTCACGTAGCCGGCGATGCCGAGGAACGCCGCATGCCCCAGGCTCACGAGACCGGTGGTGCCCACCAGCAGCTGCAGGCTGAGCGCGAAGACGGCGGAGATCGCGATCTTGACCACCAGGTCCTGCGTGTAGGGCGTGAGCACCGCGGGCAGCAGCGCGAGCGCCACTGCACCCAGCACGGGCACGAGCCACAGCCGCTTCGGGCATCAATACCCACGCTTCATCAGCCCTTCAGGACGCCAGATGAGGATGATGGCCATCAGCAGGTACACGCCGATGCCGCTGAATTCCGCGAAGAACACCTTGCCGAAGGTGTCGACGAAGCCCACCAGCAGCGACGCGATGAGCGCGCCCGTGATCGAGCCGATGCCGCCGATCACCACCACCACGAAGCAGATGATCAGCACGCTGCCGCCCATGCCGGGGTAGACCGACGACAGCGGCGCGGCGATCATGCCGGCCAGCGCGGCCAGCGCCACGCCACCGGCGAACACGATGCGGTACAGCCGCTGGATGTCGATGCCCAGGCCGCGCACCATGTCGCGGTTGCTCGCGCCGGCGCGGATCATCATGCCCAGCCGCGTGCGGTTCACCACCCAGTAGAGCCCGATCGCCAGCACGATGCAGGCGACCGACGCGAACACCCGGTACCACGGGTAGCTCATCAGCTCGCCGAGCTTGAAGCCGCCGGCCAGCCAGGTGGGCGCCTGCACGCCGTGCACGTCGTTGCCCACCAGCATGGAGCGCAGTTCCTCGAAGACCAGGATCAGCGCGTAGGTCATCAGCACCTGCTGCAGGTGCTCGCGCTGGTAGAGGTAGCTGAAGAACAGCCACTCGAGCACATAGCCGAACACCGCGGCGAGGATCACGCCGGCCAGCAGCTTGGTGAGGTACCAGTCACCGAACCACGGCGCCAGCACGAAGGCCATGTAGGCGCCGATCATGTAGAAGCTCCCGTGCGCCAGGTTGATGACGCCCATGATCCCGAAGATCAGCGTCAGCCCCGAGGCCACCAGGAACAACAGCAGGCCGTACTGGACGGCGTTCAGGCACTGGACGAGGAAGGTGGCGAGGTCCAAGGTGCGCGAGCGCAAGAAAAAGGGCGGCTGGTGGCCGCCCTCGGGGACGGGACGCGGGCGAAGGCTGCTACAGCTTGCATCCCCGGCCGGGATCGGCCAGTGCCTTGACCGCCACGGCGCGGAGCTCGTTGTTGGTGCCCTTGGCCTCGCGCAGGTACATGTCCTGGATCGGGTTGCCTGCGGGCGAGAGCGTGAACTTGCCGCGCGGGCTGTCCACCGTGACCTTGCGCATGGCGGCGGTCATGGCGTCGCGCTTGGTCAGGTCGCCCTTCACCGCATTCAGGCCCGCCGACAGGATCTGCGCGGCGTCGTAGCCCTGCACCGCGTAGACGTCGGCGTTGGCCTTGTAGGCCAGCGCGAAGTTCTTGCGGAAGGTGTTGTTGCGCGGCGTGTCCAGGTTGTCGGCGTAGTGCAGCGCGGTCAGCAGCCCCTGGGCCGACGCGCCCTGCGCCTCGAGCGTGCCGTCGGTCAGGAAGCCCGAGCCCATGAGCGGAACGCTCTTGGTCAGCCCGGCCGCGGCATAGTCCTTGACGAACTTGACCGCGCCGCCACCGGCGAAGAAGGCAAACACCACGTCCGGCTTCTGCGCCGCGATCTCGGTGAGCAGGGCCTGGAACTCGACGTTCGGGAACGGCAGGTTCAGGTCCTTGAGCACCTTGCCGCCGCCCTTTTCGAACGCCTCGGTGAAGCCCTTGACGGTCTCGCTGCCGGCGGCGTAGTTCCAGGTGATCGTCATCGCGCGCTTGTAGCCCTTCTGCGCGGCCACCACGCCGGTGGCGTAGCCCGGCTGCCAGTTGCTGAAGCTGCTGCGCACGATGCCCGGCGCGCACATGGGCCCGGTGATCGCGTCGGCGCCGGCGTTGGGCACGATCAGCAAGGTGTTGCTCTCCTTGGCCGCCTTGGCCATGGCCAGCGCCACGCCCGAGTGCACCGTGCCGACGATCACATCGACCTGGTCGCGCTTGATGAGCTTGTTGACGTTGTCGGTGGCCTTGGAGGGGTCACTTTCGTCGTCGACGCGGAAATACTGGATCTCGCGGCCGGCGAGCTTGCCGCCTTGCTCCTGCACATGCAGGCGGAAGCCTTTTTCGATCATGTCGCCCAGGGCAGCGAAGGTGCCGGTGGCGGGCAGCATCAGGCCGACCTTGATCGGGGCGGCGGCAGATTGGGCATGCACCAAGCTGGCGCTGCCGAGGGCAGCGGCCGCGGCAAGCAGCGAGAGGGTGGTCTTCATCGGGTGGACTCCAGGGCTGGAACGGTCAGGACCGCGCATCGTAGCCGGTGGGCCCCCTGCGGGCATCGGGGCTTTCACAGGGCTGGCGGCGGTGGACTTTGGTCAACCGGTTCTCCCGGGCTTGACTGCCATCAAGCCCGCCGCGGGGGCGCGCCGCACAATCGGCAGGAGGCGCCGGACTCGGCGCTGAGCGAGCCGTTGATGACCTCCGCAATCGCTGTACCGCCTGTGTTCAGCGCCCACGGTCTGAGCAAGACCTATCGCTCCGGCGAGGTGGAGGTGCATGCGCTGCGCGATGTCGACCTCGACATCGGGCGGGGCGAATTCGTCGTGCTGCTCGGTCCCTCGGGCAGCGGCAAGTCGACGCTGCTCAATATCCTCGGCGGGCTGGACTGCTCCGACCAGCGGCGACGTGCGCTTCGGCGACCACCAGATCACCGGCGCCACCGAGGCCGACCTCACCCGCTACCGGCGCGAGCATGTCGGCTTCGTGTTCCAGTTCTACAACCTGATTCCCAGCCTGACGGTGCGCGAAAACGTGGCGCTGGTGACCGACATCGTCGAACACCCGATGCCCGTGGACGAGGCCATCGCCCTGGTCGGCCTGACGCCGCGCCGCGACCACTTTCCCGCGCAGCTCTCCGGCGGCGAGCAGCAGCGCGTGGCCATTGCCCGCGCCATTGCCAAGAAGCCCGATGTGCTGCTGTGCGACGAGCCGACCGGCGCGCTCGACTACCAGACCGGCAAGCTGGTGCTCGAAGTCATCGCGCGCATCAATCGAGAGCTGGGCACGACCGCGGTGGTCATCACCCACAACGCGGCCATCGCCGGCATGGCCGATCGTGTGATCTACCTCGGCGACGGCCGCATCGTGAAGGTCGAGGTCAATGCCCACAAGCTCACGCCGTCGGAGCTGGCGTGGTGAGCGGATGCGCTCACGTCCGAAGGGGACAGCGATGAAGGCGCTGGACCGCAAGCTGCTGCGCGACCTGCGCCTGATGTGGAGCCAGGCGCTGACGATCGCGCTGGTGGTGGCCAGCGGCATCGGCGGTTTCATCACCACCTTGTCGGCGGTGGACTCGCTGGAGCTGGCGCGCGACCGCTTCTATGCGAGCGGCCGCTTCGCCGATGTGTTCGCGGGGGTGAAGCGGGCGCCCAACGCGCTGGTGCCGGTGCTGCAGGGCCTGCCCGGCGTGGCGGATGTGCAGGCCACGCTGGAGGTGGTGGTGCGCATCGAGCTGGAGCACGTGGGCGACCCCATCGTCGGCCAGCTGATCGGCGTGGACCGCCATCAGCCGCAGCGCCTGAACCGCGTCAGCGTGCGCAGTGGCGCGGCGGTGGATGCTGCGGCGCTGCTGGCCGAGCGAATGGCCGACGGCGCGATTCCGGTGCTGGTGTCGGAGGCCTTTGCCGTGGCCCACCGCCTGCAGCCCGGTGCGCGACTGCAGGCGCTGATCAACGGCAAGCAGCGCGTGCTGGTGATGGCAGGCACCGGGCTGTCGCCCGAGTACATCTTTGCCGGGCTGTGGGGCATGCCCGACCAGCGCGGCTTCGGCGTGTTCTGGCTCGACCGCGAGGTGCTCGCCGCGGCCTACGACATGAACGGTGCGTTCAACCGCCTCGCGATCAGGCTCGCGCCGCAGGCCGACGAGGTGGCGGTGATCGCCGCCGTCACCGACCAGCTTGCGCCTTTCGGCGGGCGCGAGGCCATCGGCCGGGCCGACCAGACTTCGCACGCGATGCTGACCAACGAGATCAAGGAGCAGCATGTGCTCGGCACCGTGCTGCCGACGATCTTCCTCGCGGTGGCGGCCTTCCTGCTGAACGTGGTGGTGTCGCGCCTGGTGGCCACGCAGCGCGAGCAGATCGCGGCACTCAAGGCCCTGGGCTACCCCAACCGCGTCATTGCGGCGCACTACCTCAAGCTGGTGCTGGCCATCGTGAGCGTGGGGCTGCTGCTGGGCATCGTGCTGGGGGATCGGCTGGGCACGATGTTCACCGGGCTGTATGCCGAGTTCTTCCGCTTCCCCAGCTTCGAGCACCGCATTGCGCCGTGGCTGCTGCTGGTCAGCGTGTCGCTCACGCTCGCGACCGCGGTGCTCGGCACGCTCAACGCCATCGCGGCCACCGTTCGGCTGACGCCGGCCGAGGCGATGCGGCCGCCGGCGCCGGGGCACTACCGGAGAACGCTCATGGAGCGCCTGGGCGTGACCGGGCTGCCGCCAGCGCTGCGCATGATCCTGCGCAACATGGAACGGCGGCCGCTGCGCACGGTGCTGTCCATTGGCGGCATCGCGGCGGCCGTGGCCATCGTGATCATGGGCAACTTCTTCCGCGACGCCATCGAGGTCATCGTCGACACCCAGTTCACGCTGTCGATGCGCAGCGATGTGGCGATCTGGACCACCGAGTCGCTGGACGACCGCGCGCGTCTCGAGGTAGCGCGGCTCGCCGGCGTGACGGCGGTCGAGTCCACCCGCTTCGTGCCGGTCACGCTGGTCAACGGCCACCGGCGCGAGCGCAGCCAGATCCGCGGCTACGCCCTTCGGCCCGAGCTGTACCGGATCATCGATGTCGATGGCCGCGAGGCGGTGCCCTCTGGCGAGGGCCTGCTGCTCACCGACCGCCTGGCCGCCAAGCTGGGCGTGCGACCGGGCGATCGGTTGCGGGTCGAGGTGCTGGAAGGCCGCGCCCGCACGCTCGACCTGGTCGTGGACGGCACCGTGCGCGAGATGATGGGACTGAGCGCCTACATGAACCGCCCCGCGCTCAACCGCGCGCTCGGCGAAGGCGACCTGAGCAATGGCTTCACCGTCTCGGTGGAGCGTGGCGCCGAGTCACGCACGCTGGCCGCCACGCGGCAGCTTCCGCTGGTGGCCGGGGCGTTCAGCAAGGCGACGATGTTGCGCAACATGCAGGAGATCAGTGCGCGCAACGTGCGCATCATGAGCAGCGTGCTCACGGTGTTCGCCGCCATCATTGCGGTGGGCGTGGTCTACAACAACGCCCGCATTGCACTGGCCGAGCGCACCTGGGAGCTGGCCAGCCTGCGCGTGCTGGGTTTCAGCCGGGCCGAGGTGTCGGCGCTGCTGCTGGGCGAGCTGGCCATTGGCATCGCCATCGCCCTGCCACTGGGCATGTTGCTCGGCGTGGCGCTGGTGAATGCCGTCTCCGGCCTGCTGCAGTCGGACCAGTTCTTCTTTCCGGTGGTGATCCGCGCCCGCACCCATGCCTGGGCGGCGCTGTGCGTGCTGGTGGCCGGCGTGGCCAGTGCGCTGGTGGTGCGGCGGCGCATCGACCGCCTGGACATGGTGGCCGCACTCAAGACGAGGGAATGACGATGAGCAAGAAGATCCGCTGGGTCGCTGTGGCCGCGGCCGTGTTGCTGCTGGTGCTGGCCATGGCCTGGGCGTTCGCCCCGCGTCCGGTCGAGGTCGAAGTGGCGTCGGTGAGCCAGGGTCCGTTCGAGACCACCATCGACGAGGACGGCAAGACCCGGCTGCGCGAGCGCTACACCGTCTCGGCACCCCTGGCGGGCCGGCTGGCGCGCATCACGCTGCGCGAGGGCGATGCGGTGGCCGCCGATGGGTTGGTGGCCACGCTCACCCCGCTGCTCGCGCCGATGCTCGACGAGCGCACGGTGCGCGAGCAGCGCGTGCGTGTCGAAGCCGCGCAGGCCAATGTGTCGCGGGCTGGCGCTCGCATCGAGCGCGCCCGTGTGGCCCTCGCGCAGGCGCGCAACGAGCTGCAACGCAGCGAGCAGCTCGCACAGCAGGGGTTCATCGCGCCCACCAAGCTGGAGACGGACCGCCTCACGCTGCTCGCCTCGCAGAAGGAAGTCGATGCCGCGGTCGAGGAGCGGCACGTGACCGAGCACGAGCTGGAGCAATCCCGCGTGGCGCTGAGCACGGTGCGCGCCGGGACGGCCGGTGGCACGGCGTTCCCGGTGCGCTCGCCGATCAGCGGCCGGGTGCTGCGGGTGTTGCAGCCCAGCGAGGCGACAGTGGCGCTGGGCACGCCGCTGCTCGAACTGGGCGACACCGCCCGCATCGAGGTGGTGACCGAACTGCTGACCAGCGACGCGCTGCAGGTGGCCCCGGGCAGCCGCGTGCGCATCGAGCGCTGGGGTGGGCCGGTGACGCTGGAGGGGCAAGTGAGCCGCGTCGAGCCGGCCGCCTTCACGAAGGTGTCGGCGCTCGGCGTGGAGGAGCAGCGTGTCAATGTGGTGATCGACATCACCAGCCCGCCCGAGACCTGGCGTGCGCTGGGCGATGGCTACCGGGTGGCGGTGCGGATCGTCACGCTCACGCGTTCCGATGCGGTGCGCGTGCCGGTGAGCGCGGTGTTCCCGATGCCGCTGGGGAGCGACGTCGCCGGTGCCACCGCGAGCGCGCCCGCCGCCGCGGCCCGCATGGCGGTGTTCGTGATCGAAGGGGGCCGGGCCCGTCAGGTGCCGGTGTCCATCGGCGCACGCCATGCCGGTGTCGCCTGGGTGACCGAGGGGCTGTCACCGGGCACGCCGGTGATCGTCTATCCCGGCACCGCGGTGCGCGATGGCGTGCGCGTGCGTCAGCGCAGCGTCTGATGTGCCGGGCCGAACGCCCGCCTCCCCCGGC
Source organism: uncultured beta proteobacterium (assembly GCA_963739925.1). GTDB lineage: Bacteria > Pseudomonadota > Gammaproteobacteria > Burkholderiales > Burkholderiaceae_C > CAVUBY01. The sequence continues at coordinate 66,488 of CAVUBY010000011.1, read as the reverse complement.
AAGCGCTACAGCGCCAGCCGCACCGAACGCACACCCGGCTCGCCGGGCACCGGCGTGTCGGTGAAGCCCAGATCGCGGGCCAGCTCGCGCATGCGCTCGTTCTCGCCGAGCACGCTGCCCACGATGAACTGCGTGCCCTGCGCCCGCAAGGTGCGGATCAGCTTGTTCATCAGCAATTCGCCGAGGCCGGCGCCCTTGAGCTCGGAGCGCACGATCACGCCGAACTCGGCCTCGATGTTGTCGGGATCGCTGATGGCGCGTGCCACCCCGAGGGTCTGCTCCTGACCATCAGGCCCGGCGGCTGTGGCCAGGAACGCCATCTCGCGGGCGTAGTCGATCTGCGTCAGCCGAGCCAGCTCGGTGCGCTCGAAGTGGCGACGGGTGTAGAAGACCCGCAGGCGCAGGTCTTCCGGATCGAGGTGGGTGAGGAACTCCAGGTGCTGGGCCTCGTCTTCGGGCCGGATCGGCCGCAGCGTGATCGGGCGGCCGTGCCATTCCAGCGTCTCGACCAGCGGCGAGGGGTAGGGGCGGATCGCGAAGTTCGCGGCGCCTGCGGGGGCCGCTGCGCTGAGGCGGATGCGGGCATCGAGCGCGATCGCGCCCTGCGCGTCGACGATCAGCGGGTTGATGTCGAGCTCGGCCAGCTCGGGCACGTCGGCCAGCAGCTGCGACACCGCGATCAGCACCGACTCCACCGCCGCCAGGTCGGCCGGCGGCGTGTCGCGAAAGCCGTGCAGCAGCCGCGCCACGCGCGTGCGCTCGATCAGGGCGCGGGCCAGCGGCTGGTTGAGCGGAGGCAGGGCCACCGCCCGGTCGGCCAGCACCTCGACCGCGGTGCCGCCCTGGCCGAACAGGATCACCGGGCCGAAGACGCGGTCGATGCTGGCGCCGACGATCAGCTCCTGCGCACGCGGGCGCCGCACCATCGCCTGCACGCTGAAGCCTTCGAGCCGCGCATCGGGGCGCAGCGCGGCGATGCGCACCAGCATGTCCTGCGCCGCGCGTTCCACCGCCTGTGGCGTGTCGAGGTTGAGCGCCACGCCGCCGAGGTCCGACTTGTGCGAGAGCTGCGGGCTCTGGATCTTGAGCACCACCGGGAAGCCGATCGCCTGCGCGGCCGCCACCGCTTGCGCGGGCTCGGGCCCGACCACGCGCGTGGCCACGGTCGGGATGGCGTAGGCCGCAAGCACCTGCTTGGCCTCGGCCTCGCTGAGCATGTCGCGGCCACTGGCGAGCACCTGCTGCACGAGCGTGCGCACGGTAGCGAGGTCGGGCTCGGGAGCGTCCGCAGGCCGCGCCGGCGCAGCCTCGATCAGCTGCGCCTGGTTGCGCCGGTAGGTGGTGAGCATGCCGAAGGCGCGCACCGCTTCCTCGGGCGTGTCGTAGCCGGCGATGCCGGCCTGCTGGAAGATCTGCCGCGCCTGCGCCACCGCCTCCGCACCCAGCCAGCAGCCCATCACGCGCGGCGGGTTCTGGCTGGCCAGCGGCACCAGTGCGCTGGCGATCTCGGCGCTCGACACGATCGCCACCGGCGCGTGGATGAACAGCACCGCGCCGGCGTTGGGGTCGGCGTTCAGCGCTTCGAGCGCCTGCACGTAGCGCTCGGCCGGTGCGTCGCCGATGATGTCCACCGGGTTGGCGCGCGACCAGTTGCCCGGCATGTGGGCATCCAGCGCGGCGATCGTTTCGGGCTGCAGCTCGCACAGCGTCACGCCGAGCTGGGCCGCGCAGTCGGCCGCCATGACGCCCGCGCCGCCGCCATTGGTGAGGATGGCGAGCTGGTCGCCGCGATTGGCCCGGAATCGCGTCAGCGCCTCGGCGGCGAGAAAGAGGTCCTGCAGCGTGTCCACGCGCAGCATGCCGGCGCGGGCGATGGCCGCGTCGTAGACGATGTCCGAGCCCGCCAGCGCGCCGGTGTGCGATGCCGCCGCGCGCTGGCCCTGCGCCGAGCGACCGGCCTTGATCACGATCACCGGCTTGTTGCGCGCCGCCGAACGCGCCGCCGACATGAACTTGCGCGCCGCATCGACCGACTCGATGTAGAGCAGGATGGCGCGCGTGCTGGCGTCGGTGGCCAGGTAGTCGAGCAGGTCGCCGAAGTCGACGTCGGCATGTTCGCCCAGCGACACCATGTGCGAGAAGCCGATGCCGCGCGAACGCGACCAGTCGAGCATCGCGGTGAGCAGCGCGCCCGACTGGGTGACGAAGGCCAGTTCGCCCGGCAGCGCCGCGGCGTGGGCGAAGCTGGCGTTGAGCGCGCGGTGCGGCACCAGCATGCCGATGCAGTTGGGCCCGAGGATGCGCAGCAGGTGCACGCGCGCGGCGTCGAGCATCGCCTGACGCTGCGTCTTGTCGAGGCCGGCCGTCAGCACCACCGCGGCGCGCGTGCCGGCTGCGCCCAGTTCGGCGATCAGCCCCGGCACGGTGGCCGGTGGCGTGCAGATCACCGCGAGCTCGGGCACCTCGGGCAGGTCGGCGATGCGCGCGTAGACCGGGTCGCCGTCGAGCGTGCGGTGCGACGGGTTCACCGCGAACAACCGACCGGCAAAGCCACCGTGGCGCAGGTTGCGCCAGACCGTTGCGCCGACACTGGCCGGTCGCTGCGACGCGCCGATGACGGCCACGCTGGCCGGGTCGAACAGGTGGTCGAGGTGTCGGATGCTCATGGTGCAAGTCTAGGGTTGCATCGTGACAGCTCCCTGGCCCGTCCAAGACCCTGCGTTGATCCAGGGCAACCGCTGGGCCCTCCATGGGTCTAGGCTTGACCGTGACGACCGGGCACCCGCCTCGGTGCGAAAGGAATGCCCATGAAGATCCTGCTGCCCGTCGATGGTTCGGGCGCCTCGCTCGATGCGGTTCACCATGCATTGCGCCTGATCCGCGAGGGCCTCGCGGCCGAACTCGTGCTCGCCAACGTGCAGGAGCCTGCCAGTCTCTACGAGTTGCTGCGCGCCCACGATGCCGAGGTGATCGAGAACCTCACCCGCGCCGCCGGCGAACATTCGCTGCAGGCGGCGGCGGCCCTGTGCGCCCAGGCGGGGGTGGAATGCGACCAGGTGCTGGGCCAGGGCGAGCCCGCCCACCTCTTGATCGACATGGCCGAGGATGCCGGCTGCGGCCTGATCGTGATGGGCTCGCGCGGCAAGGGCGACACGCCCGGCACCCGACTGGGCTCGGTGGCGCATGCCTTGCTGCATGACAGTCGCATCCCGGTGACGGTGGTGCATCCTCGCGAGCGCGAGGACACCTGATCCGCGCGACCCCGATGCCAGGCGAGGCGTCCCCAGCCATGGCTGGCAACTGGCACCTGCGCGACGCGCACGAACTCGCGCGCGAGCACGGTGTCGATCCGGCGCACGGCCTGCACGAGGCCGAAGCGGCCGTGCGCGCGCAGCGTCACGGCCCGAACGAGATCGACGGCGGCACGCGCCGCAGCCCCTGGGCGCTGCTGGCTGATCAGTTCAAGGAGTTCATGATCCTGGTGCTGGTGGCCGCCGCCATCGTGTCCGGCGTGATCGGTGACCTGGTGGACACGCTCGCCATCCTGGTCATCGTGCTGCTCAATGCGGCGATCGGTTTCGTGCAGGCCTGGCGTGCCGATCGCGCACTGGCTGCGCTGCGCCAGCTCGCCGCGGCCCACGCCACCGTGCTGCGCGGCGGCGAGTGGAAGGAGATTCCGGCCAGCGCGCTGGTGCCCGGCGACATCGTGCAGCTCGAGGCCGGCAACCAGGTGCCCGCCGACCTGCGCCTGATCGAGATCGCGCAGCTCAGGATCGACGAGTCGGCGCTCACGGGCGAATCGGTCACCGTGGACAAGCACAGCGCGGTGCTCGTTGGCGAGTCCGGCGCGCTGGGCGATCGCCTCAACATGGCCTTCAAGGGCACGCACGCGGCCCATGGGCGCGGCATCGGTCTGGTCGTGGCCACCGGCATGGCCACCGAGCTCGGCAAGGTCGCCGGCCTGCTGGACCAGGCCGGCGACAACACCACGCCGCTGCAGCGCCGGCTCGCGGCCTTCGGCAAGCGGCTCGCGCTGGTGGTGCTGGCGATCTGCGTGGTGGTGTTCGTCTTCGGCGTGTTGCGCGGCGAGGCGCCGGTGCTGATGATCCTCACCGCGGTGAGCCTGGCCGTTGCCGCCATCCCCGAGGCGCTGCCGGCGGTGGTCACGGTGCTGCTGGCGCTGGGCGCGCGGCGCATGGTGGCGCTCAACGCCCTGGTGCGGCGCCTGCCCTCGGTGGAGACGCTGGGCTCGGTCAGCACCATCTGCACCGACAAGACCGGCACGCTCACGCTCAACCGCATGCAGGTCGCAGCTGCTGCTCGCCGATGGACAGCGCTGGGTGCCCGGTGAGGCTGCAGCGTCCGCCATCCACCTGGAGACGCTGCGCGCCGTTGCGCTGTGCAACGACGCCCGGCGCGGTGCCGCAGGTGCATGGCAGGGCGATCCGACCGAGACCGCGCTCACGCAGGTCGCTGCCCAGGCCGGGCTGGAGAAGGCGGTGCTCGAGGCCCTGTCCGAACGGGTGCAGGAGATGCCCTTCGACTCGGTGCGCAAGCGCATGACCACACTGCACCGGGCGGGCGACACCTACGTGGCCTACACCAAGGGCGCACCGGAGTCGGTGCTGCCGCTTGTGCCGCTCCCAATGGCAGCCCGACGGCAGCACGCCACTGGAGCGCCGTGCCGTCCTGCAGGCGGCCCAGGCCCTGGCCGCCGAAGGCCTGCGGGTGCTGGCCGTGGCCCGCGGCGATCACGAGCGGCTGGCCGAGTCGGGCGAGCTCGAACCGGCCGAGGCCGGCCTGCAGTTCATCGGGCTGGTGGGCCTGATCGACCCGCCCCGGCCCGAGGCCGCAGGCCGCGGTGCGCGACTGCCTCGCGGCGGGCATCACGCCGGTCATGATCACCGGCGACCACCCGGCCACGGCACTCGCGATCGCCCGGCAGCTCGGCATCGCGCGCGAGGGGGCGGATGCGGTGCTGACGGGGGCCGATCTCGCCCAGCTCGACGATGCCGCGCTGCAGGCGCGGGTGGCGGGCGTGCGCGTGTTCGCGCGGGTCGATCCGGCGCAGAAGATCCGCATCGTGCGCTCGCTCCAGTCGCTCGGGCGATTCGTCGCCATGACGGGCGACGGCGTCAACGACGCGCCCGCACTCAAGCAGGCCGACATCGGCGTGGCCATGGGCCGCGGTGGCACCGACGTGGCGCGCGAGGCGGCGAGCCTGGTGCTGCTGGACGACAACTTCGCCACCATCGTGGCGGCGGTGCGCGAAGGGCGGCGCATCTACGACAACATCCGCAAGTTCGTGCGCTATGCGCTCACCGGCAACTCCGGCGAGATCTGGACGATCTTTCTGGCGCCCCTGCTCGGCCTGCCGATACCGCTGCTGCCCATCCACATCCTGTGGGTCAACCTGGTGACCGACGGTCTGCCCGGCCTGGCGCTCGCGGCCGAGCCTGCCGAGCGCAACGTGATGCGGCGCCCGCCGCGCCCGCCCGACGAAAGCCTGTTCGCGCATGGCCTGTGGCAGCACGTGCTGTTCATTGGCCTGCTCATCGGTGGCCTGTGCCTGGGCGTGCAGGCCTGGGCCCTGGCCAGCGGCCGCGAACACTGGCAGACGATGGTGTTCACCGTGCTCACGCTGTCGCAGATGGCCCATGTGCTGGCGATCCGCTCGGAGCGCGAGTCGCTGTTCCGGCAGGGGCCTGGGTTCCAATCGCCCGCTGCTGTGGGCGGTGCTGCTCACCTTCGCGCTGCAAATGGCCACGGTGTACGTGCCGGCCTTGCAGGCGGTCTTCAAGACGCAGGCGCTCGACGCGCTGGAGCTCGCTGTGTGCCTTGGCGCATCGGCGCTGGTGTTCGTGGCCGCCGAGGCCGAAAAGTGGTGGCGGCGGGGCCGCGCCGATGCCGGTCCCGCGGTGGCGCTTGACGCGCCCACGTGACGGCCGCCCGCGATGACCGACGCCATCGACGTGTTCGCACAAGGCGCCGTCGCGCTCGACGTGATGACGGCTGCGCACAGCTCGGCGAGGGAGCTGGCTGCCCTGGGCCAGGCGCGGCTCAGGCGATTGCTGCGCGCCGCGCACGAGGGTTCGGCCTGGTACCGCAACCAGTGGCGTGGGCTCGATCTTGTGCAGTGCGCGCTTCACGATCTGCCGGTTTCGACCAAGCCGGTGCTGATGCGGCACTTCGACGACTGGGTCACCGACCCGGCCCTGCGGCTGGACACGCTGCGCGCGTTCATCGCCGATAAAGCCCACATCGGCCAGCCCTTTCTCGGCCGCTACACCGTCTGGGAGAGCTCGGGCACGCGCGGCGAACCTGGCGTGTTCGTGCAGGACGAGCAGGCCATGGCCGTGTACGACACGCTGGAGGCGCTGCGCCGCGATGCACCGCGGCCCTGGCAACGGCTGCTCGATCCGTGGATGCTCACCGAGCGTCTGGCCTTCGTGGGCGCCACTGGCGGCCACTTCGCCAGTCAGGTGTCGCTGCAGCGACTGCGCCGCCTGCACCCGTGGCTGCATGCGCGCCTGCGCAGCTTCTCGATCCTGCAGCCCACTGCCGACCTGGTGGCGCAGCTCAACGACTTCGCGCCCACCGTGCTGGCCACCTACCCGACCGCAGCGGCGATGCTGGCCGAGGAGAGCCGGCGCGGCGCCTTGCGCATCCGTCCTGCCGAGGTCTGGACCGGTGGCGAGACGCTCGGTCGCTGCGATGCGCCGCCAGGTCGTCGATACCTGGGGCTGCGCGCTGCGCAACAGCTACGGGGCCTCGGAGTTCTTCTCGATCGCCTGGGAATGCGGCCAGGGCGCGATGCACGTCAACAGCGACTGGGTGCTGCTCGAAGCGGTGGATGCCGCGCACCGGCCGGTGCCGGCCGGCGAGCTGTCGCACACCACCTTGCTGACCAACCTGGCGAACACTGTGCAGCCGGTGATCCGCTGCGACATCGGCGACCGCATCCGATGGCAGCCCACGCCCTGCGCCTGCGGCTCTCCCTTGCCGGTGCTCGAGGTGCACGGGCGTGAAGACTCACCGCTGCGCATGGCCGGCCGGCGTGGCCGTGTGGTGACCCTGCTGCCGCTGGCGTTGACGACCGTGCTCGAAGACGAGGCGGAAGCGTTCGACTTCCAGCTGCACCGCGAGGACGCGCACACGCTGGTGCTTCGCCTCGGGGCCGGTGGCACCGACAGTCCCGACCGCGCCGCGCGCTGCGAGGCAGTGCTGCGCGCCTTCGGCGCGCGGCAGGGGGTGGTCGGCCTGAAGGTCCGGGTGCGATCGGACGGACCACTGCGCCACGGCCGCAGCGGCAAGTTGCAGCGGGTGCTCGCCACACGTCCCGAGCGGCCCTGAACTTGTCGCCTGCGCGCGCACTCTACCCACGGAACGTGGGCGATCGCGACGAGGAACCGTGCCGTTGCCAGCGGCTCAGTGCGCCAGCAGCACCGGCAGCGTCATCGCCTCGAGCACGCTGCGAGTCACGCCACCCAGCACCCGCTCGCGCATGCGGCTGTGTCCATAACAACCCATCACCAGCAGGTCGCTGGCGCCATCGGCGGCCAGTGACAGCAGCTCCTCGCCGACCGGGTTGCCCGCCGACTGGTGCCGCTGGAACCGCGCATGCACGCCGTGGCGCTGCAGGTAGGTGGTGATGCCCATCGGCCCCGCGCCGTGCAGGGCCGACGAGCCCTCGTCGTCTTCATCGAAGCTCACCACCCGCACCTCCTCGGCATGCTTCAGCAAGGGCAGGGCCGCAGTGACGGCCCGTGCCGATTCGCGGTTCTCCTTCCACGCCACCAGCACGTGCCGGAATGGCGCAGGCGTGCGGGCGATGTAGGGCACCACCAGCGCGGGCCGTCCGCTGTCCAGGATGACCGAGGCCACGAAGTCTGCCGGCACGTCCACGTCGCGAAGGTCGTCGCTGCCGCGCTGTCCGAGCAACAGCAGGTCGGCGTACAGCGCATGTCGCACCACGTCCGCCACCGGCGAGGCCGCGCCTTCGAGCCAGACCACGTTGCCCGCGCCCACCGCCCTGTCGAAGCCCGCCCGCGCCTGATCACGCCGCTGGTTGTCGGATTCGACCAGCAGAGGACCGATGTCGCCGCCGGCGCCCATCGCCAACGGATAGCGGGTGAGCATCGAGGTCACGGCGTACAGCCCCGACACCGACGCCCCGTGCAGGGTGCCGAGCTGATCGGCCCAGGCCAGGCGCACCGCGGCCTGCGGCGAGGTGTCCACATGGACGAGGATGGATTTCAGGGCGCTCATGAAACCTCCGCAAGGGGAGTACAGACAGTACGCCTTGGCGCCGGCTACGGATTGACGCGGATCAACCTGCAGGGGCAAGCTGGCGGATCATGGCGCTGGATCGAGTGGCATCACCACCAGTCGCTCGACCAGCGCCCGGCGCTCCTTCTTCTGCGTGGCATTGCCCTGCTGCGACAGCAGCGACTCCGCCACCTCGTAGCCATACAGCAGGAAGGCGCGCGCACGGGCCTCGGCGATGGCAAAGCCCAGCGCCGAGAAACACTGGGCGATGTAGGCGATGCGGCGCGCATCCACTTCGTCGACCGCGCGCCTGGCCAGCGCGTCGCGTCGGGCCCAGGCGCGGATGGCGAGCTCGACCCGCGCCGCACGCTGTGCCGCACGGCCCCGAAACGGCAGCGAGATCAGCTCCGTGATGAGGCGGCGCGGATCGGCTTCCTGACCTTCGAAACGCTGGATCACCTGCTCGGTGGCCGCATCGCACCAGGCGTTGAGCACACTCACCAGCAGCGCCTCGCGGTCCTTGAAGTGCCAGTAGAACGAGCCGCGTGTGACCTCGAGCTGCCGCGCCAGCGGGTCCACGCGCACGGCGTCGATGCCCTTGTCGACCAGCAGGTCGGTGGCGGCGGCGATCCAGTGCTCGGGGGTCATCGAAGGGCGGTTCGGCGCGCTCATGGCGCAGCATGGCGCCATGCACTGGTGTATGGGATCTGGGGGATTCCCTGAACCGCGTCGGACTCTGCACGACTAGCATCCAGTCCGTACACATCTGTATGGTGCTGTGCGGCGATTGCGCCCCAGACGCAAGGTGGCCTGCGGGCCCAGGCCCTCCGGAGACTTTCATGACCAGAGCGTTCTTCGACGATCCCGAGCAGCTGGCACCGCCGCGCGTGCAGCGCGAGGATCTGGGCGGCGGCGCCTTCGTCCTGCGCTCGCCCGAGCCGCTGGGCGAGCCGGCGCGCTGCATCGGCGACTGGATCGAGCACTGGGCGCGGCACACGCCCGATGCGCTGGCACTGGCCGAGCGCGACGCCCAGGGGCAATGGCGCCGGCTCGACTACCGCGCGCTGCGGCAGGCCATCGGCAGCCTGGGGCAGAGCCTGATCGACCTGGACCTGCCGGCGGACCGCCCGATCGTCGTGCTGTCGGACAACAGCATCGACCACGCCCTGCTGATGCTGGCCACCATGCACATCGGCCGCGTGGTGTGCACGGTGTCCAGCGCCTACTGCCGGCTGACCAGCGATCACACCAAGATCCGCGGCATCCTGCAGACGCTCGATCCGGCCCTGGTCTATGCGAGCGACGCGGCGGTGTACGGGCCGGCGCTCGCCGCGTCGGGCGTCGACGCGGTGGCGGTGTTCGGCCAGGGCGCCGACCGCATCCCGGCGCGCTGGCCTTCGACACGCTGCTGCGCACCGCCGAAGGCGCCGGCGGTCGATGCAGGCCTCGCGTGCCATCCGTCCCGATGACCATGCCAAGTACCTGCTGACCTCGGGCTCCACCGGCCACCCCAAGGTGGTGATCAACACCCACCGCATGCTGTGCGCCAACCAGCAGATGATTGCGCAGACGTGGCGTTTCCTGGCGCATGAGAAGCCGGTGGTGCTCGACTGGCTGCCCTGGAGCCACACCTTCGGCGGCAACCACAACCTCCACCTGGTGCTGTGCCACGGCGGCAGCCTCTACATCGACGAGGGCCGGCCTGCGCCGGGCCTGGTCGAGAAATCGGTACGCAACCTGCGTCGAGGTGCAACCCACGCTCTACTTCAACGTGCCGCGCGGGTTCGACATGCTGCTGCCCTTCCTCGAAGCGGACGATGCGCTCGCCCGCACCTTCTTCGAGCGTCTGCGCATGGTGTTCTACGCCGGCGCGGCCCTGCCCCAGGCCACCTGGGAACGGCTGGAGGCGGTGGCGCGCCGCGTGCGCCATGAGCCGGTGTGGTTCACCACCTCGTGGGGATCGACCGAAACCTCGCCGGCCATCACCAGCGCGCACTGGCGGCTCGAGCGTGCCGGCTGCATCGGCCTGCCGCTTCCGGGCATGGAGATCAAGTTCATCCCCAACGGCGAGAAGCTCGAGATGCGGGTGCGCGGCGTCTCCGTCTTCCCCGGCTACCGCAACGCGCCGGAGCTGACCGCACAGGCCTTCGATGCCGAGGGCTAGTACCGCATTGGTGATGCCGGTCAACTGGTCGACGCCGGCGCATCCGGAGCGCGGCGTGGCCTTCAACGGGCGTGTGGCGGAGGACTTCAAGCTCACCACCGGCACCTGGGTCTCGGTGGGTACCTTGCGGCTCAGGCTGGTGTCGGCCCTGGCCCCGTACGCGCAGGACGCCGTGATCACCGGTCATGACCATGCCGAGGTGGGCGCGCTGGTGTTCCCGAGCGCGGCGGCGCAGGCGCTCTCGCCCGAGCGAGCGGCGCGCAGCATGCACGGAACGCACTGCAGACCTTGCGTGCCGAAGGCGGCGGCTCGTCGCAGGCCGTGGTGCGCCTGCTCTGGCTGACGGAGCCGCCGAGCGCCGACGCCGGCGAAATCACCGACAAGGGCTACGTGAACCAGGGCGCGGTGCTGGCGCCGGCGCGCCGCCGACGTGACGCGGCTGTATGCCGAGCCGGCCGACCTGCAGGTGGTGCGGCTGGAAATGGCCTGAGAGCAAGTCCGAATTTGATTTTGATGCTGAACCAAATCCCGTCGGGCATCAAGGGGTAAATCCCGGGTGCACTGGTCCCCAGTTTGATTAACATTCAGAACAATATTCTGCCTTTGCCCCTCCATGGCCAAGACCACGCTGTACGACGTCAACGTGAACTTCGGCGATTGCGATCCGGCAGGCATCGTGTTCTTCCCGAACTTCGCGCGCTGGATGGATGCCGCCTCGCTCTCGTTTTTCCAGCAATGCGGCGTGGCGCGAGCTGGCGCGAACCCGATGACCCCGAGCGCCTGCGTTCGATTCCCGTGCCCGACGACATCCGGGCGCTGTGCGCCTAGCCCGCGCACGCGCACCACCCTGACCATCACCGCAGTTCCACCCCAAGAGGAGACCTCCATGAAAGCACTCAAACCCCTCGTGGCCGCGCTGTTCGCGCTGCTCACCGGTGCGGCGCAGGCCGACATCACCATCGGCATCAGCCTGCCGCTCACCGGGCCTGCCTCGGGCCTGGGCATCCCGATGGCCAACTACATCAAGCTCTGGCCGACCACGATCGCCGGCGAGAAGCTCAATGTCATCGTGCTCGACGACGCCACCGACCCGACCAAGGGCGCGACCAACGCGCGCAAGTTCATCACCGAAGACAAGGTCGACATCGTGATGGGCTCGGCCGCCACGCCGGTGGCCATCGCGATGGCCGACATCGTGGCCGAGTCCGGCACGCCGCACTTCATGTTCTCGCCGGCCGTGCTGCCCGCAGGCAAGGACACCTGGGCCTTCCGCCTGCCGCAGGGCAATGCGGTGATGGCGCACGCGATGATCGAGCACATGAAGAAGCACGGCGTCAAGACCGTCGGCTTCCTCGGCTACACCGACGCCTACGGCGAGAGCTGGCTCAACGACTTCACGGCGCAGTCGCAGCTGCTCGGCGGGCCGCAGGTCGTCGCGGTCGAGCGCTTCGCCCGCGCCGACACCAGCGTCACCGGCCAGGCGCTCAAGCTGGTCTCGGCCAATCCGGACGCGATGCTGATCGTCGCCTCGGGCAGCGGCGCGGCCATGCCGCACAAGGCCGTGATCGAGCGCGGCTACAAGGGCAAGATCTACCAGACCCATGCCGCGGCCACGCGCGACCTGATGCGCGTGGGCGGCAAGGACGTCGAAGGTGCTTTCGTCAGCTCCGGCCCGGCCGTGATCCCCGAGCAGCTGCCGGCCAACCACCCGTCCAAGGCCCTGGCGGCGGACTTCGTCGCCAAGTACGAGAAGGTCTACGGCGCGGGCAACCGCAACCAGTTCGCCGGCCATGCCTATGACGCCTGGTGGTGCTGGAGAAGGTGGTGCCCGTGGCGCTGAAGAAGGCCAAGCCCGGCACCAAGGAGTTCCGCGCCGCGATCCGCGAGGCGCGTGGAGACGATGGGCCGCACCGTGGTGTCGCATGGCGTGCTGAACTACACCAAGGACAACCACTGGGGCTTCACCACCGAGACCGGCGTGATGCTGAAGGTGGTCAACGGCGACTGGAAGGTCGAGTAAGCGCCGTTCTCCCGCGCACCGACGACGCACGATCGCATGGACCTCTCGATCGCCAGCATCCTGATGCTGGACGGCGTCACCAACGGCGCCATCTACGCGCTGCTGGCGCTGGCCATCGTGCTGGTGTTTGCGGTCACGCGCGTCATCTTCATCCCGCAGGGCGAGTTCGTCGCCTATGGCGCGCTGACGCTGGCCATGCTGCAGCTCGGCCAGGTGCCGGGCACGGTGTGGCTGCTGCTGGGCATGGCGCTGGTGGCCGCGGTGCTGGACGCGGCGCAGTCGCTGCGACGCGGCATCTCCCTGGGCCAGGTGCTGCGCGATGCAGCCCTGGCACTGGTCTTTCCGCTGGCCGTGTGTGCGATCGCCTGGTGGGCCGCGCCGCGCCAGTGGCCGCTGCTGATCCAGAGCCTGCTCACGCTGGCCATCGTCACACCGCTCGGCCCGCTGGTCTACCGCCTCGCCTACCAGCGCTTGGCCGACGCCACCGTGCTGGTGCTGCTCATCGTCTCGGTGGGCACCCATTTCGCGCTCACCGGACTGGGCCTGGTGTTCTTCGGTGCCGAGGGCTTCCGCAATCCCAGCTTCTGGGACTGCGCGCTTCAGCGCCGGGGCGGTCAACCTGACCGGGCAGACGATCATCATCTTCGTGGTCTCGATCGTGCTGATCCTGGCGCTGTTCCTGTTCTTCGAGCGCACGCTGCGGGGCAAGGCGTTGCGGGCCACGGCGGTGAACCGCCTGGGCGCGCGGCTGATGGGCATCTCCACCGTCGGGCGCCGGCCGGCTGAGCTTCGGCCTGGCGGCGTTCATCGGCGCGCTGTCCGGCCTGCTGATCGGTCCGGCCACCACGATCTTCTACGACTCGGGCTTCCTCATCGGCCTCAAGGGCTTCGTCGCCGCCATCTTCGGCGGCCTGGCCAGCTACCCGGCGGCCGCGCTGGGCGCGGTGTTCGTCGGGGTCATCGAGAGCTTCGGCTCCTTCTGGGCCAGCGCCTTCAAGGAGGTGATCGTCTTCACCCTGATCCTGCCCGTGCTGCTGTGGCGCTCGTTCCAGCACGGGCACCATGACGAGGAAGAATAGGGTGACCCGCCGGTCGATGTTCCTCGTCGCGTTCATCGCGCTTGTCGCGGTACTACCGCAGCTGCCGGTGCCGGAGTTCTGGATCACGCAGGCCAACTACATCGGCCTGTACGGGCTGGTGGCACTGGGCCTGGTGCTGCTCACCGGTGTGGCCGGGCTCACCTCGTTCGGTCAGGCGGCATTCGTCGGTCTGGGGGCCTACACCTCCGCCTACCTCACGCTGACCCATGGCATGTCTCCCTGGGTCACGGTGTGGATCGGGCTGCTCATCACCTTTGCGGCCGCCTTGCTGCTGGGCTGGATCACGCTGCGCATGTCGGGCCACTACCTGCCGCTGGCCACCATCGCCTGGGGCCTGAGCCTGTACTACCTGCTGGGCAACATCGACGCGCTTGGCAAGTACGACGGCCTGCTGGGCGTGCCGGCGTTGAGCTTTTTCGGCATCTCGCTGGCCACTGGCCGCAGCTTCTACTACCTGCTCTGGCTGCTGGTCATCCTGGCCGCGCTGGCGATCACGCAACTGCTCGACTCTCGCACCGGCCGCGCCCTGCGCGCGGTCAAGGGCGGCTCCACCATGGCCGAGGCGATGGGCGTCGACAGCTTTCGCATCAAGGTGACCGCCTTCGTGCTGGCGGCCTTGCTGGCCAGTGTGTCGGGCTGGCTGTTCGCGCATTTCCAGCGCACGGTGAACCCTTCGCCCTTCGGCCTCAACAAGGGCATCGAGTACCTGTTCATGGCGGTGGTGGGCGGCGTGGGCCATGTCTGGGGCGCGCTGCTCGGCGCCGGCGTCGTCAAGGTGATGGAAGAGCAGTTGCAGGACTGGCTGCCCAAGCTCTTCGGCACCAGCGGCAACTACGAGATCATCGTCTTCGGCGTGCTGCTGGTGCTGGTGCTGCAGTACGCACGCGACGGCATCTGGGCCTTCATCGAGGCCCGCGTTCCCAAGCCGCCAGCGCGTGGTGGACTGGGCCGATGCGCAGCCCCTGCCCGAGCGCGCCAAGCCGCCGGCCGGCGAGGTGGTGCTCGACGTGCAGGCCGTGCGCAAGGAGTTCGGTGGCCTGGTGGCCGTGAACGACGTGAGTTTCCAGGTGCGTGCCGGCGAGATCCTGGGCCTGATCGGTCCCAATGGGGCCGGCAAGTCCACCACCTTCAACCTCGTCACCGGCGTGCTGCCCGTCACGCGCGGTGAGGTGCGCCTGCGTGGTGAGCCGATCCACAGCCTTCCGTCGCGCCAGATCGCAGCGCGCGGCGTGGCGCGCACCTTCCAGCACGTGAAGATGATCGCCACCATGACGGTGCTGGAGAACGTGGCGCTCGGCGCGCACCTGCGCGGCCACGGCGGTGTCGCCCGCGCCATGCTCCGGCTCGATCGCGCCGAAGAGAAGCGCCTGCTGCGCGAAGCCCAGCGCCAGCTCGAGCGCATCGGCATGGGCGATCGTCTGCACGAACTCGCCGGCAACCTGGCCCTCGGCCCGCAGCGGCTGATGGAGATCGCCCGCGCGCTGTGCGCCGACCCCACGCTGCTGCTGCTGGACGAACCCGCTGCCGGCCTGCGCCTCAAGGAAAAGCAGGCCCTGGCCGATGTGCTGCGCCAGCTTCGCGGCGAGGGCCTGTCGATCCTGCTGGTGGAACACGACATGGACCTGGTGATGGGCCTCGTCGACCGCGTGGTGGTGATGGAGTTCGGCACCAAGCTGATGGAAGGCACGCCGCAGGAAGTGCAGGCGAGCCCGGCCGTGCGGGCGGCGTACCTCGGGACGGAGCACTAGCGGTGGACACTCTGATCTGGGTTCGCGCCGCTGAGCGTCGGGTGGCCGCCGCCGCTCATGTCCCCCGGAGCGCGCCTGCGCCCGCTCCTCCTCCTTTACTTCGCTGCAACAGCCACCCGACGCTCACGTCGAGGCACCGAGTCTTGGCGAGCGTCTCGCGTGCCAGCTCATGCTGGTGGCCGGATCGGGGAGGCCGGGCGTGTTGCGCAGCGAAGTAAAGGAGGAGGCAGCGGCCGAAGGCCGCTGCCGGGGGACATGAGCGGAGCAATGCGCATCGCCGCCTCGATCTCTCACTCCGACGGCGTGCACGCACGGCCTGTTCTCTCGTGACACACCGAAGCGTCCCAATGAGCGACCTGATCCTCGACGTCAAGGACCTGCATGCCGGCTATGGCCGCGCCGAAGTGCTGCATGGGCTCAACCTGCAGGCGCGTGCCGGCAGCGTGGTCACGGTCATCGGGCCCAACGGCGCCGGCAAGTCCACCTTGCTCAACGCCCTGATGGGCGTGTTGCCCTCCCGCGGCGAGATCGTCTACCGCGGCCAGCCCCAGGGACTGCGCACGCTGGAGGAGCGTGTCATGGGTGGCATGGCGCTGGTGCCCGAGACGCGCGCGCTGTTCGGCACCATGCCCGTCGAGGACAACCTGCTGCTCGGCGGCTATCCGCCAGGTGCGGCTGGGCCGCAAGGACAGTGAGGCTGCGCTTGACGACGTCTACACCCGCTTCCCGCGGCTCAAGGAGCGCCGCCGCCAGCTCGCCGGCACCTTGTCGGGCGGCGAGCGCCAGATGCTGGCCGTGGGCCGGGCGTTGATGGGGCGGCCCGACCTGCTGATGCTCGACGAGCCCAGCCTCGGGCTCGCGCCGCTGGTGGTCAAGGAGATCTTCCGCACCATCGAAAGCCTGCGCGCCACGGGCGTGACCATCCTGCTCGTGGAGCAGAACGCGCGCGCGGCGCTCGAGGTGGCCGACCACGGCTATGTGCTCGAGATGGGCGAGATCGCCCTTCAAGGCCCGGCCAGCGAACTGGCGCGCGATTCACGTGTGATCGACACTTACCTCGGCGCGGCCCGTCAGAAAGCCGCCACCTGAGCGCGCCATGCCCGCCGCCGCGCTCGATCAATCGCATCTCACGCACCTGGTGGGCTACGCGGCCAGCCGTGCAGCGCAGCGCATGCGCAGGGTGTGCCTGCAGCATTTCGACGCGCTGGGCTTGCGGGTGGTCGAGTTCTCCATCCTCGTGCTGGTGGACTCGAACGCCAACGTCAATCAGCGCCAGCTCGGCGAGGCCCTCGACCTGTCGGCCCCCAATCTGGCGGCTCTGCTGGACCGCATGGTCGAGCGCGGCTGGATCGAGCGCGTGCGCAGCGACCAGGACCGCCGCGCCATGCACATCCATCTCACGCCGAGCGGCCGCCACCTGGTGCGCGAGGCGCAGCGGATCGCTGCAACGATGGAGCAGGGCGCCCTGCAGTCGCTCTCGGGGGCCGAGCGCGCGCTGTTGATCGAATTGCTGCTCAAGGTGGCGCACGCGCCGGCAGCCCGGCGCTGAATTGCGCTCTGTCTCGCCTCAGTGGCGAGCCGACACGCCCAGCCAGGCGTCCAGCGGCGCCGGGTCGGCCAGCAGCGCGTCGCTGGTGGCGCGGTAGGCGATGCCGCCGCGGTCGAGCACCAGGGCATCGTCGGTGACGCCCAGCACCATGTGCGGATGCTGCTCGACGACGATGGACGGCAGCCCCTCTTCGCGCGCCACGCGGCGGATCGCGCGCAGCAGCTCCTGCACGATAATGGGCGCCAGGCCTTCCAGCGGCTCGTCCAGCAGCAGCAGCTTGGGGTTGAGCACCAGCGCGCGGCCGAAGGCCAGCATCTGCTGCTCGCCGCCCGACAGCTGGTGGCCCAGGTTGCCGCGGCGCTCGGCAGGCGCGGGAACAGCTCGAACACGCGCTGCGGCGTCCACGGCCCGGGGCGCGCGACGGCGCTGAGGTTCTCCGTCGACCGTGAGCGACTTGAAGATGTTGCGCTCCTGCGGCACCCAGCCGATGCCGGCGACCGCGGCGCGCGCGGTGCACCGGCAGCGGTGCGATCGCGCGGCCGGCCAGCACGATGCTGCCGGCAAAGCGCCGCGTCACGCCGACCAGCGTGTCGATCAGCGTCGTCTTGCCGGTGCCGTTGCGGCCCAGCAGCGCCAGCGAGCGGCCGGCTTCGATCGTGAAGCCGACGTCGCTGAGCACGACCGCATCGCCGTGGCCGCAGGTCAGGCCCGGTCACCTGCAGCAGCGGCTCAGCCATGCGCTAGCTCCGCGTTGAACTCGGCATCGCCGAGGTAGACCGCCTTCACCTGCGGGTCGGCGGCGATCTCCGCGGGCGTGCCTTCGGTCAGCACCGCGCCGTTGACGAGCACGGTGATGCGCGTGGCGAAGCTGAACACCAGGTCCATGTCGTGCTCGATCAGCAGCACCGCGACGTCGGCCGGCAGCGCGGCCACGGTGGCGAGGATGTCGGCGCGCTCGGCCGCCGGCACGCCGGCGGCCGGTTCGTCGAGCAGCAGCACCTGCGGCCGCTGCGCCACGGCCAGCGCGATCTCGAGCAGGCGGCGCTTGCCGTAGGGCAGCTCTCGGTCGGCCGGTCGGCGTGCTCGATGCAGGCGGAACTGCTCCAGCAGCGCTTCGCATTCGGCCGGCGATGGCGGCATCGCGGCCCACCGGCTGCCACCAGCGGCGCGCCGCGTCGAGGCGGCTGGCCACCGCGAGCGCCAGGCTCTGCAGCGGCGTAAGCTGCGCGAACAGCTGGTTGATCTGGAAGGTGCGCACCAGGCCGCAGGCCGACGCGCAGGTGCGGCGCCAGCGCGGTGATGTCCTGGCCCAGCAGCTCGACGCGGCCCGAGGTGGGCGGCATGCACGCCGGTGAGCAGGTTGATCAGCGTCGTCTTGCCGGCGCCGTTGGGGCCGATCAGCGCGTGGCGCGCGCCGCGTTCGCACCGTGCAGCGACACGTCGTTGGTGGCCGCGATGCCGCCGAAGCGCTTGACCAGCGAATGGGTGCGCAGGACCACCTGACGCTCGCTCGTGCGGGTCTCGCTCATGCGCTCTCGTCATGGCCGCTTCCCACCAGGTCCAGGGGCGCAGCAGCTTCTCGCGGCCCGACCAGCATCAGCACCACGAGGAACAGGCCGATCCAGAAGGTCCAGTACTGCGCCGTCAACGCCGAGATCAGGTCGTGCAGCACCTTGAAGGCGATGGCGCCGACGATGCCGCCCCAGAGCCAACCGACGCCGCCGATCACCAGCGCCAGCATCACGTCGGCGCTGCGGTGGAAGTCGAAGCACGTCCAGCGAAGCGAAGCCGGTGGTCTGCGCCAGCAAGGCACCGGCAGCGCCGGCCAGCGCGGCCGCCAGCGTGTAGACCGCGGCCAGCCGGCCGTTGACCGACAGGCCGATGGCCGACAGCCGCAGCCGGTTGTCGCGCAGCGCCTGCAGCGACGAGCCGAACGGCGAATGCACGATGCGGCGCATCAGCACGAAGGCGACGAACAGCACCGCCATCGAGTAGAGGCTGGCGACGCGCGCACCGAGGTCGAACTCGAAGCGCCCGAGCAGCGGCCCCATCACCACGCCCTGCAGGCCGTCGGCACCGCCGGTGAGTTCGGTGAACTTGTTGGCCAGTTCGTAGCAGCACCAGCGCCACGCCCATGGTCACCATCAGCCGGGTGAGGTCGGTGCCGCGCACGATCATCGGGCTGGTGATCAGGCCCAGCCAGCGCCGACAGGGCCATGGCCACGCGCCAGGCCGAGCAGCGGGTCGGGCATCACGTGCTTGGCGAACAGGCCGCGGCGTAGGCACCCATGCCGAAGAACGCGGCGTGGCCCAGCGAGACGATGCCGGCGTAGCCGAGGATCAGGTCGAGCGACAGCGCGAACAGCGCCAGGATCGCGATTTCGTTGATCAGCGCCGCGTGCTGGCCTGCCACCAGGGGCAGCGACCACAGCACGACCCACGCGCCGATCTCCCAGGGGCGCCAGCGCGAGCGCGCCAGCAGCGAGGTCTGCAGGCTCATCGTGCGCCCTGCCGCACGAACAGGCCCTGCGGCCGCCACAGCAGGATCGCGATCATCAGCGAGTAGACGATGAAGCTGCCGAGCTTGGGCACGTAGTACTTGCCCATCACGTCGGCGATGCCCAGCACCAGGGCCGCCACCAGCGGGCCGGTGATCGAGCTGGTGCCGCCGACCGCGCAGACGATCAGGAAGTACACCATGTACTTGAGCGGAAAGCTCGGCTCCATGCCCAGCATGTCGGCGCCGAGCGCGCCGCCCAGCCCGGCCAGGCCCGAACCGACCGCGAAGGTGAGCAGGAACACCCGGTCCACCGGGATGCCCAGCCCGGCGGCGACGCGCGGGTCGTCCACCGCCGCGCGCAGGCGGCTGCCGAAGCGAGTGCTTGGTGAGCAGCGCCTGCAGCACGAGCGCCAGCACCACGCACACCGCGATGATGAAGAGCCGGTAGGCCCCCATGCCGAGCACGAACGGATCGCTGCCGAACTCGAAGCGCTGCCGCACAGCAATTCGGGCAGCTGCACGATCTTCTGCTCGCGAGCCGATGAAGTAGTCCACCGCCGGCCACCGCCATGAACGCCAGGCCGATGGAGAACAGCACCTGGTCGAGGTGCGGCTTGCCGTACATCGGCCGGTAGAGCAGGCGCTCGAGCACGGCACCGGCCAGCGCCGTGACGATGAAGGCCGCCGGCAGGCAGGCCAGGAAGGGCCAGCCCGCGCTGCTGCATCAGCAGCACCAGCATGTAGCCGCCGGCCATCGCGAAGGCGCCGTGCGCGAGGTTGATGAAGTTCATCAACCCCATCGTCACGGCCAGCCCGAGCGACAGCACGAACAGCAGCATGCCGTAGGCGATGCCGTCGAACAGCAGGGTCAGCACGACGGCAGGCTCGGCAGTGGGAGTGCCATCGGCGGCATCGAAACCATCAACGCGATCAGCGGGTCTTGCCCGGGTCCTTCATTTCCTTGATGGCGTCGAACTCGATGTTCCAGAGCTGGCCGTCGCGCTTCTCGACCTTGCGGATGTAGATGTCCTGCACGATGTCGCGCGTCTGCGCGTCGATGTAGACCTTGCCGCGCGGGCTCTCCCAGATCTGGCCCTTCATCGCGTTCATCAGCGCCTCGCCGCCGGCGCCCTTGGTGGCTTCGAGCCCCTTGGTGATCAGGCGCATGCCGTCCCAGCCGCCCACGGCCATGAAGTTGGGGCGGAACTTGTTCATGGCCTGGAAGTCGGCCACGAACTTCTTGTTCATGGCGCTCGGGTGCGCGGCCGAGTAGTGGTGGGCGGTCACGATGCCCAGCGCCACGTCGCCGATGTCGGCGATCTGGTCGTCGTCGGTGATCTCGCCGGCGCCGATGAGGCGGATGCCCGACCTTGTCCAGCCCGCGCTCGGCGAACTGCTTCATGAACTGCGCGCCCTGGCCCGAGGGCAGGAAGACGAACAGCGCGTCCGGCTTGGCGTCGCGCACCTTCTGCAGCACCGGCGCGAAGTCCGGGCTGCGCAGCGGCGTGCGCAGCTTCTCGAGCACCTGGCCGCCGTTGAGCGTGACGCGGTCGGCGAAGAACTTCTCGGCGTCGATGCCGGGGCCGTAGTCGGCCACCAGTGTCACCACCTTCTTGATGCCGTTCTTGTTCGCCCACTCGGCCATCGCCACCGCCACCTGGGGCAGCGTGAAGCTGGTGCGGATCGACGAAAGGCGAGGCCTCGGTGATGCTCGAGGTGGCCGGCGGCCATCACCACCATCGGCGTCTTGCTCTGCGTGGCGATCGGCGCGGCGGCCAGCGCGCAGGGCGTGAGGCCGAAGCCGGCGATGACCGACGACCTTGTCGTTGACCACCAGCTCCTGGGCCAGGCGGCGGGTGGTGTCGGGCACGCCGGCGTCGTCCTTGAGGATCACCTCGAGCTTCTTGCCCGCCACCTTGGCGCCGTTCTGCGCCATGAAGAGCTTGATGGCGCCGTCGATCTGCCGGCCGGTGGAGGCCTGCTGGCCGGTCATCGGCAGGATGACGCCGATCTTCACGGTGTCGCTCTGGGCGAGGGCGGTGCCGCGTGCCCAGGACGGCGAGTGCGGGCAGGGCGATGACTTGTCTGCGGGTGGTCATGGAAGGTCTCCGGTTTCTTGGATTCGATCGGGGGGAAGCGTGTCTTGCAATTCGAAGCGGGCCCGTGCTGAGTCGCTCGGGCCCGCGATGCCGGGGTCGGTGCAGGGCCGGGTCAGCCCCAGACTTCTTGCGCGGTCTCGATCACCAGGCGCAATTTGGCGCGCTGCGCCTCGACGGCGATGTTGTTGCCGTGCACCGTGCTGCTGAAGCCGCACTGCGGGCTCAGGCAGAGCTGGTCCAGTGGCGCGTACTTGGCGGCCTCGTCGATGCGGCGCTTGAGCACATCCTTGCTCTCCATCTCGCCGAACTTGGTGGTCACCAGGCCCAGCACGACGATCTTGCCCTTGCTCAGGTAGCGCAGCGGGCGGAAATCGCCCGAGCGGTCGTCGTCGTACTCGAGGAAGAAGGCGTCGAGCTTCATCTCCGACAGCAGCGCTTCGGCCACCGGCTCGTAATTGCCGGCGGCCGCGTGCGTGCTCTTGAAATTGCCGCGGCACAGGTGCATGGCCAGCGTCATGCCGGCCGGCTTGAGCGCGACCACCTTGTTGATGAAGCCGGCGTAGCGGTGCGGCAGTTCGTTGGGGTCGTCACCGCGCTGGCGGGCCGCCTCGCGCATCTTCTCGTCGCACAGGTAGGCGAGGTTGGTGTCGTCCATCTGCACATAGCGGCAGCCTGCGTCGTAGAGCGACTGGAGCTCGTCGCCATAGGCCTTGGCGACGTCGTCGTAGAACACCGGATCGAGCTCGGGGTAGGCCTCGCGGCTGATGCCGGCCCGGCCGCCGCGGAAGTGCAGCATCGTCGGCGACGGGATGGTCACCTTGGGCGTCAGGCCTGCCGCCACCTGGCTCTTGAGGTAGTCGAAGTCAGCGCGCTGGATGTCCTTGACGTGGTGCACCTTGTCCACCACCTTGATCACCGGCGGGGCGAGGCTGGTGGTGCCGTCGGCATTCTGGATGGCGAGCTGGCCGGCTTCGGCGACCACGCCGCCGAGCTGCTCCAGGAAGTCGAGGTGAAAGTAGGTGCGGCGGAATTCGCCGTCGGTGATGCTCTGCAGACCCACGTCCTGCTGAAACTTCACGATCTCGGTGATGGCCCGGTCCTCGACCGCGCGCAGCTGTGCCGCGCTGATCGACTTCTTGACGAAGAACTCGTCGCGCGCATCGAGCAGGTACTTCGGTCGCAGGAAGCTGCCGACGTGATCGGCGCGGAAGGGTGGGGTGGTGCGGGCGGTCATGGTGTCTCCGTCGGTTTTGGTGGGCACGTCGAGCCGAAATGATAGGGTGCCGTCACATCAATTCGCGGGATACATGAATTCCGTGGATAAAGGGATAACCCTTCATAAAACAGCCGTTCTTGTGCGCAGAATTGAGATTTTGTATACAACGCGTATCCCACATGGCCACCTTTCCGCTCAATGCCTGGTACGCCGCGGCCTACGACGTCGAGGTCAAGGCCGCGCTGCTCTCGCGCACGATCTGCAACCAGAAGCTGGTGATGTTCCGTCGCAAGGACGGCAGCGTCGCCGCGCTCGAAGACGCCTGCTGGCACCGCCTGCTGCCGCTGTCCAAGGGCACGCTGCACGACGACCAGATCACCTGCGGCTACCACGGCCTGGTGTTCAACGGCGACGGGCGCTGCACCCACATGCCCTCGCAGGAAACCATCAATCCGTCGGCCTGCGTGCGTGCTTTCCCGGTGGCCCAGAAGCACCGCTTCATCTGGGTCTGGCCTGGCGACCCCTCACTCGCCGACGAGAGCAAGATCCCCGACCTGCACTGGAACGACCATCCCGACTGGGCCGGCGACGGCAAGCTGATCCGCGTGGCCTGCGATTACCGGCTGGTGCTCGACAACCTGATGGACCTGACGCACGAGACCTTCGTGCACGGCTCGTCGATCGGTCAGCGCGCGGTGGCCGAGGCGCCGTTCGTCGCCACCCACGGCGACCGCACGGCCACCGTCACGCGATGGATGGAGAACATCGACGCGCCTCCGTTCTGGGCCGGACAGTTGCGGTATGCGCGAGGCTACGAGGGCAAGGTGGACCGCTGGCAGATCATCCGTTTCGAGGCGCCGTGCACCATCACCATCGACGTGGGCGTGGCCCCTGCGGGCAGCGGTGCGCCGCAGGGCGAGCGCTCGCGGGGTGTGAACGGTTTCGTGCTGAACACCATCACGCCGGAGACCGAGCGCAGCTGCCACTACTTCTGGGCCTTCGCGCGCAACTACTGCCTGGGTGAGCAGCGCCTCACCCATGAACTCCGCGAAGGTGTGGCGTCGATCTTCCGCGAGGACGAGCTCATCCTCGAGGCGCAGCAGCAGGCGATCGACGAGCACCCGGGCTACACCTTCTACAACCTCAACATCGATGCCGGCTCGATGTGGGCCCGCAAGCTGATCGACAAGATGGTCAAGGCCGAGTCGCAGCCGGGCGGTCCTTCGCGCGTGATCCCGCTGCGCACGGCCGCCTGAGCATGGCGACATCTTCGAAAGTGGCGCGCGCGGGGGTGGAGTCGGGCGACGACGGCGCATCGCAGTCGCAGACCGTGCGCACGCAGCTGCGCCTGCGTGAACTGATCCTCGGGGGCGAACTCAAGCCGGGTGCGCGCATCGCGGAGCTGGCGCTCGTCGAACGGCTGGGCGCCTCGCGCACGCCGATCCGCATGGCGTTGGTGCGCCTGCAGGAAGAGGGCCTGCTCGAGGCGCTGCCCAACGGTGGCTTCATGGTCAAGGACTTCTCCGAGGCCGACATCCACGATGCCATCGAGGTGCGCGGCACCATCGAGGGCCTAGCCGCCCGCATGGCCGCCGAGCGCGGCGTCACCTCGGTGCTGGTCGCCGAAGCCCGCGATTGCCTGGGACGCATCGACGAGCTGCTGGCGCGCCCGATGCTCAGCGACGAGGCCTTCAGCGGCTATGTGCAGCAGAACGGCCGCTTCCATGCGCTGCTGGCCGAAATGTCGGGCAGCGATGTGGTGGCGCGCCAGATCGAGCGCGCCGTCTCGCTGCCCTTTGCCTCGCCTAACGGCTTCGTCCTGGCCCAGGCCAATGGCGCGCAGGCTCGGGACGGCCTGGTGGTGGCGCAGCAGCAGCACCGCAGCGTGCTCGAAGCCATCGTGCACCGCGAGGGCGCGCGCGCCGAGGCGCTGATGCGCGAGCACGCGCGGCTGGCGCACGCCAACCTGAGCGAGGCGCTGCAGAGCCACCAGACCCTCCAGCTCGTGCCGGGCGCGAGCCTCATCCGCCGCCGCATGGGCCGGTAGGCGGCCCTTCCGCTCGTCCGGCTTCCCGCCAATGTTCCACGTCCATCCCGACCATGAAGAACAACCAGCTGTGGCACCCGGCCACCGTGCGCGCCTTGCGCGACCTGAGCCCCACGGTGCGCGAATTCGAGATCCGGCCCGAAGGCGGCATCAAGCCCTGGAGCGTGGGCAGTCACCTCACAGTGCAAGTGCAGGTGGACGGCCGGCAGGAGACACGCTCCTATTCGCTCGTCGGCCTGCCCCACGCGGCACCGGCCCAGGAGGTCTATCGCATCGCCGTCAAACGCGCCCAGCCGGGCCGCGGCGGCTCGCGGTTCATGTGGGCGCTGGAGGTCGGCGCCGAGCTGCGCATCGGCGAACCGAACAACCACTTCGAACTCGCCCTGGGCGCGCCGCAGTTCCTGCTGGTGGCCGGCGGCATCGGGATCACGCCGATCCTGGGCATGGCGCAGCTGCTGGCCGAGCGCGGCGCCGACGTGCGCATGCGTTACGCCGCCCGCGATCCGGGTGAACTCGTCTACCGCGACACGCTGCAGGATTGCCTCGGCGAGCGACTGCAGACCTTCACCGACAGCAGCGGCCAGCGGCTCGACCTCGATGCCGAAGTCGCAGCGCTGGCACCCGGCGGTCAGCTCTGGATCTGCGGCCCGCTGCCCCTGCTGGACGCCGCCCGCGCGGCATGGGCGCGCAGCGGGCGGCGCGCGGCCGACCTGCGCTTCGAGACCTTCGGCAACAGCGGCCGCTTCGAGGCGCAGCCGTTCTGGGTCGAGCTGCCACGCCATGGCCTGCGGCTGGAGGTGCCGGCAGGGCGCAGCCTGCTGGACGCGCTCGAAGAGGCTGGCGTCGACACGCTGTGGGATTGCCGCCGCGGCGAATGCGGCCTGTGCGCGATGGACATCGTGCGCTGCGAGGGCCAGGTCGACCACCGCGACGTGTTCTTCAGCGAGCACGAGAAACAGGCCAACACTCGCCTGTGCGCCTGCGTCTCGCGCGTCAGCGGCGGGGGTGTCGTGCTCGACTCGGCCTACCGGCCGGACTGATCACGGCCGAGACCCACGACCGAGAAGGCTGCGCGACAGCGGCGGCCTACAGCGGCAGACCGACGTAGTTCTCGGCCATGGCGGTGGAGGCCGCGCGCGAGTTCACCAGGTAGTCGAGCTCGGCCGCCTGCATCTTCTGGCCGAACTCGCCGGTGTCCGGGAACTTGTGCATCAGCGAGGTGAACCACCACGAGAATCGCTCGGCGCGCCAGACGCGGCGCAGGCAGCGCGCCGAGTAGTCGTCGATGCCGGCGTCCGACTTGTCGGCGTAGCGCTCGGTCAGCGCCTGCGCCAGGTAGCCGACATCGGAGGCCGCCAGGTTCAAGCCCTTGGCGCCGGTGGGCGGCACGATGTGCGCGGCGTCGCCGGCCAGGAACAGCCGGCCGAAGCGCATCGGCTCGGCGACGAAGCTGCGCAGCGGCGCGATGCTCTTCTCGATCGACGGGCCGGTGACCAGCGCGCCGCCGCCTCGGGGTCGAGGCGGCGCCGCAGTTCGTCCCAGAAGGCGTCGTCGGACCATTGCTCCACCTTGTCGTCCAGCGAGCACTGCACGTAGTGGCGGCTGCGCGTCGTCGAGCGCATGCTGCACAGCGCAAAGCCGCGCTCGTGGTTCGAATAGATCAGCTCGTGCGACACCGGCGGCGTGTCCGACAGGATGCCCGAGCCAGCCGAACGGATAGACCCGCTCGAAGGTCTTGAGCGCCGCGGCCGGCACGCTCTGCGCGGCTGACGCCGTGGAAGCCGTCGCAGCCGGCGATGAAGTCGCAGCGCGATTTCGTGCGTCGGCGCCGTCCTGTCGTGTAGCGCACCAGCGGTCGCGCGCCGTCGAACTCGTGCAGGCTCACGTTTGCCGGCTTCGTAGATGGTTCGCAGACCGGCGGCGGCGCGGGCGTCCATCAGGTCGCGCGTGACCTCGGTCTGGCCGTAGACCATCACCTGCTTTCCGCCCGTGAGCGCGTGCATGTCGATGCGGTGGCGCTTGCCGCCGAAGCACAGCTCGAAGCCGCCGTGCACCAGTCCCTCGCGGTGCATGCGCTCGCCCACGCCCACCTAATCGAGCAGGTCGACGGTGACCTGCTCGAGCACGCCGGCCCGGATGCGGCCCAGCACGTACTCCGGGCTGCGGGCTTCGAGGATCACGGCGTCGATGCCGGCCTTGTGCAGCAGGGCACCGAGCAGCAGGCCCGAGGGGCCGGCGCCGATGATGGCAACTTGGACGTTCATTGGAATATGCGATGCACGACAGCCGTACACCAGGAATGTCCGGTGGGCCCAGCTGGACGTGACTTTAGGTCAGATTGCACACTTGGCCGACAGGCATGCCGCCAATTCTCTGAGGCGCGAGCCTTGGCAGGGCTTCGTCGCTCAAGTCTGCCCTGTCTGGGTCGAAATCCAGGGCAACCGCTGCCGTGTCCCGGCCTTCCCGTTCTCTCATGAAACCCGCCACTGCCCTGGAATCGATCGACGTCACCGACCTGCAGGTCGGGATGTTCGTTCATCTGGAGCTCAGCTGGCTGGCGCACCCGTTTCCGCTCAGCAGCTTTCGCATTGCGTCGACGCAGCAGCTCGACACCATCCGCTCCCTGGGCGTCAAGCAAGTGCGCTGGAACCGGGGCCAGAGCGATGTGCCGGCCGCCAACGACAGCCGCCCCGCCGCCCTTGCCAGCGACGCCGCAGCGCCGTCAGCCGCCGGCGCGGTGGCGGACACCGTGGTCGAATCGCCTGAAGCCCAGGTGCGCGCGACGCACCGGGCCAGACTCGCCGAGCAGCGCGCCGGGCTGAAGCTGTGCGAGCGCCAGTTCGCCGAGGCGGCTCAGGAGGTGCGGCGAGCCAACGAGCTGGTGATCGCGAAACCGCTCGAAGCCGCGGCCCAGGCCAACGCGCTCACCCGCGCACTCGTCGACAAGATGCTCGGCGAGCATGAACTGTGCATCCGTCTCCTCACCGACGCCGCGGGCGACAAGGCGTCGGCCCATGCCCTGAACGTGACCATCATCGCCTTGTTGATGGGGCGCAGCTTCGGCTTCGCCGAGAGCGATCTGCTGGACCTTGGTGTGGGCTCGCTGCTGCACGACATCGGCAAGATCGACCTGCCTGACCGCATCCGCCACCACGAGGAACACTTCAGCAGCGCGGAAGCGCGCCTGTACGAAGAGCACGTGGCCCATGGTGTCGCCCACGCGCGCAAGATGGGATTGAGCTCCGCGGCCACTCTGGTCATCGCGCAGCATCATGAGCATGCCGACTCGACCGGTTTTCCGCTGAAGATCAACACCGACCGGATGACCCCGCTGGCGCGGATCGTGGCCTTGGTGAATCGCTACGACAACCTGTGCAATCCGCACCTGGCCGCCCAGGCGATGACGCCGCATGAGGCGCTGTCGATGCTGTTTGCGCAATCGAAGACGAGGTTCGATACCGCCATCCTCGGTGCCTTCATCAAGATGATGGGTGTCTACCCGCCCGGCTCGGCGGTGCAGCTCACCGACGACCGCTACGCTCTCGTGGTGGCGGTGAACTCCTCGCGGCCCCTGAAGCCGCGTGTGCTGGTGCACGATGCCGGCGTGCCGGCCGACGAAGCGCTGATCCTCGACCTGGAGTCTGCCTCCGGCCTGGGCATCCGTCGCAGCATCCGCAGCTCGGCATTGCCCGAGGCCACCCGGCAATACCTCGGCGTGCGGCCTCGCGTGGCCTACTTCTTCGAGCCGGCCGATACGCCATGACCGAAGGACTGACCCACGCCCGGTTTCGGTAAAGTTCCGGTGCTAGGAGCCTGCGCATGGGCACGCTGAATGCAGTGCTGGAACGAAAACTCGCTACCCTGGCCTGCCTTTGATCCAGCTGTCTGTCCCGAGGTTCGGCGCCGCGGTCTGGCGCAAGCCGTCGACGTCGGGCTGCTGCGAGGCGCACAATTGGCCTATCCCTTCACGCGCACCCATCTCTACCGATGATCTACAAGTTCAAGTCGAAGGCCACCGGCGACGTCATCATGACCGGGCCGGTGGGTGATCAGTTGCTGCGCATCGTCGGCAAGGAACCTGCGGCGCAGGGCATCATCGAGCCCGAGGCCATGCCCGCGGCGATTGCTGGCCATCGACCATGCGATCGCGGCCGAGGAGGCGGCGCGGGCCGAGGCCGAGCGCGAAGCCGCAGCCGAGGGCCGCAAGCTGGCGCCGCGCGAAGGGGTCACTCTGCGCCAGCGCCTCTGGCCGATGGTGGAGATGATCAAGCGGGCCCAGGCCGAGCGCAAGGAGATCGTCTGGGGCGTATGAGTCTGGAGCCGGAACGGCGGATGGCAGTGGCATGAAACTCGTGAGCGACAGCTGGGTCGAACGGTGAGCGCATTCCCGCGCGCTTTGCGGCGGGCCGACTCGACGGGGCCGGTGGGGTCACGTTCTCCGACAACCTCAGCCCGCACCTGGCGTGGAGCGAGGTACCGGCCGGCACGCGCTCCTTTGCGCTGATCTGCCATGACTTCGACGTGCCCAGCCGCGGCGACGACGTGAACCAGCCCGGACGCGAGGTGCCCGAAGACCTGCCGCGGGTCGACTTCTTCCATTGGGTGATCGTCGACCTGCCCGCCGGCCTGGGACGGCTCGACGAGGGCGAGTTCAGCCAGCGGCTTCACCGCGCGCGGCAAGTCCGGACCGTCTGCCGCCGCACGGCGCGCGCCAGGGCCTGAACGACTACACCGGCTGGTTCGCCGGCAACGCCGAGATGGCGGGCCGCTACTTCGGCTACGACGGGCCCTTCCCGCCCTTCAACGATTCGCTGATCCACCACTACGTGTTCACGCTCTACGCGCTGTCGATCGAGCGGCTCGCCGTCGACGGCGCGTTCACCGGCGCGCAGGCGCGCGCCAGGCGCTGTACCCGCACATCCTGGCCGAGGCCACGCATTCGGGCACCTACACCCTGAACCGCCGCCTGATCGGCTGAGGCCACGGCAAGCCGGCATGCAGCAGGTCACCCGCATCCTCGCCATCCGCCACGGCGAGACCGACTGGAACGTCGACACCCGCATCCAGGGCCAGCTCGACATCCCGCTCAACGACACCGGTCGATGGCAGGCCCACCGGCTGGCGCTGGCCGCTGGCCGAAGAGGGCATCGATGCCGTCTACAGCAGCGACCTGCTGCGGGCCTACGAGACGGCGCAGTCGGTGGCGCGTGGCGCAGGGCGGTCGCATCGTCACCGACACCGGCCTGCGCGAGCGGGGTTTCGGCATCTTCGAAGGGCTGACGTTCGGCCGAGATCGAGGAACGCTGGCCCCAGCCAGAGCGAGCGCTGGCGCCGCCGCGAGCCGGACTTCGGCCCCGAAGGCGGCGAGCGCCTGGTCGACTTCTACGAGCGCTGCGTGGCCACGGCGGACCGCCTGGCCAGCTGCGCATCCCGGACAGACCATCGTGCTGGTGGCGCACGGTGGCGTGATGGACTGCCTGTACCGCGCCGCGGCGCGGGTCGATCTGCAGGCGCCGCGCTCCTGGCAGCTCGGCAATGCCAGCATCAACCGCCTGCTGCACACGCCGCAGGGTTTCTCGCTGGTGGGCTGGAGCGACACCTACCACCTCGAAGAGGCGTCGCTGGACGAGTCGAGCGACGGCGAGACCGCCCAGGAGCGTTCGGCCCGCGGCACAGGCGCGTCCGTCGCGTCACCGACGCGCAGCGGCTCGGGGTCATGACGCCCGCCGCTCGCGCCGGCGATCCGGTCGCCGCCATCGACACGCCCGCGCTGGTGATCGACCTCGACGCGATGGAGCGCAACATCGCGCGCATGGCCGCGTTTGCCGCCGCGCACACGCTTGCGGCTGCGGCCCCACGCCAAGACCCACAAGTGCGCCGCCATCGCGGCCGCTGCAGTTGGCGGCCGGCGCCGTCGGTGTGTGCGTGCAGAAGCTCGGCGAAGCCGAGGCCCTGGCCGAGCGCGGTGTGAACGACATCTACCTCACGCAACGAGATCGTCGATCGCGCCAAGCTGTCCCGCCTGGCGGCCTTGGCGTCGCGGATCACGTTGTCGGTGGCGGTGGACTCGGCGCTCGGCATCGACCGCCTGGCGCAGGCGCTCAAGGGCAGTCGCGCGAGCGTGACGGTGTTCGTCGAGATCGATGTGGGCCACGGCCGCTGCGGCGTGGCGCCGGCGGCGAGCGGTGCGCTCGCGCACCAGGTGGTCTCGCACGGCCATGCGCTTTGGCGGACTGCAGGCCTACCAGGGACGAGCGCAGCACCTGCGCGGGGATGCCGAGCGGTCTGCTGCCATCGCCCACGCCGTGGCGCTGGTGCGTGCCGCGCAGGCCAGCATCACCTCTGCAGGCATCGCCTGTCCGCTGGTCACCGGCGCCGGCACGGGCAGCTTCGTGCACGAGGCTGCCAGCGGCATCTATGGCGAACTCCAGGCCGGCAGCTACATCTTCATGGACCGCGACTATGCGGACAACCAGCCCTCGGCCGGCGCACCCCTCTTCGAACAGGCGCTCTTCGTGAAGACCCAGGTGATGAGTTGGGGCCCGTCGCACGTGGTGCTGGACGCCGGCCACAAGGCGCACGCCATCGACTCGGGCCTGCCCGTGGTCTGGGGCCGCGATCATGCGGTGGCCAACGGGGGCGACGAACACACCGTGCTGCGCCGCGGACCGAGTGGCGCCGAACTGCCTGCCCTGGGCGAGACGGTGTGGCTGGTGCCCGGCCA
The DNA here is from genome assembly GCA_963739925.1 of uncultured beta proteobacterium. Classification (GTDB taxonomy): domain Bacteria; phylum Pseudomonadota; class Gammaproteobacteria; order Burkholderiales; family Burkholderiaceae_C; genus CAVUBY01. The sequence goes on along the minus strand of CAVUBY010000011.1, from coordinate 35,053 downwards.
TTGCGACCCCACCGTCAACCTGCACGACCACTTCATCGGTGTGCGCGGCGGGCTCGACGACGGGCGCGTGGAGTCGGTCTGGGCGATCGACGCGCGCGGCGCGCTGCGCTGAATTGGCGCGAGGCTGGTTTCCCGGGGTCACTTCTTTCATCGGGCTCAGGCCGAGCTTCGCTGCCGAGGCCGGCGGGTGACCGGCTCCGTTCATGTCCCCCGGCGCCAGCCTGCGGCCGTCGCCTCCTCCTTTACTTCACTGCGCCAGTCACCCACCGGCCTCGGCAGCAAGCAACGGTGTGGCATGCCAAGAATCGCGGAGGACATGGATGCCTCTGAGCGCTGCGGCGCGGCGTCGTGTGGAGTGAAGTAAAGGAGGAGGCCGGGCGCAGCCCGGACGGGGGACATGAACGCAACACGGCGCCGCGCCGCAGCGCAGGCTCGCTGCTCGCAAAGCAGCGACGCCGAGTCGCTAATCCCCGAACAGATCCGCCGCCGCCCCACCTTTGGGCGGCACCACGCCCAGGTGCCGGTAGGCCGCCGCCGTGGCCACGCGGCCGCGGGGTGTGCGCTGCAGGAAGCCTTGCTGGATGAGGTAGGGCTCGATCACGTCCTCGATCGTGTCGCGCTCTTCGCCGATGGCTGCGGCCACGTTGTCCAGGCCTACCGGGCCGCCGTCGAAACGGTGGATCACTGCTTCGAGCAGCTTGCGGTCCATTACGTCGAAGCCTTGCGGGTCCACGTCGAGCATCTTCAGCGCCTTGTCGGCCAGCGCCTTGCCGATGCGGCCATCGCCCTTCACGTCGGCGTAGTCGCGCACGCGTCGCAGCAGCCGGTTGGCGATGCGCGGCGTGCCGCGTGAGCGGCGCGCGATCTCGAAGGCGCCTTCGTCGTCGGTCGGCACGTTCAGCAGCCCGGCCGAGCGGTGCACGATGCGGGCGAGCTCTTCGGGCGTGTAGAACTCCAGCCGGGCGACGATGCCGAAGCGGTCGCGCAGCGGGTTGGTGAGCATGCCCGCGCGCGTGGTCGCGCCCACCAGCGTGAAGGGCTGCAGGTCGAGCTTGATCGAGCGCGCGGCCGGGCCCTCGCCGATCATGATGTCGATCTGGTAGTCCTCGAGCGCGGGGTAGAGGATCTCTTCGACGACCGGGCTGAGCCGGTGGATCTCGTCGATGAAGAGCACGTCATTTCGCTCGAGGTTGGTGAGGATCGCGGCCAGGTCCTTGGGTTTCTCGAGCACCGGCCCCGAGGTCTGGCGCAGGTTCACGCCGAGCTCGTTGGCGATGATGTGGCTGAGCGTGGTCTTGCCCAGGCCCGGCGGGCCGAAGAGCAGCACGTGGTCCATCGCCTCGCTGCGCATCTTGGCCGCGCCGATGAAGATCTCGAGCTGCTCGCGCGCCTTGGCCTGGCCCACGTACTCGGCCAGGCCCTTGGGCCGCAGCGCTCGCTCGATGGCTTCCTCGTTGGGCGAGGTCGGCGCCGCGCTCACCACCCGGCGGGCGGGCTCGAAATCATCGGTCTGGATGGACATGGCGCATTATCGGCGGGCCTGCCCGCTGTCACAGATGGGCACACATCCCCAGCCTGATCCGGTGATGGCGCCGGCCAATTGTTACGGCACAATCCCGCCCATGTCGCGCCGCCAACCCTGGCACCCACCCCTGCAGCGCTGGGCCCTCTGGGCCTTTGCGCTGGCCCTGCTGCTCAAGGCAGCGGTGCCACTGCTGGCCACCGCATCGGCGCATGCCCAGGGCAAGACGCTGGTCGAGGTCTGCACGGTCTACGGCGTGTCCACCGTCGCACTCGACGGCCACGACTCAGCGCCGGCATCCGACCACGCTCCGGCCCATGCCTCGGACCACTGTGCGCTCAGCGGCCTAGTGGCGCTGGCTGCGCCGCCGGCCCTGCCGGCGGTGTTCGATGCGGCCACTCTCTCGCCGATCGGCGAGAGCGCTTTCGCCAGCGCATCCGGCGGGGACGCCTGCGCCCTCTGGGTCGCACGGCTGAAGCACGGCCCTCCCAGCTTCTCCTGATCCGTCGTCGACGTCACGGGCCGCGCTTGCGCGCGCCGTGGTGACCGTGCCACTTTGCGATCGCGGCCTGCGCCGCGCTCGGTTTCAGGAAACAAGAACATGCCCGCTCCGCGTCCCAACCGCGTGGTGCTCGCCCTGGCCGCTGCCTTCTGCCTGCCGCAGAGCGTCCTGGGGCAGACCGCTGCCACGTCAACCTCCTCGGTCGCTTCCACCGACCCCGTCCCCGTCAAGTCGCTCGGTGTCGTCACGATCACCGGCAGTGCCCAGCCCACGTCGCTGCCCACGCAGATTCCCGCCACGATGGAGGCGGTGACGCGCGAGCAGCTCGAGCGCACCGTCAATGCCACGGACAGCGAAGATGCCCTCAAGTACCTGCCGAGCCTGCTGGTGCGCAAGCGCTACATCGGCGACTACAACCACGCCATCCTCTCCAGCCGCGCGTCCGGCACCGGCAACAGCGCCCGCTCAGCGGTGTATGCCGACGGCATGCTGCTGTCCAACTACCTGGGCAACGGTGTCGGCGGGCTGAGCTTTCCGCCGCGCTGGGGCATGGTCACGCCCGAAGAGATCGAACGGGTCGACGTGATGTACGGGCCGTTCTCGGCGGCCTACCCGGGTAACTCGGTGGGCGCCGTGGTGGTCTACACCACGCGCATGCCCAAGGGGCTGGAGATCCATGCCAAGGCGGGCTACACGAGCCAGCCCTTCAGTCTCTACAACACCGATGCGACTTACCACGCCTGGGAAACGAGCGCATCGGTGGGCAGCCGTGAGGGCGCGTTTGCCTGGCTTGTGAACGTGCACCAGGTCGAGAGCCACGGCCAGCCGCTGACCTTTGCCACGCGACTCGTCAGCAACGGAACGGTCAGCACCGCGGGCACCGCCGTCACCGGTGCTGTGCTCGACGCCAACAACGCCAACGCGCCGTGGTATGTGCTCGGCACGGGTACGGAGTACCGAACGCAGCAAGATCACTTCAAGGCCAAGTTCTCCTATGACATCACGCCCACCGTGCGCGCCAACTACGCGCTTGGTGCGTGGCTCAACACGTCCCACCGGCCGGCCGGTGTCGTACCTGCGCAATGCCGCTGGACAGCCGGTCTACAGCGGCCCGATCAACATCGACGGCCGCTCCTACACCGGCGCTCAGGCCCTGGGGGGCGGAGACTTTGCGCTCACCGACGAGAGCCTGACGCACCTGATGCACGGCCTCACGCTGAAGAGCCACACGCAAGGGACCTGGGATTGGGAGGTCGGCGCGAGCCACTACGACTACCGCACCGATCTCAAGCGCCAGAATGCGGCCGCCAACCCGCTGCCTGGTGCCGCCGATGGGGGCGCCGGCACGGTGGCCGACGGCAGCGGCACGGGCTGGACCAACCTCGCAATCAAGGGCATCTGGCGGCCCTCTGGCATCCAGGGGGCGCACATCATCGACTGCGGGAGTCCAGCAGGACCGCTACAAGCTCACCTACCTCACCTCCGCCATCACCGGCAACTGGCAGACCGACCCGGCCGGTGCGCAGGTGAGCCTGGTCCGCGGCCGCACCGAGCTGACCAGCGCCTACGTGCAGGACGCCTGGGCTTTTGCTGCCGACTGGAAGACCGTGCTCGGGCTGCGGGCAGAGCAGTGGCGGGCCGAAGAGGGGCAGACCAACTTCTCTGCCACGAGCAGCTTGAGTTATCCGTCGCGGCGCCTGCGCTACCTGTCGCCCAAGGCGGCCTTGTCGTACCAGGCGGCGAGCGATCTGGTGCTCAAGGCGTCCACCGGCCGTGCGGTGCGCATGCCCACGGTGGCCGAGCTCTACGGTGCCACCTCCACCACCAACTCGCAGTTCATCAACGACCCGAACCTGCGCCCCGAGCGCTCGTGGACCACCGAGTTCACGCGCCGAGAAGGACGTGGCGGCGGGCCTGCTGCGTCTGACCCTGTTCACCGAGAGCACGCACGACTCGCTCTATTCGCAGACCACCTTCGATGCCACGGCCAACCGCAACATCAGCCGCGTGCAGAACGTCGGACGCATCAAGACCAACGGACTCGAAGTCGCCTACAACGGCAACAACGTCGCGCTCAAGGGGCTGGATCTCAGCGGCAGCCTCACCTACGCCGACTCGGTCATCAAGGAGAACAGCGGCTTCGTCGTCACGCCAGGCGACACCGTCGGCAAGCGCCAGCCCAACATCCCGAAGTGGCGTGCCACCGCACTGGCGAGCTACCGCATCGACGAACAATGGACATCGTCCATGGCGGTGCGCTACAGCGGCGCGCAGTTCCGCACGCTCAACAATGCCGATGTCAATGGCTTCACCTACCAGGGGGTGAGCAAGTACCTCACGGCCGATGTGCGGTTGCGCTACCGCTTCGATCGCCAGTGGAGCGCCGCCTTCGGCATCGACAACCTCAACAACTACCAGTTCTGGAACTTCCACCCCTACCCGCAACGCAGCTACAGCGCCGAGCTGAAGTTCGACTTGTGAGGCCTGCCATGAAGAACCTCCTCAAAGCCACCATGGCAGCCGTCGGCCTCGCGCTGGTCGGGATCGCACAGGCCCACGTCGTGCTCGAGCAGCCCAAGGCCGCGGGTGGCAGCAGCTACCGCGCCAGCTTCCGGGTCGGCCACGGCTGCGCCGGCGCACCCACCACCGGTATTTCGGTGCGCATTCCCGATGGTGTGCAGGGTGCCAAGCCCATGCCGAAGCCGGGCTGGACGCTGGCTACGCGCACTGAGAAGCTGGCCATGCCGTACACCAGCCACGGCCGGCGGGTCGAGGCCGATGTCGTCGAGATCACCTGGACCGCCGTGGGCAAGGACAACGCGCTGCCCGATGCGCACTACGACGAGTTCGTGTTGCGTGTCGGCTTGCCCGCCAAACCAGGCCCGCTGTGGTTCAAGGTGATCCAGACCTGCGACGACAACGGTCGCACGTCCCGCAATGAGTGGACCCAGGTGCCGGCCGAGGGCACGTCCACCCGGGGGCTGGCCTCTCCGGCGGCATTGCTGGTCGTTGAGCCCCCCGCAGAGGCCCACCATCACTGATCGCCGCGAACCTTCATCGGCTCATTTTTCATCTCACTTCACAGGACTTGCATCCATGCGCATCGCCCACTTCTTCGCGCCCCTGGTCCTGCCGGCCGCGTTCGTGTCCCAAGCGCACGAATACAAGATCGGAAAGATCGACATTGGCCATCCTCATGCGCGTGCCACCGCGCCGGGTCAGCCCACCGGTGCGGGCTATCTCAAGCTCACCAACGGCGGCGCGGCGGACAAGCTGCTGGCGGCGTCGGCCGATGTTTCGGGCAAGGTGGAGCTGCACACCATGAGCATGGAGGGCTCGATCATGCGCATGCGCCAGGTCGAGGCCATCGACGTGCCGGCCGGCAAGACGGTCGCACTCGAACCGGGTGGTCTGCACATCATGTTCGTTGGCCTGAAAGCGCCGCTGAAGGTGGGCGAGAGCTTCCCGATGAAGCTGCGCTTTGAGAAGGCCGGCGAGGTCACGGTCGAGGTGAAGGTCGAGGCCGCCAGCGACAAGGCCGAGCACAAGCACAAGCATTGAGACACCGCAAGCCGCTGTCCGTCGCTGCGGATAATCTGCCTTCCCACTTTTCTCACTCCTGGAGACGCTCCATGAAACCCATCGCTCTCTCAATCGCCACCGGCTGTCTGGTGCTCGCCGCCCAGGCCACTTTCGCCCAGACCACCGTCAAGGAACCCTGGGTGCGTGGCACGGTGGCGCAGCAGAAGGCCACCGGTGCCTTCATGCAACTCACCTCTGCCCAAGGCGGCAAGCTGGTGTCGGCGCAATCGCCGGTGGCCGGTGTCGTCGAGATCCACGAGATGGCGATGGAGGGCACCACGATGAAGATGCGCGCCATTCCCGGGTTGGACCTGCCCGCCGGCAAGGCGGTGGAGCTCAAGCCGGGCGGCTACCACGTGATGCTGATGGACCTGAAGCAGCAGCTCAAGGATGGCGAGACCGTGCCCGTCACGCTGGTCGTCGAGGGCAAGGACGGCAAGCGCGAGACGCTCGAGATCAAGGCCCCCGTCAAGGCTGTCGCCGCCAAGTGACCTGCTGAGCACCCGCCGGTCGGCCATGCTGGCTGTGCGGCGTGACCCTCCTGTCGACACACCGTGTACCGCATCCGTCATCAGCTGAACCGCCTGACCTGGCTGAGCCTCGTGCTCATGCTGGTGCTCGCGCTCGTGCCGACGGTGTCGAGGGCGCTGGCCTCGGTCGACCCGGGCGGGCCGTGGGCGGAAGTGTGTTCGGTCGGCGGCAGCCGCCTCGTTCTGGCTGACGCAACTGCCGACCCCCAGGCGCCGGGAGCCACTTCCCACCTCGACCACTGCCCCTTGTGCGGCGTGGGGGCGGGCCCGCTGGGCCTGCCCGTGGAGGTGGCCACGCATGCGGCACCACGTGCCGAGGCTGCGAGGTGGCTGACCTGGCCGCCCAGTGCCGTTCCCGTGCTGCACGGGTGGACGACTGTCCGCCCGCGCGGCCCGCCTCACTTCTCCTGACTTCGCCGAACTGACCGGTCGCAGGCACCTCGCCTGTGGCCCGTCGGCATGCAAGTGCACCGGCGCGCCGTTCGCGTGCGCTGGTCGTCAGGAGAACACATTGAACACTCTCGAACGCGTCATGCGGGTCATGACGCACATCAACATTGGTGCCACCTTGGGCACGGGCGCCTGGATCCTCTGGTCCGGACTCATGATCGTCGGCGCACCCTTGCAGGCAATGGACGCGCCGCCCGCCGTGGCGCGACCGAACGACACGAGCAGCGTTCACCGCAGCTGCGCGACCTGCCGGCCCAACGAGTCGCGTCCCGGTCACCACCACGACGGACACGCCCCGATGCACGGGCGCGGTCCGGCGGTCACCCCGCGGAGCGACACATGAAGCCGGGTCTTCGATTTTTCGTCGCCGGTCACCTGGTGGCCGTCGGCGCGATCTACGACATCGCGCCACCGTGGAGCGTCGGCTCCGACGGACGCGTTCGTCTGGCGGACCGCTAGTCCATCCCACTTCACCACCCATCCACCGAGGAAAATCCCATGAACACCACCCACTTGAAGACCCTGTCCCTGGCCACCGTTGCTGCGGCTTGCCTGGCCGCCTGCGGAGGCGGCGGTGACGACGAGAGCCCGCAAGCCGTGACGATCGAGTTCGCCGCCTACTCCGGCAGCGCGGCCGTCGCTTGCGCTACGCCGGTCACCGCCCTGGGCAGCGGCAGCGTCGCGGCACAGATCAAGGACTTCCGCTTCTACGTCTCCAATGTGAAGCTGCTCAAGGCCGACGGCAGCGAGGTGCCGCTGACGCTCGGCGCCAACGACGACTGGAACCTGAGCTCGGGCAGCAACAGCCTGACCTTGATCGATCTGGAGGACGCGACCGGTTCGTGCGCGGGTGGCACGACGGCCACCAACGCCACGATCAAGGGCACCGTACCGGCCGGTACCTACACCGGCGTCAAGCTGACGATGGGTGTGCCCTTTGCGCTGAACCACAGTGACTACGCCACCGCCACCAAGCCGCTGGACATCCAGGCGATGGCGTGGAGCTGGCAGTCGGGCCGCAAGTTCGCCAAGATCGAGGTCACCGATCCGGCAGGTGTTCCGGGCACCTGGGCGTCCAACACCTTCAATTTCCACCTCGGTTCCACCGGCTGCACCGGCAATCCGGCCAACGGCGAGACGGTTGCGTGCGTCGCGCCGAACCGCATGGACTTCCAGTTCGCGAGCTTCAACCCAGCGGCGCAGAAGATCGCGGTCGACGTGCAGGCGCTGGTGGCGGGCACCGACATCACCGTCAATCAGGCCGGCGCTCCGGGATGCATGTCTGGCGGCACCGACCCCGAGTGCCTGCGTGTGTTCGAGGCCCTGGCCATCGACTGGAAGGCCAACGGCACCGGCACAGGCCTGCCCTTGAACGGTGGCGCGGCGCAGACGCTCTTCAAGGCCGTGGCGAAGTGATGCCGCGAGTCGTTGCCTGGCTGGCTGCAGGCGCTGCGCTGGTCGCGGCGCTGGGAGGCCTCGCCGCCTGTGGCGGCGGGGGCACCGACCTCGTCGAGACCCGCAGCTCGGTGGGCGGGTGGGTCTGGTCGCTGCCGGCCAATTTCCCGCAGCCCAAGGTGCCGGCCGAGAACCCCCTTTCGGCAGAGAAGGCCGAGCTCGGCCGCTTCCTCTTCTACGACAGGCGCCTGTCCGGCAACGGGCAGCAGGCCTGTGCGGGTTGTCACCTGCAGGCGCTGGCGTTCACCGACGGACTGGCGCAGGCCATCGGCTCGACCGGTGAACGCCATCCGCGCAGCGCCCAGCCACTGTCGAACGTGGTCTTCAACGCCACGCTCACCTGGGCCAACCCGTCGCTGGTGACGCTGGAGCGTCAGATGGAGACGCCGCTGTTCGGCGAGTCTCCCGTTGAAATGGGGGTGACCGACGCCAACAAGGATGCCGTGCTCCAGCGCCTCATCGACGACACCACGATCTCGGCGTACCCGCAGCGATTTGCCGCGGCCTTCTCCGGCGAGGGGCAGCCGATCAGCTGGGGCAACGTGATCAAGGCGATCGCCGCATTCCAGCGCACGCTCATTTCGGGCAATAGCCGCTACGACCAGTGGCTGGCAGGCACGGCCTCGCTCAGCGCGCAGGAGCAGCGTGGCATGAACCTCTTCTTCGGCGAGAAGGCCGAGTGCTTCCACTGCCACGGCAGCTTCAACTTCAACGACCAGATCGTGCACGCGGGCAGCCGCATCGTCGAGACACCGTTCAGCAACACCGGTCTGTACAACATCGGTGGCACAGGCGCATTCCCGGAGCCCAACCGCGGCGTGTTCGAGCTCACCGCCAAGGCCACCGACATGGGCAAGTTCCGCGCGGCCAGTCTGCGCAACGTGGAGGTGACGGCGCCCTACATGCACGACGGCACGGTGGCCACCCTGGAGGATGTGCTGCGCTTCTATGCCGCCGGGGGGCGCAACCTCACCTCGGGGCCGAACGCCGGAGACGGACGGGCCAACCCGTTCAAGAGCGACCTCATCGCTCGCATCGAACTGTCCGAACAGGAGCAGGCCGACGTCGTCGCCTTCCTCAAGACCCTCACCGACCATGAGTTCCTCACCAACCCGCGCCATGCCAATCCATTCGTGGCGAATTGAACGGCGAGCCATTGCGGCGCTATTCACGGCCCTTTGCGTTGCCGGCGTTTGCGCCCACGAGCCGGGGGCTGATGCCCTTCCGGATTCGCCTGGGTGGCAGATCGGCGGTGCCGCGGCGGTGCTCATGCCGGCAGCGGACGCGCGCTGGCCGACGGCCGCTTGGCCGGGCGTTCTGACCACGGGCAGCGCACCGCGGGACCAGCGCCGCGGGCTGCGCCTGGAGCACGCGACCATCGACCTGTCGGCACGTTGGGATGAACGCTACGGCGTTCACTTCGCCGCAGGCTGGCACGACCGCGACAGCGCGCACATCGAAGCCGCGGTCCTGCAGGCAGGCTTTGCCGTCGGTGCCGACCAGCTCGGCGTGCGGCTGGGCCGTGACACGGTGCGGCTCGGCGGCGTGATCGACGGAGCCGGCCACTTCGACCGCTTTGGCCAGGTGCCGCTGGCCAAACGCGGCGTGATCAACGAGCAATGGATCGACGACGGTGTGGCCGTGGCTTGGCGGCGGCCCGACGTGGATGGCTTGCGCACGCTGGAAGCCGGCTTCTGGCGGGGTCAGACTTTCCCGGGCGGACCCGACGGTCGCATCGTGCCGTCATTGCACCTGCATGCCGGCTGGGGACACCTCGATGCGCACCTCGCCGCAGCGCGACTTCAGCCCGAGGGACGTGGGGCGGCCGCCCAATCGGCCGGATCGACGGGCCATGTTCACGGCACGCTCGATTGCGCGACGAGCCTGCAGCAACGCGTGTGCTTCGACGGCACGGTCGACCTCCTTGGCGGCAGTCTGCAGTGGGAACCGGACTCGGGCGACTGGAGACTCGCAGTCGCCGCCCTGGCGCGGCGCGAACGGGGCTCGCTGTACTCGAGCAGCGGCGACGCGATGGTGAAGACCCGCGTGACCGGAGGCTGGGCCGATGTGGCGTGGCGGCCCACGCAGCGCTGGACTCTGGCCGCGCGCTTGGAGCGACTGGTGCCGGACAACCACCTCGAAGGCGTTGGCACGCAGCTGCTGGCACGCGAATCCGGTCTGTCAGGCGGGGGGGCTGTCGATCGGGCCACGCTGGCGGTGCTGTTCGAGCCTTTGCAGGACGTGCAACTGGCCATCGAGGGCGGGCAGGAGCGCTTCGCAGGCGGCCGCGTCTCGCATCTGGCGCTGCGCGCGCTGTGGCGCAACCCGCGTTGGCTGGGAGGTGCGTGGTGAAGCGGCGCGTCGTCCTGCTGGCCAGTGCTGCCCAGGGGTGGCCACTGCTCGTGGCCGGGCACGGCAGCCGCGTGGGCGACGTGGTGGTGGATCATCCCTACGCCACCCCCACGCCGTCTGGTGCGCGCAACGGTGCGGCCTTCCTCCGGCGGATCAACAACCGCGGCAAGCAGGCCGATCGGCTGGTCGTCGCCAGCTCGCCGGTCGCGCAGGCCGTGGAGTTCCACCGCAGTGTCCGCGAAGGCGACGTCATGCGCATGCGTCCGATCGACGCGATCAATGTTCCCGCTCAGGCAGAGATCACCTTGCGTCACGACGGTGATCTCCACCTGATGCTCGTTGGCCTGAAGGAGCCACTGCGCGATGGCGAGCGCTTTCCGATGCGGCTGCATTTCGAGCGTGCCGGCGAGGTCGAGGTGACGGTGTGGGTGCAGACACCTCACGCTGGCGCTGGTGCAGGTCATCGCCATTGAGTCCCTCACCCCCACGTCGAGACACCAACCGGGGACAGGCCCATACCCATCGTCGACAGCACACCTCGCGCACTTGCCCTCTCAACGCTGGCCTCCTGGCCCGCCGCCTATGCGAAGGCTGCGCCGCCGGAGGAGCTGCCAAAGGTGAAGGTCACGTGGAGCAGCGATGCGTACAAGGCGCCACCGGCCATCAAGGCGATGATCTTGGGCCTGTCCGGCGGCCTGCGCGACGAGATGAAGGCCATGAGCCAGTCGGCGCTGCGCTCGTGAAGAGCACCTGGATCGTCGGGTGCTTGGAGGCTCAGCGATTCAGCGCCTTGAGCGCGAGCTTGATGCCGTCGCTGACGCCGATGTCCGTCGGCAGCGCCTTCAGGGCGGCGGCCGCCTCGCGGTCGCTGTAGCCCAGCGCCACGAGCGCCTGCAGGATGTCGGCCTGCGCGTCGCTGGCCACCGCCACCGGCGCGGCCAGGGCATCGCCGAGCTTGCCCTTGAGCTCGAGCAGCAGGCGCTCGGCGGTCTTCTTGCCGATGCCGGGCACCTTGACCAGGCGGCCGCGTTTCCTGCAGCGCGACCGCCTGCGCCAGCTCGCCCACGCTCAGGCCCGAGAGGATCGACAGCGCGGTGCGCGGACCGACGCCGGAGATCTTCACGAGCTGGCGGAAGGTGGCGCGCTTCTGCGTGGGTGAGGAAGCCGAACAGCACCTGCGCGTCCTCGCGCACGACGAAGTGCGTGAGCAGCGTGACGCGCTCGCCGAGCGCGGGCAGGTTGTAGAAGCTGCTCATCGGCACGTCGACTTCGTAGCCGACGCCGTTCACGTCGATCAGCAGTTGCGGGGGCGATTTTTCCGCGAGCGTGCCGGTCAGTCGTCCGATCATGCGGCGGATTATACGGGTGGCACCGGTGTCCCGGTGCCGGTGCTCCGTCTACCGGCCGCGGCCGAACAGGCCGAGCCGCTGCGCTTCGAGCGCGGCCTCGGCGCGCGAGCTCACGTTGAGCTTGCGGTAGATCTGCTTCACGTAGTCGGCGATGGTGTGGCGCGACAGGTTGAGCTGCACGCCGATCTCCGGCAGCGTGAAGCCCTTGGCCACGCGCAGCAGCACCTCGTTCTCGCGGTCGGTGAGCGACACGTGCGGGATGTTGTCCTTGCGCCTGCGGCCGCGCCTGCGCGGCGAAGTAGGCGATCACGCGGCGCGCGATCGACGGCGACAGCGGCGGCTCGCCCTGGCTCATGCGGTTGAGCTGCTCGGCGATCAGCTCGCGGGCCTGCTCCTTGAGCACGTAGCCGAAGGCGCCGGCCTGCAGGGCGGGGAACAGGTGGTCGTCGTCGTCGTGGATCGTGACGACGACCGACTGCGCCTCGGGCTGCGACTCGCGCAGCGCCGCGACCACGTCGACCCCCGAGCCGTCGGGCAGGCCGAGGTCGATGAGCGCGAGGTCGAACTTCACCGCGCTGACGAGCCCCAGCGCGTCGTGCACGCGCGCCGGCTTCGGAATCTGCGCATCCGGGAACACCTGCAGCGCCAGCGCCTTCAGCCAAGCGCGGATCTCGGGCAGGTCTTCGAGCAGCAGGATGTTCTTCATGGTGAACCCTCTTGACAGATGCGCGTCTGCACCTCGCAGAGGATCGTATCAGCGCGCTGCCGCGGCAGGGGCCTCGGGCCCAAGGGGAAGCGTGAGCCTTATCACGGTGCCATAGCCCGGGCCCGGACTCGACCAGGCACTGCCCCTGCATCTGCTTGGCGCGGTGCTTCATGCTGGACATGCCGTGGCCGCGGTCGAGCTTGCCGTCGAGCTCCATCGGGATGCCGCGTGCCGTTGTCCTGGATGTTCAGCCCGAACTGCGTGCCCTGCAGTGCGCAGCGCACCTTGCAGTGCGACGCGCCGCTGTGCTTGATGATGTTGCTCACCGCCTCGCGCAGGATGCGGGTGGTCTGCACGAAGCTGCGCGCGGGCAGCACCTGGTCGGTGTCTTCGGCCAGGCTGCGCCAGTCGATCTCGATATTGGCCTGGCCCAGGCGCGACACCGTCTCGGCGCGCCAGTCGGCCAGCGCGTCGGCCAGTCGCACCGGCTTGCCGGTGAGGCCGCGCACCGACAGGCGCATCTCCTCCAGCGCCTCGCGCGCCAGCGTCGAGATGCGCTCGCTCTCGCTGGTGTGCACGATGGTCAGCAGCTTGGCGCCGAGGTCGTCGTGCAGGTCGGCCGGCGATGCGCTTGCGTTCCTGCGTCGGTGACCTGCTCCACGCGCAGCTCGGCCAGCTGGGCGTAGTTGCGCTCGATCTCGGCGGTGACCTCGCGCACGCGTGATCTCGAGCACCTCGCGGACTGCTGCGGCTGGCCTCCAGGGCCGCGCACAGCACGCGCGAAGTTGAGCAGCAGGCGCAGCGCCGAAGGCGATCAGCAGCAGCGGCAGCACGAACTGCAGCGGCGAGATCGTGCGGCGAGGCGCAGCCAGTCGCGCTGGACCGCCATCTCGACCAGCAGCGCGATCAGGCCGAGGCCGAGCATCGCCGCCATGGGCCAGAAGTCGCCGCGCCGCTCGCGCCAGGTGAGACGCAGGTACAGCGCCATCGCCCCAGCGATCTCGGCGGCCAGCACGATGTACCAGGCCCCGGACATCGATGAACAGCCGCGACGGTGCCGGCCAGCAGCAGGCTCAGCGGCAGCATCGCGCATTGCGCCAGCAGCGCCGCTTCGAGCATGCGCGAGCGCAGCCCGCATAGCTGCAGCAGGAACTGCACGCCCAGCCCGAGCAGCGGCGTGTAGCGACGGGCAGATCAGGAACTCGACCGTGGCGTTGTCCAGCGGCACGTCGCGCCACCAGAGCCGGACGACAGCACGCCCAGCCGATCGCCAGCATGCCGAAGTAGCCGGCAGGCGCATCTCGCGCCGGTTCATCCAGCGCCAGCGCCAGCAGCACGCAGCCGAGCACGAGCAGCACCAGGCTCACCATCTCCACCGCGCGCGACGTTCCAGAAGCTCTGCCGCGCGTGCACTGGCGCCAGGGTCGACTGCGGGCCGATCTGCAGCGCCGACAGGCCGCCGGCGCGCTGGCGCGCAGCGACGCGCTGGCAGTGCGTAGCCGCGCACATGCAGGTCGAGCACGTTGCTGCCTGCCTGCAAGCAGCGCCGCCGGCAGCGTCACGAGCTGCGGGTAGTAGCAGTTGCGGGTGACCGGCTCGTCCATGCGACCGCCGACGAAGATGCGCTGGCCGTTGAGGTGCACCTCGAGGTTGCTGCAGACCCGCTCGATGTAGAGCGCCAGCAGTTCGTCCGCGGCGCGCGCTGACCGGTGCATCGAACGCGCACGCGGTACCAGGCTGCGCCGTCGAGTCGCGGCTGCGTCACCGACCAGTCGTCGGGCAGCGTGACGGTGGCGCCCGCTGCGGCCTCCGGGTAGCGCGGTGCGTCGCTGATCACGCGCTCGGCCTTGTCGATCACCAGCACGCCGCTGGACTGTGCGATCGGCTGTCCCGGCCAGCCGTGAGCACGGACCGGCAGCAGAAGGCAGCGCAGAAGGGAGCCGACATTCATCGGCGACGATTGTGCAGGAGTGACCTGCTGCCGCGCGAGGCCAAATGCCACAGCCGGGGCGGCCTTGCGGGCGACAATCGCTGCTTCGACCGACCTCCGCCCGCTGCCCTTGATCCTGCGCCACGCCTTCATGCCCGCCGACAACGCGCGCCTTGCCCATCTGTGCGGCAGCCTCGACGAGCACCTGCGCAGCATCGAGGCTGCGCTCGATGTGGCGATCTCGCGGCGCAACGAGTCGTTCCGTGTCGAAGGCGGCAAGCGCGCAGGCCGAGCGGGCGGTGCTGCTGCTGCAGAGCGCTGTACGACCGAGCGCAGGCGGCCGATCGCGGCCGAGCAGTTGCAGTTGGCCATCGTCGAGGCCTTGGCCGACCTGCGGATTGCGCGCCAGGCCGGCCAGCGGTGCCGATCGCGATGCCGGCCCGGACGGCGACGAGATCGTGCTGCACACCCGCCGCCCGACCTCGCCGGCCGCACGCCCAACCAGCTGACCTACCTGCGCAACATCCTCGCCCACGACATCACCTTCGGCATCGGCCCGGCCGGCACCGGCAAGACCTTCCTGGCGGTGGCCTGCGCGGTCGACGCGCTCGAGCGCAGCCAGGTGCAGCGCATCATCCTCACGCGTCCGGCCGTCGAGGCCGGCGAGCGCCTGGGCTTCCTGCCCGGCGATCTGGCGCAGAAGGTCGACCCCTACCTGCGCCCGCTCTACGACGCGCTCTACGACCTGATGGGCTTCGACCGCGTGACCAAGGCCTTCGAGAAGGGCACGCTCGAGATCGCGCCGCTGGCCTTCATGCGCGGGCGCACGCTGAACCATGCCTTCGTGATCCTCGACGAGGCGCAGAACACCACGCCCGAGCAGATGAAGATGTTCCTCACGCGCATCGGCTTCGGCGCCAAGGCGGTGGTCACCGGCGACGTCAGCCAGATCGACCTGCCGCGCGGCAGCGCCAGCGGCCTGATCGACGCCGAGCGTGTGCTGCGCCGCGTGAAGCGGCATCGCCACCACGCGCTTCACCGCCGCCGACGTGGTGCGCCACCCGCTGGTGGCGCGCATCGTCGAGGCCTACGACGCGGCGCGCAGCGGACGACGCGTGAGGCCGGCCGTGCGTCGGGTGAGCCGGCCGGCGCTCACCCTGTCGCTGCAGTTCGCCGACGCCGACCACCGCGCGCTGCTGCCGCGCCACAAGGTCATGCGCTGGATCCGCGCGGCGCTGGAGGCGCCGGGCCGAGATCACGGTGCGCATCGTCGATGCCGACGAGGGCCAGGCGCTGAACCGCGACTACCGCGGCAGGACTACGCGACCAACGTGCTCACCTTCGACTACGGCGCGCGACGCCGCTGGTGATGGCCGACCTGGTGCTGTGCGCGCCGGTGGTCGAGCGCGAGGCCGCGGAGCAGGGCCGGCCGCTCGAGGCGCACTACGCGCACCTGCTGGTGCACGGCACGCTGCACGCGCAGGGCTTCGACCACGAGTCGGACGCCGAGGCCAAGGTGATGGAAGCGCGCGAGACAGCGATCCTCGCCGCGCTCGGCTTCGACGATCCCTACGCCGACTGAGGCTGGCGCGGTGCGCGCCGGCCACAGCACCGAGGCGATCGCCGCGAGCATCAGCACGATGGCCGCGAAGTCCTGCCAGTGCAGCTGCTCGTTCAGCCACCAGGCGCCGGCCAGCGTGCCCAGCACCGGGATCATCATCACCGACAGCGTCGAGGCCACCGGCGGAAGCTGCGCGCGCCAGGTACAGCCAGGCGGGCTGCGCAAAGCCGAAGATCATCACCGCGTTGTAGACGATGCTGCCCCACGCCACGGGCACTGGGCGCGCGCCCAGCGGTCGCGCTCGAAGAGCGTGGCCAGCACGGTCATCACCAGCGTGGTGATCACTGTCATCCAGAAGACGATGGCCAGGATGTGGCGCGGTCATGCGGGTGCGGCGCAGCTGCTGCGTGCCCAGTGCCCAGGCCGCCGCAGCCAGCAGCATGCCGCCGGCTCCCCAGGGCCGGCCGGCCATGTGGCCGAGTTCGTGCCACAGCAGCAGCGCCGACGCCGATGCGCCGCGGCGGCCACGCCGCTCACTGCCGGCGGCCCAGCCGCTGGCCGAACAGCGCCACGCCCCACAGCGCCGCGAAGATCGGCATCGTGTAGCCCAGGATCGCCGCGCGGCCCGACGACAGGCCTGCACCGCAACGACCGCCACCACATGCCAGACGAGCATGTTGGTGACCGTCAGCGAGCCCAGCTCACGCCACTCGCGGCGGGCAATGTGCAGCGGCACCTTCAGTCGCACGCGCCGCGCGCACAGCACCGGCAAGCCCAGCCACATCGACAGCGCGCGGAAGCTCAGCGGCGGGTAGTGCGTGACGCCGAGCTTCATCACCGGCCAGTTCAGACCCCACACCAGGGTGAGCAGCACCAGCAGCACCGAGCTGGCGCGTCGTGAACGCGCGGCGCGCTCAATGCCGCGCTGCCCAGGTAGCGCTTGCGCCAGAAGAAGAGGCTCAGCCCGATGCCCAGCACCAGCATGATGCCGACGACGATCCAGAAGCCGGTGGCGCTGTGGATCAGCGGCAGGCCGTCGAAGTTCATGCCGAAGAAGCCGGTGACGAGGTTCAGCGGCAGGAAGATCGCGGTCAGCACCGTCAGCGTGCGCATGATGCTGTTGGTGCGGTGGCTCTGCGCCGAGAAGTGCATCTGCACCGCGGTTTCGGCCGAGGACTCGAGCCGCCGCACGTGCGCGCAGCACGCGCTCGATGTGCTCCAGCACGTCGCGCGAGCGCACGCGCAGCAGTTCGCGCTCGCGGCGCGCCGCCGCGTCGGGCTCGTCGGGCCACTCGTCGAGCGCGTCGATCCATTCGATGATGGCGCTGCGCTGGTCCTCGCAGGTGTCTTCCAGCAGGTGCAGCGCGTTGCGCGATTCGAGCAGCAGCTGCCAGTTGTCGAAGTTGCTGCGCGGGTTGAACAGCTCCTGCTGCAGGTAGCCGAGCTGGCGCGTCAGCAGGCGGCGCAGCTCGAGGTAGCTGTCGACCATGTGGTTGACCATGCGCAGCATCAGGTCGGCCGGGCTGCGTGGGCAGGCGCGCGCCGCTGCGCGCTTCGTCGGCCTGGGTCTGCTGCGTGCAGGCGCTGCGCGAAGTACTCGCGCACCGGCAGTCGGTCGGGTGCACGGTGAGCAGCACGCGGTCGAACACCGCGAAGCCGACCGGGCTGGTGTCGATGGCCTCGAGCGCCGAGCTTGGCCGAGGCCAGCGTGCCGCTGCTGTCGTCGACGAACAGCGCCGCGCGTGCCCGCGCCGGCCGCCAGGCGCCGGAACACCAGCAGGTCGTACCAGGAGGTGTAGTCGAAGTGCGAGGGCAGCTGGTTGTTCAGCAGGTCCGACACGTGCAGGTCGACGAGCTGCCCGCCGGTCCAGCGCTGCAGCGCCGCCTGCAGCTCGGCGCGTTGCCACCTCGAACTCGCGCCGCGCGCTGCCGACCCACAGGTAGCCGGTGGCCGGCAGCGGTCTCGGGCAAGCGCATCGAGCTCGGCGAACTGGTCGCCGCTGACGTGGAAGATCGCGCATGGCGCAGGTGCGACGGTCGACGCGTCAAGCGCTGGCGCCCGCAGCAGCCGCGCCGCGTCGAGCGCGAAGTAGGTCAGCACGCCGTCGGCACCGGCGCGCTTGAAGGCGAGCAGGCTTTCCATCATCACCGCGTCGTGGTCGAGCCAGCCGTTGGCGCGGCGGCCTTGAGCATCGCGTACTCGCCGCTGACCTGGTAGGCGAAGGTCGGCACGCGGAACTCGTCCTTCACGCGGCGCACGATGTCGAGGTACGGCATGCCGGGCTTGACCATCACCATGTCGGCGCCTTCGGCGATGTCCAGCGCCACTTCGCGCAGCGCCTCGTCGCTGTTGCCCGGGTCCATCTGGTAGACCTTCTTGTTGCTCTTGCCGAGGTTCGTCGGCCGAGCCCACGGCGTCGCGGAACGGGCCGTAGAAGGCGCTCGCGTACTTGGCGCTGTAGGCCATGATCCGCGTGTGGATGAGGCCCTTGCGCCTCCGAGCGCTGTCGCGGATCGCGCCGATGCGGCCGTCCATCATGTCGCTGGGCGCCACGATGTCGACGCCGGCCTGGGCCTGCACCAGCGCCTGCTCGGTGAGCACCGCGACGGTTTCGTCGTTGAGGATGTAGCCGGTCGCGTCGAGCAGGCCATCCTGGCCGTGGGATGGTGAACGGGTCGAGCGCCACGTCGGTCATCACGCCGAGTTCGGGGAAGCGCTTCTTCAGCTCGCGCACGACGGTGGGCACCAGGCCTTCGGGGTTGAGCGCCTCGCGGCCGTCCTCGGTCTTCAGCGACGGCTCGATCACCGGGAACAGCGCCATCACCGGGATGCCCAGCTGCACGCAGTCTTCGGCCACGGGCAGCAGCCGGTCGAGGCTGCAGTCGCTGCACGCCGGGCATCGAGGCCACGTCCTGCACCATGCCCTGCCGGCGAGCACGAACACCGGCAGGATCAGGTCGCTCGGGTGGAGGCGGTTCTCGCGCACCAGCGCTCGGGTGAAGTCATCGCGGCGCAGGCGGCGCGGGCGGCTGCTGGGGATAGGGGGGAGGTGTCTGCACGGCGGGGTCCGGTCATGGCGCGGTTCGCCGAGGCTCAGTGCAAGCGGCACGCAGCTAACCACCGTGGCCGTCAGCGTGTGCTAGCAATTCGCGCGGCTTCTGCTAAAGTTGTTTGTGAATGATAGCCGCAAGGCTGTCATTCCCTGCTTTTCCTCCCTGAGCAGGCGCCTTACCGTGATGACAGCGTTAAGGCTTTTCAAGCCCCGGCCTCTGCCGGGGCTTTTTTTATGGTCGGTCAGCTTCGCGCGCAGCCCGTTCGGCGGTGTCGAAGAGCCCTGCCATAATGCCGCGATGCTCTGGGTCAAAGCCTTCCACATCGTCTTCGTCGCCAGCTGGTTCGCCGGCTTGTTCTACCTGCCGCGGACTGTTCGTCAACCTCGCCACCGTGCCGGCCGACAGCCATGCCGAGCGCGAGCGTCTGCTGCTCATGGCGCGCAAGCTCTACCGCTTCGCCAGCGCTGCTGATGATCCCGGCGCTGGGCCTGGGCCTGGTGCTGTGGCTCTACTACGGCATCGGGCGGGCCCGGGCAATGGCTGGATGCACGCCAAGCTGGTGCTGGTCGTGGGCGCGATCGGCTACCACCATGTGTGCCGCGCGCTGCTGCGCCAGTTTCGAGCAGTTCACGAACCGGCGCAGCGAACGCTGGTTCCGCGTCTTCAACGAAGTCGCCGTGCTGATCTTCGCCGCCATCGTGGTGCTGGTGGTGGTCAAGCCCTTCTGACGAGCCGTCCATGCGTGATGGCACGCCACCGCAGTTCGGCCGTGCCGCTGGCCTGGCTCTATGCCGCGCTGATCGTCTACGCGAGCCTGTATCCGTTCGTCGGATGGCGCGTGACCGGGCGCCGAGCCGCTGGCGCTTTCTGGTGCTGCCCTGGCCGCGCTGGTGGACCGGATTCGACCTGGTGTCCAACCTGCTGGGCTACCTGCCCCTGGGCGTGCTGGTGTTCGGCGCGCTGGTGCGCGTCGGGCGCGCTCGACGCTGCCGGCATCGATGGCGACCGTGGGTCTGGGCGCAGGCTGTCTCTCGCGATGGAGCTGGCCCAGAACTACCTGCCCGCAGCGCGTCCCTTCCAACATCGACCTGCTGCTCAACAGCGTCGGCGCGGCGGCCGGTGCGGCGGTGGGCGGCCCTGGTTCATGGCCTCGGCTTCGTCGACCGCTGGCAGACGCTGCGCGAGCGCTGGTTCATCGCGCGACAGCGCGGGCGGGCTGACGTTGCTCCTGCTGTGGCCGCTGGGGCTGCTGTTTCCCGACCCCGGTGCCGCTGGTCGCGGACCAGGGTCTGTCGCGTGCTGCGCGAGGCCTCTGGCGGCACTGGTCGAAGGCAGCGCAGCTGCAGGACTGGCTCGCCCCGTGGCTGGTGGTCACGCCCAACCTGCAACCACTCGCGGCCTCGGTCGAAGTGACCGCCGTGATGCTGGGCCTGACTCGCGCCGTGCCTGGTGGCGTTCGCCGTGGCGCAACCGCGGCTGGCGGCGCCTCTTCATGGTGCTGCGGCGCTGTGACCCTCGGCTTGGCCGCCACCACGCTGTCCACGGCGCTGAACTTCGGTCCGGACCACGCCCTCGCGTGGCGCACGCCCACCGCGCTGGCCGGCCTGGCCGCCGGCGCGGTCTCGCGGCCGCTGCTGGCGGCGCTTCCCAACCGCGCCGCAGCGGGGCTGGGGCTGGTGGTGCTGGCGGCGCTGGTGGCGCTGATGGCGCAGGCGCCGGCCGATCCCTACTACGCGCAGAGCCTGCAGGCTGGGAGCAGGGCCGCTTCATCCGCTTCCATGGCGCGGCGCGCTGGGTGGGCTGGCTGTGGCCCTACGCGGCGCTGGTGTACCTGCTGCTGCGCGTAGCCGATCGCGATCAGGCCTGAGACCTGCTCTCCCGTGCGGCTGCTCGACGGGTCGTCACGGGTGGGCTTCTAGAATCGCACCATGAGCTATTACCAGCACCACATCTTCTTCTGCCTCAACCAGCGCGAGAACGGCGACAACGCCTGCGCGCAGCATGGCGCGCAGGCGGCCTTCGATCACTGCAAGGCGCGCGTCAAGGCCGAGGGCCTGGCCGGCCCCGGCGGCACGCGCGTCAACAAGGCGGGCTGTCTGGACCGCTGCGCCGGCGGGCCGGTGGCGGTGGTCTACCCGGAGGGCACCTGGTACACCTTCGTCGACCAGCACGACATCGACGAGATCGTCGACTCCCACCTCAAGAATGGCCGGGTGGTCGAGCGCCTGCTGCTCGCCGCCCGACGTGGGCCGCTGACCGGCTCGAAGCAGCCCGGCGCAATGAACTCCCAGACCCAGCGCGTTCAGATCGCCGGCCCGGCCGGATTGATCGAGTGCGCGATCGACCAGCCGGCGGGGCCGCATGCGGGCGTCGCGGTGGTGTGCCATCCGCACCCGCAGCACGGCGGCACGATGGACAACAAGGTGGCGCAGACGCTCGCGCGCGCCTGCCTGCGCCTGGGCTTTCGCAGCGTGCGCTTCAACTTCCGCGGCGTCGGCGCATCGCAGGGCGAGTGGGACGAGGGCCGCGGCGAGATCGACGACGCCCTGGCCGTCATCGCATCCCACCGTGAGCCGGACCGTCCGCTGTGGCTGGCTGGCTTCTCGTTCGGCGCCTATGTCGCCGCGCAGGCGGCACAGCGCTTGACCGAGGCGGCCCGGCCGCAGCGCCTGGTGCTGGTCGGGCCGTCCACCCAGAAGCAGCAGCTCGGCACGGTGCCGCCCGACACGGTGGTGATCCACGGCGAGGTGGACGAGGTGGTGCCGCTCTCGGCCACGCTCGACTGGGCGCGCCCGCAGGCCTTGCCGGTGATCGTGTTTCCCGGCGTCGGCCACTTCTTCCATGGCCAGCTGGGTCTGCTGCAGTCGGTGCTGGTGCGCCAGCTGCAGGCCCCGGCCGCTTGACCAAGCCGATTGCAACGCATCGAACCTTCTTCCCGACCCGCGCTCTCACCTGTGGCGTTCACGTCTCGCATCGCCAACGCGTGTCGCAGTTCCTCTCACTTCATTGCTTCCGATTCCATGACATCACTGCGTTCCTGGGCGGCCGGTCTGGCGCTCACCCTCTCGACGCCATTCGCCGCCCTGGCCCAGGCGCCCCAGCCGCCTGAGATTGCCGCCAAGAGCTACCTGCTCGTCGATCTGAGCAGCCACCAGACGCTGGCCGAGCGCGATGCCGACGCCCCGGCCGACCCGGCCTCGCTCACCAAGCTGATGACCGCCTACGTCGTGTTCAGCGCGCTGCGCGACAAGAAGATCTCGCTGGAGCAGACCCTGCCGGTGTCGCTGCGCGCCTGGGAGGAACGCAAGGGCGGCGGTTCGCTGATGTTCATCGAACCGCGCAACACCCCCAAGGTCGCCGACCTGCTGCGCGGGATGATCGTCAACAGTGGCAACGATGCTTCGGTGGCGCTGGCCGAGGGCGTGGGTGGCACGCTGCCGACCTTCGTCGAGATGATGAACCGCCAGGCGCAGGCCTTCGGTCTCAAGAACACGGTGTTCAAGAACGTCACCGGCCTCACCGAGCCGGGCCACCGCAGCACCGCCCGCGACCTGGCGGTGATCGCGACGCGAATCATCGAGGACTTTCCCGACTTCTACCCGATCTACTCCACCCGCAAGTACCGCTACGAAGGCGCGCCCGCCAGCAACGAGAACAACCGCAATGTGCTGTTGCTGCGCGACCCGACGGTCGACGGCATGAAGACCGGCTTCACCGAGCAGGCGGGCTACTGCCTGATCGCCAGCGCGCAGCGCGACTTCCCGAATGGCAAGCGGCGCCTCCTGAGCGTGGTGCTCAACACCACCTCGATGGAGGCGCGGGCCACCGAAAGCCAGAAGCTGCTGAACTGGGGCTACCTGGCCTGGGATGCCGTGCGCCTGTTCGAGGGCGACAAGCCGCTGGCCACGCCACCGGTCTGGAAGGGCAAGGCCAACGAGGCGAAGCTGGGCGCCGAGAAGCCGGTGTTCGTGACCGTGCCCAAGGGCGAAGGCCCCAAGCTGCAGACCAAGATCGAGCGCACCGACCCGCTGGTCGCGCCGCTCGACAAGGGCCAGCGCGTGGGCACGCTCAAGGTGACCACCGCCACCGGTGTCGCCGTGGCGGAGGTGCCGCTGGTGGTGCTGGAGCCGGTGGCGCAGGCGGGCATCTTCGGCCGCGCCTGGGATGCCATCCGGCTGTGGATCAAGTAAGCTGAACCATCACCTGGAGTGGCCATGCAGACGCTTCCCGACACCCTGTGCTACCTGAACGGCGAATACGGTCCGCTTGCGCGATGCCAAGGTGTCGGTGCTCGACCGCGGCTTCATCTTCGGCGACGGCATCTACGACGTGGTGCCGGTCTACGGGCGACGCATGTTCCGCTTCGACGAGCACATGGCGCGCCTGGAGCGCAGGCTGGCGAAGCTGCGCATCCCCAACCCGCACACGCGCGAGCAGTGGCTGGAGCGCTGCCGCAAGCTGGTGCGCCTGGCGCACACCGGCGCGACGACCAGCTGGTCTACATCCAGGTCACGCGCGGCGTGGCGCCGCGCGACCACGTGATGCCCGAAGGCATCGAGCCAACGGTCTTCATGATGACCAGCGCGATGAAGCCCCCCTCTGCCGAGCAGCGCCACCACGGCGTGGCCTGCGTCACGGCGCGCGACTTCCGCTGGGAGCGCGGCGACATCAAGAGCATCACCTGCTCGGCAACGTGCTGGCGCGGCAGATGTCCGCCGACCACGGCGCGGTGGAAACCATCATGTTCCGCGATGGCTATCTCACCGAGGCTTCGGCGAGCAACGTCTGGGTGGTGCACGAAGGCGCGCTGCTCGGCCCGCCCAAGAGCGAGCACGTGCTCGAAGGCATCCGCTACGACCTGCTGCGCGAGCTCTGCGAGGAAGCCGGCATCGCCTACAACCTGCGCCCGATCGCCGAAGCCGACGTGCTCAGCGCCGATGAGTTGCTGCTCAGCTCGGCCACCAAGGAGGTGCTGCCGGTCACCACGCTCGACGGCCAGCCGGTCGGCCACGGCGCGCTGCGCGGCAAACCCGGGCCGGTCTATGCACGCCTGTACGAGGCCTACCAGCGCGCCAAGGCCGCGCAGTCGATCTAGCTCGGTTGAAGCGGCTGCGCCCGTCCCCATCTTCTTTGCATGAAGCACGCCATGCAGGACATCCCGCCCGAGCAATCGCTGATCGAGTACCCGTCGCGCTTTCCCGTCAAGGTGATGGGCGCTGAACGTCGACGGCTTCGTGCAGGCCATCACCCAGATCGCGCGCCAGTTCGACCCCGACTTTCGATGCCACCACCGTCGAGCTGCGGCCGAGCAAGGGCGACAAGTACCTCGGCGTGACGGTCACCGTCACCGCCACCAGCCGCGAGCAGCTCGACGAGCTCTACCGCACGCTGAGCACCCACCCGATGGTGAAGGTGGTGCTGTGAGCCCACTGGCTTGAGCGGTATGCCTCCGCCGGTGCTGCGCACGCTCGGCCGCGTCGACTACCTGCCGACGCTCGACGGCGATGCGCGACTTCACCGAGGCGCGCGCGGCCGACACGCGCCGACGAGATCTGGCTGTGCGAACACCCGCCGGTCTACACCCAGGGCCTGGCCGGGCAAGGCCGAGCATGTGCTCGATGCGCATGGCATCCCGGTGGTGCAGACCAACCGCGGCGGGCAGGTCACCTACCACGGCCCGGGCCAGGTGGTGGCCTACCCGCTGATCGACCTGCAGCGCCTGGGCATCTACGTCAAGGAGTACGTCTACCGCATCGAGCACAGCGTGATCAAGACGCTCGAGAGCTTCGGCGTCACCGGCCACCGCGTGCCCGGCGCGCCGGGCATCTACGTGCGCCTGGCCGATCCGTTCGGCCACGCGCCATTGGACGACCGTACCCTGCGCAGCGTGAGGCGGCCCGCGGCGCCGATCCGTTTGCCGACTTTCGCGGCCTGGGCAAGATCGCCGCGCTGGGCATCAAGGTCAGCCGCCACTGCACCTACCACGGCGTGGCGCTGAACGTGGCGATGGACCTGACGCCCTTCGGCGGCATCAACCCCTGCGGCTACGCCGGGCTGCGACGGTCGACCTCGCTACACTGGGTGTCCACACCGACGTGGGCCACGGTGGCGCAGCGCCTGGGCGACAGGCTCGCCGCGCACCTGGCCCCCTGAGCACGCCATGAGCACCCCCACCGACAGCCGCCCCGACGTCCGCACCACGCACACCGCCGAGCCGGCCGCGAGCTACGACGCCACCGCCAAGCAGAAGGCCCAGGCCAAGACGGCGCGCATCCCGATCAAGGTGGTGCGCGGCCGAAACGCTGAAGAAGCCCGACTGGATCCGCGTGAAGGCCGGTTCGCCGACGCACGCGCTTCTACGAGATCAAGCAGATCCTGCGCGAGCACAAGCTGCACACGGT
Source organism: uncultured beta proteobacterium (assembly GCA_963739925.1). GTDB lineage: Bacteria > Pseudomonadota > Gammaproteobacteria > Burkholderiales > Burkholderiaceae_C > CAVUBY01. The sequence continues at coordinate 9,659 of CAVUBY010000011.1, read as the reverse complement.
GTGCGAGGAGGCGTCCTGCCCGAACATCGGCGAATGCTTCGGCAAGGGCACGGCCACCTTCATGATCATGGGCGACAAGTGCACGCGGCGCTGCCCGTTCTGCGACGTCGGCCACGGCCGGCCCGACCCGCTGGATGCCGACGAGCCGCTCAACCTGGCCAAGACGATCGCCGCGCTCAAGCTGCAAGTACGTGGTGATCACCAGCGTGGACCGCGATGACCTGCGCGACGGCGGCGCCGGCGCACTTCGTCGAGTGCATCCGCCAGACGCGCGCGCTCTCGCCCGCCACGCGCATCGAGGTCCTGGTGCCCGACTTCCGCGGCCGCGACGACCGCGCGCTGGACATCCTCAAGGCCGCGCCGCCCGACGTGATGAACCACAACCTCGAAACCGTGCCGCGCCTGTACAAGGAGGCGCGCCCGGGCTCGGACTACGCCTTCAGCCTGAACCTGCTCAAGAAGTTCAAGGCGCTGCATCCGGGCGTGCCCACCAAGAGCGGCCTGATGGTCGGCCTGGGCGAGACCGACGAGGAGATCCTGCAGACGATGCGCGACATGCGCGCGCACGACATCGACATGCTGACCATCGGCCAGTACCTCGCGCCCAGCGGCCACCACCTGCCGGTGCGCCGCTACGTGCACCCGGACACCTTCCGGATGTTCGAGGCCGAGGCCGCGAAGATGGGCTTCACCCATGCCGCCGTCGGCGCGATGGTGCGCTCGAGCTACCACGCCGACCAGCAGGCGCATGCCGCCGGCGTGGCCGATGCGGTGCGAGCTGTCGCTACCCGCGAGCGGCGCCGCGACCGGCAGCGCGGCCTGAGCGCATGGCCGGCGCGGCGGCGTCCGCTGCAGCCGCCCGGCCCATGCTGGAGTGCGGCAACTGCCGCCGGCCCATGCAGCCGCTGTCGCTGCCCGGCCACTACGGCCGATCGGTCGACATCGATCTGTGCGGACCCTGCCACCTGGTGTGGTTCGACCAGACCGAGACTGCGCGTCTCACCGGGGCCGGCCTGCTTGAGCTCATCGGCGCGATGGCGCAGACGCAGAGCCTGCCGCACGAACTGCTGCGCAGCGACGCACGTTGCGCGCGCTGCAGCAGCGGGCTGAAGACCATCCACAACCGCACGCGCTGGGGACAGTCACTCCAGCTCGAGTGCCTGCGCGGGCACGGGGCTTACCAATCATTCGCCCAGTTCCTGCAGGAGAAAGGGCTGCTGCGGCCGCTCTCGCGCATCGACCGTGCCAGCCTGCTCGCGCGCGACGGCCGCATCGACTGCGTCAACTGCGGCGCGGCGCTCGGCGCTGACGACGAACAGTGCCCCCACTGCCAGTCCGTTCCCAGCCTGCTCGACATCGCCCGACTCGCGCGCGCGCTCGACCCCGAAGGCGTGATCGAACCCCAGGCCATCCACCAGCAGGCGGCCAGCCAGGCGGCGCTGCAATGCGCGGCCTGCGGTACGGCGTTGCCGCCAGGTCAGGCGCTGCAATGCCACCAGTGCGGCGCCACGCTCGCCGTCGACCGGCTCGGCGAAGCGCATCGCGCCGTGGATGGGCTCGGCCCGGCGTTGCGCGCCCATGCCGCCAAACCGGCGCCGGCGGTCGTGAAGCGCCGGCTCGATGCGCTCGATACCGATCTGCCCCGCCGGCGCGAGTGGGTGGCCGGCATGGAGGCCGACGCGCAGCAGGCGCGCGAACGCCGCTGGGGCCGCGACTGGAATCCGGAAGAACTGTGGTCGTCGGGAACCAATCCCTTGCGCGCGGTGCTGATCGCGCTGGTGATCTGGTTCGTCTGGTGGTTCTGGTGAGCGCCGCTCAGGACTCGAGCAGCAGGGCCTCGACCAGCTTGTGCAGGGCGGCGAAGTTGGGTTCGCCCACATAGGTGCGCACGATCTCGCCGCGCTTGTTGATCAGCAGCGTGGTGGGCGTGAGCTCCACGTCGCCGAAGCTGCGGGCGATGTCGCCGGTGTTGTCGATGGCCACGCCGAAGGGCAACTGCCGTGTCTGGGCGTAGTGCGCTACGGCGGCCGGAGGATCGTGCCGCATCGCCACGGCCACCGTGTCGAAGCCGCGCGCCTTGAACTTGTTGTGGGTGGCGACGATCTGCGGCATCTCCTTGACGCAGACGGCGCAACTCGTGGCCCAGAAGTTCACCAGCAGCACCTTGCCGCGCTGCTGCGCCACGCTCGACCGGCTGCCGTCGAGCAGCGTATAGGCCACGTCGGGGGCCGGCTGCGGCGTGCCGTCGTGGTCGAGGCTCAGATAAGCTGCGAGCACGAGCGCCGTTGAGGCCGCCACGACAATCAGGGTTCGAGCAAACTTCATCGGAGGTCTTCCATGCGACGCAGGCAGTTTACGGCAGGGGTGGTTGGCATGAGTGCCGGCGGGCTATCGTCGCTGGGCGCACAGGCCGCCGAGCTCAGCGAAACCGACGCCGCCAGCGGCGTGCGCGCGGCACTCGAGCGCGGCGCGGTCGGTGGCGGTGGGGCTGCTGGGCAAGACCGATGGTTTCCTGGGCAACCCGAAAGTGCGCATTCCGCTGCCGGGGTTTCTGCAGGACGCGGCCAAGCTGCTCAAGGCCACCGGCCAGCAAAAGCGCGTCGACGAGCTCGTGACCGCGATGAACCGCGCCGCCGAGGCGGCGGTGCCCGAGGCGAAGACGCTGCTGGTCAGCGCCGTGAAGTCGATGAGCGTGGAGGACGGACGAAAGATCCTCACCGGCGGCGACGACTCGGTGACGCAGTTCTTTGCCACCAAGACGCGCAAGCCGCTGGGTGAGAAGTTCCTGCCCATCGTCACCCGTGCCACCGAGAAGGTGTCGCTCGCGGCCAAGTACAACGCGGTGGCGGGCAAGGCGGCCGGGCTCGGCCTGGTCAAGAAGGAAGACGCCAACGTTCAGCAGTACGTCACCGGCAAGGCGCTCGACGGGCTCTTCCTGATGATCGGCGAGGAGGAACGCAAGATCCGCAAGGACCCGGTGGCGACCGGCAGCGCGATCCTCAAGAAGGTGTTTGGCTCGCTGAAGTGAGCCGAACGGTGGCGGGTGAGCGCCGGGTCACGGCGCCACCGGGCAGGCCGCGCACCCGCCCGAGTCACAGCCCCTTCGACAGCTCGAACATCAGTGCCGAGGGCAGCGAGCTGCCGATGACGTCGCGCCCGACGCGGGCCACGGTCGAGCCGCCGAAGCCCGACATCTCGAAGGTGTTGCCCTCCTCGACGATCTCGATGAAGACGAACTCGGGCACCTCGGCCAGCAGCTCGTCGCGCAGCCGGGTGAACTTCTCGCCGCTCTGGATCGACTCGATCAGGATCGCGTGCGGCAGCCCGTCGCTGCAGAACTCGGTGGCTTCGTCGACCGAGTTCACGAAGTCGATGATCAGGCCCATGTTGCGCAGGGCGTCGCGCACCTGCACCCGCACGTCGCGCCGCGAGGCGATCACCAGCACGTGGCTGCCCGCCAGCGGCTTGGAGTTGGTCGACGGCGCGAAGCCGTCGTCGGTCTCCGGCGTGCTCGAGCGCCTTCGACTTCGGCATTGACCGTGCGCGGGAACTCGATCATCAGCAAGGTTTCGCCGCCCAGGTGACCGGAGCGGTCGAGGTTCAGGCCCATGGTCCAGGCGGTCTGCTCGAGCAGGCGCCAGTTGAGGGAGTCCAGCGCATCGGGAACGCTGACGTCGCGCTCCTCGTCGATCTGGTCGGGCAGGCGGTGGGTGAAGCGGCAGGCCAGGCGGGCGTGTGCGGGCCACTCCTTGATGTCGATCCTGAACTCGATGCTCGAGCGGGCATGGTCCAGCGCCCAGTCGAGCACGGTGTTGAGCAGGCTGAACAGCAGCGACGCGTCCACCGATCACCTCGGCCGGCTTGAGCACCGGCTTGAGCACGATGCCGCGCGCCTGCACTTCGCGCTGGCGGTGCGAGCCAGCACGCTCTTGAGGGTGTCGGCCAGCTGCAGCCGCTCGTGCGACTGGCGCAGCCGCCCGGACGCAAAACGCGTGATCTGCTGGCCGATCATGCCGGCCTGGCGCGCGCGCTCGACCTCTTCGCGCAGCGCGCGCAGGCTGGCGCGGTCGATGCGGCCGCTGGTGATCAGGGCGTGGATGCGCTCCAGCGCGGCGGTCAGCGGCTCGGCCGTGGCCACGCCGATCTCGGTGACGAGGTCGTTCCAGCGGGTGGTGACACCCGATTGCTCGGGCAGCGGGGCGGTCGAGGCGCGCCCTGGGGGCGGACCGGCGTCGCGGTCGTTTTCAGACATGTCCATGTCAATCTCTCTGTGTCCACTCCGCCCGGCATATCCGCATGGCGAGGAGGCCGAACCCTGCTTTGGTCGCAGTGTCGCCCGGGCGAACGCCGAACGCCAGACCCTGGCGGGGCATTTCCGTGACTGAAGCCAGAGCGTTGGCGCATCGACGCTACACCACGCCGTCGCGCCGCAGCGCCGCCACCCGCTCCGGCGGCAGACCCAGCTCCAGCAACACCTGCTCGGTGTGTTCGCCCAGCAGCGGCGGGGCGCTGCGGTACTGCACCGGCGTCCCGGCCAGCTTCATCGGGCTGGCCACGAGCCGCAGCGTCCCGGCCAGCGCGTGCGGCAGCTCCACCGTCATGCCGCGGTCCTGCACCTGGGGATCGGCGAACACTTCGGCCAGGTCGTTGATCGGGCCGCAGGGCACCTTCGCGGTCTCGAGGCTGGCCAGCCAGTCGGCCCGCCGGCGTGTCTTCATCAGACCGCGCCAGCAGCGGCACCAGCACCGAGCGGTGCCGCACCCGGTCGGCATTGCGGGCAAAGCGCGGATCCTTCGGCAAGTCCGGCCGGCCGGCCACCTCGCAGAAGCGGGCGAACTGGCCGTCGTTGCCCACGGCCAGGATCAGGTGGCCGTCGGCGACCGCGAACACCTGGTACGGCACGATGTTCTGATGCGCATTGCCCGCCCGCTGCGGGACCTCGCCGCTGACCAGGTAGTTGGCGCCGAGGTTGGCCAGCATGGCCACCTGGGTGTCGAGCAGCGCCATGTCGATGGCCTGGCCCTGCCCGGTGCGATCGCGGTGGCGCAGCGCGGCGAGGATGGCCGTGGTGGCGTACATCCCGGTGAACAGGTCGGCCACGGCCACGCCCACCTTCTGCGGGCCTCCGCCGCTGGCGTCGTCGGCGATCTCGGCGCGTGACGGCCCGGTCACGCTCATCAGGCCGCCCATGCCCTGCACCGCGTAGTCGTAGCCGGCACGGTCGCGGTAGGGACCGGTCTGGCCGAAGCCGGTGATCGAGCAATAAACAAGTCGCGGGTTGAGGGCCAGCAGGCTGGCGGCGTCGAGACCGTAGCGGGCGAGGTCGCCCACCTTGAAGTTCTCGACCAGCACGTCGCTGTGGGCGGCCATCTCGCGCAGGAGCGCCTGCCCTTGCGGATGCGCGATGTCGACGGTGACCGAGCGCTTGTTGCGGTTGCAGCCCAGGTAGTAGGCGGCCTCGGCGGTGTCCGAACCGGCGGTGTCCTTGAGGAAGGGCGGACCCCAGCCGCGGGTGTCGTCGCCCGCCCGGTTGGTCGCCGCGCGCCGGGCGCTCGATCTTCACGACGTCAGCGCCCAGGTCGGCCAGCGTCTGGGTGCACCAGGGCCCGGCCAGCACGCGGGACAGGTCGAGCACGCGCACGCCGGCCAGTGATTGCGCCATCGGGGCAGGAGGCGGCTCGGTCGTGAGGGGCGCATCGCTCATGCGACGATTGTGCGTCGGCCACAGCTGCGGGTTTCCCCGCGGGCGCTCGCCCGGGATAATCGGTCGCATGGCTCTTCTCGAAGCCGGCTGCCGTCCTGGTCGCCCTGATGCTGTTGTCGGCGTGTTCACCTGCTTTCGATTGGCGCGAACTGCAGCCTGAGGGCACTGGCGTTTCGGTGCTGTTCCCCTGCAAGCCCGACCGCCACGCCCGACCAGTGCTCCTGCTGAAGCAGAAGGTCACCATGGAGATGCTGGTCTGCGAGGCCGGCGGCGTGACCTTTGCCTTGAGCTTTGCCGACACCCAGGACCCGGCCGCCGTGGGCGCGTCGCTGGACGAACTGCGCCGCGTGGCGGTCGGCAACGTCGACCGGCACAGTGACGAGCAGCACAGCCAGCGCGGGTGCAGGGCATGACGCCCAACGACAAGGCGGTGCGCCTCGACGATCGAGGGCCGCCTGCCCGATGGCCGCGGTGTCGGCGAGCAGGTCGTGGTGTTTGCCCATGGGCTGCGGGTCTACCAGGCCAGCGTGATCGGCGCGAAGCTGCCCGCCGAAGCGGTGGACACCTTCCTGGCGTCCTTGAGGCTGGCCACGTGAACGTCGGCGGTGCCGGCAGGGGCCTCGGCACCGAGACTCTGGACCACGCGTGTCGCCATCACGGCGTTTGCCAGCTTTGCGTTCGCCTACTTCCTCTCGGGAGCGCTTGCGCGGCGTGACGGCGACGCTGGCGCCGGTCTTCAGCAGCGAACTGGGGCTGACGGCTGGCGATCTCGGCCTGCTGTCCGGGGCGTATTTCCTGGGCTTCGCCGTGACCCAGTTGCCCCTGGGCTCGGCCCTCGATCGCTTCGGCCCGAAGCGCGTGCTGCTCGGCTTTCCTGGCGGTGGCCGTGCTGGGCTGCGCGGCGTTTGCCCTCGCGCGCGGACTCGAGGCCCTCAGTCTGGCCCGCGTGCTGATCGGCGTTGGTGTCAGCGCCTGCCTGATGGCGCCGATGACGGCCTACCGCCATGGCCTGAGCGCCGAGAGCCAGATGCGCGCCAACTCGTGGATGCTGATGGCCGGCTCGCTCGGCATGGTGGCATCGACACTGCCGGTGCAGTGGCTGCTGCCCTGGCTGGGGTGGCGTGGGCTGTTCTGGCTCGTGGCGGCGCTCGCAGCGCTGTCGATGCTGGGCATCGCGGCCAGCGTGCCACGGGACTGGCCGGCGGCGCCATCGGCGCCGGCGCAGCAACGGGCCGGTTACGGGGCCGTCTGGCGACATCCGACCTTCTTGCGGCTGGCGCCCCTGGGGCTCATGCACTACGGCGGGATGATCGCCGTGCAGGCGCTGTGGGCGGGGCCTTGGATGGTGCAAGTGGGCGGCGCCACGCCCGCCGAGTCGGCGCACGGGCTGTTCGCCATCAACGTCGCCATGCTGCTGGCGTTCCTGGGCTGGGGGCTGATCGTGCCGCGCTTGCACGCACGCGGCTGGAATGCCCAGCGGATCATCACCTGGGGCGTACCCCTGAACCTGGCGATCTTGCTGATCGCCGATGCTGCTGGGCCGGCAGGCCGGGGCGCTCGTCTGGGCGCTTTACTGCGTGAGCGCCACCTGCATGTCGCTGGCGCAGCCCGCCGTGGGCCAGGCGTTCGACCGGGCCCTCGCCGGTCGGGCGCTCTCGGCCTACAACCTGGTGGTGTTCGGCGGGATCTTCGCGATCCAGTGGGGCCTCGGGCTGGCGATCGACCTGTTCCGCGCCCTGGGCTGGACGACCCTGTCGGCGTTCCAGGGTGCGTTCGCGTTGTTGTGGTGCGCCGGACTCGCGTCCTACCTGTGGTTTGTGTTGCGGGATGACCGCAGTCCCGTGGCCCCTCGGCCTGTCGATCCTTGAAGTCTGTCCATAATCGCCGCCCATGCTTGGCTTGCTGATCATCGCCCACGCGCCCCTGGCTTCGGCCCTGAAGGCTGTGGCATCGCATGCGTACGCCGACTGCGCGCGTCGAGTCGAGGCGCTGGACGTGCAGCCGGACATGCCGCTCGAGCGAGATCGAAGCGCGAGCCCGGGAACTGCTTGCCCTGGTGCGGCAACCCGAAGCCCTGATCTTCACCGATGTCTTCGGTGCCACGCCCTGCAATGTCGCCCAGAGGCTGGCCGAGAGCGCCCAGGTCAAGGTGATCGCCGGCGTGAACGTGCCGATGCTGTGGCGCACGCTGTGCTATCTCGACGAGCCGCTGGAGGCGGTGGTGGCGCGGGCGATGTCCGGCGCCACGCAGGGCGTGATGCAGGTGGCCACGTCCAGGCCACAGAACCAGACCTACAAGCCGGGCGGAAATGATCAAGACCAGCATCACCATCAGCAATAAGCTCGGCCTGCATGCGCGGGCTTCGGCCAAGCTGACCAAGCTGGCCAGCAGCTTCCGCAGTGACGTCTTCATGAGCCGGAACGGGCGACGCGTCAATGCCAAGAGCATCATGGGCGTGATGATGCTGGCGGCGGGCCTGGGCGCGGAGGTCGAGATCGAGACCGTCTGGGCCCGACGAGCAGGAAGCCATCGACGCGCTCGTCGCGCGCTGGTCAACGACAAGTTCGGCGAGGGCGAGTGAGTCTCGGATGACCGCATCGATGACCGCGGCGTGACCTCGCGCAAGCGTCTGTATCGACAGAACTACGGGTAGGCGCGCGGCGGGCCCACTGGTAGCATCTTTCGCATGAGCTTCCAGGTCTTCGGGTTGCCGGTCTCACGAGGCGTTGCCATCGGTCGGGCCGTGCTCGTGGCCTCCAGCCGCGTGGACGTTGCCCACTACTTCGTCGAAGACGCGCAGGTCGATGCCGAGATCGCCCGGCTGCGCAGCGCGCGTGACGCCGTGGCGGGCGAACTGACCCTGCTCAAGCGAGATCTTGCCTGCCGAGGCGCCCGCCGAACTTCCGGCGCTGCTCGATGTGCACCTCATGCTCCTGCATGACGAGACACTCACCGGCGCGACCAAGGTGTGGATCCAGGAGCGGCACTACAACGCTGAATGGGCGCTGTCGGCGCAGCTGGAGGTGCTGGCCCGGCAGTTCGACGAGATGGAGGACGAGTACCTGCGCGACCGCAAGGCCGACCTGGAGCAGGTGGTGGAGCGATTGCTGCGGGCCATGGCGCGAGGGCCGACCTCGAGCTACGCTCCGGCGCCTGGCGTGGTGCCACGAGACTTCGCGGGCGAGGACCCGCTGGTGCTGGTGGCCAACGACATCGCGCCAGCAGACATGATCCAGTTCAAGGGCAGTGTCTTCACCGGATTCGTCACCGATGTGGGCGGCAAGACCTCCCACACGGCCATCGTGGCGCGAAGCATGGACATACCGGCTGTGGTGGGCGCGCGCGAAGCCAGCCGGATCATTCGGCAGGACGACTGGCTCGTGATCGACGGCGACAGCGGTATCGTGATCGTCAATCCGTCGCCGATCGTGCTCGAGGAGTACCGTTTTCGACAGCGCCAGGGGCAATTGGAGCGCGAGCGTCTGTCGCGCCTGCGGCACACGCCGGCCGTCACCCTGGACGCAGAGAAGGTCGAACTGCTGGCCAACATCGAACTTCCTCGCGACGCGAAGTCTGCCCTGGAGGCGGGCGCCATCGGTGTGGGTCTCTTTAGAACCGAGTTCCTGTTCATGAATCGGGATGGTGAGCTGCCAGGCGAAGACGAGCAGTTCGAGGCCTATCGTGCGGCGGTTCAGGCCATGAACGGACTGCCGGTGACGATCCGCACCGTGGACATCGGCGCAGACAAGCCGCTGGATCGGATGACGCTCAACGAGCTGAGGCACGAGCACGCACTCAACCCGGCGTTGGGGCTGCGAGCCATTCGGTGGAGCTTGTCCGAGCCTGGCATGTTCCGCCAGCAACTGCGCGCCATCCTGAGGGCCAGTGCCTTCGGCAAGGTGCGGCTGCTGTTTCCCATGGTCGCCCACCTGAGCGAGGTTCGCCAGACCCTCG
>CAVUBY010000010.1:0-184622 GCA_963739925.1 uncultured beta proteobacterium | reverse complement strand
ACCAGCACGACCGCGCTCGCCAGCAGACAGAGAGCGAACAAGATCGACGCCAGTCGGAGTTCGATCCGCGAAACGGCGAGGATCAAGCCCAGGGCCAACACGAAGCCCGACCAGTCGCCCCAGCGATCGTCCAGACCCAGCAGTTGCAATACTGCATGCGCCCCTTGAATCTGGGCGGCCAGCACGCCAGCCATCCAAAGGAGTGACAACAGCGCCACCGACTCTTGCACACGAGGCCCATAGGCTCGGCCAAACATTGTCCACAAGGGCAGACCCGTGGACCAGAGCCTGCCAGCAAGCGCCGCCAACAGCAGCATGCCCATGGCCGTGGCCACGCCATAGAGCGCCCCGGCCATCCCATGCGTCACGGCCAGTTCCCCCGAACCGAAGAGAAACCCGACGCCGTAGCTGGCGGAGACCAGCATGGCGGCCACCTGCAGGCTCCCGAGATGGCGATCCGTCATCGAGTCGACGCCGCCTGCCATGCGGCGGTGACGGCGCTCAGGCCGTTGAAGTAGGCGCCGCAGACCCGACCCCGATCCCGGTAGGACGGCATCTGCCGGAACAGTCGTTGCGCCCTCGGCAGACGGTAGTAGGGAACCGCTGGCAGGAGATGATGCGTCAGGTGGTAGCCGTTGTGGCGGGGGTGAATCGCCAGGCTCCAGAACCCGTGGCCGGTCATGTCGCGGGTCTTGGACAACACGCCTCCGGCCGCCAACCCGAAGTGATCACACATCTCCCGAAAGGTCGTGATCGCATGAAAGACCGTGGCGCGTGCCAGCATCCACAGCGCCGCAAACACGAGCGTGAATACGGTCCCGGCCGTGATCCAGATCAGGCCCAGCAAGCCCGCCCACCAGACCACGATCCAGCACCTGCTGCGCCAAGGTGCGTTTGCGGCAACCAAGTGCCCTGCCACGGCGCTCCGCCACGTAGACGCCGTCATCAGGTAGCACAAGTAGTTGCTGGACCAGTGGTGCGGCGGCAAAGCCGGAGGCACGAGGAGGTCCGGGTCGCTGTCGGCGTGCCCCAGTCCCAGGTGATGCCGAAAGTGATCCGATCGGTAGGCGGTCAGACTCACGAACACCAGCGGAGCAATGAAGACACGCGTCGCCAGGTCGTTCCACCGCCGGTCTCGACAGAGGTTGCGGTGTGCCGCGTCGTGGAGGATGTTGCCCAAGGCGCGCTGCCGATTGCCGATCACGACGAGTGCCACGGGCGTGAGCCAGCCGCCCGAGGCCACAACCAACTGCACGCTCACCAACACCAGCAGTCCATCCACCATCCAGTCCCACGCGGGGCGAATCGGTGTGAGCTCGAGCAGTGCTCGGTGCTGGCTGCCATACTTGCGCAGCTCGGTGCGCAGGACTTCCAGGTCCGCCAGGATTTCCGGATGCAAGGCCATTGCAAGGACTCCTTTCCGATGAACCCACCGAGGTCCGCGAAGAAGACAGATTCCGACGGCCTGTGGGCCAGTACCTTCCTCGTGCTTCAAAGGCTCGGATGGGCAAACTAGCAGGAACCTTCACCAGCGCCATGGCGTTTAGTAACTTTGGCCGCTGTTCAGCCACGCTAAACCGGCATTCCGTCCGCGAGCCACGTCCTCTCAATTCACGTCAATTTGGGGAAGGCTCCACCCGAATCGCGATGTACTTCAGATACGCTCTTCGCGTTCGCACAAAGTCCTGGCACCGATGGGAGGATCCATGACGGGGGATCGTGACCTTGAACGACTTCTGCAGCAGTTGTCGCCACAGCTCCATGCCGGGACTTTCGTCTACTGCACCCTCCCCGACTTCCGAATCCCGGAAGGTCTGAGGCCCATCTGTACGTTTCAGGAGTCCGAAGGACTGACCGCCATCGTTGAGCGCGCTCAAGCCGTTGAAGCCAACGTGCCCTTTGTGTTCGAAGCAAGGCTCATCACCTTGACCGTGTTTTCCTCTCTCGACGCGATCGGCCTGCTGGCCATCGTGACAGGTCACTTGGCCAAGGCAGGCATCCCGTGCAACGCCGTGGCGGCCTACCACCACGACCACCTCTTCGTGCCTGTCGAACTCGCCGCTCGCGCAATGACGGTCCTCGAATCGCTGGCAGGCGGACGACCCAGTACCAGCGCCTGAACGGCACCGCCGGGAACTGGATGGAGCCGAACAGACGGCTCGGATGGCACGCAGTCCAGCGTTTAGCCATCCTTACCGCCGCGCAAATCTCATGGACGCACCGCGCCGTCCATTGACACGTCGCGGAACAGCTCCCTACGCTCAAGCCACCCTGGGTTCGCTGTGCGAAGTCTCAGCGCATCCGCCAGGGAGCACCAAGGAGCCGCCACGCATGAAGCCGAATCTCATCAAGCCGATCGCGAGCTCAGAGGAAGCATGGCACGCAGTGAGCCACCAGACGCGGCGGGCGACGAGCCAACGGACAAAGTCCAGCGAACGCCCTCAAGCAGCGAAGGCCGTGCACCTGGATGGTCTGCGACGCGACCAGCCGAGTGACACGATGAGGTTCGCGGCCAATGCACGGGCAAGCTCCAGCGATCGAACTCTGAGCGCCGAAGGCCGGGGCGGAAGAGTCCAGTTCTTCCTTCAACGCGTTGCAGGAGGTCTCTATGTCGAACGAGAGGATTCCCCGAGGCGCGGACTTCGCACGCAACAGTCCGTCCAGTTCGAAGACGTTGAGCACTTCAAGCGATGGTGCGACAACGACCCCATCCGCTTCGAACACCCGCTGCTCCACGTCAACCTCAAGCGCGACGCCGACGAGCTCTGGCGAAGCATCGACGCCAGCGAACCCTGAGGCACCGGCGCTGGCGCAGATCGTGGCTGCGACCGACTACACCGAGCGCATCACTGCCGTTGCCGAACGCATCGCCGAGGCCAGGGACCAGGCCACCGTCCATGCGCTGCTCACGGACGGCGTCCATGCGCTCGGCGCGGAGAACGCCGTCTTCGTCAGCTTCATCCGCGACAACGCCGACCTATCCGCCTGCCGTTTCATGCTGGTGTGCGAGCCCGACTGGTGCCAGCGCTACCTCGAAGCCGGGTGCTTCGCCCACGACCCCTGGCTGGCTTACGCCGCACACCACTCGGAGCCCATCCCGGCCAGCGCACTCCCGGTGGTGGACGCCGAGGCGCAGCGAGTGATCGAACTGGCGCAGCAGAACGGCTTCGCATCGGCGGCGCTGGTGCCGGCCCACTCTGGCGCCGGACTTTCACGGATCAGCTTGCTCTGCCTCGGATCGACCCAGCCTGGCTTCTTCGAGGGTGAAGGGTTCGGCCGCTTCCGCCTGGGTGCTCGGCTGATCGCGGCCGAATTGCACGACTGGTGGCTGGCCCGCCTCCGGCGCGAGTTGATCGTCAAGGCGCGCATCACCCAGGCCGACCTGGCTCTCCTGCGCCACGAACAGCAGGGACACAGCAGCAAGCGCATTGCGGCCGAACTGCGCGTCACCAAGAGTTCGATCAACTCCCGCTTCCAGCGCATGAACATGAAGCTGGGGGTGCCGAACCGCCGCCTCGCGGCTAGGCTTGCCGCCGAGTGTGGTCTCCTCGTCGGCTAAAGTAGTACATCAGTCTGTTCGGTGCCCGCTGTCGACCGACGTCGATGTTGTTGGGGAGTCCGGAGATCTGCTGGCGGGCGGCCATTCGCGGGGCTCTTGACGGCACATTGCCGCCAGCTGTGACGCCGACGCCTGCGGCCGCTCTGCAGCGGTTGCTGACAGTCGCCAAGGGCGGACGCATTTCCGGTAAGCGCCATCAAGCTGACGTTCAACTCGGTGGCCTGTGGCGGGCCGAGTGTCAGCTGTCCGAAGTACAGCTGACTCCGGTGCCTGAACCAAGCGGACTTGCGCCGCGAACGGCTGCTTTCTCGCGCCGTGACGGACTCAAACCGACCCATCAGCGATATCGCAAGTTCACTTCTCATCGCCTCGAAGCGGCCGGTCGATCTGCGGCGTCCAGGTCGGGCCGATACCGACACTGGCTTACGGCAGGCGTATCAAGCGTTGGCGACTGTCAAGCCCTCGTGCGAGATCACGATGGTCTCCACCGCCACCTCGTTGCCGGTCGCCTTCAAGTCGGTGCCGCTGATCTTGGTCGGCCAAGCGTTCGCCAGCGTCCACACCATCGTCGGCGAGCCGGCCTCGTCCAGCAGGCTGATGGTTATGGGCTTGCGCCTGACGGTGTTCATCTTGATCTCGTTGAACCAGTCCCAGAACTTGTTGTCGCTCTTGAAGACGCCCTTCTTCATCGTGACGTCGCTGTACTTCCTCACGCCTGGCATCTTGATCACCGAGAACTGCGTGCTGTCGCCGTGCCGGTACTCGATGGGTTGGGACTCAACGTCCAGGCCCGAGACTTCCTGAAAGTGCATGACCGTGCCGTCCCACTTAACCTCGAAGAGGAATTTGGGAAGCGGCCATACGGTGGTGGATTGGGCCGAACCGTCGTCTGCCATGGTGTCCCTTCGTGCTGATCAGCAACTCATCATCCTGCGCACCAGCGCGCGGCATCGCAGGCCTGCGGACTGCCGCGCGGCGCAACGTCCTTGGAGCCAAAGTCATCATGCCTGACACTCCAGGCCCGATGCCGTCACTGCGACGCCGCTCATTCGACCATGGACCCGACCGCCCAGGCCACCATCATCCGCTATCACCGCGACCGCGTTAAGAGCCACGGTGCGGGCACGGTCGGCGCGCTTGGTTGGCGAGACGCGGCAAGCCAGCGCAAGCGGTTCGAAGTTGTCGCCGCAGCGGCTGACTTCACCGATGCGTGCGTGCTCGACGTAGGCTGCGGCCATGGCGACCTGCTGCCCTTCCTCGTCGAACGCTTCGCCGGCATCCGCTACCTCGGCATCGACCGCGTCGCCGAATTTATCGAGCTGGCCGCCTCCCGGCACGCCGCACATCCTGCGGCCGAGTTCGCCTGCGCAGATTTCTCCGGCATTGCGCTGCCGCACGCCGACATCGTCGTGGCCTGCGGCACGCTCGGATACCGCTGCGCCGATGAGCTGTTCGTCTACAAGGCGATCGCTCAGCTGTCTGCCGCCGCCGCACGCTGCCTGATCTTCACCGTGCTCGACGAGCGGGCCTTCGCACCACACCCGCTGCTGCTGGGACGCGACGTGGCGGCCATCGAAGCTTTCTGCCGCAATCTCGCGCCGTGCGTTGAGGTGGTTCGCGGGTACCTGCCCGACGACGCAGCGGTCGTGATGCGCACCAGCGGTGCCTGACGGCCGGCGCCCATCGCGTGGCATCTCGCGTCGTCGGCACTTGTGGCCGGAAGACAGCAGTGCTTCACATCGCGGTGCCATGTCGGCGGCAAAACGCGCCGCTCGTCGCGGGCTGGCTGCGTTGACGGCGCAACGAGAGGCGAACCGCGAACGGCTCATGACGACCGACCTGACCGGCTGAACTCGACCCAAAGCAGCAGGTCGAGGGGCCAGGGACGTCCGCCACAAAGCAGACCTACTGACTAGACACGGATTGCTGGAAGTTGGGGCGATCGCAGGATGAAGCCATACTGTGGATTCAAGATGCGAGTTCCTGAGGCAAGGGCAGCACGGCAAGACCCCGCCACATCTGGGACCTCGAAGGTTGGCGGGCGAGCAGCCTCTGTTGGGCCGGTTCTGGGATCTCGCGCACTTGGCTCCGGGCCGTGTCACCCTCGCACCGGCGCGGCGGGTCCGGACAGATTCCTGCGTGCGTCTGCGGCACTTTCGAAGATGTGCGGAGCGACGCCTCGCTGCAGCAGCGCGTCACCCAGCTTGCTTCGCAGAAAGGCGCTCGTCGTGTAGCGCGAGACGCGACTGTAGTAGCGCCCCGCGACATCGCGCACCATATCGACGTAAGCGTCGAGCGCATCGGGGAGCACGCTGAAGTTGTCGTAGTCGACTATGGCCGGCACCTTGTGTCCGAGCGCTTGCAAGCGGCCTTCCAGCAGCGCGCGTATCTGTTCGACATCGGCCACGCTGCGGATCGTCATGCCTTCGAAGTTGGCGAAAAACAGACCCTGCTCGGCATCGAATATGAAGCGCTGGCTGAGCGGCAGCCGCAGCATGTCTACGCGCAGTTGCATGGGCTCGCTCTGGAAGATGCGCGCGTCCATCAGGCGCGGCGGTGTCTTCATGACGGGCGCGAAATCCATCAGGTCGAGCACATCGCGCTGGAGGTCGATGCCCGGAGCGACTTCGACCAATTCCAGCCCCTGCGCGGTCAGGCGAAACACGCAGCGCTCGGTGATGTAGACCACCGGCTGGCCACGCCGCAAGGCAACGCTGCCGCTGAAAGTGCGGTGTTCGACATCGCGCACGAACTTGCGCGTAGCGCCGTTGCTGACGATGTGCAACGAACCGTCGCGCACCGCCACTTGCAGCTTGCCGGCGTTGAAGGTACCGACGAACACCACCTTGCGGGCCGCCTGGCTGATGTTGATGAACCCGCCCGCACCGGCCAGCCTGGGCCCGAACTTGCTGACATTCAGGTTGCCCTGCGCGTCTGCCTGGGCCAGGCCGAGGAAGGCCACGTCCAAGCCACCGCCATCGTAGAAGTCGAACTGGTAGGGCTGGTCGATGATGGCCTGCGTGTTGACAGCGGCGCCAAAGTTCGCGCCACCCGCCGGCACGCCGCCGATCACGCCCGGCTCGGCAGTCAGCGTGAGCAGATCGATGATCTTTTCTTCGTTGGCCACGCTGGCGATGCCCTCGGGCATGCCGATGCCCAGGTTGACGACGCTGTTGGCCTCCAGCTCCAGCGCCGCGCGGCGCGCGATGATCTTGCGCTCGTCGAGGGGCATCACTTCGATGTCGCCGACGGGTACCCGCATTTCGCCGCTGTACCCGGGGTGGTACTGCGTGCCGAAGGTCTGCCAATGGTTCTCCGGCCTGGCCACAACGACGCAATCGACCAGCACGCCCGGCACCTTTACCTGCCGTGGGCTGAGCGAGCCGCGCTCGGCGATGCGTTCGACCTGTGCAATGACGATGCCACCGCTGTTGTGCGCGGCCATGGCGATCGACAGGCTCTCGAGTGTCAGCGCCTCGCGCTCCATGGACAAGTTGCCGTCAGAATCGGCCGTGGTGGCGCGAATGATGCTCACCTGGATCGGGAAGGCCTTGTAGAACAGGCTCTCGCCGCCGCCCAGGTGGCAAAGCTCGACCAGGTCTTCGGTGGTTCGATCGTTCATCTTGCCGCCCCCGATCCGTGGGTCGACAAAGGTACCGAGTCCGACGCGGCTGAGATGCCCCGGTCGGCCGCCGGCGATATCTCGAAACAGACAGGAAATGACACCCTGCGGCAGGTTGTAGGCCTCGATGCGGCCGTCAACCGCGAGTTTGCCGAGGCCGGGAACCAGGCCCCAGTGCCCCCCGATGACGCGACGCACCAAGCCTTCGTGCGCCAGATGGTTCAATCCCTTGTCGCGCCCGTCCCCCTGGCCCGCCGCGTAGACCAGGGTCAGCTTGCGCGGCGTGCCGCTGGTGTTGAAGCGCTGTTCGAGCGCGATGGCAATCTCTTCGGCAAAGCCGATGCCCACGAACCCAGACGTCGCCACCGTATCGCCGTCACGGATCAGTGCAACGGCATCGGCCGCCGAGACGACCTTGCCCTGGTCGGCTTTCCCAATCGAACCGGGTCGCAGCGTGTCCATGCAGTGCTCAGCGTGCGGTCCAGCCGCCTTCGATGGGCAAGGCGGCACCGGTGATCGAGCCCGCCGCGTCCGAGCACAGGAACAGCACCAGGGCGCCGAGTTGTTCCAGTTCGACAAATCGCCGGTTCGGTTGAGACGCCAGGATCACTTCACGAACCACGCGCTCCTCGGGCATGTTGTGCACTCTGGCCTGGTCCTTGATTTGTTCCTCGACCAAGGGCGTGCGCACATAGCCGGGGCACACGGCATTCACGGTGATCGCGGTCTCTGCCACTTCAAGGGCGACGGCCTTGGTGAGCCCGACGACACCGTGCTTCGCCGCAACGTAGGCCGACTTGAACGGTGATGCCACGAGCCCATGCGCCGAGGCGATGTTGACGATGCGTCCGCGATTGCGCTGCTTCATGCCCGGCAGCACGGCCTTGATGGCGTAGAAATT
The DNA here is from genome assembly GCA_963739925.1 of uncultured beta proteobacterium. Lineage (GTDB taxonomy): Bacteria > Pseudomonadota > Gammaproteobacteria > Burkholderiales > Burkholderiaceae_C > CAVUBY01. The sequence goes on along the minus strand of CAVUBY010000010.1, from coordinate 176,540 downwards.
CGACGACAGGTTGATGGCCAGGATCTGCTCCCACTTGATGTCGGGGAATTCGTCGACCGGGGCGACGAACTGGATGCCGGCGTTGTTGACCAGGACGTCGACGCAACCGAACGCGGTCTCGGCCTCGGCGACCATCTGCCCGATTTCGGCAGGCTTGCTCATGTCCGCCGCGCTGTAGATCACGTTCACCCCGGTTTCGGCGGCGAGTTGCCGGCGCGCCTCTTCAATGGAACCGCGGTCGCCAAAGCCGTTGAGCATCACGTTCATGCCCGAATGCGCCAAGCTTCGTGCAATCGAAAGACCGATGCCACTGGTCGAGCCGGTGACGATCGCGTTGCGCTGGCTCATGACAGCCTCCTTGTCGTCACTGACCGGTGGTGTTGAACCGCCGACAGCGTCACGGCTGTGACCCGGACGCAGCTGGCGTTATGGTGCCGCTGCACTCACCGAAACCGATGCGGCGTGCGCCCAGGCGCTCGCAAGCGCCGCGCAGCGTGAGCGTGTCTCCATCTTCGAGAAAGGTGCGAGACTCGCCATTGCGCAGCTGCAGCGGCTGGGCGCCGGACAGCGTCATCTCGAGAAAGGAACCGGCCTCGCCGGGGTTCGGCCCCGAAAGCGTTCCCGAGCCCAGCAGATCACCCGGCCGCAGATTGCAGCCGCCCACGCTGTGGTGCGTGACCAGTTGCGCCGGCGTCCAGTACATCGCCTCGGCCGCATTGCCCCGCGACAGTCGCACCGCAGGAATGCCCGGCCTCCCGCATCGCCGCGGTTTGCAGCCAGACTTCGAGTTGGATATCGAGCGCCCCAAAGGCGCGGTCGCCCGCCGAGTCGAGGTAGGGCAGCGGCTGGGGGTCGCCGGCCGGCCGACGCTGCATCGGCGCGCGAAACGGCGCCAGCGCCTCCATGGTCACGACCCAAGGCGACAGTGTGCTGCCGAAGTTCTTGGACAGAAACGGCCCGAGTGGCTGGTACTCCCAGGCTTGGATGTCGCGCGCTGACCAATCGTTGAGCAGCGTGACCCCGAACAGATGCTCGTGCGCTCGCTCGATGGGTATCGGGCTCACCCAGCGCATTGCCCGGGCCGATCAAGAACCCAAGTTCGAGTTCGTGGTCGAGACGCTGGGTCGGTCCCACGCGCGGCGTGTCCGCGCTACCCTTGGTCTGCCCGAAGGGCCGACGGATCGGTTCGCCGCTGGTGACGATGGACGAGCTGCGCCCGTGGTAGCCGATGGGCACCCACTTGTAATTTGGCAGCAACGGGTTGTCGGGGCGGAAGAGTTTGCCCACGGTGGTCGCGTGATGGATGCCGGTGTAGAAGTCGGTGTAGTCACCGATCACGCAGGGCAAGGTCATCTGCGCATCAGCCTGCGGCAACAGGCACCGTGCCAGCGCGACCTGCTGCCCGCTGGCTCGACCGAGTTCGACCGACAGCACCGCACGCAGTTGGCGGCGTGCCATCGATCCCAATGCCATGAAGCGCTTCAAGTCGCCCGCCGCCAAGGGCTCGAGCACCGCGGCCATGTCTGCTGTCCAGGTCCCTTCCGTGGCGGCGAGGCGCAAGTCCAGCACCTGGTTGCCGATCGCGACACCGATCCGCCAAGGCTCGTCGACGCCGGCACGACGGAAGCGCCCGAACGGCAGGTTCTGGATCGGAAAGTCGGTGGTCGGGTCGTTTGCCGACTCGACCCAACTTTGCAATGCGGGGTCGTGGGTGGAATCCAGGTTCATCGTCATGCGCTCGCAAATTTGTCGGCAAGGCCCGCCCAGCACTCGGCGTAGCTGGCGTCGAGCACCTCGCTGCGCAAGGCGAACTCGGTGGGAAGCAAGCGCAAGCGGCTCTCGAACATGAACGCCAGCGTCTTGTCGAGCTTGTGGGGAGCGAGGGCCTCGTGGCTCGCCTTGTCGAAAGCGTCGGCGTCGGGGCCGTGCGGCACCATGCAGTTGTGCAGGCTCATGCCGCCGGGCATGAAGCCTTCGGGCTTGGCGTCGTACTGGCCCTGCACCAGACCCATGAACTCGCTCATCAGGTTTCGGTGGTACCAGGGCGGACGGAAGGTGTCTTCAGCGACCATCCAGCGCGGCGGAAAGATCACGAAATCGCAATTCGCCGTGCCCGGCGTGTCGCTCGGCGAGGTCAGCACCGTGAAGATCGACGGATCCGGATGGTCGAAGCTGATCGAGCCGATCGTCATGAAGTTCGCGGTGTCGTACTTCAGTGGCGCGAGGTTGCCGTGCCAGGCGACGACGTTGAACGGTGTGGCGTTCGCACGCGCGCGCCACAGTCGTGCCGCCGTACTTCTTGATGATCTCGTAGCCGCCCGTTGCATCTTCGAATGCGGCCACCGGCGCCATGGAAGTCCCGCGCGTTGGCCAGCCCGTTGCTGCCGATCGGCCCGAGTTCGGGCAGGCGAAACGGCGCGCCGTAGTTCTCGCAGACATAGCCGCGCGACGGTCCGTCCACCGCGACCTTGAAGGCCATGCCGCGCGGCAGCAGCGCGATCTCACCCGGGCGTGACCTCGAGCACGCCCAACTCGGTGGTGATCGTGAGCCGGCCCTGCTGCGGCACCAGCAGCATCTCGCCGTCGGCATTGACGAAGGCGCGCTTCGTCATCGAGCGGTTGACCAGGTAGAGGTGCGCGGCGATGCCGACCTGCGCATCGGCATCACCATTCACGACGATGCTGCGCAGGCCGTCGACGAAATCGAGCGGCGCGTCGGGAATCGGCATCGGACCCCAGCGCATCGGATCGGGCGGCGCCGCCACGCCATCCTTCGCCCCGGTCTTCAGCAACGGCTGCGGCAGCGGCTCATAGCGCCCGACCACCACCGAAGGCTGGCGGCGGTACAGCCAGCTGCGCTGATTGGTGTGGCGCGGCGCGGTGAATGCGCTGCCCGACAACAACTCGGCATACAAGCCATGCGCGACCCGCTGCGGGCTGTTCCGGCCCACCGGCAATGCGCCGGCCACGGCCTCGCTGGCGAACTGATTGCCGAAGCCCGACTGGTATTGCAGTTTGGAGTGGCTCATGGCTGGGCTCCCTTTGACCTCGGACTTCAGCACACTGGCGCGTGCCGCCTGCAAGGCCTGCAGGAGCACATCCTGGCGGCCGATGTGGTTGGCCAGCAGCAGCACCAGCTTGGCGTTCAGTGCGTGGCTCTGGCGTTGTCGAGGTCGCGGTGGGCGTCGATCAATGCCTCGTAGAAGTCGTCGGGTGCTTCGAGGTTGGATTCGGTGATCAGCATCGTTCCCTTCCTGGTTCATCGTCCGGTGGCACGCTGCAGCGCCGCCGCCACCTTGGCGGCGTCGGCGCGACGCCAGCGCGCGCAGACGTGCTGATCCGGGCGCAGCAGGTAGGCCGTTCCCGGGCGCGCGTCATAGCGCTCGCGCGGCCCAGCCGTCGGCGGTCGCGCAGCCCGCCGTCGCCGACGACGACGGTCTGCCCGCCGATCGAGCTTCGGCGGCCCAGTCGGCGCGCTTCGCCGAACGACCAGCAGCGTGAAGCCGCTGCCCAAGTTGGCGCAGCAGCCACGTCTTGCCTGCGGCGTCGCCAACGGCGCATCGATCGCCGGCGCGCCGGGCACCATGGCGCCGGCGAACGCATCGCCATCGGGCGTGTTCAGCGGCGAGTCGCGCAGCGTCGCCGGCACCGACAGCCGCCCGCTGTTGACGAGCCGACGCGCGAAGGCGTAATCGCGCGCCAGGTCCAGCGTCGCGTCGCGGAACAGACGCGAGATCTCGCTCTTGGGCGTGATGAAGTCGGTGGCGCGGGTCGAGTTGAGGATGTTCTCGTCGGCCGCGTATTCGCGCTCGCTGGCGTAGCTGTCGAGCAGCGCGCGGCGGCGCCTGCCGGCGCAGCACCAGGTCGAGCTTCCAGGCCAGGTTCTCGGCGTCCTGCACGCCGGAGTTGGCGCCGCGCGCGCCGAAGGGCGACACGCCGTGCGCCGAGTCGCCGGCGAACAGCACGCGGCCGTGGCGGAAGCGTGTCCATGCGCAGGCAGGCGAAGGTGTAGACGCTGGCCCACTCCAGTTCGAACGGCACCTCGCGGCCGAGCGCCTGGCGCATCATCGCGTCGACGCGCGGCTGGATGCGCTCGGGCTTGCTTCTCCTCCTCGGGGTCGGCGTCCCAGCCGAGCTGGAAGTCGATGCGCCAGACGCCGTCGGGCTGCCGGTGCAGCAGCACGCTCTGGTTGCGGATGGAACGGCGGGTCGAACCAGAACCAGCGCTCGGCCGGGAAGTCGGCCTCCATGCTTGCACGTCGGCGATCAGGAAGCGGTCGCGGAAGACGCGGCCCTTGCTTTCCTGGCCGAGCAGCGCGCGCATCGGCGAGCGCGAGCCGTCGCAGGCGGCCACGTAGTCGGCGGCGATCGTGTAGCGGCCTTCGGGCGTGTCGACGCCCAGCAGCACGCCGTCGGCCGTCTGCTCGCAACGCCGCGACCGTGTTCTTCCAGCGGATCTCGATGTTCGGCAGCTCGGCCGCGCGCACCGCGAGAAAGGCCTCGGCGTAGTACTGCTGCAGGTTGATGAAGGCCGGGCGCTCGTGGCCGGGCTCGGGCAGCAGGTCGAAGCGGTAGAGCAGATCGCTCCTTGAAGAAGACCTTGCCGACGTTCCACTCCACGCCCTTGGCGCACATCCGCTCGCCGACGCCGAGCCGGTCCCAGATCTCCAGCGTGCGCTTGGCGAAGCAGATCGCGCGCGAGCCGGTCGACAGCCGGTTGTCGTTGTCCAGCAGCAGCACGCTGCTGGCCGCGCTGCGCCAGGTCGATGGCCAGGCTCAGGCCCACCGGCCCGGCGCCGACCACGACCACCGGGTGGCGCGCCGGCGTGCGCGGCGTCCTGGTCGGCGCGAGCGCCGGTAGGCGTACTCGTGGGACTGGATCTGCTGCCCGCCAGAGTCGTAGCTCAAGGCCGCCACAGGGGTCGCTGCCATGTCGGCTGTCAGTCGCTCAGCCTTCCAGCGTTTCCCACATCTGACGGTCGCGCTCGGCGGTCCAGATGCGCGGGTCGGGGTACTGCGTGGCCTCGTCGTAGCAGCGTGTCACGTCGAAGGGCATGCAGTGGTCGAAGATGACCCAGTGGCCGTACTTCGGCTTGAGCCTGGCGAAGGTCTCCTTGTAGACCGCGTTGAGATCCTTGCCTGCGGCCACGCCGGCCTGCACGCTGGCGCGACACGTCGGCGATGAAGCCGGCAGTCGCAGCCAGGCCCGCAGCCACCTGCGCCTCGCCGACCAGCGCCGGGCCGCGGCCGGGCACCAGCGCCAGCGGCTTGAGCGCGGCGACGTTCTCCAGCGTCTGCGGCCAGTCCTTGAAGTAGGCGTCACCGGCATAGGGCGTGGCGTCGAACTCGACCAGGTCGCCGCGACAGCAGCGTGCGCTCCTGCGGCAGCCAGACCACGGTGTCGCCCTTGGTGTGGCCGCGGCCCAGCTGCAGCAGCTGCACCTCCAGCTTGCCCAGCCACAGCGTCATCTTGCCGCTGAAGGTCATCGTCGGCCAGGTCATGCCGGCCGGCACGCGTCTCGACGTTGCGGAACAGGCGCGGGAAGCGGCCGATCTCGCTGGCCTTGTCGTGCTCGCCGCGCTCGACGATCAGGTCGTAGGTGTCCTGGCTGGCGAGGATCTGCTGCGGCTTGTGTAGGCCGAGGCGCCGAGCACGCGCACCGCGTGGTAGTGCGTCAGCACGACGTACTTGATCGGCTTGTCGGTGACTTCGCGGATGCGGCGGATCACATCGGCGGCCATGGCCGGCGTGGCCTGGGTGTCGGCCACCAGCACCGCGTCGTCGCCGATGACGATACCGGTGTTGGGGTCGCCCTCGGCGGTGTAGGCCCAGGCATGCTCGGACAGCTGGGTGAAGCTGACCTTCTTCTCTTCGAGGTCGGCGTGGGATGCAAACTTCTTCGTGCTCATGGTGCGTCCTTTCAATGCGTCGCGCCGTAGCGCTTGATGGTCAGGCCATCGGTTTCGATCTCGGGCGAGCGCCCGGACATCCAGTCGGCCAGCCGCCACCCCGTGCCTGCGGCCAGGGTCCAGCCCATACGGGCAATCACTTCAGCGCTGCGCATCGATCAAGGCCGGCGCCATGGGATGGAACCGTCCGCGTCGCATCGCCCGCTTGAGCCACAGGGCAAGCGATACCACCGCAGCATCGGCGCAGCGCAGCGGGACTATCCCGACCGCCGCCGCGCCAGTGGTTGCGATGGTCTCTTCGAGGGTGAGAACGTGTGCGATGCCCATGACGTGTTGCTTCTCGGACTTTGTGACACCAGCGGGGTTCAACAGCCGCAAAGGTAGCAGCGCAAGCTTGGAGAGCGTTAACGCCAATGCGAAAAGCAGAGCCTCGGGAAAACCCGCCACCCGCCTGTCGAAAGTTGACGACTGACACGTTCGGTGCGTGTTCGCCGAGGTCATGCCCGCGTGGGCGACCCCGATTGACCACCATCGGGATGCCACTTCCACAGGGCGGCCCTTTGCATGTGAGCGCGAAGCCGCACTGGGCGTGTCACTGCGACCCGTGCTCGTGCTGCCGTTTCGTGAAAGACCCGCACCACGTCCCGTTGTTGGAGCTGCTGAGCAAGTCATCGAGGTGAGCGTTGCGACAGATCGGTCGAGCCGGCAGCAGCCACGACGCCTCCAATGGACCACGTCAACCCGCAGGCCGCCACCGGCCACTTTGCCGTCATACCATCGGCCAACAAATGACCACACCAACGAGCGGTTTCCCATGGGGCCTCAGGGCTTCAGAATTCGCCGAATCGCGGCAATGTGCGAATCGATCTTCCGGGCCTGAGCGCCCGTATCGGCAGCCAGAACCCCGACCTGTTCGGCAATGACGCCGAAACCCCGGCCGGCATCGCCGCTTCGAGCTGCCTCGACTTTTGCGTTGAAGGACAGTATCGACAGTGTGCGGAGCGAACGCAGGATCTGATCGGTGTCGGTGAGGATCCGATTCGAGGCTTCGGTCAAGCGATTGAACCGAGACTGGTTCTCAACCTCGGCCGCGCGGCGCCCTTCGGAGCTGAAGACGAACCCCTCAAGAAACTCGAGCTCCCCGCCCGGCCCGTAGACGCCCGCACCTTGCTCGGTGACCCACAGCAGCCGACCGTCGCGATGGGTCACGCGATACTCGACATCCCAGGACGTCTTGTTGGTAATGCTTAACTCGAACTGCTTCTCGACCACGCGCGCATCTTCTGGAAACACGATCGACTGCATCGAAAGGACACCGTTGCCGATGAAGTCGCGCGCGGAATACCCCAGCAGGTTGGTGACGGACGGCGTCATGTACATCATCGTGAACGTGTCGTCGGCCTTGCAGCGATAGAGGAATCCATTCATCCGTGCGACAACGCTTCGTAGGATCTCGAGTTCTTCGTGTTCAGTGGCCATGGCTTGGTGCTTTCAGCGTGCGTCCGCCATCGTCTCCTCGATGGGTCCTATCAGATCGTTGCGCGAAGTCGATCCGGATCGTAGGGCGCCTTGCGAACAACGGTCGCCATCACAGGTTGATCTCGATCCTTCAAGACGATCTGAACCTTGGTGCCTTCTGTAGTGAGCGCCGCCGGCAGGTACGTAAAGGCAAAGGTTTTTCCAAGCAGGAAGCCCGGGTCACCGGAGGTGATCGTCGATACAGGTTGGGCGTCAAACAGCACCGTCTCACCGTGAACAATTGGGTGCATGCCACCCGTGTCGAGCAGGCACAGTCGCGTCGACGGCCCCTTCTGCTTGAACGCCTCCAGTGCCAGACGACCGACGAAGTCGCGGTCATCGAACCTGACAGTCCACCCCAGACCAGCTGACAGTGGGTCCGTCTCGGTGCTGAGGTCGAGACCATAAAGAAGGTACATCTTCTCGATACGCAGCGATCTCATGGTCTTCATGCCGCAGGCCCGTATCTCCCACTCGGCGCCCGCAGTCGACACGGCATCCCAGACATGCTCGGCGTATTCGACCGGACAAAAGAGCTCATAGCCCAGTTCTCCCGAATAGCCGGTGCGGGAGATGACCGTGCCCGGCACCGAAGCGACCGTCCCGTGCGTGCAGGCGAAATACGGCAGCGCGGATGTCGACAGGTCGGTGTCGGTCAACTTGGCCAGCAGTTCGCGCGAACGAGGCCCTTGAATAGAAAGGTAGGCGTTGGAATAGCCCAGGTTGGTGACGGCCACGCTCAGTGTGCCAACATGCCGTTCCACGAACTCGACGACTGCCTGGACACGCGACGGCGTGGGCGACAGCCAGAAGCGATCCCCACTAAACCGGAAACACGTGAGGTCATCGACGATGCCTCCACGCTCGTTGCAGATCGTGCTGTAGAGCACGCCACCGTCAGCCATCCGGCGAACGTCGTTAACCAGAACGAGTTGCAGCAATTTCTCGGCGTCGCGCCCCTTGATCTCGACGCCGACTTGATAGTAGACGTCGAACATGCCGACGCGCTCGCGCACCGCCATGTGTTCGTCTTCGATGGACGTCACGAAATTCACCGTCGCATACCCGCCGCGGTCCTGGAACTTCGCTCCCAAGGCTGCCAGCTTATGAAAGTACGGCGTGCGCTTGATCAAGAGAGCGCCTTCACAAGCTCGGGAATGCTTTGGAACAGGTCGGCCTCCAAGCCATAGTCGGCCACGGCGAAGATCGGCGCCTCGGCATCCTTGTTGATCGCCACGATCACCTTGGAGTCCTTCATGCCGGCCAAGTGCTGGATCGCGCCGCTGATGCCGCAAGCGATGTACAGGTCAGGCGCCACGATCTTGCCGGTCTGCCCGACCTGCCAGTCGTTCGGTGCATAGCCTGCGTCCACGGCAGCGCGGCTGGCGCCCAGGGCAGCGCCAAGCTTGTCGGCGAGGGGCGTCAGCACTTCGCCAAAATTCTCGCTGCTGCCCAGGCCGCGTCCACCGGACACGATGATCTTGGCCGACGTGAGCTCGGGTCGATCGCTCTTGGCGATTTCGTTGCCCACGAAGTGGGACCTGCCGCCGTCGGCCACCGCGGCCAGCGGCTCAATGGCCGCCCCGCCGCCACTCGCGCCGGCCGGATCGAAGGCGGTCGTGCGCACGGTGATGACCTTGATGGCATCGATGCTTTGCACCGTCGCGATGGCGTTGCCAGCGTAGATCGGTCGTTCGAATGTGTCGGGGCTGACCACCTTGATCGCGTCGCTGATCTGCGCCACGTCGAGCAGCGCGGCCACGCGGGGTGCGACGTTCTTGCCGGCCGCAGTGGCCGGAAACAGAAGGTGGGTGTAGTTCTTCGCGATCATCACGACTTGAGCGGCGACGTTCTCGGCCATCCCGTGGCCCAGGCCGGGCGCGTCTGCGTGCAAGACCCTGGCCACGCCCGCGATCTGTGATGCCGCCTGCGCCGCACCCAAAGCGTCCGCACCGGCCACGAGAACGTGGACCGTCGGGTCACAGGCGAGCGCAGCGGTCACCGTGTTCAGGGTGACGGCCTTGATGGACAGGTTGTCGTGTTCGGCAATGACGAGTGCGGCCATGTCAGATCACCTTCGCTTCGTTCTTCAGTTTGTCGACGAGCATGGCCACATCGGGCACCCTGATGCCTGCTTCGCGCGTCGGGGGCTCGACAACCTTCAGCGTCTTGAGGCGGGCAGTCACGTCGACACCCAGATCAGCCACTTTGATCACCTGGAGCGGCTTCTTCTTGGCCTTCATGATGTTGGGCAGCGTGACGTAACGCGGCTCGTTCAGGCGCAAGTCGGTGGTGATCACCGCGGGCAGTTCGATGCTCAAGCTTTCCAGGCCTCCGTCGACCTCACGGGCAACCTGGGCCTTCCCGTTGGCGACCTCCACCTTCGATGCAAAGGTGGCCTGCGGCAGAGCCGCCAACGCGGCAAGCATCTGGCCGGTCTGATTGCAGTCGTCGTCGATGGCCTGCTTGCCGAGGATGATCAGGCCGGGCTGCTCCTGGTCCACCAGGGCCTTCAACAACTTGGCCACTGCCAAGGGCTGCAACTCTTCGTTGCTCTCGACCAGGATGGCGCGGTCCGCGCCGATGGCCATGGCGGTGCGCAGCACTTCCTGGCATTGCGCAACGCCACAAGACACCGCGATCACTTCGGTGGCGATGCCCTTTTCCTTGAGCCTCACTGCCTCTTCGACGGCGATCTCGTCGAACGGGTTCATGCTCATCTTGACGTTGGCAATGTCTACACCGCTGCCATCGTTTCTGACGCGCACCTTGACGTTGGAATCGACCACCCGCTTGACGGGGACAAGAATCTTCATGGCGACTTCTCCTGGCTATTCGAGTTCATTCGGCAGCGCCACGCCGCGCAGGCGACAGGCCGCGAGCACCGTGTTGCGCAAGAGGCAGGCAATCGTCATCGGGCCGACGCCGCCAGGCACTGGCGTGACGGCCGCGGCAACCTTGCAAGCCTCGGCAAAGGCAAGGTCGCCGACGAGACGGTGTTTGCCATCCGGCGTCGGCACACGGTTGATCCCCACATCGATGACGCAGCAGCCCGGCTTGAGCCAACTGCCTCGCACCATCTCGGGCCGACCGACGGCAGCGACCACGATGTCGGCGCGCCGGACCACAGCGGCCAAGTCGTGCGTCCGCGAATGGGCGACCGTGACGGTGCAGCTTTCGGCCAGCAGCAGCTGAGCCATCGGCTTGCCGACGATGTTGGAGCGGCCGATGACCACAGCCTCAAGGCCTGCCAGCGATGGCAGCGCTTGCCGCAGAAGCAGCAAGGATCCATAGGGTGTGCACGGAACGATCCCGTCGTCTCCGCTGGCAACCCTGCCCACGTTGACGGGGTGGAATCCATCGACGTCCTTGGCCGGCGAAATGGCCTCGATGACAGCACTCGCACGGATCTGCTTCGGCAGCGGCAGCTGCACCAGAATGCCGTGCACAGCTGCGTCCCGATTCAAACGATCGATCAGCGCCAGCAGCTCGGCCTCGCTCGTGGAGGCATCCAGGCGATGCTCCAGCGAAGCCATGCCGACCTCGGCGGTTTGCCTTGCCTTGTTGCGTACATAGACCTCGCTGGCCGGATCGTCGCCGACCAGGACCACGGCGAGTCCGGGCACCAGGCCGTGCTCGTGCTTCAGCCGCGCGACTGCGTCGGCCACCGTCACGCGCAGCCGCTCGGCCGCCGCCTTGCCGTCGATGATCTTGGCGGTCATGCAAGGCCTCACGCAAAGACGACGGTCTTGTTCCCGTCGATGAACACACGATCCTCGAGATGCAGACGCACTGCACGCGCGAGCACGACCGCTTCGATGTCTCGGCCGAGGGCCTGGATCTCCGCAGGGGCGTATCGATGGTCGATACGCCGAACGTCCTGCTCGATGATCGGGCCCTCGTCGAGGTCACCGGTCACGTAGTGTGCGGTCGCCCCGACCAGCTTCACGCCACGCTGGTGGGCCTGTGAGTACGGCGATCCGCCTTTGAAGCTCGGCAGGAACGAGTGGTGGATGTTGATGCATCGGCTGGCGAAGTCGCGCGAGAGCTCGTCACTCAGGATCTGCATGTAGCGGGCAAGCACCACCAGGTCCACGCCGAGCGCCGTGACAAGACGGCGCAGCTCTGCCTCTGCGGCGGGCTTGCTCTGCGCCGTCACCGGAACGTGGTGGTACGGAATACCGTAGCGTGCTGCCACCGGCGCCATCGCATCGTGGTTGGAGACGATGCCCACCACGTTCATCGCGAGCTCCTTGCTCTCCCAGCGGTACAGCAGGTCGCGCAGGCAATGGTCGAACTTCGACACCATCAGCAGAACGCGCTGCGGCTTGTTCCCGCTGCGTACCTGCCACTCCATTGAGCAGGCGTTTGCCTTGGCCGCGAAGTCGGCTCCCAACAGGCTCTCCACCGGCGTATCCTCCGCTGGTGCAGAGAACACGCAGCGCATGAAGAAGCGGCTCGTTTCCTCGTCGTCGTACTGGGCAAGTTCGTTGATGTAGCAGCCGTTCTCCGCCAGGTGACTGGTCACCATGGCGACGAGGCCCGTCGCGGCAGGGCAGGTGACGCGCAAGGTGTAGGTGTTTGCGGTTCTGGTCGAGTAGGTCATGTCGGTATCGGTTTGGCAAAGATTGCAGACTGCTCACTTGGGAGCCGGGGCTGGACTAGAGAACCGTCCGCTCTCGCAGGAAGTGGCCGGGGCGTGCAACGCCGAGATCGCGCGCCGCCTGTGCGCCCGCGTACACCGCAGCGGCCACCGTGCCCGGCGCGACGGCGTCGCCAATGGCATCGACCGAAAGGACGCCGGCAGCGCGCCATTCCCCTTCGCGCTATTGACAATGCACGCATCAGCTCGTCGCACGGTCTGGCGCAGTGTCACGGGAACGAAGGTGCCGGCAGCGATGCTGCGCTGGGTGCCGTCGGCAATCAGCGTCACCGAGTTCGCCTTGACGCTGAGCACCTTTGTCTTCGTCAGGCAGCGAACGCCTGCGTTGACCAAGGCGCTCCTCCAGGCGGCGCAGTTCCAGGGTGTAGTACGACCACTGCGACACGTTGGCGAGCGGTGAGATGAGCGTCACTTCAAGACCCTGTGCGCGCAGCAACTCGGCGACGCGCGTGACCGACGTAGTAGTGGTCATCGTCATAGACGACGGCAGGGCCCGGCAATCCTCTGACCGGCCAGCACGCGCTCGCCAACTTGCTCCGGCGTCAGCGCCCAGCCGTCACTCGTCTCGTTGAGGCCGGGGATGCCATGCGGGGTTGCTGGCCCGACACCATCGAACCTCCAGCGCGATCCCGTGGCGAGGAACACGCGCTGGGCGCCGTAGTCGATGATGTCGTCCGCATCCAAAGGCGAGCCACGGAAGACTTGCAAGTTGGCCATGCGATCGAGCGGGTAGATGCGATGCTCACGCACACGGTCGAGGCCGCGGGCGCCCTGCAGGCGACGCTCCCATCGCAGCCGCCCGCCCAACTCGCCATCCCGCTCCACGAGCGAGACTTCGATCCCGCGGCGGGCCAGCGTCAGCGCGGCCTCCAGCCCGGCCGGTCCAGCGCCGACCACCAAGGCCGTCTCGCGGGCCTTGAGCGTCGGTATCACTTCGGGATGCCAAGCCTTGCGCCACTCCTCGCCTATCGTCGGGTTCAGCGTGCGAGCGAATCGGCACCCCGTACATCTCGGTGGATGCGCAGACGTTGCATCCGATGCATTCGCCGGATCTCGTCGATGCGCCCCGTGCGAATCTTTTCCGGCAGGAAGGGGTCGGAGATCGAGGGCCTGACGGCGCCGATGAAGTCGAGCACACCGCGCCGCAGTTGAGACACCATGGCATCGGCTGACGTGAAGCGGCCGACGCCGACGACCGGCTTGGTCGTCAGCTTCTTGACGAAGTCGACGTACGGCTCCTGCCAGCCTTCGTCGTCGAAGCGGGCGGTCGACGAGTCGAACGACCAGGGGCAGAACGTTGACATCCCACAGGTCGGGCAATTCGCCGAGAGCCTCGATGACGGCGCGGCCCTCTTCCTGCATGCTGACGCCGCCGGAAAAGTCGTGCACGGCGAGTCGCACGGCCACGGCCGCGCGCCCGCCGACCTCTTCCATCGTGTCTTCGATGAGTTCACGCAGCAGCCGCATGCGGTTCTCGACCGGGCCGCCATAGGCGTCGCTGCGCGTATTGTGTTTGCGCGACAGGAAATGAAGCGGCAACGCGCGGTCATGCCCGGCGTAGATGTAGACGATGTCGTAGCCCGCCTCGAGCGCCCGTGCCACGGCGGCACGGTGAGCGGCCCTGAAAGTGGCAATGTCTTGCAGCGTCATCGCGTGCGACTGCACAGGCACGTAGGCCGACGTGCACTTTGCGCTGGACGGACCGAGACGGCGGCACGCGGCTGTAGAGATTGCGGGCACCCAGCCCCAGGTGCGCCAACTCGACGGCGGCCAGCGCGCCGTGCGCGTGAATGGCATCGGTCGCGAGGCGGTGGCAAGCGACGTCGTGCTCGTCCCGAGCCGGTCGTTCTGATGACCCATCATGTCGGACGTGGCGTCGATCTCGCACACACCGGTGCAGATCACCGCCCACCCGCCTTCAGCCTTCATGGCGCGCAAGGCCGCCGTGGCGTGTGGCTGCGCGAAACCCATGCCGGCGCTGTGCGCCACGGCAAAGAAGCGATTCTTCGCTGTGACCGGGCCGATGTTGCATCGGCTCGAAGAGCAACCGATGTCGTTCGTCGATCTCGCCGGCGCTCATGATCAGCCCCGCATCCGTTCGCCCTTCGGGTCGTAGTGACCCGCAAACTGCAGATCCACCGGGTGAAGGACACCCGCCACCTCCACCTCGAAACCTCCCTCCCGCAGCCACTCGGCAGTGACGCCCTCGGCCCGCTTCATGGACGCCATGGCGTAGGAGCCACCGAGGCGGAAGCCCCACGCCCCCGATGTTACGTAGCCCACCAGCGCGCCGCCCCGCCACAGAGGCTCGTTTCGGTACAGGTACGGTCCGTCGTCCAGCGACGCGCTCCTGACACGAACGATTGACCAAGCGCACCGGAAGCGGCCCAGCGTCACGCTGCTTCACCAGCGCGTCGCGTCCGATGAATCCATCGGGCTTGTCAAATGCCACGGCGAATCGCAGGCCCGCCTCCAGCGGCGTGTCGTCTTCACCAATGTCGTGGCTGTAGTGCACGAAGCCCTTTTCCAGACGGCAGTGGCCCATCGCCAGGAAGCCCGCCCATTCGCATGCCGCGGGCGGCCCCTTCGCGAACCAGTTCCTCGAAGACATGGCGCGCAAGGTCGGTGGTCGGATAGAACTCATAGCCGAGTTCTCCGACGAAGCTGCGGCGCAGCACCCAGCAGCGCCCGAGTCCCACGTCGAGCAAGCGTGCATACCCGAAAGGCAATGCGGCGTCCGACACATCCTCGTCGGTCAGTGCCTGCAGGATTTCCCGGGCACGGGGACCACTGACCGAGAACATGGCGTACCCGGCCGTCACGTCGTGAACCTGCACTTGCCAGGCTTCGTCCACATGTGATTCGAGCCATGCCCGATCGCGCACTTGGCTCGGGTGCCCGGTGATGACGAGAAATTCATGCTCGCCGATGCGGGTGACGGTCAGGTCGGCCTCGATGCCACCGCGCACATTGAGCCAGTGGGTATAGACCGACTGACCCACGGGCACGTCGATGCGATTGGCCGACACATGCTCCAGTGCCTTCAGCGCATCCGCACCCTTGACCAGCAACTTGCCGTAGCAACTCTGGTCGATCAGCAGTGCGCTGTCGCGCGCCGCAAGGCACTCCCGCTCCACCATCGGGAACCACGCCTGCCGCTTCAGGCTCGGCTCCTGCGGGCACGCTGGCGCCGGGTTTATCGAAGTAGAGCGGGAACTCCCAGCCGATGCGCTCGCCCATCACTGCACCTGCGGCAATGAGGCGGTCGTGAAGGGGAAAGTGGCGCACCCCGCGCGCGGTGTGCGCGTGGTGGCCGGGCCAGTGCAAGGTCATGTGGGTGCCGATGGACTCGACCACCCGCTCCCGAACATAGCGCGTGCTCGCCTGGAACGGCAGCGCGCGCTGCGCATGCAACGCGCCCATGCTCACCGAGGGCAAGCCGTCGAGCAGCCAGTCGCGCCATGACCTTGCCGGCACCTCCCGAGGAAAGGATGCCGTTGGAGTTGAAGCCCGCGGCGATGTACAAGCCGCGCACATCGGCAGCCGGCCCCATGTAGGCCCGGCCATCGGGGGTGAAGCTCTCCGGACCGCAGAAGAACAACTGGATTCCGGTGGTCTGCAACACAGGCACGCGGTCGAACGCCAGCAGCAGCTGAGGTTCCATGTGCTCCATGTTCGGGGCCAGTTCCTCGAACGAGAAGTCTCGCAGGAATGTGGGCACCGGCCTTGGGCCACGGATTGCCCTGCGCCTCGAAGAAGCCCACCAGCAATTTGCCGGCGTCCTCCTTGTAGTAGGCCCGCTCGTCGGCCACGGTAAGCACTGGGGTGTTGCGCGCCAGGCCAGGCAGGCTTTCCGTGACGATGTAGTAGTGCTCTGCCGCGTGCAAAGGGACCGGCACGCCCAGCTTCTTGGCGAATGGCGTGAGTCCACATGCCGCCGGCCAGCAGCACGCGCTCGCAGGCGATGTCGCCCTGCGCCGTCCGCACGCCCTGCACTTTGCCGTCCTTGACCAGGACATCCAGTACCGGCGTGTTCTCGAAGGCTTGCGCCCCACCCTGCTTGGCACCCTTGATGAGCGCCGTGGTCACGTCGAGCGGATTGACCTGGCCGTTGGACGGAACGAACTGCCCACCCAGTACGTCGTCGACTTTCAACAGCGGCCAGCGCTCGTGAATCTGCTCGGGCGTCAGGTATGGCAGGGCACACCCATGCGCTGCGCCGAGGAGACATTGCGTTTGATCAGCTCAAGGCGTTGCGGCGTCAGCGCCACCGTCATTGAGCCGTTTTCCTTGTAGCCGGTGGCTTGTCCGGTTTCGGCCTCGAGCGACTGGAACAAGCGCAGTGGTGTACTGCGCGAGTTCTGTTTGCGCCTTGGAGTCACGCAACTGGCCGACGATGCCAGCGGCATGCCAGGTCGTTCCGCTGGCGAACCGGTCGCGCTCCAGCAAGACGGCGTCGGAACACCCCGCCTTCGTGAGGTGATACAGCGCCGATGCGCCGATGATGCCGCCGCCGATGACGACGACCTTTGCGCGGGCTGGCAGGTTTTGGCTCATGGGTGCTCCTGAAGATTCAACTTGGTTGTGACTGGGCGTGGCGGCCAGCGAAAGACGAGAACTTGTGCCCCGGCGGTCGCGCAGCCGGGACGAAAGTGCCTCTGCAGCTACCCGTTGGAGAGTGACTCGAGTCAAAACGCGCGGGCCGCGGTAGCGCTGCGAGCTCCACCATCGGCGACGAGCACCGCGCCTGTGACGAAAGAGGCCAGCCGGGACGCCAGGAACAGCGCGCAAGAAGCGATCTCATCCGGGTGGCCAACGCGACGCAACGCGATGCGCGAAGTCAACTCCCTGAACTCAGCCTCGGCGGTCGTTCCTCGCACGCGGGCGTTCTCTTCCATCTCCGCCTCGCTCATGGGGGTGCGCACCCACCCTGGGCAGATGCAATTCGCCCTGATGCCGTCGCCTCCGTAGCGGTTTGACAGTGCGCGGGTCAATGCCACCAGGCCGGCCTTGCTCGCAGCATAAGAGGCCATTCCGGCGGACGCATTGAAAGCCGCGACCGACGCCACATTGACAACCGATCCGCTGCCACCACTGACCATGGCCGGCAGCGCGGCACGGCATACCCGCATGGCACCCGTCAAGTTGACATCCAGCATGCGGGCCCACACCGCATCGTCGATGTCAGCCACGTCGTCCGCGTGCATGATGCCGGCTGCGTTGACGACGATGTCGATGCGACGCTCTTGCTGCATCGTCTGGCGAATGACTTCATTCACCGACTCCGACTGTGTCACGTCGCACTCGCGCCAGGAGCAACCCGTTTCTTGCGCGAGCGCGGCGAGTCTCTCCGGTTGGAGCCCAATGGCCACGCTGCGAGCGCCCTCCGCCTGGAACCGTCGGACGATGGCCTCGCCGATGCCAGAGGCAGCGCCGGTGACGATCGCAACCTGTCCACCAATTTGGTCGCCGAGTTGAAGTTTTTGATTCATTGCTTCACGCGCTCCTGCTGTCTTTCAAACGACCTTCTGCCCTGGGGGAATCAAGCCTTGCGCGACCCACGCGTCGAATACATCAAGTGCCTTGGCGGCAAACGCAGCGTCATTGATATGCAAGTCCAGGTCATGGATCTGCACCGGGGCTTTCAGGGACGCGGTGAACTCATCCGTATACGCCGCGTGTCCTTCAGGATCGTGCAAGCCCTCGCCCGGAAGATCCCAGGCGTGTATGCCTTTGCGCGGGACAAGAAAGGCGGTCGGGCCCTGGGCCTCGTTCAGTCTTGCTGATATGAAGCGAGCGAGTGAACGACGCTCCTCGTGCGTCGACGTCACGGACGCGATGAGTCGGTTGTGGGCGTGATACGGGCGATCTCGGTACCTGGGAGCCAGCTCGGCCCACGCCTGGACGTCGATCATGTCGCTGGCTCCGGGTGCCACGATCTGCGGTACGCCGTGACGTCCGGCGGCTTGAAGCCGGCTTTTGCCCGCCGTGATGACGGACCCGTTCAGCAAGTTGCTCATCTCGCACAGCGCCAGGTCGAACACCGCAACGAATGTCCCCTGTTCGATCAGCGACTCCATGGCGCGGCCGCCCATGCCGGTGGCGTGAAAGACGACCGGCTCGTAACCCCGCCTCTCCAACTCGGATTTCAGCGGCACCATGTAGGTCAGACACGACTTGCCCAGCGAGCTGATTGCGACCCGCGGGCGTTCGACCTGCCGATTGACGACGGTGCTGCATGCACCGAGCACAGCGCCTGCGGCCTGGCTCAGGATCGATCGACAGATCGTGTTCAAGCCGTAGAGCCCGCCGGCCCACAGGATCATCATCAGGTCCGGAGCCAAGCGCTCGGGCGGAATCAGGTGCGAAAACGCAACCGTGGTCACAATGAACTTCGGCATGCCCAGCGGCAGCGCGGCCGTGACGTCCAACGCGAGATCCGTGCCCATCGTGCCGCCGAGCGCCAGCAGGCCGTGGATTTTTCCATCGCGATACAGATCCAGCGTGAGTCGAACGGCGCCCTCCGCCATTTTTTTCATGGCCTCGTTTTCGTCGCCCATTTCGGCGATGGCCTGGAGTGTCGTGCCTGCCGCAGCGGCAACCTCGGCGTTACGGATCTCCGGGTCAAACGCGGGCTTGCCAAGAACACCAACGTCCATGACGGTGACGGTACCGCCCTCCGACTCGATGCAGCGCTTCATAAACAGGAGTTCTTCCGCCTTGGTATCGACGGTGCCCACAATGACAATGCGAAGGCCGGCTTTCATGATCAGAGTCCTTTGGAGCGGTGTCAGTTGCTCAGACCGGGAGGGGCGTTGGCCACTGTTCTTCCATTGCGAAGCCCGATTCGGGCAAGGTAGTTCCCCCGTCCACTACTAGCGTCTGACCCGTGATCCAGCGGGCTTCCGCGCTGGCGAGGAACAGCATTGCGTACGCGATGTCTTCGGGCTGCCCGGCATGGCCCAGAGGGATGTATTTCTCCATCCGCGAGAGCGTGGCGGGCTGGCTCAAGCGGCCGCGGTTCTTCACCACCATTCCGGGCTCAACGCCGTTGACTGTGATACCAAACGGTGCCAGTTCGAGGGCTGCAGCCCTGATGAATCCGTTGACCCCCGCCTTGGCGGCGGCGTAGTGCGCCGATTTGATCATCGCAACGCGTGGACCCGTGATGGAGGACGTGATGACGATGCGCGGTGCCCGGCTGCGCTTCAACGCCGGCAGCGCGGCTTGGGTCAGCCAGAAGCAACTCTTGAGGTTGAGCGCGAGGGCCTGCTCAAGGATGTCCGCGTCAATGCTTTCAAGCTCCGTCCACGCGCAGCCTCCGGCGTTGTGGACCAACACGTCGAGACGTCCGTTCGTCGCCGCCAACGCTGACTCGACGCTGTTGCGCACGCCCGCCTCGTCCGCGCTGAACGGCACCACCTGTACCTTGCACCCCTTGCTTCGCAAGGGTACTGCCACCTCCTCGGCGGCCTCCACCGTCCGGTTCGCAAGCACGACTTCGGCACCGGCTTCGGCAAGACAGCCCGCGACGGAGCCCCCGATGCCCGTGCGCGCGCCGGTCACCATCGCGACTCTGCCGTCGAACCGAAACGCACTCATGTCGCACCCTTGCCCGGAGCTTTCGAACCCTCGGTCCGGGCCTCGCGCTGCAGATCCTCGCAGAACGAGTTCAGTACATCGAGGTAGCGCTGCGTGTCGGACGCGTCGGTCGACGGGCACATCAGCAACATGCTGTGGAATGGCGTGATAAGCACACCGCGGTTCATGAAGTAGACGTGCAACAGCGATTCCAGCGGGCCGTCTCGCCCTCGGGCTACGTCGCGAGCGTCGCGAGGCGCGTCGGGCGCGTACATCGTCTCAACCCGTGCACCCAGATGGGCCACGTACCACGGCAGGCCATGTTTCGAAATCACCTGCCGCATCTTGACCGCCAAGTCCCCGGCCAGACGGGTCATGTGCGCGAAGGCCTCAGGGGTCAGCACCTTCTCAAGCACCGCGCGCACCGCGGCAACTTGCAAGGCGCTGCCTGCTAGCGTTCCGCCGAATCCGAGGTGCGCGCTTTGCCGCACCTCGGTCGGATTGACCTTCGGTACCGCCTGCCACATGGCTTCGGCCACGGATGTGCTCATGCCATACAGCCCTACAGGGATACCTCCACCCACCGCCTTGCCCACAACAAAGAAGTCGGGCTTCAGTCCGTGTTGGTTGGTGTAGCCCCCGTGCCCGCTCGAGAACGTGTGCGTCTCGTCGATGATCAACAGCGTGCCGGTGCGGCGAGTGATCTCCTGCAATGCGTCCAGATAGCCAGGATCAGGCGCCACCATCCCATAGTTGGTCATGAAGGGCTCAGCCAACACGCAGGCCACGTCTCGACCGGCGAGCGCCGCCTCGAGCGCCGGCACGTCGTTGAAGTCGATGACCTTCGACACCCTGGCATGGTCGACCGCATTGGGATGGATCCCGTTGCGCATCACCATCTCACCGTCCTGCAGCGCGACGTGCGCCTCCTCGACGGAGCCGTGATAGCAACCGTTGAACACCAGGACTTTGTCTCGGCCGGTGATGATGCGTGCGATGCGGATCACCGCGCGATTGGCGTCGCTCGCCGAGGTGGTGAAGCCCCAGTACGGCAGCCCGAACCGGCGCGTCAGTTCCGCACCGACCCACTGCGCATCTTCTGTGGGCAGCATCAGCGTCGCGCCGCGCGCCAGTTGCCTTGCCACCGCTTCGGTAACGGCCTCCGGTCCGTGGCCGCACATGGCACCCGTGTCGCCCAAGCAGAAGTCTGCATAGTCGATGCCATCGACGCATTGCAATCGGGCGCCACGAGCGCTGCGCGCCGTCAGCGGAAAACCGCCGGCCCAACGCCGCATCCAGTGCGAGGGGGCCCCGTACAAGTAATGCGCCTGACCTGCCTGGAACGCCAGCTTCGACGTCGGGTGCAGGGCTTCGAAGCGGGCCTGCTCCCACGTCAACATGTCCCGAACCACTTTCTCCATGCGCCCACTCATGTCAGAGCCTCGTCACTTGAACCATCCAATCCGGCAGGCGTCGTCGCGGCGAACAGACCCTTCTTCATGACCACCTTGACCCACAGCGCGCCGACGAGGCCGAACGTCGCCAGCACGATGCCGGTGTAGGCCGCGATTTGGCCGGTCATCTCAGGTGTGGGCGAGCAGTTGAAGACGACGTACCCCATGCCCAGCAAGGCAATGACGGGCGTCACCGGATACCCAGGGACCTTGAACGGTCGAGCCGTTTCCGGATATCGCTTGCGCAGCACCATCAAGGAGATCTGGGCCACCATGTAGGCGAGGATCCAAGCAACAGAAGCGGCTACCGTCAGTGGAACGATCGCATTCGCGTCCCCACCCGACCACACCAGGCCGATCAGTGGCAGCGCCGCGACGAAGAGGATGGCCGCGACGGGAGTTCCGTAGCGCCGACTGACTTGCTTGAAGATGGGAAAGACTTGTCCGCTCTCAGCCATGCCCTGCAACATTCTGGGCACGGCAGCAATCACGGTGTTCAACAGGCTGGCGGTGGCAGTGACCGCGATGACCCCAAACCAGATTCGGGCCGTCGGCCCAAAGACGGACACCACGTAGTCGAGGTGCGGCGTTGCCGAACTCGCCAGCTTGTCGCGGGGAACGAGGAACGCCGCCCCAAGGGCGAACAGCATTTGCACCACGAATACAGCGACCAATCCGAGAATCATCGCGCGGGGCAGGTCGCGCTTGGGATCACGCGCCTCGACAACCAGCGGCGTGACAAATTCAGATCCGACAAACACCCAGAACGCCAGAACGACGACACCGAGGATGACGGAGTCCTTAGCCATTCCCGCGGAGGCAGAAGAAAATCCCCCCACGGCGGGCGTGGCGGCGTGTCCGCTGAGCGCCGCCGCCGCCGTCAACAGCATGAACACCAGCATCACGAAGCTCAGCGTGGTCTGCAGTTTCGCGAAGATGTCAGTGCCCAGAATATTGAAGACGACGAGCACGACGAGAAGTGCGACCGCCCACGCGAAGTTGGGTAGCAGACCCGGCATGATTTGTTGGAGCACACCGTCCACCAGGATCAATTCGACCGGAATTCCAAATATCACCGGGGTTACGTAACCCGCAAACACCAGCAGGATGGCTGGAAAATTGCCGAGCGCTGCTTCTGCATAGCTACTCAAGGACCGGGCATTTGGCATCATCAGTGCCATTTCAGCGTAGGCCATGGCATTGGCCAGTGCCAGAAGAAAGGCGAGCGACATGGCCGCGAAAAAGCCCCAACCCCCAATGCCCACACCTTGCATCACCGTGACCATGCCGAGCTGAGCCACGATGACGCCGATCGACGCGGCAAAGAGAGAGTTGAATCCGAGAACCTTGCTTGAAGGTGCTGGAATGCGCGCTTGCGGTGTATTGATTGGCATGTTCGTTCCTTGTTGTTCCGGGTTCAGCGCTCAACCGCTGCAAAGGCCTTGTCGAGCACGTCACATAGAAAGTCGATCTCAGCTCGGTTGATGGTCAGAGCCGGTGACATGATGATGTTCGGCCCAGATGTGCGAACCATTGCACCGAGTCGATAAGCTTCGCGCGCGACCGCGTTCACTTCCTTGGCGCCACGGGCAAAAGATGCTTTCGTGGCCTTGTCGGCCACCATTTCCAGACAGACCATCAGCCCGACACCGCGCACGTCTCCAATCAGCCGCGAGCGCTGGCCAAGGGCCACAAGGCGCGTCATGAGGTACTCACCCTGGCGTGCCGCGTTGCCCACCACATCCTCTGTCTGCAGTACGTCCAGCGTGGCCAATGCGGCTGCGGCAGCGACCGGGTGCCCGCTGTACGTGTAGCCATGCGAGATCGAGCCCGTCGCCGCATCGCCCGCAATAAATGCGTCGGCGATCTTCTTGGAGACTGCAGTGGCACCCAGGGGGACATAGCCAGATGAGATGCCTTTCGCCAGGCACCACATGTCCGCCTGCACACCCCAAAGTCGAGTTCCGAAGAGGTGACCGGTGCGACCAAATCCAGTCACGACTTCGTCGGCGATCATCAGCACACCATGCCGGTCGCAGACCTCGCGAATCAGCGGCCAGTAGTTGGCCGGCGGGACGATCACTCCACCGGACCCTTGCACCGGTTCCGCGATGAAGGCGGCCACGGTGTCAGGGCCCTGGAACGTGATCTCGCGATCGAGTTGATCGGCGCAAATCTCGGCCAGATGCACCGGATCGTCGGTGTAGGGATTGCGATAGATCCACGGCGTGTCGACGTGAAAGCATCCGGGCAACAGCGGCTCGTAGTTGCGCCGGAAGTTGGTATTCCCATTAACGCTCATCCCGCCGAAGTGCACGCCGTGATAGCCCTGCTTCAGCGAAATGAACTTTGTCCGGTCGCCCTGGCCCTTGAGCTTCCAGTACTGGCGTGCAAATTTCAGCGCACCTTCAACGGCATCGGACCCGCCATTGCTGAAGAACACGGCGCCAACGCCATCCGGTTCCATCAATTCAACCAGCCGAGTGGACAACTCGATGGCGCGCGGGTGCGTGGTGCCGCGAAACGTGTTGTAGAAAGCGAGTTCGTCGAGTTGAGCAACTATCGCGTCGCGGATCTCTCGACGGCCGAAGCCGAGATTGGCGCTCCACAGCCCACCGACGCCGTCGATCAGCTTGTGACCGTCGATGTCCCAGACCCAGCTGCCCTCTCCGCGCGCAATGATGTCGGGCGGGGATTCGAGCATCGCCTTCGGATGAGCCATCGGGTGCCAAAGGCTCTGGGCGTTCGCCTGCTTGAGCTGGGCGGTGGTCATGCGCGTCATGGTCTGCTTCCTGGAGCCGGCGCCTGAGAGCGGGAGTTGCAAGCGGGCGGCGATTGCCGCCAGATTCCCGGCGATGTCGCGCAAATCGAAGTACTGCGTCTGCAAACCAGCCTTCACGGCACCGGCGATGTTGCGGAACTGGTCGTCGACGAAGAGCACGTCCTGCGCCGGCAACCCCAAGCCTTCGATGGCCTTTGCATAGGCCTGCGGGTCGGGCTTCAGGATGCCCGTATGTGTTGCATCGACGACCACCGACATGTCGGCCAGTACATCCGATGCGCGACAGGAAGTCCTTGCCATAGAACAGTTCCAGTTCGTTCGAGAGGATGCCCACCCGAATGCCGCGGGCCTTGGCCACGCGGATCATTCGGTGCACCTGCGGCCGGACGACATCGTTCGGGTCGCTCTGGCGCACGCGATGCAGCATCGTCAGCACATCCCAACCGGGTTCGCCGACCAGCTCACCGAGTTCGCTGGCACGACGACCCCAATACTCGCGCTCGGTGATCTCGTCGTTCTGCATCGACGCCCAAGCTGATCGGTCGTCGGGTCGATGGGACCAAGCCAGGAGAGCGTGCCGCTGGGCAGACCGAGAATGCGCTCCGTCTCACGATGCCGCTCGAAGACGGACACGCTGATGACGGCACCGAAGTCGAGCAACAGACCGCGTGGCCGGCACTGTGGCAACGCTGTCTGCCCGAGGTGGTCTGCGAGCAAGCTGCCATCTTCGAGATGCCCCGAGGGCCGTGCGTGCGCGTTCATGCCGCGACGCTCACGAACTTGACTTCGGTGTAGCCCAGCAGGCCCTCGAGACCACTCTCCGAACCCATTCCGCTGTCCTTGACGCCACCGAAAGGTGTTTCCGGCTGGGAAACGCCGAAGTGGTTGATCCCGACCATCCCGGCTTGCAGTGACGTGCTCAAGTGATGCGCGGTACCCAGATCCTTGGTGAACGCGTAGGCAGCCAATCCATAGGGCAAGGCATTGGCCCTGGCGACAGCCTCACTCAGGTCGTCGAACACGTCGAGCAAGGCGATGGGACCGAACGGCTCTTCCTGCTGAACGCGGCAGGTCGCCGGGGCGCCTTCCAGCACCGTAGCTTCAAAGAAGAAGCCCTGCCGCGCGATTGACTTGCCGCCCAGCAGCAGGGTCGCGCCATGCGCCACTGCATCATTGACCAGCAGGCACATCTCTTCGACTCGGCGCTTCGCGATCAGCGGACCCAGTTGAACGCCGTCCTCGAAGCCGTCGCCCACTTTCAGCGCTCGCGCCCCAGCCACAAATGCATCGCGGAAGGCGGGGTAGATCGAACGGTGGACCAGGAAGCGGATTGGCGACGCACAGACCTGACCCGCACCCCGGTACTTGGCAACCACCGCAAGCTTTGCCGTGGCCACGGGGTCCGCATCGCCACAAACGATGACCGGGGCATGACCACCAAGCTCTGCGGTGTAGCGTTTGAGATGACGGGCCGCCTTCTCTCCCAGCATGCGTCCGACGGCCGTTGACCCCGTGAACGAAACCTTGGCAATCTCAGGGCTCGCGATGAGCGCTTCGGAGATGTCCGCTGGACGACCAAGCACCATGTTGAGCACACCCGGCGGAAGGCCGGCATCGACGAATGTGCGGACCAATTCCATGCACGAGGCGGGTGTCTCCTCGTCGGGCTTGATGATGACGCTGCACCCGGCGGCCAGCGCCCCTCCGAGCTTGCGCGCCGGCAGATTGATCGGGAAGTTCCAAGGCGTAAATGCCGCAACGGGTCCAACCGGAACTCGCATGACCGTTTGACTGATGACGTTCGACAGGCGGGGCGGGACGCCGCGGCTGGCCAGGCGCCGCGCCTCTTCAGCGAGGAAATCGATGATGTCCGCAGATAGCGAGACCTCGCGCAGTGACTCGGCGAGTGGCTTGCCTTGCTCCTGCGTTAGGATTCGGGCGATCTTTGGCGCCCGCTCCCGCAAGAGGGCGGTCGCCTTGCTGATGATCCTGTGCCGCTCCAGCGGCAAGGTCGAAGACCAAAGCGCAAATCCCCGTCGCGCGGCACTCTGCGCCTCACGCAACTCAAGCTCCCCAGCCACCGGGAAATGACCCAGAGCCTGTCCGTCGGCGGGGTTGATGATGGGCAAGGTGCCAGAATCTGTCTTCTCGATCCAGCGCCCATCGACGTGCAGTTGAACTTGCGGGTAACTCATGGCTTCACGACGCCTTGCTTGGAAAAGGTCTGCCACGTGTTGGCCTTGGTGCGTACCAGCGCCGTCAGTGCGAGGCGATCTTCACGTTGACTTGCCTTGAAAGTGGCACCTCGATCGGCGCTGCGGCTGACAGCGCCGTCCAAACCAACCGCCACCACCTCATCGCCGCTCACGGCAATGTCCGTGAGCGAACTCTTGGTTCCACTGGTCACCGCCTGCCACGTCTTGCCCTGGTCCTTGCTCCGGTACAGGCTGCCGCGCAATCCGCCCACGTAGACGTCGCCGTCGGGTGCCATCACACCAGTCCAGAACGAACCTTTGTAGCCCGTATCGTGGTAGGTCCAAGTGGCGCCAGCATCCTTTGAAACGAGCACGGTCCCGCGCTCAGCAGCCACGTAGATGGCTCCGTCCGGGCCGCCAAACACGCTCAGCAAATTGCGATCAGTCTTGCCGCCGCCAGGCGGAGGCGGAAGCTTCACGAGGTTCCATGTCGATCCGCCGTCCGACGTGGCAAGAACAAGCGACCACAGGCCGACCGCAATGCCATGCTTGGCATCGGAGAAGTACACGGAGAACAGCGGTTGATCGGCCGCGTCATCGAATCGCTGCAGCGTCCAGTGTTCTCCGCCATCAACCGTCGACAGGATCGTCCCGTTGTGCCCCACAGCCCATCCTGACTTTGCATCGGCAAAAACAACGGCGTTGAGTCCTGAACGCACAGGCACCTCTTGCGCCTGACGCCAGGCTCGCCCGTCGTCGTCGGAGAGCAGAACCATCCCACGGGCCCCGACGGCCACCAACCTGTCCCCTGCCCTTGTCGCGCCCAAGATAGGCGTGGCCTGCGGCGCCACGCTGCTCTGCGCCGGCGCCTTGCGCAGAGCTGTACCGTTTGACACTGGAGCCTGCGCCTGGATCGACGTTGCTGCGGCCCACGTTGAGAGCGCCACCACGAAGCGGATGAATTGCATGGGGATCTCCGCTCAGTGGCTCAGCAACCCAGGGGCTCGGACGGGCCCACGGCGCGGAAACAGCCGCTCCAGCCAGACCGCCAACGCTGGAAGCGTCGTCATCGCCATGACCAGGTTCACGATGAACATGAAAGCCAGCAGCTTGCCCATGTCGGCCTGGAACTTGAGCTCCGAGAACGACCAGGTTGCAACGCCCACCGCAAGCGTGATGGCGGTGAAGATCGTGGCCATGCCGACCTCGAGGATGGAAAGCTCGAGCGCCTTGACAATGTCCTGTCCGGCGGCGAGATGCAACTGCAGCCGGTTGTAGATATAGAAGGCGTAGTCCACGCCGATGCCAACAGCCAGCACCATGACCGGAAGGGTCGCGACCGTGAGACCGATCTCCAGTTCCTTCATGAACCAGTAGCCGATGAAGGTGCCCACGGTCAGCGGCAGGCAGCAGGCGATGCATGGCGCGCAAGTCGCGGTACACCAGCAGCACCAGCAGCACGATGGCGGCATAGACGTAGAGCATCATGGGCAGCTCGCTGTGCTCGACTTCATCGTTGGTGGCCGCGAGCACGCCCGCATTGCCCGATGCGAGGCGGATCGTCACTCCTTCGAGCTTGTCGGCGTCGCCGAAACCGCTTGACCGCGTCGATCACACCGTTGATCGTCGTGGCCTTGTGGTCCGTGAGGAACATGTGGACCGCAGTCATGCTGCAGTCCTTTCGCATGTACCCTCGGATGCGGCCGATCTCAACGGCAAGACCGGCATAGTTCGCCGGATCGACCGGCACCACCGCCATCTTCGGGTTGCCCTCGTTGTAGCCCTCGTTGTACACGCGCAGCAGGTCTGCGAACGACGCCACCGACAGCACCCCGGGCACGTGGGTCATCTTCCCGGCAAAACGATCCTGGTAGTCGGCAATCGCGATGTTCTCGCAGGATTGCGGCGGCGCCTCGAACATGACAGTCAGCCAGTCCAGCCCGGTGTCATAGCTGCTGGCGATCGACACTGCATCGCGGTTGAAGCGCGATTCGGCCCGCAGTTCGGGCGCCCCTGGCTGCAATGAGCCGACGACGCGGTCACGGCTTTGCCAAATCGCCGTGACGAAGCACAACGGCACTGAGACCCAGGACGACCAGCGCGTTGCGGGGCACCGCCACCCGGGCCAGCAGCCGCAAGGCCTTCGAGCGTCCCTCGCGCTTGAGCACGGCCTGTCGAGCGTATTCCGGCGTAAAGCTGAACAGCGAGGCCGCCAGCGGCAGCATGACCAGGTTGGTGACGATCTTGAAACCAATGCCGATCGAGGCCGTGATCGCCAGTTCGCGCACCATCGGAATGGGTATCGAGGATCAGCGTAATGAACGAAACAAATGCCGTCACTAACGCCAGGGTGCCAGGAATCAGCAGACCGGTGAAACTGGCTCGCGCAGCATCTTCCGTCGTCTTGCCGTGCGATATCTCGCGCACGATGTAGTTGATCTGCTGCACCCCGTGCGACACGCCGATCGCGAACACCAGGAATGGCACGAGCACGCCCAGCGGGTCGAGGCCAAAGCCCAGCAATTGCAAGGCGCCGAACTGCCAGACGAGCGAAGCAAGCGAACAGGCCACAGGCAGCAGCGTCAGCGTGACCGAGTGGCAATACCAGTAGACCGCCAGGGCCGTCAGCACCAGCGCGATCAGACAGAAGAGCAGCACGCCCCGCGCGCCATCGGCGATGTCGCCGATCTGCTTGGCGAAGCCGATGATCTGGATCTCGAATTTTTCGTCTTCGAACTTCGCGCGCAATCTCCTCGAGCAACCGGTTGTAGGAGACGTAGTCGAGCTGCTTGCCGTCAGTGCCGACTTCGTTCAGTTCGGCGATGACCATTGCGCTGGTCTGGTCGCGTGACACCAGCGTGCCGACGATAGCCTCCCTGACTCGTTGCCCTGGCGATCTTGTCGATCATGTCGGCGTTGAGCGATTCGGGCACGATGCTGCCGTCGATGATGGGATCGGCGCGGAACCCCTCTTCGGTGATCTCGTTGACGAAGGCATTAGGCGTCCACAGCGACTGCACTCCGAGGCGCTCGACGTTGGGCAGAAACGTGACCGCCTGGGTGACCTCGTAAAGGCGGGTGAGGCCCTCGCTGGTCCAGATCGTGCCGCTTTTCGCCTTGACGACAAAGTTCAGCCGGTTGGCGCCAAGAACGTCGTTGCGATATGCCTGGAAAGTCTTGATGTACTCATGCCCGGTCGGCATCTGCTTCTCGAAGCCCGCCTCCATGCGAAGCTTCAAGGCGGACCACCCGAGGGCAAGTGTGAGCAACACCAGGACGGCAAGGACGGGCTTGCGCATCCGAAAGAGGAATTCCTCGATGTGTTGAATGGCGCCCGTCAGCGCCCCGACTCGATTTGCGGAGGCGTGCATGTCCATCTCACCTTTCGCCGCAACAGAGTGCGGCAGCCCCCATGCGCGCCACCAGGCACGCATGGGAATTGCGTCAGAAGTTACGTGACAACACGGCGCCGAAGAAGTCCCGGTCTCGGTACGGTTGGTCGAAAACCGACGAGCCGCCACCGAACTTGGCGTAGTTGACGGTGACCTGCCAGTTCGCTGGGTTCTGGATGAAGGAGATGTAGAAGTTCGCCGACTTCGCCCCCTTCATGAACAGCGCTGAAGCATTGGGAGTTCGCCCGGATATCGCCTGAAAATAGTAGACGCCAGGGATCACCTGCCAGCCGGGAATGATCGAGCCGTCATACACGACACTGAAGTCGAAGTTGATCCCGGCGGAGGTCTTGGTACCGACGGGCACAGGTGTGCCGGTCGGGTCGGTTTCCGTGCCCCACCCCCAACCTCCGGCAGATACCGGATCGCCTCCGTAGGAGGGCTTCAGACCGGGGTATCGGATCACCACCGCCTCGGCCAGAAGGGTCGCCGTATTTGCGCCGATCAGATTGAGCAGCCCGCCCCCGGTACCACCCGGCGTCATGCTGAGAAGGCCTGTCAAGTGCCACTGCAGACGCTTTTCGTCGACCCAGCAGTCGCCGTTTTGCGAACTGCATCCGCTCGCGTTCACATTCAAGGCGACGGCGTCCTTCGGCCGGTACGACAACTCGGTGCCGACAGCCCAGTCTCCAACAGGGAAGTTCGCACTGATACCAAAGAGCTTGCGATCCTCCGCGTAGGTCCACCCAACCGCACCCGTGTTCTTGATATTCACGCTGAACTGCGGTGCCTTGTCGTGGTAGTTCATGGCGTATACGCCGAGGTTCAACTGCGTGCCCTCAGGTTGATAGCGAAGCGAGGCGCCCCACTGCCCACCGTTTCGGGCCTTGACCTCGGCAAGCCCATAGGTGTCGTGCCCCTTGCCAAGCCCGTTCACCACCGACCAGTAGCTGCCCGTCGGAGGGAAGTAGCTAGCGTTCCAGTTCGTCTGAACGTAAGCCTCGGCGTTGAGTCCGTTGCCCAGGCCGGAGGCCACGCTGATCATCGGCGCCGGAAGGAACACTTCCTTGAGTTGAGTGCCGGGCTGGGACAGGCGCATGATGTCCAACGCGTTGGTGCTGTTGATGCCGCCCGGGAGAAAGAGACTTTCGCCCCAACTGACGACCTGGTTGCCGACGCGGACACGGGCTTGCTGGTCGCCGATCTGAAAGCCCTTGCTGACCCACAGATCCAGGATGCGCCCCTTGAACTTCAGATCGTCGCGTGCGTCATCGGCAAGGTTGCCATTCAGTCCAGGCGGCGTCGTGGCGCTGGTGATGCCCGTTGTCTTGGTAGCCGCAAAATCACGGACCCAGTTCACCCGACCCAAGAAGCGAATGTCCGACGGCAGCTTCAGGAGCAGCTCGTGGCTGCCCTTCAGTTGCCCCGCGAAGAGGTCACCCTTGGCATAGTTCAGGTTGCCCTGGTCCCCCAGGGCGGACGCCGGGGAAAGGCAGCCCGCGGGCGCACCCGGTCCAGTTGCACCTTGCAGGATCAGCCCGCAGGTCGGCGAACCCGCACGCACGCCGAAACCCAGCGAGACGGTCGAGTCGAAGTTCCCGGAGATGTTCTCCGTCTCGAAGGTGACAGCTTGCGTCGCGGAGCAGGCGGCGGCCAGCCCTGCTGCAACCGCCACAAGGCGCAGCGACGTGTCGAATGGCTTCTTCATGATCTTGGTGTTCCTTCGAAGTCGCATCGCTCAGCGGTCGCTGATGGCGCGCAGGTTGTCGGCGGTGTAGAAGCTGGACTTGTAGCGAGGACCGTTGCCGGGGTCGACGACCCACTTCATGTCCTTGCCGCCGCCGGCGGGCGACAGGTCGAAGACCAGCCGGCCTTCTGTCAGGTTGTATTGCGCAAAGGCCGAGACATCGCAGGTTCCCGTCTCGTACACCGGGATCAGGTACCCCTCGCGAACCTTGAACACCTTTCCCTGGCCGTCATAGTCATCCGCGAGGACCATGTTCCAGCTGTCCTCGTCAAGATAGAACGTCCGCTTGGGTGCCACGTGACGCGTCCCTGCCTTGACGGTCGCCTCGACAACCCACACGCGATGGAGTTCGTAGCGGCGGTGCGATGAGGCGAGAGCCTCGGGTTTCACAACGTCATCGAACTTCGCACCAAAGTCATAGGCTCCAAACGCGTTGTAGGGTACGTAGAGCTCCTTCTTGCCGACGAGCTTCCAGTCAAAGCGATCCACTGTGCCCTGAAAGACATAGGGCTCATCGAGCGTGTACTGATTCTCGAATCCGACCTGCGGCGAGTCATAGGCATAACTCGGCATGCGACGAACGCGCCGTTGGCCCGGAAAGTAGTAGAACGTCTCAGTACTGGGTTGGTCGAGGAAAATCGTGATGGCCAGCGCACCGCCCGCCAACGCTGTAGGCGCACGGTAGGCGAAGTACACGCTCTGCTCAACAGGGGGTAGCGACGAGAGCTGACGCGATCCCTTGCTGCCCCACGGGAAGAAGACCGTCTGCTCCGACTCGGCCTTAATCCACTCGGTACTTCCTTTGCGAGGGGATACGGCAGTGGTGATGCTGGGATAGTCGATGGCCACGCCTCGGTAGCGCATCTTCGAGTTCCACATCGCCTCGACGCCCGATTTGGGCTGAGCGAACGGGAAACCCGGAACCACCGCCTCCTTCAGGCTCCAGCCGTCGGCGCCAAGCTTGGCGGCCCCAATGTTCTTCTTCGTGTTGTCAGCGACAAAGTCCGGGACACCGCAAGTCCGGCGCGACGGGTACACGTCCATCTTGAAGCCGGGCACTTGCTTGATCGTCGCGATCTGGCCAGGTGATAGCTTGTCTGCGTACTTCTCGACATTGCTCGAGTCGATGGAGAACTGCGGCTTGTCGTCCTTGTACTTGAAAGAATCAAGACGCTTTTTGCCGTAGGTCCACGCGCCGGCCGCAGGCGCTCCCTCCCATGCAGGGATCGTGGCGTCTTTGTTGCCACCCCGTTCCGCGCCTGAAGGGGTGAGCGCCGAATCTTGGGCGGATACGGCGGCCGACACGGCGGCAAGTGCCACCAGTGCCGTTGCTCGGAGCTTGATCATCTGCGTTCCTTCGCGCTGGTTGTTCGGATCGGGGCTGTGTTCATTGCCATCTTCATGCGAGTCTCTGGTCAGCTGCGGCGTGGGCATACTCGTCGACAGACCTTGAATAGGGTCAAGTGTTGGCGAATGTCGTTTCGTTGTCAACGAGTTTTACACCGATTTGGGTTTGTTGTCGACAAGACGAATGTCACAATGGGATCACTCACGCGCACAGCCTCGTTGCGCGACGCAACTGGAGACGGAGATGACACGCAGCAAGCCGGATCTGAGGGTCTCGCCAGAGACGACCGCGAAGAGAGTGGCGGCCCCCCCCGCGACAAACAAGGCAGCGCAAGCCAAATCCCGCCGTTTCAGCGTGAAGCGCCGTACCCTGGGCCCTATCGGGTCGCTCGACGACTTCATCCCGTACAAGCTTGCGGTGGTCGCCAACCGGCTTTCCCAGTCGATCGGCCATCTGTTCGAATCGAAGTTCAATTTGCAGATTCCCGAGTGGCGCATCCTGATGGCTCTCTACGCCTACGGAGAACTGCTCTTCAACGAAGTGGTGGATCGCACCAGCATGGACAAGGCCCGCGTGTCGCGCGCCCAGCGGCGCCTGGTCGACCTCGACATGATCAAGACGTCCGACGATCCGAGTGACGGGCGACGCTTGTTCCTTGCGCTGACACCTACCGGCGTCAAGCGCTGCGCGGAAATCCTTCCGGCTGCAGCGGAGCGGGAGGCTTGGTTTCTCGGGGCGCTCGACGATCAAGAGCACCATCAACTTGATGTCATCCTCGATAAGCTGATGGCTCGCAGCCAAGAGTTGACTTCGGTCGCATCGGACTGAGAGCAGAGTCGACAAACCGCCCGATACTTCGAACGGCCCTTCCGCCTTCCTCATGCCCGCTCCTCGCTTCGCCTATCGAGTCGGTTCCACGTCGGACCAACGACCGAATGAAGATAATTCCGACAGGGCACGCGGCGTTATCAAGAATGCGAAAGCCTGTCGTCGGGCAAACCCTAGCCTCGGCCCGACGCGGGCGCCGGGCAAGAGATGCAGCCTCCATCCGCTGCTGACGTGCTTACGCCAACTGCATTGAGAAAGGGACGCATGAGCCTCGATCACAGCACCCGCGACCGCTCCTCGTGTCACTCGTCAGCGACGCTTCCCGAAGCCGCGACATGGCGCCACGACGTGCGAGACCTCGACCTCGACACTTTCGTCAGCGCGCAACTCGAGTGGAAGCTGACTTGCGACCAGATCTCAAAGGGACGGTTCACAGGTTCGGTGCAGCATGTGGGGCTACCGGGTGTTCGACTGATCCTGGAGACCTCCACGCGCACTGTCCGGTCGCGCGGACAGACGAGCGCAAGCGGCATCGGTTTTGCCTTGGGGCTATCGAACTTCGGACTCGGCCACTTCCATGGACAGCCGCTGGACTGCGAGTCCATCCTGATCGGCCGCGGCGACGATTTCGATCTGACCACACCGGAAGATTGCATGCTCATCGCAATCGTTGTGCATCAGGAACTGATGAGCGAGATTTGGCAGCAGATCTACCAACGGCCATGGTCTGCATGGCTGAACCAAAAGGTTGTGGTCCAGGCCAGACCAGGTGCAGCCGATCGTGTTCGCGCCGTACACCTCGCCATACTTCGGCGCATCGCCGAAGACGCCAGCCTGTTGCAGGACTCAGGTGCCGTGTTGCAACTGCGTGACGCGATCTTGATGGACTGGCTTCAGGCGATTCCGGAGCTTGTCGACACGGCGGGGTTAAGGACGATCGATTCGCGACGTCATTTGGTCGACAGAGCGTGTCAAGTCGCGCTCTGCCGGCCAGACCAGCCGCCAACATTGCTGGCGGTGTGCAGAGCGATTGGCGCCACCCCGCGCAAGCTCGAGTACTGCTTTCGTGATGTCCTGGGGACAACGCCGTCCAAGTATTTGAGGGCAGTTCGACTGAATGGAGTTCGCCGCGAACTCAAGCAAGCCTCCGAATCATCGGTTGCCGTGCATGACATCGCAGCGCGCTGGGGCTTTTGGCACATGGGCGCCTTTTCTGCGGATTACAAGCAGCAATTCGGCGAGTTGCCTTCGACTACGAAGCAAACCCGCTGCGCCCCACCTCGTTGAAGGTCGAGCGCGACCGCGGTCATGACGCGCGACGGGGCCATTGCCAAACAGTTCCCGCTCAAGACCGAGTGATTCCATCCTGTTGCACGACCGGAATCGTCGCGTGGACGGGCCCAATGGCGCGGGATGGCTACTTCTTGAGACTGATGACCTGCGTGCGCGTCACGCCTTTCATCCCATCGAGGCCGAATTCGACTCCCCAGCCCGATGCCTTCACACCTCCGAAGGGAACCATGGGATGAACGGCACCATGCTGATTGATCCACACGGTGCCAGCCTGAATTCGGCTCGCCACCGCCCGGGCCTGCTCTACGTCTGACGACCAAACCGAGGCGCCGAGGCCCGCGTCCAAGTGGTTGGCGCTGGCGACTGCAGCATTGATGTCGCTGTAGCGAATGATCGGCAGTACCGGCCCGAACTGCTCCTGATCGACCAGGGCGATGCCGTCGGAAACCTCAGTCACCAGAGTCAGTGGGTAGAAGTAGCCCGGGCCGCCGCCAGGCTCGCCGCCGCACACGATGGTGGCGCCCTGCCGCTTGGCAAGATCGACCAGCGCAACCACTTTGTCGAACTGCATGCGGTTCTGAATGGGTCCCATCGCGACATTGGGGTCCATGCCGTTCCCCATAGGCACGGACAGCGCCAACGTTTTCAGCTCCGCGACAACGGCGTCGTGCAGGCTTTCGTGGACATAGAGTCGCTTGATGCACGCGCACGTTTGGCCCATGTTCAGGAACGCGCCCCAGAACAGTCCGATCGCAATCGCCTTCGGATCGGCGTCCGGCAGCACAATCGCCGCATCGTTGCCGCCCAACTCCATGGTCGTCGGCGTCAGGTGGCGAGCGGCTGCAGCGGCGATTCGTGATCCCGTTGCGCCCGAGCCCGTGAACATGATCTTGTCAACATCGGGCTGGTCTACCAGGCAGGCACCAACCTCGCCGGAGCCGGTGACCGTGTTGATGACGCCGGGCGGCAGGACCTCGGCCATCAGCCGGACCATCTCCAGGGTAGCGATGCTCGTGTACTCGGACGGCTTGAGCACCACGGTGTTGCCTGCCCGGATCGCCGGGATCAATTGCCAGATTGCGATCATCAATGGCCAGTTCCAGGGGGCAATGGCCGCAACAACCCCATAAGGTTGGCGATGGATTTCGTCCCGGCGCGACGAGTCCTCGAACGCAATTTCCATCGGCAACGACAGTTCCGCAGTCACGCGCGACCACACCTCGCAAGCCCAGACTTCGAAGCGTGCACCCGGAACCTGGTCAGGGCCGACACCGCCCAACGGCTTGCCCTGTTCACGCGTAACC
Organism: uncultured beta proteobacterium; assembly: GCA_963739925.1. Taxonomy (GTDB): domain Bacteria; phylum Pseudomonadota; class Gammaproteobacteria; order Burkholderiales; family Burkholderiaceae_C; genus CAVUBY01. The sequence goes on along the minus strand of CAVUBY010000010.1, from coordinate 140,525 downwards.
CATCGGGCAAGGTGCTCGGCGTTTTCCTTGAAGGCATCTGCCAAGCGGAGGATGAATTGTTGCCGCTCAGCCTCTGAACGGGCCGCCCAGGCGGGTTGCGCGGCCCGTGCCGCGGCAACCGCCTCCGCGACTTGGACGGTGGTGGAGTTGGGCACAAGCCCGAGTACATCGCCGGTAGCCGGGTTGAACGAATCGAAGGCGCTCGGCGAATCGATGCCACGGCCATTCAGGATGTTTTGAAAAGTCTTCATTCGGTTGCTTCGTGTCTTGCGGTGTTGTGTGCCCGGGCACAGGCCCTTCAGCGAGTAACGATGCTGATGACCTTGGCGTAAGCGCCGACGCCGAAGTTTCGCGTCGTGGTCAGATCGTTGGACTCATAGCCAAATATCTTTCCCGTCGTCTTCATCGACCGCAAGTCGATGCAGATGATGCCCAGTGTGGGAATGATCTTTTCGCACCAGACAAACAAGTAGAGGTCGTCGCGCACCTTGTAGTAGTGGCACGCATCGGTGTCGCACAACCCAAGTTCCGAGCCTTCAAGGCAATGCCACGTGTAGAAGTGCTCGTTCAGATAGATGTGCTCGTAGTTCTCTTCCTTGCTGTACCGGTACTCGACGCGCTTCCCAACGAGATCTAGCGTTGGTTTGGGCATGGGTGCGTTCTCTGCAAACGGGGCGTCGATGGTGCCTTGCAGGAAAGTGCACTTCACGTCACTCAATTTACGCCCGGCCGCGATGCGATCCAGTGGGGATGAAGCTGCTTCCCCGGCGTCAGGCAACTGCCCAATCGCAGCCAGGCACACGCCACTGTCGAGATCGAGCACCAGGCTTACGGACGACGCCCGTTCCGAGCTTTTGACGAAGTCGACAAAGTACACCCCGGCGCGGGGACGGGTCGTCACGCATGTATCCGTGTCGGAAAGCTTGTCGCCTTCTCCGGCGATGATCTGCCAATGAACAGTGTTGTCCCGCCCGAAGTCATGCCTGATGACAAGGCCGCCTTCGAAGTGGGTTGTTATGGTTCGGCCGGCCAGATCTTGAACGGGCGGGAGGCAGTTGTTGTCGGGCTCAAAGGCATCGCCAAGTGCGCCGACGGGAATCCAGGCTTGGGGCATATATGTCTTCCGATTGGAATGAGTTGCATGGGGAAATTTGACCGCCGTACCTGTTGATCGGCGCGTAGGCAACCTTCTCTTGTGCACAGGCAGGCGGCTGACGATGAAGACCTGTCCTGCAACAACCCTGACCATCCGCAGGCCCCGATTGCACAGATTCCTGGATTGGGGACGGCTGCGGCTCGGCTGGCACTGGGCAGTGAAATGATGGCTTCAGCCAGCTGACAATTCGACCGCGGCAACGCGACTTCCGTGTCGCGTTGTCTTCTCTTCACATCGCCTGTCGAGTCGGTCCTCTCCGAGTAACGACGGACTCAAAGATATTTCGGATAGGTTTCGCCGCGTTATCAGGAATGCGAATGCGTTTGATCGGGGAAACCCGATGTTCGTCTCAACAGACGAAACAGGCCGAGAGGCGCAGGCCGGCAAGCAGCCGGCGCAGCATCGCACGGGGTTGGTCAGGGCGCGTCCTTGCTTAGGCGCGCCCGCCTTTCGCGCCACACGAAACGTTCAGGCCACTTTGATGCAAAGCGCGCCGCGCCGCGAGATGGATGGCTGAACCAGGCTGGATCGAAGCGTCGCGCAGTCCGCCGCGCACCGCACCTACCAGCCGCTCCCCGCGGTGTGCTGATAGCCGGCTGCGTACGTAGGTTGTCTCTTAGCGTTGAACGGCCTGATCACTCACGGGTTCAGCCGCGCCGGCTCGCCCAGCCTGGCGGGCCAGAACAGCCCGCCATGTTCACGTCCCACGCGCACGGCGACCGTCTGTGGCGCCGACGCGATGTAGTTGAACTGTCCACGCGGGCACTCGGCATGGAAGTTGTTGCTGGGCTCCTCGCCGAGAGCGTCGGGCCAGGCCGGTGCGCCAGGGCTGCCGGCGGCAGCATCCTGACCGGCCGCCTACACGAGCTACCGGGCAGCCCGTGGCACAGATTCAAACTCCTGCGACTCGCGCACCCAATTCCCAAGCCGGTTCAGCGACGGCAAAGCGCACGCTCGGCTGCGCTTGCAGGATCCGTGGTCGTACGTCGCGGACATCGCAACCGCAAACTGCACTGACAATCGGCAGATGGACTCGGAACTTCTGCAGCGCGCGCTGCATGCGGTCATACCCGACGTCGGCACAGCAGCCGTCGCAGTGCTGGCGCCCCAGTTCACGGCCACCGAACTCGGGCGTGGCGCCACGCTGTTGAACCAGGGCGAACGCTGGCGCTGGGCTCTGCTGATCGAACGCGGGTTGGTCCGCATGCACTTCGTGCGCCGCGATGGACGTGAGTTCAACAAGAACTTCTTTGCCGAAGGCGCACTCATCTGCCCGATCACACCGGCCATGTGGAATGCACCCTCCTTGTTCGGCATCACCTGCATCGAGGCCACGCGCGTCTGGCGTTGCGATGAGGCCTTGTTCCGTGAGGTGCTGCAAAGCCACGGCGTCTGGCCAGCGCTGCAACGCGAACTGCTTGAGCGCCTGCTCACCGGCAAGCTGCAGCGAGAGCACGATCTGCTGGCGCTGGATGGCCGCCGCCGCTACGAGGCCTTCTGCCAGCGCTTTCCGGCGCTGGCCGAGCGCGTGCCCCTGGTGCATCTGGCCACCTACCTCGGCCTCACCGATGTCTCGCTGTCCAGGCTGAGGCGCACGCCGGGCGACACCTGAACATTTGATAAGGCGCCGGACCGAAGCGCGCCGCAAAGTGGCTCCTGTCAACACAGCCTAGGAGCCCTTCATGCAGAACCCAAAGTTCCTTGTCCGAGGCGCCATTGCCGCCGGGGCGCTCGCCGTCACGGCCGGCGCGGTGCTGGCGTGGCTGGCATCGCGCACCGAAGCCGACATCGCTGCCCATCGCGAGCGGGTCATCGTGGAGGCACGACAGGCGCGCCCGTCGGAAGGGGGCCTCCGTCGGCTCAGGCGCTCGCAGCGCTGCCCGCGCCCGTGCAGCGTTACTTTGCCTTCACGTTCCGGGGCACCCGCCCCCGCAGGCGAGCCATGTGGAGCTCGAAATGGAAGGTCGCTTCCGACGCCCGCGCAGCGACACCTTCACACCCACGCACGCTCGAGCAGACGATTGCGGTTCATACCCCGGCCCTGGTGTTCGCTGCGACCACACCGCTGCTGCCGGGCCTGCCGGCGTTGACCGCACGCGCCTACGACGCCTACGCAGGCGGGCACATGGAGATGAAGGCCAAGCTGCTGTCGGCGATCACCGTGGTCGACGAACCGGCGTCGCCCACGCTGAACCGCATCTCCTTGCGGCGCTGGTTGCTGGAGAGCCCGCTGTACCCGATGGCGCTGCTGCCCGGCGGTGCGGTGCGCTGGGAGGCGATGGACGCGACTCGCGCGCGGGCCATCGTGAGCTTGGGCGATGACCGTGCATCAATGGTGGCCACCTTCGGCAGCGATGGGCGCCTGCTGCAGTTCGACGCTGAGGAAGATGGTGACCTTCGCACGTCGTACCACGGTTCCGGCGAACACGCTGCGCGCGACGACTACGAGGCTGTGGAAGGCATGATGTTGCCTCGGCGTTTTGTCATCGCGCGCGCCGCTGCGGGTCGGATCCTGCCGTTCTGGGAGGGGCGGGTCACGCGGATCCGCTTCGTGCCCGGAGACTGACCATGTCGTCCGCCACGCTGCTCACCTTCACCGGTGTCGCGCTGCTGTGCGTCGCCACCCCGGGACCGACCACGCTCCTGGCGCTCAGCAACGGGGCACGCTTCGGCCTACGGGCGGCGCTGCCCGGCATGGCCGGCGCGGTGGCCTCGGACTTGTTGCTGATCGCCGCAGCGGCAACCGGGCTGAGCACACTGCTCGCTGCGTCGGCGTCCGCGTTTGCCGTCGTCAAGTGGATGGGTGTTGCCTACCTGGCCTGCATGGGCGCGCAGCTGCTGCGAACACATCCAGCGCCCGGCGCGCCTGACACTGGCCATGCGCCGCACCGGCATCCGGGTTCGTCCACGACGTTCCTGCGCAGTTTTCTCGTGGCTGTAGCCAACCCCAAGGCTTACCTGTTCTTTGCAGCACTGCTGCCGCAGTTCATCGATCCGGCAAAGCCACAGTTCGCGCAGTACACGGCGCTGGCGGTGGTGTTCGGCTCGCTCGACCTTGTAACCATGGCGGCGTATGCCGCGGCGGGTGAGCGGGCCACACGGCTCCTGGACGTGGCCTCGACGCGCATCCGGATCGACCGCGCCTGTGGTGCCACGCTGCTCGTGCTGGCCACTGGTCTGGCGATGGTGAGCCGGCCGCCGACAACAGCATGAACTGAAGACAGACCCAAGGGGGGCCGATCTGCTCTTGCGTGCCCCTGGGACGCTGACTGTGCTGCTTGGGTACCCGCACCTGAGGTGGCAGTCGATGATTTTCCCGCGCTCTCGGGACTCGGAGTGCCAAGGTACAACGCCGCCTTACGCGCCGGCACTTCACTGCGCTCGCCCTCAGGTTCACCTACGCGCAGCCGAAAACACCAGATGACCGCCTTAGGCTCAGTTCGTGCACAAAGGCACTGTTCCCAATGAACGCGAAGCCGCTACGTTCGATCAAGACCCAGGTGACGCTTTGCGCCGTGGCCGTGCTCGTCGGCAGCATTGCGCTGACGACACTGGTCCTGGTCCGAGAGGCCGAGCGGGACACTCTGTCCATACAACGTGATCGTGAGCTGCGCGAGGGCGTCCGAACCGCCGGAATTCTCTCGCACCGAGTCGTCGAACTTCAGAGAGCGCTTGCCAACACAGGAGCACTGCTGGACCAGGGCACTCTCGCAGATCCGGCCATGCTGGCATCTTTCATCGAGTCCAAGCCCGTTCTGCGTGGCCTGTTCGCCAATGTGTTTGCAGCGTCCTCAGATGGTCGCGTCCTGGTCCTGGCCGAGCCCGCCGGGCTGCGTCATCCGCAGTTGAACCTCGCCAACCGCGACTACTTCAGAAGCACCATTGCCGAGCAGCGCGCGATCGTGTCGGAGCCACTGCCGGGCCGACTGTCAGACGAGCCGGTCATCATCTTTACGTCTCCCCTGCGGGACCCGTCCGGCGTGTACGGCGTCATCGGTGGAGCCCTTCGTCTGGCCAGCAGAGACCTGCTAGATGATCTGATCGATCAGCCTGACAACGATACCGAGGCCCTGGTGGCCGTCACGGACGCCCGTGGGCGGGTGTTGGCGCATCCGAATCGTGGGCGCATCATGCAATCGATCTCCACCGAACCGCGAATGGCGGAGGGCTTTGCCAACTGGCTGGTGGCCGGCGGTGCCAGCGGTGGCGCTGTCGAGCCCTCCGGGCTGTTCCTAAGCCAACACGGTCACGTTCTGACCGTGGCGGGCGTCGCTGGCCCTGACTGGCTGGTCTGGCGTGCAATCCCTGAGTCGGCACTGCTGGAACCGATTCGCGCTGCGCGGCAGAAAGCGATGATCTGGGCCATCGCGATCGTGGCAGGCGCATCCCTCTTGGTGTTGGCGGTCATCGGCTGGCTATTGCGCCCGCTGACTCAACTCAGGCTGCGCGCGCAGCACCTGTTCGACGGGAATGACGATATCCAGGTCGGATGGCCAAAGGTCCACGGCGAAATCGGTGAGCTGTCCCGCGTCCTTCGACACGTCGGGGCGGAGCGAGCTCAGCTCGAGAAGTTCAACCAGGGTGTGCTGGCCAAGCTCGGCTCGGTCATGGCTGCGGCGCCGCTGGGGATACTCTTCACCCGGGCGCAGCAATTTGAGCTGGTGAGCGCGGAGTTCTGCAGGCTCGTGGGACGAAGCGAAAGACACTTGCTGGGGATGGGCGCGCGGACCATCTTCGCCTCGAATGAGGACTATGACTCGCTCGGACCTCAGGTCGCGGCCGCGTTCGCAGCGGGTCGGCCCTATGAGGGCGAATGGCGATTCCTGCGCAATGACGTCGGGCCGTTCTGGGGACAGCTGCGAGGCATGCCGGTTGAAAGCGGCAATCCAGACGCCGGCACGATCTGGACATTGGCGGACGTGAGTGAACATGTCCTGGCCCGCGAAGAGCTCGAATGGGCGGCCAGCCACGATCCGCTGACCGGCCTGGGCAACCGGAAGCTGTTCGAGCAGCAGGTCGCTCGGACGATGGAGGCTCGACCAGCGTCGCTGCCCGCGGCAGTGGTGATGATCGACCTCGATCGCTTCAAGCCCATCAACGACACGGCCGGGCACGCGGCCGGAGATGCGATGCTCAAGCTGGTCGCCAAGGCGATCACCTCGCAGGTTCGGTCGACGGACCTGGCCGCCCGATTGGGTGGCGACGAGTTCGGATTGCTCCTGCGGAACTGCCCGCCCGAGGCGGCGCTCCGGATCGCCAACAGCGTGCTGGATGCGATCTCGGGAGCTGTGCTGGCTTGGGAGGAAAGGCAATTGCGGGTAGGGGCGAGCTTGGGCATCGCGTCGCTGACCATGGCGGCAGAAAGCGCCACCAGCTGGCTCCAGGAGGCGGATGCGGCCTGCTACGCGGCAAAGGCTTCGGGTCGTGGGATGGTGAGAACCGCCGGCGCGCCAGCTTTGCGGGTATTCGCAGGCGGAAAGCCGGAGGATTGATGAATATGCCGAAGCACAGAGGCGCCTCCCCGTGCACATTCCGGCCAGGGTTTGTCGAGATCTGATTCGCTGGCCTCAGAGCCGCACAGGCACCTCTTGGAAGCAACGCTGCCAATCGATAGGAGTTCGATCATCATTGCGGCACCGATGAATCGGAGAGGCAGATTTTGAGGACCGACCGGCGCCGCGAGGGTAGGCTGGTTGGAACCTTGCCGGACTCGCTTGAGAGGTGAACGTCTCTGGATGCCCGACAGCCTTCAGATCCGTCGCCGGGAAACCGAGCCTTGGTCGATTCCCTGCCCTGCAGTGCCAGATCGCTCACATCAGTCGCGTGTCACTCGGTGCCCGATCAGGGCGGTCGTCTGCGTTGTCAATGAAGTTCAGCGGCGCCCCGACCAGTTGTTCTCGGTCGACATCATCCAGTGTCGGTACGTGAATGGCGTAGAAGCGTCCTCCCATTTGATCCGACTCACCCGTCGCGTACAAACGGATGCCACAACGTGAGCAGAACCGATAGATCAGACCCGATTCAGCGCGCCCGGGCGGCAGAACGGTAGTCGCTCAACATCCTCGCCCGTGACAACTCGAAACTGTCCTCGCGAACGAACAGAAACCACGCGCGGGACTTGCTGCAAATGGAGCAGTTGCATCGGATGCTCCCTGCTGCAAGGTCGAAATCCGCCTCGTAGTGAACCGCCTTGCAGTGGCAGCTGCCGTGATACCTCTGATAGCTCATCGGGCGCCCTGATCGGTGGCATTTCGGGATCGTCAGTCTGCCCAAACCGATTGCGAAATGCAACTGGTGTAGAGTCTTAGGATGAGACAGGAACAGCGCTCGACTTGTCCCATCAGCGGTGCGCTCGAGTTGGTCGGGATCGTTGGACCCTGCTCATCATTCGCGACATCATGTTCGCGGGTAAGAGGCACTTCCGCGAGTTTCTTCAATCTGAGGAAGCCGTTTCGAGCAATGTTCTGGCAGATCGGTTGTTCATGCTGGTTCCAGCGACATCCTGCGCAAAGACGGAGACCCCACCCACGCTCAGAAGGCTGTGTATAGCCTCACGGAGAAGGGTGTCGATTTGCTGCCGCTCCTCGCTGCGTTGAGCGCGTGGAATCAGAAGTACGACTCCACGACGCGTCGGCCAGAAGCGGCAAGGCTAATCCGAGGTGGTCCCAAGGGCCTGAAGCATATCGAGTTGCAGCTTCGGCGCGATCACGGTCTGACGTGATTCCCGCGCCTGGCGCTTCACATCGTCAAGGCCTCGTGCGTCCGCTGCCGGAGGCGGCTCTTGAACGGCCGCTCCTGGCCGATAGAATGAGACTGCAGCGGTAGAGCCGAATTGCTCGACGCCATGAGGTTCAGCCGAGTTCGAGCGCGCTGCACGACGTGGCAACTGCATCCTTCACCGGCTACCAAGCCGTACCGCGATCTACTGAATTCATGGGTCCGGCAACCGACCTGCAGGGGCGCTTGGGAGTCGGCCATCGACGATGGCAACCCAATATGTCCGACCGGGACATCCGCATCGCTGATCCAGACGGACCGCCGTAGACCGAAGGCATGCAGTCGCTGCAGTAGCCTGATATCCAGCTTGGCCGGCCAGCTTCAACGGTTCAAGAAGCGCGGCGAGAGCATGCGGCAACTCACCCTCGGCCACGCTGTCGTAGGGGAAGAAGCGTGGTGCCGAGTCGCCTGCGAGCCCCCGCCACCTGCAGTTGTTCCTCACCACGGCGGGTGCGAAGTCAACCACACCGGCGATGCGATCCGCCTCGTGTTCCTGCGGCGTTCGCACAAGGATGACCCGTGCGTAGTGCGAGAAGTCCTGCACCTCGATCGATGCGGATGGAAGACGCCCGCAAGGGACTCGATCTCGGGCGGCTTGTTCGGCTTGCGCGCGCGATCCGATGATTCTTGACCCGAAGTCATCGCGTGAAGTGGTGGCATCGAAGCCATCGTGGCGATGTTTGCGGCAGACCTGGAACTGCCGGTTCCTCAGCCCTACGTGGTGCGGGTTGAACCTGCGTTGGTCCAGCTCATCCCGGACGCCGAGATCAGAGACCTGGCAGCCAAGAGTTCAAACGTGGCCTTCGGGTCTCGGCTGCTGCCACCTTCCCACTCGGTCTGGCTTCACAGCCGCGCGATACCCCAACCCTTGCAGCAGCAGGCAATCGAGATCTTCGCCCTGGATGCCTTGCTGCTGAACGCCGACAGGCGGCCGTCGAATCCAAACTGCCAGTCCAACGGAAGCACGTTTGCAATCTATGACCACGAGCTGTGCTTTGTCCCGCAACTGTTCGCAGCCTTGCCGTGGATGCCGAACGGCTTGGAATACCTGCGCGCCGACGAGGCTTCCCACCTCTTCCGGGCAGGGCTGCGGGGCACGCTGGTTGACCTCTCACGTTTCGCCGGTGCGGTGGAAGCCGTCACACCGGCGCGCATCCAACAGTACCTGGCCGCCCTGCCGCCCGAGTGGTCGGCGGCCGACGCCGTTGCGAACACTGCCGCAGACCACCTGTCCGCCCTCCGGGATAACATCGAGGCCGCGATCACGGAAGTGACGCGGGTTTTGTCATGAGCGCATCCATCAAGTACAGCTACACCGTCCTTCGCTACGTTCACGACACGATGACCGGTGAGTTCGTGAACGTCGGTGTCGCCCTGCACGCCCCCGAGGCCGGCTACTTGAGCGCCATCTGCCGCACGACGTATCGCCGCGTCAGCGCAGCCTTCCCTGGGCTGAAGGGCGAGCACTTCAGGGCCGTGATGCGGCACGTGCAGGCGAGGTTCGAGCAGATGGGCGAACGCTTGTCGATGGAGGCCAAGGCCTCCGGCGGTCAGTCGTTGCTGGACATCGCACGGGGCGTCCTTCCCGCCGACGACAGTTCATTCCAATGGGGACCGGTAGGCATCGGACTGGCTGCCGATCCATCTCAGAAGTTAGAGGCACTGTTCAATCGCATGGTCATGCGATATGACGAGCAGGCCCCGACCCGGGTACGAAAACGGACGATGACGTGTGGCGTAACTTCAAGCGCGACCTGGAGCAGCGACGGCTTTTGAGGAACCTCGAGCCAAAGACGATCTCCGTTCAGGATGACGAAGTTCGATTCGAGCATGCCTGGAAGAACGGCGTCTGGCATTGCGTAGAGCCAGTCTCTTTCGACATGGCTGCGGCCGAGACCATCAAGGACAAAGCGCACAAGCTGCTTGGCCAGATCACAAGCGTGAATGGAACGGCTGAAAACTTCCGCCTCTACATGCTAGTGGCCAGGCCCGACGACGACACACTAATGCCGGCGTTCGAATCAGCGTTGTCGATCCTGCAAAAAATGCCTTGCGACAAGGAAATCGTTCAAGAGGACGATCATGCGGCCCTCGCGGATCGACTCGCCCAGGAGGTTGACGACCATATGAAGCAACAAAGCCTCATAAGGTAGCCTCGGCGCCGAGTACCAAGCTGCGCTGGAGATGCAGAAGACATAGCCGGTGCCCAGGGCGCTTCCGCGTCCCCTTGGCCTCACCGGCGAGGACCGATGTCGATCGGCTTCGGTTGCGGTGTCACATCGGTTGCCTGGCGCTGAACTTCCGGAGCCTGCGTTGCTGGCATCTCCTTGATGAACGTGGCGATGGACCGTGCCAGGTCACGATCCGCCGGGTCGCCCGACATGGCCAGCGCACGGCCCACATGCATCCAGGCTTCGACGGCTTCTGCCCGCGTAGCCTGGGCCTGTGCGCCGCTCTTGGCGCCAGCGCGACTGGTGCGAAGGCGACCATCTTCTCGCGCCTTCAGGCGCCACAAGGGGTCGAAGTTCCGGCTGCGCCCGCGCGTTGCTTGCCGAGTGGCCTCGGCCTCGACGCCGTGCCCACGGAGCTTCTCGGCAAAAGTCTCGCGCCACCGGTGCAGATCGGCCTTGCGCGGGTTGAGGCGCTTGCCATGCTTGGACTCCGCCCGCACGCTGATGTGCACATGCGGGTTGGCCTGGTGGTCGTGCAGCACCATCACGTACTTGTGGTCGGCCAGTTCGACCTGCGCGAACTCGCGCGCCGCGCGCTGCACGGTCAACGGGTCGGTGCCACGCGGCATCGACAGCATGATGTTGAAGGCCTCGCGCCGCTGGCCGGGTTCAGCAACGTCGTCGATCAAGGTGCCGCCGAAGCGCCAGTCATCGGCCAGGTCGTACAGGGTGTCCTTGCCTCGCATGGTCTCTCCACGCTCGTCCTCGATGTCGAGCCGGCCGTTCTTGCTGATGTAGCGGAAGTGGGCAGCGATGGCCTTCATGCCGCGCCCGCCGCCGGTCACCTTGACCATCACCTGAGGCGCGCGGCGGACCACGGTCGCTTCGATGCGCTGGCGGATGGCGGCGGCGCGTTGGCTTGCCGCGCCGGCTTTCAGCTTCGGCTGCGGCTTCACCTTGACGACGCGGTTGCCTGGGTAGAAGAGCCGGTCGCCCCACGTGATCAGAACGCCGTCGATGTTCGGTGCTTGAGTCATGACGCGCTCCTGAAGGTCAGTCGTTCGCAGATCGGCCGGCGGCCGAGGTGCCGCCACGCGGGCGCAGGTCGGCCAGCGCGCCTGCGACCAGGGCCAGGTGGCTCCGCACGTCAGCGCCCAGGGTGTCCAGCATCGGCCGGTACTCCTGTGCCGGGCGGAACTCACCGTGGCGCAGCAGCTTGGTCAGGTGGTGGAGGTTGCGGCTGAACGTCGACAGCTCGGCGCTCGATGCGATCAGCGCGGCGAGGTGGTCGGCTCGGCTGCCTGCGCCCAACAGCACGGGCACGCCGGCCACCAAGCCGCCGACGTAGTCGCCTGGGTTCAGACCGGCACGGCGCGCGCCTTCCAGCGTCGCACTGGCCTGCGCGCGACTCATGCGCAGGCAGAGCCGGACGCGGTCGCCGTTGCCTGACTTCAGGCTCGGCATCGATCGATCGATGTCGGTCGGATCTGACCGCCCCAGAGCTTCAGCGAGCGTTGTGCGGACCAGGCCGGAGGGCGAGACGCCGAGGGCCTGAGCACGCTCGAAGAGCGCGGCCTTCAGGCCGTGCAAATCGACGCTGATGCGATCACGTGACGAGGGTGCCATACCCGAGCCTCCTGACATGCCGTGCGTGTCAGACACCGGCGCCACCGCGCCTATCTCTGCACTCACCTACGCATTCAGTATTGGCTCGGATCGAGGTCACAAGACCGATGATTTCGAGGCCCGAATCATCGAAGCGGCAGCCCCTGGCCCGCTGGCGTGCGCCGCAAAGGCGACGCTGAGGCGACGGGACGTGCCGCGTACCCATCGGGCAGGCACCGATCAGCCGACGGCCCCCGACGCCAAGACATGCGGAGAGCCGCCGAGGAGCCGATGATTCGAAGCCGAAAGTCATCGCGTCCTGTTGGCATGCACGCGCCTAGATTGGTCGTACCGCCACTGCGGAGCCATCGTGCAACTGCAACCCAAACGTCCACCTGGGCGCGCTGACCGCAAGGCTGCGGCGTATGCCTCCGAGATCGTGCGGCTGCGCGGCGAGGGCTACACGTACGAGGCGATCCGCGAGGCGCTTGCCGACGTTGGCATCGAGCTGAGCGAGTGCGCGTTGAGGCGGGAGGTACGTCGGTACGCGCAGCGGCAAGGCCGCGCGAAGTCGGATGTTCAGCCAACACCGCAGGCGCCTGCCGCCCCGACGTTGTCGATGGCGCGCCCCCTGTCCACCAGTCCACCGCCCTCAAAGAACGCCACGGGCCGCGAGATCGCCGAAGCCTTCTTCAACGCCAACCCTAGCAACCCGCTGTTTCCAACCAAGGAGTCCTCATGAAACTCGCCGTCATCAACTTCTCGGGCAACGTCGGCAAGACCACGGTTGCCCGCCACTTGCTTGCTCCGCGGATCCCTGGCTGCCAGGTCGTCGCGGTGGAGAGCATCAACGCCGACGACGGCCAGTCCGTGACGATCCGCGGCCGGCAGTTCGCCCAGCTGCAGGAGTTCCTGCAGAGCGTCGACAACGTCGTGATCGACATCGGCGCGAGCAACGTCGAAGAGCTGCTCAAGCTGATGCACCGCTACCGCGACAGCCAGCAAGACTTCGATGGCTTCATTGTCCCCACCGTGCCGGCCCGCAAGCAGCAGCAGGACACGGCGGCCACGTTGACGGAGCTGGCGCGCATCGGTGTTCCACCGGACAGACTCCGCCTGGTCTTCAACCAGATCGACGACGACAGCCCGATCGAGCGAACGTTCGACACGCTCCTCGCGTACTGCGCCTCGTCAGGGGTGGTGCAGCCACGCCTGGCAGCGTTCATCTCGTTCAATGAGGTCTATGCGCTCGTTCGCGGCACGGGTCAGTCCCTGGCCGAGCTGGCCGCCGACAGCACCGACTACAAGGCGGCGATCGCCAAGGCCAGCGCGCAGTCCGACAAGCTCGCGCTGGCGCACCGTCTGGCGGTCCAGCGGCTCGCCCGGGGTGTCGTCCCCGAACTCGACGCATGCTTCGAGGCGCTGGATTTGCACCTGCAGGCGCACCGGTCGGGCGAAGCAGCGGTGCCGGCAGCATGACGCACCCGAACACAACGCGAGAGGTGCTCATCGTCGAGGCCCTCGGCGAGACCGCCAAGCTGATTCGACAGGTCGAAGCCTTGGCTCCGGCACTGGATCGGTCACGCCAGGCGCTGGCGGACGCGCACAGCGGGCTCTCTGGTCAGTTGGCGGCGTTCGAGAGCCAGGTCTTGGCACTGACAGAGAAGGCCAAGGTCGTGGCGGTGAAGCACGTGCTGGCGCGCACCGAGGAGGCTGCACGGCAGTCGGCCGACTTGCAGAGTCGTGCCATGGCCGATGCGGCGAGGGTCGCCTTCGGCGCCGAGATCGGCGCCACCCTGCAGCGGCTGCAGTCCGCACTGAAGCCACCCGAGCCGACCGGAGCGTCGCTGGGAGCGGTGGCTGACACATGCCGCAGCCGCGGCGACGGCATCTGCCCTCACCTTGACGCTGACGCGTCGTTCTGCTCGCGGTAGCCGGAACGCTGCTGCGCAGCCGCCCGGCCATGCGCAACCCGTCGCGCGCATTCAGCCCCATCAGCGCCAGGTTGGTCGCGCCTGCGACCAGTTCGATGGCCTGCACCACGTAGAAGGCGGTGTCGAACGAGCCGGCCGCGGCCCACCGGTTGAGCACGATCGCGCACGGCACCAGCACCAGCAGCCCGTTGGCAGCGATGAACGGCATGCGCTTCTTCTTGGCGTCGACCAGTCGGCCCTTGCGCGACCTGGCGAGGAACATGCCGCTGCCGCCGGCGGCCGCCATCAGCGGAACCATGATCCACAGGCCCGGCATGACGATGAGCGATTTCAGCTGGGCCACCGCGGCATGCGAGCCGAACAGTTCGGTGAGGATGGTGGACAGGAAGAAGGTGGCGATGCACAGCGGGGCGAGAAGGCCCGCGATGAGATGAGCGCGTTTGGGCATGACGATCCTCGTGGCAGTTCGCAGGATTCAAGCCGCGCACAGGTTGGGCACGGCGACCTTGGCGAAGAGGTGCGGCTGCGCGACGGCGCTCGACGGGTAGGCGGCCAGCGCGCTCACGAAGTCCGGATGCGTGAACGCAGCGCGGAAGCTGTCCACCGACTCCCACACGGCGTAGTTCATGAACATGTGGCTGCCGCCGATGGCGCGGTGCAGCTGCGTGGACAGGAAGCCCGGCTGCTGCTTCATCCAGTTGGCATCCTTCTCCCATGCCGACATCAGCGCCGGGATGTCGGCCTCGGCCACGCTGAACAGGTTCACCAGGACGACCGGGTCGGCCTTGCTCTGCAGTTGCTGGTCGATGGGGCATGCGGGGTCGAGCGGGCGAAGGTTCAGCATGGCGTGTCTCCGGTGTGTGGTGGGTGCGCGCACTGTAGGAAGCGCGCCATGGCGCGCATAGACCGAAGGCCGAGACACACTGTTTGGCGTTCACCGACAATCGCCGGTCGCCCGACCGGAGTTGCCCGATGGACCGATTCGATGCCATGCGCGCGTTCGTGCAGGTGGTGGAAAGCGGCAGCTACACCAAGGCGGCCCTCCAGCTGAACCTGCACAAGGCCACCGTCAGCCAGCAGATCCAGCAGCTCGAAGACAAGCTCGGCACGCGGCTGCTCACGCGCACGACCCGCTCGGTCACGCCGACGGAAGAGGGGCTGGCCTACTACGCAGCATGCGTGCGCCATCCTGCAACAGGTGGACGAGGTGGAGTCGCAGCTGCGCAAGGGCACCAGCGCACCGGCGGGGCACCTGCGCGTCGACGTGCCCGTGGCCATGGGCCGTCTCGTCTTTGCGCCCGAGATCCGCGGCTTCCTCGAGCGCTACCCCAAGATCACGATCGAACTGGGGTGCACCGACCGGGCCGTCGACCTGGTGCAGGAAGGGGTGGACTGCGCGCTGCGCGGCGGGCCGCTGCCGGACTCGCGGCTGTCGGCCCGCCGCGTCGGCGATCTGCGCTTTGCGCTGTGTGCCGCGCCGCACTACATCGAGCAGCATGGGTTGCCCAGCACACCCGAGGACCTGGCCGGTCACCATCAGGTCGGGTACGTGCTCGCGTCGACCGGCAAGGTGCGCCCGGTGACCTTGACGCGCGAAGGTCGCAAGGTGGAGTTCGATGTGCCGGCGCGCTTTCATCACCACCGACAGCGCGGCGGCCTTGAGTGCGGGCCTGGATGGGCTGGGCATCGTCGTGCTGGCGGAGTTCGTGGCCAGCCACTACCTGGCCAGCGGGGCGCTTGGTGCGGGTCCTGCCCGGCTGGCAATGCCCGTCGCTGCCGCTGCACCTGGTGACGCCCACCACCCGCAAGCGCGCCGCACGCGTGCAGGCCTTCATGGACTGGGCGCACTGCCCTGCTGCTTCGGAATCCTACTCCAGCAGTCCGAGACTAGCCATTGACGCTCGACCCAACAGTTCAGCATCACCCTGCCCAACGAGATGGCCGAGGCCGTGCGGGCGAAGGTCGCGGCCGGCGAGTACGCCACAGAGAGCGAAGTGATCCGCGACGGCTTGCGCGTCCTGCTGGCGCGGGACCGCGTGGTCGAAGACTGGCTTCGCAAGGACGTGGCGGCGACCTACGACAAGCTGAAGGCGGACCCATCACGCGCGGTGGCGGTCGGCGCCGTCAAGACGCGACTGGCCGCCGCGCACGCGAAGGCGACGAAGAAGGCAAGCGCCAAGGCCTGATCGCGTACCGCGTCGCCTGCGCGCCCGAGGCGGCAGACCGCTCCAGGAGCCGTACCGCTACATCGCCAAGCGCAGATTCCCTGCAGCAGCAAGACGCGGGCGAAGCGTCGCATCGCTCGCGGGGTCAGTGGTAGTCATCCTCGAGCTGGTGGCGCACGGCGAGGATGGTCACGGTCGCAGCGTCTTCGATCTCGAACAGCGCCACATAGCCGCTGCTACCGAAGCGGAACGAGCAGTTCACGCAGGAACGGGTCGTCGTCGGCCTTGCGGTAGATGAACGGCGAGCGCTTCAGGCTCTCCACTGCGCGCAGTGATCGCCGCCAGCGCCCGCTCGGCGAGGTCGAGGTCCTCGGCCGTCGTGGCGCGATCGAGCAGGTACTCGTACAGCCGCGCCAGGTCGTCCCGGGCCGACTGGCTGTACCGGACGACAAAGCTCACGCACGAGCCTTCTTCTGCAGCTTCGTCCGGGCCTGAGCCAGCTTCTTGGCCAGTTCGGCGTGCACCACGTCGGCGTCGATGTACACACCCGTGCGCTTGGCCTCCTCGCGGGAGGCCAGGCCACGCGCGATGAATTCGGATCGGACGCGGCGCCGCTGGATCGTCTCCCGCACCGAGGCCTCGATGAAGCCCGACAGCGTCTCGCCTTCCTGGAGGACGCTCTCGGCGGCTTCGCGCAATTCGGGCTCGACGCGCACGACAGGGTGGCGGTTTTCATGGCGAGGCGGTGCGTTGCAGTTGCGATGCATTCTTCCGCATCGACGCCGAGCGGCACAGCCTCGAGCCGCATGCTGCAGTCAGCTGGCGCGCACCCCTCGACGGGGTGCGCGGCACCGCGAGCCGGCCGACACGCAGTGGAGGCCGGCGAGCGGCGTGCAGTTCCGCATGCGCCGCTCACAGCAGGTGATGTGGGGACAATCTGTCGCGCCCCATCACGCCCTCCGGCCAGCGAAGGCCCAGCGCTCGATGACGCGCCCGGCATCACCGTCGGGGATCAGCGTGTGCAGGTCGGCACGGCCCCAGCGCAGCGCGTCCAGGCAGCACAGCATGTCGTTGCTGATGGCGATGTCGACGGCGCGCAGTTCGAACAGGTCGAGCTGGAAGGCCTGGCCGTTGTACGTCGCGGCCAGGAAGCGCGCGATGCGCGGGATCTGGCCGGAGTCGCGTCTCGGCCAGCTTCAGCAGCCGCGCGAAGCCTGGGCGCCGGCCTGCGTCGCTGAAGCGACAGCGCATCGCAGCGGCAATCTCGGCATCGATGGCGTCTGGACCATGTGAGCTCCTCGGGTGCGTGCGGGACAGCCGGCCCGATGGTCGGGCCGGCTGGCGGCTGCGGAGGCGATGACTTTCGAGCGAAAGTCATCGCGCACCGGTCAGCCCTTCAGCTTGCGCATCTCCTCGGCCAGCATCCACAGCGCGCGGTTGAGGCTCACGCCGCGGTCGATGCTGCCCACCGGCCGGGTCTGCAGCCGGCGCCCCTGGGCGCTGCGGCCGGGCTGGCCACCGCGGATCACGTTCTCCTGCACGCGCTGGAACGTCGTCCACAGGCTGTGGCCGATGTCCTCGGGCCGGCGCGCCTCGATCAGCTGCTCGGCCGTGACCGGCGCGGGCCGGTGGCCGCCGGTCTCCTCCACGCCGCGCTCGCCGAAGCGCAGCGCCAGGGCGGCCGTCGCGAAGGCGATCTCCTCGGGCGGCTGGAGCTGCAGCGCCTTCATCGCCTCGGTGTGCTCGCTCCACCGCCTCGAACTCGTCGAGCACGCGGAACGCGCCTTCGATCACCTCGCCCTGGATGTTGCCCTTGTGCGGGATGCGGATGTCCTCCACCACCTCGCCCACCACCAGGCCGTTGCAGCAGACGAAGCGGAACATGCCGGCGAGCATCTGGTACGAGCTGGCGCCGTCGTGGCTGTTGATCAGGATGATCTCGTTCGCCTCGGGCCGGGTCTGCACCTGCCCGGCGTGGCGCATGCGGATCATGTGCTTGGTGAACTCCGCCTTGCCTTCGACGCGGCTGGCGCCCTGGGCGACCATGAAGGGCTCGAAGCCCTCCTTGCGCAGGCCGCGCAGGACATCGATGGTGGGGATGTAGGTGTAGCGCTCGGAGCGGCTCGCGTGCTTGCCCTCGGCGAAGATGGACGGCGCCGCGGCGCGCATCTGGTCTTCGCTCAGGGGCTGGTCGCCGCGCATCACGCGGGTGTTGCGGGCAAAGCGGGTCGCCAGGGTCGGGGTCGAGTACATGATGGTTTCCTTCGATCGTTGAATGAGGTTCGAAGGGCGGGCGCGGCTCGATCGGCATCACGCCCACCCGATGAGGGTTCAGGCGTCGGCGTGCGCCGGCTGGCGCGCGCTGCGGGGCTTGCGGCTCGCGGCCGGCGGTGCTGGGGCGCTCGGCGCTGCGTCGGTGCCGCCTTCGGCACCGGGGCCACCGTTGCGGCGGGCTTCGGACTCGGCGCGGCTGTCGAGGTAGTCGATCTCCTCGGCCGTGAACGCCATGCCGTAGACGGTTTCGCCGTCCTTCTCGTAGTTGTTGTTGCGCAGCCGGCCGACGATGTTGACGTGCGAGCCCTTGCCCAGGTACTCGGCGGCGTTCTCGGCCTGCTTGCCCCACAGCGTCCACTGGATCGCGGTGGACTCCTCCTCGCGGGCTGTCGCCCGAACCGCGCCGGGTGTTGCTGATCGCGGTCAGCACGGCCTTGGCGATCTTGCCTTCGCGGCCGTTGACGAATTCGAGCTTGACGGCCCCGGCCAGGTGCGCGTGACGCTGGATGACTTGAACGTTTGCCATGACGATCTCCTTGATCGAGAGCAACCAGCCGGGCCCCGGTCCGGGTTCCCTGAAAACTGATCCTCTCGCTCGGACTTCCTCGCTCCCGCCCACGGGCGGGCGGGGGGTGGGCATGGCCCCTTCCCTCACGGGAAGGGGTTGGGGATGGGTGGTGTTCTTCAGCAGCCGAAGCAGTGAGCCGGTTTCCCGGCCCACCGCTTGAAGATCCCCCCACAAGTCCCCCTCGCAATTCGACGGGGGCGCCGTGGGGGGAGCGCGGTGGGACGACTGGCGCACGGGCTGCCACCTCCCCACGGGCGGCGCAGCGTCGCGGCCGATGTGCCAGCTCGCCTGGCGCAGCGGTTGCAGCGCAGCCGACCGAACGATCACGAGCAGCGGCGGCTCTGCGGCCGACGTGCCACCAAGGAGCCGAAGGCGAGCGACTGGCGCGGCGGTCGAGCCGCTGCGAGCACTTCACTGCACCCGGTCTTCAGCGGCCCGGCTCCGGGCTTGGCGGGTGACCGGGGTGGCGATCTGGCCGGCGCCGCACCGAGCGGAGCGCAGCGCAGCGACCTGCAAGCCGGTCAGTTCGCCAAGCGGGCCTCGTTCACGCGCAGCGTGAAGGAAACAGGGCCCGCGATCCCCGGGCACGGGAAAGGGCCGCCGCGTGCTCTCAGCCGGCACCGCCGGCCTGACCGTGTTGCGTCAGGGATGGAAGCCCGTCAGGGGCGAGACGCCGGTACCCCGGTGGCTCGACGCGCAGCGCAACAGCCCGGCCCCGCGCAGCGGGGAGACGCCCAGGCCCACCGAGACCTGGCAGCAAGCACCACCGCACGCACCATCGCAGCCTGCAGCAGCCGGCTGAGCCCGCGACTCAAACCTGGGCAGCAGCAGGCGCGGTCCCGGCATCGAGCCTCGGATACGAAGCGCCCTTCGCCGAGTCACCTTGACCACGACTTCCTCGATCGGGTGGGCCAATGCCACCTCCACGGCTTCCTCCGTCGCATCTCCCCCCAGGAAGGACTTCAGCGACCGCCACAGCGACGCCGGCTTCGTCGGCCCCGTGTCGCCCATCTTCCTCAGCCTGTGCGTCAGCTTCTTGAGTATGACCGCAGTGTCAGGCACCTGCACCACAGGCCTGGCTGCCGCCCCGCTCACAACAGGAGGCGGCGCAGCCACTCTGACCTTGACAGCAGGCACGGGCAGCTTGGCGGCCGGCTGCTTGGCCGCTGCGGCCTTCGGCACTGGCGGCTACAACCTCTTGCGCGGGCGTGGAGACATGACGGCAAATGTTGTCCATTGTGGACGCGTCGAAGTCCGTGACACGGTTGCTGTCGTAATCGCACCCTCAGTCGCCTGAGGCCGGCGAGCACCTTCCCGACGCGCACTCCACCCCTTCTCGCCGAGATCGTACAAGTCTCGAACGTTGTCGATGGCCCTTCGATGGGCTGGCGTCGGGGCGGGCGCGGTGACGTCCCAATTGCGACCCAAACCATCGCGAATGTGGCCTTCGATGGAGATCGGCGCGATGCGGGTCCTCGCAATGGCCGACTTGATCGCTTCGGCGACCAGAGCAGCGATTTCGATCTTTGACTTTACCTGCTTCAAGGGTTGGGCTTCGAGTGGGTCAGCGCAGGAGCATGCCACGCAATTTTTGCATCTCTTCAAACCTCTTCGTGAGATGCCACATGCATCTGCAGCGGGAACGCGAGCGACGAAGTCGCCCTTGCCGTCGAATCGAAACACATGCGGTGGCTGCGGCAGCACGCCCAGTCCGCCCACGGCGTCGGAGGTTACTGATCCGGCGAACGAGCACCACATTAGCCGAAGGCAGGCATCGCTATTCGTCAGAACCAGATTGCCGCCGACCACAAACTACGCGACATTGACATTTCTGAGGGAGAAATCATCGGTCTGCGCACAGCGCACGACCCCTAGAGTCGGGATGTAGGTCCTGCAATGCAGCCTTGGCTCGACTTGGTGCCCGAATGGCGAGGTGCAGCGGGGATGATCAGAAGGGAATCGGAGCTTAGTCACGGATGGCCCTCCGGAGGTCGGTGCGGTGTCATCCTTGGCCACGACGCCTCAGGAAAGTCCGACACGTGCAAATGACCTTGGACTTGTCACAGGCCGCGCACTTCTTGCGGGTCCATCCGAAAACCCTGCAGCGGCTCGCCGGGTCGGGGCAGATCCCCGCTTGCAAAGTCGGCCGTTCCTGGCTTTTCGTCGAGCAGGTGCTGATGGCGCACTTGGTGTCAAAATCACTCGTGCGCGTGTCCGTGGTCGATCTTCAGGAGAAATCCGAATGTCGCTCTACAGACGCAAGGACTCACCGTATTGGTGGGTCAAGTTGCCGCCCATCCACGGTGAATCGAAGCACTTACAGCAAAGCACTGGGACTGCCGACAAGCGGCTAGCACAGCAGGTCAGAGACCGGCTGGCGGCTGCGAGATGGGAGCAGGAACGGCTTGGTTTGAAAGCGCGGCACACCTGGGAAGAGGCGGTCGTGCGCTGGCTCTTGGAAACGAAGCACAAGGCCACGCACGAGGATGACAAGGCAAAGCTTCGCTGGCTCGATCCTTACCTTGGAGGAAAACTTCTCGACGAGATCGACAGAACGCTGATCGATCGCATCAAGTTCGACCGCGACAAGCTCGCCACCGCCGGAACGACAAACCGCTACCTCGCATTGATACGCGCCATCCTGCGGCGCGCCTGCAATGAGTGGGAGTGGCTGGACCGGGTACCGAAGTTCAAGCTGTTCAAGGAAAACGAGGGCCGAGTCCGCTCGCTCAACCCACAAGAGTTCGAGCGGTTGTGCAGTGAACTGCCTGCCCACCTGGCCGACATGGCAAGGTTCAGCGTAGCCACCGGGCTGCGCCAAGCCAACGTCAAGGGGCTGGAGTGGCGCTATGTCGACCTGGGTCGACGCCACGCCTGGATTCCGGGGAGCAAGCACAAGAATGGCAAGCCGCATTCGGTGCCTCTGAACGACATGGCGCTCTCGGTGTTGCGAAGGCAGATCGGCAAGCACCCCACCCGGGTGTTCACCTTCCGGGGTGAGCCGATCAACCAGGTCAACACCAAAGCCTGGACTTCGGCGTTGGCTCGGGCCGGCATCGAGGACTTCAAGTGGCACGACTTGCGACACACCTTCGCCACCTGGCACCGGCAGGCCGGGACTCCAACCCACGAGCTACAACGGCTCGGAGGCTGGAAGACCGGAGCGATGGTGGAGCGCTACGCGCATGTGGCACCCGAGGCCCTGCAAAGTGCGGCGAACCGGCTCGATGCGTTCGGCAGCTACGAAAACGCTACGCCACACGGACCAACGGCCTAGGCATCGCTGCCTAAGCCGTTGATTTGATTGGTGGGCCCTGAAGGATTCGAACCTTCGACCAACGGATTAAGAGTCCGCTGCTCTACCAACTGAGCTAAGGACCCGTCTCGTGAGAGATGGTGGGTTGTGCAGGATTCGAACCTGCGACCAACGGATTAAAAGTCCGCTGCTCTACCGACTGAGCTAACAACCCGAAGCCGACGATTATATCGAGGCCCGGACGATGATCTGCCCTATCGGTGAACGCAGGATTCTAGCGCAAGCTGCGCCAACACCAAACCGAAGGTCGCGGTGACGCTCACGGTCGAGCCGTAGCCGTGGCAATTGAGGTTGCCTTCCACCTCGCACACATCGACGGGTGCCTGCACCGCTTCGCGCGAGAAGACACAGCGCACACCCATCTTT
This sequence comes from uncultured beta proteobacterium, assembly GCA_963739925.1. GTDB lineage: Bacteria > Pseudomonadota > Gammaproteobacteria > Burkholderiales > Burkholderiaceae_C > CAVUBY01. The sequence continues at coordinate 118,193 of CAVUBY010000010.1, read as the reverse complement.
CCGGTGCGCGGCGCACCGTGCTCGCGGCGCAGGCGCTGCCGCAAAGACGACAACAGCGGGTCGTGCGTGACCAGCGCGAGATCGTCCACCTCCACGGCCTGCGGCGAGCGCTTGCCACCGGCCGCGCCAGCAACCATCAGTGGAACCTGCGTGGACAGCGACCACGCGGCCATGGCGAGCTTGGCGCTCACCTGGTCGCAGGCATCGATGACAGCGTCCACGGGTGCAGGCAACAACGCGGGCCAGTTGTCGGCCGCGGCAAAGGCTTCGACCGCACTCACGTCGCAGCCGGGATGGATGTCGACGATGCGTTCGCGCATGGCCTGCACCTTGGCCACGCCGAGCGTCGCGCCGAGCGCCTGCGCCTGGCGGTTGATGTTGGATTCGGCAACGTGGTCCAGGTCGATGAGCGTGAGCGCGGCCACGCCACTGCGGGCCAGGGCCTCGGCCGCCCACGACCCCACGCCACCGAGCCCGACCACGGCGAGCCGCGCAGCGCGGATGCGCGCATAGGCCGCATCACCGTAGAGACGGCGCAAGCCACCGAAGCGCCGCTCCAGATCGGCGGCGCTGTCCAGCACGGCGCTCATGCGACGGGACCGCGCGGCGCGCTACTTGAGCGACGCCAGTCGCTCGCGCCCTGCCTGGGCGGCTTCGGATTTGGGGTAAGCCTGCACCAGCTCACCGATGGTCTTGCGTGCCGCCTTCGTGTCCTTCAGCTCGATCTGGCAGTTGGCAATCGAGAGCATCGCTTCCGCGGCCTTGGGGTGCTCAGGCCGCACGGTCAGCAGCTGACGGAAGGAGGCGATGGCCTCCTTGTATTCGCGACGCGCGTACTGGGCATTGCCGAGCCAGAACTAGCACCGACTCCGAATAGCCGCTCACCGGATAGCGGCGCTGGAAGTTCGCCAGCGCCGTGCCGGCATTGACGAAATCACCCTTGCGGATGAGCGCGAAGGCTTCTTCGTAGAGGCGCTTTTCCTCGGGGTCGGCCAGGAACTCCTTGTCGTCGAGCGACACCTTGACCGGCTCAAGCTTGCGGATGCGGTCTTCGACGCCCTGCACCACGTCCTTCTGGCGTCGCTGCAGTTCGGCCACATCGCGCGCGATCTGTTCGTCCTGGCCACGCATGCGTGCCATCTCGGAGCGCATCAGCTCGATCTGGGTGTTCAGGTCGAGCAGGCTGCGCTTGAGCTGGCTGATCTGCTCGGCGCAGCTCGGCCGACCGCGCGCTCGCCTGCTGGTTGCCCTGCTCGATGCGCTGGCGCAGGTCGAGGATGGCCTTGCGGGCCTCGTCGTCGTCGAACAGGCCGGCGTGCGCGGCCGGCGCCAGCAGCACGGCCGCGAGCCCGACCGCGAGCGCACCGCGCGACAGGATGAATTGCGGCCCTCGCATGGCGTGCCTCTCAGCGGTAGATGATTTCGGCACGGCGATTCTTGGCCCAGGCGGCCTCGTCACTGCCGGTCGCGGCGGGTCGCTCCTTGCCGAAGCTCACCGCCTCGAGCTGAGTGGCGGTCGCGCCCAGCAGCGTGAGCGACTTGGCCACGGCCTCGGCGCGCTTCTGGCCCAGCGCGAGGTTGTACTCGCGGCCACCACGCTCGTCGGTGTGGCCCTTCGATCGAAGCCTTGCGGTGCGGTTGCCCGTGAGCACCTTGGCATTGGCTTCGACGGTGGCACGGAACTCGTCCTTGACCACGTAGCTGTCGAAATCGAAGTAGATGATGCGGGCCAGGTTGCCCATCGATGCGCCATCGTTGGCGGCCAGGTCGACCGGCGCCACGCGGCTCTGGGCGGTGCCTGAAGCGCCGGCGCCGCCACTGCCACCGGTGACCGCGCTGCCGCTGCGGCTCTCGACGGGCGCCTTGTTGTCCTCCAGCGGCGTGCTCGAGCAGGCGGCCAGCGCGGCAGCGGACAACAGGGCCAGCAGCAGGCGGGGTTGACGGAAGGTGTGTGCTTGAGTTCATGAAAGGGCTCCTCGAAGGACCAGAGAAACAAGGGAAAGGTGACGCTGGAACGGCAGTCTCAAGGGCCTCAGCGGCCGTAGGGACTCCAGGTCGGCTCGCGCACGTCGGCCGTGGTGGACACCAGGCGCGCCTTGATCTTGCCGTCCAGCGTGGTGGTCATCAACACGTCGCGGCCCTGGGCACGCGTCGCGTAGATGATCAGCTTGCCGTTGGGCGCAAAGCTCGGGCTTTCGTCGTCGGTGGTGTCGGTGATGGTCAGGGGCTGTGCCCCTGCCGTGGCCAGGTCCAGCGTCTGCAGCTTGAAGGCGTTGCCCTGGCGCGTGACGAAGGCCAGCGTGCGGCCGTCCGGGCTCATCGCCGGGCTGATGTTGTAGCTGCCGCCGAACGTGATGCGCTCGATGCCCGTGCCGGCTGCCGAGATGCGGTAGACCTGCGGACCGCCGCCGCGGTCGCTGACGAAGTACAGGCTGCTTGCCGTCCGGCGTGAACACCGGTTCGGTGTCGATCGCCTGGCTGGTGGTCAGGCGGCGCACGTTGTCGCCGTTGCGGCCCATCAGGTAGAGCTGCGAGCCGCCGTCGCGCGACAGCGTGGCCGCCAGGTCTGCCCGTCGGGCGACCAGGCCGGCGCACTGTTGGAGCCGCGGAAGTTCGCGATCGGGCGGCGCTTGCCGGTCAGCACTTCCTGTGCGTAGATCACCGCCTTCTGGCTCTCGAACGACACATAGGCCAGTTCGCGGCCGTCGGGTGACCAGGCCGGCGAGATGATGGGCTCCGGGCTGTTCAGGGCCACCTGGCCGCCTTCACCGTCGGCATCGGCCACGCGCAGGGTGAAGCGCCCGCCACCCTTGGTGACGTAGGCGATGCGGGTCGAGAACACGCCCTTGTCGCCGGTGAGCTTTTCGTAGATGAAGTCGGCGATGCGGTGCGCCGCCAGACGCAGATCGGCCGGATCCACGGCGGTCGCCTGGCCACCGAGTTCGACGCCCTTGACCACGTCCCACAGCTTGAAGCGCACGTCGAAGCGGCCGTCGGCCAGGCGCAGCACCGAGCCGGCCGCCAGCGCATCGGCGTTGCGACCGCGCCAGTCGCACATCACCGGGCGGCGGTTTCGTCCAGCGGCGTGCCGTCCGCATCGACCGGCTTGAAGAAGCCGCTGCGCTCCAGGTCGGCGCGGACGATGGCCGAGATCGGCTGGCGGCGACTTGTCCTCGTCGCGGAACTTCACCACCGCGATCGGCAACTGCGTCGCACCGACGCCGGAGATCTCGACGCGGAACTGGGCGCGGCTGGGCGCTGCGGCAAACAGAGCCCAGCGGCAAGGGCAGCAGCCGCCAGACGCAGAGACGTTCTTCTTTGCATGGGCATGCAGGCATGGGGCGCCACCCGAGGTGGGCGCATCGAATCGGAGACAATGCGCGATCATAGTGGGCGCCTTGACCTTCACCATGCACAACCCGCATTCGCTCACCGTGGTGATCGTGGCGAAAAACGAAGAAAGAAACATTGCCGAATGCATCGAAAGCGTTGCCTTCGCCGATGAGGTGCTGGTTCTCGACTCCCGCAGCACCGACGCCACCGTGCGCCTGGCGCGCGAGCGCGGGCGCCAAGGTGGTGGAGACCGACTGGCCGGGCTACGGCCCGCAGGTCGCGCGTGGCTTCCGCTGGCCACGAGCGACTGGGTGCTCTCGCTCGATGCCGACGAACGCGTCAGCCCGGCGCTGCGGGACGAGATCCTTGCGGCGATCCGCAGCGAACGCGACGAGGGCTACCGCATCCCGCGCACTCTCGGAGTTCTGCGGGCGCTTCATCCACCATGGCGGCTGGCGGCCCGACCACACGCTGCGGCTGGGCCGGCGCGAGCGCTCGGGCTTCACCGACCACTTCCTGCACGCGCACATGACGGTGGATGGCTCGGTGGGCGACCTGCGCTCGGACATCGTCCACTACAGCTACCCCAACATGCACGACGTGCTGGAGAAGCTCGACCGCTACTCCACCGGGCATGCGCGCGACATGCACACCGGCGGCAAGCAGGGCAGTCTGTTCAAGGCGTTGACGCATGGGGCAATGGCTTTTTTCAGGACTTATGTGCTCAGGCGGGGCTTTCTGGACGGCCAGCACGGGTTGATGCTGGCCATCTACAACGCCGAGTACACGTACTACAAGTACGTGAAGCTCATGTTCCTGCAGAGTCCTCCCAAGCGTCCGGAGTTCCCCGGATGACGCAAACGGTGGGCCAGAACGCCCCGCCGGCCGTGGCCTCCATCGCCGAGGGCAAGACCGTCTGGCAGCGGCTCAAGCGCATTGCGCCCTACTTCGCCGAAAGCCGCCTCGGGCTTCGTCCTGGTGGTGGTCGGCGCCGTCATCGGCGCCGCTGACCGAGCCGATGATCCCGGCGTTGATGCAAGCCGCTGCTCGACAGCGGCTTCACGGCCGGGGCACCTGCCGCTGTGGCTGGTGCCGGTGGCCATCATCGGCCTGTTTGCGGTGCGCGGCCTGGCCGGCTTCATCGCCCAGTACGGCCTGGCCTGGGCCGCCATCCGCGGCATGATGGTGCTGCGCGCGGCCATGTTCGAGCGGCTGATGAACGCCCAGCCTGCACTCTTCACGCGCGAATCGGCCAGCAGCCTGACCAACACCCTGACCTACGAAGTCGCAGTACGGCGCCATGCAGCTGGTGAATTCGGCGCTGACACTGGTGCAAGGATTCGCTCACGCCTGCTGGCGCTGCTCGGCTACCTGCTCTAGCTGAACTGGCAGCTGACCTTGCTGTTCGTCGCGTGCTGTTCCCGGCCGTGGCCTGGGTGATGCGCACCCTGAGGCGACGCCTGCACCGCCTGACCGTCGAAGGCCAGAAGGCGACCGACGAGCTCGCCTACGTGGTGGAAGAGAACGTGCTCGCCTGGCGCATCGTGCGCCTGCACGGCGCGGCGCGCACCCAGGCCGAGCGGTTCCGCGGCGTTCAGCGAACGCGCTGCGCCGGCTGTCGATCAAGTCGGTGGTGGCTGCCGCGGCCATGACGCCGCTGACCCAGCTGCTCGCGGCCTGCGCGCTCTCGGCGGTGATCGTGGTGGCGCTGTGGCAAAGCGGCAGCAGGGCGGTTCGGTGGGCAGCTTCGTCGCCTTCGTGACCGCCATGCTGATGCTGGTCGCCCCGATCAAGCACCTGTCCGAGGTGGCCGGCCCGATCACCCGCGGTCTGGCCGCGCTGGAACGCGGCGTCGCCCTGATCGAAGGCACGCGCGGCGAGTCGGGCGGCAGTTTCGACCCAGGGCGTTCGCGGGGCGAGCTGGAACTGCGTGACGTCAGCCTGCGCTATCCCGGCGAACAGAGCAACGCGCTGAGCGAGGTCAGCCTGCACCTGCGGCCCGGCGAATCGGTGGCGCTGGTCGGTCCCTCGGGCTCGGGCAAGTCCACGCTCGTCAACCTGCTGCCGCGCTTCCTGGAAGCCAACGAGGGCACGGTGCTGCTCGACGGCACACCGCTGCGCGACTGGGACGTGGGCGCCTTGCGCCGCCAGTTCGCGCTGGTCAGCCAGGACGTGGTGCTGTTCAACGACACGCTGGCCGCCAACGTGGCGCTGGGTGCGTCACCCGACGACGAGAAGGTGCGCCTCGCGCTGCGTGCGGCCAACCTGCTCGACCATGCCCAGGGGCTGCCGCAGGGCCTGCAGACACGTGATCGGCCACAACGGCAGCCAGCTCTCCGGCGGCCAGCGCCAGCGCCTGGCGATCGCCCGCGCGATCTACAAGGACGCGCCGCTCCTGATCCTCGACGAAGCCACGTCGGCGCTCGATTCCGAGTCGGAGCGTCTGGTGCAGGACGCGCTCGAACAGCCTGATGCAAGGCCGCACCAGCCTGATCATCGCGCACCGGCTGTCCACCATCGAGCGCGCCGACCGCATCGTGGCGCTCGAAGCCGGCCGCGTGGTCGAGCAGGGCACGCACGCCGAGCTGCTGGCCCGCGGGGGCCTGTATGCCAGACTGCATGCCCTGCAATTCAGGAGCGCCGCATGAACGCACCCCGCAGCACCACGGCCCCCTCGCCGAGCCGTTATCCCATCCCGGCACTCACCGACCTGCCCGACGACATCCGCCAGCGCATCCTCGAAGTCCAGGAGAAGTCCGGCTTCGTGCCCAACGTCTTCCTGGCATTCGCCCACCGGCCGGACGAATTCCGCGCCTTCTTCGCCTACCACGACGCGCTGATGCTGCGCCCACCTTCCGGCCCACAGGGCTTGACCAAGGGCGAGAAGGAAATGATCGTGGTCGCCACCAGCGGCGCCAACCAATGCCTGTACTGCGTGGTGGCCCACGGGGCCATCCTGCGCATCTACGAGAAGAAGCCGCTGCTCGCCGACCAGGTGGCGGTCAACTACCGCAAGGCCGACATCACGCCCGCGCCAGCGCGCCATGCTCGACTTTCGCGATGAAGATCTGCCAGGCCTCGCACGCCGTCGACGAGGCCGACTTCGCCGCCCTGCGCGCCCATGGCTTCAGCGACGAGGATGCCTGGGACATCGGCGCCATCACCGCGCTGTTCGGCCTGTCCAACCGCATGGCCAACCTCACCTCGATGCGTCCCAACGACGAGTTCTACCTGATGGGCCGGGTGCCCAAGGTCAAGTCCTGAGGTCTTGCCGCCCTCCATGAAGCGAGCCTTCATCACCAACTACGTCGGCCTCACCTCTCGACTGGAAACCCTGGCGCTCGCCTTCATGATCTCCGACCGCCATGGCCATGAAGTCTGTCTCGACGGCTGGCCCGAACTTGACGCCCTCTCCATCCGCGGGGCGCACATCCGCTCGCGGGGTCTGCTCGGCCGCCTGGACTGCCTCAAGCTGCGCGACGACATGCCCGAGAACTTCGCGCGGGTGGGCGCCTACCGCAACCTCAACCTGCGCACCCACCAGGGGCCGCGCGAGCTGCTCGAGCCCTACTACCTGCCGACCGGCCAGCGTGTGAAGCTCAGGCCCGAGCTGGCCGATGTGATTCGCAGCACGTTCGCGCGCTATGCCGACCGACCACTCGTGGGCGTGCACATCCGGCGCGGTGACTTTCCGCTGATCAGCCCGACCGAGTTCGACGTCAATGCCTTCGTCTGGCCAGCGGTGCCCGACTGGTGGCACGAGCATGTGATGGCACAGATCCAGAAGGCCGTGCCGGACGTGGTGTTCTACGTCTCTTGCACCGGCAGCCTCGATGCCTTCCCGAACCTCACGAGGAGCTTCGAGGTCTTCACCATGCCGGCCGCGTCACCTTACACGCACTCGGCGCGTCAGCAGGGCCACGCGTCGAGCACCCACCCGGCGGTCGATCTGTTCGCGCTGGCGTGTTGCCGGGTGCTGGTGGGCTCGAGCTGCTCCACCTTCACGCACTACCCGGCGCACATGCTGGGCGGGCCGACGACGGTGCTGATCCCGCCGTCTCACAAGATCTTCCCCGACGATCCGCAGTACCACCGCATCGACCTGCACGGGCGAGGTGTGGCCGACTGGCTGGCGGCTTGCCGGACGGGCGCGGACGCGACGCCGGTGACCGATGCGGCCACCCTCCCCTGCGCCCGTGGCGCCCACGTGGACTGGATGTGACCATGCGCTACTCCATTGTGATCCCGGTGCTCAATCAGCTGCACTACACGCGGCAGTGTGTCGACAGCCTGCTGGCGCAAGGCGTCCCGCCACAGGCCATCCTGGTCATCGACAACGGCAGCACCGACGACACGCCGAACTGGCTGGCCTCGCGCAGCGACCTGCGCAGCGTGCACAACCCGGTCAATCTGGGTGTCGGCGGCGCCTGGACCCAGGGCGCCCTGCTGTCAGACGCCGACTGGGTGGTGCTGCTCAACAACGACACGCTCTGCACGCACAACTTCGTGGACGCGCAGATCGCAGCGGCCGAGAAGTACGGCCTGCAGGTCGTGAGCCCGTCGATGGTGGAGTTCGAGCTCGACTACGACCTGCCGGCCTTCACCACCGAGTTCCTCGGCAAGATGGCCGGTACAGTGCGCGAAGGCTGGTTCCATGGCGTGTGCTTCTCGGTGAAGCGCGAGGTGTTCCAGAAGATCGGTTTCCTCGACACCGACCGGCTGCTTTACGGCCGCGAGGACGCGGAGTTTCTCGCGCGCTGCCACCACCAGGGCATCCGGGTGGGTACCGTGGGCGACGCCTTCATTCACCACTTCGGCATGATCACGCAGATTGCGATGAAGAAGGAACTGGGCGTGTCCAAGTTCGGCGACCACCGCTACTTCTATAGCAAGATCGGCCTGAACTGGTGGGGCCGGCAGAAGGCCAAGTTCGCACGCAAGTCGCGCACCGCGGCCTGGAGCCGTGCCGAGCGCGAGCGCACCGGCCTGTCGCTGCACATGGTGCATCGAGGCGGCCAGGTGGAGTTCCGGTGAACCCGCATGACCAGCCGCCATCTGGACATCGGCTGCGGCGGCGTGCCGCGCAACCCCTACGGCCGAGACGAGGCCCATGGCGTGGACATCGCGTTGCCCGAAGGCGCCGACCCACGGCTCTTCAAGCGCGCCAACCTCAGCCTCGAACCCATTCCTTACCCGGACGCCACCTTCGATTCGGTGTCGGCCTTCGACTTCCTCGAGCACGTGCCGCGGGTGCTGATGACGCCGGACGGACGCAACACACGCTTTCCGTTCATCGAGCTGATGAACGAAATCCACCGGGTGCTCAAACCCGGGGCCCTGTTCTATGCGTTGACGCCGGCATATCCGAGCGTCGAGGCCTTCCAGGACCCGACGCACGTGAACGTCATCACCGAAGGCACCTGGCAGTACTTCTGCGGCTCGCCGCCGCAGGGGCGGATGTACGGTTTCACCGGCGAGTTCGAGATGCGACGCAACGAACGGGCGCTGTACCCCGAGGCCTTCGATCCCACCGCCTCCGTCGGCTGGTCGCGCCGTCGCCGGCAGCGGCGCCTGGAGCAGACCGGGCGCCTGTCGCACCTGATGTGGGAGTTCGCCTGCGTGAAGCCGGCGGAGAACGGGTAGCGCATGAGCTCCTTCGTCGATGCCTTCCGCGCCTGGCGCCGCGACCTGAAGGCGCGCATGCCCTACGTGCGTCGGCGCGAGTACCGCATCCTGCGCGAGCGCTTCGACGAACTCGTCGAAGGCCTGGGCTGGACCGCGCGGCCTGCGGCGCAGGCGCGCATCGCCACGCTGCGTCCGCTGTCGCCGCTGGAAAGCGGCGAGGTCTGCTTCTTCGTGAGCTTTGCGCCCGCCCCGCGGCTCAAGCGGCATGTGGTCCACCACATCGAGCAGTTGCTGCGCAGCGGGGTGAAGGTGGTGCTGGTGCTCAACTCCGACCTGCCTGCCGACGCGTTCGAGATCGACCCAACATTGGCCGATCGGCTGGCCGGCGTGTTCGTGCGGGAGAACACGGGCTTCGATTTCGCTGCGTGGGCGCACCTGCATTCAATGTGTCCGGCCGCGTCAAGCTGGACCCGTCTCTACTTGGTCAACGACAGCATCGTCGGCCCGCTCGACAGCACGGCCTTCGATGCCATGCTGGCGCGCATGCGGGCATCCGAAGCGGACGTGGTGGCGCTCACCGAGAGCCAGCTGCCGGTGCCCCACCTGCAGAGCTTCTTCATGGCGCTCAACACCTCGGCCCTGCGCAGCGCGGCCGTGCAGGAGTTCTTCCAGCGCGTGCTGAGCCTGCCCACCAAGGGCCAGGTGATCGATGTCTACGAGACCCGCCTGACCCGGATGTTGCAACGCCAGGGCCTGCGCTGTGAGGCGGTCTTCGCGCCGCTGTCCAACGACCCGCACAGTTCGAACGACACCTCGTTCCGCTGGGCGGCGCTGATCCGCGCAGGCTTTCCCTACATCAAGACCAGCATCCTTGACCGCCACCGTGGGCACCCGGACATCCGCGCCCTGGTACCGGCGGAGCTGCTGGCCGGCGAGGGCTGAGGCTCTTGGATCCCAGCTGACCATGGTCGCTTCCCTGATTCGCAGCCTGTCGCGCCAGACCGCACGCTGGCAACGCTCCGTCGTCAAGCGCACCCACATCGCCCCGGTGCTGGCCGCGGTGCCCAAGGACGCCGACATCCTCGAGATCGGTGGAGGCTACAACCCGCGCTATCGCAAGTCGGCCTACCCGAAGGTCCGGCACCTCGATCACGCCAGCACCGAAGCGCTGAGGGCCAAGTACGCCGCCGATCCGACCGTGGCGCATCTGGTGGGCGACATCCAGGACATCGACTTCGTCTTCGACGGCCGACCCATCCACGAGCTGGTGCCCGCGTCGCTGCGCTTCGACGTGATCTACGGATCGCACGTCGTCGAGCATCAGGTGGATCTGATCGGTCATCTGCAATCGCTGGAGCGCCTGCTCAAGCCGGGGGGGCGCGTGATCGAGATGATCCCGGATCTGCGCACGACCTTCGACGCCCTGCGCTTTCCGAGCGTCACCTCGGACGTGCTGCTGGCGCATGACCAGCGCCACACCATCCACCAGGGCAAGCAGGTCTTCGACGGCTTGTCCCGCGAGATCGATCGCAACCTTGGGCACCGCATGCGCAGCGCCGACTTCGCCGGTGTGCGCTTCCAGCGTGACCTGCACCAGGCGCGCGAGGCGATGCGTGCCGCCCAGGCGCCGGGCGCGCGCTACAGCGACATCCACGCCTGGACCTTCACACCCGAATCCTTCGAACTGCTGATGATCGAGCTGCGGCTGCTGGGGCTGATCCGGCTCGCGCCGAGCTTCATGTCACCCGCCTACGGCAACCAGTTCTGCGCCGTGCTCGAGCCGTCGTCCGATCCGCCAGACGGCCCCGAAGGCGCGGTGCGCGAATCGCTGGAGCACCGGCGCATGGTGCTCAGCCAGGCCCTAAGGTTTCGCTGAGCCGGCTTCGAGGAAGCGTTCGACATCGCCGCTGAGCAACAGCGGCAGGTGAGCCTCGATTCGGGCGTCGTCCCAGGCCCACCACTGCAGCGACAGCAGGCGGGCCACGACCTCCGGCGAGAACCGGTGCTTCACCAGCCTGGCGGGGTTGCCGGCCACGACGGCGTAGGGTTCCACGTCCTTGCTCACCACGGCACGCGCGCCGATGACCGCACCATCGCCGATCGTCACACCGGACAGGATCACTGCCTCGCGGGCGATCCACACATCGTTGCCAATGCGGACGTCACCCTTGGTCGCGGGATGGCCGGTGAACGCCTTCGCGCTGGGCCACATCGCGCTGAACGGATAGGTGGTCACCCAGTCCATGCGGTGTTCACCGCCGAGGAAGATCTGCACCCCTGGCGCGATGGAGCAGAACGCTCCGACATGCAGGCGGGCATCGCCACCCCACTCGAGCACCAGCGGGTCGCCGTAGGTCCCGCGCCCGATGTCCCACTGCGGATACCGCTCCCGCAGCAGCAGGGGCTGCTCGGGCTTGCGCTTGCGGAACAACCCCATCACATCAGCACGATGTCGTACTGCTCAGGCGACGAATACGGCTCGGTGCGCAGCGAGATCGGTTTGCCGATGAAGTCGGAAAGCCCCGCCAGGTGCTGGCTCTCTTCGTCGAGCAGCATCTCCACCACGGCGGCGGAGGCGATGACGCGGAACTCCTTGGGGTTGAACTGCCGAGCCTCGCGCAGGATCTCCCTCAGGATGTCGTAGCACACGCTGCGCGGCGTCTTGACCTGGCCCTTGCCCTCGCACGTGGGGCACGGTTCGCACAGCATGTGGGCCAGCGACTCGCGGGTGCGCTTGCGTGTCATCTCCACCAGGCCCAGCTGCGTGAAGCCGCTCACGGTGATCTTGGTGCGATCTCGCGAGAGCTGCTTGCGCAGCTCGGCCAGCACGGCGGTCTGGTGCTCCTCGCGGCTCATGTCGATGAAGTCGATGATGATGATGCCGCCGAGGTTGCGCAGGCGCAGCTGGCGCGCGATGGCCAGCGCCGCCTCGAGGTTGGTCTTGAAGATGGTGTCGTCGAAACTGCGCGCACCGACGAAGCCGCCGGTGTTCACGTCGATGGTGGTCAGGGCCTCGGTCTGGTCGATGATGAGGTAGCCACCCGACTTGAGGTCCACCCGCCGCGCCAGCGCCTTGGCGATCTCGGCATCGATGTTGAACAGGTCGAAGATCGGTCGCTCGCCCTTGTAGTGCACCAGCTTGCCTACTGAGCTTGGCGTGTACGACTCACCGAAGCTGCGCAGCACGTCGTACTGCATCTTCGAGTCGATGCGGATGGCCTGGGTACCGTCGTGCGCCAGGTCACGCAGGACACGCTCGACCAGGCTCAGGTCCTGGTGCAGCAGCGTGCCCGGCGGCGACTTGAAGCCCCGGTCGCGCACCACCGCCCAGGTCTTGCGCAGGTAGGCGATGTCATCGGCCAGCTCCTCGTCGGTGGCCTCCTCGGCGTTGGTGCGCAGGATGAAGCCACCGGTCGCGCCGCCGCCTTCGGGCAGTTGCACCAGCCGTGCCATGCGCGCGCGCAGTTGCTCGCGCAACTCGTGCGAGCCGATCTTCTGCGAGATGCCGATGTGGTCGTCCTGCGGCAGAAACACCAGCAGCCGCCCGGCGATGCTGATCTGCGTGGACAGGCGTGCGCCCTTGGTGCCGATCGGGTCCTTGATCACCTGCACGGTGAGGGTCTGGCCCTCGAACACCAGGCGTTCGATGGGCGTCGCGCCCGCTCCGCCCTGCTCGGCCCGCGGCGCGCTGTGGTGGCTCAGGCCGGCCACGTGCACATCGGCCACGTGGAGGAACGCCGCCCGGTCGAGACCGATGTCGATGAAGGCCGACTGCATGCCGGGAAGCACCCGCGCGACCCGCCCGGCGTAGATGTTGCCGACCAGCCCTCGCTCGAGGGCGCGCTCGATGTGCAGTTCCTGCACGGCGCCGTTCTCGACGATGGCCACGCGCGTTTCCTGCGGCGACCAGTTGATGAGGATGTCTTGCATGGACGGGTGGGCCTGTGATGCTTCAGCGGCTGGTCACGCCTGCTTGGCGGAGCAGTTGTGCCGTCTCGTGCAGGGGCAAACCCATGATACCGGAGTGACTGCCGTCGATGCGCGGGATCCACGCGGCCATGGCACCCTGGATGGCGTAGGCGCCGGCCTTGCCCATCGGCTCACCGCCGGCCACGTAGCGCTCGATCTCGCGCGCCGGCATTTCGGCGACATGCACGTGCGAGGTGTTCACCGCCTGCCAGGTGCGGCGTCCGCTGCCCACGGCCACGGCCGTGATCACGCGATGCGTGCGCCCCGACAGCGCGGCCAGCATCACCTTGGCGTGTTCGGCATCGTCCGGTTTGGCAAAGATGCGCCGGCCCAGCGCCACCGTGGTGTCGGCGCACAGGATCGGCGCGGGCGGCAGGCCGCGGCGCTGCAGGCGCTGCCGCGCCGCGTTCAGTTTGGCCAGCGTGACGCGCTGCACATAGGCCAGTGGCAGCTCGCCGGGGCGCTCGACCTCCAGCGCTTCGGCATCCTCGTCGGCATCGGGCAGCAGCGGCTCGTGGCGGATGTGGATGAGATCGAGCAGTTGCCGGCGGCGCGGGCTCTGCGAAGCGAGGTAGACGAAATCGAAGCTCATGCTGGAACGTCAATTCAGGTCGGTTCATTCGCGGTGGTAAGGATGGTTGACCGTGACCGTCCACGCGCGGTACAGCGCCTCGGCCAGCAGCACGCGCACGAAGGCGTGGGGCAGTGTCAGGTCGGACAGGCGCAAGGCTTCGTCGGCACTTGCCTTGAGCGGTGGCGCGAGGCCATCGGGGCCGCCCACCAGCAGCGCCACGTCGCGACCATCGCGCATCCAGGCCTGGATGCGCTGGGCGAGTTGCGTGGTGCTGAGTCGTTCGCCGCGCTCGTCGAGCACCACCCTCCGCGCACCCTTGGGCACCGCGGATTCGAGTCGCGCAGCCTCGGCCGCCATCAGCTGCTCGGGGGTCTTGCCGCCGCGCGGCTCGGCCTTGACCGCCTTGAGCTCCAGCCGCAGTTCGGGCGGAAAGCGCTTGGCGAAGTCTTCGTAGGCTGTCTCGGCCCATGCCGGTTGCCGCTGCCCGACTGCGAGCAGCAGCAGCTTCACGGCTTGCGAGGCGTCTTGCGGGCCGGAGACTTGGCCGGTGCCTTGGGACTGACCTTGGCAGCGGTCTTTGCCGCCGTCTTCGCCGGGGCCTTGGTGGCCGAGCGAGCCGGTGCGCTGACAACCACGGTCTTCTTCACGCCGACCGTGCGCGTGACGGCCTTCTTCGCGGTAGCGCGGGGCGGGGTGGCTCTGGCGGTGGAGGCCTTGGCGGTGGAGGCCTTGGCTGGCGCAGCGGTCCGCGCGGCCGCCTTGCGGGCCGGAGCCTTCGGCGCAGCAGTCTTGGCACCGGCGCGGGCTGCGGGCTTCCTGGCGGCCTTGGGCGGTACTTCGGCCTTGACCAGCTTCACCGGCGACGTGTCGATCTTGAGCTTGACCGGCTTGTCACCCCAGATCTCCTCGAGGTGGTAGTACTCGCGGATGGCGGGTTGCATCACATGCACCACCGCCGCACCGCAGTCCACGATGATCCACTCGCCGTTGTCCTCGCCTTCCACGCGGGGGGGCGGGAGGCCCTTCTGCTTGACCGCGTCGCGCACGCTGCTGGCCAGTGCCTTGGTCTGCCGGTTGCTGGTGCCCGAGGCGATGATCACGCGCTCGAACAGGGGCGACAGATGCTCGGTGTTGAACACCACGATGTTCTGGGCCTTGACGTCTTCCAGCCCATCGACGATGGCACGTTGCAGTTTGCGGATATCCAGTTTCAGCTCCTGTGGTGGCCCGTGGGCCCGGGGTAGAGGTGGTGGCGGGCAATATAGCTCGCCACGGCAGCAGGCACCAGATGGTCGATGGGCAGGCCTTGCGCGGCCCGCTGCGCGAATGTCGGTGGACGAGATGTCCATCATCTCCAGCGGCACGGCGCGGTGCGGGAACCGCAGCACCTCCGCATCGACCGGCGGCACATTGCCCGGGCGATTGGCCACGGCCAGCGTGACCTTGCCGAGCAACTCGCGCCAATGGTTCCAGGTGTGGAGACCGGCGTACTGGTCCTGGCCGATCACCAGAAACCAATCGGTGTGCGGCTCGGCCGCCTGGAGTTCGCGCACGGTGTCGAGGGTGTAGGTGGGCCCGGCGCGATCGACCTCGCAGCGCTCGAGCACGAAGCGCGGCTCGCCCTGCATCGCCAGCGCCACCATCGCCACGCGGTGCACCGCGGGCGACACGCCCGACTTCTGCCAGGGCTGCCCGGCCGGAACCCAGCGCAGCTCGTCCAGCCGCAGGGCCGTCAGCGCAAGCTGGGCCAGCGCCACGTGGGCGTTGTGCACCGGGTCGAAGGTGCCGCCGAACAGACCGACGCGGCGCGGCAAGGCGTTCAAGTGGCCTGCCAGTCCGCCCAGTCGCGCGGCTTGCAGGAAGTCGCTGTACAGCCGCGCCTCGGGCGTGCCGACCTCGGGCTGCCAGTCGTAGCGCCATTTCACGATGGGTGGCATCGACATCAGGATGCTTTCGGTGCGACCGCCCGATTGCAGGCCAAACAGCGTGCCGCGATCGAACACCAGGTTGAACTCGACATAGCGGCCGCGCCGATAGGCCTGGAAGTCGCGCTCGCGCTCGCCGTAGGGCGTGCTCGCGGCGACGCTGCACGATCGGCAGGTAGGCGTCGAGGAAGGCATCGCCCACGGCTCGCGTCATCGCGAAGCTCTGCTCGAAGCCGAGCTTCGGAGAAGTCGTCGAAGAACACGCCGCCGATGCCACGCGGCTCGTTGCGGTGCTTGAGGAAGAAGTAGTCGTCGCACCAGGTCTTGAAGCGCGGATGCTTGTCGTCGCCGAACGGCGCCAGCGCGTCGCGGTTCACGCGGTGGAAGTGGGCCGCGTCTTCCTCGAATCCGTAGTAGGGCGTGAGGTCCATGCCGCCGCCGAACCAGGCCACGGGCTCTCGTCCCGCCGGCAGTGCGGCGAACATGCGCACGTTCATGTGCACTGTCGGCACATACGGGTTGCGCGGGTGGAACACCAGCGAGACGCCCAGGGCCTCGAACGGCGCGCCGGCCAGTTCGGGGCGGTGCTGCCGTGGCCGAGGGCGGCATCGCCTTGCCCTTGACGTGGCTGAAGTTGCAGCCGCCACGCTCGAGCAGGTTGCCCTCTTCCACCAGACGCGACAAGCCATCGCCTTCGAGCTTGCCGCCGGGCTCGCGCGTCCAGCCGTCGCTGACGAAGGGCTTGCCGTCGGCCTTCTGCGCGGCGGTGACGATGCGGTCCTGCAGGCCGAGCAGGTAGGTGCGAACGGCGTTCACGTGCATGCGGGGATGTCTCCGGTCGGGCCTGGGTATGGGTGAGGCTGTCGTCAGCGCTTGATGGCACGAAAGCCGATGTCGCCGCGGTACTGGGCGCCGTCGAAACGGATCGTGCGCAGCGCCTCGTAGGCGTGCGACTGCGCCTGCTTGACCGAGTCGCCCAGCGCGGTGACGCACAGCACCCGGCCGCCCGAGACCTGCAGCTGTCCGTCTGCCAGCGCGGTGCCGGCATGGAACACCATGGCATCGTCGGTGTCGGCCGGCAGCCCGGTGATCACATCGCCCTTGCGCGGCTCGAGCGGGTAGCCGTGCGGCGGCCATCACCACGCCGAGGGCCACGCGCCGGTCCCATTCGCAGCTCGACGCTGGTCGAGCGTGCCGTCGGTGGCGTGCATCAGCACCTCGAACAGATCGCTCTTGAGTCGCATCATGATCGGCTGCGTCTCGGGATCGCCCATGCGGCAGTTGAACTCCACCGTGCGCGGCTGGCCCTGCGCATCGATCATCAGGCCGGCGTAGAGAAAGCCGGTGAACGGGATGCCGTCGCTGCCATGCCGGCCAGCGTCGGCAGGATGATCTCGTGCATCGCGCGCGCATGCACATTGGGCGTGACCACCGGCGCCGGCGAGTAGGCGCCCATGCCGCCGGTGTTGGGGCCCTGGTCGTGGTCCAGCAGGCGCTTGTGGTCCTGGCTGGTCGCCAGCGGCACCACGTTCTTGCCGTCGGACATGACGATGAAGCTGGCTTCCTCGCCCTCGAGGAACTCCTCGATCACCACCCGCGCGCCGCCCTGGTTGTGGGTGACGCCGAGCTTGTTGTCCCATCGCACCCGAGCATCCAGTCGATCGCCTCGTGCGCCTGCGCCAGCGTCGTCGCCACCACCACGCCCTTGCCCGCGGCCAGGCCGTCGGCCTTGATGACGATGGGCGCGCCCTGGGCTCAACATAGGCATGCGCCGCCGCTGCGTCGGCAAAGGTCTGTAGGCGCGCGGTGGGAATGCCGTGGCGCTGCATGAACTCCTTGGCGAAGGCCTTGGAGCTCTCGAGCTGCGCCGCTGCCTGCGTCGGTCCGAAAACCCGCAAGCCGCGCGAGCGGAACAGATCGACCACGCCGGCCGCCAGCGGCGCCTCGGGGCCGACGACGGTGAGCGCGATCTTCTCGCCGAGGGCGAAATCAACCAGCGCCGCGGGATCGGTGATCGCCACGTTGTGCAGGCGTTTGTCGAGCGCCGTGCCGCCGTTGCCCGGCGCCACGTAGACCGTCTGCACCTTGGGCGACTGCACCAGCTTCCAGGCCAGCGCGTGCTCGCGCCCGCCGCCGCCGATCACGAGGACTTTCATGGCGATGTCAGTCCGACAACTCGGCGTTGTGGTACAGCGCCTGCACGTCATCAAGGTCTTCGATGACGTCGAGCAGCTTCTGCATGCGCTGCGCGTCTTCACCGGCCAGCTCGACGGCGTTTTCGGGGCGCATGGTCACTTCGGCGAGCTCGGGCTTGAGCCCGGCCGCCTCGAGCGCGTGCTTCACCGCCTCGAAGTCATGCGGCGTGCACAGCACCTCGACGGCACCGTCGCCGCCGGTGATCACGTCTTCGGCGCCGGCCTCGAGCGCCACTTCCATCAGCTTGTCTTCGCTGGTTCCCGGCGCGAACACGAACTGTCCGCAGTGCTTGAACTGGAACGCCACCGAACCCTCGGTGCCCATGTTGCCGCCGTACTTGCTGAACGCATGCCGCACTTCGGCCACCGTGCGCACGCGGTTATCGGTCATGCAGTCGATGATGATGGCCGCGCCGCCAATGCCATAGCCTTCGTAGCGGATTTCCT
This sequence comes from uncultured beta proteobacterium, assembly GCA_963739925.1. Taxonomy (GTDB): domain Bacteria; phylum Pseudomonadota; class Gammaproteobacteria; order Burkholderiales; family Burkholderiaceae_C; genus CAVUBY01. Next base: position 100,125 of record CAVUBY010000010.1, on the reverse strand, counting down.
CGTAGCTCACGCCCTCGAGGTTGCCGGTGGCCTTGTCGATGTTCTTCTTGATGGTGTCGGCGGGCATGTTGGCCGCCTTGGCCTTGTCCACCGCCAGACGCAGCCGCGGGTTCATGGCCAGGTCGCCGCCGCCCTGGCGGGCCGCCACCATGATTTCACGGATGATGCGGGTCCAGACCTTGCCGCGCTTTTCGTCCTGACGGCCTTTGCGGTGCTGGATGTTGGCCCATTTCGAGTGACCGGCCATAGTGTTCCTGAAGAGGCTCCTGGGCAGCGCGTCCGCCCGGCGCGGACGGCTTGCGTTTGTTGGATAGACTGTGATTTTACGTGCGGCCCCGACCGAGGAGTTCCCCGATGCCCGACCCCATCCTGGTTGCCAAGCACGGCGACGTCGAATGCCAGCTCCTGCCGGCGCTGGCCAACCGCCACGGCCTGATCACTGGCGCCACCGGCACGGGCAAGACCATCAGCCTGCAGACGCTGGCAGAGAACTTCTCGCGCATCGGCGTGCCGGTGTTCATGGCCGACGTCAAGGGCGACCTCACCGGCATCAGCCAGGCCGGCAAGATCGGTGACAAGCTGGCCGCCGTGCTCAAGGAGCGCGGACTGGACACACCCACCTCCGCCAAGTGCCCCACGACACTGTGGGATGTGTTCGGCGAACAAGGTCACCCGGTGCGCGCCACCGTGAGCGACATGGGCCCCCTGCTGCTGGCCCGCATGCTGGCGCTCAACGAAACCCAGCAAGGCGTGCTGCAGATCGTGTTCAAGATCGCCGATGACCGCGGTCTGGCCCTGCTCGATCTCAAGGACCTGCGCGCGATGCTGCAGCACGTGGGCGACAACGCCAGCGAGTTCCAGACCGATTACGGCAACGTCAGCGCGGCCAGCATCGGCGCCATCCAGCGCGGCATCCTGCAGATCGACGAACAAGGTGGCGACAAGTTCTTCGGCGAGCCCATGCTCAACATCGCCGACTTCATGCAGACCGAGGGCGGCCAGGGCGTGGTCAACATCCTCGCGGCGGACAAGCTGATGAACGCGCCGCGGCTGTACGCCACCTTCCTGCTGTGGATGCTGTCGGAGCTGTTCGAGCAGCTGCCCGAGGTGGGTGATCTCGACAAGCCCAAGCTGGTGTTCTTCTTCGACGAGGCGCACCTGCTGTTCAAGGAAGCGCCCACCGCGCTGGTCGAGCGCATCGAGCTCGTGGTGCGTCTGGTGCGAAGCAAGGGCGTCGGCGTGTACTTCGTGACCCAGAACCCGCTCGACATCCCCGACACGGTGCTGGCGCAGCTGGGCAACCGCGTGCAGCACGCGCTGCGCGCCTTCACGCCGCGCGACCAGAAGGCGGTGAAGTCGGCGGCCACCACCATGCGACCCAACCCCAAGGTCGACATCGAGGCGGCCATCACCGAACTCGCCGTGGGCGAGGCGCTGGTGAGCTTCCTCGACGCCAAGGGCCGGCCGAGCATCACCGAGCGCGTGTTCGTGATCCCGCCGGGCAGCCAGATCGGGCCGATCACGCCCGAACAGCGCAAGGCCCTGATCGCCAACTCGCTGGTGGCCGGCGTGTACGAGAAGACCGTCGATCGCGAGTCGGCCTACGAAAAGCTCAAGGGTCGGGCAGCCACCAGCGTGGATGCGGCCCAGAGCATGCAGGCCGAGGCGCAGGCGGCGGTCAAGGGCGGCAAGGCGTCTGCGGGCACCGCGGCCCCGGCCGATGACGGCGGCATGCTCGGCGGCCTCAAGGACGTGCTGTTCGGCTCCACTGGTCCTCGCGGCGGCAAGCGCGAAGGACTCGCGGAGTCGGCCGCGCGCTCGGCCATGCGCAGCGTGGGCTCGGCCGTGGGCCGCGAGATCATCCGCGGCGTGCTGGGTGGCATCCTCGGTGGCGGCCGCCGCCGCTGAACGGCGCAACGAGCGACACCCGCCGGCGCTTCACGGCACTTGGGTCGTGCGGGTCTCGGGGCGCGCGAGCACGCGCGCCGTGGCTTCGGTGCTGCCGATGATTCGGTGGCTCAGGTAACCATGCAGCGTGTCGGGCTCGAGCGCTGCCACGGCCAGGTGCGCCAAAGGCTGGTCGAGCGGCACGTACCAGCTGCCTGGAGTCACGTCCAGCAAGGTCGGCACCGACTCCACCTGGACGCTGACCGCGGCCTGGGCGTCGCCTGACGCGCCACGCACATCGGGTCGGGGCACGCTGCTGCGCGACAGCTCACGCCACGTCTCGCCGCGCACCACGCCGCGCGCCTCGAAGCGCTGCACCTGCAGACCGAGCGCACGCAGGCGGCGTACGGCCTCGCCCTCGCTCGCCGCCAGCCAGTAGCCGCAGGGTCGGGCACGGGCCTTGAGCGAGGTGAGCTGCAGGGCCGAGTCCCAGGTGACGCTGACCGGCTTGTCGCTGCCGGTCACCGGGTCGAGCAGTGTCAGCAGGTATTCGCTTTGCGTCGGGCCGGCCTCGACGACGGCCTCGCCCTGGCAGGCCAGCGCACTCACCTCGTTGTCGACGAACTGCCGCAGCCGCACCAGATCGGCGGCGCGCGCCGCCGTGCTCGCCAGCACACTCGACAGCGCCGTGACCTGGGTGTGCACCCGGCGCTGCAAGTGCAGCCGGCCCAGGCCCACGCCACGCGTCTCGACGAGCAGGCTCACCGCGTGCTTCAGGCCATTGACGTTGCGGCCGGTGTCGGGTTTCGTGCCACCCATCGACACCTTCTTGTCGGCCGGATCGGCCGAGGTGGTGTAGTACCACTCGTGCGTGAGGCCTTGCTGCCCCAGGCTCGCCACCAGGGGACGACGAAACCACTCTTCGGCCGCGCGCGTGATGAACGGCGCCATGTTGGCCGTGGTCGCGTACTGCAGCAGCGCGTCGTAGCGCTGCACCGCGCCGAACTTCTCGAGGTAGCGGCCGACGACGGTGTACTCGTGCGCGTCCACCACCACCATCGGCCGGTAGTCGCGGGCCAGCGTGGCCAGCGCGAGGGCCTCGGGCGTCTGCAGCGTCAGGTGATCGCGATTGATGTCGACACCGTTGGCCGCATGGCGTTGACCGAGCTCGGCACCGTCGGGGTTGGCCCGGGGCAGCACCAGCACGTGGATGCGCTCCAGCAGGCTGGCGAGCCGCCCCTGCGCGAGCTCGCGCGCGACCGCCAGCAGCGCTTCGCTCGCGGCGGGCTCGTCGCCGTGCTGTTGACCGATCAGCAGCACGAGCGGCCGACCGGACCGGGCCAGCCCGGCCGGGCTGGCATCTGCTTCGCGCGTGAACAGCAGCGCGTCGATGGGTACGCCTTGCTGCGAGCGGCCCGCCGCGATCAGCCGCACCAGCGCGCTTCCGGGCGGTGCCGGGTCGCGCACCAGGCGCCGCAGCGCAGCCTGCATCTCGGCGTTGGAGGTGAAGGTGGTGCGGCCCGCCTCGAACGCCGGCGTGTCGTAGCGCACCGGCGGGTCGGGAAACCGCGCAGCGACCGCCGCCGAGTAGGGCGCTGACGACGACGCCACAGGGGGCGCCGATGCCACGTCGGCCGGTGTGGCCGGCGTCGGCCCAGCCGGCGCGACCACCTCTGCAGGCACCGCCGAAGTGCCGCTGGGCGTCGTCGGGCTTGGCCGTGGGATGCCGTCGGCCGGCGCCTGGGTGCGAGAGGCTACTGCTGCCGTCCCCGTCGGACGGGGTGGTGCTGGAACGGCACAGCCCCACAACACCAGCGCGCTGAGCCAGACGACGACCGCGGCGCGACGGGCCTCCGGCCCGAAGGTCGGTTGCCTGGCGCTGGGCGTGTCGAAGGCTTGCAAGGGGTTCGGCGACATGGCGTGCTTCAGCGGGATGCCGGGCACTATACGGTCACCTGGGGCGCAGCCGCGCGAGCGCGGGTTCCCGACGCCACGCGACCAGGGCCGGCGCACAATCGCGGCCCTGAACAGGCTTCGGAGCCCTCCCATGTGGATCATCAAGTGGACTGTGATCGTGATCGTGGTGCTCGCCTTGGCGGCCGTGGCTGCGGGGCAACTGGGTCTGCTGCAGGGTCAGGCCCCGACCGACCTGGGCGTGCGCGACGGCAGGATGAAGCCGCCGTCCAACACCCCCAACAGCGTGTCGAGCCAGGCGTCGCTCTACCCGACGCATCCACAACGCACTTACGCCGAGATCGCACCGTTGGCCCTGCAGGGCACGGGCGTGGAGAGCGTGGCGCGCCTGCGCAGCCTCATCGAGTCGACCCCCGGGGCACGGGTGGTGAAGGCCGACGACGGCTACCTCTACGCCCAGTTCACCAGCCGCTGGATGAAGTACGTCGACGATCTGGAACTCTGGTTCGACGCCAGCGCGGGCGTCGTGCAGGTGCGCTCGGCCTCGCGGCTGGGCCAGAGCGACCTGGGCGCCAACCGGGCCCGGGTCGAAGCGCTGCGCCGGCAACTGGCGACGCGCTGACGCCGGCTCGCGACGCGAGCCGCCGTTTCGTCGCACCGTTCCACGGCCACCGCCGCGCAAGGCGCACATTGCGTCTGGGTGCGTGACGTCGGGTTGCCGAGGCACGGACCCGCCGAACGCTCCAGCCACCGCCTGCGCCAGAATCCGACCATGCCCACCTTGCCCGCCACGACGGCATTCCGCGCCAGCGACTGGATCGACTTCGCCCGCCGCGGCCTGCGCGTCGCGCTGGCGGGCCTGGTGATCTCGTTGGGCATCGCGCTGGTCCTGGGCGGCAACGCCTGGAAGCAGGTGATCTACAGCACCTGCATTGCCGTGTTCTGCTGGTTTTTCATCGACGGTGGCCGGCTCCTCGCTGCGCACTGGCGTCTGAGGCTGCGCGGAGGCCAGGCACCCAGCAATGAGCTGGTGGAGCACTGGCCAGGATGGGGAGTGATGCTGCTGGTGGTCCCATTGGGAACGGTCCTGGGCTTCAGTGCGGGCACGATGGCGGGCAACCTCATCACCGGCGGTGCGCAGCCGGGCTTGCTCCAGGCTGCGCCGCGCAGTGCGCTGCTGCTGCTGGTGATCTCGTTGATCCCCGGCCTCGGCGCCACCTACTACTTCTACAGCCGCGGTCGCATGGCGGCCATCGAGGCCCAGGCCCAGGCGGCGCAGCGCCTGGCCGCCGAGAACCAGCTGCGGCTGCTCGAGTCGCAGCTCGAGCCGCACATGCTGTTCAACACCCTGGCGAACCTGCGGGTGCTGATCGGCATGGACCCGCCGCGGGCGCAGGCCATGCTCGACCGCCTGATCGCTTTCCTGCGTTCGACGCTGGACGCCTCGCGTGCCGGCCGCCATGAGCTGCGCGCCGAGTTCGACCGCGTGGCCGACTATCTGGCGCTGATGGAGGTGCGCATGGGCGATCGGCTGATACAGCGTCTGGACCTGCCCGACGGCCTGGCCGATGCGCCCGTGCCACCGCTGCTGCTGCAACCGCTGGTTGAGAACGCCATCAAGCACGGGCTGGAGCCCAAGGTGGCGGGTGGCTGCGTCCAGGTGCGGGCGCGAGCGCGACGGCGCACATCTGGTGCTCACCGTGCAGGACGACGGCGTTGGCCTCGGCAACCAGCGGCACCCAGGGCACCCGCTTCGGCCTGCAGCAGGTGCGCGAGCGCCTGGCCACGCTTTACGGCACCGGGGCGTCGCTGACGCTCGAGAGCGCGCCTGCGGGGTCGGACGGCACGGTCGCCGTGGTGCGCCTGCCGCTGGGCTTGCCGCAGTGACCGGCCACAGACGCTCTTCACACACGCCCCTTTCACCCTCCACCGCGACCTGCCCATGGCCCCCACCGCCCTGATCGCCGAAGACGAACCCCTGCTCGCCGCCAACCTGGAGAGCGAGCTCGGCCGCGCTTGGCCGCAGCTGAAGGTGCTGGCGCGCGTCGGCCACGGCGCAGCGGCGGTGGAACAGGCCCTGGCCTTGCGACCCGACGTGCTGTTCCTCGACATCCGCATGCCCGGCATGACCGGACTGGAGGCGTCCCAGGCGCTGCTGGAGGACTGGCCGGAGGGCACACCGGCGCCGCTGACGGTGTTCGTCACCGCGTACGACCAGTTCGCGGTGCAGGCCTTCGAGCAGCAGGCGGTGGACTATGTGCTCAAGCCGGTACAGCCCGAACGCCTGGCGCAGACCTGTGAACGCCTGCGCGCGGCCCTGGCGCGCCGCACCACGGTGCCCGCCGCCACCGGCGATCTGGAAGCGACACTCGCCCAGCTGCGCGGGCTGCTGGCTGCCCCGGCATTGCAAGGCATGGGGGCCGGCAACGACGCTGGCGCGCCTCCCGCCGCGCGCCTGAGCGTGATTCAGGCGAGCGTGGGCAGCGCCATCCACATGGTGCCGGTGGACACGGTGCTGTACTTCGAAGCCGCAGACAAGTACGTGCGCGTGGTCACCGCGGAGCGCGAACACCTCATCCGCACCTCGCTGCGGGAGCTGCTTCCTCAGCTCGACCCGGCCCGCTTCTGGCAGGTGCACCGCGGCACCGTCGTGCGCGCCGACGCCATCGCCACCGCCGTGCGCGAGGAGACGGGCAAGGTCACGCTCACCTTGCGCGGCTGTGCCGACAAGCTGGTCGCCAGCCGTCTTTACGCGCACCTGTTCAAGGCCATGTAGCGGGCGGGGCTGAAACCCCGCCACGTTTCGCGCCCCAAGCACCCCGTTTCGTCGCCATGGTTCGTCGCCCGGTCGCAGGCCTGCTGCGCGGTCACCCTGTGCACCCATCATCGTGGCCATGGAACGCATTGAACACCTCATCCACACCCGGCCGCTGATTGCGCTGCACCTCTTCGCCGCCCTGCTCGCGCTGGCTGTCGGCGCGGCGGTGATGCTCCGGCGCAAGGGCACCGTCAACCACAAGGCCCTCGGCTGGTTCTGGGCCATCCTGATGTTCACGGTGGCGCTCACCAGCGTCTTCATCCGCGACTACGGACTGCCCAACATTGCCGGCTACACACCGATCCACCTGTTCACCGTGCTGACCGCGGTGATGTTGCCGTCGGGATCGTGCGCATCCGCCGCGGCAACGTGGCCGGGCACCGCAAGGCGATGACCCGGCTGTTCTACGGCGCCTGCGTGACCGCCGGCCTCTTCACCCTGCTGCCCAATCGCTTCCTCGGCTCACTGCTGTGGAAGCACACGCTCGGCTGGATCGCCTGATAGTCACCCGGCCTCATCTCCATTCCCCCGCGTCTGCACTGGAGTCACCATGAACGCATCCGACACCGATCTCTCGCTCGAAGCCCGTGCCCGCCGCCGCGTGGGCATCAAGACAGGGCTCTACATTCACACGCTGGTCTTCGTGCTCGTCAACCTTGGGCTGCTCACGATGAATCTCGTGGCGGGCGGCCACCGATGGTCGGTGTGGCCGCTGTGGGGCTGGGGCCTGGGCCTGGGCATTCACGCCCTGGTCGCCATGCTCAACCTGCGGGGAGAAGGATGGCGTCAGCGCATGCTGGCGCGCGAGATGGAGCACCTCCGCCGTCACCAGCCTTGACCGCAGTCTCAGCGTGATTCGCCAATGCAAAGGGCCCGCGACGGCGGGCCCTTCTCTCTCTTGCCGTCGATCTCAGTGACGGTTCTTGCGGTTGTCGTAGCGATCGCGGTAATCGGGGATGCCGTCGCGGTCGCGATCGCTCGGGCCGCGGTTGTCGTAGCGGTCCCAGCGGTTGGGCACACCGTCGTGGTCGCGGTCGCGATAGCCGCGGTCCCAGCCACCGTAGACGATGGGCACCGGGCGGCTCACCACCACCGGCTGCTGGTAGACCACGCGCGGCGCGGGGCGATACACCACCGGAGGCGGCGCATAGACCACAGGGGGCGGCGCATACACCACCGGAGGCGGCGCGTAGACCACTTGCGGTTGCGGATAGATCGGCGCGTTGGAAATCACGGTGCCGACGGCCGGCGCGCTGATCCCGATGGACCAGTACACATTGCTGCCAGCGTGGGCCGCACCGGCGGCCAGCAGGGTGGCCGCGGTGGCCAGGGCAGCGATCAGGGGCTTTCTCATCTGCAATCTCCTTGGGTGGGCTCGCCAGGTCGGCGGGCTTGCAGCAACAACGCCGGCCCCGGGGGGCGTCGTTGACGGCCCGGCGGCGGCGTTACGTAAAGACTCGTTTCTGGCGTTCTGCGCGCCTCCCCCATCGGGGGGAAGCGTGCGCAGGCCCGCCGATAGAATGAATCCATGACTTCCGCCCCTGTTGACCGCCCCGCCGACCGCCCTTCTGACGACAGCACCAAGCCCAGCAACTTCCTGCGGCAGATCATCGAGCGCGACCTCGCCCAGGGCACCTACGCAGGTCGCCGCTTCGCTGGCAGCCCCGGCGATGCCGCGCACCATGCACAGGCGGCGGTGGATCCGGCCCGCATCCGCACGCGCTTTCCGCCCGAGCCCAACGGCTACCTGCACATCGGCCATGCGAAGAGCATCACGCTGAACTTCGGCCTGGCGGCCGACTACGGCGGCGTGTGCCACATGCGCTTCGACGACACCAACCCCGAGAAGGAAGAGCAGGAGTACGTCGACGGCATCCTGGACGCGGTGCAGTGGCTGGGCTACGGCTGGCAATCCGAGTTCAACGGCACGCGCACCTCGCACCTCTACTACGCGAGCAACTACTTCGACTTCATGTACCGGGCGGCCGAAGCGCTGATCCTCGCCGGCCATGCCTACGTGGACGAGCAGTCGCCCGAGGAGATGCGCACCAACCGCGGCGACTTCAACACGCCCGGCAAGGCCAGCCCCTTCCGCGACCGCAGCGCCGCCGAGAACCTGGCACGGTTTCGCGAGATGCGCGACGGCCAGCATGCCGACGGCGCGATGGTGCTGCGCGCCAAGATCGACATGGCTTCGCCCAACATCAACCTGCGCGATCCGGCCATCTACCGCATCAAGCATGCCGAGCACCACAACACCGGCAAGCGCTGGTGCATCTACCCGATGTACACCTATGCGCACCCGATCGAGGATGCGCTGGAAGGCATCACCCACAGCATCTGCACGCTCGAGTTCGAGGACCAGCGGCCGTTCTACGACTGGCTGCTCGACACGCTGTGCCAGCTCGGCCTGCTGGCGCCAGCCGCGTCCGCACCAGTACGAGTTCGCGCGGCTGAACGTCACCTACGTCATCACCAGCAAGCGCAAGCTCAGGGCGCTGGTGGACGAGAAGATCGTCGACGGCTGGGACGATCCGCGCATGCCCACGCTGGTGGGCCTGCGCCGCCGCGGCTACACGCCCGAGGCCATCCGGCTGATGTGCGAACGCGCCGGCACCAGCAAGGCCGGCGGCTGGACGGAGTACGCCAGCCTGGACATCGCGCTGCGCGACGACCTCGACGGCAAGGCCGCGCGGGCGATGGCGGTGCTCGATCCGCTGCCGCTCAAGCTCACCAACTGGGCCGCGGTGTTCGGCAGCGAATCGCACCGCGAGCCCTGCCATGCCCCGGTGCACCCGGCCCATGCCGAGCGTGGCCAGCGCAGCTTCAGCCTGGGCCCGCAGGTGTGGATCGAGCGCGATGACTTTGCGGAGGTGGCGCCCAAGGGCTTCTTCCGGCTCTTCCCAGGCAACAAGGTGCGCCTCAAGTACGGCATGGTGATCGAGTGCACCGGCTGCGAGAAGGACGCCAGCGGCCAGGTCACTGCCGTGCTGGCCACGGTGGTGCCCGACACCAAGAGCGGCACGCCGGGCGCCGACGCCGTCAAGGTCAAGGGCACGATCACCTGGCTGGGTGCGCACGACGCCGTGCCCTGCGAGCTGCGGCTCTACGACCGGCTTGTTCACCGAAGCGCAGCCCGATGCCGGCGGCAAGGACTTCAAGGCCAGCCTCAATCCCCACAGCAAGAAGGTCGTGACGGGTTACGTCGAGCCGTCGCTCGCGCAGGTGGCGGCCGACACGCCGCTTCCAGTTCGAGCGGCACGGCTACTTCGTCACCGACCGGGTCGACCACCGGCCAGAGCGTCCGGTGTTCAACAAGATTACCGGCCTCAAGGATGGCTGGACGAAGTAGCGCGCGCTTGCGCGGCTGGGCCGCAGCCGCCTGTGCAGCGAGCGCACTGCTGTGCGGTGCGGCCTGGGGCCTGGATCTGCCGCAGCAGCGCCTCGTTCCGGGCGGCGTGGCCACGCTCTCGCTCGGGCCTTCGGAGCAACGGCCCAGTGCACGGTTCGGCGACAAGCCGGTGATGGTCGTGGGCGACGCGAACGGCTGGACCGCGGTGGTGGGCATCCCGCTCGGCGCCAAGCCCGGACCTCTCAGCGTGAGCGTGCGCCGCGGAAACGGGCCGGCCTCGACCCGAAGTTTCACCGTCGAGGCCGCCCAGTACGCCGAGCAGCGGCTCAAGGTGGCGCCCGGCAAGGTCGATCTGGCCAAGGCCGACCTTGAGCGTTACGAGCGCGAGCGCGTGCACCTGGCCGCCGTGGCCGCGACGGTGAGCGAAACCCTGCCCGCGACCCTGCGCATGCGCCAGCCGACCGTGGGCCCGCGCTCGAGTTCGTTCGGCCTGCGTCGCTTCTTCAACAACCAGCCGCGCAATCCGCACAGCGGCATGGACATCGCGGCGCCGGTGGGCACACCCGTGGTGGCCGCGGCCGCCGGGCGCGTGATCGACGCCGGCGACTACTTCTTCAACGGCAACACGGTGTGGATCGACCACGGCGCCGGGCTGCTGACCATGTACTGCCACCTCGACAGCATCACCGTCCAGCCCGGCGCCGAGCTCGCTGCCGGCGAGCCCATCGGCACCGTGGGGGCCACGGGCCGCGTGACCGGGCCGCACCTGCACTGGTCGGTCAGCCTGAACCGCACGATGGTGGACCCGGCGCTGTTCCTTGCCCCGGGTTCCGGCGGGCCGGGACCTTTCAAGTAGGCTGCAGTGTCGGTCGGGCGTCTCCACTCTCGCGGGGATGGCGCTCCGGTGCCGATGCTGGCACCATCCCGCGCGAGCAGTCTGGCCGCGGCACCCATGTCGCGACTGGCGCATCGGCTCATCCGAGCGTTCCAACCGAGGAGCTAGACATGAAACATCTGACCGTGATCGCCGCCCTGGCTACGTCTGCACTGGCGGGCTGCGCCCAGATCTGGCCGCTGCCGATCGGGGGGTCGCAGCCGATCCGCGAGGAGGTGGCTTTCGAGGGCGGGAAGATCAAGCCCAAGTCGGCGGCGATCGTCATTCCCGCGGGCCGCAGCTCGGCCACGCTGGAGTGGCAGCTGCCCAAGGGCGAGGCGTCATTTCCCGCCGACGGCATCGTCATCGAGGGCGCGGTGGTGTTTCCCTCCGAGACCGAAGCCGACGTGAAGACACGCCAGCGGATCACCGACACCTTGCGCATCGACCGCCAGCAGCGCTCGAACTTCAACTGCCAGCGCTCCGAAGACCGCTTGAAGATCACCTGCTCGAGCGACAAGCTGACGCCGGGGATTTACAAGTACACCATCCGGGTGCAACGCGGCTCGGAAGTCTTCAAGGTCGATCCGCCGATCGTGATCATGGGTGCCGCCAACTGAGCCAGGGCAGACACTAGGTCAGCGCGGCAACCCATTGGCGCGCGATGGCCACGGCCTCGTCCGGCGGGAGCGCTCGCCCGTTCATGGCCTCTTGGTCGAAGGCCGCCCCGCCAAGCTGGCGGCGAGCCTGCTCAATGTATGGCGCCAGGAACGACGCGTCCGTGGGGTCGCGGCGCAAACCACTCGCTTCGGTCTGGGCTTCGGCAAAGCCGTAGAAGCGAGCGGCTCGGCACCAGTCCTCCCGGGCCGCCGCCACAGCGGCACAGACGTCGACGGCCCATTGCGCCACAGGCGTTGGCTTGAGGGCCTCGGCAAGTCCGAGGGCTTCGGTGAGCTGGGTGACGGGCTGGAGCCGATCGCCTCGGCCCAAAGCGACCATGGCCAGGTTCAGCAGGGCGATGGCGATGGAGTTCTGATCGCCCAGCTCACGCGACAGTGCCAGAACGTCGACATAGAGTGGTTCCGCACGATCGAGTTGCCCTTGAGCACGCAGCAGTTGCCCAAGCTGGTTCGCGGCCCCGAGGACATCACGCTTGCTGCCCACCTGACGCATGAGTGCCAGGGCTTCTTCGAGGTCCCGACTGGCCGCCTCGACGTCTGCCTGGGCTTGATGAGCCCAGCCGAGCAACTGCAGGACGCCCGCCGTCCAGCGCTGGTTGTCGGTCTCGCGCGCAATGGCGAGTGCCTCCACCAGTCGCGACAGGGCCTCCGCGTACCGTCCCATGAAATTGCAGTACTGCCCGGCGCCGAACAGGGCCTTGCAACGTTGCTCGGTACGAGCCTGCAGGTCGGGGCGCGCCAGCACGTCGAGCGTCAGCCTCAGGCCCAGCGACAGCAGCCCTCGGTAGATGAGGTACGGGCGCAAGGCATCGACCAGGCGCAGACCGAGCACACCACCCTGCTCGACCGACACACCCCAGGCGTGCGAGGCCAGCATGTTCTCGCGCTCCACGTCGAGGCGGGACAACCACGCCGCCTGGCGCGGGCCGGCGATTTCGGGCCGGGCCTGTTCGGCCAAGACGAGGTAGCAGTCCAGATGGCGTGAGCGCGTGTCGGCGAGTTCACCCGCTTCGTCGCCGCGCTCCTGGGCGTATTGCCGCACCGTCTCGAGCATGCGGTAGCGGGCGCCTTCGGCGTCCATCACCACCAGCGATTTCTCGACCAGCTGGCTCAACAGGTCGAGCACGTCCAGGGCGTCGACGTCACCACCAGCGCAGACCGATTCCGCGGCCTCGAGGGTCCAGCCGCCGGCGAACACCGACAGGCGCTGGAACACCGCGCGTTCGCTGGTGTCCAGCAGGTCGTAGGACCAATCGATCAACGCGCGCAGCGTGCGCTGGCGCGGCAGCACCGTCTGGTCGCTGGTCTTGAGCAGGCGGAAACGATCGCTCAGCCGCGCGGCCAGCGTCTCCACGGGCATGGCGCGGGTGCGCGCAGCGGCGAGCTCGAGCGCCAGCGGAATGCCGTCGAGCCGGTGGCAGATGTCGGCGACGGCCGCCACGTTGCGCTCGCTCAGCGCAAAGGCCGGCTGCGCAGCGGTGGCCCGCTCGACGAAGAGGCGCACCGCGTCATGCTGGGCGAGCGTCTGCAGCGACACCTGGGTGCCGGGTTCTGGGCGCAGACAGCGTTGGCAGGTGGTACACCGTCTCGCCCGCGACGCGCAGCACCTCGCGGCTGGAGGCGAGGATTTTCACCATCGGCCCGGCCTGCAGCAGCTGCTTGGCGAGGTCGGCGCAGGCGTGCACGACGTGCTCGCAGTTGTCCAGGATCACCAGCAGGCGGCGGTCGCGCACATGCTTGAGCAAGGCCTCCATCACCGGGCGGCCGGCTTCTTCCTTCACGCCGAGCACCGAGGCCAGCGCCTGCGGCACGAGCAGCGGATCGTTCAGCGGCGCCAGCTCGACAAGCCACACGCCATCGGGGTGGTCGGCCACCACCTCGGCGCCGAGCTGCACCGACAAGCGCGACTTGCCGATGCCACCCAGCCCGAGCAGCATCACCAGCCGGTGCTCGGCGAGCAGGGCCTTCACCTCGGTCATCTCGCGCTCGCGACCGACGAAGGAGTTGAGCTGCTGCGCCAGGTTGTTGGGCGTGGCCTCGAGCGAGCGCAGCGGCGGAAACTCCGCGCGCAGCGCCGGGTGCAGCACCTGGTAGACCCGCTCGGGTGTCGACAGGTCGCGAAGCCGCACGCGACCGAGGTCCTTCAAGCTCACCCCCGCCGGCAGCGACACCAGTCGCTCGGCCACGGCCTGCGATATCAGCGTCTGGCCACCATGGGCCGCGCTCATGATGCGTGCGGCGCGGTTGACCGCGCGACCGAAGAAGTCGCCATCGCGGCGCTCGTCCGCGCCCAAGTGCATGCCGCAGCGCACCGAAAGCGCGACACCCGAAGTGGCTTCCGGGTCGGCGAGCGCCTGCTGGAGCTGCAAGACGGCTTTCAGTGCACCGAGCGGCTGCTCGAAGGCCGCATGGATGCCGTCGCCGGTGGACTTGACCAGCCGGCCGCCGTGCCCTTCGACCGCCTCGCGGGCCAGCATGTCGTGCGCCGCCAGCGCCGGACGCATGCGCTCAGCCTGCAGTTCCCACAGGCGGGTGCTGCCTTCGATGTCGGTGAAGACGAAGGTCACGTCCGGCAGTTCGTCGGTCACGCGGATCGCCTTCCGTTCAAGGCCCGGAACCCACTTGCTGCATGCGGCGCCGGGCGCGCTGCGCAGCGGCCGCATCGCCAGCCCGCTCGGCGCTGGCCGCTTGCGCACCCAGCCAGGCCAGCAGGGGACGCGGCCAGCCTTGCGCCGACGCCGCATCGATCGCCGCCACCATCACCGCCGGACTGGCGCGGCCCATCTGCAAGGCGACGCCAGCGGCGACCAGCCGCGACAAGGGATCCGCCACGGCCTGGACCGCGGCCGTCGGATCGCTGCCTCCCGCCAGCGCCGAGGCCACCGCGCGCTGGGCCTCGGGCAGCAGCGCGATGCCGTCTTTGGCGATGCGTCCGGCGAGGTAGTCGGCATAAGCCTGCTCGGGCGGCAGCGCATCGACACGCACGGCCTCGAAACCGGCGCAGGGCTCGAACACCAGGCTGGCCACACGGGCGGCGCATCGCACCAGTTCGGCCCGCGCCAGCACCTCCGGGCGGCCGCTGAGGGCAATGGCACTGCGGGCTCGCGCCGCTTCGACCGCCTCGACGCGGTTGTTGCCTGCGAGGTAAGCCGCGTTGGCGCGTTCGATCGCCGACTGCGCGTTCACCTGCCAGTCGGCAGGCGGCGGACCGCCAGCGCAGGCCACCAGGCCCAGCGCAAGTGCGAGCGTGGCGGCGACGCGTGGCGTGCGGCTGCGGCGTGCACACCGGGTGGGTTCGCACCGGAGGTGGAGCGTCACGGCAACTTGATCTCGGTGTCGCGTGCGAACGGCCACTTGCGGTTGACCTCGTTCAGCAGATGGTCCACCTTGCGCAGGCTGGCCTCGACTTCGGCGCGCAGTGTGCCGAGGTCGGTCGTCGCCGTGCGCACATTCGCGCCCACGGCCTGCGCCTCCTGAAGCACACCGTCCACCTTCTGCAAGGTGCCGCGGGCGTCGCCCAGCAGGGCATTGATCTGCTGCACCGTGGTCTTGAGATCGCGCACGAGTCCTTCCTGCCCGAACACCTGCGTGTCTGCCTTGGCAGTGAGACCGTCCAGGCGCGCCAGCAGGGTGTTGGTGCGGTCCAGCAATTGCGACACCTTGCGGGCATCGGCCTCGTTGCCGGTCAAGGCACCGATCGCGCCGCCCGGTCCCTTGAGCCGGTTGTTGATCTGGCCCGTCAGGCTCTGGACATTGCCCAGGCTGGAGGCCAGCGATCCATCGGCCGCGGTGAGCGTGGTGAGGTTTTGCACCAGATCGCGGGCGGCCGCCACCAGCCGCGGGATCTCCGCCGTGGCATCGCCCTTGAGCACGGTGCGAACCGCGCCATCGGGCAGCGGCGGATCGGTGAGGATGCCGCTGAAAGCGCGCAGGTTGGTGTTGCCCACCAGGCCGCGCACCAGCGTGAACACGCTGGACTCGCGCAGCCAGTGGGCGTCCTTGCGCGGCACGTCGATCAGGATGCGGGCGTTGCCGTCGGGCGCCAGCTCCACCCGGCGCACGCGACCGATCGGGAAACCCGAGAAAGTGAGATCCATGCCGACCACCACGCCTTCGGAGTCGTCGGAGACCAGCACCAGCTCCTGCGTGGCTTCGAAGGCCCCGCGGGCGTACATCAGATAGACGGCCGAGGCGACCACCAGCACGACCATCAGCAGCAAGAGCAGCGTGGCCTTGAGTTCGAGGTTCTTCTCCGACGGCGCCGTGGCCGGTGGCGGAACAGAGGGGGGTGGTGCGTTGTCGTTCATGGCGTCAGCGGGCCATCAATAGTAGTTGCCCACCAGTGACACGACCTCGATCACCAGCACCACCACGAACAAGCGCACCAGTGCGTGCAGTTCGACGTTGCTGCGCGACAGTCGGGCGGCAGAGTCGTCCAGCCCCGAGGCCAGCGGAATCACCGCCACGGCCAGACTGAGGAACAGCGTCTTGAGCGAGAAGATCAGCGTCATGGCCGGGTTGAAGACATGACCGACGGTGCGCGTGTAGCCAGACAGCCCCTCGAAGGTGAAGCCGTAGACCACCAGGTAGGCCAGCACGAGGGACACCACGCAACTCACCGCGGCCAGGGTGAGCACGGCAAAGACACCGGCGAGTGCACGGGGCAGGAACTCGTCGCGCAGGGGCAGCACGCCCTGCAACCAATGCGCGCCCGCCTCGTTGCCTTGCCGCAGGGCCGAGATGTCGGCCGCGCTGGCCAGGGTGCTGCGCAAGGCCACGAACAGCGCGGCCGTCAAGGGAATCAGTTCGAGCACCAGCACGCGCACCACCATCTCGAGCGCGTACTTCGACAGGCCGTAGCTCAGGGCCGTGACGACGACGATGCGGATGAGCACCAGGCTCGCCAAGGCGCAGGCGAGCGTGAATCCCCACAGGATGGGCGCAGTGCCGACGTAGATCTGGCGCAGCAGCGCGGATCGCGCTGCCGGTGTGTAGCTCGACGGCGAAATCGCCAGCGCGAGGATCAGCGACCCCAGTTGAACGATGCGCCACCACGAGGCCAGACGCCACCACGCGGTCTGGCCGAGCTGCACCAGCGCACCAGGAACGGAACTGTGCGGAACCATCGCCCCATGATAGAGGGGCGCACGCGCCTCGAGCCGCAGGCCGCTAAGGGGTTCTCAGCAGACCCGTGGCGCGGGCTGTGGCCACGAGGCTGCGGGCGAACTGCTCGTAGCCCTGGGCGTTGGCATGGATCGCGTCCGAGCGCAACCGTTCGTCGCTGAGCACCTCCGACCAACCCTGGCGCTGCAGCGGCAGCCGGAGTTCATCGGCCAGCTCGGCGTACAGCGGATGATCGGTCAGCGAGCCCAGCGTTGCGGCTGCGAGGCTGGGCCGAGGCACGGCGATCAGCATCACCTGGGCTCCCGCGGCCTGCGACTGCGCGACGATCTGGCGGATGTTCAGGCGGATGTCCGCCTCGGGCAGGCGCCGCAGCAGATCATTGCCACCAATGCCCAGCAACACGAGCTGCGGTGCATGCTGACTCAGCAGTTCCGGGCGTGCGCGCAAGGGCCTGCGCGGAGGTGTCTCCAGGCACGCCCGCGTTGACGACTTGCCAGCCGGTCAGTTGCGCCAGCACCGCGGGATAGGCCGCCTCGGGGTTGGCCCCCGTACCGAAGGTGATCGAGTCGCCCAAGGCCAGTACCACCGCACCGGCCGGCACGGCGCGAGCGGGCGGCGGCTTGCGACCGCAGGCGGTCAGCACTGCAGCAGCGGCAAGCGCACGCAGCCAGGTGCGGCGGGTCGAGATCACCGGCGTGCTGTCACGCACGCTCACGCTTCCGGCGGCTTGGGCAGCGGCTGGGCCGGCGGCACGGCTCCGGTCCAGCTGCGCTCCATCTCGTCGAACAGCGAGTGCGATGCTTCTGAAACGTGCACCGGCTGCGACAGTCCGAAGCCGCTGGGCTCATGGGCACGGTCGGCCACTGCGGACTGCAAACGGTGCCGCAGTTCCGCGATCCCGGCACTGCTGTCACCGGCGGCGAGCAGGTCGAGCTGCTCCTGGCACTTCTTCAACACCGGGACCGGCAGCTCCTGCCGGAATGCGCGCGCGCCATGGCGGCGCAGC
Source organism: uncultured beta proteobacterium (assembly GCA_963739925.1). Lineage (GTDB taxonomy): Bacteria > Pseudomonadota > Gammaproteobacteria > Burkholderiales > Burkholderiaceae_C > CAVUBY01. The sequence goes on along the minus strand of CAVUBY010000010.1, from coordinate 82,470 downwards.
GACTTCTCCAGGAAGGCCAGGTGCCGCATCGTGGAGCGCGCCTTGGGATGCTGGTCCAGCAAGGCACGCAGTTCCATGTGGGCCTCGCGCAGCGCCTCGCCACTGCCCATGACACTGACGGTACCGGCCAGGGTCTGCACCGACACCGGGGGCGCCAGCGTGACGTGGATCTGCAGGCCGCGGCGCTCCAGTCGAACGGGGCGCCGGAGCAGGTCCTGGAGCCAGTACCAGGGCCGCTTCACCCAAGGAACAGCGGCGGCCCGATGGGCAGCATCGCCGGCTCGACGGCTGTCTTCCGGACGCGATGGCTGACGGGGCGAATTCTGAGAAGACGAGGAGCGCTTGGACGGCATGGATCGGGACGGGTACGGCGTGGCCGCGCGCGGAATGGCGTGCGAAGGCATAAGGCTGCCATGCCCTGGTGCTGTTGACGCACTCGGAAACGTGAGCGAGGGGAGTGGCGTGAATTTCTGCCGTTGATCGTTTGACCGCCGGGGACGCATCGACGCTAGCCTACGGGCTCTCACTGTTTCCGGAGTGACGCTTTGGCCTCCCTGGACCTGCCCTCCATCGCCGCCCTGCTGGTGTCTGGCCTGCTGCTGATGCTGCTGTGGGTGCGCCGTCGCGCCGGTCAGAGTTCGCGCAAATCCGAAGAGGACGCGCTCGACACGCTGGCCGACTGGCCACCCCAGGCAGTGCGTGTGCTCACGCTGCCCGAACGCAAGGCCTACGATCTGGTTCGGCGCGCCGCGCCGGGCCGCCTGGTGCTCGCGCAGGTGCCGCTCGCGCGCTTCATCACCGTGCCGACAACCCATTCGTACAGCGAGTGGCTGAACCGGGCCGGGCGCCTGAGCATCGACCTGCTGGTGTGTGACCAGAGCTCGCGTGTGGTCGCGGCCATCGACATCCGCAGCGCCGAAGACTCACCTCGCACCCGCAAGCGGCACGCCCGCATGGGCGAGGTGCTGCGCAAGGCAGGCGTGGTGGTGCATGAGTGGGATGCGAACGCCCTGCCGTCGGCCGGCGAGATCCGCGCACTGTTTGCCTCGATGGCCGCCGAGACCAAGCCCCAGCCGACGCCCGTGCCGCTGACACTGAAAGGCACGAACCCTCTCAACGCCTTGCCCGTTCCCGAAGCCATCGAGATGTTGAATGCAGGTGACGAAGCGGCGGCCGACGGCGTGCGCCTCGACCCAGTGTCATCGGCGTACTTCGACGACCTCGATGCCTTCGGCGCAGCGGCCCAGGCCCAGCGCTGACCCTGACCGCTGCCGCAGCGCCTGCAGCAAGACAGCGCCCCGGCAGTCAGGCCTGCAAGTCCAGAAGCGATCCGAGCATGCGGTCCTGCGTCTGGAGGACCAACACGTTTGCCTTGAATCCGTAGGCAGCCATCTTTGCGCCGACGACATCGTCGATCAGTGACGATCCTGGCTGGCTGACCGAACCGATCGAGGTGGTCACACCGCCCCCCGGCACCGACGACTGCAACAGCTGCTGCCGCCGAAAGCCATCGGTCTGCGCATTGGCGATGTTGTGCGCCGACACGCCGAGGCGTGCGTTGGCAGCATTGAGACCGGACAGGGCGATCGACGCGAGGTTGTTCATGGCGAGCTCTGCCTTGTCATCGGCGCTTCGGGCCCCTGCTTGAGCGCAAAGAGCGTGCGGGATTTCACAGCCGCACGCCCGGCCTGGAGACCGCGCTCAAGCGGCCGCGGCGGGCTTGCCACGCAGTTGGCGCACCGCCAGCACAACGCCGAGAACGGCCGCGCCCACGAGGATGCCGACCGCCGCATCCAGCAGCATCGGCAGCACCACACCGAGCACCGCGCCGGTGCCCTGCGCCAGACCCTCGATCGCGTGGTGCAGCGCCGGGATGCCGTGAGTCAGGATGCCACCACCGACCAGGAACATCGCGGCCGTGCCGGCGATGGACAGGCCTTTCATCAGCCAGGGCGCCGCGCGCAGGATGCCGGCCCCCAGCGCCTGCTGCCAGGCGCTCGCGCGCCGGCTGAGCCAGAGCCCAGCGTCGTCGAGCTTCACGATGCCCGCGACAAGACCGTACACGCCGACCGTCATGAGGATGGCGATGCCCACGAGCACGGCAACCTGAGTGAGGAATGGCGACAGCGCCACCGTGCCCAGGGTGATGGCAATGATCTCGGCCGAGAGAATGAAATCTGTCCGGACGGCGCCCTTGATCTTGTCCTTCTCGAGCGCCACGAGGTCGACGTCCGGATCCACCAATGCCTTGGTGAGCTCGGCGCGATGCTGATCCTCTTCACCACGGGCGTGCATCAGCTTGTGGGCGAGCTTCTCGAAGCCCTCGTAGCAGAGGAACGCACCGCCCACCATCAGCAGCGGCGTCACCAGCCAGGGCGCGAAAGCACTGATCGCCAATGCCGCCGGCACCAGGATGGCCTTGTTGACGAACGAGCCCCGCGCCACCGCCCACACCACCGGCAGTTCGCGGTCGGCCCGCACGCCGGTGACCTGCTGCGCATTGAGCGCGAGGTCGTCGCCCAGGACGCCTGCGGTCTTCTTGGTGGCGACCTTGGTGAGCACCGCGACGTCGTCGAGGACGCTGGCAATGTCGTCGAGCAGGGCGAGCAGGCTGGTGGCCATCGATGGGTCGGGGAGGATTGGTCGAGGCGCCATCGTAGCCCCGATCGCCACGGCGACCACTCCGCCCGCCGTACCCATCCGGCCGTGCCCGATCGGACTCAGCGCGTGGGGCTCATCGAGGCGACGCGAGCGGCTCAGACTGGCGCTGCCGCGGCCCTTCCGACATCGGCCGGACCTGCGCCCGGACCTGCGCCCGGGCGTGCGACCCGGCCTTGGTCGACCTCGTCGGCTTCCTCGCCGAGAAACCCGCCGCTCTGGTGGGCCCACAAGCGGGCGTAGATGCCGCCTGCGGCGAGCAGGCTGCGGTGGTCGCCCTCCTCCACGACGCGCCCCTTGTCGATCACGATGAGCCGGTCCATGGCCGCGATGGTCGACAGCCGGTGGGCGATGGCCACCACCGTCTTGCCTTCCATCAGCCGGTACAGGCTGGCCTGGATGGCTGCCTCGACCTCGCTGTCGAGCGCGCTGGTGGCCTCGTCGAGCAGCAGGATCGGGCGCGTCCTTGAGCATCACGCGGGCGATGGCGATGCGCTGGCGCTGGCCGCCGGAGAGCTTGACGCCGCGCTCGCCGACATGCGCGTCGTAGCCGGTGCGGCCCTTCGGATCGATCAGGCCCTGACGAACTCGTGCGCTTCGGCGCGCTCGGCGGCGGCGATCATCTGCGCTTCGGTCGGCGTCGGGACGGCCGTAGAGGATGTTGTCGCGCACGGAGCGGTGCAGCAGCGAGGTGTCCTGCGTCACCATGCCGATCTGCGCGCGCAGCGAGTCCTGCGTGACCAGGGCGATGTCCTGGCCGTCGATCAGGATGCGGCCGCTCTCCAGGTCGTGGAAGCGCAGCAGCAGGTTGACGATCGTCGACTTGCCGGCGCCCGAGCGGCCCACCAGGCCGATCTTCTCGCCCGGCCGGATGTGCAGCGAGAGTCCTTCGATCACGCGCGGCGCGTCGCCACGCTCGCCATAGCCGAAACCCACGTCGTCGAACCGGATGTCGCCACGCTCGACGCGCAGCGGCTGTGCTCCGGCCGGTCGACCACCGCGTGCGGGCGCGCGATGGTGTTGATGCCGTCCTGCACCGTGCCGATGTGTTCGAACAGCGTCGGCCATCTCCCACATCATCCAGTGCGAGATGCCGTTCAGCCGCAGCGCCATGGCCGTGGCTGCGGCGACCGCGCCCACGCCCACCTGCCCCTGCGTCCACAGCCACAGGGCGGTGCCGGCCGTACCGAGGATCAGACCGACGTTGAGCGTGTGGTTCGCCACCTCGAATCCGGTGACCAGGCGCATCTGGCGCATAGGCGGTGTGCAGCAACTCCTGCATGGCGCTGCGTGCGTAGCCGGCCTCGCGCCCGGCGTGCGAGAACAGCTTGACGGTGGCGATGTTGGTGTAGGCATCGGTGACGCGGCCGGTCATCAACGATCGGGCGTCGGCCTGTTCGCGCGCCATGCGCCCCAGGCGGGGCACGAAATACACCAGCACCATCACGTAGAACGCCAGCCACACCAGAAATGGCAGCAGCAGCCAGGTGTCGAAGCCGCCGGCCAACGTCACCATGGTGACGAAGTAGATGACCACGAAGACCAGGATGTCGCCCAGGATCATCCAGGTGTCGCGCACCGCGAGTGCGGTCTGCATCAGCTTGGTGACGATGCGGCCCGCGAACTCGTCCTGGAAGAAGCTCATGCTCTGACTGAGCATCAGGCGATGGAAGTTCCAGCGCAGGCGCATCGGGTGGTTGCCCGCCAGTGCCTGGTGCTTGATGAGCGACTGCAGAGCGACCAGCGCGATGCTGCCCACCAGCACGCCCGCGAGCGCCAGCAGCGTGCGTCCTTCGTCGACCCACAGCCGCGCCGGGGCCACGCTCGCCAGCCGGTCGACGATGCTGCCCAGAAAGCCGAAGAGCAGCGCCTCGAACGCGCCGATCGCGGCGGTCGACAGGGTCATCAGGGCGAGGTAGGGTCGCATGCCACGCGTACCGTCCCACAGGAAGGCAAAGAAGCCGCGCGGCGGAATCGTCGGCGGTGCCTCGGGATAGGGCTGGACGAGTTTCTCGAAGACGCTGAACACGCGGGCTGCTCCGGGGGGAGGTTCGGGCGGGACCGAGGGCGCGGATGGCGCCCTGGCCGGTGCTGTCACCGGCCCACCTTGCCTCGATCAGGCTCGGCGGTTCGCGCAGCGGGGTGCGAAGGTTACCGGATTTGAGGGGCAGGCGCCTCGCCCGGGAGAGGGTTTCGCCCGGGCTTGATGCGCGGGCGATTGCCGCGTAGCCTGCGGCCGTCGTCGCTCGCGGAGGTATGCCATGTCCGTTGCCACTTGGTCCAGCCAGTGTCGCCGTCAACCTCTGTTGCGCACGGCGCTCGCTGTGTCGCTGATCCTGCTGGGCGGCTGCGCCTCGCCAGATGCCTCGCGCTCGGGCACGCCGGTCTCGGCACTCCCAGCCATCGTGCACCCGGCCGACAACCCGAGCACGCCCGAAAAGGTGGCGCTCGGCGCGCAGCTCTTCATCGACACCCGGCTGTCGGGCAGCGGCACGATGTCGTGCCAGAGCTGCCACTACCGGCACCTTGGCTGGACCGATGCCCAGGTGCTCTCACGCCGCGACGATGGCGCGATGAACACGCGTCACACCCCCTCGCTCTACAACGTCGGGCATCAGACCGTCTGGTACTGGGACGGCCGCGCCACCACGCTCGAGGGCCAGATCCTGGCCGCGTGGCGCGCACAGACCGGGGCCGATCCGGCCAAGGTGAGCACTGCGCTCAACGCCGTGCCTGGCTACCGCAACCAATTCGAAGCTGTGTTCGGCGGGCCTGCCACGCCGGAGATGGTCGCCAAGGCCCTGGCTGCCTACCTGCGCACAAAGAACAGCGACAACTCGCCCTGGGACCAGTATGAGCGCGGCGACAAGCGCGCCGTGCCTGCCGATGCGGTCGAAGGCCAGCAGCTCTTCATGGGCAAAGGTCGCTGCGTGACCTGCCACGCACCTCCGCACTATGGCAACAGCACCTTCTTCAACATCGGGCTGGAGGCGGGCAAGGCCAAGCCGGACCCGGGCCGGTTCAACGTTACCAAGAAGGACGAAGACACCGGTGCGTTCAAGACACCCTCGTTGCGCTCCGTGGCCTTGTCGGGACCGTACTTCCACGATGGCAGTGCCGCCACGCTCGAGCAGGCGGTGCGCTACATGGCCGGTGGCGGCGGGGCAGATCCGAAGAAGTCGCCCGCGCTGGTGGCCACGGGCCTCACCGATGCGGAGATCGGAAAGATCGTCGCCTTCCTCAAGTCGCTGACCAGCGACGAGTCCTGGACGCCGCCCCGGCTGCCCTGATCAACGCGGCTTCTTGCGGCTGCCGGTCTCACGCGGCGGCAGGCCGGTGTGCTGCGTGAGCAGGCTTCCGCGCCGTGGTGCTGTCGCTGCGCGCGCGCCCGCCTTGGGCACCGCGGCCGGCGTGGAGTTCTTGCGACGCGCGCTCTGGTAGCTGCCGTCGGTGCCGGCCGGCTGGTAGGTCGGGATCAGGTGGTGCTTGCCGTTGCCGATCAGGTCGGCGCGGCCCATGGCCTTGAGCGCCTCGCGCAGCAGCGGCCAGTTGTTGGCGTCGTGGTAGCGCAGGAAGGCCTTGTGCAGGCGGCGGCGTTTCTCGCCGCGCACGATGTCCACCTTCTCGCCGCGCGCGGCGTCGCGGCTGATGCCCTTGAGCGGGTTCAGGCCGGAGTGGTACATCGCCGTGGCGGTGGCCATCGGGCTCGGGTAGAAGGTCTGCACCTGGTCGGCGCGAAAGCCGTTGCGCTTGAGCCAGAGCGCGAGGTTCATCATGTCCTCGTCGCTGGTGCCCGGATGGGCGGCGATGAAGTACGGGATCAGGAACTGCTTCTTGCCCGCCTCGGCGCTGAACTTGTCGAACAGCTGCTTGAATCGGTCGTAGCTGCCGATGCCCGGCTTCATCATCTTCGACAGCGGGCCGCCTTCGGTGTGCTCGGGCGCGATCTTGAGGTAGCCGCCGACGTGGTGCGTGACCAGCTCCTTGATGTACTCGGGCGACTGGACCGCCAGGTCGTAGCGCAGGCCCGAGCCGATCAGGATCTTCTTGATGCCCGCGAGCGCTGCGCGCACGCCGGTACATGTGGATCAGCGGGCCGTGGTCGGTGTTGAGGTTCGGGCAGATGCCCGGGTAGACGCAGCTCGGCTTGCGGCACGCGGCCTCGATCTCCGGGCTCTTGCAGCCGATGCGGTACATGTTGGCGGTCGGGCCGCCCAGGTCGCTGATGACGCCGGTGAAGCCCTTCACCTTGTCGCGGATGTCCTCGATCTCGCGGATCACCGAGTCCTCGCTGCGGCTCTGGATGATGCGGCCCTCGTGCTCGGTGATCGAGCAGAAGGTGCAGCCGCCGAAGCAGCCGCGCATGATGTTCACGCTGAAGCGGATCATCTCCCAGGCCGGGATCTTGGTCGGCCCGTCGTGGCTGCCGTTCTCGTCGGCGTAGCTCGGGTGCGGGCTGCGCGCATAGGGCAGGTCGAACACGTGGTCCATCTCGGCCGTGGTGAGCGGGATGGGCGGCGGGTTGATCCAGACGTCGCGGCCGGTGCGCTCGTCGCCATGCCGCTGCACCAGCGCGCGGGCGTTGCCCGGGTTGGTCTCGAGGTGCAGCACGCGGTTGGCGTGGGCATAGAGCACCGGGTCGCTCTTGACCTGCTCGTAGCTGGGCAGGCGGATGACGGTGCGCTCGCGCGGCGGCATGCTGATCTTGCCGCTGGCCGGCCTGGCGCCGGGCTGGCGCACGATGCGGATGGGTTGAACGGCGGCATCCTGCGGTGCGGAAACGCCTGCCGCGTCGCCGCCCTGCTCCTTGGCGCAGGTGGCGCCTTGGGACTCAGCCTGCTCGCTCGTTGTCTGGTACGGATTGATGAACGTCGTCGATGCGGCCCGGGCGGTCGACCTCGGTCGAATCGATCTCCGACCAGCCGAGCGCCGTCGGATCGTCAGTGCGTCTCAGGAATGCGGTGCCGCGCACGTCGGTGATGCGCTCGACCGGCTCGCGCGCAGCCAGCCGGTGCGCGATCTCGATGATGGCCCGCTCGGCATTGCCATAGAGCAGCAGGTCGCACTTGGCGTCGACCAGCATCGAGCGGCGCACCTTGTCCTGCCAGTAGTCGTAATGGGCGATGCGGCGCAGCGACGCCTCGATGCCGCCCATCACGATGGGCACATCGTTCCAGGCCTCCCTGCAGCGCTGCGCGTAGACGAGCGAGGCCCGGTCCGGCCGCTTGCCGCCCACGTCGCCTGGCGTGTAGGCGTCGTCGCTGCGGATCTTCCGGTCGGCGGTGTACCGGTTGATCATCGAGTCCATGTTGCCGGCGGTCACTCCGAAGAACAGGTTCGGGCGCCCGAGCGCCTTGAACGGCTCGGCCGATTGCCAGTCGGGCTGGGCGATGATGCCCACGCGAAAGCCCTGCGCTTCGAGCGTGCGGCCGATCACCGCCATGCCGAAGCTGGGGTGGTCGACATAGGCATCGCCGGTGACGATGATGATGTCGCAGCTGTCCCACCCCAGCGCGTCCATCTCGGCGCGACTCATGGGCAGGAACGTGGCCGTGCCGAAGCGCTTGGCCCAGAACGGGCGGTAGCCCGTCAGCGGCTTTTCAGCGCGAGGAACGACAACAGGGGCGGTGGCAACGGACACGGTTCAACCGGCGAGGCCGACAAGCGGCGGAGCCGCATTGTCGTCGCACCTGCAGTCCGAGGCAGATCTGGGGGCAAGCGCACCTGTCGTGCGCGCCGATGCGGTCGGGAAAGCCGGCCGAATCGCGGTCAGCCGGTGAGCTGTTCCTTGATGATGACCGAGCCGTTTTCCTGGGTGTGCACCATGCCGCGCTCTTCCAGGTCCTTCATGACGCGGCTCACCATCTCGCGCGACGCACCGACGATCTTGGCCAGATCCTGACGGGACACCTTGTTGCGGATGAGCTTCACGTCGCCCTCCATTTCGGCCATGTCGAGCAGGGCGCGCGCCACGCGGCCGTAGACGTCCAGCAGCGCCAGCGACTCGATCTGGCGGTCGGCGCTGCGCAGGCGCTGGACCAGGCCGCGCATGATGGCGTAGGAGAGGCTGGAGTTTTCCGGGAGGCAGCGCGCGAACTCGGTGCGCCCGAGAATCAGCATGTCGGTCTGGACTTCGGCACGCACGGTGGCCGAGTGCGGCTCGTTGTCGATCAGGCTCATCTCGCCGACATAGTCGCCCGGCTGCAGCACGGCCAGGATGACCTCGCGGCCGCGCGAATCGGAGGTCAGCACACGGGCGCGCCCGGTGAGCAGGATGAACAGTGCGTTCGACTTCTTGCTGATGTTCGACGATGATCTCGCCACGGCGGAACCGGCGCTTCACCACGCTGTCGGCGATGCTCTGAGCCTGATCATTGGTGAGCATCGAGAACAGCGGCACGCGCCGGATCAGGTCAAGGTTCGAAAGCATCGCCATACGGATTCCCTTCAGTTTTGTTGCGAACGTGTTCTAGGACCTCGGGCAAGGGCTCCGCCGGGTTGCAGGCCAGCCTGGAAAAATCTCACGTTTCCTAGACGCCCGCTATTGTCACCATTAAGCGCGTTGACGCCAGCGAAAATGCCCCCCATGTCAGACTTCGGGGCCGCGGCGTCGGCGCCCGAGCAACATCACTCCCTCCTCCGTCCAGGCGATTCGTATGACCATCCCTAACTTGCACGCCCGGGTCCTGATCCTGGGCTCCGGCCCTGCCGGCTACACCGCAGCCGTCTACGCAGCACGCGCGAACCTCAAACCGGTGCTGATCACCGGCATCGCCCAGGGCGGTCAGCTGATGACCACCACCGACGTCGACAACTGGCCCGCGGACGCCGAAGGCGTGATGGGTCCCGACCTGATGCAGCGCTTCCAGAAGCACGCCGAGCGCTTCAACACCCAGATCGTCTTCGACCACATCAACCAGGTCGACCTGAGTCAGCGCCCGTTCACGCTCAAGGGCGACTCCGGAACCTACACCTGCGACGCGCTCATCATCGCCACCGGCGCGAGCGCCAAGTACCTCGGGCTGCCCTCCGAATCGGCCTTCATGGGCCGCGGCGTGAGCGGCTGTGCCACCTGCGACGGCTTCTTCTACCGCGGCCAGGATGTGTGCGTGGTCGGCGGCGGCAACACCGCCGTCGAGGAGGCGCTGTACCTGTCGAACATCGCCAGCAAGGTCCACCTGATCCACCGCCGCGACAAGTTCCGGGCCGAGCCGATCATGGTGGACAAGCTGATGGAGAAGGTGGCCGCGGGCAAGATGAAGTTGCACCTCTGGCAAACGCTCGACGAGGTGCTGGGCGATGCCAGTCCGGCGTCACGGGCGTGCGCCTCAAGAGCACGCAGAACGGCAGCCGTTCGGAACTCGCCGCTGAAGGGCTGCTTCATCGCCATCGGCCACCAGCCCAACACCGACATCTTCAAGGGCCAACTGGAGATGAAGGACGGCTACATCCTGACCCGCAGCGGCCTGGCCGGCATGGCCACCATGACCAGCGTGCCCGGCGTGTTCGCCGCCGGCGACGTGCAGGACCACGTCTACCGCCAGGCCATCACCAGCGCCGGCACGGGCTGCATGGCCGCCCTGGACGCGCAGCGCTTCCTGGAGCAGTGATACCGGGGGACTGGATGCGCTGCGAAACCGGTCTATAATCGCGGTCTTTGCCGAAATTCAACGGCTGATATCAAGATCGGAGAAGCGTCATGGCACGCGTCTGTCAAGTCACGGGTAAGCGCCCGATGGTGGGAAACAATGTTTCCCACGCCAACAACAAGACCAAGCGTCGTTTCCTGCCGAACCTGCAGTACCGCCGCTTCTGGCTCGAAACCGAAAACCGCTGGGTGCGCCTGCGCGTGACGAACGCTGCGCTGCGCCTGATCGACAAGGTCGGCATTGAGCAGGTCGTCGCCGACCTGCGCGCCAAGGGCGCACCTCTGACAACCGAGGAGCACATCATGGCAAAAGGTGGACGCGAAAAGATCAAGCTGGAGTCGACGGCCGGCACCGGTCACTTCTACACGACCGACAAGAACAAGAAGACCACGCCTGAAAGATCGAAATCATGAAGTTCGATCCGAAGGCGCGCAAGCACGTGAAGTACAAGGAAACCAAGCTCAAGTAAGCAGGGTCTCGGGTCTTGCGAATTCAAGGGGCCACGTCAGCGGCCCTTTTGCTTTCTGATGCGCAGCCGCCTGCCATGTGACGGCTCGCAGCGGCAGATGAAAAAGGGCCACCGACAGACGTGGTGGCCCTTTGTTCGAAGATCGGCGCCAGACGGCTGCGGCAGCCTGACCGACCGCGTCAGCCGGGCCCGGCGTTCGTGGGCCGCGCGCAGCTTGAGCGAGAACTCGCTGAAGCGCCGCGATGCCGCTGTCTTCGGCCTTGCTTGCACCAGGCCTGCAGATCGGCCGACCAGCTGCTCGGCCGACACGTTGGTGCGCGTCCAGAGCTGTCGCAGCTCTTCCCGCATCGCCACCAGCTTGGCCAGCGACGGGCTGCCGGCGGCGGCATTGGCCGACCTGCGCCTGCACGGGCGCGGGAATCTTGTCCTCATCGCGGTGCAGCCAGCGCTTGGCCAGCCGCATGTCCTCCCAGTGCGAGGCTGTTCTCGGCACCCTGCGCCTTCAGGCGCTCGATTCGGCCGCACAAGCAGCGCGCAGCTCGCGCCGCGTACTTGGCCATCACCTCGTAGCGGTTGGCGATGATGGCCTCCAGCGTCTTGTCGTCGGCCACGGGCTTGACCGCTGCCCAGCGCCAGCTTCGGCGGCGTCTTGCGCACCTTGGCCAGGCCGAGCATCTCCAGCGCCGCGGATGTAGGCCCAGCCGATGTCGAACTCGTAGGGCTTGACCGACAACTTGGCCGAGGTCGGGTAGGTGTGGTGGTTGTTGTGCAGCTCCTCGCCGCCGATGATGATGCCCCAGGGCGAGACGTTGGTCGACGCATCGGGCGCCTCGAAATTGCGATAGCCCCACCAGTGGCCGATGCCGTTGATGATGCCGGCGGCCGTGATCGGAATCCACAGCATCTGCACCGCCCACACCGTGGCACCGATGGCACCGAACAGCATCAGGTTGACGATCAGCATCAGGCCCACGCCCTGCCAGCTGAAGCGGGTGTAGAGATTGCGCTCGATCCAGTCGTCCGGCGTGCCGTGGCCGTACTTGGCCAGGGTTTCCTGCATCTTGGCTTCGGCGCGGTACAGCTCGCTGCCGGTCAGCAGCACGGTCTTGATGCCGCGCGTCTGCGGGCTGTGCGGATCGTCGTCGGTCTCGCACTTGGCGTGGTGCTTGCGGTGAATCGCCACCCATTCCTTGGTCACCATGCCCGTGGTCAGCCACAGCCAGAAGCGGAAGAAGTGCGACGGGATGGGATGCAGGTCCAGCGCACGGTGCGCCTGGGAGCGGTGCAGGAAGATCGTGACGGCGGCGATGGTGATGTGCGTGACCACCAGCGTGACAGGCCAGCACCTGCCACCAGGTGGTGTCGATCAGGCCGTTGGCCAGCCAATCGACAACACCTTCCCAAACCGACATCAACATGCTCATCAAATCACCCTCATTGCGCCGAAAACCATCGGCCCCGGCATTGTAGGCGACCGGCTCCGAGGCACGATGTGGAAACTGCGTGCCCTACCCGATCGAACTGCCTGCAGTTGGCGGCAGTTTGCCGCCGATCAAGTCTGTTGCCACACCGCAGCGAAGAAGCCGTCGGTCTGGTGGCGATGCGGCCACAACCTCAGGAAACCTCCGCTCACCAGGGTTTCTGGCTGTTCGACGTGCGCACGTGCGAGCACTGACATCCGCCGCAAGCGGCGGAACTCGCGGGCATGTGCCGCCGTGAAGGCGTCGGCGATCGCCTCGTTCTCGGCCCGAGCAGGCTGCAGGTCGCGTAGACCAGCCGCCCGCCCGATTTGAGCAGCCGCGCCGCGCTGGCGAGGATCGCGGCCTGCTTGTCGACGCAGTTCCAGCACCGACTCCGGGCGTCTGGCGCCACTTCAGGTCGGGGTTGCGGCGCAGCGTGCCCAGGCCCGAGCAGGGCGCGTCGACCAGCACCCGGTCGATCTTGCCGGCCAGGCGCTTGATGCGGTCGTCGCGCTCATGCGCAATCTGCGCCGGGTAGACGTTGGACAGCCCGCTGCGCGCCAGCCGCGGCTTGAGCGCCGCCAGCCGATGGCCCGAGGTGTCGAACGCATACAGCCGGCCGGTGTTGCGCATCGCCGCACCCAGCGCGAGCGTCTTGCCGCCCGCACCCGCACAGAAGTCGACCACCATCTCGCCGCGCTTGGCGTCGGTCAGCAGGGCGAGCAGCTGGCTGCCTTCGTCCTGCACCTCGACATCGCCACGCAGTGAACACCTCGAGCTTGTGCAGCGCCGGCTTGCCATGGATGCGCAGACCCAACGGCGAGTACGGCGTCGGCTCGGCCTGACGCCGGCGCTGCAGCAACTCGGCCTGCACCTCTTCGCGCTTGGCCTTGAAGGTGTTGACGCGCAGGTCCAGCGGCGCCGGCGCGGAATGCTCTCGACGAGCGGCCAGAACTCATCGCCCAGCTCCGCGTGCAGCCGTTCGGCCAGCCACTCGGGCAGGTTGTGGCGCAGTCGCTCGGGCAATGCGGACCGGTCCACCTTCTGCACCTGGGCCAGCCACTGCTGTTCGGTCTCCGACAAGGCGCCGCGCAGGAAGCCCTCGTTGCCCTGCCAGCCGAGGATGGCCAGGCGGCGCTCCATCTCGCCCTTGCCCGATTGCGCGAGGTGCTGGAACAGCAAGCGCTGCCGCAGCACGGCGTAGGTGGTCTCCGCCAGGGCGTGGCGCTCGCGGCTGCCGAGCGCACGGTGTTCGCGAAAGAAGTCGGAGACGACGCCGTCCGCTGGGTGCTTGAGCTGCAGCACGCGGTGCAGCAGTTCGGTGGACAGTTCGAGCAGAGCGTTGGGATGCATCGGGGGATTATCCGTGTGCGTCTGCGGACCGGCACCGCGCGCGCGGTGAACGCGCGCCCGACTTGGCGGTCGGAAGCCACCGGCTCAGAGCATCAGCTGCGGCTCACCGCGCACATGGCGGACCATGCGCCCATCCACCTTCACCAGGCCTTCGACCAGCCAGCGCACGACCCGCGGATACAGCACATGCTCGCGCGCCAGCACCCGCGAGGACAAGGTGTCTTCGGTGTCACCCGGCAGCACCGGCACCACGGCCTGCGCAATGATCGGTCCGTGATCGAGCTCCGGGGTCACGAAGTGCACCGTGGCCCCGGCCAGCTTGCAGCCCGCCTCGATGGCACGCCGGTGCGTGTGCAGCCCGGTGAAGGCCGGCAGCAAGGACGGATGCACGTTCACCATGCGTCCGTTGAACCGCGCGACGAACCCGGGCGACAGGATGCGCATGAACCCGCCCAGCACCAGCAGGTCCGGCGCGAAGCGGGCGATCACGCGCGCGAGTTCGGCGTCGAAGGCCTCGCGCGAGCCGAAGCGTCGTGTGATCGACCACCGCCGTCGCGATGCCACGCGCCTGCGCAAACGCCAGGCCGGCCGCCTCGGGCCGATTGCTCACCACCGCGGCAATGCGCGCGTTCCAGCCTTCGCTCGCGCAGGCCTGGACGATGGCCTCCATGTTGGAGCCTCGCCCGGAGATCAGCACGACGATGCTCTTCATGCCGCGGCCAGCGCCGCCAGGGCTTGCGCCACGTCGGCCTCGCCCACGCCTTCACCCAGCTCCACCGGCGCCTGCGCCAGGGCTGCCGCGCCTTCGTTCTTGAGCCGCGCCACCCACTGGCCGGCCTCGCGTCCCTGCTCGAAGCCGCGGCTTTGCAGCAGCACGCGCCCGTCGGCAGCGGCAAGCTTGAAGTAGAAGCGGCCATCGGCCTCGCGGTACTGCTTGAACACCGGCAGCGCGGCCTTGGCTTTCGCAGCCGCTGGCCGGCGGCGCTGCGGCACCGCCACCATGCGACGCAGGCCCACCGCCTCGCGCAGCCGTGCCAGCAACGGTGCGGCCTGCGCGCGCGCCTTGCGGCGCCGCCTTCGAGCAACGTCTCCTCGATGCGCTCCGGATGCGCCATCGAGCGCCGTCGTAGCGCTCGCGCATCGGGCGCGATGTCGCGCTCGATCCGCTCGGCCACGCGCTGCTTGGCCTCGCCCCAGCCCAGGCCGGCGCGCAGCTCGGCGCGGAACGCGGCGCGCTCGAGCGGGCTCGGCGAAGGCTTCGAAGATCGTCACCAGGTGCGCGCCGTCGGGGTCCTTCGGCTCGCCCGGCAGGCGCGAGTCGGTGACGATGCGTGCCACCGCCTCCTTCAGGCCCTTCGGCTCCGCCCTCGAACAGCGGGATGGTGTTGTCGTAGCTCTTGCACATCTTGCGGCCGTCCAGGCCCGGCAGGGTCGCCACCGTTCTTCGTCGACCACCGCCTCGGGCAGCACGAACAGGTCACGCCCGGGCCGAACAGGTGGTTGAAGCGCTGGGCGATGTCGCGCGCCATCTCGATGTGCTGCACCTGGTCGCGGCCCACCGGCACGCGGTGGGCGTTGAACATCAGGATGTCGGCCGCCATCAGGATCGGGTAGCTGAACAGGCCCATCGTCACGCCGGCGTCGATATCCTCGCCCGGCCGCCTCGTTGGCGTCGGCCGACGGCCTTGTAGGCGTGCGCCCGGTTCATCAGGCCCTTGGGCGTGACGCAGGTCAGCAGCCAGGTCAGCTCGGGGATCTCGGGGATGTCGCTCTGCCGGTAGAAGGTCACGCGCGAGGTGTCCAGCCCCGCGGCCAGCCAGGTGGCCGCGATCTCCAGGCGCGAGCGCTCGATGCGCGCCGGGCTCGTCGCACTTGATCAGCGCGTGGTAGTCGGCGAGGAAGAAGAAGCTCTCCACGCCGGGCTCGCGGCTGGCGGCGATCGCAGGCCGGATCGCGCCGACGTAGTTGCCGAGGTGCGGGGTGCCGGTGGTGGTGATGCCGGTGAGAACGCGATAGGTCATGCGAGCGGTCGGTGGGCGGTGTCGGGCGGCTGGGCCGCAGGTTGGATGACGAAGCCGGTCATCGGGTCGCGGCAGTGACCACGATCTCGATCTTCCACTCCGGCCGGGCCAGACGGGCCTGCACGGTGGCGCGCGGCGGCGCATCGCCAGGCGCGACCCAGTCGTCCCAGATGTCGTTCATGCCGGCGTAGTCGGCAAGGTCGGCCAGGTAGATCTGCGCCATCAAGATGTGGGCGCGATCCGTGCCGGCCTCGGTCAGCAGCTTGTCGACCATGGCCAGCACTTGCGAAGTCTGGCCACGGATGTCCTGGGTGGCGTCATCGGGCACCTGACCCGCCAGGTAGACCGTGCCGTTGTGCACGGCCATCTCCGAGAGCCGGTCGCCGACATGGAATCGGCGCACGCCGGGTCCGGTGGTGTTCATGATCGAACCCCTTGGTGCGACTTGGCGGCTGACTTCTGGCCGAGCTTGCTTTCGGTGCCATTCAGGAGCTTGCGAATATTGCCGCTGTGGCGCCACACCAGCAGCAGGCCCATCACCGCGGCCGCCATCGCGATCGGCCCGCCGCCCCAGATCAGCAGCTGATAGAACGGCGCGAAGGCGGCCGAGACGATGGCCGCGAGCGACGAGTAGCGGAAGAACGCCGCAATGATCACCCAGGTGAGCAAGGTCGCCAGACCCAGCCAGGGGTTGAGCGCCGATCAGCACGCCCGCGGCGGTGGCCACGCCCTTGCCGCCCTGGAACCGGAAGAACACCGGCCACAGGTGGCCGAGGAACGCGGCCAGCCCGACCAGTGCCGCCGTGCCCTCGCCCAGCCCTGGGCCGGCCCGAACCGCAGCACCAGCAGCACCGGCACGAAGCCCTTGAGCGCATCGAACACCAGCGTCAGCAAGGCGGCCTTCTTGTTGCCCGAGCGCAGCACGTTGGTGGCGCCCGGATTGCCGGAGCCGTAGCTGCGCGGGTCGCTCAGCCCCATCGCGCGGCTCACGATCACGGCGAACGACAAGCGAGCCGATGAGGTAGGCCGCCAAGGCGGCCAGCAAGGAGAGAGCGTCTGCATGGCCCAGCTATTCTGCACCGGCGCGCCGTGACACCGGCCCGGTCATCACCGTGCGCCGATGTCCCGCCGATCTCGCCGCCGTGTGCGTCAGGTCGGCAGGTCGATGACGAAGCAACTGCCGCCGCCATCGCGCGCCTCGCAATGCACCTGCCCGCGATGACGCTCCGCGATCTGTTTGACCAGGCTGAGACCGAGGCCCACACCGCCGGCTTGTTCGGCATGTCCCGCCAGGCGGTAGAACGGTTCGAAGATGCGCTCGCGCAGTTCGGCGGGCACGCCCGGACCGCGATCACACACCCGCAGCAGCACGCGATCGGCTTCGTGCGATAGCCGCACCTGGATCTCGCCACCGCCGTAGCGGCGCGCGTTCTCGAGCAGATTGCGCAGCGCGCGGCGCAGCAGGCGTTCTTCGCCCAGGACAGTGAGCGCCGGCCCGTCGACCTGGGCATCGACGCGAGCGGCCTCCTCCGCTGCCAAGGCCAGCAAGTCCACCTTGTCGGTGGTGGTCTGGATTTGTGCCGAGTCAAGGCGACTGGCCAGCAGCACCTCCTCGACGAGCGCGTCGAGCTCTACCACGTTGGTCTGGATCTCGCTGCCTGAGCCGATCGCGCTGCGCCGGCGCGGCGTCGTCGAGCATGGACACCGCCATCTTCATGCGGGCCAGCGGCGAACGCAGTTCATGGCTGGCATTGGCCAGCAGCGACTGGTGCGAGCGAAGCAACGCCTGCACGCGGCCCGCCGCCTGGTTGAAACTCGCCGCCACCGCGGCCACTTCGTCGCGCCCGCTCACCTCCACACGGTGCGACAGCTCACCCGCGCCGAAGCGCTCCACTCCCTGCTTGAGCGCCTCGAGCCGGCGCGTGAGCCGGCGGACCACGGGAAAGGCGCCTGCGGCCACCGCGAAGAACAGCACCGCCAGCAGCACCGCCAGACCCAGGCCCCGCGGCCAATTGGGTGGCACCAGCGGCAGGGTCGCCTCCAGGCGATCCATGCGCATTGCCGGGCGCGACCCCGAGCTGCCTTCGGCGTTGGGTCGCTTGGCCAGGTCCGGGTCCGTCCATTTCCTGCGGCGGCATGCGCCCCTCGGTGGGCCGCCCCCGCATGCCTCCATGGCGAAGGATCCACAGCACCCGGCCATCCTCCAGCCGCACGGCGAGCGTGCGCGCCGCGCCGTCGTCCCTGACGCCGCAGGAAGGACTCGGACGTCGCGATGCGCTCGCCCTGTGCGTTGTCGAGCGCCAGCGGCAGGCGCAGGCGCTGCGACCAGTCGCGCAGCGCCGCCGCCTGTTCGTCGGGCGAGGCTTCGGCACCCGGGCAAGGAACGTTGGATCAGTTCGCCCCAGGCGGTCATGCGGTCGCCCAGCACGCTCTCGGCGCGCACGCGCTCCTGCTCCATCTGGCGCTGGAACACCCAGGCCGACAGCCCGGCGAACAGCAGCAACACCAACACAATGGTGAGGTAGATGCGGAGGTACAGCGACTTCATGTGGATCGATCAGGTGCCGTCGTCGCTGTCTTGCTTCTTGGCGAACACGTAGCCCGCCCCGCGCACCGTGAGCACGCGACGAGGCGACTTCGGGTCATCCTCGATGACCGAGCGGATGCGCGAGATGTGCACGTCGATGGAACGGTCGAAGGCCTCCAGCGGATGGCCCTTCAGCGAATCCATGATCTGGTCGCGCGACAGCACGCGGCCCGGGCTCTGCGCCAGCACCACGAGCAGGTCGAACTGGTGGCTGGTGAGGTCGCAGGGCTGGCCAGCCAGGCGCGCCATGCGCGCGCCGAGGTCGATCTCCAGTCGGCCGAAGCGCAGGATCTCGTCACCCGCCGGCTGCGGCGTGGCACGGCGCAACAGCGCCTTGACACGGGCCAGCAGCTCCCGCGGCTCGAAGGGCTTGGCCAGATAGTCGTCTGCGCCGAGCTCGAGCCCGACGATGCGGTCCAGCGGTTCGCCTCGCGCGGTGAGCATCAGCAAGGGCAGCGACCGCGTGCGCGGGTTGGCCCGCAGCTCACGACACAGGTCCAGACCGTCGCCATCCGGGAGCATGAGGTCGAGCACCAGGGCATCGAAGACCTCGGTCGCCAGGCGATCGCGCCCGGCCTGCAGCGATCCGGCCGTGGTGACATGAAAGCCCGCACCGCCCAGGTAGTCACCCACCATCGACAGCAGTCGGGCATCGTCGTCAATCAGCAGCAGTCTCGAAGTCATGGGCCCACCTTCGTTGCCGGACAAACGGAAAACGCCCCGCGGCACGCATGCCGCGAGGGCGCAGGATGGCGCGAGAATAGCGCCATACCCGGGCTACAGCCGCGAGCGCATTCCCGCTGCATGCGCTGCATGCGGTCGCGCATCGCGTCCGAACGCTGCTTCATCCGCTCGCCAAGCTTGGCGCGCTGCTCCGGCGTGAGCACCTTGCTGGCGTCGAGCATGGCCTGCAGCATGCGCTTGCTGACCTGCTCGTGCTGTTGCACCATCTGCTGGCGGACCTGTTCGGCAGCGGCCGCATCGACATTCGGCGCCGCGAAAATCTGTGCGGCGCGGTCGCGCAAGCCACGCCCGGCCTCACGCTGGGCGCTCACGTCCTTGCGGGCGGCTTCCATGATCTGCTTGATCTGCGTGCGCTGGGCATCGGTGGCGTTGAGTCCGTCCAGCATGCGGTCGACGTGCCGGCCGTTCATCGGGCCACCATGGCCCATGTGTCCGCGATGCCCCATTCCGTCCATGGACCCGCCACCACCGGGTTGGGCCCAGGCCGAAACGGCGACGGTGGCAGAGATGGCCAGCAGCATGCCCATAAGCATTCGCTTCACGCCCTGGGACGGAGCCGAATGAAGCACCCGCGCGGCGGGACCTTGGATGGCGCTTTGACGATTGAACACTGAAGTCTCCTTGGTCAGGGCAACGGCCCTGTGGAGACGAATGGTCGGACGCGGGCGTGAAGAACGCTTGGCCCGCGCGTAAAGATCTGCGAACAGTTCCGGGTCGCGCTGTCAAGCCGCACGCACGGAAAAATCTCGATGACAACTGCGAACTCCTACCAACCGCCTGCCGCAGCCCTCGCCTATGCTGCGAGCTCGATTGACGACACAACGACGGAAGCTGCGGTGGCCGAAACCAAGACTCCCCCAACGACGGTCTACGAGATCATCGTGAACGACGACCACCAGTTCACCGTGTGGCCATCGAAGGGGCCGATTCCCAAGGGATGGCGCTACATCGGCAAGTCCGGCACGCGTGCCGAGCTCGAGGCCCACCTGAAAGAGATGTACGTCGAGACGCGGCCGGCTCCCTTTGTCGTGTCCGGCCGGCGGACACCTGCGTTCGGTGCCAGCGGCAAGAGCTGACCGAACGAAGGGCGGGACCTTCTGGCTGCTGAGCCCGCATCGCCAGTGCCGGGAGCCGGCCCATCGAGCGCGAACTGCCCAGTGACCACATAATCAGTGGGTTCTTGCGGCCTGTGCAGTGATCAGGCCTTCGACGAACCTCGTTTGCCATGCCACCGTCCCGTCCCTCAGAAGTATCTTCAAAGCAAGCAGGAAAGCGTCACCCTGCTCAAGCTGGTCATCGCCGAGATGAGCCAGCACGACGCCCGCTGAACCCGGCCACGTTTGCGGTCTGTTACGAGTACCTGGCCGGGATCAATCCAGGTCTGACCGAGGCCATGGACCTGGCGCGAAAGGCGCACGTCCGGCTCAGCGCGGAAGTCACCCTGCAGCTTTACCTCGACCATGTCGCCGATGCCGACGAGGTAGCGCAGACAATGCGCGGGAAGATCTTCAACGGCTGATCCGCGAGGTGGCCCGCTGGCCGCCGAAACCGGCGAGAGCGCACGCGCCTACGGCACGCAGCTGGGGGCTGTCGCGCGCCCTCGTGGACAACGAACAGGCTCCGGATGCCGCCGCGCTGACGCCGCGCCTCACCGAAGTCGCCGACGGCACGGCCCACATGCAAAGCACGGTGGCGGCACTCGAACAGTCGCTTGTGCGGGGCGAACGCGGATCCGCGCCTGCGCGAGGCCCTCGAGCGCGCCCGCGTCGAAGCCGTGACCGAGCCCTTCAACCAGCTGCGCAACCGCAAGGGCTTCGACGACGCCCTCAAAGAGGTCCTGCGATCCGATCCGCCTGCCGGACTGGCCCACTGTCTCGTCGTGCTGGACCTGGATCACTTCAAGCGGATCAATGACACCTATGGGCATCCGGTGGGCGACAACGTCATCGCTGCTGTGGGACAGGTGCTGGCACGCGCTGCAGACGGACCCGACCTGTTCACGGCACGGATCGGCGGCGAGGAGTTCGCAGTCCTCATGCGCTCGACCACGGCCGCACAGCGCTCCAGCTCGCAGAAAAGGTGCGGGGTCTTGTGCGCGCCATGCAGCTGAAGAGCGCGGGACCCAGGAAGTCATCGCGACCGTCACCGTCTCTGCGGGTGTGGCCACCTGGGTGCCTGGCGACGCGGCGAGAGTCTGGTTGCCGCTGCGGATGCCGCGCTCTACCGTGCCAAGGATGCCGGACGCGATCGCGTTTCGGTCGCCTGAGCAGGCGAGCCACCTTGCCCTCGATTTGGCCGGGCTGCCCGAGCGCTCACTGCGCCGGGGGCGGTGGTCGCTGGAGCGGGTGAAGGGAATCGAACCCTCGTATGAAGCTTGGGAAGCTGCCGTTCTACCATTGAACTACACCCGCAGCGGGGCGAAGTCTAGCTGGAAGCCGAGGGACTCGCCACCAGCGGAACACGCGGCCGCGGCCGCCACGGCGGGCGACGCTCGACGAACGGTCGTTCGAAGTAGCGGTAGCTGCAGGCCGCGAGGACCAACGTGATCGCCATGGTCAACCCGAACAGCAGCAGTGGGCCTTCGATGACAGGCGATCGAGCAGCCGCTGAGCCACGTCCTGCGCCAGCTTGTGCAGCAGGTAGACGCCATAGCTGATGGTGCCCACGTAGGCCAGGGGCTTGTACTCGAGCCAGCGCACCAGCAGGTGAGACGGGTTGTAGACGATGGCAGCGAGCAGCAGCACCATCACGAGGTGGATGAGCAGGCGTGGCAGCCCTTGCATCGACGATGGCCAGTTGGCCAGCAGCAGCACGGCGATCGCCAGCGCCCAGGTGACTGAAGCGGACAGCCGCTCGCGAAGCCAGTTCGTGCCCGTCGGCGAGGCCACGACGAAAGCCAGCAGAACACCCAGCACGATGGGCGTGAAGTGGTCTGAAGGATCTCCAGATGCGATAGTGCGACGCCGTTGCCCGCGAACACCGCATCGAGCCAGCCGAAGTTGACCGCCTGGTTCAACAACAGGAAGCCGATCAGCAAGGGCAGCGCACGGCGCACACCGAGCCACACCAGCAAGGGCGGCCACAGAAGGTAGAACTGTTCTTCGCTCGACAACGACCAGGTGATGGCCATGAGCGAGTCGACAGGGACCCAATTGCTCAGGAAGGTGAGGTGGTAGGGCAACGCCTGCAGAAACGCCTGCCCCTGAGTGGAGTGCTTTACCGTCAGGAAGTACAACGCCAGCAGCGCCAGCACCGCGTAGTAGAGCGGAAAGATTCGCAAGGCCCGCCGCACATAGAACTGCCGCAGGGAAATGCTGCCATGCGCGGCCTGCTCGCGCAGCAGCAGGACCGTGATCAGGAAACCGCTCAACACGAAGAACGCGTCGACGCCCAGGAAGCCGTTGCGCGACATTGGCAACGCGCCAAAGCCCGGATGCGCGTGATGCCACACGACACCGATCACGGCCATGGCCCGGATACCGTCGAGCCCGAGCATTCGCGAATTGGAGGAAGCGTGTGTCGACATGAATTGCTCAGTGGCCGTGGTTGCAGCTGAATTTTGAAGAGCTGTCTGCGGCGTGCCTGGCGCAGTCGAGTGGTTTTGTGAACGAATGGGCGTGAACCGGATCGCAGCTGTGACAGTGCCCGCTGCCTCGCATCCCTCGTTTGCGGCGCCACCCCCGCGAACAGGTCCGCGCTGAATCGCCACTGGCGGCGACGGATGTGCTATGCATCGCAGCGCCCCCTGTCTCGCACTCGCCGCCTCGGACCGGGCGTGGAACTCGGTGTTTCTCCGGATGCCGCAGTGGTACCGATCAGGCGCGACCTGAGCTATCCTCTGCGAAATTCGCACCAAAGCGAAAAGAAACGCAAACACTCGCAAATCAGCGAAGGAGACTCGATCATGCAAACCAAGTTCATCCGCACTGCTTTGGCCGTGGCCGCAAGCCTGTTCGGCACCGCCGCGGCCCATGCCGCCGACGTGCGCGTCCAGTGCTACTCCGATGGCAACGAATGCGAGGTCACTGGCGAGATCGCCAAGCGGTTCGAGGCCGAGAACGCCGGCACGAAGATCATCATCGACAAGGTGCCCTACAAGGCGGTGGTCGAGCAATTGCCGGTGCAGCTCGCAGCGGGTCAAGGTCCGGACATCGCGCGCGTCACCGACCTGGGCGGCCTGAACAAGTACTACCTCGACCTCACGCCGCACCTGCCGGCCGCTCGACTGAAGGCTTGGCAGGACAACTTCGCATCCACGCTTCCCTGGTTCCGCGCCGGTCCGCAGGACAAGGGCGTTTACGGCCTGATGTCGCAGCTGACCGTCACCGGGTCGTTCGTCAACAAGACGCTCTTCGAGCAGGCCAAGGTCGCCATGCCCGGCCCGACCGCCACCTGGGATGAGTGGGTGGCCGCTGCCGGCAAGGTGGCCGCCGCCACCAAGACGCCGTTCGCGATGGCCATGGACCGCAGCGGCCACCGCTTCGCTCCGCTGGCCGTGGCCTATGGCGCCAAGATCTTCGACAGCGCTGGCGTGCCCGTCGTGGACGAGGGCTACCAGACCGCCGTGCGCAAGTTCATCGACTGGAACAAGAACGGCGTCATGCCCAAGGAAGTCTGGGGCGGACTCGGCGGCTCGCAGTACCGCGACGCGTTTGAAGAGTTCGCCAACGGCCGGGTCGTCATGTACTACTCGGGCTCGTGGCAGATCAAGCGCATGGACACGCAGGTCACCAAGAACTTCGACTGGACGGTGGCACCGGCACCCTGCGGTCCGGGCGGCTGCACGGCCATGCCGGGCGGCGCTGCGTTTGTGGCGCTCAAGCACACCAAGGTGCCGACTGAGGCCGCCAAGTTCCTCGACTTCCTGGCGCGCGACGAGAACTACCGCGAGCTGATGGCCAAGACCGAGAACATCCCGGCCCACCTGGGCGTCGCCAAGGCCGGCGTGACCTACAACGTGTCGCCCAATGCCAAGGCTGCGCTTGAACAGCTTCGTCGCAGACGTCGGCAAGATCGCCAAGCCCAATTTCGATCTGCAAGGCTATCCGCTCAATCGGGCTGTGTTCCTGCCCACGGCGCAGCGCATCGGCCAGGCGGTGGCTGGTGAGCTCTCGGCGGATGACGCGATCAAGCGTCTGGCCGCGGACATCGACGAGCAGGTCAAGGCCGCCAAGAAGTAGTGCGGGCGGGCCGCGGCTTCGGCCTGCGGCCTCGGACCCTGTCGTCGGTCGCTCCACGGCCTGCGGCGTCGCGCCTCCTCTGGCGAGCGTCGTGGGCGGTCACACCCCATGAAGCACGCCACCCGCACACCCTGGCTGTTCCTGACGCCGAACCTGGTGATCTTCGGGGTCTTCACGTTCCTGCCGATCGCCATCAACCTCTACTACGCCTTCACCGGAGGCGTGGAGCTCTACCCGCGCGATCGTCCCTTCGTGGGCATGGAGAACATCGCGGTGCTGCTGGAGTGCGAGAACCACTTCAAGCCCGCGACCTGCACCAAGGACATCTTCTGGCGCGCCGTCTGGAACACCGCGCTGTTCTCGGTGCTGCAGGTGTCGCTGATGGTGCTGTTCAGCCTGATCACCGCGCTGGTGCTCAACCGAAAGATCATCGGCCGCGGCTTCTGGCGCGGCGTGTACTTCTACCCGGTGCTGCTGTCGCCGGTGGTGGTGGCGCTGATCTGGAAGTGGATCCTGCAGCGCGAGGGCCTGCTCAACGGCGCCATGGTCGCTGCGGGCGCGCAGCCGGTGCTCTGGCTGGCCGAGTCCGGCTGGGCCTTCTTCTGGGTCATCTTCGTGAGCATCTGGGCCCACATGGGCTTCTACACGCTGATCCTGCTGGCGGGCCTGCAGGCGATTCCGGCCGATCTCTACGAGGCCGCGCAGATGGACCGCGCGTCGCCCTGGCGCACCCTGCGGCGCATCACGCTGCCGCTGCTGCTGCCCAACCTGCTGGTGGTGCTGGTGCTGGCGCTGATCCGCGCCGTGCAGACCTTCGACGAGGTCTTCGTGCTCACCGGCGGCGGGCCGGGCTCGGCGACCACCTTCGTCGTGCAGTTCATCTACCAGACCGGCTTCGTCGAACCGGTGCGCCAGTACGGCCTCGCTGCCGCGGGTTCGCTGCTGCTGGCCGTCGCGCTGGTGGTGCTGACGCTGCTGCAGCTGCGCGCCACCCGCGCCGGTGAAGCCGGGGAGCGCGCGCGATGAGTGCCCTTGCGTTCCTCACCCGCACCCGCGGCCAGCGCTCGCTCGACTGGACCGACTGGCTGTCCTACGTCTACCTCACGCTCGGCCTGTTTCTGATGTTCGGGCCGGTGCTGTGGCTGGTGATGTCGTCGTTCAAGACGGAAGCCGCGCTCACCGAGTTCCCGCCGAGCTTCCTGCCCTACGGCCCGAAGCAGGTGAAGGTGCCCGGCGAGGACAACCCCAAGCCGGTCTACCGCGTCAAGCTGGCCGATGGCAGCGTGCGCGAACTCGCCGAGCTGCGGCGCATCGGCCTCATCGCCACGCACGTCGATCCGGCCAAGCCCGACGAGCTGGTGCGGGTCAACATCAACGACCGCGAGCCGGTGCGCGAGTTCCGCCTCGCCACCGAGAACTACACCGACCTGGGCGGCAAGCTCAACTTCGGCCTCTACCTGTGGAACTCGGTGTTCATCACCGTCGTCGCGACGATCTTCACGCTGCTGTTCAACTCGATGGCGGCGTTCGCGCTGTCGAAGTACCAGTTCAAGGGCCGCTCGGCGGTGTTCCTCGCTGATCATCGCCACGCTCATGGTGCCGCCGGCCATCGTGCTGGTGCCGCAACTTCCTGGTCGATCTCCGAGCTCGGCCTGCTCAACAGCCTGTGGGGCGTGATCTGGCCAGCGGTGGCCACGCCCACGGGCGTGTTCCTGCTGCGCCAGTACATGCTGACCATCCCCGACGAGCTGCTCGAGGCCGCGCGCATGGACCACGCCAGCGAATGGCGCATCTACTGGCGCATCGTGCTGCCGCTGTCGGCGCCGGCGCTGGCGGTGCTGGCGATCTTCTCGGTGATGTGGCGCTGGAACGATTTCCTGTGGCCGCTGATCGTGCTGTCGCAAGTCCGAGAAGTTCACGCTGCAGCTCGCGCTCAACGCCTTCCAGGGCGACCTGGTCACGCAGTGGAACTACCTGCTGGCGATGACGGTGATCACGCTGCTGCCGGATCACCCTGGTGTTCGCCTTCCTGCAGAAATACATCGCCCAGGGCATCGCCTCGGCCGGAGTCAAGTGACATGGCCTCTTTGCAGCTCAAGCAACTCGTCAAGACCTTCGGCGACGTGCGCGTCATCCACGGCGTCGACCTGCAGGTCGATGACGGCGAATTCGTCGTCTTCGTCGGTCCGTCCGGCTGCGGCAAGTCCACGCTGCTGCGCCTGATCTGCGGGCTGGAAGAGGCCGTCGTCGCGGCGACTCTGATCCTCGACGGCCAGCGCGTGAACGATCTGCGCGCCGCCGACCGCGGCCTGGCGATGGTGTTCCAGTCGTACGCGCTCTACCCGCACATGACGGTCTACCAGAACATGGCCTTCGGGCTGGAGAACATCGGCACGGCCAAGGACGTGGTGGAGCGCAAGGTGCAGAGCGCGGCCAAGCTGCTGCAGCTCGACACCCTGCTGCAGCGCAAGCCCACGCAGCTCTCCGGCGGCCAGCGCCAGCGCGTGGCCATCGGCCGCGCCATCGTGCGCGAGCCGAAGATCTTTCTCTTCGACGAGCCGCTGTCCAACCTCGACGCCGAGCTGCGCGTGTCGATGCGCGGCGAGATCACCGCCCTGCACCGGCGCCTGGGCGCGACGATGATCTACGTCACGCACGACCAGGTCGAGGCCATGACCATGGCCGACAAGATCGTCGTGCTGCGCGCGGGCCGCATCGAGCAGGTGGGCTCGCCGCTGGACCTCTACAACCCGCCGGCCAACCGCTTCGTCGCCGGCTTCATCGGCTCGCCGCGCATGAACTTCGTGCCCGTCAGCCGCACCGGCGAGCGCGAGGTGGCCACGCGCCACGGAAGTCGGCTGAACTGGCCGACCGCCTTGCCAGCGGGAGGTACCGAACTCGAGCTGGGCGTGCGACCCGAGCACCTGAGCCTGAACGCGGCGGAGGGCTCGCTGGCCCTGCCCTGAACATCACCCAGGTCGAGCAGCTTGGCGGCCACGCCCTGCTCTACGGCACCCTGCCTGACGGCAGCACCAGCCTCACCGCACAGGTGGCTGGTCAGCACGCGGCCAGGCCCGGAGACTCGGTGACGCTCCACGCTCCGGCGTCGGCTTGCCATCTCTTCGCCGCCGACGGACTGCGCCTCGGAGCGTGAGGCATGAGACCCTTTCGCCAGGCGACCCTGATCGCCGCCGAACCGGGACACGATCACCGTCGCCGCTCGACGCCGGCTGGCACTGCCGCATCTCCCTGCCCGCGCCAGGCGTCGGACGCGTGCTGCTGCTGCCGCCCGATGGCCTGCGCGAGCCGCGCACCTGGGCCATCGCGCACGGCTCAGTCGCCCGACGATCCATGGAGCGGCGCCGACCGCCTCGCAGCTGTTTGCCGCGCGCACCGACACAACGCTCGTGCAGGCCGATGGCACGCTGACGCTCGGCGATGCGCGCCTGCGCGTGACGTGTGACGCTCGCACCCTTCGGGCTCACCTGGGAGCAGCACGATGGCACGCAGTGGCACCCGCATCTGCGCCGACCGCCCCACCTTCGGCTACGGCAGCGCCACGCGCACGGGCACCACCGGCCACTGGCAGGCGCGCGACGAGCACGACCAGTACTTCGGCCTCGGCGACAAGACCGGCCCGCTCGACAAGCACGGCCGGCGCCTGCGCACGCGTCAGCTCGACGCGCTGGGCTACAACGGCGAGAGCTCGCGACCCGCTCTACAAGCACTGGCCGTTCTTCATCGGCCGGCGCGCGGACACCGGCGCCAGCTACGGCATGTACTACGACACGCTGGCCGAGTGCACCTTCGACTTCGGCCAGGAGTTCGACAACTACCACGGCTTCTACCGCGCCACCGAGATCGCCGACGGCGACCTCGACCTCTACGTCTTCGCCGGCCCCGACGTGCCCAGCGCGCTGGCCCGCTTCGTGGCGCTGATCGGCGGCACCGCGATGCCGCCGCGCTGGACGCTGGGCTATGCCAACACCGCGATGGCGCTGGCCGACGCACCCGAAGGCGCAGGAGCGCATCGGCGACTTCCTGGCCAAGGCGCAGGCGCTGCGACTTTCCGCTGTCGAGCTTTCCACTTCGGCTCGGGCTACACCAGCCGCGGCAAGCGCCGCTACGTGTTCACCTGGAACCGCGACAAGTTTCCCCGAGCCGCAGGCGCTGCTCCAGCGCTTCCGCGATGCGGGCGTGCGCACGGTGGCCAACCTCAAGCCCTGCCTGCTCGACGACCACCCGGCGTTCGCGGCGGTCGCAGCGTCGGGCGGCTTCGTGCGCGAGGCCGAAGGCGGCGCTCTGCCTCGACCCGTTCTGGGACGGCTGGGGCGCGCACCTCGACTTCACGCCGCGAGAGCGATCGCGGCTGGTGGCAGGACGGCCTGCAGCGCGCAGGTGCTCGAGCATGGGCTTCGACGCCGGCTGGAACGACAACAACGAGTACCCGATCTGGAACGAGGCCGGCGTCACGCAGGCCCAGGGCGCGCACGCTGCCGATCCACCGCTCGCGGCCGCTGCACGCGCTGCTGATGACGCAGGCCACCGCCGAGCGCGCAGCGCGCGCGCACGCCCGAGCGAGCGCATCTACACGATCACCCGCGCCGGACCGCCCGGGCATCCAGCGCTTCGCGCAGACCTGGTCGGGCGACAACACCACCAGCTGGCACACGCTGCGCTGGAACCAGCGCATGGCGCTGACGATGAGCCTGTCGGGCATGTTCAACATCGGCCACGACATCGGCGGCTTCTTCGGCCCGGTGCCCGATGCCGAACTGCTGATCGCGCTGGACGCAGGCCTGCTGCCTCGTGCCGCGCATGATCATGAATTCGTGGAAGGCCGACGGCAGCGTCAACTCGCCGTGGCTGCACCCCGAGGCCACCGAACACCATCCGCGCGGCCGTGCGCCTGCGCCTGCACCTGATGCCCTACCTCTACACGCTGATGTGGCAGGCGGCCAACGCAGCACCGCCCGGTGCTGCGGCCGACGTTCTTCCACTTCCCCGACGATCCGCGACCGCTGGCACGACAACGACGAGATGATGGTCGGCGCCGACCTGCTGGTGGCGCCGGTGTTCGAGGCCGGCGCAGCGGCGAACGCACGCTCTACCTGCCGCGCGGCGCGCATGGCCCGGGGCTGGTACGACTTCTGGAGCGGGCAGTACTTTGCCGGCGGTGCGCCAGTCACGGTGGCCGCCCCGCTCGACCGCCTGCCGCTGTTCGTGCGCGCCGGCGCGGTGCTGCCCACCACCGACACCTGGGACGACAGCGCGCTCACCGAGGAGCGCAGTCGCGCGCGCTGCGCTACTACCCGCCGGTGGCCGGGGGCGACGGCTCCACGCACCACCGCCGAGCTGTTCGAGGACGACGGCCTGCAGATCCGGCGATGCCGACGACCGCCACGTGCTGCATCGCTTCGAGGCGCGCGCCGATGCCACACGGCCTGCGCCTGCAAGCCTGCGCAGCACCGGCACTGGCCACTGCCCTACGCGCAGATCCGCGTCGTGCTGCCCGCGGCGAGACCCGCCCGCTGACGCTGCTGCCGCCGCGGTGCCGATGGTCCGATGAGCCGCTGGGCGTGGCTCGGCGACGCGCCGGCCACTGCCGCTCGCCGGCGCGGCGTTGCGCCCCTGCTCGGCCCCTTGCCGGCTTCGACTCAGTGACGCGGACCGCGCGGCACGGTGAACTGGTCGAGGTGCAGACCCTGCCGCACGCGCGGCTCGAGCGCTGGCAGCTGGCGCTCAACGCCGAGGAGTCCGTGCCCGCCTGGTTGCTGCTGCCGCCGCATCAGCCACCGCGTGGGCTGGTGCTCTACTGCCATGCCCACGGCAACCGCTTCGACATCGGCAAGGACGAGCTGCTGCGACGGCCGCCCCGCGCTTGCAGGCGCCGCCCTATGGCGAGGCCCTGCCCGAGCTCGGGCTGGGCGGTGCTCGCGATCGACCACTGGTGCTTCGGCGAGCGCGCGCACCAGCAGCGAGCGGGCCCGGTGAAGCGGCTGCTGTGGGAGGGTCGCACGCTCTGGGGCTACCGCGTGCACGACACGCTGGCGGCCTTCGATTGGCTGCGCGCGCAGCCCCGCTTCGCCCAGCTTGCCCACGGTCACGCTGGGCCTGTCGATGGGCAGCACGATGGCGGTGTGGGCCGCGGCGCTCGAGCCCCGCATCGACGCCTGCATCGATCTGTGCTGCCTGGCCGAGTACGACGCGCTGCTGGCGCGCGGCAGCCACGACCTGCACGGCGAGTACTTCTTCGTGCCCGGGCTGCGGCGCGAATTCAGTGCCGCTGAAATCGCCGCATTGATTGCACCGCGACGGCACCTGTCGCTGGTCGGACGGCACGACCCGCTGACGCCACCGGCCGGAGTGCAGAGCGTGGATGACGCGCTGCGCAGCGCCTACGCCACGCTGGACCATCCCGACGAATGGGAGCAGGTGGTGGTTGACGCCGGCCACCAGGAAACGCCCGCCATGCGCGAGCGGGTGCTGCAGACGCTGCGGCAGCTGGAGCGACAGCACTGAAGCGACACCGGGCCGCTACACGAGCGCGAACTGCACGCGACAATGGCGCACCCGATTGCGGGCCTGCCGATTCATCCCGCCTTCACGCATGAACGACCACGAACCGCCTCCGTCCGGCGCCCCGCATCCCGCCCGCCCCTTGCGCAGCTACGTGCTGCGCGCCGGTCGCATGGGCAGCGGCCAGCAGCGTGCGTTGAAGGAGCTGGGCCCGCGCTTCGTGCTGCCCTATGCCGGAGCGCCGATGGATGCGCCGGCGGTCTTCGGTCGCGCGCGCGCCGCTGGTGCTCGAGATCGGCTTCGGCATGGGCGACGCCACGGCGCAGATCGCGGCGGCGCGGCCGGACATCGACTTCCTCGGCGTCGAGGTGCACGAGCCCGGCGTCGGCGCGCTGCTGCGCGCTGATCGGCGAACGCGGACTCTCCAACCTGCGCATCGTCCAGCACGACGCGGTCGAGGTGCTGCAGCACATGCTGGCGCCGGCCTCGCTGGCCGGCGTGCATGTCTTCTTTCCCGACCCCTGGCACAAGAAGCGGCACCACAAGCGCCGGCTCATCCAGCCGCCATTCGTCGCACTGCTGGCGAGCCGCCTCGCACCGGGCGGCTACCTGCATTGCGCGACCGACTGGCAGCCCTATGCCGAGCAGATGCTGGAGGTGCTGTCCGCGCAGGCCGGCGCTGCGCAACACCGTCGGATGCGGGCGGCTATGCGCCGCGACCGGACTACCGGCCGCTGACCAAGTTCGAGAACCGCGGCCTGAAGCTCGGCCACGGGGTGTGGGACCTGGTGTTCAGGCCGGCCCAGTCCGCCAGACGCCCAGTCCAGGCCGTCACCAGCACGACGATGCCGAAGGCGATGCGGTACCAGGCGAACGGCACGAAGGTGTGGCTGGCGATGTAGCGCAGCAGCCAGCGCACGCAGAGCCAGGCCGACGAAGAACGAGAACACGCAGGCCGACGCCGAACAGCGGCAGGTCCGCCATCGACAGCAGCGCGCGCTCCTTGTAGAGGCTGTAGGCGCCGGCGCCGATCAGCGTCGGGATCGCGAGATAGAAGCTGAAGTCGGTCGCCGCCTTGCGCGACAGCCCGAGCAGCATGCCGCCGATGATGGTGGCGCCCGAGCGGCTGGTGCCCGGGATCATCGCCAGGCACTGCACCAGGCCGACCTTCAGCGCGTCCAGCGGCGTCATGTCGTCGACCGAGCGATGCGCACGGCCGCCGCCGTGCGTCGCTCGGCCCACAGGATGATGAAGCCGCCGACGATGAAGGCGCATGGCCACCACCGGCGGATGTGAACAGGTGCGCCTTGATCGCCTTGCCGAACAGCAGGCCGAGCACCACCGCCGGCACGAAGGCGATCGCCACGTTGAGCGCGAAGCGCCGCGCCTGCGGTGCTGCGTGGCCAGATCCGCGCGCGGTGTCGCGCAGGCGCTGCCAGTAGACGATGATCACGGCGACGATCGCGCCGGTCTGGATCGCGATGTCGAAGACCTTGCTCTTGTCGTCGGTGAAGCCGAGCAGCGAGCCGGCGAGGATCAGGTGCCCGGTGCTCGAGATCGGCAGGAACTCGGTCAGCCCCTCGACGATGCCCATGATCGGCGGCCTTGACCAGCATCACCCACTGTGCGGTATCCAAACGACTCCCGGTTGAAATCAGCCGCGGATGATACCCAGCGCATCTCGCGGGAGTGCCGATGGCCGCGGATTGATAGCGGCGCGCCACGGCCGCGGATCCGTCTATTCGTAGCGCAAGGCCTGGATCGGCAGCAGCCCCGCCGCGCGACGCGCCGGGTAGAAGCCGAAGAACACGCCCACGGCGGCCGAGAAGCCGACCGCCAGCGCCACCGCCTGGCCGCTGAGCGCCACCTGCCAGCCGGCGAACGTGCCGACGCCCCAGGTGGCCACGGCGCCCAGCACCACGCCGATGGCCCCGCCCATCAGGCTCAGCGTCACCGCCTCGATCAGGAACTGCGCCGAGGATGTCGCGCCCGCGCGCGCCCACCGCCATGCGCAGCCCGATCTCGCGGGTGCGCTCGGTCACGCTGACCAGCATGATGTTCATGATGCCGATGCCGCCCACCACCAGGCTCACGCCGGCCACGGCCGCGAGCAGCAGCGTCATCACGCGGCTCGACTCCTCCTGCGCGGCGAGCATCTCGGTCAGGTTGCGCACGCTGAAGTCGTCGTCCTGCCCCGGCTGCAGGCGGTGGCGCTGGCGCAGCAGTTCGCGGATGTTCTCCTCGGCCGCCTTCATGCTCTGGCCTTCGCGCACCTTCACGCTGATCGAGCCGACGCGCTTCAGGCGCCCGCCGCTCATGCCCTGGATGCGGTTGCGGAAGGTCGACAGCGGCACGATGACCACGTCGTCCTGGTCCTGGCCCACCGAGTTCTGGCCCTTGCGCGCGAGCACGCCGATCACGGTCAGCGGCACCTTCTTCACGCGGATGGTCTGGTCGATCGGGTCGGCGCCGCCGAACAGCTGCTCGGCCACCGTCTGGCCGATGATCGCCACCTTGCCCGAGCCGGCGATGTTCGGCCGCCTCGAAGCCGCGGCCTTCGGCCAGCGGCCAGTCGCGCACCTCGAAGTAGTCGGGCGTCAGGTGCCGAAGCACCTGAGGTGCTCCAGTTGGTGTTGCCGGCCACCACCTGCGCGCCGGTGCGCAGCGACGGTGCCGCCGCCTGCACCTCGGGCACGTCGACGCGCGATGGCGCGGCGCGTCCTCCTCGGTCAGCGTCTGGCCGGTCTGCGCGCCCAGCCGCACGCCGCCCTGCGACTGCGCGCCGGGCAGCACCAGCATGATGTTGGAGCCCAGGCCCTTGATCTGTTCCTCGACGCGCTTCTGCGCGCCCGTGCCGACGGCGATCATCGTGATCACCGCGGCCACGCCGATGATGATGCCCAGCATCGTCAGGATGCTGCGCAGCAGGTTGGTGGTGAGCGCGCGCCAGGCGGAGCGCAAGGCGGCGAGGCGCGTTCATGCGGCGGCCTCGGCCGCTGCCGGCATCGGGGGCCGCACCGGGGCCTGCCGCTCGGTCTTCGACGATGCGCCCGTCCCTGAACACGATGCGCCGCCGTGCCCAGGCGGCGATGTCGTTCTCGTGCGTGACCAGATCACGTCGTCATGCCCTGCGCGTTGAGCTCGGTCAGCAGCCGCATGATGTCTTCCGAGGTCTGCGAGTCGAGCGCGCCGGTGGGCTCGTCGGCCAGGATCAGCTGCGGCCGGTTGACCAGCGCGCGCGCGATCGCCACGCGCTGCTGCTGGCCGCCGGAGAGCTCGGCCGGCGTGTGGTCGGCCGCGCTCGCCCAGGCCCACGCGCGACAGTGCCTCGCAGCGCGCGCTGCGCGGCGCTCGGCCGGCTTCATGCCGGCGTAGACCATCGGCAGCTCGACGTTCTCGAGCGCGCTGGTGCGCGGCAGCAGGTTGAACTGCTGGAAGACGAAGCCGATGCGGCGGTTGCGGATGGACGCGAGCGCGTCGCCGCTCATGGCCGTCGACCGCCTCGCCCGGCAAGCCGGTAGCTGCCGCCGGTCGGGTGGTCCAGGCAGCCGAGGATGTTCATCAGCGTGCTCTTGCCCGAGCCCGAGGCGCCCATGATGGCGACGAACTCGCCCTCGTCGATGTCGAGCGACACATCGCGCAGCGCATGCACGGTCTGGTCGCCCATCGTGTAGGTCTTGACCAGCCCGCGGGCCTCGATCAGTGCCATGGCGGTGTGCGTCTCCAGCGCCGGCTCAGAACATCGGCCGCGGGCCGCCGGCGCGGAGCGCGACGCGTTCGAGCCACCCGCAGCGCCGGCCGCAGCCACGCCGGTGATGACCGTGGCGCCTTCCTTGCAGCACGGCGGCCTCGGCGGCCTGGGCGGCACCAGCAGTTCGGTCGCCACGCCGTCGGTGATGCCCAGCCGCACGGCGTAGGCCACCGGCCGGTTCTTGTCGTCGAGCAGGTAGAGGCGGCCGCGTGTGCTCTGGCGGCCCGAGGTCTCGGCGGCGATCTGCTGGTAGCGCTGCTTCTGCTCCGGCGTCAGTTGCTCCGCCACGCGGGCGCGGATGTCGGCACTGATGCGCTCGCGCGCCTTGGCGCGTTCTTCTTCCGGCAGATTGCGCAGGTCGGCGAAGCGCGGCCTGGCCTCGGCCAGGATGGCGTCGACCTTCTCGATCTGCGCAGGGCTGAGCGCCAGGTCGGCCACGAGGCGGGCGCGCAGCTCGCCCAGCGGTCCGCCGGTGCCGCGTGCACCCGGCGCACTGGCCGCGCCCGTCTGTGCGACGGCGCTGGGCAGCCAGCCAGTGCCGGTTCGGCCCGTGCCACCGCGCCCGGCGCCGAAGCCGTCGGTCCGCCGGGGGCGCTGGCCGCCGCTGCCGGCTCGACGCCGGCGATGCGCACCCGCAGCGCGGCGTTGGGCACCTTCAGCACGTTCTCGCGCGTGTCGGTGACGATGCGCACGTTGGCCGTCATGCCCGGCAGCAGCATCGAACCGGGATTCGAGAAGCCCACCACCACGGTGTAGGTCACGACGTTCTGCGACGACACCGCCGCCTTGCGGATCTGGCTGCACCGCGCCCTCGAAGCTGCGGCCCGGGAAGGCATCGATCGTGAAGCTCACCTTCTGCTCGGCGCGCACGCGGGAGATGTCGGCCTCGTCGATCGAGGCCTCGACCTGCATGTCCTGCAGGTTGCGCGCGATGATGAAAAGCTCCGGCGCCTGCAGGCTCGCCGCCACGGTCTGGCCGACGTCGACGCTGCGCTTGATCACCACGCCATCGACCGGCGAGCGGATCTCGGTGCGCTCCAGGTCCACCTTGCGCCTGCGCGAGCGCGGCCTCGCGCTGCTTGCACCACCGCCTGCGCGCCACGGCCTGGGCGCGCGCCACGTCGGCCTGCGCCTGCGTGACCTTGAGCGACTCGGCCAGCGTGCCCGCCGTGTTGCGGGCGTTCTCGTAGTCCGCCTGCGAGATGAACCCTTGTCGCCAGCAGTTCCTGCTTGCGCTCCAGGTCGCGCTGGGCGTTGTCGGCGTCGAGCCGGGCCTTGGACACGCCGCCATCACCGCCGCCGACGTTGGCCTGGGCATTGAGCACCGCGGCGCGCGCCGAGTCCAGATCGGCACTGGCCTGGCGCACCTTGTACTCGAAGCTCTCCGGGTCGATGCGCGCGATCAGCTGGCCCTGCTTCACCTCGGTGTTGAAGTCGGCCAGCATCTCCTTGATCTGGCCCGACACCTGGCTGCCCACGCTCACCTGCGACACCGGGTTGACGGTGCCCGACGACGACACGGCCGCCTGCAGCGTGCCGCGCTCGAGCTTGGCGGTGCGGTAGTTGGTGCGCCGAGTCGGCGTCGCGCTGCAGTCCACCACGCCGCGGCACCGGCGACGCCAGCACGACACCCAGAGCACCGAGGCCCACCCACGTCTTGGTGTTCATGGCGGCGAATTCTAGGCAGCGGTCCCTCTCCGACAAGCCGGTCGCGGCCTGACTTCATCGATCTTTACCGCCTGCGCAAGGTCGCGCAACCTACGGCGAGCATGCTGCGCCTCGCAGTCCCGTCGACCCGCGCCTCCGACCCTGTGCGACCGGTACATTACTGACCCGTCAGTCATTATCACGATGTCCCACGCCCTCCGCCCACGCCCCGCCCCATGCCGCCGCGGCAGCGCCGCAAGGAAGCCCGCCCGCAGGAACTGCTCGACGCGGCGCTCGAACTGTTCGCCGAGAAGGGCTTCGCGGCCACCCGCTCCGAAGAGGTGGCCGCGCGCGCCGGCGTCTCCAAGGGCACGCTCTACCTCTACTACCCGAGCAAGGAAGAGCTGCTCAAGGCGGTGATCCAGCCACGCCTGTCGGTCGAGATCGCCGCGGTCGCCGAGCATTCGTCGACCAGTTCGAGGGCGCCGGCCGCGTCGCTGCTCACCGAGGCTGCTGGCCGCACTGGTGGCAGCGTGTGTTCGACAGCCCCACCTCGGCGATCTTCAAGCTCGTCATCACCGAGGTGCGCAACTTCCCCGAGCTCGGCCGAGTTCTACGCGCGAGAGGTCGTCGAGCCCGGCCAGAAGCTGATCGGCCGCATCCTCGAGCGCGGCATCGCAGCAGCGGCGAGTTCCGCCGCGTCGACGTGCCGGCGGCGGTGCTCTCGCTGATCTTGCCGATGGTCATGCTGTGCTGCACAAGCACTCGCTTCGGCGCCTGCGCGCCGCTGCAGCAGATGGTCGACCCGCACGCGTTCATCCAGCAGCACATCGAACTGGTGCTCGGCGGGCTGCGGTCGCCACACCGGCCCCCAGACGCAAGCGGAACCCGATGAAGCGCACATCTGAAGTGGCTGCTGCCGCTGCTCGCCTGCTGCGTGCTCGGTGCCCTGGTGCGTCGCTCGATCGCTGCACGCGCGCAAGGCCGAGCAGGCGCGCCGCGCCAGTCCGCGCCGCAGCCGCTCGCGCTGGACCTCGCGCCGGCCGACGTGGTCGACGGCGCGCACCGTGCGACTGGCGCGCACGCTCGAGGTCTCCGGCGGGCTGAAGGCAGTCAACAGCGCGGTGGTCAAGGCCAAGGTCGCCGCCGAGGTCAAGTCGCTCACGGTGCGCGAGGGCGACGCGGTCAAGGCGCGGCCAGGTGCTCGGCCAGCTCGACACCACCGAGCTCGAGCTGCGGCTGAGCCAGGCCGAGCAGACCGCCTCGTCGGCGCGCGCACAGCTCGACATCGCCCAGCGCACGCTGGAGAACAACCGCGCGCTCGTCGCGCAGGGCTTCATCTCGCCACCGGGCTGGAGACCTCGGTCTCGAACGAGGCCGCGGCGCAGGCCAACCTACCTGGCCGCGCAGGCCGCCGTGGAACTGGCGCGCAAGTCGCGCGACGACACGGTGCTGGTCGCGCCGATCGCCGGCCTCGTCTCGCAGCGGCTGGTGCAGCCGGGCGAGACGGTGTCGGTGGACGCCCGGCTGCTCGAGATCGTCGACCTGTCGCGCCTGGAGCTCGAAGCGGCGGTCGCGCCGGAAGACGTCGCCGCGCTGCGCGTCGGCCAGCCGGCCACGCTGCAGGTCGACGGCCTGGCCGCGCCCGTGACCGCGCGCGTCGCACGCATCAATCCCGAGCGCGCAGTCCGGCAGCCGCGCGGTGCTGGTCTACCTCGCGGTCGACGCCCAGCCCGGCGCTGCGCCAGGGCCTGTTCGCGCGAGGGCAGCATCGAGACTCGACGAGACCAGCGCGCTGGCGCGTGCCGCTGTCCGCGGTGCGCACCGACCATCGCGCAGCCCTATGTGCTGCGTGGTCGACGCGGCAAGGCGGTGCTCAAGCCGGTGACGCTCGGCGCCGCGCGGCGATGTCGACGGCCAGCCCTGGGTCGAGCATCGTCGAGGGCCTCGGTCGACGGCGCGCTGGTGCTGGCCGGCAGCGCCGGTGCGGTGCGCGACGGCACGCCGGTGCGCCTGGCACCAGGTTCCGTGGGCATGCGGGCGCGCTTCGGGGGCCGCTCTGGCACGGTCAATCGTCCACCGCCGTGCCGGTGCCCACAGC
Organism: uncultured beta proteobacterium; assembly: GCA_963739925.1. GTDB lineage: Bacteria > Pseudomonadota > Gammaproteobacteria > Burkholderiales > Burkholderiaceae_C > CAVUBY01. Next base: position 44,331 of record CAVUBY010000010.1, on the reverse strand, counting down.
GGCCACGCCGGCACCGCGCTAGCCTCCCCTCGGCAGAGCACCGTCACCCGACCATGTGGTTCACCCGCGTCTCGATCGGCAACCCGGTGATGGCCATGATGGTCATGCTCGCGTTCGTCGTGCTGGGCCTGTTCAGCTACCAGCGGCTGGCGGTCGACCAGTTCCCGAACATCGACTTCCCGACCGTCGTGGTGGCAGATCGACTACCCCGGCGCCTCGCCCGAGATCGTCGAGAGCGAGGTCACCAAGAAGGTCGAGGAGGCGGTCAACACCGTCGCCGGCATCAACTCGCTGTACTCGCGCTCCTACGAAGGCACGTCGGTCGTGATCGTCGAGTTCAACCTCGACATCGACGGCCGCAAGGCCGCCGAAGACGTGCGCGAGAAGGTCGCGCTGATCCGCCCGCTGCTGCGCGACGAGGTCAAGGAGCCGCGCATCTCGCGCTTCGATCCCGGCCAGCCAGCCGATCTTCAACGTCGCCGTCCTCGCCACGGACGGCAGCGCAGTCGCCGCAGGAACTCACCACCTGGGCCAGCCAGGTGCTGCAGAAGCGGCTGGAGAACGTGCGCGGCGTCGGCTCGGTCACGCGTGGTCGGCGGGGTCGAGCGCGAGATCAACCTCTACGTGCACCGGCGGCGCTCGAAGCCTTCGGCATCAGCGTCGACCAGGTCGTCGCCGCCGTGAAGCAGCGAGAACCAGGAACTGCCGATGGGCGCGATCCGCTCGCGCGAGCAGGAGCGCGTGGTGCAGATCAATGCGCGCCTGAAGCGGCCGGAGGACTTCCGCGAGATCGTCGTCGCGCGCAAGGGCAGCGCCGCCGTCAAGCTGTGGCAGGTGGCCGACGTGGTCGACGGCCCGCAGGAGGTCGAGAGCCTGGCGCTCTACAACGGCCAGCGCACCGTGCTGCTGTCGGTGCAGAAGTCGCAGGGCGAGAACACCATCGCGGTGGTCGACGGCCTGCTGCAAGGCGCTCGACGACGCGAAGGCGCTCACCCCGCCCGGCGTGAAGGTCGAGGTCAACCGCGACAACTCGCGCGCCATCCGCGTCTCGGTGGCGAACGTCAAGCGCACGCTGCTCGAAGGCGCGGCGCTCACCGTGCTGATCGTCTTCCTGTTCCTGAACTCGTGGCGCTCCACCGTCATCACCGGCCTGACGCTGCCGATCGCGCTGATCGGCACCTTCCTGTTCATGTACCTGTTCGGCTTCACGATCAACAGCATCACGATGATGGCGCTGAGCCTGTGCGTGGGCCTGCTGATCGACGATGCGATCGTGGTGCGCGAGAACATCGTGCGCCATGTGCAGATGGGCAAGAGCGCGCGCCAGGCCGCGCTCGACGGCACCGACGAGATCGGCCTGGCGGTGCTGGCCACCACGCTGTCGATCGTCGCGGTGTTCCTGCCGATCGGCTTCATGGGCGGCATCGTCGGCAAGTTCTTCCACGAGTTCGGCCTCACCATCGTCGCCGCGGTGCTGATCTCGATGTTCGTGAGCTTCACGCTCGACCCGATGCTGTCGAGCGTCTGGCACGACCCGCAGGCGCACGGCGCGCACCGCGGCCCGCCGGTGACGCTCTACGACCGCACGATCGGCCGCGTCACCGGCCTGCTTCGACCGCTTCACCGACTGGCTTTCGCGACGGCTACCAGGCCATCCTCGGCTGGTCGCTGCAGCACAAGCTGAAGACGCTGGGCGTCGGCGCTGGCCACCTTCGTGGCCAGCTTCTTCATCATCCCGCTGCTCGGCGCCGAGTTCGTGCCGAAGGCCGACTTCTCCGAGACGCAGATCAACTTCTACACGCCGGTGGGCTCGTCGCTCGAACTCACCGAACAGCGCGCGCAGCAGGTCGACGCGGCGCTGCGCGAACTGCCCGAGGTGCAGTACACCGTCGCCACGATCAACAGCGGCCAGGCCGCCGGCAAGATCTACGGCACGATCTACGTGCGGCTGGTCGACCGCAAGGACCGCAAGCGCAGCATCGACGCAGCTGGTCGAGCCGCTGCGCGAGCGGCTCGCGCGCATCCCCGGCATCACCGTCACCAACATCGGCGCAGACCGACCTGGGCGGCGGCAAGAGCCTGCAGTTCTCGATCCAGGGCACCGACCTCGCCGAGCTCGAGCGGCTGTCGCCCAGGTGCATCAGCCGAAGCTGCGAGAAGATCCCCGGCCTGGTCGACCTGGACAGCACGCTCAAGCCCGACAAGCCGACGGTCGCGATCGAGGTCAAGCGCGACGCCGCTGCCGACGCCGGCGCTGAACGTCAACGCGCTCGCGAGCACGCTGCGCACGCTGGTGGCCGGCACCACGGTGGGCAACTGGCGCGCGCCCGACGGCGAGAACTACGACGTGAACGTGCGCCTCGCGCCCGGCAGCCGCGACTGCGCTGGCCGACCTGCAGCGCCTGCCGATCACCGTGGGCGCCGGCCGCCGACGGCTCGCCGCGCATGGTGCGCCTGTCGCAGGTGGCCGAGATCACGCCCTCGCACCGGCCCGAACCAGATCAACCGACGCGACCTGAACCGCGAGATCAACATCGATGCCAATGCGCTCGGCCGCAGCTCGGGCGACGTGTCGGCCGACATCCGCAAGGTGCTCGACGCCGTCGCCTGGCCGCCGGGCTACCGCTACAGCCTTCGGCGGCTCGACCAAGAACATGAACGAGTCGTTCAGCTACGCCATCGGCGCGCTGGCGCTGGCGGTGGTGTTCATCTACATGATCCTGGCCAGCCAGTTCAAGAGCTTCCTGCAGCCGCTGGCGCTGATGAGCTCGCTGCCGCTGACGCTGATCGGCGTGGTGCTGGCGCTGCTGATGTTCCGCTCGACGCTCAACATGTTCAGCATCATCGGCATCGTGATGCTGATGGGCCTGGTGACCAAGAACGCGATCCTGCTGGTCGACTTCGCGATCCGCTCGCGCGCAGCGGCGAGCACGGCGAGCGCGCCGATGGGCCGCGAGGCAGGCCCTGCTGCACGCCGCCCAGGTGCGGCTGCGCCCGATCCTGATGACCACGCTGGCCATGGTGTTCGGCATGGTGCCGCTGGCCTTCGCGCTCACCGAAGGCTCGGAGCAGCGCGCGCCGATGGGCCAGGCCGTGATCGGCGGCGTCATCACCTCCTCGCTGCTGACGCTGGTGGTGGTGCCGGTGATCTACTGCTACCTCGACGACCTGTCGCACTGGCTGCGCCGCAGCTGCTGGGCCCGCCCGCCAGCGGCACTGTGCCGGCGGCCGCAGCCCGGCATGGCCCAATGAAAATTGCGCACCCGCGTCCGCTTCCCATGCAACCGCCTGCACAGAGCCATGAACATCGAACAAGCCCGCTTCAACATGATCGAACAGCAGATCCGCCCCTGGGATGTGCTCGACCCGGCGGTGCTGTCCCTGCTGGCCGTCGTGCAAGCGCGAAGACTTCGTGCCGCCGGCCTACCGCGCGCTCGCCTTCGTCGACACCGAGGTGCCGCTGCCCGAGGGCCAGTGCATGCTCGCGCCGCAAGGTCGAGGCGCGGCTGCTGCAGGAACTGGCCGTGCACAAGCACGAGCGCGTGCTCGAGATCGGCGCCGGCTCGGGCTACATGGCCGCGCTGCTGGCGCACCGGCGCAGCATGTGGTGACGCTGGAGATCCGGCCCGAGCTGGCGCGCATGGCGGCCGACAACCTGCGCCGCGCCGGGTCGTCAACGTCGACGTGCGCACCGGCGACGGCGCGCGCGGGCTGCCCGGCCGAAGGGCCGTTCGACGTCATCGTCCTGTCGGGCTCGGTGGCCGAGTTGCCGCACGTCGCTGCTGGAGCAGCTCAAGGTCGGCGGGCGCCTGCTGCGGCATCGTCGGCCAGCAGCCGGTGATGCGCGCCATGCTGGTCACGCGCAGCGGCGAGCACGGTTTCGACCACGCCGAGCTGTTCGACACCGTGGCCCCGCGGCTCGAGGGCTTCGACGAACCCACCCGCTTCAGCTTCTGAGCGCCACGCCGGCCCTCACGACCCGACTGCCCGAGGAAATCGCCATGCCCGTCGCGCGCCACCGTACCCACCCCAGACCCAGATCCGCACTGCGGCGTCCCGCTGGCGGGTCTGGCTGCTGGCTGTCCGCTGCTCGGCCTTGAGCGCCGGCGCCAGCCGGGCCCAGAGCCTGCAGGAGCTGTACGACGCGGCGCGCGGCTTCGACGCCACCTACCTGGCCGCCCGCGCACGCCGACTCGGCACAGTACCAGCGCGAGCAGGCGCAAGGCGCTGCAACCGCCCGCGGTGGGCCTGTCGGTCTCGGCCGACCCGCAGCACCAGCGACACGCCCTACGCCAGCACCCTCAACAGCACGCAGCACCAACGTCAATGCAGGCCTGCAGCGGCTCGCAGCCGCTTGTTCAACCGGCCAACGACGCCACCATCGAGCAGGCCGAAGCGCGCTGCGATGTGTCGCGCGCCGACCTCGAAGCCGCCGAGCAGGACCTGATCGTGCGCGTGGCGCAGGCCTATTTCGACGTGCTGGCCGCGCAGGACACGCTGGCACCACGCACGCCAACAAGAGCCGCCATCAGCGAGCAGCTCGCCTCGGCCAAGCGCAACTTCGAGGTCGGCACCGCCACCATCACCGACACGCGCGAAGCGCAGGCCCGCTTCGACCTCGCCACCGCCCAGGAGATCGCGGCCGACAACGACCTGCGCACCAAGCGCATCGCGCTCGACCAGCTCGTCGGCCGCAGCAACGTCGCGCCCAAGCCGCTGGCCACGCCGGTGGTGCTGCCGCCGGTGGCGCCCGCCGACGGTCGAGGCCTGGGTGCCGCGGCCGATGCAGAGCATCCCGACGGTGCGCCGTGCCGCGCTCGGCCTCGACATCGCCAAGCTCGAGACCGAGAAGGCGCACGCCGGCAACCTGCCGACCGTGGCACTCAACGGCAGCCTGGGCAGGGCCGCGTCTCCACCAGCGGCACAGCCGGTCGAGCACCGGGGCCACCGCTGGCCAGGCGTTCCCCTTCAGCCAATCGGGCACGACACCAACGCCAGCATCGGCGTGCAGCTGAACCTGCCGCTGTTCGCCGGCTCTCGATCCAGAACCGCATCAAGGAAACGCTGTCGCTGGAAGAGAAGTCGCGCAACGACCTCGACGCCGCGCGCCGCGGCGTCGCCCAGGCCACGCGCGTGTCGTTCTTCGGCGTGCAGTCGGGCCAGGCGCAGGTGAAGGCGCTCGAAGCCGCCGAGTCGTCGAGCCAGCTGGCGCTCGAGGCCACGCAGCTCGGCTACAAGGTCGGCGTGCGGGTCAACCTCGACGTGCTGAACGCGCAGACCCAGCTCTTCAACACCCAGCGCGACCTCGCCAAGGCCCGCTACGACGTGCTGGTCAACGGCCTCAAGCTGCGCCAGGCGTCCGGCCAGCTCAAGCCCGCCGACCTGACCGCGGTGAACCAGTTGCTGGCGACGCTGACCCGCAGCGGCAGTTGCGCGTGCACCACCGCCCCGCAACGTTTCTTGACGCACGCGGCACACGCGGCTTGACACGCCGGGTCACGCTGCGCAGCACTCAGAGCAGCATGACCACCATGCCCCTCCTCGCAGAGCGCGCCGCCACCGGGCCGCGCACCGCTTCGGTCTGGGCGAGGCGACCTCCAGACCATCGGCGACGACGCCGCAGGCTGGCTGCTGCAGCAGATCGGCCCGGCCGAAGCCGCGCGGGGCGAGGGTCTGCTCGACACCGCGCAGGCCGTGGCCCATGTGCGGGCCGAAGCGGAGGCCAGACGCCTGGCACGCAACCCGCCACCGGGCATGACGGCCGAGCAGCTCCTCGCCGGCCACTATCCGCGAAGTGATCGCTGCCGACGCACGCTCGCGCCTGATAGCGCGGCCACGGCACGCCGGCCGTTCGCCGAACGCCTGCACCTGTTCTGGACCAACCACTTCACCGTGTCGCTCGCCAAGGGCAGCGCGCGAGGCCTCGTCGGCGCTTTCGAGCGCGACGCCATCCGGCCGCACATCGCCGGTTCGTTCGAGACCCTGCTGCGCAGCGCCACCATCCACCCGGCAATGCTGCGCTATCTCGACAACCAGGCCTCGGCCGGACCGCGCTCGCGCGTGGTGGAGCGTGCCGCGCGCCGCGCACAGGCGATGCAGGAAGGCCCGCGCGTCACCGGCCTCAACGAGAACCTGGCGCGCGAGATCCTCGAGCTGCACACCCTCGGCGTCAACGGCGGCTACACCCAGGCGGACGTGACCGCCTTCGCCGCGCGTGCTGACGGGCTGGCGGCTCGGCGCAACAACGACCCCGTCGGCGACGCGCCGCTCTTCGATCCCGCCTGGCACGAGCCGGGCCCGAAGACCGTGCTGGGCAAGCGCTACCCCGAAGGTCCCGACGCGCTGGCCGCCGTGCTGCGCGACCTGGCGCGCCACCCGTCCACGGCGCAGTTTCGTCGCCACCAAGCTGGCGCGCCACTTCGTCGCCGACGATCCGCCGCCGGCCCTGGTCGACCGCCTGGCCGCGAGCTACCGCGCGAGCGGCGGCGAACTGGCGGAGGTCTACCGCACCCTCATTCGCAGCCCCGAGGCCTGGGCGCAGCAGCCCGCCAAGCTGAAGACGCCGGAAGAGTTTGCGGTCGTCGAGCAGCGCGCCTGCTGGGGCTGGGCGAACGGCTCGCCGAGCGTGGGCCGGCGAACACCTGGCGGTCAATGGCTCAGCGCCCTCGGCCAGCGCGTGCATGCCGCGCCCTCGCCCGCCGGCTGGCCCGACCGCGCCGAAGACTGGCTCGGCCCCGACGCGGTGTGGAAGCGCGTCGAGTGGGCCACCCGCGTGGCCGACCGCCTCGGGCCGCGGCGTCGACGCGCGCACGCTCGCCGAGAGCAGCCTGGCGCCGCTGGCTCGGTCGACGCCACCCGACTGCAGATCGAACGCGCGGCCGATGGCCCGCAAGCCCTCGCGCTGCTGCTGATGGCCCCCGAATTCCAGCGCCGCTGAACGGAGCACGACCATGCGACACCCCGTCGACCCCACCCGCCGCCAGTGGCTGCGCACGGCCCTCGGTGCCGGCGCTGCTGCCGGTGCCCTCGGCCCGCTGGCCACGCCTGAGCCTGGCCGCCACCGCACCGACCGCCGGGGCTGCTGGCTCGCGCCGTTTCGTGATGGTGATCCTGCGCGGCGGGCTCGACGGCCTGTATGCCGTGCCCGCCGTCGGCGACCCTGACTTCGCCGCGGCCCGCGGTGCGCTCGCCCAATACGCCAGCACGCCGCTGCCCCTGAGCGGCACCGTTCGCGCTGCACCCGCAACCTCACGCAGCTGCACGCGATGTACGGCCGCGGCGAGGCGAGCGTCGTGCACGCCACCGGCCTCGCCTACAACGAACGATCCCACTTCGACGCGCAGAACGTGCTGGAGTCGCGGCGGCACGCGTCCCTTCCAGCTCACCACCGGCTGGCTCGGCCGCACGCTGGTGCAAGAGGGCAGCAAGGGCATGGCGCTGTCGACCACGGTGCCGCTGGTGCTGCGCGGCAGTGGCAGCGTCGACACCTGGGCGCCGGCCACGCTGCCCGACCCCAACGTCGACCTGGTGACGCGGCTCGAGCGCCTGTATGCCGGCGATGCCGCGCTCGGCGCCGCGCTGGCACGCGCCAAGGCGCTGCACTTCGATGCCTCGATGATGGCCGAGATGAACGCTTCGACCGATAGTGCCGCAGGCATGGCCGGCGGTGCGGGACGCCCTGGCGGCTTCGTGGTGCTGGCCCAGCGCGCGGCCGAGTTCCTGGCCCGCCGCGACGGCCCGCGCATCGCGGTGCTGGAGATGGGCGGCTGGGATTCGCACGCCAACGAGGCCGCACCGACCGGTCACCACCGCCAACAACCTGCGCCAGCTCGATGCCGGCCTGGCCGCGCTGCGCGCCGGCCTGGTCGCCGGCCAGGCCTGGCGCGAGACCGTGGTGGTGGTGGCCACCGAGTTCGGCCGCGAAGTCGCCATCAACGGCACGCTCGGCACCGACCACGGATCGGGCGGTGCGGCCTTCGTGCTGGGCGGCGGCATCCAGGGCGGACGCGTGATCGCCGACTGGCCGGGCCTCGCGCGCAAGGACCGCTTCGAGGGACGCGACCTGCGCACCACGCTCGATCTGCGTGCAGTCCTCAAGGGCGCGCTGCACGACCACCTGCAGGTCGCGCGGCGCGCGCTGGACACCGAGGTGTTCCCCGGCAGCGAGGCCGTGAAGCCGCTCACGTTGATGGCCTGAGGCGCAAGATGCGCCGCTGACTTTGCGGCGCGCGCCGTCCCGCGGCTTCAGAACCGCGGTGACTTGCCGGTGAAGGCCGGGTCGTACTTGCGCATCTGCGTGAGGTCGTCGCGGTTGCGCACGCCGCACGCGAGGTACTGCTGGTGCAGTTCGGCCAGCTTGCCACGGTCGAGTGTCACACCGAGTCCCGGCGTGGTCGGCACCTTGACCGCGCCGCCGTCGAAGACGATGCGGCCACCTTCGATCACCTCCTCTTCCTGCCACGGGTAGTGGGTGTCGCAGGCGTAGGTCAGGTTGGGAATGCTCGCCGCGACATGCGTCATCGCCATCAGGCTGATGCCCAGGTGCGAGTTGGAGTGCATCGACATGCCGAGGTCCCACAGCGCACACATGCGCGCCAGCGTCTGCGTCACGCGCAGGCCGCCCCAGTAGTGGTGGTCGGAGAGCAGCACCTTCACCGAGCCCATGTCCGCGCCCTTGCGGAAGTCGTCGAGCGTGGTGATGACCATGTTCGTGGCCAGGGGCAGTCGGGTGTGCCGGGCGAGTTCGGCCATGCCCTGCAGGCCGGGGCACGGGTCTTCGTAGTACTCGAGCAGTTCGTCGAGTTCGGGTGCCGCCTTGATGCTGGTTTCCAGCGACCAGTTGGCGTTCGGGTCCAGGCGCAGCGGCAGGCCCGGAAAGGCCTCATGCAGCGCCCGCATGCAGGCGATCTCGTGCGCCGGCTCGAACACGCCGCCCTTGAGCTTGATGCTCTGGAAGCCGTAGAGCGCGATCATGCGGCGTGCCTGCGCGACGATCTGTGCCGGGCTCAAGCCCTTCGCCCCAGGCATCGGGCGGATAGGGTGAGTCGATGTGCGTGGCGTACTTGAAGAAGAGGTAGGCGCTGTAGGGCACGGCATCGCGCACGGCGCCACCCAGCAGGTCCACCACCGGCGCGCCGACGATCTGCCCCTGCAGATCGAGCATCGCCACCTCGAAGGTGCTGGTCACCTTGGCCGCGTTCTTGGCGGTGTGCGAGCCGGGGGCCAGCTCGAACTCCACCGCGCCGGCAGTCGGCCGGATGGCGGCGCGCACGCGCTGCTCCATGGCGTTCAGCTCGAAGGGCGACAGGCCCAGCACCAGCGCCTTGGCCTGCTCCAGCACCTTGAGCATCGGCGCATCGCCGTAGGTCTCGGAGATACCGACGCGACCGTCGCTGGTTTCGAGCTCGACGATGGCGCGCAGCGCCCAGGGCTCGTGGATGCCGGCCGCGTTGAGCAGCGGACCGTCGCGGAACGCGATCGGTGTGATGCGAACCGCGCTGATGCGGGTGTCTCGTGCCATGGCCCTGCTTTCAGTTCGCGGTGGCGCCGGACTTCTTGACCAGCGCACCCCAGCGCGGAATCTCCTTGGCCATCAGGGCAGCCAGTTCCTCGGGGGTGCCACCGACCAGTTCCATGCCGAGCTGACCGTGCAGCTTGGCCTGCACGTCGGACATCTGCAGCGCCTTGGCGATCTCGGCATGCAGGCGGGTCACCACGGCCTTGGGCGTTCCCTTGGGCGCATAGATGGCCTGCCAGGACGACATCTCGAAGCCGGGAAGGCCGGCCTCGATCATCGTCGGCGTGGAGGGTGCGAGCGCAATGCGCTTGCCGGTGGTCACGGCCAGCAGCTTGAGTTTGCCGGCCTGCAGCAGCGGCAGCGCGGCGGTCATCTGGTCGAACATGAAGGTCACCTGCCCCGACGACACATCCACCATCGCCGGCGGGGTGCCCTTGTAGGGGATGTGCTGCAGCGGCACGCCGATGAGGTCGGCAAACAGCTCGCCGGCCAGGTGGGTGGAAGTTCCTGCGCCTGACGACGCGAAGGTGCGCTTCTTCTCGTCTTTCTTGAGCAGCGCGATGAGTTCGGCCACGGTGTTGACGCCGAGGTTCGGGTCCACCAGCAGCACGTTGGGCAGGAAGGCCACGAGCGCGACCGGCTCGAAGTCCTTCACCGGGTCGTAGCTCAGGTTCTTGTAGAGGCTGGCGTTGATGGCATGCGTGCTGATGGTGCCGCCGAACAGCGTGTAGCCATCGGCCGGCGCCTTGGCGACGAACGAAGCGCCGATGCCACCACCCTGACCAGGCTTGTTGTCGATGACCACCGTCTGCTTGAGCGCCGCCTGCAGCTTCTCGGCGATGGTGCGGCCGACCACGTCGGTGGAGCCCCCGGCCGTGAACGGTACGACGTAGGTGATCGGCTTGGCCTGCGGCCAGTCGGAGGCCTGTGCCGCTGCGCTCAGCGGCAGGGCGAGCGACAGACCCAGCGCCAGCGCGTGGGCAAGGCGCGAAACGAGCGAGCGATGTGACATGGGAAGTCTCCTGCAGGTGGAATGCGGGCTCGGTGCAACGCGCCCTTGTCGTTTCATTGAAGCACTAATACATTAGTGTGTCAATTGATGAATCAGACCTCTTGACCGACTAGCATTCACGTCATGCCGTCGTCATCTGTTCGCCGCGCTCCCTCCATCGACCGCTCGCGCCACGCCGCACCCCAGGTGTTCGAGCAATTGCGCGAAGCGATCGTCTCGCTTCAACTGGCCCCGGGCACGGTGCTGTCGCGGGCCGAGCTGGCGGAGCGCTTCGGTCTCAGCCAGACGCCCATCCGCGATGCGCTCATGAAGCTGGGCGAAGAAGGACTTGTCGACATCTTTGCGCAGCACGCCACGGTGGTCAGCCGCATCGACATTGCGTCCGCCAGGCAGGCGCAGTTCCTGCGCCGCTCCATTGAGACCGAAGTGGTCCGCCAGCTGGCGGGCCAGGCCGATGCAAGTCTGCTGGTGCGCCTGCGCGCGCAGATCGATCTGCAGGCCTCGCTGATGGGCGGTGCGACCTACAGGGACTTCATCGAAGCGGATCGCACATTCCATCGCCTGATGTACGAGGCGGCAGGTGTGCCCGACCTGTTCCAGCTGGTGCGCCAGCGCAGCGGCCACATTGATCGCCTGCGCATGCTCAACCTGCCCAGCGTCGGCAAGCAGCGGGCGATCGTGCGTGACCACCGCCGCATCGTCGAGGCCCTGGCGGCCGGCGATGCCGATGCTGCGCAGGCGCAGCTGCGCGAGCATCTGTCGGGGACACTCGCGCAGACCGAGGCGATCCGCAGCGCGCAGCCCGACTTCTTCACCCGCTGACACGGGGCTCGCGCCGCTCCCGCGGCTCGAAGCCCTTCACGTCATGACGGGATCTGCCGATCAGTTGCTGGCGAAGCAATACAGCCGGCCCGAACCGCCGGTGCGCACCAGCGCCTCTTGGCTGCAGCCTGCCGACTGGTGGGAGAAGTTCCAGGACTTGGCCCAGTTCTCGGGCAGCGGCCCGATGCGGTCGTGGTGACCGACGATCGCCGAGCCTTCGGTGCTGCTCGTCCACGCCTTGCAGGTGGTGTCGGTCTGGGGTGCGAAGGCGGTGCCGTCCGAGCGGGTGCCGGTAAGGATGTCGTGCTCGTTCGGGTTGTCGCCGCGTCCACGCACGACCGCTCCCTTTTCGTCGAGCGCCGTGTCCTTGTTGATGTTGTTGCCGTTGTGCAGGTGTGCCACGTCACGCGCGATCATCACGCCCTTGGCGTTGAACCACGGACCATTGCCGATGCGGTCGCGCGCATTGATCGCAGGCACTGCGGGCGTGTTGCCCGAGCCGAAGGTGGGCGGCACGCTCAGGTAGGCCCGCCAGGCCTTGGAGCCGGCCCCTGCGGACGTGGCCAGACGCTGGCAGAGTGCGTCCGCACCGGCCAGGCCGCCGAGATCGGCGCCTTTGCCGCTGCCGGTGCTCGAGACGAAGAAGCTCATCGGTTGCGGGGTGGTGGGCATGGCGCAAGCGGTGAGCAGTGCCACCATGGTGGCTGTCAGGGCAAGGGTGCGGTATGGGTGCATGGGCAGCTCCGAAAGGCAAGGGAAATTCCTGCGCGTATTACGCAACACAGGCCGATGTCACGCCTCAGGGTGTTCCCGCAAGTGAGTGGTCCGGACCGCGACAGCTTGGCAAGATAACCACAACCAATCCCGACCAATGGACCTCCTCGTGACGCTGCCCGTGAGACCGGTCCCGCTCTTGCTTGAGGTGGTGACATGACGATTTTGCGCACGCTGCGCATGCAGCTCAATACTTTCCTGTCGGGGCCGCAGGCTTGGTTCTTCCTGGCCCAGGCGCGTGGCCATCTGGCGGCCGAAGGGCTGGCACTCGAGTTCGTCGAGGGCGACACGGCCGCCAACACCATCCCGCGCATGGCAGCGGACTCGAGCCTGGACATCGGCTACGGCGACCTCAACGCCTTGATCGAACACGTGGGACGCGCGCGCCCGTGCGCCCCGATGGCCATCTTCGCCAGCTACAACGCATCGCCCTACACCATCGCGGTTCCGGTCGAGAGCCCTGTGCGCCGGCCGATGGACCTGGCCGGCTGTCGGCTGGTGGCGCATCCCAACGACGCGGCGTGGCTGCTGCTGCGCGAGTTTTGCCTCAGCACGGGCCTCGACGAGCGCGGCATCAAGACCGAGTTTGCGTCGGAGCCGCACAGCGAACTCGTGCCCCGTCTGCTGGCCGGAGAGTGGGACGGGATGTTCGGATTCGTCAACACGCTGGCGGCGGCGAGCATTGCCGCAGAGTTGGACCCGGCGCGGCTGCGCCATCTCGACTACGCGCGCTGGGTGCCTGATCTCTATGGCATGGCCATTGTGGCGCGCGAGGACCTCGTACGCGACGAGCCGGAAACCCTGCGTGGTCTGCTGCGCGCACTCAATCGCGGGCTGATCGACACCGTGGCCGATCCCGAGGCAGCGATCGATGCGCTCGCCGAGGCGCACCCCATGCTGCACCGGGCGAGCAACCTGCAGCGGCTGCTGGGCACGCTGCAGCTGGAAATGGCGCACGCCGAAGGCCGGCATATCGGCATCGGCGACCTCGACGACGCGCGTCTCGCGCGTGGGATCGCGCTGATCGCCCGGGCCAAACAGCTGCCGCATCTACCGACCGTAGCGCAACTGTTTACCCGATCGCTGCTGCCAGCGGATGCCCAGCGTGTGCGCACACTCGCGAGGCCGACCGCTACATCTTGATGCCGGCACCCCGCACGGCCGGACCCAGCAAGCCCACCTGGTCCCGCACGAAGCCGGCGAACGCCTCCTGGGTGCCCGGCGTCGGGGTGATGGCCAGTTCAGCAAACTTGGCCTTGACCTCGGGCAGGCCAAGAATCTCATTGCAGACGGCGGTCAGGCGGCTCGCCACGTCGGCAGGCAGCTTGGGAGGACCACTCAGGCCGAAGAAGTTCTCCAGCACCAGCTTGGGCTGGCCAAGCTCGGTCACGCTGGGCACGGTGGGCAGCAGCGGCGATCGGGCGGCCGACGTCACGGCGAGCGGTACCAGCTGGCCCGTCTTGAAGAAGGGCAGGTACGAGGTGATGACGTCGATGCCCACCGGGATGGTCCCGGCAAGCAGGTCGGTCGTCATGGGCGCACCACCGCGATACGGGATGTGCACCAGGTTCAGCTTGGCGCTGATCTTGTAGAGCTCACCGAGGATGTGCCCGATCGAGCCCGGCCCTCCGGACCCGAAGTCCAGGCGCCCCTCGCGTTTGGCACGCGCCTCCAGGTCCGCCAGCGTGCGCATGCCGGCAGCGGGGTGCGCCATGATGACCAGCGGCGCCGTGCCGAGCGGGGCAATGTGGGTGAACGCCGCCACCGGGTCGTAGGGCTGCTTCTCGAGGGTGAACGGGCCCAGCGCGATGGGCGTCGTATTCGACAGCATCAGCGTGTAGCCATCCGCCGGCGACTGCGAGACCGCGGAACCGCCGATGGTGCCGCCAGCGCCCGGCCGGTTATCGACCACCACCGACTGGTTGAGCCGCTTGGGCAGGTGCTCGGCCATGATGCGCGCGACCACGTCGCTGGATCCCCCCGGCGGGAAGGTGACGATGATCTTGATGGGTTTGGAGGGCCAGTCCTGGGCACGGGCAGCAGGCAGACCCAGTGCGGCGATGGAGCCGGCGGCTGCCACCTTCAGCCAGTCGCGGCGAGCGACCGCCTTGTCGAAAATGTGGTGCGTCATCGGATGTCCTCCTTTGGTCTTGGTCTCACCCGCCGCGTGCCGACAGCCCGACGGGAACGAGCCCACACAGAAGCAGGTGCCGTGCCACGCCTGCTCGCCTGGCATCCGGCTCGTACGACCGGACCGATACTCGCCACACGCAGGCGTCGATCGTGGCGCCCCACGACACAGGATCGACCCGACGCACGGAGGGACCGCTGATGAACACCGAAAACGGCACCGAAAACGACTTCCACCACCTGCGCGCCGCCATCACAGCTTCGCGGGAGGCCAAGGCGCGCGGCGACATGCCCTTCGGCGCGGTGCTGGTGAAGGACGGCCGGGCGCTGCTCACGGCACTGAACAACCAGAACTCGGCGCGCGACTGCACCGGCCACGCCGAGACGGTGCTGGTGCGCGAGGCCCAGCGCACGCTGGGAGACGCTGCCACGCAGGGCGCAACCGTCTATGCCAGCGGCGAGCCCTGCGCCATGTGCGCGGCAGCGATGTTCTGGGCCGGCGTCAGCCGCGTGGTCTATGCCGCTTCATCGCCGGTCATGGACGCGGCCCTGGGCGGCAGGACGCTGGGCGTGCGCTGCGCCGAGGTGCTGGCCCGTGCGCAGCCGCCGGTGCGTGTGGATGGGCCGCTGCTCGAAGCCGAGGCCGCCGCGGTGTACCCGTCCGCGGCGTGAGCCTGCGGATCGGGCGAGCCGGGCTCAGCCCCGCAAGGCCGCCTGGCCCTTGAGGCGCATGCGGTTGGGCAGGGGCACCGAGCGGCGCAAGACCTCTTCACCCAGCCACACCGCCGAGCGCCGCGCGCGCGCGGCCACGGTCTCCAGCGGGATCTGCTGGTAATCGTCGTTGAACACCTCGAAGCTGTAGTCGCCGCGATAGCCCATCTTGTCCAGCCGCAGCACCAGCTCGGCGAGCGCATCGCTGTGCACGCCTTCGCCGGGGAATACGCGGAAGTGGCGCGCCGTGGCCATGCGCTCTTCGAAGGAACGCACCTCGGTCCACATGAAGTCGGCCAGCTGCACCAGGAAGAGCTTGCGCGGATCGATCAGGTCGAGCTCGTCGAGCGGCGTCTTGCTGGCCACCATGTGAAAGGAGTCGAAGCCCAGGCCGAGGTTGGGCACGTCGGCGCGGCACACCACATCCCACGCGGTCGTGAACTCGTTGATGGTGCGGCCCCACGACAAACCCTCGAAGGCCACCTTGATGTTCAGCGGCACCGCCAGCATCGCCAGCTTGCGCAGGTCGCGCGCCATGGCGTCGAGGTCGGTGCTGGCATGGGTGGAGGTGGACGAGCACACCAGCAGCACGCGGCAGTCGAGCGCGGCGCACATCTCGAGCATGCTCTTGGCGATGTCGATCTTGTAGTCGTGCAGGTGCCCGGACAGACCTTCGAAGTCGCGCAGCACCTGGAAGCCGGTGACACGCAGGCCGCTGTCGCGCACCGCCTGCACCGCGGCGCGCCAACCTCGCTCGTGGCCGACCAGGTCGCGTGCCGACAGCATCACCTGCGAGAAGCCGGCCTCGCGCATCGCGCTGAGCTTGGCCTCGATGGGCCCGGCCAGCGAGATGGTGTCCATCCCGAAGTCGTCGAAGTTGCCCTGGAGCTGGCTCATGGCGCCCCCCGCCCGCCGAGTACGGCGTTCGACCCCCCGATGGGGTCTCGCCCGGCTTCGGACGGCCGGGCGCTCGGGCTCGACGCATGGTGGACCAGCTCGAACATGACGCCGCCGAGTTGAGTCTGCGTGAGCGCGCCACGCTCGCCGGTGTGCACACCGGCCGACTCCACGAAGCCCATGCCGCGCGCGCGCAGGGCCGCCACTGCGGAGGGCACGTCGGGCGTTCCGAGACCGATGCGCTGCAATGACTCTTCGCCTTCGACTTCGAGGATGCCCGGCTCGGGTTCGATGAGCTGCATGAAGAAGCTGCCGCAAGGGCTCGCCAGGATGCGCCCCTTGGGCAGGATGCCGAAGCGCTTGTCGTCGGGCAGGTCACGAAAGCCGAACAGCTCGGCATAGAACTCGGTCCAGTCCTCCATGCGGTCGGTGCCGATGTACTGCACCACGCCGAACCAGTGCAACCCGGCCAGCGCTGGCGGCTGCGGATCGACGGTCGGGATGCGGGTGAAGTCCACGTCGTAGATCGAGAACTCGCGGTGCCGGTCGACGAAGTAGATGCGGCTCGCGCCCACGCCGTGGATGGCCGGGATGTTGAGCTCCATCACCTCCACGTTGGTGGGCACCGCCCAGGCGCCGCGCGCCAGCGCGCGCTTGTAGGCCGCCGCGGCGTCGCGCACCCGCAGCGCCATGGCGGCGATCACCGGCGTCTCGGTGGGTTGCAGCGCCCGCGGATGGTGGCTCACGTGCGCATTGATCACCACGTTCATGCCGCCCTGGCGGTACAGCAGCACCTCACGCGAGCGGTGGCGGGCGATGGGCCGGAAGCCCATCATCTCCAGCACCTGGCCGAGCGCCTGCGGCTTGCTGGTCGAGTACTCGATGAACTCGATGCCGTCCAGGCCGAGCGGGTTGGCAGCGTCGGCGAGCGATTCGCGATCGGTCAATGGGGGGGTCATGCGGATCTCCTGGGAATCGATGAGCGCCTGGTCATGATGGCACGGCAGGTGGGCGAGGGCCGGTCGCGGAACCGGGTCTGCGATCGACTATCGATGCACGTCGAACAAGGCCGCGCCGCGCCGGCCCATCGAGCGAGCGATCACGGTGCGATGGATCTCGGACGTGCCATCGAAGATGCGGTAGATGCGGGCATCGCGGTAGTAGCGCTCGATGGGCAGCTCCTTGCAGAAGCCCATGCCGCCGAACACCTGCACCGCGCGGTCGACCACGCGGCCGAGCGTCTCGGCGGCCTGCACCTTGACCATCGAGATCCAGTCGCGCGCATCCTGCCCCTGGTCGATCATCCACGCGGCCTGCAGCAGCATCAGCCGCGCCGCGTTGATCTCGATCGCGCTGTCGGCCAGCATCTGCTGCACCAGCTGGAAATCGGCAATGGGCTGGCCGAACTGGCGGCGCTGGCGGGCGTAGTCGTTCATCAGCTCGAGCACGTGGGTGGCCTTGCCCACCGCGCGGGCGCCCACCTGGGCCAGGCGGACGCGGCCCAGCACCTCCAGGGCCATCCTGAAGCCCTGGCCGGGCGGACCCAGCAGGCACTCGGGCCCGAGCGCAACGTTGTCGAAGAACAGCTCGAGATGGCTGGTGCCGCGCAGGCCCATCATCGGCTGGTTCTTGCCGAGCACGAAACCGGGCAGGCCCTTGTCCACGAGGAAGAGCGAGATCTCCTTCTTCGCGGCGTCGGCCGGGCTGGTGACGGCGGACACGATGAAGAAGTCCGACACCTCGCCATCGCTGATGAAATGCTTGGCGCCACTGAGCCGCCAGCCAGTGTCGGTGCGCACCGCACGCGTCGAGATGCCCGCGGCGTCGGAACCCGCGCCCGGCTCGGTGATGGCGATGGAGCACACCCGCTCGCCGCGAACGCAGGGACGCAACCAGCGCTCGATCTGCTCGCCCTGACAGGCCAGCAGCGCTTCATACACATTGCCAAACGCGCGCCGGATCAGGATATCGGTGGTGTGGCCGAACTGCTCTTCGGCCAGCATCGTGTCCACCGCCGACAGGCCAGCACCGCCGTGCTCTTCGGGCACGTTCATGGCGTATAGGCCCAGCGCCCTGGCCTTTTCGTGGATGGCGCGCGCCGTGGCCTCATCCAGGTGACCCTCGGCTTCGACGCGGTCTTCGAGCGGCGCCAGTTCCGTGCGGATGAATCGGCGCACGGTCTCGATCAGCATGCGCTGTTCGTCGCTCAGAGCAAAGTCCATCGCAGCGGCCTCACACGGCCGATGGGGCGGCCGAGACGGTGTGCGCACCGCCCAGGAAGAGGCGCTCGATGTTCGGGTCGGCCAGCAGTTCGTCGGCAGGCTTGTGCAGCACCAGCCGGCCCGACTCGAGCGCGATCGCGTCGTCGGCCATCTTCAGCGCGCTCTTCACGTTCTGCTCGACCATCAGCACGGTGGTGCCCTGCTCGGCCAGTTTGCGCAGCAGGCGGAACACGTCCTGCACCACCATCGGCGACAGGCCGATCGACGGCTCGTCGATCAGCAGCACCTTGGGACGCAGCAGCAGGGCGCGGCCCACCTCGAGCTGCTTCTGCTCACCGCCCGAGAGCGAGGAGGCTGCGCTGTGCAGGCGCTCCTTGACGCGCGGGAACAGTTCCAGCACTTCGGGAATGCGCTCGTGCGTGGTCTTCATGCCCAGCGTGATGCCGCCCAGCTCCAGGTTCTCGTAGGCGGTGAGCTGGCCGAACAGGTTGCGGCCCTGCGGCACGAAGGCCACGCCGCGCTTGACCAGCAGGTCCTTGGCACTCTCGCCGGTGATGTTCTCGCCGTCGAGCAGCACCCGCCCCTGCCGCACCTTGAGCATGCCGAACAGGGTCTTGAGCACCGTGGTCTTGCCCGCGCCGTTGGGCCCGAGCAGCAGCGTGATCTTGCCGCGCCGCGCCTTGAAGCTCAGGTTGTTGAGGATCATGAACTCGCCGTAACCGGCGACCACGTCGTCGAACTCGATGCAGGTTTCGCTGGCCATGTCAGTTCCCCAGGTAGGCGTCGAGCACCTGCTTGTTGCCGCGGATCTCGGCGGGCGTGCCGATGGCCATCACCGTGCCCTCGACCATCACCATGATGCGGTGGCACAGGTCCATCACGAAGTCCATGTTGTGCTCGATGACGATGAAGATCCGCCCTTGCCACCTGCGCGGGTCTTGTTCAGTTCCTTGAGCAGCGTGCTGATGCCGCCGACCAGGCTGGGGTTGACGCCGGCGCAGGGCTCGTCGAGCAGCACCAGGTCGGGCTCGCTCATGAAGGCCATGGCGATGTCGACCAGCTTCTGCTGGCCGTAGCTCAGCTCGCCGGCCTTCTTGTCGGCCACGTGGCGGATGCGGAACTGGTCGATCAGCGCGTCGGCCTTGGCGCCCAGGCCCGAGTCGCTCGGCGCGAACATGCGGCTGAACATCGTGCCGTGGTGCTCCTGCGCGGCCACGAGCAGGTTGTCGCGCACGCGTCATCTTGCCGAACACCTGCAGCGTCTGGAAGGTGCGCCCCACGCCGAGCTGGTTGAGCTGCATCGGGCTCTTGCCGGTGATATCGCGCCCGTTGAGTTCGATGCTGCCCGTGTCGGGCGTGATCTGGCCGAGCACGCTGTTGAACATCGTCGTCTTGCCCGAGCCGTTGGGCCCGATCACGCCGAAGATCTCGCCGGGCATGACTTCGAAGGACACGCCGTCCACCGCCTGGATCGCGCCGTAGGACTTGCTCAGGTCGGTGACCTTGAGCACCGGGCCGCTCATGACGAGGCTCCCAGCTTGGCGGCCGCGGCAGCTGCGCGCCGCCGAGGCCTCGCGCGCCACGTCGCTTGGCCCGCAGGCGGTCGGGAATGCTCAGCAGGCCATCGGGCAGCCACAGCATCAGCAGCACCACCGCGGTACCGAACACGAACAGGTACCAGGCCTGGGCAAAGCGCAGCCACTCGGGCAGCAGCACGCCCACCGCCGAGCCCAGCAGCGGGCCGAAGAAGTAGCCCGGGCCGCCGACCACCACCATCAGGTACATCATGATCGAGGCACCCACGGCGAACGGCGCCGGTTCGATGAACTGCACCAGGCTGGCGAACAGCGCGCCGGCAATGCCGGCGTACACCGCGCCGATGGCAAAGCACAGCAGCGTGTAGGCCTGGATGTTCACGCCCAGGCTCTCGGCGCGGATCGGGTTGTCGCGCAGCGCGGTGAACGCCTTGCCCCAGGGCGAGCGCAGCAGCCCCCACAGCAGCGCCGCCCAGCAGCAGCGTCACCACCAGCACGAAGTAGTAGTAGGTCAGGTTGCTGTCGAGGCTGATGCCCGGAAGCTGAAGGCCGCGCGATGTTGTTGATGCCGAAGGTGCCGCCGGTGAGCCACTCTTCATTGCGCATCACGAGCCAGACGGCGGTGTTGAAGCCCAGCGTGGCGAAGGCCAGGTAGATGGTCTGCACGCGCAGCGCCGGAAAGCCCAGCACCAGGCCGATGACGAAGCAGCCGACCATGGCCACCGGCAGGCCGATCCAGAAGCTCACGCCCTGGCCTTCATCAGGATGGCCACGGTGTAGGCGCCGATGCCGAAGAAGGCGGCATGGCCGAGCGACTTCTGCCCGGCGTAGCCGACGGTGAGGTTCAAGCCCATGGTGGCGATGACGAACACCAGCCAGTAGCTGAACAGGTAGACGCCGTAGCTCTTGAGGAAGGGCGGCACGCCCAGCAGCACGGCCGCGATGGCGACGATGCCCAGGAGGTGGAGTTTCTTCATGGTGTTCTCCTGTGGCCTCATACCTTGCGCTCGACCTTCTTGCCCAGCAGCCCTTGCGGCTTGAACAGGATCACGAGCATGAAGATGACCAGCGCGACCGCGTCCTTGTAGGCCGGCGAGATGTAGGCCGCGGCGAGGTTCTCGCACACGCCCACGATCAGCCCGCCGAGCAGCGCGCCGCGCGAGTTGTTGAAGCCGCCGATGATCGCGGCGAAGAAGGCCTTGGTGCCCAGCGACTCGCCCATGTCGAACTTGGCGAGGTAGGTGGGCGTGACCAGCAGCGCCGCGGCGCACGCCAGCACCGCGTTGATGGCGAAGGTGTAGAAGATCATGCGCGGCACGTTGATGCCGAGCACCGTGGCGCTGTCGGTGTTCTGCGCCACCGCCTGCATGGCGCGGCCGGTGACCGTCTTCTGCAGGAAGGCCTGGGTGGCGAACACCAGCACCAGCGCCAGGACCAGCGTGCCCACGTCGGCCAGCGTGATGGTGACGCCGGCAATGTTGAACAGCTTGTCGGCGAACAGGCTGGGGAACGGGATGCGCCTCGGCGCTGTAGCCGGCGCGCACGCCGTTGCGCATGGCGATCGCCAGGCCGATGGTGGCCACCACGATGGGCATCATGCCGAAGCGCAGCAGCGGGTCGACCATGCCGCGCTTGAAGGCCCAGCCCAGCACCAGCACCGCGACCACGCAGGTGAGCAGGAAGCTCAGCAGCAGCGGCGCGCCGAACGACGGCGAAGCCGAGCATCATGAAGGCCGGCAGCATGACGAACTCGCCCTGCGCGAAGTTGATCGTGCCCGAGGCCTGCCACAGCAGCGTGAAGCCCAGCGCGGCCAGCGCGTAGATGCCGCCGGTGGCCATGCCGGAGAAGAGCAGTTGCAGGAAGTCGGTCACGGGGTCTCCTTCGGTGTGGGGGCGGCCGGGACACCCCGGCCGCCGCTCGCAGCGGCTTACTTCTTGTCGAGCGCCGGCAGCACTTCCTTGACCACCTGCTTGCCGTCCTTCACCTCGACGATGAAGCTCTCGCGGTCGAGGTCGCCGTTGGCGTCGATGCTCACGTCCATCAGCACGCCGGGCTCCTTGGCGGCGTTGATGCTCATGCCGTGCAGCGCCTTGGCCACGGCCATGCGGTCGAACTTGCCGACCTTCTCGATCGCGGCCTTGAGCATGTAGGGCGCCGGTGTAGCCCTTGATGCCGTTGTGGTCGCAGATGTACTTGTACTCCTGGTAGAACTTGGCCTTGAACTTGAGCATCAGCGGGTTCGGCGCGTCCACCGTCAGGCCCACGTGCGCCACGGCGCCGTTGGCGGCGTCGCCGGCGAGTTCGATCACCTTCTGGCCGGTCAGCGTGGTCTCGCCGACGATGGGCTTGGTGAAGCCCTGCTTGCGCAGTTCGCGCAGCGCGCGCGCCGATTCTTCCTCGTTGGTGTAGACGAACATCGCGTCGGCGTTGCTCTGCTTGGCCTTGAGCACCGGCGCGGAAAAGTCGACCTGGCCGGAGTCGGTGGAGATGTCGGCCACCACCTTCATGCCCGAGGCTTCGAGCGCCTTGGTGATGGCGTCGCGACCGCCCTTGCCGAAGTCGTTGTTGACGAAGATCACCGCCACCGTCTTGGCCTTCAGGTTGTTGGCGATGTAGCGCGCCACCTTGGGCATGGCCGTGGCCTGCGTGAAGCTGGTGCGGAAGATGTAGGGGTTGCCCTGCTGCGTGATCGAGGCCGCCTCGCCGCCGGTGAAGTTGGGGATCTCGGCGCGCTTGGTCTCGGCCATGCTCACCATGATGGAGCCGGAGAAGATCGGGCCGAACACGGCGAACACGCCATCGTCGACCGCCTTGCTGGCCAGGCCCTTGGCGACGCCCGGGTTGCTCTGGGTGTCGTTGGTGGTGAACTCGATCTTGCTTGCCCAGGATGCCGCCGGCGGCGTTGATTTCCTTGATGGCCATCTCGACGCCGTTCTTGGAGTTGGTGCCGGCGCGTGGCTCCGGCGCCGGACAGTTCCTGCAGGATGGCGATCTTGACGGTCTGCTGGGCCTGCGCGGCGCCGGCAGCAAGGAGGGCGACAGCGGCTGCGGTGGCCAGGGTGCGGAAGCGGAAGGTCATGGTGTCTCCAGTGGGATCGGTCGTGGAAGGGTCAATCTCGGGAAAGTCAGTCGTCGGAAGCTCAGGCCTCAACTCGCGCGTGTCGACTGCATCAGCGCGCGCAGTTCGTTGGCATCGTCACGCACCGCCTGCGCGATGGTGTCGAAGCCGAAGAAGGAAAGATAGTCGGGCATCTGCTGCAACAGCATCTCGTCGCCCGTATGGGCGCGTGATGCCGCGCTCGCGGCAGGCGCGCAGCAGCGGCGTGGGATCGGGCTTCATCAGGATGTCGATCACGGCGCTGGTGGCATCGAGCCGGGCCACGTCGAAGGGCAGCGGGTCGCTGGGCCGCAGGCCGAGCGGCGTGGCGTTGACCACCAGGTCGAAGCCCGCCGGGTCGCTGTCGGTGCCGGACGCGACGTCGATGTCGAAGGCGGCGCGCACGCGGGACGCTGCTTCGGCAGCGCGCCCTGCCGCCACGTCGACCACGCGCAGCGATGCGACACGGCGCTCGGCCAGCGAGGCTGCAATCGCCAGCCCCGCGCCGCCTGCGCCCACCAGCAGCACGCGCCGGCCACGCGGCGCCAGACCGAAGTGGTCGAGCGCGCGGACGAAGCCGATGCCATCGAAGAGCGCCCCCTCGATGGCGCCGTCGGCCGCGCGCCGCACCGCGTTGACGGCACCGGCCACGCGGCCGAGGCGGTCACAGCGATCCAGCAGCCGGCACCACGTCGCTCTTGTGCGGGATGGTGAGCGCACAGACCGTCGATGTTGCGCGCCTGCAGCACGCTGCGGACGAAGCCGCCGACTGGCCAGCCGGCACCTCGGCCGGCACCATGCACCGCATCGACACCATGGCGGCGGAACAGGTGGTTGAAGGTCAGCGGCGCGCGCACCTGCACCACGGGATCGCCGAGGATCAGGAAGACGCGGGTGCTGCCGGAGATGCTCATGAGATCGGTGGATCGGGGTGGGCGGGGTGCGCAGAAGGACGAGCCGAAGAACGGACGAACGATAGGCAGGCCACTCTCGCGGGACAAGGCAAATCCCGGCAGAATGCGCGATTATCGCGCATGGTGCGCGATCATCGCTCGCATTCCGGGTTACTCCCAACATGGACGACACACCGTTTGCCATCGACCGCAAGGACCTGATCGAAGGCCTGGGCAAGGGCCTGCGCGTGATCGAGGCCTTCGACGACGACCACCCTCGCCTCACGCCGAGCGAGGCCGCGCAGCGCGCCGGCCTCACGCGCACGGCGGCGCGACGCTACCTGCTGAGCCTGTGCCACTTCGGCTACGCCGCCACCGACGGCAAGCTGTTCTGGCTGATGCCGCGCGTGCTGCGGCTGGGCCAGAGCTACCTTGGCGCCGCGCGCCTGCCGCGGCTGGTGCAGCCCTTCATCCAGCGCGCATCGCTCGCCAGTGGCGAGACCGTCAACATGAGCGTGCTCGACGGCCACGAGATCGTCTACGTGGCGCGCAGCAACAGCCCGCGCATGGTGAGCATCGGCTTCCACGCCGGTGCGCGCGTGCCGGCGCATGTGGTGACGCCGGGCTATGTGATCCTGTCGACCTGGGCCGACGAGGCCATCGACCGCTGGATCGCCGAGCACGAGTTCACCAGCTACGGTGCTGCCGCGATGCGCGAAGGCGCCCGGTTTCGCGAGGCGGTGCTGGGCGCGCGGGCTCAGGACTACTGGGTGACCGAGCAGCTGCTCGACCCCGGCCTGCGCGGCATCGCCGTGCCCCTGCGCGACCGGCGCGGCGAGTGCATGGGTGCGCTCGAGCATGACCATGCCGATCCAGCCGCTGTCGCGCGAGCAGATGGTGGCGCGGCTGTTGCCGCTGCTGCAGGAAACCGCGCAGGCGCTCAGGCCACTCTTGTAGTGGCGGCCCGCACACCGCCGCGTGCGGTGGCCGGCGGGTCGGCAGGCACGAGCGCGACGATGCGGTCGGCCATGCGGGCCGCGGCACCGCGGTGCTCGCCGGCGAAGTGGCGGCTGCGCTGCACCGCCTGGGTGAGGCGCGGGATGTCCTTCATCAGCGCCAGCGCCGTGGCCACCGCATCCGCCAGGTCGGTGGCGCGCAGTGCGGCACCGGCACTTTGCGCCAGCACGGCCGCCTCGGCAAAGTTGAAGGTGTGCGGGCCCATCACCACCGGGCAGCCGCAGGCTGCGGCCTCGATGAGGTTCTGCCCGCCCAGCGGCGCAAAGCTGCCCCCCAGCAAGGCCACCTGGGCGAGACCGTAGTACAGCGGCATCTCGCGCATCGAGTCGCCGATCCACACATCGGCCTGCGCTGCGTCGGGCGGCGGAACGTCGGTCCAGTTGCTGCGGCGCGCAAGCGTGAGGCCGGTGGGCGGCACGAGCGCGGCCACCTCGTCGAAGCGCTGCGGATGGCGCGGCACGATCACCAGCAGCGGCGGTGACACCGCCGGCCGCAGCCGCGCCCAGGCCTGCAGCAGTGGCGCCTCCTCGCCCTCGCGCGACACCGCGAACAGCAGCACGGCGCGGCCGATCGCGGCGCGCCAGGCGCGACCTTGCACGATGAGCGACTCCTGCGGCGCGAGGTCGAACTTGAGGTTGCCGCACACCTGCACCTCGCGCGCGCCAGCGGCGCGCAGGCGGCGCGCATCGGCCTCGGTCTGGGCCAGCGCCAGCGCCAGGCTCTCGACCGCCGGCCGCAGCAGAGGATCGAAACGCTCGCCGCGCTGCTGGCTGCGTTCGCTGAGTCGGGCATTGGCCAGCACCATCGGAATCCGCCGTGCCTGTGCCTGGCGCATCAGGTTGGGCCAGACCTCGGTCTCCATCAGCACGCCCACGGCGGGACTGAAGCGACGCAGGAAGCGGCGCGTCGCGCCCGGGGTGTCGTAGGGCAGCCAGGTCTGCACGTCGCCCGGCGCGCAGCAATCGCGCGGCCGGCCTCGCGACCGGTCGCGGTGCTGTGCGTGAGCAGCAGCCGCATCTGCGGCCGGCACTGGCGCAGCGCCTCGACGAGCGCGGCGGCGGCGAGTGTTTCGCCAAGCGACACGGCATGCACCCAGATCAGGCCCGAGGTGCGGCGGCTCGCGGTGCCAGCCCAGGCGCTGCGGCCAGCCCGCACGGTAAGGCGGCTCGGCGCGCCCGCGCCACCACAGCCGCGCCAGGTAGGCGGGCGTCATCAACCACAGCAGGGTGGAGTACGCGCCGCGCATCGCACGCTGGCGCCAGGCGGTCATCGGCCGGCCGCTTGCAACACGCTGGTCCAGGCCCACCAGACGTCTTCGAGGGCTGGCGTGGGACGGGCCTCGACCACCAGCTGCCGGCCGACGCTGAACTTCGCCAGCGGCCCGGTGCGCCAGGCGGTGGGGTGGTTGTAGATCTGCACGTGCGGCAGGTCGAGCGCCACGGCGATGTGGCTCAACCCGCTGTCCACGCCGATCACCCCCTGCGACACCGACATGCGATCGAGCAAGGCATCGAGCTTCATCGTCGGCCAGACCTCGACCTGGAAGGCCTTTTCGAACTGCAGGCCCGCGGCGATCATCTCGGCAGCGCGTCTGTTCGGCCTCGTTGCCCTGCGGCAGGCCGATGCGCCAGCCGGCCTGGATCAGTGCGTTTGCCCAGCGCCACCCAGTGGGCCACCGGCCAGAGCTTGTCGTCGCGCGAGGTGCCGTGCACGAACACCACCATCGGCTGCACCGGGTACTGCGGCGGGCGCGCAGCGCGCAGGCCGTACACCGGCGGGCCTTCGGGCACGCGCGTGATCACCTGGCCGACGATCTCGCGGCCGCGCTCCATGGCGTGGATGCGGGTCTCGACCTTGAGCGGGTGGTCGATCAGCCAGCGCGCCGGCGCCTCGAAGCTCGAGCCCTCGGTGGCGTGGCCGAGGCCGAAGCTCGGCCCGTTGGCCAGCTTGGCGACGATGGCCGACTTGGTGAGGCCCTGCAGGTCGATCACCGCGTCGTAGTGGTGCGCGTTGAGCCGCTCGCGGAAGGCCCGCCACTCGCGCCGCGCCGAGGCCATCCACCATTGCTTGCGCCAGCGGCGGATCGAGCACTCGATGACCTCGCCGACGCCGTTGCACGCGCCGCACCAGCGGCGCGAACGCCGGCTCGACCACCCAGTCGATGACTGCGTCGGGGTTGCCCGCGCGGATGTCGTGCACCACCGGCATGGTGTGCACCACGTCGCCGAGCGACGACAGCTTGACGATCAGGATTCTCACGCGGTCAGCGGCGACAACGTTCTCAATGCGCTGCCGCGGTCACCTGCGCGTCCGGCTTGACGGTGCGCAGGGCGGCCATGAAGTCGGTCTCGATGCGGTGCAGCGCCTCGGGCGTGTGGCCCTCGAAGCGCAGCACCAGCACCGGGGTGGTGTTCGAGCCGCGCATCAGACCAAAACCGTCGGCGTACTCCACGCGCAGCCCGTCGATGGTGATGAGCTCCTGCGCCCCCGGGAACTTGACCGTCTCGATGATCTTCTGCACCAGCGTGCGGGCTTCGCCTTCGCCGCAAGGCACGTTCAGCTCGGGCGTGTTGTAGCTGGTGGGCAGCGCGTTGAGCACGGCGTTGGGATCGCTCGAGCGCGACAGGATCTCCAGCAGCCGCGCCGCGGTGTAGGTGGCGTCGTCGAAGCCGTACCAGCGCTCGGCGAAGAAGATGTGGCCGCTCATCTCGCCGGCCAGCGGTGCGCCGGTCTGCTTGAGCTTCGCCTTGATCAGCGAGTGGCCGGTGGTCCACATCAGCGGCTTGCCGCCGGCGTCGCGGATGGTGGGGGCCAGGCGCTGCGTGCACTTGACGTCGAAGATGATCGTGGCGCCCTTGTTGCGCGAGAGCACGTCGGTGGCGAACAGCATCAGCTGCCGGTCGGGGTAGATGATCTGGCCGTCCTTGGTGACCACGCCGAGCCGGTCACCGTCGCCGTCGAAGGCCAGACCGATCTCCGCGTCGGTGCTTTGCACGGTGCGGATCAGGTCGGCCAGGTTCTCGGGCTTGCTGGGATCGGGATGGTGGTTGGGAAAATCGCCATCGACCTCGGAGTACAGCTCGCGCACGTCGCAGCCCAGCGCGCGCAGGATGCCCGGGGCCGAGGCGCCGGGAATGCCGTTGCCCGAGTCGACCACGATCTTCATGCGGCGCTTGAGCTTGCAGTCGCCCACGATGCGGGCGCGGTACTCCTCGAGCACGTTCATCTTGCCCAGGCGGCCCGGCGCCTGGCGGTAGTCCTCGGCCTCGATGCGCTTGCGCAGGCCCTGGATCTCGTCGCCGTAGATGGCGCGGCCGGCCAGCACCATCTTGAAGCCGTTGTAGTCCTTGGGGTTGTGGCTGCCGGTCACCTGGATGCCGCTGCGGCAGCCGTGCTTGGCGCGGGTAGCGGCCACGTAGTACAGCATCGGCGTGGTCACCGCGCCGAGGTCGACCACGTCGAGCCCGGTGGACACCAGCCCGCGCGCCAGCGCCGCCACCAGCCCCGGTCCCGACAGCCGACCGTCGCGCCCCACGGCCACGGCCTTCTCGCCGGCCTTGACGGCCTCGGTGCCGAAGGCCCGGCCGAGGTGCTCGGCAAACGTCTCGTCGATGGTCTTGCCGACGATGCCGCGGATGTCGTAGGCCTTGAAGATGCTCGGATTGACTTGCATGGGCGTGCGAGGGGTGAAGTGCTGGGGTTGGGGCGATTGTAGGGAGCAGATGTGCACGCCTCGCGCCTCATTCACCCCCCAACAACGGCAGGGGCCGATCCATCGGCCAGCACCGTGTGCCCGATCAAACCGGGTGACCCTGAGCGGGCACTTCAGGCAAAGCGCCCCTGAAGGAACCAGCCCGAGCCCTCGTCACCCTGCTCGCTTGGGTGCTGCGGCCGGGGGAGGCGTGCGCGGTAGATCCACACCAGCGCGCCGTCGCCGGCCTGGGCGATGAAGTAGTCGCGCTCGGCCAGCGCGCCGTCCCACCAGCCGGCCTCGATGCGCTCGGGACCGCTGAGCAACTGCAGCGCCCGGCCGTCGAGCAGCGGCTGGCCCAGGCGGCCTTGCAAGGGCTCGGGTGGCGTCATCAGCCAGACCGGGCGGGTAGGCGCCCAGTCCGGCGCGGCCTGCGGCCGGGCGGCCCGGGTGGATGGGGCCGATGGGGCCGACGGAGCGAATGGCTGGCCGGCCTGCACCGGCGGGGCGGCGCTGGCGCACTCGGGGCGGTGGTCGGCGACGGCGCGCAGGCGCTGCACCTGCGCCGGCCCCAGCCGCGCCTGCAGGCGTTCGATCAGGCGGGTGAGCCCCTCGCGTTCGCTGGCCGGCGGTGGGAAACAGCTCGCCGTTGGGCAGCGCGGCCTGCACGATGTCGTGCGCCTCGAGACTGAGCTCCAGCGCCGGCGCCGGCAAGGCCAGCGCCGCCAGCCGCTCGCGCAGCAGCACCTGCAGGTGCGCCGCCTCGCGCGAGGGTTCGGCCAGCGCGATGGACAGCTCGGTGCGCGGCGGCAGTTCGGCGCCTTCGCGGACGCGCCAGCGCGGCTCGTGGTGCATGACCAGCGTGAAGCCGCGCACGCAGGCCTGGCGCGCGGCCAGCCAGGCCACCATGCGCACCAGCAGCACCCCGGCGCCGTACAGCATCTGCTCGGTGGTGTCGGCGCGGGCAAAGAGCTCGAGCCGGCTGGCGAAACGCTCGGGCCAGGCGAGCGGCTCGCGCGGATCGGGCCGCTGGCCGCGGGCGCGGTCGAGCTCGACCAGCAGCGTCTGCCCGAAGCGCCGCGCCAGCCCGTCGCGTGGCAGGCGCTGCAGGTCGCCCAGGGTGCGCAGGCCCATGCCGTCCAGCGCCTCCCAGTGCGCGCGGCCGGGGCCGAGCAGCCACACCGGCGCGTCTTCGAGCGCGCGCTGCAGGGCCGCGCTGTCGGCGCAATGCAGCCGGCGGTGCACCCGCGACAGCAGCGCGGCGCCCAGCGGCGTGGGCGCGATGGCCCACTGCACGCGGTGGCCCAGCGGCTCGACGGCGGCCTGCAGCCGCTGCATCAGCGCCGACAGGCCGCCGAAGTAGCGCAGGCTCGCCTGCACCTCGAGCAGCACGGTGTCGGGCGCCAGGGCCACGTCGCCGGGCGGCTGCAGGCAGACCTGCGGCGTGAAGGCCAGCGCGGCATGGGCAACGGCCGTGACGGCCTCGGTGTCACGCGCCGCGTCGGCCTGGCCCAGCAGCAGCTGCGGCGCCAGCGCCAGGGCCGTGGCGCGCTTCTGGTTGGCACGAACGCCCAGCGCGTGGGCCGCGGCATTGACCGCGGTGATGTGGTGCGCGTCCATCAAGGCCAGCGGCGCCTGCGCCTGCTCGGCCGGCAAGGTGGCCGCGAAGGCTTCGAGCGACAACAGGGGCAGGTGCAGGGCGATCCAGCGCATGGAGCAGCGTTCAGACCGACGAGCATGGTCAGGCAAGGTTGATGAAGATGGCGCCGTGCAGGGCCGGTTCGCGCCCGGCCGGTGGCGTCACCGAGGCCAGTGGCGCCGAAGAGACCTCCCCGAAGCAAGGACACGCGCTGCCCCGCCCGCGCGCAGGCCGGCCCGCGCGCGCTGGGCGGCGGTTTCGGACAGCACGGCGGGCAAGGCCAGCAGCAGGGGTGACTCCAGGGGCGGGCCGCGGCGCTTGAGCACGCGCAGCGCCAGCCGGTCGGGTCCGCCCGCGCGCAGCGCCAGACGCAGCGGCGCCGCGCTCGGGCGCTGGGCCGCGGCCAGCTCGCGCAGCACGAAGGCCGGGCCGTCGTGCGCATGCGCGGCCAGTTGCAGACGCCGCAACCGGTCGGCACGCAGCCGCGGCGGCAGCCAGGCCAGCACCGCGCCCACGTGGCCGCTCTTGAGCGCCTGCTCCAGCGCCCACAGGCTGTCGGCCCCGGGTACGACGCGCGTGCGGGTGTGGATGACCAGCAGCTGCTCCACATCGAACCCGAGCTGCGCCAGCGCCGAGGCCGAGAGCTGCGCCGGTGGATCGAACAGCATCACCAGCCGGCCGCTGCGCTGGGTGGCCACCAGGCTGCCGGCCAGCAGGCGGATCTCGCCCACGCCCGGGGTGCGGCAGCAGCAGCTCGGTGAGCGTGCGGCGCGGCCAGCCGCCACCGGGCAACTGCGCATCGAGCAGGGCAAAGCCGCTGGGCACCGCATCGGCCGCCTGGCGACCGAGCTGATGCGCCCGCCACAGCGCGGGGTGCAGGCTTTCGGGGGCGAGCGGTGATGCCGCAGCCGCACGAACGAGCGCCGCCGGGCGGGCGGCAGCCCGGCCTGCGAGCTCGTCAAGCTCAACTTCACGATCGAATGCAGACACGAGTGCAGACACGACGTCCATTTGATAACTGTACTTTTATACAGTACTTTCGACAAGCACCGCGTTTCCAGAGGTTTGGCGTTTGGCGGGTGCTGCGCGCTGCCACCGCGCCCCGGAAGGAGTAGCCTCACGCCCCGGCACCGCCTACCTGCCCAACGCCACGCCCCAAGCCCGCCATGCCCCCACCGGTCGCACCCCCGCCTCGCTCCGCCGCCGTGCTGCGCGCCCACCGGCCGGGCGACATCGGCTGGGTCATCTCGCGCCACGGTGCGCTGTATGCGCAGGAGTACGGCTTCACCCTGGCGCTTCGAGGCCCTGGTGGCGCGCATCGCGGCCGACTTCATCGATCGCTTCGATGCCACGCGCGAAGCCTGCTGGATCGCCGAGCACGAAGGCGATCGCGTGGGCAGCGTGTTCCTGGTGCAGGCCCGCGACGAGACGACCCGGCGCCCCATGCCCGACACCGCGCAGCTGCGCATGCTGCTGGTGGAGCCCGCGGCGCGCGGCCTCGGCCTGGGCGATCGGCTGGTGACCGAGTGCACGCAGTTCGCGCGCGCCAAGGGCTACCGCCGCATCGCGCTGTGGACCAAGCAGAACCTCGGCGCCGCACGCCACATCTACCGCCGCGCCGGCTACCGCCTGACCGACAGCGAACCGCAACCACCAGTTCGGTCAGGACCTGGTCGGCGAGCACTGGGAACTCACGCTCGCATGAGTTCGCCCCCGAGCCCCCCCTCACCCTGCCCTTGCGGCAGCGGCCATCCGTACGCGCTGTGCTGCGGCCGCTACCACGCACGGACCGCTGCACCTGCAGGCGCCGGACGCCGCGAGCCTGATGCGATCGCGCTACAGCGCCTATGTGCTGGGCCGGCACGACTACTGCGCGACACCTGGCACCCGAGCACGCGGCCCGCGTCGATCGAGGCCGATCCGCCCGGCCTGACGTGGCTGGGGCTGGAGGTGAGGCAGCACACCGCGCAGGACGACGACCCATGCCACGGTCGAGTTCGTGGCCCGCAGCAAGCTGGGCGGGCGCGCCGCAGCGCCTGCACGAAGTCAGCCGCTTCGTGCGCGAAGGCGGGCGCTGGTACTACCTGGACGGCACGCTGCGCTGAGCGGCTGACCGCACCGGCATCGCCAGACAGCAGGAGCGCGCTTCAGGCGAATTCCTGGCGCACGCCGTCGGACATGAGGCGGCGGATGATCCAGCCCAGCAGCGCGCAGGCGCCGAGCGTCATCACCACCGCCATCACGCGCGTGGCGGTGACGAAGCCGCCGAACACGTCCGAGCGCCTGCGGCGGGATGCGGGCGCGGCTCAAAGTGCTGTCGACCACCGACTGCACCACCTCGTGCTGCAGCCACAGACCCAGCAGGTTGGCGACGATCGCCACCACCAGCAGGCCGATGAAGGTGCGGCGTGCCCAGTCCAGGCGCAGCAGCAGGCCGATGGCGGTGGCCAGCGTGGCCAGCGACATCACCAGGCCCGTGCCCACCACCCAGGGCAGGTAGCCGATCAGCAGGCCGGTGACCAGCGGCAGCTGGCCGCGCTCGGCAAGCGCCGGCAGACCCGGCATCAGCGAAGCGACGGCAGCGTTCTGGACCACGGCGGACACACTGGCCAGCGCGGCCAGCACGATGAACACCCAGGCCGTCGCCGTGACGAACAGGGAGCGGGATCCAACGGTGTACGTGGTGGGCATGGCGCGGTCTCCTGCCCGGTGTCGCGATGAGTTCCAGCCACCGGGCCCTGTGGCAAACGTCGATGTTGCGTTGCCATTGCACCAATTTTCCGTGACACGGTCGCGACAGGCATTCCCCCGCTTTGGGGGCGGGCCCACACTTCTGCGGAGAAAACACCTGCGGAAAAACCCGGGGCGACAATGTCCCGGCGGCCACGGAGCTGAATCCACCGCTCCTGCATCGCCTCCCCTGCTTCCCGCCCCCCTGTCCCATGCACCCCGGAATCGCCTTCGCCGCTCTCGCCTACGTGCTCTGGGGCCTGTTCCCGCTGTACTTCAGCCTGCTGTCCCACGTGCCGGTGGCCGAGGTGCTGGTGCACCGCATCGTCTGGTCGCTGGTCTTCGTGATGCTGGTGCTGGCCTGGCGCCGGCAGTGGCGCTGGCTGGCGCCGCGCTGCGGCCAGCCCCGGGTGATCGGAGCGTTTGCGCTGAGTGCGCTGCTGCTGTCGGGCAACTGGCTGGTCTACATCTGGGCGGTGGGCAACGGCCACATCGTGGATGCGAGCCTGGGCTACTTCATCACCCCGCTCATCAATGTGGTGCTGGGCTACACCGTGCTGGGCGAACGCCCGCGCGCGGCGCAGTGGTCGGCGCTGGCGCTGGCCATGACGGGCGTGGCCTGGCTCACCTGGCAGGCCGGTCAGCTGCCGTGGATTGCCCTGGTGCTGGCGCTGAGCTTCGGCGCCTATGGCCTGCTGCGCAAGATCGCCGTGCTCGGGCCACTCGAAGGCCTCTCACTGGAGACCCTGCTGCTCGGCGCACCGGCCCTCGTGGCACTGGTGCTGTGGTGGGGACGCGGCCCGCAGAGTTTTCCGACCGCCGGGCTCACGACCAACCTGCTGCTCATCGGCGTGGGGCCGCTCACCGCCGTGCCCCTGCTGCTGTTTGCCGCGGGCGCACGGCGCATCTCCATGACCACCCTGGGCCTGCTGCAGTACATCGGCCCCACCATCCAGTTCGGGCTGGGCGTGTGGCTGTTCAACGAGCCGTTCTCCGGCGCGCGGCTGATCGGCTTTGCCTTCATCTGGACGGCGCTGGTGCTCTACACCCTCGACGGATGGCGACATGCGCGGCGCGTCATGTCAGATCCCCGGCCAGACTCGCCAGCGTCTCCGGCGCGATGACCACATGGGCCGGGTAGTTGGTGTGGTCGCAGCCCAGCTTCACGATGGCACCGGCACGCACCGCATCGCGCGTCGCCTTGGGCAACTCGAAGCGCACGAAGTGCACTGCTGAGGTCTTCTCGTCGTTCTCGCGGTCCAGGTCTTCGTCGGCGATCGCGTACACGCGGCCGTGACCTTCGACCTCGACGAACAGCCGGTCCTCCACGCCGATCAGGCGCGACAGCTCTCGCTTGCGCTCGTGAACGTCGGGATACTCGATCAGCATCGTCGCCTTCCAGTTGCCGCCGTCGGGCACCAGCGGCGCGTAGGCATCGATCTCGCTCTGGATGCCCTCCTCGTCGAAGATCTTCTCGATGTGCAGCATCTCCTGGATCTGCCGACGGATCGTGGTCTCGTCCTCGAACTGCACGCTGATGTGCTCGCCCAGGTGCACGGTGCGCCGCTTGCGATGCGCAATGACTTCGGGCTTGCTGCTCTTGCGGATCCGGGCGTAGGCCTCGAGCGTGAGCAGACTGTCGCGGGTGATGGTCATGGTTGTCTCCACCGTCGTGGTTTCACAGCCCGTAGGCGATGCGCACCAGGCTCAGCGGGTGCGCGATCTTCGC
Source organism: uncultured beta proteobacterium (assembly GCA_963739925.1). Lineage (GTDB taxonomy): Bacteria > Pseudomonadota > Gammaproteobacteria > Burkholderiales > Burkholderiaceae_C > CAVUBY01. The sequence continues at coordinate 9,914 of CAVUBY010000010.1, read as the reverse complement.
GGCCGGCAGCGCGTTGTTCGCCATGCCCTGGGCGATGTGGTGGCCGGCCATCGGGCAGTCGGAGCCGATGTAGTCCGGCTCGTCCTTGGCCATCGCCTTGAACACGGGCTTGCCGATCTTCATCGCGATCGGGTGGTACGGCTTCTTCACGCCGTAGGTGCCGGCATGGCCCGAGCAGCGCTCCACCGTGTTGAGCTGCACGCTCACCGTCTGGCCGATGAGCTTGAGCATCTCCTCGGTCTTCTTGCCGATCTTCTGCACCCGGCCGTGGCAGGGAATGTGGTAACTCACCTTGCCGAGCGGGTTCTTGAAGTCCGTCTTCAGCAACCCATCCTTGTGGCGGGCCATCAGGTACTCGAACGGGTCGAACATGGCCTGCTGCACGGCCTTCACGTCCGCATCGTCCGGGAACATCAGCGGCAGTTCCTGCTTGAACATCAGCGTGCACGACGGCACGGCCGACACGATGGCGTAGCCGTCCTTGGCGTAACGCGCCAGCACCGGGATGTTGGCCTCCTTGTGCCGCGCGACGCCCTCGAGATCGCCGAGCTCGAGCTTGGGCATGCCGCAGCACGACTCCTTCTCGACGATCACGTACGGGATCTCGTTGTGCTCCAGCGAGGCGATCAGGTCATGGCCGATGCCCGGCTCGTTGTAGTTGACGTAGCAGGTCGCGAAGATGGCCACCTTGCCGGGGCTGCGCTGGCCGTCCTTCACCTCGCTGGCGCTGCCCTTCTTCTTCGCGCTCCAGCGAAAGCGGCTGGTCGCGAGCTCGGGCATCCAGGCGTCCTTGTGCACGTCGAGCGCACTCTCCATCACGCCACGCGCCGCCTTGGTCCTGTTGATCGCGTTGACCGCCTGCACGACGACAGGGATGCCCGCGAACTGGCCGTGCACGTCGGTGGAGGCCAGGAACTTCTCGCTGGCCTTGACCTCCCCCTTGCGGAACTTGATGGCCTTGGCCCGCAGCATGGTGTGCGGGAAGTCGAGGTTCCATTCGTGCGGCGGCACGTAGGGGCACTTGGTCAGGTAGCACAGGTCGCAGAGGTAGCACTGGTCGACCACCTTCCAGTAGTCCTGCTTCTGAACGCCGTGCACCTCGCCGTCCTCGGTGGCATCCACCAGGTCGAACAGGTTCGGAAACGACTGGCACAGGCTCACGCAGCGCCGGCAGCCGTGGCAGATGTCGAAGATGCGCTCCATCTCCTTGAGCGCCGAGGCCTCGTCGTAGAAGTCGGGGTTCTTCCAGTCCAACGGGTGCCGGGTCGGCGCTTCGAGGTTGCCTTCGCGTGCGGTCATGGGGTTGTCTCCTCGCGCCACCAAAGAACAAGGGGCACGAAGCCCCTTGTCGGTTCAAACGGCCTTGCGGCCTCAGTCGACGAGCGCGTCCAGCGCCTTCTGGTAGCGGTTGGCGTGCGAGCGCTCGGCCTTGGCAAGCGTCTCGAACCAGTCGGCGATTTCGTCGAAGCCTTCGTCGCGCGCCTGCTTGGCCATGCCCGGGTACATGTCGGTGTACTCGTGCGTCTCGCCGGCCACGGCCGCCTTGAGGTTCTGGCGGCTCGATCCGATCGGCAGACCGGTGGCCGGGTCACCCACGGCCTCCAGGAACTCGAGGTGGCCATGCGCATGCCCGGTCTCACCCTCGGCAGTGGAGCGGAAGAGCGCCGCCACGTCGTTCTGGCCTTCGATGTCGGCCTTGTTCGCGAAATACAGGTACCGGCGGTTCGCCTGCGATTCGCCCGCGAAGGCGTCTTTCAGGTTCTGCTCGGTCTTCGATCCTTTCAAGCCCATGTGAGTCTCCTGTCGTTGAGGTGCAATGTGATCGTCGCCCTCTCCATCGATCCATCCCGGGGACGACTGCGGCGTACGCTAGCGCAGCACCTGAACCCCCGCCAATTCAAATCGTCAATGCACTGCATTGAGGCGGGCTATGCGCGCGCAGACTTCGACGATGTGGGAGTGGGAGAGCACCCAGCACTAGGTAGAAGCCCGCGGGTGCCTCTCACCGGTCAAGCGCAAGCAACCGCCTGGCGTGGGCAAACAGCGATGCCTTGGCATCGGCCAGGTCGTGCACCACGTTGAGGTGGTGTGTGCCGGGAATGGTCTCGCACACCGGCACCGCGGCGGGCCCCCAGGCGCTGGCGGATGAGTTCGTTCTGTCGGATGAACTCCTCGCTCTCGTCACCGCCCACCACCGCCACCAGCGTGCCCTCTGGGGCTGGATACAAGGCCGGACTCAGGCGCCGCGCCGAGGCCGCGGTGAGGCGCAAGTCCTTCGCAATGAAGGGCGTGTGGCGCAGCGGCTCGAGATCGAACACACCCGAGATCGACAGCGCGGAGTGAACGAGCCGCTTCGGCAGATCGGCCGCCACCTTGGGCCAGGCACAGCTCAGCAGCATCGCGGCGAGGTGCCCGCCGGCCGAGTGCCCGCCCACCACGATGTGCTGCGGATCGCCGCCCAGTCGTGCCGCATTGCGGTAGGTCCAGTCCAGCGCCTTCACCATCTGCAGCGCGATGTGCTCGATGGTCACCGCCGGGCACAGCGCGTAGTTGGGCACCACCACCATCGCACCCGCGGCCACCAACGCAGGCGCCACGAAGGAATGGTCGCTCTTGTCGAGCGAGCGCCAGTAGCCACCGTGGATGAACACGAACACCGGCGCATTGGCGCGCTCGGGCAGGAACACGTCCAGCGTCTCGCCCGCACCATCCCCATACGGCACGTCCAGCTGGCACGGCGCCTGTTGCCGCGCCAGCGCCGAGGCGTTGGTCCAGCGCGCGAAGATCTGCGGGTGATCCGGAATGCGCGCGCGGTTGTTGTACTGGGCATCCAGCCACTCGGGCGAAGGTTGCGGCATGGCGTGGGCGAAGAAGTTGCGGAGCCTCTTTCTAACCCCAGCCAGCGCGCCGCGCCAGCCCCCGCAACGCCGCGCCGGGCTCAGCGCGAGTTTGCTAAACTGCGCGCGTCGTGGGGGGGTAGCTCAGCTGGGAGAGCGTCGCGTTCGCAATGCGAAGGTCGGGAGTTCGATCCTCCTCCTCTCCACCATCCACTTGTTCCAGGACTTCCCGCAAAGTCCCAGGGGATCCAGAAAGCCCTAGAGAATCAGCGCTCTAGGGCTTTTTTCTTGTCCACACAGATCTCATGCGTTCCCGCTGATTCCGAGTTCACATTGCAGGAACTTGTGCAGGAACTCCAGAATCTGCAGGAACTCGGCGCCGGAGTTCCTGCATGGCACACCACCTCATCCCCTCGAACGCCACGATCAAGGCGATCAAGCCTGGCGAGGTCCGCAATCTCCTTGCCGATGGCGCCGGTCTGTACCTCAAGTTGTTTGTCAATGGTGGCTCGCACGGCTGGCGCTTCGACTACAGCCTGAACGGTCGGCGCAACACACTGAGCCTGGGTACCTATCCGGACACTGGCCTGAGTCTCGCGCGCAAGAAGGCCGAAGAAGCTCGCAAGCTGGTCAGCGCCGGCATCGACCCCACCAACGTCCGCAAGGAGGCTCGTGGAAAGGCGTCGCTCCAGCGAGCGACCGAGCAGCGGGCGGCAGCAGGTCTGCCGCCGCTCGACTCCTTCGAGGCAGTCGCTCGCGAGTGGCACACGAAGAACATCCCAAACTGGGCGGCGTCACACTCGACGAAGATCATCCGGCGGCTCGAACTGGACGTGTTCCCGTGGATCGGCTCGAAGCCCGTCCGCTCGATCCGACCGATGGAACTGCTGACCCTGCTCAAGCGAGTCGAGGATCGAGGTGCCGTGGAAACGACGCACCGCGTTCAGCAGAACTGCGGCCAGGTCTTCCGTTATGCCGTTGCCACGGGCCGCGCAGAGAGCGACCCCAGTCGTGACCTGCGCGGCGCGCTCACCCCTTGGAAGCCGGAGCACTACCCGACGCTGACCGACGCGCGCCAGGTCGGACGCCTTCTCCGCGACATCGACGGCTACGATGGTGGCTTCATCACGAAGTGCGCGATGAAGCTCTCGCCGATGCTGTTCGTACGCCCCGGTGAACTGCGCAGAGCCGAGTGGAGCGAGATCAACCTGGATGCCGCCGAGTGGCGGATCCCGGCGGCGAAGATGAAAGGCCGCGTCATGCACATCGTGCCGCTCGCTGCCCAGGCCATCAGCATCCTGCGCGACCTTGAACCGCTCACGGGCAGGAGCGCATGGGTGTTCCCAGGCGTGCGAACCAACGGCGAGCCGATGAGCGAGAACACAGTCAACGCGGCGCTGCGCAGGCTGGGGTACGACCGCACGATGATCACGGCGCACGGCTTCCGTGGCATGGCCTCCACCCTCTTGCATGAATGTGGCTGGCCGTCAGACGTCATCGAGCGGCAACTGTCACACGCCGAGCGGAACGCGGTGAAGGCGGCGTACAACCACGCCGAGCACCTGCCAGCGCGGCGCCGGATGATGCAGGCATGGGCAGATCACTTGGACGCCCTGCGCGCGGGCGGAGCGGTTGTTTCACTTCGGGCGTAGCGCATGTCCGAGCAACCCGCTCGATGACGACATCGAACTCCAGGCAACTCGGGGCCGATTGACGGGCACGACTGCATGACCGAGAAGCGAGAAGCCCTGGAGCTATTGGTACGCGAACTCACGCGGGCAACAGCGCGCCGCGCAGTCACCAGGCGTTGAGGCCAATCTCCACGGCTGATGCACCGGATGCCCCCGAATCTGCCTACATCACCGACACCGCCATATCCGCGCCCGGCCGCACCAGCATCGCCGTCATGCGCGTGGTCGTGGCCGAGGTGTCGGCCTGAGCGGTGAACGTGGCCATGGCACCGACCAGCGACTGCACCTCCGAGGCCAGCACCTTGCTGCCATCGCTCAAGCGGAACTCCTCGATGCGGTTGTTGGCTGAGAGGTACCAGTTGTTGATGGTGAGCTTGTCCGTCTGGCCGCTGATGCTCAGCTCCAGGTGGTTGCCGTTCTGCGCAAACCGCAGCTGGCTCCTGGCAATGCCCGCAAACAGGTCGACGTGGTCCAGCGCGCCTCCGCTGTCGGTGAGGGTGTCCAGGCCCGAGCCGATGCCCCAGCGGTAGGTGTCGTTCGAGGTGGTCGAGGTGTCCGTGAAGGTGTCATTGCCCGCAGCCCCGTCGTAGATGTCGTCACCCGCCGCGCCGGTGAGCACGTTCGCCCCCGCGTTGCCGAGCAGGGTGTTGTTCAGCGCATTGCCGGTGCCGTTGATGGCGGTGGTGCCCAGCAGTGTGAGGTTCTCCAGGTTGTTGCCCAGTGTCCAGGTGACCGACGAACGAACCGTGTCCATGCCTTCGTTGGCGTTCTCGGTCACCACATCGGCGGTGCGCTCCACCACATAGGTGTCGTTGCCCGCGCCGCCACGCAACGTGTCGTTGCCCGCGCCGCCATCGAGCGTGTCGTTGCCTGCACCGCCCGTGAGCGTGTTGTTGGCGCTGTTGCCGGTGAGGATGTTGTCCAGCGCGTTGCCGGTGCCGTTGATGGCGGTCGCTGCCGATGCAGCGTGAGGTTCTCCAGGTTGTTGCCCAGGGTGCAGGTGACCGACGAGCTGCACGGTGTCCGTGCCCTCGTTGGCCAGCTCCGGTGACCACGTCGGTGGTCGACGTTCACGGTGTAGGTGTCGTTGCCCGCGCCGCCCACCATGGTGTCGTTGCCCGTGCCGCCGTCGAGGGTGTCGTTGCCCGCACCACCGGTCAGCGTGTTGTTGGCGCTGTTGCCGGTGAGGATGTTGTCGAGCGCGTTGCCGGTGCCGTTGATGGCCGTCGTGCCGGTGAGCGTGAGGTTCTCGACGTTGGCCGCGAGCGTGTAGGTCACGCTGCTGTTCACCGGTCCGTGCCTTCGTTGGCCAGCTCGGTGACGACGTCGCCGGTGTTGTCCACCACGTAGGTGTCGTTGCCGGCACCGCCGATCAGCGTGTCGGCGCCCGTGCCGCCGTCGAGGTTTGGCGGCGCTGTTGCCGGTGAGGACATTGGCCAGGGTGTTGCCGGTGCCGTTGATGGCGCCGTGCCGGTGAGCGTGAGGTTCTCGACGTTGTCGCCCAGGGTCCAGGTGACGACCCGACACCACGGTATCGATGCCGCGCTGGCGGCTTCGGTCACCGTGTCGCCGGTGCCGACGTACGTAGGTGTCGTTGCCGGTACCGCCGCCGGTCGAGGACATTGGCCGCGCTGTTGCCAGTGAGGATGTTGTTGAGCCCGTTGCCGGTGGCGTTGATGGCCGCGGCGCCGGTGAGTGTGAGGTTCTCGACGTTGTCGCGCAGCGTGTAGGTGACGCTGGACTGCACGGTGTCGGTGCCTTCGTTGGCCAGCTCGGTGACGACATCGCTGGTGCTGTCGACCACGTAGGTGTCGTTGCCGGCGCCGCCGACGAGGGTGTCGTTGCCCGCACCGCCGTCCAGCGTATCGTCTCCGGACAGTCCGTTGAGGGTGTCGTTGCCGCCCAAGCCGTTGATCTGGTCTTGGCCGGCGGTGCCACTCAATGTGTCGGCGGCTGCGGTGCCGTTGATCACACCGTTGAGTGCGATCGACAGGTCAAAGACATCACTGGCGGCGGCTCCCGCCGTGTCCGTGGCGGTGACGCGAACGGAGACTGTGCCTGCCTGGCCAGCGGGTGGAGTGCCGCTGAAGGTTCGGCTCGCGGCATTGAAGCTGAGCCAGGATGGCAGCGCAGCGCCACTGGCCTGCAGCGCCGCATACGTGAGTGTGTCTCCGACGTCGACATCGCTGAAAGCACCTGCGGGCACGGTGTAGCTGAAGGCTGAACCGGCGCGTCCGCTCTGATCAGCGAGTGCGGAAGACAATACTGGGGCGTCGTTGACGTTCGCAACCACCAGGTTAAACGCGGCCAAGACGGTAGCGCCGGCCAAATCGGTGGCCGTGAGACGGAGGGCCACCGTTCCGACTTGAGAGTTTGCCGGGGTACCGGACAGCACACCGGTGGTGGCATTGAAGCTGAGCCAGTTCGGCAAAGCCGAGCCGTCGGAGCGAGTCAGTGTTCGTGTGAGCGTGTCGCCAGCATCCACATCAGCGAACGTCCCAATCGGCACGGACCAACTGAACGCCTGACCCTGGGTGGCACTTTGAGAAGTTGGTGCAATGGCAACAGTCGGTGCGTCGTTGGTGTTCTGGATCGTCAGCGAGAACACGTCGCTCGCCTGGGCCCCGGTCGAATCGGTTGCCGTGACCTGAATCTGCAAGACACCAACACTGGCATTGACCGGGGTCCCGGAAAATGTGCGAGTAGTTCCGCTAAAGCTCAGCCAGCTCGGCAGTGCTGAACCGCCTACCAAGGAAGCGGCGTAGTTGAGCGTCGTGCCCACGTCGGGGTCCGTGAAAGTGTTTGCCGGCACGACAAACGTCAACGTGTTGAATTCCACCCAGAAGTGACCCACTGAGCGGCTGATTTCCATCCAAATCTGACCCACGCAACAACCCTAACCTGCTGCTTTGAGTGGCAGGAGCACGAGGAGTGATTGACGTGGCGACATTGAGTGTGATCAGGCGCTGGGCATTGCGAGAGCAGTTGTCCTTGCGCGAGATAGCCCGACGCACGGGTCTGTCTCGCAACACCATCAAGAAGTACCTTCGCGCTGGCACGGTCGAGCCGACTTACGCTCGGCGCACCGGTCCCGAGCAAGCTTGACCCCTACGCCGAGAAGCTATCCGGCTGGCTCAAGGGCGAGACGAGCAAGTCGCGCAAGCAGCGACGCACGATTCGGCAGATGCATGCCGATCTCGTGGCGCTCGGTTTTGACGGCTCCTACAGCCGCGTCGCCGCGTTCGCCCGGTCCTGGACGGCCAGCCGCCACGAGGCCGAGCAGACCAGCGGCCGCGGCACCTTCGTCCCGCTTACTTTTGGTCCCGGCGAAGCCTTCCAGTTCGACTGGAGCGAAGACTGGGCCGTCTTCGCTGGCGAGCGCAGCAAGCTGCAGGTCGCCCACTTCAAGCTCAGTCACAGCCGGGCCTTCGTGCTGCGAGCCTATCCGCTGCAGACCCACGAGATGCTCTTCGACGCCCACAACCATGCCTTCCGGGTCCTGGGTGGCGTGCCCCGGCGCGGCATCTACGACAACATGAAGACCGCCGTCGACAAGGTCAGCCGCGGCAAGGCGCGCGACATCAACGCGCGCTTCCAGGCCATGGTCAGCCACTACCTGTTCGAGCCCGAGTTCTGTAACCCCGCCTCGGGCTGGGAGAAGGGCCAGGTCGAGAAGAACGTGCGCGACGCGCGCCACCGGCTGTGGCAACCGGCACCCAGCCTTCCCGACGCTGGATGCGCTCAACGACTGGCTGGAGCAGCGCTGCCAGGCTCTGTGGGGCGAGATCGACCATGGCAAGCTGCCCGGCACCGTGGCCGACGTGTGGACCCAGGAGCGCGCCGTGCTGATGGCCATGCCGCGCCCCTTCGACGGCTTCGTCGAGCACACCAAGCGTGTCTCGCCGACCTGCCTGGTGCACTTCGAGCGCAACCGCTACAGCGTGCCGGCCTCGTACGCCAACCGGCCGGTGAGCCTGCGCGTGTACGCCCACCGGCTGGTGGTGGTGGCCGAGGCCCAGGTGGTCTGCGAGCACGCCCGGCTGATCAACCGCAACCACCGCGACGCTGGCCAGACCGTCTACGACTGGCGCCACTACCTGGCGGTGCTGCAGCGCAAGCCCGGGGCGTTGAGGAACGGCGCGCCGTTCGCCGAACTGCCCGAGGGGTTCAGGCGGCTGCAGACCGCCTTGCTCAGGCAGCCTGGCGGCGACCGGGAGATGGTGGAGATCCTGGCCCTGGTGCTGCACCACGACGAGCAGGCCGTTCTGGCGGCCGTGGAGCTGGCCTTGGAGGGCGGTGTACCCACCAAGACCCATGTGCTCAACGTGCTGCACCGGCTGCTCGACGGCAAGCCGATCGCGCCGCCCGTGACCGCGCCTCAGGCGCTGCGACTGGTCAATGAGCCACAGCCCAATGTGCGGCGCTACGACAGCCTGCGCGGTGCCGGCAAGGCGCAGGCCAGCAGAGCATGCCTTCGCGGCGCGGGAGATCTGCCATGCGTCATGACACGGTTCGTGATCCCGCCCATGACCCCGCGAGTGCAGCTCTGGTGATCATGCTGCGCGAGCTCAAGATGTTCGGCATGGCCCAGGCCGTGGCCGATCTGGCCGGCAAGGCGCGCCGGCCTTCGAGGCCGCGCAGCCGGTGCTGTCGAAATTGCTCAAGGCGGAGACGGCCGAGCGGGAGGTGCGTTCGGTGGCTTACCAGTTGAAGGTGGCGCGCTTCCCGGTCTACCGCGATCTGGCAGGCTTCGACTTCGCCCAGAGCGAGGTGAATGAGGCGCTGGTGCGGCAGCTGCACCGCTGCGAGTTCACGGAGCAGGCGCACAACGTGGTGCTGGTCGGCGGGCCGGGCACGGGCAAGTCGCACCTGGCCACGGCGCTGGGGGTGCAGGCGATCGAGCATCACCATCGGCGCGTGCGCTTCTTCTCCACGGTGGAGCTGGTCAATGCGCTGGAGGTGGAGAAGATAGCTGGCAAAGCCGGGCAGATCGCGCACCGGCTGGCCTACGCCGACCTGGTGATCCTGGACGAGCTGGGGTACCTGCCGTTTAGCGCCTCAGGCGGGGCGCTGCTGTTCCACTTGCTGTCCAGGCTGTACGAGAGAACCAGCGTGGTGATCACGACCAACCTGAGCTTCAGCGAATGGGCCAGCGTGTTCGGCGATGAGAAGATGACCACGGCGCTGCTGGACCGGCTCACCCATCATTGCCATATCGTTGAGACGGGCAATGACAGCTACCGATTCAAGAACAGTTCGGCCCAACCCACCCAGACCAAGAAGGAGGCCAAGACCAAGAAGTTATCCACAACGTGAGCCCGCGGTGGCTCGAATACGGGTGGGTCAATATTGGATGAAAAAGGCGGGTCAGGATTGCGTGGAACTC
>CAVUBY010000009.1:0-135802 GCA_963739925.1 uncultured beta proteobacterium | reverse complement strand
CCTCTGCGCGATCCCGCTCGCCGTGCAGGCACTGCAGGAGCTCGGTCTTCATCGCGAGGTGCAGCTGATCGTCTCCGGCGGGATCCGAAGCGGCGCCGATGTCGCCAAGGCGCTCGCTCTCGGTGCCGACGCCGTCTCGATCGGCACAGCGGCGCTGATCGCGATGGGCGACAACAGCCCCGACTACGAGGCCGAGTACCAGAAATCGGCAGCTCGGCCGGCTACTACGACGACTGGCAGGCCGGCCGCGACCCGGCCGGGATCTCGACTCAGGACGACGAGCTTGCCGCGCGCTTCGACCCCGAGCTCGGCGGGCGAGGGTGGCGAACTACCTGCGCGTGCTCACGCTCGAGACGCAGACCCTCGCCCGCGCTGCGGCAGTCGCACGTCCACAACCTCGAGCCGGAGGACCTCGTCGCGCTGACCATCGAGGCGGCCGCGATGGCCCGAGTACCGCTCGCCGGCACCGATTGGATTCCGGGTCGCAGCCCGCTCTGAGCCCGGAGGCCTTGACTGCTCCGTCCATACGTTTCGATTGCCACGTTCCATCCACCTCGGAGGAGGAACGTGACTGATTTCGACAGCAGGCTGGTACATGTCCCGAATGCTTCGGGCGAGTCTCGCCGCGAGACGAACTGGTGGGGAGCCTTCGTGATCGGCCTTGCAGGCACCGTGCTCATCATCGGGCTGATCGGCTACGCGCTCTAGCGCTCGGCGGCTTCGCGATCGTGCTCTTCGCCATCATCACGGCGATCGGCGTTTTCCTCTGCTTCTGCCTCGCCGAGATGGCGGCGACCTGGCCGAACGTTCGGCGGGTTGCCGTTGTACGCGTTCGAGACGTTCAAGCCAATGGGCGCACCTTCTCGCGCCACATCGGCGGCCTGTCGTCCTGGGCGTACTGGCTCGGCTGGTTCACCGTCGCCCCGATCAACGCGTTCCTCGCCTCGCTCTACATCGTCGACCTCTTCAACATCGACTTCGGCGGCGAGTTCGGGCCGATCAGCACCAAGTTCGGCTCGTCGTTCCCGTCGACGTGTTCGTCGTCGGCGTGATCCTGCTGCTCGTCATGTTCATCCCGTGCTGGCTCGGCATCCGGCTCGGTGCACGTTCGCCACCGTGCTCGGCATCTGACGATCGTCCCGCTCGTCCTGCTCGTGATCCTCCCGTTCTTCAAGCCGGGTCGCTCGACGGCTTCCAACCTCAGCCTCTCGCTCTCCTCGTCGCCGATCGGCACGAAGGGCAGCTGGCAGCTGATTCTGGGCTGGTCGTTCATCTACACGTGGACGGTGCTCGCGATGGAGGCGGCGGCCTGCTACATCGGCGAATGCCGCGAGCCGTCCGTGACGCGAAGATCGCGATCACGGCAGAGGGCCTGTTCGGTTTCTTCATCTACGTGACGCTCCGATCATGGTCTTCACCGTTCTCGGCACGGTCGGGCTACAGCTCGCGAAGGACAACGAGGGCTGGATCGGCGATGCGAACATCCTCTTCCAGGGCTACGTCGATCAGATCTTCGGCGTCAACCGGTTCTGGACGTGGTTCATCGGCCTTGCCGCTGATCTCGCGCTCAGCCTCTCGGTCTGAACGCGATCATGGGTGCCTCGCGTGGCCTGTACCAGAACTCCACGACGGGATTCTCCCGAAGGCCTTCGGCTGGGCGAACAAGCACAAGGCACCGTCGTTCGCGATGCTCGTCAGCCTGGGCTGCTCGATCGCGGTGCTCACCGTCGGCTCGCCGCTCCAGATCTACGTCTTCTCGAACATGGGCTACCTCTTCGCGCTCGCCGTCTCGATGGTCGGGTACGGCGTCTTCCGCGCAACGCGTGAGGACACGGCTCGCGACCTGAAGATGCCGCGCGCGTTCGGGCCCCTCGCGCTGATCGTCGGGGTTGCCGGGCTTCTGCTCTGGGCTATCGGTGGCTACTACGCGGCCGATTACGTCGTCGGCACTGGTTACCGGTGGCTCTACTGGATCGGGTTGATCCTGCTCGTCCTCTACTTCCCGCTCTACTGGTGGCGGACGATCGAGGACAAGTCGGCCGGGGGGAGCACGAGCCCGCGGCGGCGAGTACCGGGGGCTCATCGTAGAGAGGTGTTGGTGACAGGCTGAAGCCTGTCACCAACGCTCTAGCTCATGCCGTTCCACCGTCGAAGCTTCGACGTCCAGCCGCTGATCCGTGTGAGGTGATGCTCGCCTCGGACGGGCGCCAGGACTTCTCCCCGAGGGCGGTCGCGCAGGCGGCCGCCCTCGCGGGATCAGGGTCGGTCGCTGTCGTCACGATCGCGAAGATCTACGGCTCCTCGTTCGGGCTGCCGCATCCGGGGCTCCTGCCGACGAAGGACGAGATCGCGGAGCGGCAGCGGTGGGTGGAGGCTGCGATTCACAAGCTTCGCGCCAGGGCGTCTCCGCGGACGGTCAGGTGGCGGCGACGCGGCGCGCGGCGAAGAAGCTCACGGCGGTGGCCCGGGGTCGAGGCGTGCGCACGATCGTGATCGACGAGACGACGGTCTCGAGGGGTCTCCGCCGAATGATCGAGGGCGACGTCGGCGCCGAACTGCGTCGCAAGCTGCGCAAGGACGGCGTCCAGGTCGAGGTCGATCCCCCGGCGGTTGCCCCCGCCGTCCGAGCCAGGCGCCGGAGTCTGAGATGAGCCCAGGTCGGCCGGAGCCGGGCCTGCCCGGCGGGAGGCCCGCTGGTTCGACCCGTGCTACGGGATAGGAGGGGGCTCGTGGGGAACCAGGTTCCCCCACGTCAGCTCCAGGGATACGGCGAGTTCGAGACCGGGTGGAGGTCGCCGGTCGCGAAGCGCTCGAAGCGGAACGGCGTCAGGAGCGGCGCCGAGTCTCCGCAGATGACCCGGGCGACCTCGCGGCCGACGCCGATCATCTTGTAGCCGTGGTTCGAGTCGAGGATCCCGTAGACGTTCGGCTTCAGGTAGTCGAAGACCGGGAAGTTGTCCGCCGTGAACGAGCCGACGCCGCCCGGAGCGGGCCTGCTTGTACAGCGGTCGACAGCCCTCGAACCGGCTCATCGCGTGCGAGAGCGCGGCGCACCACATGTCGGGGAACTCGTCGTCGACGTTCGTCGTGGAGGGGTACGGGTCGAGCTCGATGTCGCCGTCGACGGTGAGCGGCGAGGCGCCGCCCTGCACGCCGTGGCGGTCGCGCTTGTAGTAGATCCCCCACAGCTCGTCGGTGATCAGCCTGCCGTCGTCGGTGTAGAGGGGCGCGTCGGTGTCGAGGTGGATCACGGGGGGTGCGCCGCCGTCCGCCGTGTCGAACATCAGCGGGTCGACGGTGATCTCGCCCTCCTGCAGGTTCCAGTACGTCCACATCGGCTGGTCGCGGGCGACGTCGCCGGAGGGCGTGTGGATGTCGATCGTCATCGGCAGGCCGAGCATGCCCCAGAAGTGCTTGGCCCACGGGCCGGGCGCGATCACGACCTGCTCGCCGACGGCGACCCGGCCCTTGTCGGTCTCGACGGCCGTCACCGTGTCGTCGTCGCCGAGCTCGAAGCCCGTCACCTCGACGTACGAGTGGATCTGGACGTTCTCCTCGAGGCACTTGTCGCGGAGGCCCATCACCGACTCGACGTTGAAGGCGAAGCCGCCCTGGTGCTCGTGGAGGCAGATCGTGACGCCCTTGGCCCGCCAGTCGGGGAACAGCTCCTTCATGTGGGCGTCGACCTCGGCCTCGCCGACGTACAGGCTCGAGCTGTAGCCGATGCGCTGATGGCGCTCGAAGACCGCGCTGAGGTCGCTCTCCTGCACCTGGGGGCCGAGCGCGATGTAGCCGACGCCGTTGTAGTGGTAGGCCGCGGGATCGGACTCCCAGACCTCGACGCATGCCTGCATCAGCTCGCTCATCGCGGGCTGGAAGTGTTGTTGCGGACGACGCCGCAGGCGATGCCGGTGGCGCCGGCACCCGGGGTCGCCTTCTCGATCACGACGATGTCTGCGCCGGAGCCGATGCCGCGCTGCCGGAGCTCGACGGCGAGGTGGTAGGCCGTCGACAGTCCGTGCATGCCGGCGCCGACGATGACGAAGCGGGACGAAGCAGGTATCATGTGAATTGCCTCCCGGGCAATGGCATGTCAAAATGGACTTAAAGGAGCGTAGCATGGCTCGTACCGGTCAACCAGCCGTCCGCCATGTCGCTGCCGTCGAGCGTGCGTTCACCGTGCTCGACGCCCTCGCCGACGGGGGCGAGCTCGGGACGAACGAGATCGCCCGACGCACGGGGATCAACGCCAGCACCGTCTCGCGACTCTCGCGACGCTTGCTTCGGCACGTTTCGTCGAGCACGTGCCGGAGAGCGGCCGTTACCGACTCTCGCTGCGGCTGATCGAGCTCGGCAACGCGGTGCTCGGGCGCCTCGACCTGCGGACGCTCGCCCGGCCGCACCTGCAGGCGCTCGTGCGGGAGACCGGCGAGACGGCGACGCTGTCGGCTCCGGGGGAGCACGACGCGATCACGGTCGACTTCGCCCACAGCTCTTCGGTCGTCCAGAGCGTGGCGCAGCTCGGGCGGCCGAGCGTCGGCCATGCGACGGCGGCCGGCAAGGTGATGCTCGCGTTTGGCGACGTGGAGCTTCCCGTCGAGCCGTTCACGGCGTTCACGCCGCGCACGATCACGACGCGCGAACGGCTCGTCGAGGAGCTCGAGCGGGTCCGCGAGCGCGGTTTCGCCGACGCCCGGGAGGAGCGCGAGGAGGGGCTCGCGGCGATCGCTGCTCCGGTATGGGACAGCCGCGGAGCGCTCGCCGGGATCATCGGCGTGCAGGGGCCGGCCTCACGCTTCGACGCAGCTGCGGCGAGGGCAGCCGTGCCGGCTGCTCGAGCACTCGGTCGCCTCGACCGAGCTCGGCTCTAGCAAGACGTAATCGGAACGAAGCAACAGGCAAGGCAAGACCCCCCAGATTGCGACCGCCGCCATGCGGTTATAATCCAATGTTCCCATCTCCGGGAACTTCAACGACAACCTCAACTCCCTTTGGCGCGGCAGTTACCAAATTTGAAAGATAGGTGGCTATCCGCCTTGAAACGGTGGGTATTCGTAAGTAAGGAGGAGTATCTTCATGCGGAAATATCAGTTTCAGTTTTCATGGTCTCAGGGCGAGGTGGGGCGATAAGTCGCGCATACGTACGACATCGCTTTGTCCTATTTGCGCGTCACGAACAATGCGCCAACGTAAACCAAGACGCCGATGGCAATCGAGTAATACAACGAGAACTCGCTTGCTCACCATAAGTAACGGCCGCCGCCATTAATATTGAGGCAATGGCGCATCCTTGTGCAAAAACGAAAGCCGACAATTTTTTCCAAGGAACATCAACCAACTTGACAATCGCCATGACTCCGCCGATAAAGAATATCGAGTTTCCGGTAAGTGCCGCCGCCGCCGAACCCATGCCGCCATAGCGCGGAATAAGGAGCAGATTCAATGCTAACGCCGATTACCATGGTAACGCCCATGAACGCGGTTTGCGTATTTTTGCCGGCGAGCCGCGTTTAAGAGAGCGCACATTTTTACCGGAAAATCAAGAAAAGCGGGAATAAGGCACCAAGCTGAAGAGCATCATTATCGGTACCGCATGGAAATACTGTTCCCGATAAAAAGCGGTAATGATAGGACGTGCCATGCAGACCATGCCGGCGAAAAGCGGAAAAACAATGAGCATTAAGTATCGCTCGGACCGCGCAAAAGTTCCCCGGTCCGCTTTTTATCGACATGTACTTCGCGGGCAAAAGCCGGATAAAGCGCCGCCGCCAGGGCTATGGAATAATTGGAAAGCAAAAACAAATTTATATGGCACGCCGTATAACGCCGCGCGGTGTTTCCGGCCATACGGTTAAGAGGACCGAATCGACCGACGAATAAACGCGGACAAAAATAGCGGCAACGGCAAAGGGAATAGAAAGTTTGAAAAGCTCGATCCAAACCTTTTTGTTGAACGATACTTTAAAACCGTCTCCGGAAACGCGGCGCGCGCGCGCCCAAGAATAGCCGGCATTCCAAAGCTAACGAGCGACGTAATGAGAACATAAGATAAGGCAGCGGCTGATGCGTGATAAGGATGACCGTTCCTATGGCCACGGTTATAATTTGGCCGATCAATACGCCGACCGCCTCAAAATTCAGCCGTTCGTACCCGCGCAAGACGGCATAAAAGGTCAGTTGCACCGAACGGCAAACGATGGTTATGGCGGCAATGGAAATGAGCGCTATTTTGGTCGGGTCATTTTCCGTCAGTCGGGAAGCAATGAAAGGATCCTCGCCCTTGTGGCCAGGGCGAGAACGGTTTTAATTCCAGCGCGCTTGTATCATCTTCCTTAGTTCGCAAACGGTCCTTGGCTATTTCGCGGATAAGCGCGGGTTGCATGCCAAAATCAACTACGACCGAAAACAGCGCCACATACGAAAGCGCGTAAAGATATTTGCCGACATCGTCAGGCGGCAAAAAATGCCG
This sequence comes from uncultured beta proteobacterium, assembly GCA_963739925.1. Taxonomy (GTDB): domain Bacteria; phylum Pseudomonadota; class Gammaproteobacteria; order Burkholderiales; family Burkholderiaceae_C; genus CAVUBY01. Next base: position 129,333 of record CAVUBY010000009.1, on the reverse strand, counting down.
CGCAAGAATGGTACAAAATAAACAAAAGCCAATAGCTTTTGCACAATTGACCCCGCAGTTAAAAAAAGCGTATTTTTAGCAACCGTCTGCTCTTTAGGCATGAACAAATGATAACAAAAAAACAGGGTTTTTACCAACCCTGTTTTTCAATATCCACCAATCGCGATTACGGCTTTTTGACGAACCAAACGCCATCGATCCCCTGGCCGAATGCCTCGTCCGCCTCTGAGTCGTTGTGCCAGAAGTACAACGGCGAACCGTTATAGGTCAGCTGCAAAGACCCGTTAGGTTTGACAATGGTGCCAATTTTACCGTTTATGCCGCCTGCTCCCTTAAGAACAATATCCAACAATGGCACGATATAAGGCAGCCAGTTGGCGGTACAGGCCCCTTTGCAATTGCTTTCGCCCGAGCGGTCCCTTGTCGAATAATAAAGCGTTAATTGGCGCGTAGAAACAAGATAGGGGCCGAATTTGGGGCTATTTCTGATTTTAAGAACCGGCTCCGCTTCCGTTGGCACGGTTTTGAGGGCCGGATTACTTTGGTTAATCGCCGCGCTCATGTTTTTATTCAAATCAAATCCGTTTGAAGCCGAATTGTTAAAATAAACCCAAAGCAGGAAGGCGGCCGAGATTACTACCAGGATCGAAAATGCGTAAATCAGTTTTGTTCTTTTCATAATTAAGCAAATCGGAATAAATTAAAATGATCAAGGTTTGGCAACGGTCCAGTCCCTGTCTATTCCATAACCGTAAACATCACCAGCCTCGGTATCGGTCTGCCAAAAATATAAAGGCAGTCCATTATATGTGACCTGATGCGTTCCATTTGGCCTGGCAATCGTGTTTAATTTTCCGGTCACGCCTTCGCCTGTTATCAATGGAAAATCAGCCGATACGATATAGGCCGGCCAATTGGTCGCGCAAACGCCGATACAAGCGCTAGCGCCGGGCGTATCTTTGGCAAACGAATAAAGCGATAAGCCGTTTGCCGCGATCAAACGAGGACCGAGTTTTGAATCATTGAAAAAATTAACCGTTGGTTTCCTTGCCACTGCAGCCGCTGATGATGCGGCTGAAATTGTATTCGCATTATTATTAACGCTTGAAACGACAGTTTTGGAATGCGGCCCCAATGCCTTTTGCTGCATGAAAAACACTCCCGAGATAATCCGCCGATAACGGCAACAATAATGGCGATCGGCAGAATTATATACGACATTTTCATATTCAATGCAAAATTATTTACATTTTTTCTTATTATACATTAACCTTGAAAATTAAAATAGACCACACCTATTATTGGTGCGGTCTATAATGATGGTATTCATGAGCCTCGTTGGTACGGAGTAATCTGCCGGCTGTTCTAGATATGGGCGAAGGTCGACATGCGCGTAGAGCACATCGATATGGCTCTTGAGGGCCGCTTGGTCGTATTTGCGAAATCCCTTGAGCGCATTTATCGGCAACAGGTCGTAGATTTGCGTCACGAACACCTCGGTGGCGTGCCCGCGAAATCGGAATCTCGTATCGGTATTATTGATGAGCTTGTTCATGTAGATATGAGCGACAACTTACGATCACTTCAGCTTGTTCATGGGTAGTATCCAAAGCCTTTTGAACCTGCTTTGTGAAGATTCTGAGCTCTCAGAGATCAACCCTCAACCTAAGCGCCATCATGCAGGCGCCTTCCAAGCATGTCGGAACGATCGGAATATTTTTCTTCAGCCATGATTTTCCCTCTTTGTGCGGTTATTTATTCGTTAAGAAAAAAGAGAAGACAACGACCGAATCGCTGGGCAATGCCCGGAGAGTCCTGCACGATCGCCTTGTTCCATGTCGCGGTTTCACGGCCGAACTTCAACTTTTTCAAGTCGCGAACGAAGGTGCAACCCTGAGAGGCCTGCCATATGCGTCAACCTTGGCCTTCTTGAGCCTTGTGCCCCATCATTTCTCAGCTTGAACGAAGGAGGAGTAGGCTGCGTTTTGATCGTCGGTTTCGGAATGCCGAATTCGCTCATGTTAATCAATCTACGACAATCTGTCGAACGAGTCAAAAAATGCATCGTGTCGGCGCACAGTTGTTCCGGCTGCGAAAGGTGTGCAAGGGTCGGAAATATGTAAAACAATACGCAACGGGACCAGTAGACTGGCAGCACCGCCATCACGTATTGCTGGCCAGCGCTGAAGCGGAGCCGCCCGCCATGGACATCTCCCGCTTCTTCATCGACCGGCCGCGCTTCGCCGGCGTGCTGTCGATCTTCATCTTCCTGATCGGCACGCTGGCCATCTTCCAGCTGCCGATGTCCGAGTACCCCGAGGTCGCGCCGCCGCAGATCGTGGTGCGCGCGCAGTTCCCCGGCGCCAACCCGCGCGTCATCTCCGAGACGGTGGCCACGCCGCTGGAGGAGCAGATCAACGGCATCGAGAACCTGCTGTACTTCGAATCGCAGGCCACCGCCGACGGCAGCATGACGCTGACCGTGACCTTCAAGATCGGCACCAACCCCGAGGCCGCCGAGACGGCGGTGCAGAACCGCATCAACCGCGCGCTGCCGCGCCTGCCCGAGATCGTGCGCCAGATCGGCGTGACGACCGAGAAGAGCAGCCCGAACCTGACCATGGTGGTGCACCTCGTCAGCCCGGACAACAGCCGCGACGCGCTCTACCTGCGCAACTACGGCCAGCTGAACGTGCGCGACGACCTGCTGCGCATCCCCGGCATGGGCTCGGTGCTCCTGTTCGGCGCCGGCGACTACGCGATGCGCGATCTGGCTCGACCCGGGCAAGCTCGCCACGCGCAACCTGACCACGCGCCGAGGTGGTCAACGCGATCCGCGAGCAGAACGCGCAGGTCGCCGCCGGCACCGTGGGCGCGCCGCCCGCGCCCAAGGGCACCGAGTTCCAGCTGGCCGTCAACACCCAGGGCCGGCTGACGACCGAGGAGGAGTTCGCCGACATCATCGTGCGCGCCGAGCCGGCCACCGGCGGGCTGATCCGCATCCGCGACCTCGGCCGCGTCGAGCTGTCGGCCGGCACCTACGCGCTGCGCAGCCTGCTGAACAACAAGGAAGCCGCCGCCATCGCCATCTTCCAGGCGCCGGGCTCGAACGCGCTGGCGCTGTCGAACGACGTGCGCGCCGACCATGGAGCGGCTCAAGGCCGACTTCCCGGCCGGCATGAGCTACGAGCATCGTCTACGACCCGACGCGCTTCGTGCAGACCTCGATCGAGAAGGTCGTCGCCACGCTGCTCGAGGCGGTCGCTGCTGGTGGTGCTGGTGGTGATCGTCTTCCTGCAGACCTGGCGCGCGTCGATCATCCCGCTGCTGGCGGTGCCGGTGTCCATCGTCGGCACCTTCGCCTTCCTGCTGCTGCTGGGCTACTCGATCAACACGCTGACGCTGTTCGGCCTGGTGCTGGCCATCGGCATCGTGGTGGACGACGCCATCGTGGTGGTCGAGAACGTCGAGCGCAACATCGAGAGCGGGCCTGGCGCCGCACGACGCCACCGTGAAGGCGATGCGCGAGGTCTCGGGGCCGATCATCGCGATCGCGCTGGTGCTGTGCGCGGTGTTCGTGCCGCTGGCCTTCGTGCCCGGGCTCACGGGCCAGTTCTACAAGCAGTTCGCGGTGACGATCGCGATCTCGCACGGTCATCTCGGCCTTCAACTCGCTGACGCTGAGCCCGGCGCTCAGCGCCATCCTGCTGCGCCCGCACGACGCACCCAAGGACCGCGCTGACGCGCGGCATGGACCGCGGTCTTCGGCGGCTTCTTCCGCTGGTTCAACCGCTGTCTTCCAGCGCTCGCAGCGAAGCCTACGGCCGCAGCGTCAGGGGCCTGGTGCGGCGCAAGTCGCTCGTCGCTGGTCGTCTACGCGGTGCTGCTCGGCGCCGACCGCGCTGCTGTTCACGCGCATCCCGGCCGGCTTCGTGCCGGCGCCCGACAAGCAGTACCTGATCGGCATCGCCAGCTGCCCGCCGGCGCCTCGCTCGAGCGCACCGACGCGGTGATCCGCCAGATGAGCGACATCGCGCTGAAGGTGCCGGGCATCGTGACTCGGTGGCCTTCCCGGGCCTGTCGATCGCCGGCTTCTCCGCGGCGCCCAACGAGGGCATCGTCTTCTTCGGCCTGGCGCCGTTCGAGCAGCGCACCACGCCCGACCTGAGCAAGGACGCCATCCTGGGCCAGGTCAACGGCGCGATCCAGCAGCATCCAGGGCGCGCGCATGTTCGTCGTGCCGCCGCCGCCGGTCGACGGCCTGGGCAATGCCGGCGGCTTCAAGCTGCAGGTGCAGGACCGCGAGCGGCCTGGGCGAGCAGGCGCTGTTCGGCGCGGTGTGGGGCACGCTCGGGCAGGTCTACGGCAACCCGAAGTCGAGCATCGGCACGCCGTTCTCCAGCTACGACATCAACGTGCCGCAGCTCTTCGCCAACGTCGACCGCACCCGCGCCAAGCAGATGGGCATGGACCTGGGCGACATCTACGACACGATGCAGGTCAACCTGGGCTCGCTCTACGTCAACGACTTCACCCAGCTTCGGCAAGACCTACCAGGTGATCGTGCAGGCCGACGCGCCGTTCCGTGCCGACGCCGCGGTCGATCACCAACCTGAAGACGCGCAACGCCGCCGGCGAGATGGTGCCGCTGGGCGCGCTGATGACGGTGGAGCCCGACCTTCGGCCCGACCCGCGTGACGCGCTACAACGGCTTCCCGTCGGCCGACATCAACGGCGCGCCCAACCCCGGCTTCTCGTCGAGCCAGGCCGAGGCCGAGATCGAGACGCTGCTGCAAGCGCACGCTGCCGCGCGGCATGAGCTACGAGTGGACCGAGCTGAGCTACCAGGACCGGCTGACGCGCGACATCACGCTGCCCGGCACGCAGCATGCAGGTGCCCGATCCTGGCCGCGGTGCTGGCCATCTCGGTGCTGCTGGTGATCCTGGTGCTGGCCGCGCAGTACGAGAGCTGGACCCTGCCGCTGGTGATCGTGATGATCGTGCCGATGGGCATCCTGTCGGCGCTGTTCGGCGTGTGGCTGTCGCAGCTTGCCGCCCTTCATGCAGCCGGGCGACCTGAACATCTTCACGCAGGTGGCGCTGGTGGTGCTGGTGGGGCTGGCGTGCAAGAACGCGATCCTGATCGTCGAGTTCGCGAAGGAGCTCGAGGAGCACGGCGAGAAGCTGATCGACGCGGTGGTGCACGCCTGCCGCATGCGGCTGCGCCCGATCCTGATGACCTCGATCGCCTTCTGCGCCGGCGTGCTGCCGCTGATCCTGGGCAGCGGCGCCGGCAGCGAGATGCGCCGGGCGATGGGCATCGCGGTGTTCTCGGGCATGGTGGGCGTGACGCTGTTCGGCATCTTCCTGACGCCGGTGTTCTACGTGCTGCTGCGCAGCCGCGCGCGCGCAGGCGCCGCGAGGCGCGGGCTGCCCTTGCGGCGGCGGTGGCCGCCGCGATGCCGCCGCCGAGATGCAGGGCGATGGCGCATGGGGACGAGCATGTCTGCACGGCGCGCTGCACGCTGCCGCTCGGCCCTGGTGGCCGCCGCCGCGCTGGCCGCCTGCAGCACCGGGCCCGGACTACCAGCGGCCCGCCGCCGGCGCTGGACCCCGGCTTCGTCGCGGCCGGTGCGTCGGCGCGTCAACGCCCAGCCCGTGCGCGGCCGACATCGCCACCTTCTGGCGCGGCTTCAACGACCCGGTGCTGAACGCGCTGATCGAGCGCGCGCTGACGGCCAACGGCGACGTGCGCATCGCGCAGGCGCGGCTGCAGGAAGCCCGCGCCAACCAGGGCGAGGCCGATGCCGCTGCGCGTCCCGAGCCTCGGCATCGACAGCGGCGTGACGCGCGCGGTGCGCCCGATCACGCAGCAGCCCGGCGCCTCGCGCAGCGAGCGCACCGGCACCACCTACGACGCAAGCTTCATCGCGAACTGGGAGCTCGACCTGTTCGGCCGCTACCGCCGCGGCAGCGAAGCCGCGGCTGCCCGCCGTCGAGGCCAGCCAGTGCGGCCTGCACGCCGCGCAGACCAGCGTGGCCGCCGAGGTGGCCCGCAACTACCTCGAACTGCGCGGCCCGCAGCAGCGCCTGCGCGTCGCCGAAGCGGCGCTGGTCAACCAGCGCGAGGCGCTGCGCATCACGCAGGTGCGCTTCGACGCCGGCCGCGGCACGCAGCTCGACCTGCGCGCGCGCGCAGCGCTGGTGGCCAGCACCGAGGCGACGCTGCCCGCGCTGCAGCAAGGCATCGAGCGCGCGCGCTTCCGCATCGCCACGCTGACCGCGCAGCCGCCGCGCCAGCTGCTGGCGCAGCTGGCCGCGCCCGCGCCGCTGCCCGGCCTGCCGGTGACCGACCTGGCCCGCCTGCCGGTGGGCACGCCGGAGCAGTGGCTGCAGCGCCGGCCCGACCTGATCGGCGCCGAGCGCGAGCTGGCCGCCGCCACGGCCACGCGTCGGCGTGGCCCGCACCGAGCTGTTCCCGCGCCTGTCGCTGTCGGGCCTGCTGGGCCTGAACGCCGCGACCTTCAGCAACCTGGGCGGTCGCGATCGGCGCGTGTACTCGCTGGGCGTCGGGCCTGACGCTGGACGCCCTTCGACCTGGGGCGCCATCCGCGCCCGCATCGGGGCCACCGAGGCGCGCGCGCAGCAAAGCCTGGCGCGCTACGAGCAGGCCGTGGCGCTGGCGCTGGAGGAAACCGAAGGCGCCTTCAGCAGCTACAACCGCACTGCGCAGCGGGCCGAGAAACAAGCCGCCGCGGCGGCGAGTGCGCAGGAAGCCGCGCGCCTGGCCCGCGTGCGCTACGATGCCGGCGCGTCGACTTTCCGTCGTGCTCGATGCCGAGCGCGAGGTGCTCAGCAGCGAGGACGCACTGCTGCAGTCGCAGACCGCCACCGCGACTGCGCTGGTGAACGTGTACCGCGCGCTGGGCGGCGGCTGGAACAGCGGGCGCTGAGCACGTCCGCAATGCCACCGACTCGGTGCGGGGCTGGAACATTCAGCCTTCGCCCGAGCGACGGCGCGAGACCAGTTCAGCCTCGACTCCGGGGGGCTGCCTTGGAAGCGGCGGGCGCAGTGCGGACAGGTGCTGGCGCAGCATGGGTGCAACCGCCTGGCGCACCAGTGCCCCGCGGCCGCCTTGAGGCAGTTGCGCGTCGAACTGGCCAGCGAGCATGAGATTCGCGAAGCCATGGACCACCGACCAAGTGGCTCGCAGCGCGTGCAGCTGTGCCGTGTCCAGCGGTGCGCCGCGCGGCAGGCGGTAGAGGTCGCGGATGCCGTTCTCGAGCACCAGGAACGCGGCATGGGCGCTGGCGGCCAGGGCCTCGTCCTTCGTGAAGAGATCGGCGCGAAACATCAGCGCAAAGCGCCCGGGCCAGGTCAACGCGAAGCCGACGTAGCCCACGCCCTGTTCACAGAGTCGTTCGAGCGCATCATCCCCGCCGCGCGCGTTGCCAGCTTCCAATGCTTCGGTCAACTGGTCGAAGGCCAGCTTGGCGACCGCCGCGAGCAAGCCGGCTGCGTCCCCGAAATGATGCGCTGGCGCTGCCGGCGACACGCCCGAACGTCGGGCCACCTCGCGCAGCGAGAACCCCTGGGCACCACGCTCTGCGATCAACGACTCGGTGGCCGCAATCAAGGCATCACGCAGCGCGCCGTGGTGGTAGGCGTCGCGCGGCGCGGGATCGGCGGCACCCTTCGGAGGTGACTGCTGCGGCGAGCGGGACATGGCGGACTCCGATGTCTGGAGAGAAAATGAAACAGCGACTTGACAGTGTTCAGATAATAGTCGAAGATTCATCTAGACGGTGTTCAGTTCTGCCTGTACCCGTGCCCACCGCCAGCCGCTCGAAACCATTGCCAACCGGAGATCCCCAATGGCCTCGTTTCCGTTCCCTGCTCCCGACACGGTGTTTGCTGCTGCGAACGGCATGGCCATGCTCGGCTGGATCGCGCTGGCCGCGTCGCCGGCGCGCGCGAGCTGGGCTGGCACAGCGCGCCGGTTCGCTGGCCGCGTGGTGCCCGTGTTGCTCGCCATCGTGTACGTCGCGCTGTTCGTCCGCAATGGAATGGCCGACGGCGGCTATGGCTCGCTCGCGGAGGTGAGACGGCTCTTCGCGGTGCCAGAGTTGCTCGCTGCCGGCTGGCTGCACTACCTGGCCTTCGACCTCTTCGTCGGTGCCTGGATCGCCGAGCGCGTGGCGGCACTCGGCCTGCCGCACCTCGTGCTGCTGCCGCTGCTGGTGCTGACCTTCCTGTTCGGTCCGGCCGGGCTGCTGGCCTTCGTGACGGCGCAGGCCACCGTCAAATGGTGGCGCCAACGCGCATCTGACGCGACGCCTGCTGCGGCCTGAGGTCAAGCGCACCAGTTCCTCGTTCACCCACCGGAGCCTTGTCCATGAACTCCACCACCGTTTCCTCCACCGATGCGCCCGTGCTGGTGCAACGCAACACGCGCGGCTCGCTGCGCACACTGTTCGCGGTATCCATCGCAGAGCTGGTTCAGCGTGAGCGACGTTTGGCACTGTTCGGCTTGACCCTGCTCGCCCTGCTGGTGCCGCTGACCCTGGCGTGGGGATTGGACGAGCGCACACTGCGCGGCGCCAACATCTGGCTCAAGCCGATGAAGTTCGCGCTGTCGCTGGGTCTCTTTGCCCTGACCACCGCCTGGTTCGTTGGCCACCTGCTGCCGGCTGCGCGCCGCCTGCGCTCGGTGGACGCGATGGTCTGGGTGCTGATCGGCAGTGCCACCTTCGAATTCGGCTACATCGTTCTGCAGGCCGGATTGGGGCGCGGCTCGCACTTCAACGTCGGCGACACCTTTCACGCCGTGATGTACTCGCTGATGGGCATGGGTGCACTGATGCTCACCGCCACGCAACCGGCACTGGCCTGGCTGTTGCTGCGGCATGCCGACCAGCGGCGCGCGCTGGCCTACCGGATGGCCGTGGTCATCGGTCTGCTCCTGACGTTCGTGCTCGGTGCCGGTGCCGGCGGCCTGCTGTCAGGCATGCAGCCGCCCGAGACCGCGGCGATGCCGATCGTCGGCTGGTCGATGGCGGGCGGTGATCTGCGCCCGGCGCACTTTCTGGGCATCCACGCGCAGCAGGCACTTCCGCTGGTCGGGCTGGCCGTGGCGGGGTGGAACGCAACAAAGGCACAGCGTACCGTCTGGACGTTCACGGTGGCCTACCTACTGCTCTTCGTCGCGGCCCTCGTCTGGGGCCTCGTGGGGCGGCTGTGAATGGGTCGGCAGTGTGAGCCGCGGCGGTGCAGCCTGTCTACGGCAGCAACCTACGCGTTGGCCAATTTGTTGGTCGCAGGCTCTAAGCGAATTTCCAAGGCATGTGTCGCTGATTCCCGCTGCCGTATCGGCGCAACGCGTGAATGTGGTGGCTACTGGATCACGCAGGCCTTCGATGAGTGGCCGTCGAACGGTCGTGCGGTCAACGAGTACTTGTCGATTTGGCGGCCCAAACCGAAGCACGGCCTTTCGCCGACTGCAACCTCCCAAAGCGAGCGCTTCTTGGTGCCTGCAGCGAGGTCGGGCAACCTCCGCCGCAAGTTGCGACCGTTTGGTTGGCAGAGCCTCGTTTCAGGGACGGCGCAGTGGTCGCGAGCGCTCAGGTCGAGAGCGGCGCGAATATCGGCCCAGCAGCGAACCATGTCAGCCCCACCACGTCCTTTGCCCGCCCAAATACAAAGGGGCCTGACATCTTCGTCAGACCCCTTGCAGCATTTGGCTCTTGGCTCCCGACCTGGGCTCGAACCAGGGACCTACGGATTAACAGTCCGGCGCTCTACCGACTGAGCTATCGAGGAATAGGTCGCAGAGTATATGCCGGGTTCGAGGCAGGGCTCAGAGCTCGGCCTGGACGGACATCCTCAAGGTGCGGGGCGCCAGGGGGAAGAGGTAGGCGTGGCTGAACTGGTAGGGCGATTCGCGCCAGGCGCCGCTTGTCGAACACGTTGTCCACGCCGGCACGCCAGGTGCAGCTGCGTGCCGCGCGGCCCGGGTGTCCCAGCGCGCGCCGAGGTCGGCGCGGGCGAAGCCGGGGATGCGCAGGCTGTTGTCGGGCAGCGCCATGCGCGCGCTCTCGTACTGCAGGCCGCCCTGGATGCGACAGGCCGCTGGTGGGCAGCAACGAGTTCGGCACCGCGTAGGCGCGCCTGCAGCTTGAGCGTGCGCGCCGGCACGTTGGTGGGCTGCAGGCCGTTCAGGGCGGCGTTCTGGCTGTTCTCGCGGCGGGCGTGCAGCCACTGCGCGCTGCCGCGCAGGGTCCAGGCGTCCAGCCGCCACGCGCTGCTGGCCTCCAGCCCGCGGTGACGCTGGGTGCCGTCCACCTGGCGGGTGCAGGTGCCGTCGGCATCGCAGCTGCCGATGTCGGTGAACAGCGGGCGCTCGATGTCGAACAGCGCCACGCCCCACTCGTGCCGTGTGCTGCTGGCCTTGATGCCCACCTCGATCTGGCGGCTCTTGAGCGCGGGCAGCGCGTGCCGGCGTCGAGCCCGTAGCGGCTGCGGTTGGGCACCACCTCCGACTCGACGCCACGCCCCCAGCTGGCGTACACCAGCTGCTCGGGGCCGATGGCGTAGCTGGCGGCGATGAAGGGCGTGGTGAAGCGCCTGGTCGTAGGCGGTGGCCCGCGAGCCATCGGTGCGCACGCTCTCGCGGTGCAGGCGGGTGTGGCGCAGGCCCAGCCCAGGCGGTGAGCTGCTCGCTCAGCGTGATCGCATCGCGCAGGTAGAGCTCGGTGCTGCGCTCGTCGCGGTGGGTGTTCTCGTCGGTGAGGTCGGGCGCCGGCGGGGGTGATGGCGGTGCCATCCACATTGCCGGTGCCGGCGAAGTTGAAGGCCTGGCGCTGGAAGCGGTTCTTCACGCGGCTGGACAGCACGCCCACGGTGAGCGCGTGGCCGATCGCCGCCGGTGGCCACGCGGCCCTGCAGCGAGACATCGAGCGCATCGGTGCGGCGGCGTTCGTTGTCGCTGCGGAAGTCGTAGAGGTCGAAGCTGCCGTCGGGGCAGTAGCGGTCGGCGTAGTAGGTGCCGTCGGCGCGTGTCGTGCAGCCGAACGGGAAGGCGATGCGGTCGTCGGTGCGCAGCCGCTGCGTGGCCAGCGTGCGCGGTGAGCGCCAGTCGTCGGCCAGGCGCTGCGTGCCAGCGCAGCGAGGCGGTGTCGCCATCGAACACGACCGGCTGCGACCAGGGCTGGTTGTTGAGGTTGATGCGCGGGTCCACCGGCGCAGGCACGGTGTTGCCCGAGCAGGCTGAAGCCCGGCACGCTGGGTTGCGAGCGGTGGCTGGTCTCGACCTCGGCCTCGATGCAGCGTGTCGCGCGACGAGGCGCCAGTCGCCGGCCAGCGCGAGCAGGCGGCGATCGCCCTCGGCCGATCGCGCACCTGCGGGTCGAGGTGCGCCGCCGCGGCATTGACGCGCAGGCCGAACGCGTCGGCCGCGCCGAAGCGCTGGCTCAGGTCGAGCGAGGCCGTCACGCTGCCGCGCTGGCGCCACTCGATCGCGGCCGAGCGCAGCGCGCTGTCCAGCGGGCGCTTGACCACGTAGTTCACCAGCCCGCCAGGCGCGCTGGTGCCGGCCTGCATGCCGCTGGTGCCCTTGAGGATCTCGATGCGCGACTTGTTGTCGAGCGGGATCGAGGTCTCGGCGCTGATCGGCAGGCCATCGCGGCGGAAGTTGAAGCGGTTGTCGAGCACGAAGCCGCGCACCGTGAGGTAGTCCCAGTAGCCCTCGGTGTTGTAGGCATCGCTCACCGCGGCGTCGACTCGCGGTCAGGTCCGACAGGCGCTGCACGCCGCGGTCCTTGAGCTGCTCGGCGTCGAACACGCGCGCCTGCAGCGGCGTGCGCGACAGCGGCACGTCGCCCCAGCCGAGACGCCCACGCTCGGCGCAGCGCGGCCGGTCACCGCGACCGCGGGCAGTTGCGAGTCGGCGGCCGGGGCTGCGTCGGTCTGCGCCCAGCAGGCGGTGGTCGCTGCGAGTGCGGCCACGGCGAGGCCGTGGCGAGGCGGAAGATGCCGCAGGCTGCGGCGCGAAGTCGGGAACTGTGATGCCATCGTCGGATCCTTGATGATCGATGGCAGGTCGGCGGCGTGCGGTCGACCGCAGGACCGCGGCCGTCCGAACATGCTTCCCTGCGCGAGGATTACCTCAATCAGGTTCAAAGGGACTTTCTCAGTCGAACGTCTCGAGTCCGAAACGTCCAACACCCCTAGCGAATGCGGCGCAGCGATGCGCCGCGGTGGAATTATCAGCCAAAACAGAAAGGGCCCGCATCGCGGGCCCCGTCTTCCCTCGTGCCGAGAGGCGTCAATCGAAGTTCGGCGTCTCCACGCCCAGCACCTTGTGCAGCTTGGGGCTGGTGGTCGTGTACTGCAGGTGGATGCGCTTGTCCGGGAAGACGTAGGGCGCCGCGCCGAAGGCCGCCAGCGCCGCCTCGTGGAAGCCCGACAGGATCAGCTTCTTCTTGCCCGGGTAGGTGTTGATGTCGCCCACGGCGAAGATGCCCGGCGATGTTGGTCTCGAACTTCTCGGTGTCCACCACGATCTGCTTGCGCTCGATGTCCAGGCCCCATTCGGCGATCGGGCCCGAGCTTGGGCGACAGGCCGAAGAACACCAGCAGCATGTCCAGCGGCACCACGCGCGTGACGCCGTCGCCGCCCGTCACCTTCACGCCGGTGAGCCGGCCGTCGCGTCTCTTCGATGCCGGTGACCTGGCCGACGATGAACTGCATCTCGTAGGCGTCGCACAGCTCGCGCATCTTGGCCACGCTGGCCGGCGCGGCGCGGAAGCCGTCGCGGCGGTGGATGCAGGATGACGCTCTCGGCCTTGTTCGGGCCGTCCTGCACGAAGTTCAGCGTCCAGTCGAGCGCCGAGTCGCCGCCGCCGACGATCACCAGGTTCTTGCCGGCGAACTGCGCCGGGTTCTTGCACGCGGTAGAACAGCTGCGTGTCGTCGTACTTGCTCCAGCCCGTCGACCTTCAGCGTGCGCGGCTGGAACGAGCCCACGCCGCCGGCGATGAAGATGGTCTTGCGTCAGGAAGCGCGTGCCCTTGGTGGTCTCGACGTAGAAGCGGCCGTCGTCCTGCGCTTGGCACCACGGTGACCTCCTGGCCGAGGTGGAAGGTGGCGCCGAAGGGCTCGATCTGCTTGAGCAGGTTGTCGGTGAGTTCCTTGCCGGTGCACACGGGCACGGCCGGGATGTCGTAGATCGGCTTGTCGGGGTAGAGCTCGATGCACTGGCCGCCGGGGTAGGCGAGCGAGTCGATGATGTGGGCCTTGATCTCGAGCAGGCCGAGCTCGAACACCTGGAACAGGCCCACCGGGCCGGCGCCGACGATGACGGCGTCGGTCTCGATCGGGCCGTCGTGCGCACCGGCGGTGCGCGCGACTTCGTCGTTCAGCTTGGGTTCCATGGTCGTGCGGCCGTCCGATCAGCCGCCGTCGGAGGGTCACTTGATCAGTTCGCCGAGCTTGTCCTTGCGGTCCTTCCACTCGTCGGCATCGGGCAGCGGCGCCTTGCGCTTGGTGATGCTGGGCCACTTCCTCGCCAGTTCGGCATTGAGCTTGATCATGTGCTGCTGATCGCCGGGCACGTCTTCCTCGGGAACGATGGCGTTCACCGGGCACTCGGGGATGCAGACGGCGCAGTCGATGCACTCGTCCGGATCGATGGTCAGGAAGTTCGGGCCCTCGCGGAAGCAGTCGACGGGGCAGACGTCGACGCAGTCGGTGTACTTGCAGCGGATGCACGATTCGAGGACGACGTGGGTCATGACGATGAGGCTCGTGGAGTGGGTCGAGCGACCGTGCCCAGCCGGCGAGGCGGCAATGCTAGGGCAGGCGTTCGTCCTAGGGCGGGTTGCACGGTCGTGCCGGTCAGCGGGCTTGCGGGCTTGCCGCACGGCGCAACGGCGCGGCGCCGGCGCCCACGGTGACCACCGTCGGGCCGACCGGCGTGCAGCAGCGCGGCCTCGGCCCAGCGCGGCCACGCGTGTGGTCGCTGTGCAAGCTGGTCGGGCCAGCCGGCGCGCGAGACCACGCTGCACCGGCGTGTCGGCCGCCCAGCCGGCTTCGCGCAGCCGGCGCGCCAGCGCGCGCGAGCTGGCGTGCCGGCCATGTAGAAGACCTCGGTGTCGGCGCTGCGGCTGGCCGTGCAGCTCGCCGTCGCTGCGTCATGGCGGTGGTCAGGCTCACGCTGCGGCCGCTGCCGCGGCGCGTGAGCGGGCGCTGCGCGTGCGGCCGCGGCGGCCAGCGCGGCGGTGACGCCGGGCACCACCTCGCAGGCGATGCCGGCCGCGGCCAGCGCCTGCAGCTCCTCTTCGAGCCGGCCGAACACGCTCGGGTCGCCGCCCTTGAGCCGCACCACGACGCGTCGCTGCGCGCGCATGCTTGCACCAGCAGCGCGTTGATGGTCGCCTGGCCGGTGGCTGTCGGCAGAAGCCGCGCTTGCCCACGTCGACCCAGCGCGCCTGCGGCGCCAGTTCGCGCAGGGCCGGGTCGGTGAGGGCGTCGAACAGCACCACGTCGGCCTGCGCCAGGCGGCGCGCGCCGCGCACGGTGATCAGGTCGGCCGCGCCGGGGCCGGCGCCGATGAAGACGACGCGTGCCCATGTCCGTCATGGTCTCAGGCCGCCTGCACCAGCAGCGCGCCGCTGGTGCGGTTGCTGGCCGGGTCGACCACGATCAGCGCGCCGCCGACGCGGTTGGTCTGCATAGGCCTCCACCGGCAGCGGCTGCTGCGTCTCGACTCCACGCGGCCGATCTCGTTGACGGCCAGCTCGTGCGCGTCGGTGCGCTGCGAGCGTGTGGATGTCCAGCCGGTGCTCGATGGCGGTGATGCGCGCCTGCACCCAGCGGTTGCCGTGGCGCACCCAGTACTTGCGGCCGACCACGCGCGGGCTCGGTGTCCAGCCAGGCCAGCGTGGCGGCGAAGCGCTGCGTCGCCTGCACGCGTGCTCGGGCGTGGCGATCCAGTCGCCGCGCGACACGTCGAGCTGGCGGTCGAGCACCATGCCGGCCGACTGCGCCGGCCTCGCAGCGCGTCGACCACCGCGCCGGCGCGGCGCACCTCGGCCACGGTGGCGCGTCTCGCCGCTCGGGAACACCTGCACCGCGTCGCCGGCCTGCACGCGGCCGTGGGCGATGCGGCCCCAGAGCGTGCGCGGCTGGTTGCCGGTGCCTGCTCGCCTTCGCGGGCCACGTACTGCACCGGCACCAGCAGGTCGCCGTCGTGGCGCTCCTGCGGTCGGTCGGCAGGCGTCTCCAGCAACTGCAGCAGCGTCGGGCCGTCGTACCAGGTCCAGGCGCGCCGAGCGGCGTGGCGTGACGTTGTCGCCGCGCAGCGCCGACACCGGCACGATGCCGGCCACGCGCGATGCCGGCCTGCTGCGGCGAAAGCCTAGCAGCGCCTCGCGCACCGCCGTCGAAGGCCTGCCTGCGGCTCGGCTCGACCGCGTCGAGCTTGTTGACCGCGAACACGATGCTCGGCACGCGCAGCAGGTGCGCCAGCAGCGCATGGCGGCGCGTCTGCGGCAGCAGCGGCACCGGCGCTGCGTCCGCCATGTCGAGCTTGGTGATGTCGACCAGCACCACGGCGGCATCGCTGCCGGCGGCGGCGGTGACCATGTTGCGGGTGTACTGCTCGTGGCCCGGCGCGTCGGCGATGATGAACTTGCGCTTCGCGCGTGGCGAAGTAGCGGTAGGCCACGTCGATGGTGATGCCCTGCTCGCGCTCGGCCTCCAGGCCGTCGGTCAGCAGCGACAGGTCGATCGGCGCGCCGGCGGCGCGCTTCTCCAGCGTGTCGAGCTGGTCGGCCAGGATCGCGCGGCTGTCGAACAGCAGGCGGCCGATCAGCGTGCTCTTGCCGTCGTCGACGCTGCCGGCGGTGAGGAAGCGCAGCGCGCGGTGGTGCGCTCGTCGATGGCGGAGCGGTCGAGCGTTCATCAGAAATAGCCTTCCTTCTTGCGGCGCTCCATCGAGGCGTCGGAGGTGCGGTCGTCCATGCGCGTGGCGCCGCGCTCGCTGACCGTGACCGTCAGCGTCTCGGCGACGATCTCGGCGGCGTTGGCGGCGGCGCTCTCCACCGGGCAGGTGCAGGTCATGTCGCCCACGGTGCGGAAGCGCACCTCGGCGGTCTCCACCGTCTCGCCGGCCTCGGGCGGCGTCACCTCGGTCAGCGGCACCAGCAGGCCCTTGCGGCGGATCACCTGGCGCTCGTGCGCGTAGTACAGGCCGGGCAGCGGGATGTTCTCGCGGGCGATGTAGAGCCACACGTCGAGCTCGGTCCAGTTGCTGATCGGGAAGGCGCGGAAGTGCTCGCCCGGCCGGATGCGGGTGTTGAACAGCGTCCACAGCTCGGGCCGCTGCTCCTTGGGCTGCCACTGGCCGAAGCTGTCGCGGTGGCTGAAGATGCGCTCCTTGGCGCGCGCCTTCTCCTCGTCGCGCCGCGCGCCGCCGATCAGGCACGTCGAAGCGGTGCTCCTCGATGGCCTCGAGCAGCGTCACCGTCTGGTGGCCGTTGCGCGACTCCAGCGGGTGCGCCAGGCGCACCGTGCCGCGCTGGATCGAATCCTCCAGGTGGCCGACGACCAGGCGCTCGCCCATCTCGGCCACGCGGCGGTCGCGGAACTCGATCACCTCGGGGAAGTTGTGGCCGGTGTCCACGTGCAGCAGCGGGAAGGGCAGCCGGCCCTGGAACTCGCCGTCCTGTGCCACGCTGCGTCTTGAAGGCCTTCTCGGCCAGGCGCAGCACGACGCAGGAGTCCTTGCCGCCGGAGAACAGCAGGGCCGGGCGCTCGAAGGCGCCGGCCACCTCGCGCAGGATGAAGATGGCTTCCTCTTCCAGCCAGTCGAGGTGGCGCGTGGTCGAGTTCGGGCAGCAGTTGCTCGATGGTCGACGGGGGCGTTCATGCGCTGGGCTCCGGTCATGGAACGGCGGCGCTCGGCGTCCTTGACGTGCAGGCCGCATTCCTTGGCGCTTCTCGTCCTCCCACCACCAGCGGCCGGCGCGGAAGGCCTCGCCCACGGCGATCGCGCGCGTGCACGGCGCGCAGCCGATGCTCGGCATGAACTGGTCGTGCAGCGGGTTGTAGGGCACGTCGTTGCGTTGCGATGTAGTGCCACACGTCGGCCCAGCTCCAGTCGGCCAGCGGGTTGAGCTTGATGCGGCCCTGCGTCGTCGGGGTCGCTGAACGGCACCGCCGCCGCGCGCGTCGGCTCTGCTCGCGGCGCAGGCCGGTGACCCAGGCGCTGCGGCCGGCCAGCATGCGCGACAGCGGCTCGAGCTTGCGGATGCCGCAGCAGGCCTTGCGCAGCTCGATGCTGTCGGTACATCGCGTCGCTCGCCGTGCGTCTGCGACGAAGTGGACCACCGCCTCGGCGGCCGGCTGGTAGACCTCGACCTGCAGGCCGTAGCGCTGCCTCGATGCGGCCGATCAGCGCCAGCGTCTCGGCGTGCAGCTTGCCGGTCTCGAGCGTGGCCGATGGCGATCGGCAGCGCGTGGCGCGCGATCAGGTCGGTGAGACCATGTCCTCGGCGCCCAGGCTGGTGGCCTGCACGATGCGCCCGGCATGCTCGGCGGCGGCCGATCTGCAGCACGGCCACGCGCGTGCGCCACGCGGCTCGTCGAAGCCGGCCGTGGCGCGGGCGTAGAGCGTCGATGGCGCTCATATCGACGCGCCGGCGTTGACGAACTCGCGGCAGCTCGGCGGCTGGGCCAGTGCGCTCGGCAGTGCCGGGCGGCTCGCGCGAACAGCGGCCGGTGCTCGCGCACGTCGCCCTGGTAGTGGCCGGCGAAGAAGCCCAGCGCGCGCTCGGCGGCGTCGAGCGCTCTGGTCGTGGCGCAGCACCACGGCGTCGAAGCCGGTGCGCTGCAGCAGCGGCAGCATGTCGACCAGCACCTCGCCGGTGGCGCGCACTTCGCCGGCGAAGCGGTAGCGCGCAGCGCAGCAGGCGGGCCTGGCTGTAGGCGCGGCCGTCGACCCACTTCGGGAACTGCAGCGCCACCAGCGCCAGGCGCGGCAGGTCGGGCGCCAGGTCTTCGATGTCGGCGGTCGTTGGCAAGCTGCACGCCGACCGGCACAGTCGGCCGGCCAGTGCGTCGCGCACGGCGTGCCACTGCTCCAGCGTCGAGCAGCAGGTGCGGCGCGGGCGTGATGCGTGACGGTCGGGCCGTCCTCGCCGCCGACGGCGTGCCAGCGGTCGTGGTGGGTGTCGATGAACTTCATGGCGTTGGCGCCCCTGCGACTCAGGCCGGCGTCGGCCGGGCGGTGCTGCGGCGCACGCGCATTGGCCGCGGCCTTGAACGGCTCGAGGCCGATGCGCCGACGGTGTCGATGAAGTGCTCGCCGGCGGCGCGCTGCGCGCGGTAGGTGTCGATCACGGCCTCGATCGCGTCGGCCACCTCGTCGGCGGCGAACGACGGGCCGATCACCTTGCCGGCCACGGCGGCGCGCCGCTGAGGGTGGAGCCGTCCGAGCCGCCGAGCGTGACCTGGTACCACTCGGTGCCGTCCTTGTCGACGCCGAGCACGCCGATGTGGCCGCTGTGGTGGTGGCCGCAGGAGTTGATGCAGCCGCTGATGTGCAGGTCGATGTCGCCGATGTCGTAGAGCTCGTCGAGGTCGGCGATAGCGCTCGGTGATCTCCGCGGCGAGCGGGATCGAGCGCGCATTGGCCAGCGCGCAGAAGTCGCCGCCCGGGCAGGCGATCATGTCGGTGAGCAGGCCGATGTTGGGCGTGGCGAAGCCGGCGTCGCGCGCGGCCTGCCACAGCGCGTACAGCTCGGCTCTCGCGCACCCAGGGCAGCAGCAGGTTCTGGTCGTGCGTGACGCGCAGTTCGCCGTGGCTGAAGCGCGTCGGCCAGGTCGGCGGCGGCTGTCCATCTGCGTCGTCGGTCGCGTCGCCGGGCGCCTGGCCCGGCGCGCTTGAGCGACAGCGTCACGGCGCGGTAGCCGGCGAGCTGGTGGCCATGCACGTTGCGCTCGCAGCCAGCGGCGGTAGGCCAGGGGCGTCGTCGGTCGGCGGCGCCGTCACCGCGGCGCGCCTGCGGCGACGACGCCCGTCGGGCAGCGCGAAGCTGGCCGCCACGCGGTCGAACTCGGCCTGCGGGATCAGCTGCGCGTCGCCGTCGGTGTCGTCGCTCAGGATGTGCGCGGAACTCGGCGTCCACCGCGTCGATGAAGCTTCTGGCCTTCGGCCTTGACCAGGATCTTGATGCGCGCCTTGTACATGTTGTCGCGCCGGCCGTAGCGGTTGTAGACGCGCACGATGGCCTCGATGAAGACGAGGATCTGCTGCCAGGGCAGGAACTCGCGGATCACGCGTGCCGATGACCGGCGTGCGGCCCATGCCGCCGCCCACCAGCACCTGGAAGCCGACCTCGCCGGCGGCGTTCTTGATGCAGGTGCAGGCCGATGTCGTGCCAGGCGATCGCGGCGCGGTCCTCGGCGGCGCCGGTCACGGCGATCTTGAACTTGCGCGGCAGGAAGGCGAACTCCGGGTGCAGCGTGCTCCACTGGCGCAGGATCTCGCAGTAGGGCCGCGGGTCGACGATCTCGTCGGCGCGCGATGCCGGCCAGCGCGTCGCTGGTGATGTTGCGGATGCAGTTGCCGCTGGTCTGGATGCCGTGCATGTCCACCTCGGCCAGCGCGTCCATCACGTCGGCGCTGCGCGTCAGCGGAATCCAGTTGAACTGCAGGTTCTGGCGCGTCGTGAAGTGGCCGTAGCCGCGGTCGTGCTCGCGCGCGATCCGGGCCAGCGCGCGCAGCTGGCGGCTGCTGAGCTCGCCGTAGGGCACGGCCACGCGCAGCATCGGCGCATGGCGCTGGACGTACCAGCCGTTCTGCAGCCGCAGCGCGCGGAACTCGTCGTCGCGGCAGCGTGCCGGCGAGGTGGCGCGTCGAGCTGGTCGCGGTACTGCGCGGCGCGCTGGCGGACGAAGTGGCGGTCGAAGTCGGTGTACTGGTACATGGTCAGGTCTCCGCCGGGCCGCCAAGGTCCACGTGGCCATTGCGTGGCCATGGAGGCCGGGTCTCGGGGCAGCGAGACATCAGCGTGGATGACCTTCAGGAGTCCGGCGGTGACGCAGCGCGACGCACAGCAGCGCGCGCACCAGTCGCTCGGGCATCTTGCGGTGAGTTGCGCGCCCAGCCAGATGCCGGGCACCGAGCCGATCAGCAGCGCACCCAGCAGCGCCCAGTCGACATGGCCCAGCGTGGCGTGGCCGATGCCGGCCACGCAGCGTCAGCGGCACCGCGTGGGCGATGTCCGTGCCGACCACGCGGTGCGACTCGAGCCGCGGGTAGAGCAGCAGGATCAGCGTCGCGCCGATGGCGCCGGCGCCGATCGAGCTCAGCGACACCAGCACACCCAGGATGAGCCCGCAGAGCACGGTCGAGTGCCGGCTTGCGCGATTCGGGCAGCCAGCGCTCCAGCCGCAGGCCCACGGCATGCCAGGCCTGCCGTAGGCCACCACCACCGCGGTGAGCAGCAGGGCGATGCCCAGCGAAAAGGTCAGCGCGCTTGCCCAGCCCTTGGTCAGGCCGGTGAAGTGCATCAGGGCGATCGTGGCCAGCGACGCCGGAATGCTGCCGGCCAGCAGCAGCCCGGCGATGCGCCAGTTCGACATGGCCCGCCTGGTGGTGCGACAGCGAGCCGGCGGTCTTGGTGACCGCGGCGAACCACAGGTCCGTGCCGATGGCGACGGCCGGGTTCAGCTTGAACACCGACAGCAGCAGCGGCGTCATCAGCGAGCCGCCGCCCACGCCGGTCATCCCGACGATGGCGCCGACGCCGAAGCCGCTGACAATCGCAATCCAGTCCATGACGGTCCCAGAGAGAAGAGGGGCAAGGTGGACCGTGCCCAAGGAAGGGCGGACTCTACGGACATCCTATATATATGCGAACTACTTTTTGGTTGAGAGTTAATTCTGGATAAGCATATAGACGCGCTCCGACGCTCGACTGGCCTGGGTGCGGCACTGGCTGGCGGCGGTGTGGCGGCCTGACCGGCTGTCAGACGCCCCCGCCGGTGGCCTCCGCCCCGGCACCCGCGCCCGAGCCACCACCAGCGAGTGCGCCGCCCACCGCCGCCGCAAGCCACCACGCATCGGTCTGGCGCTCGGCGGCGGCGCCGCACGCGGCTTTGCCCACATCGGCGTGATCCAGGTGCTGGAGGAAAACGGCATCCGGCCCGATCTGGTGGTGGGCACCTCGGCGGGCAGCCTGGTGGCGGCGCTCTACGCCTCGGGCAAGGGCGGGGCCGAGCTGGGCCGCCTGGCCGAAGGCATGGACGAAAGCGCGATCACCGACTGGTCGTTTCCCGGCCGCGGCCTGATCCGCGGCGAAGCACTTGCTCGCTTCGTGCGCGACAACACCAGCGGTCGGTCGATCGAGCAGATGGCGCTGCCGCTGGGCATCGTCGCCACCGATCTCGACTCGGGCCAGCCCATTCTTTTCCAGCGCGGCGACCCGGGCGTGGCGGTGCGGGCGTCGAGCGCCGTGCCGGCGGTGTTCCAGCCGGTGCGCATCGGCACCCGGGAGTACGTGGACGGCGGGCTGGTCTCGCCGGTGCCGGTGCGCTTTGCGCGCCAGATGGGCGCCGAGCTGGTGATCGCCGTGGACATCTCCGCCGTCGCCCGACGGCAATCCCACGGGCGATGTGATGCGCCTGCTGCTGCAGACCTTCGCGATCATGGGCCGAGCATCAACCGTTTCGAGCTGCGCGATGCCGACGTGGTGGTGCGGCCCAAGCTGGCCGGCGTGTCGGGCGCCGACTTCGCGGGGCGCAGGCGGTCGATCCAGGCGGGGCGGGAGGCGGCCATGGCGCTGTTGCCCGAACTGCGCGCCAGAGCTCGGCGCGCCAAATCCCGACTGACCGCACGTCGATCCGCAACCAGACTGCTGTTCGCGCGCCCATGAACATAAAGCCCGGTGAGGTCACCGGGCTTCGGGTTCGCGCGAGACGCCGATCAGGCGGCGCGCTTGCTCTTGGTGCGAAGTGGCCTTGACGGCGCTGGTGGTCACGGCCTGGAAGTTGGCTTCGGCCACGTCGGCGGCTTGCTTGGCAGCCTTCTGCACGCTTTCGTAGGCGTTGTTGGCGGCGGCCATCGCGGACTTCACCAGGGCGACGGCGTTCTCGCTGCCGGCCGGGGCGTTCTTGATCGCGGTGTCGACCAGGGCAGTGAACTTCTTCTGCGTGTCGGCGGCGGTGTCTTCGGCCACCTTGGCGACTTCGGCGTTCGTGGCGGCAGCGATGTCGTACAGGTGGCGGCTGTAGGCGGCGGCCTTCTCGGCGGCCGGCTGCAGCAGGCTGGCTTGCAGCGCCATCAGCTCTTGCGCGTCCTTGACCGACAGCGCGGCCTTGGTGGTCTCGGCGGCTTCGCCCAGCGCGGTCTTGGCCACTTGCAGGTTCAGCTCGACGAGCTTCTCGACGCCTTCGAAGGCCTTGTTCGTCAGGCCGAAGAGGGTTTCGACGTTGGCCTTGTGGGCGGCGATGACTTGTTCGGCGGTCAGCATGTGGAATCTCCAGTGATGGTATGGGTGAGCGAATCAGGTAATGCAGCTATGTTGCACTGCAACATGAACCGAAGTATAGCGCTGGCGCGGCGACTTGCAAGCGTTTTTGTTGCGGTGCATCAATTCTAGAGTCCACCTCCTACCGGCGGCCGGTCGAGCCCGTGCCGGCCTGGCTCCGTGGGGCCCGCCTGCAGGCGGAGCGGGCGCAGGGCAGAATGGCCTGCGCCCATGCAAGCCTTCTATTCCGACACCTTCGTGCTGCCGCTGCCGGCCGGGCCACCGTTTCCCGATGGGCAAGTACCGGCTGCTGCGCGAGCGGCTGCATGGCGCCGACGGCTTCACGCTGCGCGAGGCCGCTGCCGGCCAGCGACGGCGAACTGGCGCTGGCGCACGACGCCGGCCTACGTCGAGGCGGTGCTCGAAGGCACGCTGAGCACGGCGCAGCAGCGCGAGATCGGCTTTCCCTGGACGCGAGCGCATGGTCGAGCGCTCGCGGCGCTCGGTGGGCGCCACGCATCGCTGCGGCGCGTGCGGCACTGGCCGAGGGCGTGGCCGCGCAACCTGGCCGGCGGCACCCACCACGCCAGCGCCGACAAGGGCGGCGGCTACTGCGTGTTCAACGACGTGGCCGTGGCCGCCCGCCTGATGCAGGCCGAATGGCACCGCGCGCGGCGCGGGCGCACGGCGTCGCTGCTGCGCGTGGCCGTGATCGACCTCGACGTGCACCAGGGCAACGGCACCGCAGCGATCTTCCGCGACGACCCGACGGTGTTCACGCTGTCGATGCACGGCGCCAAGAACTTCCCGTTCCGCAAGGAGCCGAGCGACCTCGACGTCGAACTGCCCGACGGCTGCACCGACGCAGCCCTACCTCGCCGCGCTGGACGCGGCGCTGGCCGAGCTCTGGGCGCGGCACGGCGACGGCGCCGCCCGGCCTGGTGTTCTACCTGGCCGGCGCCGATCCCGCACGAGGGCGATCGCCTCGGGCGCCTCAAGCTCACCCGCGCCGGCCTGGCCGAACGCGATCGGCGCGTGTTCGAGGCTTGCCGCGAGCGCGGCATCCCGGTGGCGGTGAGCATGGCCGGCGGCTATGGCCGCCGCATCGAGGACACGGTCGATGTCCAGGAGCGCACGTTGATCGAGGCCCGCGCCAGCTGGCTGGCGTGGCGCGAGCGATCGGCCCGGGAGCAGGGTGCGGCAATGGAACAATGCGGTCCATGACGAGCCCCCGGCCCCAGCCCGAGACCCGCAGTCGCTACCGCCGCTTCAGCCGCGTGACCACGCGCTGGATGGACAACGACGCCTACGGCCACGTCAACAACGTCGTCTACTACAGCTTCTTCGACACGGCGGTGAACCGCTACCTGATCGAGGCCGGCGCGCTGGACATCGAGCGCGGCGAGGTCATCGGCCTGGTGGTGGAGACGCGGCTGCAACTACTTCGCCTCGCTGGCCTTTCCGCAGACGGTCGAGGCCGGCCTGCGCGTGGCGCACCTCGGGCGCAGCAGCGTGCGCTACGAGGTCGGACTGTTCGCGCGAGGGCCAGGCAGCTCGCGGCCGCCTGCGGCCATTTCGTCCATGTCTATGTCGACCGCGCCGGCCGCCAGCCGGTGCCCCTGCCCGCGACGCTGCGGGCCGCCCTTCAACCCCTGGTCTGCCACCGCATGACCTTCACTGCCCGACACCGCATCGACGGCCCTGGTCGACGCCGCCATCACCTCGCGCCGCTCGATGCGCGCCTTCCTGCCCACGCCGGTGCCCCGCGAGACGATCGAGCAGATCCTGCAGGTCGCCGCGCGCGCGCCTTCGGGCACCAACACCCAGCCGTGGAAGGTGCATGTGCTCACCGGCGCAGTCGCTGCGCGACCTGAGCGACCGCGGATTCTTGCCGCGTTCGACGACCCGGCGAAGCGCGTGCCCGCCACACCGAGGAATACGCCTACTACCCGACGCAGTGGGCCTCGCCCTACATCGACCGGCGGCGCAAGGTGGGCTGGGACCTGTACGGCCTGCTGGGCATCGGCAAGGCCGACAAGGAGCGCATGCACGCGCAGCACGGGCGCAACTACCGCTTCTTCGACGCGCCGGTGGGCCTGATCTTCACGATCGACCGCGTCATGGAGCAGGGCAGCTGGCTGGACTACGGCATGTTCCTGCAGAACATCATGGTGGCGGCGCGCGCCCGCGGGCTCGACACCTGTCCGCAGGCCGCCTTCACGCAGTTCCACCGCATCATCGCCGAGCAGCTCGGCCTGGCCGCGCAGCGAGATGGTGGTGTGCGGCATGTCGCTCGGGCCACGCCGACCCGGACGCCGATCGAGAACACGCCTGGTCACCGAGCGCGAGCCGGTCGCCGGCTTTGCGAGTTCCACGCATGAAGCGCCCGCTCGGTTCAGCGCTGATCCGCCCTGCTGCCTGTGCGGCGCCAGCGCCCACGCGGCCGACAGTCGACGGCGCGGCAGCTCGTCGCGTGGTGGGGCATCCCCTTCGCCGGCATGCTGCTGTCGATCGCGCTGATGCCGCTGGCTGCGCCCAAGGTCTGGCACCACCACTTCGGCAAGATCGCCGCCGGCTGGGCCCTGGCCTTTCTGCTGCCCTTTGCGGTGGTGTTCGGCCCGGGCGGCCGCAGGCGGCGCTGCGTGCACGCGCTGCTGGCCGAGTACCTGCCGTTCATCATCCTGCTGACGGCGCTGTTCACGGCGGCCGGCGGCATCTTCATCCGCGGCAACCTGCATGGCAGCCCGCAGCTCAACACCGGACTGCTCGCCCTCGGCGCGGTGCTGGCCAGCGTGATGGGCACCACCGGCGCGTCGATGCTGCTGATCCGGCCGCTGATCCGCGCCAACGACAACCGCCGCCACATGCGCGCACGTGGTCGTGTTCTTCATCTTCATCGTCAGCAACGCCGGCGGCTCGCTCACGCCGCTGGGCGATCCGCCGCTGTTCCTGGGTTTCCTGCAAGGGCGTGGACTTCTTCTGGACGGTGAAGCACATCTTTCCCGAGACCCTGTTCCTCGTGGGCTGCCCTGCTGGCTGATCTTCTACGCCATCGACAGCTCTGGTACCGCAAGGAAGGCGTGCTGCCGCGCGACCCCACGCCCGACACGCCCACGTTCGGCGTCGACGGCGCGATCAACCTGCTGCCGCTGGCCGCGGTGGTCGGGCTGGTGCTGATGAGCGGCACCTGGAAGCCGGGCATCGTCTTCAACGTCGTTCGGCACCGAGGTCGAGCTGCAGCAGATCGTGCGCGACGTGGCTGCTGATCGTGGTGACGCTCGTCGTCGCTGGCCATCACGCCGCGCTCGGTGCGCGAGGCACAACCAGTTCTCCTGGGGGCCGATGCAGGAGGTGGCCAAGCTGTTCGTCGGCATCTTCCTCACGATGATCCCGGTGCTGGCCATGCTGCAAGGCCGGCGAGGCCGGAGCGTTCGCGGCCGTCGCGCGGGCAGTGACCGGGCCGGACGGCCAGCCGCTGCCCTGGGCCTACTTCTGGTTCAGCGGGCGTGCTGAGTTCCTTCCTCGACAACGCGCCGACCTACCTGGTGTTCTTCAACCTCGCCGGCGGCGACCCGCAGGTGCTGATGACCACGCTGGCGCACCACGCTGGCGGCCATCTCGGCCGGCTCGGTGTTCATGGGCGCCAACACCTACATCGGCAACGCGCCGAACTTCATGGTCAAGGCCATCGCCGAGGACCGCGGCGTCAGATGCCCAGCTTCTTCGGCTACATGGCTGTGGTCGTGCGGCATCCTGATGCCCGCTGTTCGTCGTCATGACCTTCATCTGGTTCCGCTGAAAGGTCCGCCGCCATGACACGCCCTGCCATCCTCGTCGCCCGCCAGGTGTTTCGCGCAGACCCTCGAGCGCGCTGTCGCGCGCACTTCGAGGTCGAGGCCAACCCCGCGGACCAGATCTTCACGCCGGCCGAGCTGACCGCGCCGCCTGCGCGGCAAGGCCGGCGCCTTCATCACCGGCAGCGAGCGCATCGACGCCGCGCTGCTGGACGCCCAGCCCGCAGCTGCGGGCGGTGTGCAACATGGCGGTGGGCTACAACAACATCGACGTCGCCGGCCTGCACCGCGCGCGGCGTGCTGGCCACCAACACGCCCGACGTGCTGACCGAGACCACCGCCGATTTCGGCTTCGCGCTGATGATGGCCACCGCGCGGCGCATCGCCGAGAGCGAACATTTCCTGCGCCGCGGCGAGTGGACGCAGTGGGCCTACGACATGTTCACCGGCAGCGACGTGCACGGCGCCACGCTGGGCATCCTCGGCATGGGCCGCATCGGCCAGGCGCATCGCGCGGCGCGGCGCGCTGGGCTTCGGCATGAAGGTGATCTATCACAACCGCAGCCGGCTGGCGGCCGAGGTCGAGGCGCCGCTCGAGCGCGCGCTGGGTCGACAAGGCCACGCTGCTGCGCGAGGCCGACCACCTGGTGCTGGTGGTGCCGTACTCGCCCGCCAGCGCACCATGCGATCGGCGCGGCCGAGCTGGCGCAGATGAAGCCCACCGCCACGCTGACCAACATCGCCCGCGGCGGCATCGTCGACGACGCCGCGCTGGCCGCAGGCGCTGCGCGAGCGGCGCATCGCCGCCGCCGGGCCTGGATGTGTTCGAAGGCGAGCCGGCGGTGCACCCGGCGCTGCTGACCGTGCCCAACGTCGTGCTCACGCCGCACATCGCCAGCGCCACCGTGGCCACGCGCCGCGCGATGGCCGAACTGGCGGCCGACAACCTGATCGCCGCGCTCGCTGGCGGCGTGCCGCCGACGCCGATCAACCCGGCGGTGCTGAGTTCGAAGGTGCGTCGCTGAACCCGCTGCGAGAATCGGGCATGCCCGAATGGTTGCCCTGGCTGTCTCTGGCGCTGGCCGCACTCACGCTGCTGCTCGTGCTGTGGCTGTTGCTGCGCCGTGCCGATCAAGGTGAGCTGCTGCAGTCACTGCGCGACCACAACGAACGGCTGGAGCGCGAGCTGCGCACCGAGGTCCAGGACAGCGCGCGCGGCACCCGCAGGAGCTGAGCCAGTCGCTCGCACTGCTCCAGCAGACCCTGCTCAACCAGCAGGGCGACGTCGCGCGCACGCAGAACGAGCAGATCGACAGCCTGCGCACGCAGCTGGCCACGATGCAGCAGCTGGTGGCGCAGACGCTGCAAGGCACCACCCAGTCGCTGGCGCAGCAGGCACTGGCCACCCAGGAGGCGCTGGGCTCCGGCCTGTTGCGGGCGCGCGAGGCGCAGGACGCGGCGCTCAAGCGCTTTGCCGACGGCCTGGGCGAGCAGCTCAAGGCGCTGCAGCACGGCAACGAGCGCGCGCTCGAGCTCGATGCGCACCACCGTCGAGCAACGCCTGCAGAGCATCCAGGCCGACAACGAGAAGAAGCTCGAGCAGATGCGCGCCACGGTCGACGAGAAGCTGCAGGCCACGCTCGAACAGCGGCTCGGGCGAGAGCTTCAAGCAGGTGGCCGACCGGCTGGAGCAGGTGCACAAGGGCCTGGGCGAGATGCAGAGGCTGGCCAAGGACGTCGGCTCGCTCAACCGGGTGCTGACCAACGTCAAGATCCGCGGCGTGTTCGGCGAGGTGCAGCTGGCCGGCCTGCTCGAGCAGGTGCTCACGCCCGAGCAGTACGCCACCAACGTCGAGACGGTGCCGGGCAGCAGCGAGCGCGTCGAGTTCGCCATCAAGCTGCCGGGCCGGCGCGAGGACGGCGTGCCGCTGTGGCTGCCGCATCGATGCGAAGTTTCCGCGCGAGGACTACGAGCGGCTGCTCGACGCGCAGGAGCGCGCCGACGCGCCCGCGGCCGAAGCGGCGGGCAAGGCCATCGAGACCGCGCCTGCGGCTGGAGGCCAAGACCATCCGCGAGAAGTACGTGGCGCCGCCGCACACCACCGAGTTCGCCATCCTGTTCGTGCCCACCGAGGGGCTGTATGCCGAGGCCCTGCGGCGCCCGGGCCTGATGGAGGCGCTGCAGCGCGAGTACCGCGTCACGCTGGCGGGGCCGACCACCTTGCTGGCCACGCTGAACAGCCTGCAGATGGGCTTTCGCACCCTTGCGCTCGAAAAGCGCAGCGCCGAGGTCTGGGAGGTGCTGGGCGCCGTCAAGACCGAGTTCGGCAAGTTCGGCGACGTGCTCGCCAAGACGCAGAAGAAGCTGCGCGAAGCCTCCGACACCATCGACCAGGCCCAGACCCGCACCAACGTGATGACGCGCAAGCTCAAGTCGGTCGAAGGCCTGGGCGAGGCGCGCACGCAGGCCCTGCTGCCGGGTGCCGAAGCCGATGTCGGCGACGACGAGAGCGCCTGATGCCGCGCTGGCCACTTTCCAACGACTGCATGTGACCGCGACCGACGCGTCCTCGCTGCCCGACCGGCGCGTGCTGCTGGCGCTGGTGATCGGCCAGATCTGCCTGCATTCGTGCATGACGGGCGTGCGCATGGCGGCACCGCTGCAGGCGCTGCGCCAGGGGCACGAGCCGTGGTCCGTCGGGGTGTTGATGGGCCTGTTCGCGCTCGCGCCCATCGTGCTGGCGCTGCATGCCGGCCGGCTGGCCGATCGCATCGGCTACCACCGGCCGCTGCGCATCGCGGTGGGGCTCACGGTGGTGGGCGGTCTGATGGCGGTGCTGTCTGGCGGGGTGCCCGCACACTGGCCGGGCGTCAATTTCGCGGTCGTGTGCCTGGCGGCGATGCTGACCGGTGCCGGAGCGAACTACGGCCTGATCACGATCCAGCGCACCGCCGGGCGAACGGCGGCCAACCCCACCCAGCTCAAGCAGGTGTTCAGCTGGCTGGGTGTGGCGCCGGCGCTGGCGAACGTCGCCGGGCCGGTGCTCGCGGGCGTGCTCATCGATGTGGGTGGGTTTGCGCTGGCGTTCGGCGCACTGATGCTGCTGCCGCTGCCCGCGCTGTGGTGGGCGCGCCGTGTGCCCAAGGAGGTGCCGGTGCCGGCTGTCCAGGCCGATCTGCCGCAGCGCAATTCATGGGACCTGCTGCGAGCGCCGGGTGTGCGCCGACTCCTGCTGGTGAACTGGCTGCTGTCGGCGAGCTGGGACATGCACGCCTTTCTCGTGCCCATCATCGGCCACGAACGCGGCTTCAGCGCCACCGCGATCGGCGTGATCCTGGGGGTCTTCGCCACCGCGGTGGCGGGTGTTCGCGTGCTGATCCCGATGCTTGCCCACCATCTGCGCGAAGGTCAGGTGCTGGTGGGCGCGATGCTGGGTGTGGCGATGGTCTTTGCGCTGTACCCCCTGGCGCAATCGGCCTGGACGATGGCGTGCTTCGCGGCCCTGCTGGGCATTGCACTCGGTTCGGTCCAGCCGATGGTCATGACCACGCTGCACCAGCTCACGCCGCACCAGCGTCACGGCGAGGCGATCGCGTTGCGCTCGATGACGATCAACATGTCCAGCGCGATGATGCCGCTGTTGTTCGGCGCGCTCGGCGCCGCGCTGAGCGCGTCGGCGCTGTTCTGGCTGATGGGCCTGGCCGTGGGTGCCGGCAGCTACACGGCGCGCCGCATTGGCGCGTGAGGCACGACCCGGATCAGAACCGGATACCTGACTGCAGCGGCGGCGGTGGGGTCTGCGCCGACGCCGTGGGTGCGCTGGCGGCCGGCGCCGGCGCTGCCGCGTTGCGGGCGGCCGGCGTGGGATCGCGCCGCTCGGTCAAGGGGCCGGGGCAGGGTACTGGTAGCCCGTGGGAAGCTTGGACTCGCGCGGATAGCCGGCGGCGTCGAGGTAGGAGTTCCAGACCTCCGGTGCGAGGCCGCGCAGCACCTGCGAGCCGATCGCGAGGGTCGGCGCATCCTGACCGCCCGAGAGCCGCTGCAGGGCTTCGCTGTCCTGGGCGGAGATCACCTGCTTCTCGCTGTAGGGAATGCCGCGGCCGCGAAGCAGTTGCTTGGCGTTCTCGCAAGGGCCGCAGGCGCCCGTGACGGTGTACAGCGTCACGGGAAACTTGCCGATCGCTTCGCGCAACTCGAGCGGCAGGGTCACGTCCACGGAGGCTGGCGTGTTCTGGCCGGCCACCGGCGAGATGCGGCCCTGGGCGGCGCTGGGCGGTCGGTCGGTGTAGGTCACCTTGCCGTCCGGGCCGATCACCTTGTAGAGCGCGTGGCTGGGCAGGGCCACCAGTACGCCAGCGATCAGCAACACCCACGGCAGCGTGCGCAGCAGCAGCGAAGTGGTCGAAGCCTGGGCAAGCGTGCGGGTCATCGGGATTCCGGAGGACGAAGAGGAATCCCAATCTAACTCACGCGGAACTCGGCTTCAAGCCGAGATGCGGCAATAGCGCACGCTGGTGCCGGCTCTCAGGCCAGTCCCTGGTGCCGCAGCAGGGCGTCGATGCGTGGCTCGCGCCCACGGAAGGCCTTGAAGTTCTCCATCGCGCTGCGGCTGCCGCCCGCTTCGAGAACGCACTGGCGGTAGCGGCGCCCTGTGGCGACGTCGAGCACGCTGCCGTTGCGGGCGGATTCCTCGAACGCGCTCCAGGCGTCGGCCGACAGCACCTCGGCCCACTTGTAGCTGTAGTAGCCGGCCGAGTAGCCGCCCGGCGAAGATGTGGGAGAAGCTGTGCTGGAAGCGGTTGAACGGCGCGGCCGGCATCACCGCGACCTCGCGCCGCACCTCGTCGATGACGCTCTGGATGTCCGCCTCGCAGCCCGGTTCGGCGTGCAGGCGCATGTCGATCAGCGCGTACTCCACCTGGCGCAGGGTCTGCAGCCCGCTGTGGAAGTTCTTGGCCGCCAGCATGCGATCGAACAGCGCGCGCGGCAGCGTCTCGCCGGTATCGACATGGGCGCTGAGGTGCTTGAGGACGTCCCATTCCCAGCAGAAGTTCTCCATGAACTGGCTGGGCAGCTCGACCGCATCCCACTCCACGCCCGAGATGCCCGACACGCCCAGGTCGTTCACCTGCGTGAGCATGTGGTGCAGGCCATGTCCGAACTCATGGAACAGGGTGATCACGTCGTCATGCGTCAGCAGCGCAGGTTTGCCCTCCAGCGGCGGCGTGAAGTTGCACACGAGATGGGCCACCGGCGTCTGCAGACCGCCTTCGGGCCGGGACCAGCGGCCGCGCACGTCGTCCATCCAGGCGCCGGGGCGCTTGCCCGTGCGGGCGTAGGGATCGAGGTAGAACTGGCCGACAAGTTCGGGTGCGCCATCCGCCCGTCCGTTCGGACGTTCGATGCGGAAGAAGCGCACGCTCGGATGCCAGACCGGTGCCGTGTCAGGACGGATGCTCACCTCGAACAGGGTTTCGACGATGCGGAACAGTCCGTCGAGCACCTTGGGTTCGGTGAAGTACTGCTTCACCTCCTGGTCGCTGAACGCGTAGCGCTTCTCCTTGAGTCGTTCGCTCGCGAACGGAATGTCCCAGGGCTGCAGGTCGGTGAGCCCCAGCTCTTCGCGGGCGAACGCCCGCAGCTCGGCGAGATCGCGTTCGGCGCCGGGTCGGGCCCGGTGCGCGAGGTCGCGCAGGAATGATGTCACCTGCTCGGGCGAGTCGGCCATCTTGGGCACCAGCGACACCTCGGCGTAGCTGTCGTGCCCGAGCAGCCGGGCCTCCTCCTGGCGCAGCGCGAGCAGCCTCGTCATGATCTGGCTGTTGTCGAGTTCCGGCTTGCCGAGCTCGCTGGCACGGGTGGTGTAGGCGGTGTAGAGCTGCTGGCGCAACGCTCGGTCCTGCCCGTACTGCATCACCGGGAAATAGCTCGGGAAGTGCAGCGTGAGCTTGTAGCCTTCGCGACCCTCGGCCTGGGCTGCGGCCCGGGCGGCTTCGATGGCGTCGTCCGGCACGCCCGCCAGTTGTTCGAGCGCGACGTAGAGCGTGGTCCCATCGGTCGCATCGAGCACATGCTCGGAGTACTGTTGCGACAGATCGGCCTGGGCCTCCTGCAACTGCGCGAAGCGCTCCTTCGCCGCACCCTGCAACTCAGCACCCGAAAGCACGAAGTCACGCAGTGCGTTCTGGAGCGCCTTGCGCCGCGGGGCACTCAGCGCAGCCGCCTTCGGGCTGGCCATCACGGCCTTGTACTTGGCGTAGAGCTTCTCGTCCGCACCCAGGCGCGTGTGGAACTCGGTGACACGCGGCAGGTTCTGCGTGTAGGCCGCGCGCAGCTCGGGCGTGTCGGCCACAGCGTTGAGGTGACCGACCGCGCCCCAGGCGCGCCCCAGGCGCTCGGTGGCCACATCGAGCACGGCCGAGAGCGCGTCATAGTCGGCGGGCACCTCGTCGCTGGTGGCTCGACTCAGTGCCGTATCGGCTTGCGCGAGAAGCTGATCCAGCGCCGGCGAGACATGCTCAGGCCGGATGCGGTCGAAGGCGGGCAGGTCGGTGATGCTCAGCAGCGGATTGGTGTCCATGTCCATTCCCACAAGGGGCTCCAGGCAATCTCGGGCTTGGTTTCGGAGAAGTTTCAGACCCGGTGCGCAGCGAAGCGTTCCGCTGCCTCCAGAGTATTCACCAGCAGCATCGCCCGTGTCATCGGTCCCACCCCACCGGGCACGGGCGTGATCCAGCCTGCGACCTGCGACACACCGTCGAAGTCCACGTCACCGCACAGCTTGCCGGCGTCGTTGCGGTTCATGCCCACATCGATCACCACCGCGCCGGGTTTGACCATGTCCGCCGTGAGCACATTGCGCTTGCCGACCGCGGCCACGACCAGATCCGCCTGGCGGGTGTGGTGCGCGAGGTCTGTGCGTTGCGCTGTGGCAGATGGTGACGGTGGCGCTGGCCTGCAAGAGCAGCAGCGCCATCGGCTTGCCGACGATGTTGCTGCGGCCGATCACCACCGCATGCTTGCCGCGCGGGTCGAAGCCGATCGACTCCAGCATCTTCATGCAGCCGTACGGCGTGCAGGCCTTGAAGCCGGGCTGGCCCACCATCAGCGCGCCGGCGCTTGCCACGTGGAAGCCGTCCACGTCCTTGAGCGGCGAGATCGCCTCGATCACCTTCTGCGTATCGATGTGCGGCGGCAGCGGCAGCTGCACCAGCAGACCGTCGATCGACGGATCGGTGTTGTGGGCCGCGATGCGCGCCAGCAGTTCGGCCTCGGTGATCGAGGTGTCGTGACGCTCGAGCACCGAGTGCAGCCCGCTTTCCTCGCAGTCCTTGACCTTGTTGCGGACATAGGCCATCGAGGCCGGGTTCTCGCCGACGAGGATCACCGCCAGACCCGGCCGGTGCCCGCGAGCGGTGAGGGCGGCGGCGCGCTGCGCCACCTGCGCACGGACCTGTTTGGAGAGGGCGTTGCCGTCGATGAGTTGCGCGGTCATGGGCGTCTTTCTGAAACGAACAAGGCCGCTTCGCAGCGGCCTCGTTGGCGGGGTGGTGCGTTCAGGCCTTGGCCTGGGCGCCGAGCGCGATCTTGAGCAGATCGGCCACCGTGTTGGCGTTGAGCTTTTCCATGATGTTGGCGCGGTGCGCCTCCACCGTCTTGATGCTGATGCCCAGGTCGTCGGCGATCTGCTTGTTGAGCCGGCCGGCGACGATGCGCTCGAGCACCTGCGCCTCGCGGGTGGTCAGGCGCGACAGCAGCGCGTCGCGGCTGGCGGCTTCCTGGTGCTGGCTGAACGCGGCGCGCGCGCTGTCGAGCATGCGCTCCACCAGGCCCAGCAACTCTTCTTCCTTGAAGGGCTTCTCGATGAAGTCCATCGCGCCCTTCTTCATCGTGGTCACGGCCATCGGCACGTCGCCATGGCCGGTGATGAACACGATGGGCAGCGGCGAGCGGCGCTCCATCAGGCGGTCCTGCAGTTCGATGCCGCTCATGCCGTCCATGCGGATGTCGGCGATCAGACACGCCACTTCGCGTGGGTCGAACCGCGACAGGAAGGACTCGGCGGAGTCGAAGCACTTGACGCGGTAGTCCTTGCCTTCCAGCAACCACTGCAGCGAATCACGCACGGCCTCGTCGTCATCGACGACATAGACGGTGCCCTTCTTCGGAATCAGGCTCATGAGGTCAGTGCGGAAGTGGTGGCAGGGAGGGCTTCGGGTCGGGCAATGTCCACCGGCAAGGTGAACGAAAAACGGCACCCGATCACGCTGTCGCCATTGTAGAGGTTCTGTGCCCGGATGCGGCCCCGGTGGCTCTCGATGATCGAGCGGCACAGACTCAGGCCGATGCCCAGTCCGTCGGTCTTGGTGGAGAAGAACGCCTCGTACATCCGGGCGATGACTTCGTCCTTCAGACCCGGTCCCATGTCGGTGACCGTGAACTCGATCACCCCCCCTTCCTCGGGGGTGTGGCGCGGCAGCACGCGCAGCTCGATGTTGCGGCGCGAAGTTGGCAGTTGTGCGTTGTCGATCGCTTCGGCCGCGTTCTTCAGCAGGTTGAGCACCACCTGCTCGATCAGGATCGGGTCGACCATGCAGCGTCGGCAGCCGCTGCGCCACGTAGGTCTGGATCGCCACGTTGCGACGCCGCAGCTCGATGCCGGCCAGTTCGACCGCGTCCTCGACGATGTTGCGGGCCTGCGCCGGCTGGCGCTGCGGCTCGCTGCGTTTCACGAAGGCGCGGATGCGGTGGATGATCTGCCCGGCCCGCTGCGCCTGCCGCGCGGTCTTCTCGAGGGCGGCGACCAGGTCGTCCTTCTCGATCGCCCCGTTTTTCACGCGCGTGACCATGCCGTTGCAGTAGTTGGTGATGGCGGTGAGCGGCTGGTTGAGTTCGTGCGCCACCGATGACGCCATCTCGCCCATCGTCACCAGCCGACTCGTCACCTGCGCCTTCTCGGCCTGGCTGGCGGCCAGGTTCTCGGCGTTGCGCCGCGCGGTGATGTCGGTGGCGATCAGCATCTGCGCCAGGCGACCGTCGGTCCACTGCAGGTAGCGCGCGCGCACGTCGAACCACTTGTTGCAGCGGTTCGATCAGGACCTCGCGCGAGTCCGAGCCCGCTTCGGTGAGCTCCTGCGTCGGCAGGCCGCCGAGGTTGTCGATCGAATCGTCGATCTCGCTCTCCGGGACCGCGATCCGGCTCGGCGCCGGCAAGCAGCGCATGCCCCTGCGCGTCGGCGCCGAACCAGAGCCGGTAGGAGCGGTTGGCGAACAGCAATTCGCCCTGCTGCACCGAGAGCACAGACACCGCAGCGTCCAGCCCCTCCAGCACGGTGGTGAAGCGTTCGTGCGAGGCCGAGAGCTGGTCACGGATGCGCTTGGCCTCGGTGATGTTCGTCATCGAGGTCATCCAGCCGGTCTGCTGGCCCTTCGGGTCGATCAGCGGCGAGACGTACATGCGGGAGTCGAACAGCGAGCCGTCCTTGCGCATCACCTTGACTTCGATGCCGCCGGCCGGGCTGCGGCCCTGCAGTTCCTGCTGCAGCAGGCGCGCGTTCTCCTCGAAGCGGTCGGGCGGCCAGTGGGGGAAGGGCGGGCGGCGGCCGATCAGGTCGGACTCGAGGAAGCCCGTCATCGCGCAGAACGCCGGGTTCACGTAGGTGATGCGGCCTTCCATGTCCATCGCGCGCATGCCGGTGAGCATGGAGTTCTCCATCGCGCGGCGGAAGTTGGTCTCCGACACCAGCGCGCTCTGCATCTGCACGCGCCGGCGCATGTGGCGCCAGGTGCCCAGCAGCATCCACACCGTCAGCACCGACAGCGCGGCGACCATCCAGAACAGCGTGTTGCTGATCAGGCCGATCGAGGTGCGGTAGCCCTGGCCGCGCAGCACCAGGCCGTTGCTGGCCGGGGCCGATCGGCACTTCGTGCACGATCGCGGCGGGCGCGGCGCGGCTGCCGGGCATGGCGCTCACGGTGCTGGCCAGCGCCTTGTCCTGCGCGTCGAGCAGCGTGATCGGCGTGGCGGTTCGACACCTCGGCCGGCACGAAGTAGCGCACCAGGCTTTCGACCGAGTACTCGGCGACCAGGGTGCCGGCGAACGCGCTGCGGTCGATCAGCGGCACGTGCATCTGGAACACCGAGTTGCCGTAGGTGTCGGTGAAGGGTCGCGAGTACACCGGCTGGCGCAGCTCGCGCGCGGCGCCGAACGCGGCCTCGGGTTCGCTGCTCTTGCCCTCTCGGACCGGCAGTGACGTTGGTCGTGTGCGCGGCCATGCCGGTGCTCGGCGTGGAAGCTGTCGGCCGAGTAGCTGGCCGCGCCGCACTGCGGTTGCGCGGTGACCCAGACCAGGTTGGTGATCTCGGGCCGCTCGCGGGTGAAGCTCGCCGCCTGGCCGAGGAACTCGTCCGGTCGATCGTGCGCGTGACGATCTCGCGCGCGATGCGCACCAGCTGCTCCTGGTTCTCGATCAGGCGCAGGCGGATCTGCTGCTGCGCGATCTCGGTGTCGCGCTTGACCGACTCCTGCTCGCGCTCGAATTCCTCGTTGCGCAGATACCAGAAGGCCGAGATGATCGCGCGAGGAAGAGCAGTACCGACACCAGCGGGCCGAGGGTGGCGAAGCGGTCCTGCCGGGCCGGGACTGGCGGCGCCACCAGCGGCCGAACAGGCGCTCCGGCCAGGTTCGCGCCGGCGTGGAGGGGCGGCCACAGGCTGGGGTCGGTTGCATCGACGGATTATCGAGGGCGCGCATCGCCCGCAGACACGGTGCCGACGGTCGTTCACAGTTGTGCCGCTCATGAATTTCATAATGCGAATGAAGTCGCACTATTTGAAAAGCGACGGTAGCTGTGCGACACTCGCGCCGATCGAAAAATCTCAACCTCAGGAGACAACCATGTCAGCATGCCCGAATCGTTCCTTGGTGCCGCCGCGAACGACGCCGATGCGCAAGAAACCCGCGAGTGGCTGGACGCGCTGTCGGCCGTCATCGGCGCCGAAGGCGGCGACCGCGCCCACTTCCTGCTCGAGCAGCTGATCGACCACGCGCGCCAGGCCGGCATCGACGTGCCGTTCTCGGCCAACACGGCCTACGTCAACACGATCCCGACCGACCAGGAAGAGCGCACGCCCGGCAACATCGAGATCGAGGAGCGCCTGCGCGCCTACATGCGCTGGAACGCGATGGCGATGGTGGTCAAGGCCAACCGCCTCCACCCGGCCGACGGCGGCGACCTCGGCGGCCACATCTCCAGCTTCGCCTCGCTGGCGACGATGTTCGGCACCGGCTTCAACCACTTCTGGCACGCCGAGAGCGAGGGACCACGGCGGCGACCTGCTCTACATCCAGGGCCACTCGTCGCCCGGCATCTACGCGCGCGCCTTCATGGAAGGCCGCATCAGCGAGGAGCAGTTGCTGAACTTCCGCCAGGAGGTCGACGGCAAGGGCATCTCGAGCTACCCGCACCCGAAGCTGATGCCCGAGTTCTGGCAGTTCCCGACCGTCTCGATGGGCCTGGGCCCGCTGATGGCGATCTACCAGGCGCGCTTCCTGAAGTACCTGCACGCGCGCGGCATCGCCGACACCGCGAACCGCAAGGTCTGGGTGTTCTGCGGCGACGGCGAGATGGACGAGCCCGAGTCGCTCGGCGCGATCGGCCTGGCGGCGCGCGAGAAGCTCGACAACCTGATCTTCGTCATCAACTGCAACCTGCAGCGCCTGGACGGCCCGGTGCGCGGCAACGGCAAGATCATCCAGGAGCTCGAAGGCGAGTTCCGCGGCTCGGGCTGGAACGTCATCAAGCTGCTCTGGGGCAGCTACTGGGATCCGCTGCTGGCGCGCGACAAGGAAGGCATCCTGCGCAAGGTGATGATGGACACCGTCGACGGCGACTACCAGGCCATGAAGGCCAACGACGGCGCCTTCGTGCGCAAGAACTTCTTCGGCCGCCACCCGAAGCTGCTCGAGATGGTCGCCAAGATGAGCGACGAGGACATCTGGCGCCTGAAGCGCGGCGGCCACGACCCGCAGAAGGTCTACGCGGCCTTCCACCGCGCGGTGAACCACAAGGGCCAGCCGACCGTGCTGCTGATCAAGACCGTCAAGGGCTTCGGCATGGGCAAGAGCGGCGAGGGCAAGAACACCGCGCACCAGACCAAGAAGCTGGTCGACGAGGACGTGAAGGCCTTCCGCGACCGCTTCAACATTCCGATCCCCGACGACCAGCTGCCCGACATCCCGTTCTACAAGCCGGCCGACGACACGCCGGAGATGCAGTACCTGCACGAGCGCCGCAAGGCGCTCGGCGGCTACCTGCCGCAGCGCCGCACCAAGGCCGACGAGCAGCTCACCGTGCCGGCGCTCGAGACCTTCAAGGCCGTGCTCGAGCCGACCGCCGAAGGGCGCGAGATCTCGACCACGCAGGCCTTCGTGCGCTTCCTGACGCAGCTGCTGCGCGACAAGGAACTCGGCCCGCGCGCCGTGCCCATCCTCGTCGACGAGGCGCGCACCTTCGGCATGGAGGGCCTGTTCCGCCAGATCGGCATCTACAACCCCGCGGGCCAGAACTACACGCCGGTCGACAAGGACCAGGTGATGTACTACCGCGAAGACAAGGCCGGCCAGATCCTGCAGGAAGGCATCAACGAAGCCGGCGGCATGAGCAGCTGGATCGCCGCGGCGACGTCGTACTCGACGAACAACCGCATCATGGTGCCGTTCTACGTGTACTACTCGATGTTCGGCTTCCAGCGCATCGGCGACCTGGCCTGGGCGGCCGGCGACATGCAGGCGCGCGGCTTCCTGCTCGGCGGCACCTCGGGCCGCACCACGCTCAACGGCGAAGGCCTGCAGCACGAAGACGGCCACAGCCACATCCTGGCCGGCACGATTCCCAACTGCATCAGCTACGACCCGACCTTCGCGCACGAGGTGGGCGTGATCCTGCACCATGGCCTGAAGCGCATGGTCGAGAAGCAGGACAACGTCTACTACTACCTCACGCTGCTCAACGAGAACTACCCGCAGCCGGGCCTGAAGCCGGGCACCGAGGAGCAGATCATCAAGGGCATGTACCTGCTCGAGGAGGCCGCGCCAAGAAGAAGGACGCCAGCGGGTCAACCTGCTCGGCAGCGGCACGATCCTGCGCGAGGCGC
This sequence comes from uncultured beta proteobacterium, assembly GCA_963739925.1. Lineage (GTDB taxonomy): Bacteria > Pseudomonadota > Gammaproteobacteria > Burkholderiales > Burkholderiaceae_C > CAVUBY01. The sequence goes on along the minus strand of CAVUBY010000009.1, from coordinate 89,848 downwards.
AGTTCGCGCAGGAGCTGCTCGAGAAGGACTGGGGCGTGGGCGCCAACGTCTGGAGCTGCCCGAGCTTCAACGAGCTGGCGCGCGACGGCCAGGACGCCGAGCGCTGGAACCTGCTGCACCCGACCGAAAGAAGCCGCGCGTGCCGTTCGTGACGCAGCAGCTCGAGCCGCACGCCGGCCCGGTGGTCGCCTCCACCGACTACATGAAGAACTACGCCGACCAGATCCGCGCCTTCATCCCCAAGGGCCGCAGCTACAAGGTGCTGGGCACCGACGGCTTCGGCCGCAGCGACTTCCGCAGCAAGCTGCGCGAGCACTTCGAGGTCAACCGCCACTACATCGTGGTCGCGGCGCTGAAGGCGCTGGCCGACGAGGGCGCGTTGCCGGCGGCCAAGAAGTGGCCGAGGCCATCAAGAAGTACGGCATCAATGCCGACAAGATCAACCCGCTGTACGCATGAGCCTTCAGCCCCGAGAAGAACAACGGAGACAATAAATGGCATTGGTCGAAGTGAAGGTCCCCGACATCGGCGACTTCAAGGATGTCGAGATCATCGAACTGCTGGTCAAGCCCGGCGACACGGTCGAGGCCGAGCAGAGCCTGATGACGGTCGAAAGCGACAAGGCCTCGATGGAGATTCCGTCGTCGCACGCCGGCGTGGTGAAGGAGCTCAAGGTCAAGCTCGGCGACAAGGTGAGCGAAGGCTCGCTGGTGCTGATGCTCGAGGCCGGTGCGGCTGCCGCACCGGCGCCGGCGGCAGCACCGGCAGCGCCCGCCGCGGCGCCTGCCGCTGCACCCGCTGCGGCTGCGCCAGCGGCGGCTGCGGCCGCTGCGGCCGGACCGGTCGAAGTGCTCGTGCCCGACATCGGCGACTTCGACGACGTCGCGGTGATCGAGGTGTTGGTCAAGCCCGGCGACACGATCAAGGCCGAGCAGAGCCTGATCACGGTCGAGAGCGACAAGGCCTCGATGGAGATCCCGTCGTCGCACGCCGGCGTGGTGAAGGAACTGCGCGTCAAGGTCGGCGACAAGGTCGCGCAAGGGCACGCTGGTCGCGGTCGTCGAGCGCCGTCGGCGGCGCAGCCAGCTGTGGCAGCGCCCGCCGCGGCACGCGGCAGCCGTGCCAGCAGCGGCGCCCGCCGCGCGCCTCGGCTGCCGGTCGAACGCATGCGCCCACCGCCGCGCTGCCGCCCACGAGCCGACCGCGCCCAAGGGCGCGCTGCCGCATGCGTCGCCCACCATCCGCAAGCTCGCCCGCGAACTCGGCGTGCCGCTCGACGAGGTGAAGGGCAGCGGGCCCAAGGGCCGCATCACGCAGGACGACGTGCAGGGCTTCGTCAAGGGCGTGATGGCCGGCAGCGTGCAGACGCAGGCGCAGAAGGCCAAGGCGCCGGCTGCCGCGGCAGCCGCTGGCGGTGGCGCCTTCCCCGGCCTGCTGCCCTGGCCGCAGGTCGACTTCAGCGAAGTTCGGCCCGGTCGAGCGCAAGGACCTCTCGCGCATCAAGAAGATCAGCGGCGCGAACCTGCACCGCAACTGGGTGGTGATTCCGCACGTCACCAACCACGACGATGCCGACATCACCGAGCTCGAAGCCTTCCGCGTCCAGCTGAACAAGGAGAACGAGAAGTCGCGGCATCAAGGTCACGATGCTCGCCTTCCTGATCAAGGCCTCGGTCGCGGCGCTGAAGAAGTTCCCCGAGTTCAACGCCTCGCTCGACGGCGAGCAGCTGGTGCTGAAGCAGTACTTCCACATCGGCTTCGCGGCCGACACGCCGAACGGCCTGATGGTGCCGGTGATCAAGGACGCCGACAAGAAGGGCATCTTCCAGATCTCGCAGGAGATGGGCGAACTGGCCAAGAAGGCGCGCGACGGCAAGCTGTCGCCGGCGGAGATGAGCGGCGGCTGCTTCAGCATCAGTTCGCTGGGCGGCATCGGCGGGCGCTACTTCACGCCGATCATCAACGCGCCGGAGGTCTCGATCCTGGGCGTGTGCAAGAGCAGCACCGAGCCGCGCTGGGACGGCAAGGCCTTCGTGCCGCGCCTGATGCTGCCGCTGTCGCTGAGCTGGGACCACCGCGTCATCGACGGCGCCGCGGCGGCGCGCTTCAACGCCTACCTCGGCTCGATCCTCGCCGACTTCCGCCGCGTGCTGCTGTGGGCTGATGACCACAGTGGTGGTGGTGCGCAAGGGCGGCACCGTGGCGATCGCGGCCGACTGCGCTCGTGACCTTCGGTGACACGCGGCTCGGCGCACGGCTACGAGGCCAACGAGAAGCTGTTTCGCGGTCGGCGACTCGTGGATCGGCATGGCGGGCACGACGGCGCACTTTCCGGTGCTGCGCCGGGCGCTCGCCGCCTTGCCGCCCGAGGAACTGAAGCTGGACTCGCGCGACCAGGTGTTCGACACCTTCCTCAAGCTGCACCCCAAGCTGAAGGAAACGCTACTTCCTCAACACCGAAGGAAGAAGACGCCGACCCGTACGAGAGCTCGCAGTTCACCGCGCTGATCGCCAACCGTCCGGGCATCTTCGGCGTGTACTCGTACCGCGAGGTGTTCGAGTTCGACCGCTTCTGGGGCATCGGCACCGGGCCGCGCTTTGCGCTCGGCGCGATGTATGCCGGCCTACGACAAGGCGCAAGACCGCGCGCGAGGTCGCCGAGCTCGGCGTGCGCGCCGGCTGCGAATTCGACAAGAACTCGCAGTGGGCCGGTCCGCGCCCACACCATCAAACTCAAGCAGAAAGACTGACATGGCCCTCATCGACATCAAGGTGCCGGACATCGGCGACTTCAAGGACGTGGCCATGATCGAGCTGCTCGTCAAGCCGGGCGACACGTCAAGGCCGAGCAGAGCCTGATCACCGTCGAGAGCGACAAGGCCTCGATGGAGATTCCGTCGTCGCACGCCGGCGTGGTGAAGGAGCTCAAGGTCAAGGTCGGCGACACGGTCAACGAAGGCTCGGTGATCCTGTCGCTGGAGGCCGCCGGCGCTGCGGCGGCCGCGCCGGCGGCTGCCGCGCCGGCGCCAGCCGCAGCGGCTGCTCCGGTCGCGACGCCGACCACCGCGGCGCCTGCGCCGGCTGGCCGCCAGCTACGCCGGCGGTGCCGACCTCGAGTGCGACCTGCTCGTGCTCGGCGCCGGCCCGGGCGGCTATTCGGCCGCCTTCCGCGCCGCCGACCTCGGCATGAAGACCGTGCTCGTCGAGCGCTACCCGACGCTCGGCGGCGTGTGCCTGAACGTCGGCTGCATCCCGTCCAAGGCGCTGCTGCACGTGGCCGCGGTGATGGACGAGGTCAAGCACTTCGAGGCGCTCGGCGTGAGCTTCGCGCGCGCCGACGGTCGACCTGGCCAAGCTCAAGACGCACAAGGAAAAGGTCGATCGGCAAGCTCACCGGCGGCCTGGCCGCGATGGCCAAGATGCGCAAGGTCACGGTGGTGCAGGGCACGGGCGAGTTCGCTCGACCCGTTCCACCTGAACGTCGCGCTTGCCAAGGGCGGCACGCAGACGCATCAAGTTCAAGCAGGCCATCATCGCCGCCGGCTCCGAGGCGGTGAAGCTGCCCTTCCTGCCCAAGGACGATCCGCGCATCGTCACCACCACCGGCGCGCTCGAACTGCGCCAGAACCCGAAGCGCATGCTGATCATCGGCGGCGGCATCATCGGCCTGGAGATGGGCACGGTGTACTCCACGCTGGGCGCGCGGCTCGACGTGGTCGAGATGCTCGACGGCCTGATGCAGGGCGCCGACCGCGACCTGGTCAAGGTCTGGCAGAAGATGAACGCGCCGCGCTTCGACAAGCTCATGCTCAAGACCAAGACCGTCGGCGCCGAGGCCACGGCCGACGGCATCCGCGTGCATGTTCGAGGGCCTGGACGGCACGAAGAGCGACGGTGTCTACGACCTGGTGCTGCAGGCCGTGGGCCGCACGCCCAACGGCAAGAAGATCGCCGCCGACAAGGCCGGCGTGATCGTCGGCGAGCGCGGCTTCATCCCGGTCGACATCCAGATGCGCACCAACGTGCCGCACATCTTCGCCATCGGCGACATCGTCGGCCAACCGATGCTCGCGCACAAGGCGGTGCACGAGGCGCATGTGGCGGCCGAAGTGGCGGCTGGCGACACGAAGGCCGCAGTTCGACGCGCGCGTGATCCCGAGCGTGGCCTACACCGACCCCGAGGTGGCCTGGGTCGGCCTGACCGAGGACGACGCCAAGGCCAAGGGCATCAAGGTCAAGAAGGGCCTGTTCCCGTGGACCGCCTCGGGCCGCGCGATCGCCAACGGCCGCGACGAAGGCTTCACCAAGCTGCTGTTCAGCGAAGAGACGCACGCCATCGTCGGTGGCGGCATCGTCGGCACGCATGCCGGCGACATGATCGGCGAGGTGGCGCTGGCCATCGAGATGGGCGCCGACGGCGTGGACATCGGCAAGACCATCCACCCGCACCCGACGCTCGGCGAGAGCATCGGCCTGGCGGCCGAGGCCTACGAAGGCGCCTGCACCGACCTGCCGCCGGTCAAGCGCTGAGCCCTGGAGCGCTGCGCGGCGCTCCGCTCGTTCAACGGCGAGGGCGCGGGGCCGATGCTGGGGTCGCAGGCGCTGGCGGGGTGATTGCCGCAGGCGCCGCCGGCAGCAGCGGTGGCGGGGCCGAGGCGGACAGCTTCGCCGCCCGCGCGTCGAGCTCGGCGCGGTCCGACACCGTGACGGTGATGGGCGCGATGGGGCAGCGCGCGGCCTGGTCTTCACCGGCCGACCAGTTGGCATCTGGCGCAGGCGGCTGGGTGGCCGGATCGGCCGACGGGTCGGCCGCGTCGATGCGGCGCAGCCCGAGTTGCGTGGTCAGCTGCTGCATCGCGGCCTGGGTGCGCACGTAGGCGATGCCCAGATCGTGTTCGGCGTTGGCGTAGGCGCGCCTGGCGGTGTAGAGCTCGTTCTCGGCGTTCAGCAGGTCCAGCAGGCTGCGCTGGCCGATGTCGAACTGCTGGCGGTAGGCGTCGCGCGCCTTCTCGATGGCCAGCACGTTGCGGTCGCAGGTAGCCCAGCTGATCGGTGAGCTTGCGCGTGTCGTTGTAGGCGATCGACGCGGTCTGGCGCGCATCCCGGCAGGTCTTGTCGCGCAGGTCGGCGGCCTGGTTCACGAGGTTGGCCTGCTGGCGCACGCGCGCCTGGTCGCTGCCGCCGTTGTAGAGGTTCCAGTTCAGCACGATCTCGGCGGTGGTGTCGCGGCGCTGGTCGGGCACGCCGTCCAGATTGCGGCCGGCGCCGGCGCGCACACGCGCTTCGACCACGCGGCTGGAAGGCGCTTTCGCGCAGGCCGGCGGCTTCGCGCGCAGCGCGCAGGTTCTCGATGCTGGCACTGATCGCCGCGTTGCGCGACAGCGCCGTGGCCATGGCTTCGCCCGGGCTGGTCGGAACGCCTGTCTTGAACGGGGCGATCAGCGGCATCGAGGCCGGCGGCGCTTCGCCGACGATGCGCTGGTAGCGCGCGGTGACGTCGTGCAGGTTGGCCACCTCGGTGGCCAGGTTGGATTCGGCCAGCGCCAGTCGCGCACCGGCCTGCTCGAGGTCGACGCCGCGGCCGACGCCGGCCGCACCCGCGACTGCAGCTGATTGAACACATAGCGGTGCTGCACGTAGTTGTCTTCGGCCAGCGACACCAGCCGGCGGAAGCGCAGCACGTCGTAGTAGGCGCGTGCCGCCTCGAGCGCGGTCTGCTCGCTGGCGTCGATGAAGTCGAAGTAGCGGGCCACGCGTTCGTGGCCCAGGCGACCCACGTCGCTGCGCGTTGCCAGGCCATCCCAGAGCATCTGCCGCAACTGGATGGCCACGCCGGTGCGGGTCAGGCTGCTCGATTCCGGACTGCGTGAGGTGATGCGGTCGTCCGTACGGCCGACGTCCGCCTGCAGATCGACCTTGGGCAGCCAGGCGCCCCGCGCTGCATCGACGGCATCGGCAGAGGCGCGGAACGCGTTGAAACGGGCGGCCACTTCGGGGTTGGTCGCAATCGCTTTCTGCGCGGCGTCTCGCAGCGGGTCGACGCTCTGCGCCTGGGCCAATGTGGCCAGGACACAGCAGAGGGCGGCGGTCAACGGTCTCCTGATCAATCGCATGCACTTGCCTCGGGCTTGTTGTCATCCGCGGGTGGCGCAATAGCACACCTTGGGCTGGCCGGAGTGTAGGCGCACACCGCCAAATTTCCGCGTGCAGGCTGCACTCGAAACCGCAGTTTGCGGCGCGCTTCCCCCGGTGGCTGCGCAGGAAGTCACACATTTCCAAACGACTTGTCACAAACCGATGGACCATGCGGTGGCGGCGTCGAATGCACTCAAGTCAAGCCCGGTGGCGACGATGACTCTCCGATGGGCCGCATGCAGGTGTCAGGATGGTGAGCTTGCCGCATCGGCTGCGCGGTGGGCTGTTGGCCGTCCTGCTGCTGGCTACGCTGGTCCAGCCGCGGGCCTGGAACGCGGACCGCATGACCGCCGCCGCCGCCAAGCAGGGACCGCGGGCTGTCGCGGCGGTGCGCGATCTGCAACTGCTGCTGGTGTCCAGCCAGGTGGCGCCGGAGGCCGAGCAGTTGCAGGCGGTGAATCAGTTCTTCAACCGCCGCGTGCTGTTCACCGACGACACCGAGGTCTGGAACCAGAACGACCACTGGGCCAGTCCCCTCGAAACCCTGGGCCAGGGCCGCGGCGACTGCGAGGACTACGCCATCGGCAAGTACTTCAGCCTGCTGGCGCTGGGCATGTCGAGCGCCAAGCTGCGGCTGGTGTACGTGCGCGCCCAGATCGGCGGGCCAGGAGGCCTCGCGCAGCCGCACATGGTGCTCGCCTGGTACGAGGCCCCTGGTGCCGAACCCTTGATTCTGGACAACCTGATCGGCGACGTGAGGCCGGCATCGCGCCGTCCGGACCTGGCGCCAGTGTTCAGCTTCAACTCCGATGGCCTGTGGCAGGGTTCCGGCACTCAGTCCGCCGGTGATCCCGTGGCGCGCCTGTCGCGCTGGCGGGAAATTCTCGCCAAGGCGCGGCTGGAAGGATGGCTGTGAATCTTTCGGTTACGCTGGAGGCCCCATGTCGCTGATCCGCCAGGTCTGGCTCCTGCTGCTCGTCACATTGCTGCTCGCGCTGGCAGGCAGCGCCACGCTGCACGTTCTGTCCACCCGCAATACGCTGCAGACCCAGTTGCGTCTGAAGAACAGCGACAACGCGGCGGCGCTCGCACTGGCCCTGTCGCAGCAGAAGGGTGATCAGCAGCTGATGGGCCTGCTGATGTCGGCGCAGTTCGACACCGGCTTCTATCGATCGATCCGTTTCGTCGGCGCCGACGGCGCTGTGCTGTTCAAGCGCGAGGCCGAGGGCCAGCCGCAGGTGGCGCCGGAGTGGTTCGTGCGCGCCGTGCCGATCGAGTCAACGTCGGGTACGGCGCAGGTGTCGGACGGCTGGCGTGCGCTTGGTGCTGTCACTGTGGTCAGTCACACCTCGTTCGCCCACGACGACCTCTGGAACGGCAGCCTCGACTCGGTGGCCCTCACCGCGTTTCTCGGACTGCTGGCCGGAACGGTGGCCGCGATGGTGGTGCGGGGTATCCGGCGCCCGCTGGACTCCACGGTGCAGCAGGCGCAGGCTCTGGTGGACGGGCGCTTCATCACGGTGGCTGAACCGCGCGCCCCCGAACTGCAGCGTGTCACGCGTGCCATGAACACCATGGTCCAGCGGCTCAAGAGCCTGTTCGAGGCCCAGGCGGCACAGGTCGAATCACTGCGACACCAGGCGCACGCCGATCCGCTCACGGGACTGTCGAACCGCACCCACTTCATGGCACAGCTCTCGGCCGCGTTGCAGCGCGAGGACGGACCGGCCCAAGGTGGTCTGGTCCTGCTGCGCGTGCTCGATCTGGCCCAGGTGAACCGCCTCATCGGACATGCCGCGACCGACCGCATTCTGGCGGCGGTGGCGCAGGCCATGGCTGTCTACACCCAGCGCGCCAGCGGCTGCGTGGCGGGCCGGCTGAACGGATCGGACTTTGCGCTCGCCATGCCGGTGGGCGGCATCGCGCTCGAGACCGGCACGGCCATCGCCCAGGCCTTGCGTGCCACGCTGCCCGCCCTCGGCAGCGGTGTGGCTGTGGCGCTCAGCGCTGTCGAAGTGCGACGCGATCGAGACCTGCCTCAGCTGCTGAGTGCCGCGGATGCGGCCCTGGCCCGTGCCGAGAGTCAGGGCCCATTCAGCGTCGAGCATGTGGGTGCGGGCGAAGAAGGCGATGGTGCGGCCAAGCCGCGTGGCGAAGCCACGTGGCGCCAGCAGATCGCCGGTGCGCTCGACGAGCAGCGGGTCAAGCTGATCGCCTTCCCCATGATTGACGCCTCGCTGCAGCTGATTCACCTCGATTGCCCCTTGCGCATGCAGCTCGAGCCCGAAGGTGCCTTTGTGGCCGCGGCACGGTGGATGCCTCTGGCGCTGCGCAGCCACCTCACGGCCCTCATCGACGAGCGTGCCGTGGAGCTGGCCCTGAAGGCGATCGAGCGCGACTCGCGGCCGCGCTGCGTGAATCTGGCACCGGCTTCGCTGTCGGACAGCGCCTTCATCGCCCGCTTGCGGACCTCGCTGCAGGCGCAACGCTCGGCGGCGCGCCTTTTGTGGATCGATGTCCCTGAAGTGGCGGCAGTCGATCGTTTCGCGCAGCTGCAGGAATTGGCCCACCAGCTGCGATCAGCAGGCGCACGGGTAGGCCTCGAACACGCGGGCGAGCGTCTCGGTCGGATCCGCCGTCTCCTGGACGCGGGCATCGACTACGTGAAGCTCGACGGCTCGGTGGTGCACGGCGTGGCCGACGACGAGAACCGCGCCAACCATCTGCGCAGCGCGATCTCGATGCTGCATGGCCTGTCGATGCAGGCGTACGCCGAGGGGGTGGCATCGCCCGCTGACGCGCAGCGGCTTTGGCAGATCGGCATCGACGGCATCACCGGCCCCTGGGCCAGCTCGCAGCGCGCCGATCAGCTGGAATGACGCATGGCAACTCTTCGCCAGCAAGCTGCCCGTTCGCGGAGCGCAGCCCCGATTCTCAGGTCGCACCATCCACCACCAGCTTGCCGCGCGTCAGCAGATCCTGAATGATCTGCTGGTCACTCAAGGTGCCTGCCGAAGTCAGGTCCACTCCCTGCAGCAAGACCGTCTGATCTGTCGCGCCGACATTGAAGCCCGATGCAAAGCCACCAGCCGAGCTGACCTGGATCAGCGTGTCGCTGCCCGAGGCCGTCAGGTGAATGTAGCTGGTCAGGTTACCCGCTACGCCACCAACCAGAGTTTCGCCCTGGAGCAGGTCGCGCAGGTCGAGCACGTCACCACCGGCAGAAGGCAACGCATTGTTGAAGTCGACCACGGTGTCTACGGCCGGCGCGCCCGTCACTCCGCGGTCGGCGAACTCCCAGCGGAAGACGTCGGAGCCAGCGCCGCCGGCCAGTGAGTCATCGCCGGTTCCGCCAACCAGGACGTCGTCGCCATCGCCACCCACGAGGATGTCATTGCCGACACCGCCACGCAGCTCGTCGCTGCCCTCGCCGCCATTGAGCGTATCGCTGCCAGCTTCGCCGAGCAAGAGGTCGTTGCCTGCCAGCCCATTGATGGTGTCGTTGCCAGCACCGCCGTCGATCCGGTCGTTCCCAGAATTGCCGCCCAGCGTATTGTTTGCAGTGTCGCCGAACAGATTGTTGCTGGCGATGCGCAGAGTCAGTGTGGCGCTGCTGCTGTCGCCGTCAGAATCGGTTAGCGTGTAGCCCACCACAGTAGGTGCCACCTCAGTGGCCGCCGCATTGTTCAGCACGGTGGAGAACGTCACACCGGTGATCCTGGCATAGGCAGCGCTGTTGGCCTCGATCTCCACGCGACCAATATTGCTGAACTCGGCAGGAACCGTGACCGTACCCTCGGAGATGCTGTAGAACTGTCCGATCTGATTGCCTGCGACATCGAACACCGTGTAGGTCAGTGACCTGACCGTACCGCCGGTGGAGTTGAGATTGCTGGCGTTGGTGGCAACGGTGAACTGAACTCCTTGAACTCCACGGGGGTGAGCGGCTGTGCTGAATCCCACCACCAGCGTTTCGAGATTGTCGACGGTGAGGTTCTCATCAATGCCGAACTGCCCCGTCGGACCGCCGTTCACGCCAACTCCGTCGCTTGCCGTGCCCGATACGTTCGAGTAGGTCAGTGTCTGGGTGGTCCCCGTCCGGCCGATCCCACTCAGGACGACGCCATTCAATGCCGCATTTGCCGCACTCGTGAAGGTGGTGGTAACTGCCGCCGAAGTCAGCGTGGTGGGCAGGGACGCGCTCGGGGGCGTGTAGTCGTAGTAGCCACTTTCACTGAACACGAGCCGTTCGCCGCCGCTGGTGGCCGTCCACGTCAACTGCCCGTTGACCACGGTCCATGTGAATCCTGCGCCGGTCCCAGAGCCGTTTACAGTGAGGTTGTAGTTGCCGCCGCGGAAAGACACGGCGCTGACCTCGGCGTTGTCGATCGCCACGTCCACGCCGGCACCCTGTGACGAGAACGTCGTGAGTTGGGTACCCAGCGGTACGCCGCCATCAGTTCCAAGGCCGGTAACGACGTTGCCTTCGAGGTGCGTCTGATTGGCTACCAGCGTGTCGGTGTCCGGTCGAGCTTGTGGCCGGCCATCGGAAATTTCAACGGTCAGCGTGGAGGGAGCGGTCAAGTCCCCGTCCCCGTCAAGAGCCACGAAGCTAAATGAAAAGCTGTCTCCCTGCGCAGATGTTCCACCGGTGAAGTAGGTGTAGCCACCAGTGCTGAAGTTGAAGGTCAGCGATCCGAGGGGGAAGCCTTGCGCAGCATCCAACGTCAATATATCTCCCGCCATCGGGAAGCCGATCGGGAATGCGCCGGTGCGTGCAATCTGGTCGGTGAGGGAGTCGTAGCTGAAGGTGACGCTTGTCTCGCGTATGCCATCGCCGTTGCTGTCAAGCAGCATGGTCAAGCTCTGGATGTGACCGCCATCTGCGCCAAGCACGTTCCCGAGGTTGGACGCGCTGATCACATTGCCGCCATAGGCAATCGGCACTGTGGACAGCAGCGCGGAGCCTAGGTCATTCAAGTTGGGAACGATGATCGCGCTATCGCGTACGCCATTGCCATTGGCGTCCACGTTGTGGATGCCATTGAGCGGTCCAGTGTCGGCTATGCCGCTTCCAATACCGACTGCATAGGAGCTGATATTGTTGGAAGCCACAAAAGTGCTGTAGCCGGTGGTGGCTGCCGGATTGACGAGTTCACCCTCCGAAGGCGCACCGTCCGAAACAAAGTAGACCGCGTTGCGCACCGCTGGGTCGACCGTACCGAAGGCGCCCTGTACTGCCGTCAGAGCCGATGAGTAGTTGGTTACGCCGCTTCCTTGGGCAGTCAGAATGGCGTCCACGGCGGTGTCCCTGTCTGTGTAAGGGGCGCCGGGATTGACCACTGTGGCCGTGCTCGCAAAGGTGATCAACGTGACCGACACGTCTGGCGTCTGGTTGAAGTATTCGGTCACCAGTTGGGCCAGCGCATCGCGCGCCAGGTCGAGGCGAGTTCGAATGGTGATCGAGCCATCGTCGTTCACCTGGCGCACTTCGCCACCGGCCCCCGATACGTTCATCGAGCCCGAAACGTCGAGCACCAGCACAAGGCGGTAGCTGGGAACTTGGTCTTCCGACACTTGAACGACTCGGTTGTAGGCCGCTGGCTGGTCGTCCGTGACCGTCACCCGCAGGTTGGCGCTGGTCACATTCGAGGTGTACGAGAAGCTCTCGACCACGCTGTTGTCGTTGGCTGCTGCGCTGTTGTTGGCGTTGCGGAGCAACGTGTAGTTGTAGTCGCCAGCGCCTGTCCCGGCGGTGTCCACCACCAGGCGGCCGATCGTGGTGCTGATGCCGATGTAGCCGGCACGCGCATCGCTGTCGCCCGCGGAGCCGTCGGTCACGCCATTCACGTTGGTGATGGACGTGCCGCCGCCGTCGTTGGTGAAGAGGTTGCCGCTGGCCACCGTGGTGCCCGCTCCCGTGCCCGAGGCCAGCGCACTTTCGTTCACTGTGGCCAGGTCGTCGCGGCCGCTCACGGTCTGCACCGCCACCGTGGCCGTGCTCGTCTGCCCGTCGTCATCGGTCAGCGTGTAGGTGAAGGTGGCGTTGCCGACCGCCGTGGGTGTGTAGGTGTAGGTGCCATTGCCGTTGTTCACCAGCGTGCCGCTGGAGGCAGCCGAGACGGCGGTGATGCGCGCATGGTCAGGCAGCGTGTCGTTGGACAGCAGCTGTGCCAGCGTGATCGTCACCGGCGTGCCCAGCGTGGTCAGGAAATTGTCGTTGGCGGCCTGCGGCGCGCCGTCGCTCGCGGCCGTCACATTGACGGTGATCGTGTTGGGTGCGGTGTCGAACAGGCCGCTGGCGTCCTGCACGCTGAACCTGAAGTTGGCGTAGTTGCTGCCATTGGCATCGGGCGCCGGCAAGAACTGAAGCTGGCCTGCGGCGATGGCCGCTGCCGAGACCACCTGGCCCGCCGCGACCAGCACACCGTTCAGATACAGGCTGCCGTTGTTGGGCAGCACATCGATGCGTACCGCCGACGCGTTGACGTTGTTCCCCTGCTCGGCGTCGTTCATCAGGAAGTTGCTGAGCGCGAACACGAAGCGCACATCTTCCGCCGTGGTCACTGTGGCGTCGCGCCCCAGCGGTGGCGTGTCGTTGTCGACGATGCTGCCGATGCCCAGGCCATCGGCCAGGCTCGCGTTGGTCGGTGCCGTGAGGTTGACGTTGAATGTTTCGGTGCCTTCCGTCAGCGTGTCGTTGGTGATCAACACAGTGACGGTCTGCGAGGTCACTCCTGGCGCAAAGGTCAGTGTTCCTGGTACCAGCGCGGTGTAGTCCGAGCCCGCGGTGGCCGTGGCGTTGGAGCCGTTGTAGCCCACGGTGACCGTCTGGCCTGAAGCGGCCGAGAGCGTCACCGTGAAGGTCGCCGTGCCTGCCGCCTCGTTCACCGAGACGTCGTTGATCGACAGTGTCGGTGTGGCGTCGTCGTCGTTGACGACTCCAGTGCCCGTGACCCCACCGACCACGAGCGGAACCGTCTCGTTCGGCTCGTCCAGCGTGTCCTGCGTGGTGGGCAGCGTGACGGTGAAGCTGGTTACCCCCGCCGGCACCGTGAGAATGCCGCCGGCGAGCGTGACGCCGTTGCTGAAGCTCGGAGTGCCGAAGTCAGCCGCCGTGGCCGTGCCACCGCCCAGGGCATAGCTGAAGCTCGTGGCGACAGACGATGCGTTGGACAAGGCCACGGTGTAGACCAGGCTGCTGCCTTCGCTGACTGTGGGGCTCGACACACTGGCGATGGTCGGCGCCAGATCGTTGTCCACGATCGTGCCAACCCCCAGGCTGTCAGCGATCGTGGCGTTGGTCGGCGAGACCAGGCTGACGTTGAACGCCTCAGAAGGCTCGAAGACCGTGTCGTTCGTGATCGAGACCGTGACCGATTGAGAGGTCACGCCAGGGGCAAAGGTCAAGGTCCCGGGCACGAGGGCGGTGTAGTCCGATCCAGAAGTTGCAGTGCCATTGGACGAGTTGTAGCCCACCGTGACCGTCTGGCCCGAGGCGGCTGACAGCGTGACAGTGAAAGTAGCGGTACCTGCCGCCTCGTTGACCGACACGTCGTTGATCGACAGCGTTGGCGTCGGATCGTTGTCCGTGATCGTGCCGGTACCGACGACACCGCCGACCGACAGAGGAACTGTCTCACCGACTTCGTTGAGCGCATCCTGGATCGTCGGCAGGGTCACGGAGAACGAGGTGACGCCTGCGGGCACGGTGAGCACACCGCCCGCCAAGGTGACGCCATTGCTGAACGTGGGCACGCCGTAGTCCGAAGCTGCCGCAGAGCCGCCGCCCAGGGTATAGGCGAAGGTCGTGGCCGAAGCAGACGGGTTGGACAGAGCGACGGTGTAGACGAGATTGCTGCCCTCGACCACCGTCGGGCTGGAGACCGAGGCCACGGTGGGCGCCGAGTCATCGTCGGTGAGGGTGCCGGTGGTGGCCACGCCGCCCACCGACAGGTTGTAGGACTCCGAGGCGCCCTCATCGATCGTGTCCTGGGAGGAGGGCACGGAGATGGTGAACGAGGTGACACCGGCGGGCACGATCAGGTTGCCCGCGACCAGGGTCACGCCGTTGCTGAACGTGGGTGTGCCGTAGTCCACCCCGGCGGTGGCGGTGCCACCGCCCAGCGTGTAGGCCAGCGAGGTGGGAGACGACGAGGCATTGGACAGCGTCACCGTGTGGACCAGGGTGATGCCCTCGACCTGGGTGGCCGGCGAGACGGAGGCCACGGTGGGCGCGGCGTCATCGTCGTTGATGGTGCCGGTGCCCGAGGCGGCGCCGATGGCCAGAGAGTAGGTCTCATTGGCCTCGTCGATGGAGTCGGCCGAGGTCGGCACGGTCACGGTGAACGAAGTGACGCCTGCGGGCACGGTGATCACGCCCGCGGCGATGGTCACGCCGTTGCTGAAAGCCGCGTTGGTGAGCGAGGAGGTGTAGTCCACGCCAGCGCCGGAGGCGGTGCCATCGGTGAGCGCCAGCGAGAAGGTGGTGGGCGAAGAAGAGGCGTTGGACAGCGAGACGGTGTGGACCAGGCTCGTGGCCTCCACCGCCGAGGCGCTGGAGACCGAGGCCACGGTGGGCGCGGCGTCATCGTCGGTGAGGGTGCCGGTGGTGGCCACGCCGCCCACCGACAGGTTGTAGGACTCCGAGGCCCCCTCATCGATCGTGTCCTGGGAGGAGGGCACGGAGATGGTGAACGAGGTGACACCGGCGGGCACGATCAGGTTGCCTGCGACCAGGGTCACGCCGTTGCTGAACGTGGGTGTGCCGTAGTCCACCCCGGCGGTGGCGGTGCCACCGCCCAGCGTGTAGGCCAGCGAGGTGGGCGAGGCCGAGGCATTGGACAGCGTCACCGTGTGGACCAGGGTGATGCCCTCGACCTGGGTGGCCGGCGAGACGGAGGCCACGGTGGGGGCGGCGTCATCGTCGTTGATGGTGCCGGTGCCCGAGGCGGCGCCGATGGCCAGAGAGTAGGTCTCATTGGCCTCGTCGATGGTGTCGGCCGAGGTCGGCACGGTCACGGTGAACGAAGTGACGCCTGCGGGCACGGTGATCACGCCCGCGGCGATGGTCACGCCGTTGCTGAAAGCCGCGTTGGTCAGCGTCGAGGTGTAGTCCACGCCAGCGCCGGAGGCGGTGCCATCGGTGAGCGCCAGCGAGAAGGTGGTGGGCGAAGAAGAGGCGTTGGACAGCGAGACGGTGTGGACCAGGCTCGTGGCCTCCACCGCCGAGGCGCTGGAGACCGAGGCCACGGTGGGCGCGGCGTCATCGTCGGTGAGGGTGCCGGTGGTGGCCACGCCGCCCACCGACAGGTTGTAGGACTCCGAGACCCCCTCATCGATCGTGTCCTGGGAGGAGGGCACGGAGATGGTGAACGAGGTGACACCGGCGGGCACGATCAGGTTGCCTGCGACCAGGGTCACGCCGTTGCTGAACGTGGGTGTGCCGTAGTCCACCCCGGCGGTGGCGGTGCCACCGCCCAGCGTGTAGGCCAGCGAGGTGGGCGAGGCCGAGGCATTGGACAGCGTCACCGTGTGGACCAGGGTGATGCCCTCGACCTGGGTGGCCGGCGAGACGGAGGCCACGGTGGGGGCGGCGTCATCGTCGTTGATGGTGCCGGTGCCGGATGCGGCGCCTAGCCCGATGGACCAGCGAGTAAGTCTCATTGGCCTCGTCGATGGTGTCGGCCGAGGTCGGCACGGTCACGGTGAACGAAGTGACGCCTGCGGGCACGGTGATCACGCCCGCGGCGATGGTCACGCCGTTGCTGAAAGCCGCGTTGGTCAGCGTCGAGGTGTAGTCCACGCCAGCGCCGGAGGCGGTGCCATCGGTGAGCGCCAGCGAGAAGGTGGTGGGCGAAGACGAGGCGTTGGACAGCGAGACGGTGTGGACCAGGCTCGTGGCCTCCACCGCCGAGGCGCTGGAGACCGAGGCCACGGTGGGCGCCGCGTCATCGTCGGTGAGGGTGCCGGTGGTGGCCACGCCGCCCACCGACAGGTTGTAGGACTCCGAGACCCCCTCATCGATCGTGTCCTGGGAGGAGGGCACGGAGATGGTGAACGAGGTGACACCGGCGGGCACGATCAGGTTGCCTGCGACCAGGGTCACGCCGTTGCTGAACGTGGGCGTGCCGTAGTCCACCCCGGCGGTGGCCGTGCCACCGCCCAGCGTGTAGGCCAGCGAGGTGGGCGAGGCCGAGGCATTGGACAGCGTCACCGTGTGGACCAGGGTGATGCCCTCGACCTGGGTGGCCGGCGAGACGGTGGCCACCGTGGGGGCGGCGTCATCGTCGTTGATGGTGCCGGTGCCGGATGCGGCGACGCCGACCTGACCAGCGAGTAAGTCTCATTGGCCTCGTCGATGGTGTCGGCCGAGGTCGGCACGGTCACGGTGAACGAAGTGACGCCTGCGGGCACGGTGATCACGCCCGCGGCGATGGTCACGCCGTTGCTGAAAGCCGCGTTGGTCAGCGTCGAGGTGTAGTCCACGCCAGCGCCGGAGGCGGTGCCATCGGTGAGCGCCAGCGAGAAGGTGGTGGGCGAAGAAGAGGCGTTGGACAGCGAGACGGTGTGGACCAGGCTCGTGGCCTCCACCGCCGAGGCGCTGGAGACCGAGGCCACGGTGGGCGCCGCGTCATCGTCGGTGAGGGTGCCGGTGGTGGCCACGCCGCCCACCGACAGGTTGTAGGACTCCGAGGCGCCCTCATCGATCGTGTCCTGGGAGGAGGGCACGGAGATGGTGAACGAGGTGACACCGGCGGGCACGATCAGGTTGCCTGCGACCAGGGTCACGCCGTTGCTGAACGTGGGCGTGCCGTAGTCCACCCCGGCGGTGGCGGTGCCACCGCCCAGCGTGTAGGCCAGCGAGGTGGGCGAGGCCGAGGCATTGGACAGCGTCACCGTGTGGACCAGGGTGATGCCCTCGACCTGGGTGGCCGGCGAGACGGATGGCCACGGTGGGGGCGGCGTCATCGTCGTTGATGGTGCCGGTGCCGGATGCGGCGCCGATGACCAGCGAGTAGGTCTCATTGGCCTCGTCGATGGTGTCGGCCGAGGTCGGCACGGTCACGGTGAACGAAGTGACGCCTGCGGGCACGGTGATCACGCCCGCGGCGATGGTCACGCCGTTGCTGAAAGCCGCGTTGGTCAGCGTCGAGGTGTAGTCCACGCCAGCGCCGGAGGCGGTGCCATCGGTGAGCGCCAGCGAGAAGGTGGTGGGCGAAGAAGAGGCGTTGGACAGCGAGACGGTGTGGACCAGGCTCGTGGCCTCCACCGCCGAGGCGCTGGAGACCGAGGCCACGGTGGGCGCCGCGTCATCGTCGGTGAGGGTGCCGGTGCCAGTGACCGGTGCGGCATTCGCCAGGGTCGATGCCGCCAGGGTCATCGTCTCGGCGGGCTCGTCGATCGTGTCCGCCACCGTGGGAACGCGCACGATGAAGCTGCCGGCGCCTGCCGGCACGGACACTGTGCTGCCGCTGACCGGCACGAAGCTCAGGCCACCATCGAAGGACACCTGCAGTGCGGCGGTGTCCGTGCCCAGTACGGCGCTGCCGGAGGCCGGAGTGAGGGTGACCGTGGTCGGCGTGGTGCTGGTGTTGCTGAGCGCCACGGTGAAGTCGAGGTTGTCGCCTTCGATCACCGTCGGACTGGAGACACTCACCACGCGAGGCGTGTCGTCGTCGGTGCCGCCGCCGCCGCTGCCGCCATCGAGGATGGTGCCCAGGCCACTGCCGTCGGCGATGCTCGTGCCCGCCGACGCGCCGGAAAGCGCCACGGCGAAGGTCTCGCTGCCTTCGAACACATCGTCGTTGGCAATGTTCAGGGTGATGGTCTGCGAGGTCACGCCGGGCGCGAAGCTCAGCGTGCCGGAGAGCGCGCTGGTGCCTGCGCTCACGTCGCCAGGCACGCTGGCCGTTCCCGAGGCGGTCGCGTAGTCCACCGTGGTGGTCGCTGCCGAAGGATTGGAGAGGCTGACCGTGAACGTGATCGTGCCCGCACCTTCATTGCGGCTCACGTCGTCAATCGAGAACTGGGGCGCGCCGTCGTTGTCGACGATGCTGGCCACCGCGCTGGCTGCCGCCGGCGTGCTGCCGCTCACCGGCGTCGCGGTGAGGGTGAAGGTTTCATTGCCTTCCGAGATGGCGTCGTCGGTCGTGGCCAGGCGCAGCTGGATCGAGCTGGTGTTCGCAGCAATCGTGACATCGCCGACCACCGGTTGCCAGGCGGCCCCATCGAAGTACTCCAGCGCGCTCGCGGCTGCGGTGTCGGTGCCGAGCGTGGCCGTGCCATTGCTCAGGCTGGGGGTGAATACCACCGGCGCGGTGCTGACGTTCGACAGGCTCACGGTGAACACCGCCTGACCGCCTTCGACCACTGGGGCTGCGGTGACAGCGATGCTGGGCGTGTCGTCGTTGGCTGTGCCGCCGCCGGGCAGCGAACGCCCATCGTCCACGATCTGGCTCGTGACCGAACCCGTGCCAATGGCCGCGCCGCTCGGCGCCGACAGGGTGAGCGTGAAGGTCTCGCTGCGCTCGAACTGGGTGTCGTTGCTGATGGGGACGGTGAATGTCTGGCTGGTCACCCCGGCGGCGAAGTTGAGCGTGCCGCTGACCGCGGTGTAGTCGCTGCCTGCCGCTGCCGTGCCGTCGCCGCTGCCGTAGGCCACGCTGACCGCACTGCTGCTCGGGCTGGACAGCGTGACGGTGTAGGTGGCGGTTCCCGCGGCTTCGTCGATCACGGCCGGACCGGAGATCGACAGCAGCGGCGTGCCTTCGTTGTCGGTGATCGTGCCAGTGCCGGTGACCGGCGCGGCATTGATGGCTGTGGAGGCGCTGAGCGTGAGCGTCTCGGTGGGCTCGCTGACCGGATCGTCCACCGTGCTCACGCGCACGATGAAGCTGGCGATGCCGGCTGGCACGCTGACCGTGCTGCCCACCACCGGCACAAAGGTCGCGCCGCCGTCGAACGAGGCCAGCAGACCCGTGCCGGTGTCGGTGCCCAGTGTGGCGCTGCCGGAGGACGGCGCGAGCGTCACGGTGGTCGGTGTGGTGCTGGTGTTGCTCAACGCCACGGTGAAGTCGAGGTCTGCGCCTTCAGCCACGGTCGGGCTCGAGACGCTGGCGACGCTCGGGCGATCGTCGTTGCCGCCGCCGGTGCCCGTGCCGTCATCGGCGATCGTGCCGATGCCCGTGCCATCGGCGATGGTCGCGTTGGTGGCTCCGGACAGGGTCACGGTGAAGGATTCGCTGCCCTCGAACACCGCGTCGTCGGTGATCGGCACCGAGATGGTCTGGCTGGTCACGCCCGGCGCAAAGGTGAGCGATCCCGTGATGGCGCTGAAGTCGGCGCCGCTGGCGGCCGTGCCGCCGGCGCTGCCGTAGTTCACCGTCACGGGCACGCCGGCCGCGGTGTTGAGGGTGACGGTGAAGGTGGCCAGGCCCGTGGCCTCGTTCACTGTCACGTCGTCAATGGACAGGGCGGGCGTGTCGTTGCCGGCGGTGCCGCCGCCGGGCAGGTGCGGCCATCGTCCACGATGCTGCTCGTGACGGTTCCGCTGGCGATGGTGGCACCCACCGGGGTCGACAGTGTGACGGCAAAGCTCTCGCTGACCTCGAGCGCGGTGTCGTTGTTGATCGGCACCGTGATGGTCTGCACCAGCACGCCCGGGGCGAAGCTGAGCGTGCCGCTGGTCGACGCGTAGTCGGTCCCCGCGGTGGCGCTCGCATCGCTGGTGGCATAGGCCACCGTCACGGTGGACGCACTGGCGTTCGACAAGGTCACCGTGTAGGTGGCCGTGCCAGCCGCTTCGTCGATCACGGCCGGACCGGTGAGCGTGAGGCTGGGCGTGTCGTTGTCGGTGCCGCCCGTGCCGGTGCCGTCGTCTGCGATGGTCGTGGTGACGCTGCCGGTGGCGATGGTCGCGTTGGTCGGCGCTGAGAGGTCGACGCTGAAGGTTTCGCTGCCTTCGAACACCGCGTCGTCCAGGATGGCGACGGTGACGGTCTGGCTGGTGACACCCGGGGCGAAGGTGAGCGGCGTGGCGGCGGCGCTGAAGTCAGTGCCCGAGGTCGCGGTGCCGCTCGACGTGGACGCCGTGACCGTCACCGTGCTGGCCGACGGGTTGCTCAGCGTGACGGTGTAGGTGAGCGTGCCGGCGGCTTCGTTCACCGTGACCGGACCGCTGATCGACAGCGTGGGTGTGCCATCGTTGTCGGTGATCGTGCCGGTGCCCACCACCGGTGCGGCATTGGCAGCGGTCGATGCGGTCAGTGTGAGCACCTCGGCGCCTTCGCTCAGGGCATCGTCGGTGCTGGGCACGCGCACGATGAAGCTCGACGCTCCTGCAGGGACGCTGACCGTGCTGCCGGACACCGGCACGAAGCTGACCCCGCCGTCGAAGGACACGAGCACGCTGCCGGTGTCGGTGCCGAGCGTGGCGCTGCCAGAAGCTGGCGTGAGCGTCACCGTGGTCGGCGTGGTGCTGCTGTTGCTGAGGGTGACGCTGAAGTCGAGGTTGCCGCCTTCGGCCACCGTCGGGCTCGACACGCCGAGCACGCGCGGCGTGTCGTTGTCGCCGCCACCGGTGCCCGTGCCGTCGTCGGCGATCGTGCCGAGGCCGGTGCCGTCGGCGATGGTCGCGTTGACCGCCGCGCTCAGGTTGACGCTGAAGCTCTCGCTGCCTTCGAAGACTGCGTCGTTGGCGATCGGCACCGTGACCGTCTGGCTGGTCACGCCGGGGGCGAAGGTGAGTGCGCCGCTGGTCGCGGTGTAGTCGGCCGCGCTGGCGCTGCCGTCGGCGGTGGCGAAATTCACCGTGACCGGGAGGCCCGAGGCCGTGCTCAGGCTGACGGTGAAGGTGGCGGTGCCCGCCGCTTCGTTCACCACCACATCGTTGATGAAGAGCGACGGCGGACCGTCGTTGTCGATGATGGTCGCGACCGCCGAGGCCGCAGCTGGCGTGGCGCCGCTCACCGGGGTGGCGGTGAGCGTGAAGGATTCAGGGGCTTCGGACAGCGTGTCGTCGGTGGTGGGCAGGCGCAATTGCACACTGGTGCTGCCCGCCGGAATGGTGACGTTGCCGCTGACCGGGCTCCAGGTGATGCCGCCATCGGTGGAGACCTCGAGCGCGCTCAGCGCCGCGGTGTCGGTGCCCACGGCTCCGCTGCCCGAACTGAGGCTCGGCGTGAACACCACCGGGGAGGTGCTTGGGTTCGACAGGCTCACGGTGAACACCGCGGGCGTGCCTTCGACCGCATTGCCCGCGCTCACGGCGAGCGCCGGTGTGTCGTCGTTCGTGCCACCGGTGCCGGTGCCATCGTCGGAAATCGTGCCCACGCCCACGCCGTCGGCCAGCGTTGCATTGACCGGCGACACCAGGTTGATGGTGAAGCTTTCGCTGCCCTCGAACACCGCATCGTCGGCGATGGGCACGGTGATGGTCTGGCTGACCACGCCGGGCGCGAAGCTCAGCGTGCCGTTGGCCGCACCGAAGTCGCCAGTGCCGGCCGTGCCGGTGGCGCTGGTGTAGCCCACGGTCACCGTCGCGGTGGTCGCCTGGCTGAGCGTGACGATGAAGGTCGCTGTGCCCGCGGCCTCGTTGACGCTCACGTCCGAGATGGAGATGGCGGGATCGACCACCGGCAGCACGTCGATCGCCACCGTGGCCGTGCTCGTGCCGCCCTGGCCATCGGACACGGTGTAGGTGAACGAGGCCGGTCCGTTGTAGTCGGGGTTGGGCGTGAAGACGACGTTGCCACCGACGATGGCCACCGTGCCGTTGACCGGCGCCTGCACGCTCACCAGTGTGAGCGGACTGCCTTCCGGATCGCTGTCGTTGGCCAGCAGCGCGCCGATGCCCAGCGTGACCGGCGTGTCTTCGTCGGTCGAGAAGTTGTCGTTGACCGCGAGCGGTGCGTCGTTCACCGCGGTGACGGTGAGGTTCAGGCTCGAGCTCGCGCTCAGGCTGCCGTCGGACACGGTGTAGCCCACGGGCGGCACCGCGCCGTTGAAGTTGGCCGCGGGCGTGAAGGTGTAGCTGCCGTCCGCGTTGACGGTGAGCGTGCCCACACCGGGCAAGGTCGCGGTCGAACCGGCGGCGAAGGTGTTGCCACCGACGCTGAACTGGGTGACCGAGAGCGCAGGACCGTCGATGTCACGGTCGTTGCCGAGCAGGTTGCCACTGACCGGCGTGTCCTCCGGCGTGGTTCCGGTGTCGGGACTCGCCACTGGGGCGTCGTTCACCGGCGTGACGGTGACGGTCACCGGCGCAGGCGTGGAGACCGCGCCCTGGTTGTCGGTGACCGTGAAGCCGATCGAGGTGCTTCCGGCAAAGTCGGGTGCCGGGCGGAAGAGCAGCGATGCAGCCTGCGCAGGCGTGAGCGACTGGCCCACGGTGACTGGCGTCACGCCGTCCGCGAGCGTCAGCGTGCTGCCCGCGGGCAGCGAGGTGATGGTGACGTTGACGACCGTGCCGTCGCTGTCCTGCCCGGTCAGGCCGACCGGGATGGCGCTGTCCTCGGCCCCTGTGGCCGAGCCGGACGTCGCCACAGGTGCATCGTTGAGCGGAGCGACCGTGATGCTGGTGCCGCCGGTGGAAGTGAGACCGTCGCTCACCACCGTGTAGGCGAAGCCGCCGATGGGCGCCACGCCGTCGTACTCGGCCGGCGGTACGTAGACCAGGCCGGCGAGTTCTGCGGGCGTGAGCACGCTGCCCACGGTGACCACGCTGCCGTTCGGACGCAGGACCTGGCCGATCAGCGGGACGGCATCGACGGTGATGGTGGCTTGCGCGGTGCTGCCCGGCACACCGAGTCCCAGGCCGATCGGTGCGCCTTCCTCGACGGCGCTGATGGCGGTCGACCTGGCGGTCAAGGCCGGCAGTGCGGCCTCGTTTTCGGGTGCCGTGGCGCGTTCGACCACCACCTGACTGTCGCGTTCGATGCCCGTGGTGCCGATGCTGGCGGGCGTGACGCCTTCGCTGATGCGGTCCACTCGCAGGCCCGGCTGGAACTCGCCACCCTCGGCCGCGTTGTTGCCGGCCGCGGTGGCAGCGTTCGGATCGTCCTGGTTCAGTGCCTCGATGACCGCGTTCGGGTCGGTGGGGGCGGGCTTGGCCACCACCGGCTTCTCGACGCCGTCACGCAATTCGACGATGCCGCCCTGCGTCGTCAGGATGTGATCGCCTTTGCGGACCACGTCTCCCAGCTTCAGCAATCGCACCTTGCCGTCTGCACCGCGAACATAGGACGGGGGGCCGAAGATCCCGACAACGGTGTGGGCTTGCGATCGAATGATGGTGGGCATGGTCGGGTCTCGCGAGAGGAGCGATGTGCGGGCGAGAATATCGGAGCCTGCACCGCTTATGTGCCTCGACCGAAGCCCTGCTTGTGAACTGAATCACCGATGGCGGTGCTTCAGCTGCAATTAAGGCGGGGCATGGCGACAGCGATGCGCGGCGCTTGAATCCTCGCGTGATCGTGTTGTCGACCGACGCACCGAACCCTTGAGGAACAAGTTGGCACCTTGACGGGAGATTCACCCGCCCAAGGCGTGTGATTCGCAGGCCCTGCGCCTCAGCGCTCGCGCATCGCGTAAGCCTGTGCCTTGAGCACGGGCTTGAGCAGGTACGACAGCACCGTCTTGTTGCCGGTGAGGATGTCGACCTCGGCGGTCATGCCCGGAATGATGGGCAGCTTCTCGCTGAAACTGGCGCGCTTGGTGCGCACGCGCACGAGGTAGAACGCGTTGCCGCGCTCGTCGACCACGGTGTCCGGGCTGATGTTCTCGACCATGGCGTCCAGCCCGCCGTAGATCGAGAAGTCGTAGGCGGTGAACTTCACCGTGGCGCTCTGGCCGGGATGGATGAAGGCGATGTCCTTGGGCAGCACGCTTGGCCTCCAGCACGAGCGCGTCGTCGAGCGGCACGATCTCGACGATGTCCTTGCCCGGCTGCACCACGCCGCCCACGGTGTTGGCCAGAAGACGCTGCACACGGCCGCGCACCGGCGACTTCACCTGCGCCTTGTCGACCTTGTCGGCCAGCGCGACGGCGCCCTCGTTGAGCGCGTTCAGCCGGCCCAGCGACCTCGGCCAGTTCCTTGCGCGCCTCGTTGCGGAAGTTGAGCTCGGTTTCCTGGATCTTGCGCTGCGCTTCGCCGATCGCCGCCTGCACGCGCGCGATCTGGGCGCTGGCCTGTTCCGATGTCGCCGCGGCTGCTTGCGACACGTCGCGCTCCAGCCGCAGGATCTCGACCTCCGAGACCGCGCCGGTGGCCAGCAGCGGCCGCGTCTTCGCCAGCTCCTGCTGGCTGAGACTCGAGGCTGCGCTCGGCCGACGCGCTTGCGCGATCGCATCTCGGCGAGTTCCTGCTGGCGCTGCTGCAACTGCTGCTGGTTGATGGACAGCAGGTTGGCCAGCTCCGATCGGCGCGACTCGTACAGGCGGCGCTCTTCGGCGACGATGCGCTTCTCGTCGGCGTCGCCGGCAGTGGCGGGCGGCACGAAGGCGCCGCCCTCGGCCAGCGCACGCAGGCGCGCCTGGCGCGCGCGCAGCGCGAACACCTGTGGCGGCGCTCTCGCGCACGCCGGAGGTGGCGCGGGTCTCGTCGATGCGCAGCAGCAGCTGGCCGGCCTCGACCACCTGGCCCTCGCTGCACCTGGATCTCGGAGACCACGCCGCCGTCGAGCGACTGCAGCACCTGCAGCTGGCGCGACGGAATCACCTTGCCTTCGCCACGCGTGACCTCGTCGACATGCGCCAGCGCAGCCCACACGATCAGCAGGACCACCACCAGCACGGCCGCGCGCACGATCTTCTGCGCACGGCGGGTGCGCTGCTGCGACATCACGTCCTCGGCCTCGAGCTCGAAGCTGCGCAGGCCGGTGCCCTGTGCCTGCTGGTCGGTGACCGTGGGTCCGAGCAGGCGATCGGTCATCGGCTGCAGCAGCCTGCGCAGCGACTCCAGCAGGCGCATCGCCGCGCCGAGTGCGCGCCTTGGGTGCGAGCGGCGTGCCTTCGGGAGCGCTCATCAGGCGGCCCTCGCCACGCGCCCGCTCTGCAGCGCTTCCATGATGCGGTCGCGCGGGCCGTCGGCGACGATCTTGCCGCCGTCGATGACGATCACCCGAGTCACCATCGCCAGCATGCGAGGTGCGGTGCGTGACCAGCACGACGGTCTTGTCCTGCGCGAAGGCCGTCACGCCGCTGCGTGATCTGCGCCTCGGACGAGAAGTCCATCGCGCTGGTCGGTTCGTCCAGCAGCAGGATCGGCGCGTTGTGCAGCAGCGCGCGCGCCAGGCCCACGCTCTGGCGCTGGCCGCCCGACAGCGATTCGCCGCGTTCGCCCACCGGCATGTCGAAGCCGCGCGGATGGCGGTTCACGAACTCGGCGAGGCCGGCCGTCTCGGCCGCGGCCAGGATCGCGCCGTCGTCGGCGAAGGGCAGGCCGAGCGCGATGTTCTCGCGCAGCGAGCCGTAGAACAGCATCACGTCCTGCGACACGTAGCCGAGGTTGCGGCGCACGTCGGCCGGGTCGAGCTGGCGCAGGTCGATGCCGTCGATCAGCACCGCGCCGTCGGTCGGCTGGTACAGGCCCATGATGAGCTTCTGGATGGTCGACTTGCCCGAGCCGACGCGGCCGATCAGGGCCACGCGCTCGCCGGCGGTGATCTTGAAGCTGAGCGCCGTCGAGCGCCGAGTCCTGGCGGTTCGGGTAGGCGAACTTGACGTTGCGGAACTCGATGTCGCCGCGCATCTGCGGGCGGTGGATGAAGGTCTGGCCGGCGGGTCGCTCGACCGGCTTGGCCATCACCTGCTCGAGGCTGGTCGATGCGCGGTGCGGGCGCCCTGGTACTGCATCAGCAGCCCGACGATCTGGCCCGGCCGGCGCGAGCGCACGCGAGGCCAGCATCGCTGCGGCGATCAGGGCGCCCATCGTCAGCTCGCGCTGGCTGATCAGGTAGACGCCGATGATGACGATCGCGACGGTGACCGCCTGGCGTCAGCAAGTTGGTGCCGTAGATGGCGGATGACGAGAGCGCGCGCATGCGCACGTTGGTGCGCGCGAGGAAGGCGTTGGACCGCTCCCAGCGCGCCTGGACCACGCCTTCGGCGCCCTGCGACTTGATGGTCTCGATGCCGGTCAGGCTCTCCACCAGCGTGGCATTGCGCTGCGCCGCCGCGCGGTAGGTGGTCTCGCGAGAGCTCGTGCAGGCGGTGCTGCAGCACATAGGCCGACCACCAGGATGATGACGCCAGCCAGCACCACCGGCACCGCCAGCCAGGGCGAGATCCAGGCCAGCACCACGATGAACAGCAGCGCGAAGGGCAGGTCGATCAGCGCGGTGACGGTGCTCGAGGCGATGAAGTCGCGCACCTGCTCGAAGCCGCGCAGGTTGGAGGCGAACGAGCCCACCGACTCCGGCCGGTGCTCCAGGCGCATGCCCAGCACGCGCTCCATCAGCGTGGCGGAGATCTGCACGTCGATGCGCGCGCTGGCCTCGTCGACGAAGTGGCTGCGCAGCAGCCGCATGAAGAGGTCGGCGCCGATCACCAGCACCACGCCGATGGCCAGCGCCCACAAGGTCTCGACCGCGTGGTTGGGCACGACCCGGTCGTAGACGTTCATCGAGAACATCGGGAAGGCCAGGGCGAACAGGTTGATCAGCAGCGCCGCCCAGAGCACGTCGCGGTAGACGAAGCGCTGCTCGAGCATCGCGCCCCAGAACCAGTGGCCCGAGGCCAGTGTGCGCCCGGGTGTCGGCGGCGGCGTTCGGTGCGGGCATCGAAGCGGAAGTGCGGGCGCACGAACAGCACCACGCCGGTGTAGCGCGCAGCCAGCTCGTCGCGCGTCAGTGCGACCGAGCCCTGGCCGGTCTCGGGCAGCAGCACGCGTGCGCTGCGGCGCCGTCGTCGTCCCAGCCCAGCAGCACGCAGGCGCGGTTGTCCTTGAGCATCAGGATGGCGGGCAGCAGCGCGCGTCGTCGATGCGCCGGCAGCGCCAGGCGCTGCAGGCGCGTGAACATGCCCGCGCGGGCGGCGGCGCGTTCGGCCAAGTTCGAGCGCAGCCGGCCGTCGCGCCAGCGGCAACGCCGGCGGACAGCGACGCCCGCGTGGCCGCCTGGCCGTGCAGCCGGCACACCTCGACCAGGCAGTCGAGCAGCGGATCGGGATGGATCAGGTCTTCGCGCAGGCGCACCGTGTTCGCCCCTCGCGGCGACGTCGCTCGCGGGCGCAGAGGGCTTCGGCGGTGGTGGGCGAGGGCATGCTGCTCACAGGAATGCGGCATCAGGCGATATCGGCGCAATGCACGCCGAATTGACCCCGACGCCGATCGTCGAAGTAGCGCTTGAGGGTTTCGCGCACGGTGCGGAAGGCGAGTTCGTCCCAGGGAATCTCGTCCTCGCGGAACAGCTGCGCCTCGATGGTCTCCGGGCCGGGTGCGAAGTCGGTGTCCAGCAGGCGCGCGCGGTAGTACAGGTGCACCTGCCCGACGCGGACCACGTTCAGCACGGTGAACAGGCCCTGCATCTCGATGCGGGCGCCGGCTTCCTCGATCGTCTCGCGCAGCGCGCCCTCGGCCGTGTCTCGCCCAGCTCGAGAAAGCCGGCGGGCAGTGTCCAGCAGCCGTGGCGCGGCTCGATGTTGCGGCGGCACAGCAGCACCGCATCGCCCCACACCGGCACGGTGCCGACCACGTTCAGCGGGTTCTCGTAGTGGACGTGTGCCGCAGGCCGTGCAGACCGCGCGCTCGCGGTTGTCGTCGGGCGGCACGGGGTAGCGCACCGCGCCGCCGCAGGTCGCGGCAGTGCTTGATGCTGCGAGGCGAAAACATGGAGACCAGTTTAACGTGCGACTCCCTGGGGCCGTACCTGGGGCGTGGCATGATTTCGGCCAGACTTGCCTGCCGCGTGCGCGGTCTGAACTCGGAGCCGAGCCATGGGCATGCAGCTCTACAACTACTTCCGCTCGTCGGCCTCGTACCGCGTGCGCATCGCGCTGGCCTTGAAGGGGCTGGACTACGACTACATGCCGGTGCACCTGCAGCGCAACGAGCAGTTGCAGCGAGTGCGTACGCGCAGGTGTCGGCCGCGCGGCTGGTGCCCGCTGCTGGTGGACGTGGCGACAGCTGCTGACCCAGTCGCTGGCGATCATCGAGTACCTCGACGAGACCCATCCCGAACCCGCCGCTGCTGCCCGCCGACGCCGTCGGGCGGGCCCGCGTGCGGGCGCTGGCGCTGGACATCGCCTGCGAGATCCATCCGCTGAACAACCTGCGCGTGCTGCGCTACCTGGTCCACGACCTGAAGGTCAGCGAGGACGACAAGAACCGCTGGTACCGCCACTGGGTCGAGACCGGGCCTGGAGGTGGTGGAGCGCCAGCTCGCCGGGCACCCGTCCACCGGCCGCTTCTGCCATGGCGACACGCCGACGCTGGCCGACTGCGTGCTGGTGCCGCAGATCCACAACGCGCAGCGCTTCGACTGCCGGCTCGACCATGTGCCGACCGTGATGCGCATGTTCGACGACTGCATGCAGCTCGACGCGTTCGGCAAGACCCAGCCGTCGGCCTGCCCCGATGCCGCGCTGACCGCGCCTGCAGCCGGCTGGCCCGGACTGGCTGCGGCCCGACTGGCCGGCCCGGGGTCGGCGCGCTGATGAGCACGCGCGCGCGGCGGCGTCAGCCGCGGCGCCGTTCGACAGCCTGAACCTGCGCCACGGGCTGGGCGACGATGCCGCGGCGGTCGCTGCCAACCAGCGCCTGCTGCGCGCAGGCGCATCGGCGCCGACGCCGGTCTGGCTGAATCAGGTGCATGGCGCGCCAGGTGGTGCGGCTCGACGCGCGCCGACGCGCGAGCCAGGTGCGCCGGTCCACGAGGCCGATGCCAGCATCACCACCGAGCCCGGCGTGGCCTGCGCGGTCCAGGTGGCCGACTGCCTGCCGGTGCTGTTTGCCGCGCCGGATGGCCGCGGCGTTGGCGCGGCGCACGCCGGCTGGCGCGGCCTGGCTGCGCGGCGTGCTGGAGGCCACGCTGTGCGGCGCTGTGCGAGGCCGCGGCCTGTGCGACCGGGCGAGGTTCAGGCCTGGCTGGGGCCTGCATCGGCCCGCGGCGCTTCGAGGTGGGCGCGGACGTGCTGGCGGCCTTCGGCGCCGATCACCGGACGCCGCTGCGCCGACCCGCTTCGCGCCGCTCACGCCGAAGGCAAGTGGCTGGCCGACCTGCCGGGGCTGGCGCGCGAGCGGCTGCAGGCGGCGGGCGTGACGGCCATCAGCGGCGGCAGCTGGTGCACGGTCGAGGACGCGTCACGGTTCTTTTCGTTCCGCCGCGACCGTGTCACCGGCCGCATGGCCGCCGTCGTCTGGCTGCGGCACGGCTGACGCGGCTGAAGCGTTCGGCCGCCAGCCGCGCGCGTCGCCGGCGCCGGCGTGCCCAGCAGGTACAGCACATCGACAGCGGCAACGCCCCGTAGAGCACGAAGGTGAAGAACGCGCCGAGCACGTGCCGTTGGGTGCTGGTGGCCTCGGCCACCGCCATCATCAGCACCACGTAGCATCCAGGCGATGGCGACCAGGTACATGTCGTATCCTGCCAGATAGCAGATCGACAATGTCGAAATGATGAGGATCAGCGTCAGCCGCGGGTACAACATGCGCAGCAAGAGCCACGACGACCACTCGCGCCCAGAGCACCGCGAGGAGACCGATGAAAGCCAAACCATGTCCGCGCAGGCGCCTCGGCGCACTGCGGCGCACGACGCCGCCGCAGGCCTTTGGCTCGACGCGTCGGCGAGATCTGGAAAGTCGATGTCGGGCCTGAGCCTGCCGCTGCCCGCGCTGACGCAGCTGCAGGCCGACTACCTGCAGCAGGCCACCGAGCTGTGGAACCAGAACCTGCAGCAGGCGCAGACCGGCACGCCGCGGTCAAGCCCGCCGGCGGACCGGCGCTTCGCCGGCGCAGGACTGGGCCGACAACCCGGCGGCCGCGCTACACCGGCGCAGATGTACCTGCTGAACGCCCGCACGCTGATGCAGCTGGCCGACGAGCGTCGAGGGCGACGCCAAGACCAAGGCAGCGCATCCGCTTCGCGGTGCAGCAGTGGGTCGACGCCGCCTCGCCGAGCAACTACCTCGCGCTCAACCCCGAGGCGCAGCGCAAGGCGCTGGAGACCAAGGGCGAGAGCATCGGCCAGGGCCTGCAGCACCTGTGGAACGACATGCAGCAGGGCCACATGTCGCAGACCGACGAGAGCGTGTTCGAGGTCGGCCGCAACGTCGCCACCACCGAAGGCGCGGTGGTGTTCGAGAACGAGCTGTTCCAGCTGATCGAATACAAGCCGCTGACCGCCAAGGTGTACGAGCGGCCGATGCTGTTCGTGCCGCCGTGCATCAACAAGTACTACATCCTCGACCTGCAGCCCGAGAACTCGCTGATCCGCTACACGGTCGAGCAGGGCCACCGCGCTGTTCGTGGTGAGCTGGCGCAACCCCGACGAGAGCATGGCCACGTCACCTGGGACGAGTACATCGAGGACGGCCGCGATCCGCGCCATCGCGCGTGGTGCAGGCCATCACCGGCGCCGCAGAGATCAACACGCTGGGCTTCTGCGTCGGCGGCACCATCCTGGCCACCGCGCTGGCGGTGCTGGCCGCGCGCGGCGAGAAGCCGGCCGCGAGCATGACGCTGCTGACCACCTTGCTCGACTTCAGCGACACCGGCGTGCTCGACCTGTTCATCGACGAGGCGCTGGTGCAGCTGCGCGAGATGACGCATCGGCCCGGACAGCCCGACCGGCGGCGGCCTGCTCAAGGGCCAGGAACTGGCCACGACCTTCAGCTTCCTGCGCCCGAACGACCTGGTCTGGAACTACGTCGTCGGCAACTACCTGAAGGGCGAGACGCCGCCGCCGTTCGACCTGCTGTACTGGAACAGCGACAGCACCAACCTGCCGGGCCCGATGTACTGCTGGTACCTGCGCAACACCTACCTCGAGAACAACCTGGTCAAGCCGGGCAAGGTGACGGTGTGCGGCGAGAAGGTCGACCTGGGCAGGATCGACGCGCCGGCCTACGTCTACGCCTCGCGCGAGGACCACATCGTGCCCTGGGACGGTGCCTACCGCAACACCCAGGTGCTGCCGGCGCCAAGGGCAAGTGCGCTTCGTGCTGGGCGCGTCGGGCCACATCGCCGGCGTGATCAACCCGCCGGCCAAGGGCAAGCGCAGCCACTGGATCGGCAACGGCACAGCTTGCCGGCCGAGGCCGAGGACTGGTTCGACAAGGCGCACAGGAACGTCCCGGCAGCTGGTGGCCCGACTGGGCCGACTGGCTCAAGGCGCACGCCGGCAAGCAGGTCGCCGCGCCCAAGGGCTACGGGCAACCGCAGCTACAAGGCCATCGAGCCGGCGCCGGGCCGCTACGTCAAGCAGAAGGCCTGAGCCGTCGCCTGCGACGCGACCACAGTGCATCGACCCTTCACACGTTCGATCCGATCCTAGGAGACCTCTCATGACCACCGACATCGTCATCGTCGCCGCCGCCCGCACCGCCGTCGGCAAGTTCGGCGGCACCCTGGCCAAGACGCCCGCGCCCGAACTCGGCGCCGCCGTCATCGCCGAGCTGCTCAAGCGCGCCGGCCTGAGCGGCGACCAGATCGGCGAGGTGATCCTCGGCCAGGTGCTGCACCGCCGGCTCGGGCCAGAACCCGGCGCGCCAGGCGGTCATCAAGGCGGGCCTGCCGCAGGGCGTGCCGGCCATGACCATCAACAAGGTCTGCGGCTCGGGCCTGAAGGCGGTGATGCTGGCCGCGCAGGCCATCCGCGACGGCGACTGCGAGATCGTCATCGCCGGCGGCCAGGAGAACATGAGCCTGGCCCCGCACGTGCTGCCCGGCTCGCGCGACGGCCAGCGCATGGGCGACTGGAAGCTGGTCGACTCGATGATCGTCGACGGCCTGTGGGACGTCTACAACCAGTACCACATGGGCATCACGGCCGAGAACGTGGCCAAGAAGTACGGCATCACGCCGCGACGACGCAGGACGCGCTGGCGCTGGCCTCGCAGCAGAAGGCCGCCGCGGCGCAGGAAGCCGGCAGTTCAAGGACGAGATCGTGCCGTTCAGCATCGCGCAGAAGAAGGGCGACCCGATCGTCTTCGCGACCGACGAGTTCATCAACAGCAAGACCAGCGCCGAAGCGCTGGCCGGCCTGCGCCCCGCCTTCGACAAGGCCGGCAGCGTGACCGCCGGCAACGCCTCGGGCCTGAACGACGGCGCCGCCGGCGTGGTGGTGATGACGCGCCAAGAAGGCCGCAGGCGCTGGGCCTGACGCCGCTGGCGCGCATCGCCAGCTACGCCAGCGCGGGCCTCGACCCGGCGATCATGGGCATGGGCCCGGTGCCGGCCTCGCGCAAGGCGCTGCGAGCGCGCCGGCTGGAAGCCGCCGGACCTCGACCTGCTCGAGATCAACGAGGCCTTCGCCGCGCAGGCCTGCGCGGTGCACCAGGAAATGGGCTGGGACACGAGCAAGGTCAACGTCAACGGCGGCGCGATCGCGATCGGCCACCCGATCGGCGCGTCCGGCTGCCGCATCCTGGTGACGCTGCTGCACGAGATGCAGCGCCGCAATGCCAAGAAGGGCATCGCCTCGCTGTGCATCGGCGGCGGCATGGGCGTGGCGCTGACCGTCGAGCGCTGAGCACAAGCAACGACAGCATCGGGGGCGAACCCGCTTGACCAGTCGCGGCCGGGTTGCAACCTCGACACCCATATCAACAGGAGAGCGCAATGGCAAAGAAAATGGCGTACGTGACCGGCGGCATGGGCGGCATCGGCACCTCGATGTGCCAGCGCCTGCACAAGGACGGCTTCACCGTCATCGCCGGCTGCGGCCCGAGCCGCGACTACGCCAAGTGGCTGGGCGAGCAGAAGGCGCTGGGCTACACCTTCTACGCCTCGGTCGGCAACGTCGGCGACTGGGATTCGACCGTCGCTGCCTTCGAGAAGGTCACGGGCCGAGCACGGCCCGATCGACGTGCTGGTCAACAACGCCGGCATCACGCGCGACGGCATGTTCCGCAAGATGACGCCGCGCCGACTGGGACGCGGTGATCGAGACCAACCTGACCAGCCTGTTCAACGTCACCAAGCAGGTGATCGACGGCATGCTCGAGCAAGGGCTGGGGCCGCATCATCAACATCAGCTCGGTCAACGGCGAGAAGGGCCAGTTCGGCCAGACCAACTACTCGGCGGCCAAGGCCGGCATGCACGGCTTCACGATGGCGCTGGCGCAGGAAGTGGCCAACAAGGGCGTGACGGTGAACACCGTGAGCCCGGGCTACATCGCGCACCGACATGGTCAAGGCGATCCGCCAGGACGTGCTCGACAAGATCGTCGCCGGCATCCCGGTCAAGCGCCTGGGCACGCCGGACGACATCGCCTCGATCGTGTCGTGGGTCGCGTCCGACGAATCCGGCTTCGCCACCGGTGCCGACTTCTCCGTCAACGGCGGCCTGCACATGGGGTGAATCCGGACGCAGCGACCGTCCTGAGGACGGTCGCTTGCCGGATTCACGGCCTCGTACCTCAAAACGCCGCGTACCGCCCAGGCCGGTGATTCAAGGCCAGGGTCAGGTTCAAGGCCAGCGCACCGACCACCGACAGCGCGATGCGCTGCGGCTCCACCCAGGCCAGCGAAGCCAGCAGGATGGCGCCGTCGATGCCCATCTGCACCCAGCCGGCGCGCCAGCCGAATCGCTGCTGCAGGTAGAGCACCAGGATGTTGAGCCCGCCCAGGCTCGCATGGTGCCGAAACAGCATCAGGAATCCGGCGCCCATCAACAGCCCGCCGGCCACGGCCGCGAACAGCGGGTCGAGGCTGGCGAAGCCGGCCCACCGGGGCACGGCCGAGGCCAGCACCGAGAGCAGGGTCACCGACGCAAAGGTCTTGAGCGTGAAGGTGCGTCCCATGCGGCGCCAGGCCAGCAGGTAGAACGGCAGGTTGATCACGAAGAACAGCGGCCCGAAGCCCACGCCGCTCGCGTAGTGCGCCAGGAAGGCGATGCCGGCGGTGCCGCCGGTGAGCAGGCCGGCCTGGGTGAACATGGCCACGCCGATCGCGATGAACAAGGTGCCGGTGAATAGCGCCAGCGCGTCGTCGTACCAGCTGTGTTTCAGGGTGGCGGGGTTCGCGGGCATCTCACACTCCGGCGATGAAGAACTTGATCAGCCCCTTGGCCGCGAAGCCGATCAATCCCACGCCCAGGCCCAGCAGCAGCACGAAGGTGCCGAACTTCCCGGCCTTCGATTCGCGCGCGAGCTGCAGGATGATGAACACCATGTAGAGCATGAACGCGCCGACGCCGAAGGTCAGCCCGAACTGCGAAATCTGCTCTTCGGTGAAGCCGAACATGGACGGTCTCAGGGCCGCGCGGTCAAGCCGGCGGTGTCGACGAGGTCGCGGTAGGCGTGCCAGCTGGCGTGGCCGAGCCAGGGCACGATCACGATCAGACCGAGCATGAGGGTCGCCATGCCCAGCAGCGTGAGCGCCATCAGCAGGCCGGCCCAGAGCGCCATCGGCAGCGGGTTGGCCATCACCACGCGCCAGCTGGTGAGGACCGCACCCAGCACGCCGATCTCGCGATCCAGCAGCATCGGGATGGCGACCACGCTCGAGGCGAACACCGGAGCGGCCAGCACACCGCCCAGCGCGAGCCAGGACTCGAACAGCAGGCCCTGGTCGGCCAGCACCACCACCTTGAGGAACTCCTGCGGATTGCGCACCGGCGCGCCCGCGAAGCCGGTGATCAGCGAGGCCGAGGTCATCACCCAGCCGGTGCCGGCAAACGCCAGCAGCACGCCGAACAGCACCAGCCGGCCGTCGCGCGGACGCCAGGCGCGCAGCGCCGTGGCGAGATCGGCGTGGCCGTTCCGTTCCAGCGCTGCGGCTGATCGCGTACAGGCCGGTGGCCAGCACCGGGGCCACCAGCAGAAAGCCCGAAAACGCACCGGCCAGCAGCCAGAACTGTTGGCGGGCCCCGGCGATCAGCGCCGCGCCGAAAGCCGCCAGCAGCAGACCGTGCAGCAGCCCCGGCCCAGGGCAGCGCATGAAGTCCCGCCAGCCCGCCGCCAGCCAGCCCAGCGGTCGCAAGATGGGGATGGTGCGCGTGCCGAAGCGGCGAGATTCGATGAGGGCAGGGCTTTCGCGCATGGCTGCGGAGTCTGCCATCACCGGCGACCCGTTCTCTTGATCGAGCGCATCTGTGGTCCGTCCCCCTGGCCGCTCCTGTCGCGACAAAGTTGATGCGGTGCAGCACGAACAGGCGCGAACCGCTACAATGCGCGCTTGCCCTTGGACGACCTAGGGCATTCCGTTCGTCTCCTCTGACCTTCTTCGGTCCATCCCCACCTTCGCGGTGAGGCTTGTTCCGAATCTCTCTCGCCGTCATTCAGCGACACGCGTGGGTTCCGGTTGGCGGCGATGCCGTCGCTTCGACTGTTCCACGAACATCCCCGCGACCTGATCCGGTCGACCCCATGGGTCGGCCTGGTGGTTTGTTGCGTCCTGCACAACGGGGCGCGGCGGCCATTTGCGAAAGAGAACCATGAGTTTCGACACCCTGGGCCTGCACGAAGCCCTCTCCAAGTCCGTGGCCGATTCGGGCTACGACACCGCCACCGAAGTCCAGACGCAGGCGATTCCCGCCGCGCTGCAAGGCCGCGACCTGATGGTCTCGGCCAGCACCGGCAGCGGCAAGACCGCCGCCTTCATCCTGCCGGCGCTGCAGCGCATCCTGGCCGCCCGCGCCGACACCAGCCAGAAGCGCGAGCGCGGCATCGTCTACGGCCCGCGCGTGCTGGTGCTCACGCCGACACGCGAGCTCGCCATCCAGGTCGCCAAGGCCGCCGACGACCTACGGCCGCCATGTGCAGGGCCTGCGCGTGGCCACCGTCGTCGGCGGCGTGCCGTACCCGGCGCAGATCAAGGCGCTGCGCGGCCCGCTGGACATCCTGATCTCCACGCCCGGGCCGCCTGCTCGACCACCTGCAGACCGGCAAGGCCGTGCTGGGCAACGTGGAAGTGCTGGTGCTCGACGAAGCCGACCGCATGCTCGACATGGGCTTCATCGACGACATCAACACCATCGCCGAGCAGCTGCCGAAAGAGCGCCAGACGGTGATGTTCAGCGCCACGTTCGCCGGCAACGTCGGCACCCTCGCGCGCAACCTGCTGCGCGACCCGCAGCGCATCGACGTGGCCTCGCACACCGACACGCACGCCAACATCGAGCAGCGCCTGCACTGGGCCGACAACGACCACCACAAGAACGCGCTGCTCGACCACATCCTGACCGAGCGCGAGCATGGAGCAGGCGGTGGTCTTCACCAGCACCCAGCGTGACGCCGACTGGCTGGCCGACCGCCTGGCCGACATGGGCCACCACGTGGCCTCGCTGCACGGCGGGCATCCGCAGGGCCGCCGCAACCGCGTGCTGCAGGGCCTGCGCAACAAGCAGCTGAAGATCCTCGTCGCCACCGACGTGGCCGCGCGCGGCATCGACGTGCCGACGCATCAGCCACGTCATCAACTACGGCCTGCCGATGAAGGCCGAGGACTACGTGCACCGCATCGGCCGCACCGGCCGCGCCGGGCGCAACGGCCTGGCGGTGACGCTGGCCGAGCGCATGGACGCCGGCATGATCCGCCGCATCCAGCACTTCACGACGCAGAACATCCCGGTGGCCACGGTCGCCGGCCTCGAGCCGAAGAGCCCGGAGCCGCGCATGTTCACGCGCCGCGCAGCGCCGAGGCCCAGCCGCTCCGAGCAAGCCGTTCGGTGGCAAGCCGGGCTTCGGCGGCGGCAAGTCGCTTCGGCAAGAAGCCCTTCGCGCCAAGAGGCGGCGAAGGCTTTTCGCCGCGCGGCGGCGCAGGGCGTTGCGCCGCGCAACGCCGGTGACCGCCCCGCGTGGCGATCGCGCCGCAGGCGGCTTCGGCCGGCCCGCGCAGGTCGTGCCTTCGCCGCATCGCGGTTCGGTGGCCGCCCGAGCCGCGGTTCGACCGCTCGAGCCGCGTCACGCTGACCGAGACAGGCGCGCAAGCCGGCGGGCCTTTTTCATGGCGCGCCGGCGCGCTGAGCGCGAAGCCCGTCAGGAGCCGGTGCACCTGCACGGTGGCCTCGCAGGCCGAGGTAGGCGTCGGCGCTCGCCGTACCAGGTGCCCGAGATCGGCGCCGCCTGGCTCGGATCGCGCGCCACGCCGACGCGGATCAGTTTGCTGCCGCCGAGCAGGTTGTTGGTCGGATCGAACGGCACCCAGCCCGCGCCCGGCAGGTAGGCCTGCAGCCAGGCGTGCGTGCTGCCGGCGCCCACCGTGGCGCGTGCGGCCTCGGCGTCGGCATCCGCCTCGGCGCGGCAGGTCCAGCGCCGGGTCGTACAGGTAGCCGGAGACGAAGCGCGTGGCATGCCCAGGCGGCGTGCCGCCTCCATCATCAGCAGTGCGAAGTCGCGGCAGCTGCCGCTGCCCAGGTCGAGCGTCTGCAGCGGCGACTGCGTGCCTTCCTCGTCGCGCGCCTCGTAGCGGAACTGCTCGCGGATGTGCTGGTTCATCTGCACCAGCAGGTCGCGCGTGCCGGTCGGGCCGTCGGTGCGGATGAACTGGCGCGCCCAGGCGGTCAGCTGGCCCCGCGGGTCGTCGTAGTGCGGGCGCAGGTAGTGCTCGAGGTCGAAGCGCTCCTCGCACGCTGTAGGCGAACGGGAAGAACTCGGCGCTCGGCGACAGCGGCAGCTCGAGGTTGCTGGCTGTGCGCATGCTCGATCGTGAAGGTGCAGACGATGCGCAGCTCGGCCGCCGCCTCCAGCGGCTGCACCAGCGCCACCGAGTTCGAGTGCGGGTCCTGGATCAGCCGCACGTGCGCCTCCGGGCTCACCTGCAGGTCGGTGGCGAGCACGCGCAGGTCGTGGCTGTCGCGCGGCCGGAACATCACCCGGTGCTCGCCGAACTGCACCGGCTCGCGGTAGCGGTAGACGGTGGTGTGGACGATGTCGTAGCGGACGGTCATGCGCGAGGCGAACTCAGACGCCGAGCAATTCGACCTCGAACATCAGCGTGGCGTTCGGCGGGATCACGCCGCCCGCGCCGCGCGCGCCGTAGCCGAGCTGCGGCGGGATCACCAGCAGCGCGCGTGCCGCCGACCTTCATGCCCTGCACGCCTTCGTCCCAGCCGCGGATGACCATGCCCGCGCCGAGGCCGAACTGCGAACGGGTCGCTGCGGTCCTTGCTGCTGTCGAACTTGGCGCCCTTGACGCCGTCGTTGTAGAGCCAGCCGGTGTAGTGCACGGTGACGTGCTGGCCGGCCGCGCGCTTCGGCGCCGCTGCCCGACGTTGGTGTCTTCGTACTGCAGGCCGGAGGCGGTGGTGATCATGGCGAACTTTCTGCGGAGTGGTAACGCAGGAGCCGCCATCATGCCAGCCCCGCGTGCGCTCGTGGCCAGCGACGGGTTGACGGCCTCGGCCAGCCAGGCGCCGGGCTCGTCCGCGTCCACCGCCAGCCCGCAGCATCGCGCGCAGCATCCAGCCCGAGTGCGGCCCAGCGCGCATCGCGCAGGTCGAGTGCGGCGGCGCCGTTCTGCTTCGAGAGCTTCTCGCCATCGGCACCGAGCACCAGCGGCGTGTGCAGGTAGCTGCGGTGTCGGCAGGCCCAGCGCTCGCTGCAGGTGGATCTGCCGGGGCGTGTTGTCGGCCAGGTCTTCGCCGCGCACGACGTGCGGTGATGCCCTGCGCCGCGTCGTCCACCACCACGGCGAGCTGGTAGGCCCACAGCCCATCGGCACGTCGCAGGACGAAGTCGCCGACGTCCTGCCAACGTCCTGGCGCTGCGCGCCGAGTCGCCGGTCGCGCCACTCGATCGACCAGCCGCGCTGCCGGGCACGACGGACGAGGTCGCGCAGGCGCACGGCGCGCGCAGGCCGGCCGTGCAGGCCGTCGCGGCAGGTGCCGGGGTAGACCAGCTCGCCGTGGCGCGGGCGCGGCGCCTGCGCGGCCATGCAGCGCGCGTTCGATGTCGGCCGGCGTGCAGCCGCAGGGGTAGGCCCAGCCGGCGGCGAGCAGCTGCTCCAGCGCCTGGCGCATAGGCGCGTCGCGCGCTCGATTGCCACACCGGCGCTTCGTCGGGCACCAGCCCGCAGGCGGCAGCTGCGCAAGGATCGTCTGGTCGGCACCCGGCACGCAGCGCGGCGCGTCGACGTCCTCGATGCGCAGCAGCCACCGGCCGCCGTGTGCGCGCGCGTCCAGCCAGGACGCGAGCGCGGCCACCAGCGAACCGGCGTGCAGCGGCCCGGTGGGCGAGGGCGCGAAGCGACCGACGCAGTCAGCGCGGCCCGCGCCCGGCGCCTCGCTCATGTCAGTGGCGGCCCGCGGTGGCGCTCGAGCAAGGCGCGCCGCGTCGTCGGCGCTCTCGAGCTGCGCCAGCCACCACTGCAGCGCCAGACCCAGCGGCGCGCGCTCGCCCTTGCGCGCCGATGGCGCCCGCGCGCCACGCGTAGCACATGGAGGCTGCGTGCTGCGGCGCGCTCGACCGGCTTGACCACCAGCCGGCCGGCCTCGAGGTGGCAGCGTGCCAGCGGCTCGGGCACGAAGCCGCAGCCCATGCAACGCAGCAGCGCCTCGATCTTGGCCTCGGATGCTGCTCACCGTCAGCACGTCCTGGCCGGGCAGCAGGTTCACCGTGAGGGGCGACAGGCGCTGCGCCGAATCGGCCACCGCCACGGCGCGGTGCTGCAGCAGCTCGGCATCGCGTGATCGGGCTCTGTGGCGCCGGCCAGCGGGTGGTGCGGTGCCACGGCGAAGACGAACTCCATCACACCGAGCACGGCCATGTCGATGCCCGGTGGCGGTGCCGACTGCGCGCCCACGCCGATCGCCAGATCGGCCTGGCCGGTGACCAGCGCCTCCCAGGTGCCGGCCAGCACCTCGGTGCGCAGCCGCAGCCGGGTGCCTGGCCCGCCAGTGGCGTGCCCCGAGACGCCGTGCGGGTCGAGCGCGTAGAAGGCCTCGCACAGCTCGAAGATGGTCACCGGCGAGAGCACGCCATCCACCGCCACGGTGAGCTGGGTTTCCCAGCCGGTGGCCACGCGACGAACCCGGTTCGCCACCGCATCCATCTCGGCCAGCAGGCGACGACCTTCGTGCAGCAGTTCTTCGCCGGCTGCGGTCAGCTGAGCCTGGCGCGAGCTGCGATCGAACAGCAGCACGTCGAGCGCATCCTCGAGCTGGCGCACGTTGTAGGTCAGGGCCGAAGGCACCTTGCCGAGTTCGCGCGCGGCCGCAGCGAAGCTGCCGGTGCGGGCGATGGTGTCCATCATCGCCAGGGCTTCGGGGGTGAGGACGTTGCGGCGGTTGGTCATGGTGCTGGCCGGGGGACGGAGCGCTTCATCTTATTTGAACGAGGACGACAAGCGCGGCCGACGGGTCGGCGCTGCTCCTGAGCCTACATTCATTGCACACCCTGTTCATCCCATCGAGAGGAACACCAACCATGATGACCCTGCGCAAATCCAGCGAACGCGGCCACGCCGACCACGGCTGGCTGCAAGCAGCCAGCACAGCTTCTCGTTTGCCGACTACTACGACCCCAAGCACATGGGCTTCGGCAACCTGCGCGTCATCAACGAAGACCGCGTCGCCCCGGGCCGCGGATTCGGCACCCACGGCCACCGCGACATGGAAATCGTCAGCTACGTGCTCGACGGCGAACTCGCCCACCAGGACAGCATGGGCAACGGCCAGGCCGGTGGCGCCCACGCCGGCGTGATCCGCCCCGGCGACGTGCAGCGCATGAGCGCAGGGCGCGGCGTGATGCACAGCGAGTTCAACCACGCGCAAGGACCGAAGCACGCATTTCCTGCAGATCTGGATCCAGCCCGAGGTGCATGGCATCGAGCCGGGCTACGAGCAGAAGCACTTCGACGCTGCCGAGAAGCGCGGCCGCCTGCGCCTGATCGCCAGCCCCGATGGGCGCGACGGGTCGGTGACCCTGCACGCCGACGCCGCGATGCATGCCGGTCTGTTCGACGGCGCCGAGTCGCAGACGCTCGCGCTCGACCCGAAGCGCAAGACCTACGTGCACCTGGTGCGCGGCCAGCTCGAGGTCAACGGCCAGCGCGCTGCACGGCGGCGATGCCGCTGGCCTTGCAGGACGAGAGCGCCCTGACCTCTGTCCCGCGGCGCCGATGCCGAAGTGATCGTGTTCGACCTCGCCGCCTGAGCGGCGAGCCTCGTCTTCCCCTCCACCACTCGCAAGGAAGTCCCCATGTCCAAGATCGTCATCGTCTACCACAGCGGCTACGGCCACACCAAGAAGGTTGCCGAGGCCGTGGCCGCAGGTCGCGGCGGCGCGCTGCTGGCCATCGATGCCGAGGGCAACCTGCCCGACGGCGGCTGGGAACAGCTGGACGCGGCCGACGACCATCGTCTTCGGCTCGCCCACCTACATGGGCAGCGTGAGCTGGCAGTTCAAGAAGTTCGCCGACGCCTCGTCCAAGGCCTGGTTCACCATGGCCTGGAAGGACAAGCTCGCCGCCGGCTTCACCAACTCGGCCACGCTCAACGGCGACAAGTTCTCGATCGCTGCAGTACCTGTTCACGCTGTCGCAGCAGCACGGCATGCTGTGGGTCGGCATGGGCATGCAGGGCCCGAACGCCAAGCGCCACACGCGTGACGACCTCAACAACCTCGGCGGCTACGCCGGCCTGATGACCGCCACGCCGTCTGACGCCTCGCCCGACGAGATGGTGCCCGGCGACATCGCCACCGCCGTGGCCTTCGGCAAGCGCGTCGCCGCCGCGACCGGCACGCCTGCGCCAAGTGAGCCAGCGCATGAGCCGCCGTGCGTTGCTGGTCGATCAGCGGCAGCGAGCGCTCGGGCTCGTTCAACCTGCAGCTTGCGGTGCAGGCGGCTGCGATGGCGCAGGCCGCCGGCGCGACGGTCGAGGACCTTCGATCTGCGCGAGCTGGCCCTGCCGGTGTACGACGGCGATCTCGAGCAGTCGCAAGGCGTGCCCGCTGGCGGCCGGCCGCCTGCGCGAGGCGCTGGCGGGCAGCGATGCGCTGTTGCTGGTCACGCCCGAGTACAACGGCTTTCCGCCGCCGCTGTTGATCAACAGCTTCGACTGGCTCTCGCGCCTTCCCGCTCAGGGGCGGCTGCGGCCGGCCTGGCGTCGACCGCGGGCAAGCCGGTCGGCCTGCTGTCGGCATCGCCCGGGCCGCTGGGCGGCTTGCGGTCGCTGAACTTCACGCGCCAGTACCTCTCGATGGCGTTCGCCATGATGCCGGTGCCACAGCAGTTCGCGCTCGGGCGGGCGGGTGAAGCCTTCGACGTGGCTGGCGCGCTCAAGGATCCCAAGCAGCAGGCGAGTGTCCAGGGCGTCGTGAACGCGGTGCTCAAGGTCGCGGCTGCCCTGAAGGCCGCGCTGACCCGCATCGCGGCAGGCCTCTTGCTACAGTCGCCGCCATGGAAGCGGCGATCAAGGTGGCGGGGCTATTGCCCTGGACGGACTGGGTGGCGGTGCTGGTGTTCGTGGCCGGCTGGCTGGGCTACGTGGTGTTCGCCAAGCGACGCAGCACGGCGCGCCCTTCGGTGCTGGCCACCACCAACCGCATCCGGCGTGAGTGGATGCGCCAGGCCACCTACCGCGAAGTCAGGGTCTTCGATGGCGTGGTGATCCAGAACCTGTCGACCAGCCCCTCGTTCTTTGCGTCGACCACCATCCTCATCATCGGTGGCCTGCTGGCGGTGCTGGGCACGACCGAGAAGGCCAGCGAACTGGTGCGCGAGATTCCGTTCGCGGCCCGCACCTCGGTGCTGGTGTTCGACCTCAAGGTGGTGCTGCTGGTGGTGATCTTCGTGATCGCGTTCTTCCGCTTCACCTGGTCGATGCGCCAGTACACCTTCGGCGCACTGCTGGTGGCCTCGGCACCCGAAGCCAAACAACTGGAGGCCATGGGGCCGCAGGGCGATGCGCTGCGCGACGCCTTCGCCGACCGCGC
Source organism: uncultured beta proteobacterium (assembly GCA_963739925.1). Classification (GTDB taxonomy): domain Bacteria; phylum Pseudomonadota; class Gammaproteobacteria; order Burkholderiales; family Burkholderiaceae_C; genus CAVUBY01. The sequence continues at coordinate 46,676 of CAVUBY010000009.1, read as the reverse complement.
CGGGCGCGTGGTGGGCATGGCCGCCGAGACGTTCAATGACGGCCTGCGCGCCTACTACTTTGCCTTTGCGGCGATCGGCTGGTTTTTTTCGCCGGCGATCTTTGCACTGGCGACCCTGGCCGTGATCATCGTGCTGTATCGGCGCGAGTTCCAGTCCGAAGTGCTGGCGGTGCTGAATTCCTAGCCGAGATCGCGCGCCAGGCGCACCCCGCTGAACTGCCACTGCGCATCGGTGGGGAAGAAGTTGCGGTAGCTGGCCCGGACGTGGCCGGCCGGCGTGACGCACGACCCGCCGCGCAGCACGTACTGGTTGCACATGAATTTGCCGTTGTACTCGCCCACCGATCCGGGCAGCGGACGGTAGCCCGGGTAGGCGTCGTAGCTCGATTGCGTCCACTCCCACACATCGCCGAAGAGTTGCTGCGTACTGCCGTCTGTCTCCGGTGCAGCGAGCAGCGGGTGGAACACACCTCGATCGGCAAAGTGCCCATCGGCTGAAGAGCCCATGCGCCGCGCGGCGAGTTCCCACTCCGCTTCGGTCGGCAGCCTCGCGCCAGCCCATCGCGCATACGCATCGGCCTCGTAGTAGCTGAGGTGGCACACCGGTGCCTCGGGGTCCGGTTCGGTCCGTGCCCTGCAGTGTGTGCTGCCACCAGCAACCATCCGTCTGCTGCCAGTACAGCGGGGCCTCGCGCCGCCCGGCCTGCACCCAGTCCCAGCCCAGGGACAGCCAGAACTCGTGACGGCGGTAGCCGCCGGCGTCGATGAATGCGAGGTACTCCCCCTGCGTCACCGGCCGCGAGGCGAGTTCGAACGGCGCCACGTGGCGGCGGTGGCGCGGCGTCTCGTTGTCGAAGCAGAACCTGCCGTCGAGCGCAGCGTCGTGCCCGTGTTCGACCAGGCCACCTTCATGGCCGAGCCAGCGTGTGGGCGCCACTTGCGTCACGGGTGGCGTGCGGCGCGCCACGGGCTGGCGGTAGGGTGCATGCGCGGGAGTGGAGCTCAACGCATGCTTGATGTCGGTGAGCAGCAGCTCCTGGTGCTGCTGCTCGTGATGCAGGCCGAGCTCGATCAGGTTCGCGAGCTCGGACCCGCCCTCGGCCATGCCGACGCCGTCCCGCTCGCGCAGCGCCATCAGCGCCTGCATGCGCTCGTCCACCTGCGCCCGGTAGCGCTTCACCTCGTCGAGCGTGGGCCGCAGGATCAGCCCGCGGCGCGAGCGCGGGTGCTGCTCGCCCACGCCCTGGTAGTAGCTGTTGAAGAGCACCCGGAAGCGCTCGTCGAACGGCACGAAGCGCGGTTCGTACCGTTCGAGCACGAAGGTCTCGAAGAACCAGGTGACATGCGCCAGATGCCACTTGGTCGGACTGGCATCCGGCATCGACTGCACCTGGCAGTCCTCGGCCGTGAGCGGGGCGGCGAGTGCGAGCGTGGTGGCCCGCACCTGCCCATAGCGCTCGGCCAGTGCCGGGTCGGGTGACGCGAGGTTGACAGGATCGCGCTGCGACATGGTTCGGTTCCAGGAGAGAGAACGTGTGGGTCGCGCAGCGCGGCCGTGGTCTTACGAGGGCGTGGGCAGCAAGACCGCCGATTCGGCCGGCGACAGGCTGGGGTCGAGCGCCACCCGCTCGTCGAACACGAAGCAGCCGCCGCGGTAGTGGCGTCCGCCCGTGGCCTCGAAGTAGGCGAGGATGCCACCTTCGAGCTGCAGCCCGCGCTCGACGCCTTGTTCCTGCATCAGCAGCGCGGCCTTTTCGCAGCGGATGCCGCCGGTGCAGTAGCTGACCACGGTCTTGCCAGCGAGGGCAGCGCGATGCTGGCCGAGCGCCGCGGGAAAGTCGCTGAACTTCGCCAGGCGCCAGTCGATCGCGCCGTCGAAGCCGCCGTGGTCCACCTCGAAGGCGTTTCGGGTGTCGAGCATCACCACCGGCACGCCGTCGTCGTCATGGCCCCGGTCCAGCCAGCGGGCCAGGGTGAGCGGGTCGACCGAGGGCGCGCGCTGGGCTTCGGGCCGGATGGCCGGTCGGTTCATGCGGATGATCTCGCGCTTCACCTTCACCAGCAGCCGGCCGAAGGGCGGCTGGTCAGACCAGCTGCGTTTGGCGGTGAGACCCGCAAAGCGCGAGTCCGCGTCCAGCCAGGCCATGAAGGCGTCCAGACCTGCCGGCGGACCGGCCAGGCAGAAGTTGATGCCTTCCTCGGCCAGCAGCACCGTGCCCTTCAGCCCGGCTTGCTGCGCGTGTGAGCGAACGCTCTCGCGCAGATCGGCCAGATCGTTCAGGGTGACGAAACGGTAGGCACTGAGGTTGAGAAAGCGGCTCACGCGGTCGATTCTACGAAGGGGGCTCCCTAAAATGCCCGAATGGATTTTGTTCACCTGCGGGCCCACAGCGAGTTCTCGGTCGTCGACGGCACCCTGCGCATCGACGACATGGTGGCGAGCGCCGCCGCCGATGGCCAGGGCGCTCTCGCGCTCACCGACCTTGGCAATCTCTTCGGCGCGGTCAAGTTCTACAGCGCCGCGCGCAAGAAAGGCGTCAAGCCCATCCTGGGGGCCGACCTGTGGATCGAGCCCGAGGCCGGCGAGAAGACGCCCAGCCGCCTGCTGGTGCTGGCGCAGGACCGTCAGGGTTACCTGAACCTGTGCGAGCTGCTGTCGCGCGCCTGGCTCGAGAACGCCCAGCGCGCGCAGGCCTGGGTGCGCTGGGAGTGGCTGGAGTCGCTGGGTGCCGGGCCTGATCGCGTTGTCGGGTGCCGAGCAGGGCGCGGTGGGCCAGGCCCTGATGTCGCGCGACGACGCGCGGGCCGCGATGCTGGCCCAGCGGCTCGGCACGCTGTTCCCGCGGCGCTTCTACCTCGAACTGCAACGCGCCGGCCTGCCGGGCAACGAAGCGCATGTGCGGGCCGCGGTGGCGCTGGCGGCGCGGCTGCAGCTGCCGGTGGTGGCCACGCACCCGGTGCAGTTCCTGAGCGCCGAGGACTTCGAGGCGCACGAGGCGCGGGTCTGCGTTTCCGAAGGCGAGACGCTCACCAACCCGAAGCGCGTCAAGCGTTTCAGCCGCGAGCAGTACTTCAAGAGCCAGGCGCAGATGGACGGCGCTGTTCGCCGACATCCCCTCGGCGCTGCGCAACGCGGTGGAGATCGCGCAGCGCTGCAACCTCAGCCTGGTGCTGGGCAAGCCGCAGCTGCCGGACTTCCCGACGCCGCTCGTGCGACGGCGCACCGATGCCGATGGAGGAGTTCTTCCGCGTGCAGTCGCACGAGGGGCTGGAGGCGCGCCTGCGCGCAGCTCTATCCCGATGCCGCCGAGCGCGATCGCCAGCGCCCACGCTACGTGGAGCGGCTCGAGTTCGAGATCGCGACCATCCTCAAGATGGGCTTTCCGGGCTACTTCCTGATCGTGGCCGACTTCATCAACTGGGCCAAGGCCAACGGCTGCCCGGTGGGGCCGGGCCGGGGCTCGGGTGCGGGCTCGCTGGTGGCGTATTCGCTCAACATCACCGACCTCGACCCGCTGCGCTACAACCTGCTGTTCGAGCGTTTCCTCAATCCCGACCGGGTGTCGATGCCCGACTTCGACATCGACTTCTGCCAGGCCAACCGCGACCGCGTGATCGACTACGTCAAGCAGAAGTACGGCCGCGATGCGGTGAGCCAGATCGCCACCTTCGGCACCATGGCGGCCAAGGCCGCGCTGCGCGACGTGGGCCGCGTGCTGGGCATGGGCTACGGCCATGTGGACAGCATCGCCAAGCTGGTGCCCGCGCCGCCGGGCAAGGTGGTCACACTGCGCCGTCCGCCCAACGACACCGACACCGAGCGTGATCTACGCGCGCCGCGAGGCGCCCGAGATCGAACAGCGCGAGAAGGCCGAAGAAGAAGTGGCCGAGCTGCTGGCGCTGGCCGAGCGCGTGGAGGGCATCGTGCGCAACGTCGGCATGCACGCCGGTGGCGTGCTGATCGCGCCCGGCAAGATCACCGACTTCTGCCCGCTCTACATGCAGCCCGGCAGCGACGAGTGCGGTGAGCCAGTTCGACAAGGACGACGTCGAGGCCATCGGCCTGGTGAAGTTCGACTTCCTGGGCCTGGCCACGCTCACCATCCTGGAGCTGGCCAAGGACTTCATCCGCGCGCGCCGGCCAGGGCAGGCGCGACTTCGCCTTCGAGACAGCTGCCGCTCAACGACAAGGCCTCCTACCGGCTGATGAGCGAGGGCAAGACGGTCGCGGTGTTCCAGCTGGAAAGTGCGCGGCATGCAGCGCATGCTGCGCGACGCCAAGCCCAGCGTGTTCGAGGACGTGATCGCGCTGGTGGCGCTGTACCGCCCGGGGCCGATGGACCTCATCCCGACCTTCTGCGCGCGCAAGCACGGCCGCGAAGAGGTGGAGTACCCGCACCCGCTGATGGAGGAAGTGCTCAAGGAGACCTACGGGATCATGGTCTACCAGGAGCAGGTGATGCAGGTGGCGCAGCGCCTGGGCGGCTATTCGCTCGGCGGTGCCGACCTGCTGCGCCGCGCCATGGGCAAGAAGAAGCTCGAGGAGATGATGACGCACCGGGCCCTGTTTGCCGAAGGTGCGGCGAAGAACGGCATCGCCGAGCCCAAGGCCAACGAGATCTTCGACCTGATGGAGAAGTTCGCGGGCTACGGCTTCAACAAGTCGCACGCCGCGGCCTACGCGCTGCTGGCCTACCACACGGCCTACCTCAAGGTGCACTACCTGGCCGAGTTCACCGCGGCCAACATGAGCGTGGCGCTGGACGACACCGACAAGCTCAAGATCTTCCACGACGACGCGGTGGCGCTGGGCATCACCTTCGAGCCGCCGGACATCAACACCGGCGGCTACCGTTTCGAGCCGGTGGCCGACACCGTGGTGCGCTACGGCCTGGGCGCGATCAAGGGCACGGGGCAGAGCGCGATCGAGGCCATCATCCAGGCGCGCGGATCGAAGGCGGGCCCTTCACCTCGCTGTTCGACTTCTGCACCCGCGTCGACCGCAGCACGCATCAACAAGCGCACGGTCGAGGCGCTGATCAAGGCGGGCGCCTTCGACAAGCTGCACCCCGAGCGCTCGTCGATGGTGGCCAGCATCGGCCTGGCCTTCGACTACGCCGACACCCAGGCGGCCAATGCCGACCAGGGCGGCCTGTTCGACTTCGGCGATTCGCATGCGGCCAGCACGCAGGAGCCCGATCTCGTGCCCGCCGCGCCCTGGAGCATCAAGGAGCGGCTGACCTTCGAGAAGGCGGCGCTCGGCTTCTACCTCTCGGGCCACCTGTTCGACCAGAGCGCCGACGAAGTGCGCCTGATCGCCCGCCGCCGCAATGCCGACCTCATCGACAGCCGCGAGCCGCAGCTGCTGGCCGGCATCGTCGGTGACCTGCGCGTGGTCAACGGCCAGCGCGGCCGGGTGGCGATCTTCAAGCTCGACGACAAGACCGAGGCGCTCGAGGCCGTGGCCAACGAAGAGCTGTTGATGGCGCACCGCGACCTGCTCAAGGACGACGAACTCGTCATCGTCCAGGGCAAGGTGCAGCCTGATCGTTTCTCAGGCGGCGTCCGCCTCAACGTCATGCAGGTGTGGGACCTGGCCTCGGCCCGCTGCCCGCTTCGGTCAGTACCTGGCGGTGGAGGTGAACGGCGAGATCCCGCCGGTGGCGCGGTTGCTCACCGAGTTTCCGCCGCGCAAGCTGCAGACCGAGCAGGGGCCGCTCACCCAGGGCCTGCCGGTGCGCCTGCAGCTGCACCGGCAGGCCGCTTACGGCGAGCTGGACCTCGGCGATGAAGGCCGCTTCTGGCCGAGCGACGAAGCCCTGGGCCGCTGGCGCGAAGTGGCGCATGGCGCCAAGGCGCGGGTGGTCTACAGCAGCTGATGGGGCACGCTGCGCCGCTCACCGGACTGGTTCTCACGGGCGGTGGCGCGCGCGCCGCCTACCAGGTGGGCGTGCTCAAGGCCATCGCGCAGATCCGCCGCGAGTGCGACGCGCCCGGCGGCAACCCCTTTCCCGTGATCACCGGCACCTCGGCCGGCGCCATCAACGCGGCGGCCCTGGCTTGCCGGGCTGCAGACTTCGATGAAGGCGTGCGCGCCATCGCCGAGGTGTGGGAGAACTTCCACGCCGAGCAGGTGTATCGCGCCGACTCGATCGGCGTGATGCGCACCGGCGCGCGCTGGCTCACGATGCTCTCGGTGGGCTGGGTGATTGCCCGCTGGCGGCGGATGCGCCCGAGATCGTTGCTCGACAACACACCCCTGGTGGGCCTGCTGCAACGCCTGGTCAGCACCGAGCAGTTGCGCGAGGCCATGGCCGATGGACACCTGCACGCTCTGGCCGTCACCGCCTCGAGCTACGGCTCGGGCATGCATGTGACCTTCTACGACGCGCTCCAGGACATCGTGCCCTGGACGCGCTCGCAGCGCATCGCGGTGCGCCACGAGATCGGCGTGGCGCACCTGCTGGCTTCGTCGGCCATTCCCTTCGTTTTCCCGGCGGTGCCGCTGATCATCCAGGATCAGATCGAGTATTGCGGTGACGGCTCGATGCGCCAGGCCGCGCCCATCTCGCCGGCGGTTCACCTGGGGGCGCAGCGCATCCTGGTGGTGGGTGCGGGCCGCATGCACGAGCCGCCCGGTGTGCGGGCGGGCAGCAGCGAATACCCCAACCTCGCGCAGATTGCGGGCCATGCGCTGTCCAACATCTTCCTGGATGCGCTGGCGGTCGACGTGGAGCGGCTGCAACGCATCAATGCCACGCTGCGCCTGTTGCCTCCCGACGCCCTGGCCCGCACCACGCTGCGGCCGATCGAGGTGCTGGTGATTGCGCCGACGCAGCGCCTGGACGACATCGCCGCCAAGCATCTCGAGAGCCTGCCGGTGCCGGTGCGCACCATGCTGCGGGCGGTCGGCGTGTCGGGCAAGGGCCAGGACGCCCGCGGCGCGGCACTTGCCAGCTACCTGCTGTTCGAATCGGCCTACACCCGCGAGCTGGTGGCCCTTGGCGTGGCCGACACGCTGGCCCGGCGCGAGGAGGTGCTGGCGTTCTTCGGCTGGACCGCTGCCCGCTCTGGCGGCGTCTCCAGCACCGGCCCCGCGGCGCCGGTGGCCTAGGCTCACTGCTTCGGGGCCTCGCTGCGCGGCGCGCGTGGCGCCTTCGCTTCCTTGGGCTCCTTGGCGGCCTTGACGGGCTTGTCCGCCTTGGTCGACGCGGAGGCATCCGCCGTGAACGCTGCGCCGTTGACGGTGAGGCCATCGCCCGAGAACTTGCTGGCGTTGCCATTGCCCACGCCCTTGACGCGACCCTGCAGGTCGCCCCAGTTGGCGAACGGCCCAGTCTTGCGCGCTTCGAGAATGCGGGTCGACATCGCCGGGCCGATGCCCTTGATGGCCTCGAGTTCGGCCTGGGTGGCCTTGTTGACGTCGGTGGCGGCAAAGGCCGCGGCAGCGCACAGGGACAGCAGGGTGGTGACGATGAACTTGATCATGATGGTGGCTCCTTGTGGGGTTCGAGTCGCGACATTGCGAGCTCGGAGCGAATTCTTCGAGCGGCGCAGGCCGCTGAAAATCGCCACCAGGGGTCACCACCAAAGGACACCCCCGGATGGGGGCGCCTGCGCCAGGGAAGCGTCAGGGGTTCTGGGCCAGCCAGTTCACGTAGCGCTGCACGCCGCTGGCCACGTCGGCGAAAGCGATGGTCGCAGCCCGTCGCGCGCAGTCGCGTCAGATCGGCCTGCGTGAAGCACTGGTACTTGCCCACGAGCGCCGGCGGAAAGTCGATGTACTCGATGAGTCCCTGGCGCACCAGTTCGGCCAGGGGGAGGGCGGCTTCCCCCTTCAGGGCGCGTGCAGCGTTGACCGTGGCGACCGCCACGTCGTTGAACGGCTGGGCGCGGCCGGTGCCCAGGTTGAAGATGCCGCTGCGGCTCGGGGTGCTGCAGGAACCAGAGGTTCACGGCCACCACGTCGTCGACGAAGACGAAGTCGCGCGACTGCTTGCCCGGTCCGTAGCCGCCGTACTCGCCGAACAGCTTCACCTTGCCCGTGTCGCGGAACTGGTTGAAGTGGTGGAAGGCCACCGAGGCCATGCGGCCCTTGTGCTGCTCGCGCGGGCCGTAGACGTTGAAGTAGCGAAAGCCCACCACCTGCGGCCCGTTGACGGACTGCGAGCGCGGCAGCATGCGCCGCACGACGTTGTCGAACAGCAGCTTGCTGTAGCCGTAGACGTTGAGCGGCTGCTCGAACTCGGGCTCCTCGCGGAACGATGCGCTGCCGCCATAGGTGGCGGCCGACGAGGCATAGAGCAGGCGCGTGCCCTGTTGCTGGCAGGCGTCGAGCAGGTCCTTCGAGCAGCGGTAGTTGTTGTCGAGCATGTAGTGGCCGTTGTGCTCCATGGTGTCGGAGCAGGCGCCCTCGTGCAGCACGGCGTCCACCTGGCCGAAATCGCCGCGCGCGAAGCGGGTGTAGAAGTCGTCTGCGATCGAAGTAGTCGCTGATCTTGCCGCCCAGCAGGTTGCGGTACTTGGGGCCGTCGGTCAGGTCGTCGACGGCGATCACGTCGTCGATGCCCATCGCGTTGAGGCCATGGACCATGTTGCTGCCGATCATGCCGGCGGCGCCGGTGACCACGACTTCTCATGCGAAGCAACTCCTCGTAGCTGACCGCTGGCCGTGCCGAACTTGCCGACCACGATGCCGCCGGCGCGGTTGGCCATGCGGCATGGCCTCGCGCAGCGGCAGGCCGCAGGCGAGCATGGCAGCCATCGCGGCGATCACGGTGTCGCCGGCGCCGGTGACGTCGAACACCTCGCGCGCCTGCGCCGGCACCTGGGTGTGCCCGGCCGCGTCGAACAGCGACATGCCTTCTTCCGCTGCGCGTGAGCAGCAGGGCCTCCAGGCCGGTGCTCGCGTCGCAGCGCCTGCGCACGCTCGTGCAGTTGCGCTTCGCTGCTCCAGCTGCCGATCACCTGCGCGAGCTCGGCGCGGTTGGGGGTGATCACGGTCGCCCCGGCATAGCGGCTGTAGTCGCTGCCCTTGGGGTCGACCAGGACCGGCTTGCCGGCCGCACGCGCCAGCTCGATCATGCGCGGGATGTGCGTCAGGCCGCCCTTGCCGTAGTCGGAGAACAGCACGGCGTCGTGCTGCGGCAGCACCCGCTCGTACGTCGCCCAGCACTGCGACCAGCACCTCGTGGTCGGGCTGGTTCTCGAAGTCGATGCGGATCAGCTGCTGCGAACGGCCGATGACGCGCAGCTTGACGATGGTGTAGAGCTGCGGGTCGACGCCCAGAGCGTGGCCACGCCGGCCTTTTCGATCAGCGCCTTCGAGCTTGCGTGCCGGCTTCGTCGTCGCCCACCACGGTCAGCAGCGTGGCCTGGGCGCCGAGCGTCTTGACGTTCAGCGCCACGTTGGCGGCGCCGCCCAGGCGCTCTTCCTCGCGGTTGACGCGCACCACCGGCACGGGGCCTCGGGCGAGATGCGGTCGACCGCGCCGAACCAGTAGCGGTCGAGCATCGCGTCGCCCACCACCAGCACCCGGGCCTGGGCGAGTCGTTCGCGGCTGGGTGGGCGCTGTCATCAGAGGTCCTCCAGGCGTTGCGGCGGGTAGGTGTCCCAGCCCAGGCAGCCCGGGCACTGCCAGAAATAGTGCTGCGCTTCGAAGCCGCAGGCGGCGCAGCGGTAGCGCTGGAGTGGGCGTGCGGCGCGGCCGATGGCGTCCCGCAGGCGTGCCGGTTTCGGCGCTCGGTGAGCGGCGTGCCGGCGCTGCAGCTGCAGCAGCGACTGCGCGGCCGACAAGCGTGGGCTGGTCGCTGCAGGTGCGCGAGCAGCCGCTCGCGCTGGCGCTGTCGGATCGTCGATCCAGGCTGCGCCATGCGCGGCGAGCAGGTCGGTGCTCGGCGCCGCGGCGGTAGAGCTGCGTGCAGGCGGTCCAGCGCCACGGCCTGCTCGCCCGCAGCGGCGGCGCTTCGGGCGTAGTCCAGCGCCACCAGGTTGAAGGCGCGTCGGGTGCGCCGCCATGCAGCGTGCCCCAGTGCTGGCAGGGCCGGCGCGATGATCCCCGCGTGCGCGAGCGCGCTGGCCGGCCAGGACCAGCGGGCGCGGCGCCTGGGGTGCGGCCTCGCGGGCGCGCTGCAGCGCGTCGTCGGCCTCGGCGCGGCTGCTGTTTGCGCATCGGCCTCCAGCGCCAGCTCGCACCAGTAGTGCGAGATGCGCGCGGCGAACGAGCCGGTGCCGCTGCGCTCGAGCTTGGCCGGCCACCTCGACGGCGGCGCGCCAGTCGCGCGAGCGCTCGTGCAGCGTCAGCAGCGCCAGGCGCGCCTCGGTGTCGAACGCCGTGCCGTCGCAGCGCCTGGAAGGCCTGCTTCGGCGCGGTCGAACAGGCCGGCCTTCATGAAGTCCTGCGCCAGCGCGTGCTGGGCGCGCTCGCGCTCCGCGGCAGGCAGGTCGGCGCGGTTGCAGCAGGTGCTCGTGCACGCGCACGGCGCGCTCGTATTCGCCGCGGCGGCGGAACAGGTTGCCCAGCGCGAAGTGCAGGTCGGAGGTGTCGGGGTCGTGCTGCACGGCCTCGATGAAGGCGTCGATCGCCTTGTCGTGCTGCTCGTTGAGCAGCAGGTTCAGGCCCTTGTAGTAGGCCTTCGGCGAATCCTTCTGTTCGCGCTTCCACTGGCGCAGGTCGAAGCGCGAGCGCCAGCCAGCCGAAGCGCGAAGGCCACCGGCAGGCCCAGCAGCAGCCACTGCAGGTCAAAGTCCATCGCGCGGCGGGTGTTCCGGCGAGGGTGGGCTGGCACGAGGCACCGAGGTGTCGGTCAGTGCGTGTCGGGCTCGTCTGCCGCGCGCGCGGCGGCGCGCCACGCGGCGATGCCGCCACCAGCTCGGCAGCATGGCCAACGACGCCGAACGCGCAGCCCAGCGCGAACGCGGCCAGCACGACGAACACCATCGGGGTGCTGCCACTGCTGGCCGAAGAACCAGCGCACGCGAGGCATCGTGCTGGTTGTTCAGCGCAAAGGCGAACAGCAGCGAAGAAGAGGGCGGCTCGAACGAGCCAGACGAGGATGCGCATCGGGGCTCCCGCCTGGATTCTAGCGGGCGGGACGCACGCGGTTCAGGGCTTGGTCGGAGCGTGGCGCCGACCGGTGGCGCGTCGGTCACCGGCACGTGCACGTCGACCGCTCGCGCAGCGCCTTGCCCGGCTTGAAATGCGGCACGAGCTTTTCGGGAATGACCACCTGCTCGCCGAGCGCGGATTGCGCCCCACGCGCGGCGGCCGGCGGTTGATCGAGAAGCTGCCGAAGCCGCGGATCTCGATGCGGTGCCCGCGCGCGAGCGCGTCGGACATCGCATCCAGGATCGTCTTGACCGCGAACTCGGTGTCGCGGTGGGTCAGCTGGCTGAATCCTCAGCCAGCTGGGCCACGAGGTCGGAACGGGTCATGTGCCGACGATCAGCTCGAGTTGCCGTCGCCCTTGTTGTCGAGCTTGGCGCGCAGCAGGGCGCCCAGGCTGGTCGTGCCGGCGGTTTCGCGCTCGTTGGTCTGCGACAGGCGCTGCATCGCTTCCTGCTGGTCGGCGTTGTCCTTGGCCTTGATCGACAACTGGATCGAACGCGTCTTGCGGTCGATGTTGATGATCAGCGCCGAGACTTCGTCGCCTTCCTTCAGCACGTTGCGGGCATCTTCGACGCGGTCGCGGCTGATTTCGGAGGCGCGCAGGTAGCCGGTCACGTCGTCGGTCAGCTGGATCTCGGCGCCACGCGCATCGACCGTCTTGACCTTGCCGTTGACCGACCATGCCACGGTCGTTGACCGAGGTGTAGCTGGTGAACGGATCGGAGTCGAGCTGCTTGATGCCCAGCGAGATGCGCTCGCGTTCCACGTCCACGGCCAGCACGATGGCTTCGACTTCCTGGCCCTTCTTGTAGTTGCGCACCGCGGCTTCGCCCGGCTCGTTCCACGACAGGTCGGACAGGTGCACCAGGCCGTCGATGCCGGCGGCCAGACCCACGAACACGCCGAAGTCGGTGATCGACTTGACCGGGCCCTTGACGCGGTCGCCGCGCTGCACGGTGGTGGAGAACTCTTCCCACGGGTTCGCCTTGCACTGCTTCATGCCCAGGCTGATGCGGCGCTTGTCCTCGTCGATCTCGAGCACCATGACCTCGACCTCGTCGCCCAGCGACGACGATCTTGGTCGGGGCGACGTTCTTGTTGGTCCAGTCCATCTCGGAGACGTGCACCAGGCCTTCGATGCCCGGCTCGATCTCGACGAACGCGCCGTAGTCGGCGATGTTGGTGACCTTGCCGAACAGGCGCGTGCTCTTCGGGTAGCGGCGCGACACGCCGTGCCACGGGTCGTCGCCCAGCTGCTTGATGCCCAGCGAGACGCGGTTCTTCTCGGCGTCGAACTTGAGCACCTTGGCCTGCAGTTCCTGGCCGACCTGAACCACTTCGCTCGGGTGGCGCACACGGCGCCAGGCCATGTCGGTGATGTGCAGCAGGCCGTCGATGCCGCCGAGGTCGACGAACGCGCCGTACTCGGTGATGTTCTTGACCACGCCGTTGACGATCGCGCCTTCGCGCAGCGTCTCCAGCAGCTTGGCGCGCTCTTCGCCCATCGAGGCTTCGACCACGGCACGGCGCGACAGCACGACGTTGTTGCGCTTGCGGTCGAGCTTGATGACCTTGAAGTCCATGGTCTTGCCCTCGAACGGGCTCATGTCCTTCACCGGGCGCGTGTCGAGCAGCGAGCCCGGCAGGAAGGCGCGGATGCCGTTGACCAGCACCGTCAGGCCGCCCTTGACCTTGCCGTTGACCGTGCCGATGACGAACTCGCCGGACTCGAGCGACTTCTCGAGCGACAGCCACGAGGCCAGGCGCTTGGCCTTGTCGCGCGACAGGATGGTGTCGCCGTAGCCGTTTTCGATCGCGTCGATGGCCACCGACACGAAATCGCCGACCTGGACTTCGAGTTCGCCCTGGTCGTTCTTGAATTCTTCAATGGGGACGTAGGCTTCGGACTTGAGGCCGGCGTTCACCACCACGAAGTTGTAGTCGACACGCACCACTTCGGCGGTGATGACCTCGCCGCTGCGCATCTCGGAGCGCTTGAGCGATTCTTCGAACAGGGCGGCAAACGATTCGCCGCCGGCGGTGGCTGCTTGGGTTTGAGGCATGGGGACTTTCGCGGTGCAGCTTGCGCTGCGGGTTGGGTTGAACATCCGTCGTCTCAGGCGTGCCTTGCGGCACTGGAGGGGAGTCGACGGGCTTCCGGATCAACCCTTCGCGGCGGCAGTCGCTGCGAAGGGCCTGCGCTGCTCCCAGGCATTCAGCACCTGTTCCATCGAGGCTTCGACGGTGAGGGCCGAGTTGTCCAGAAGCATCGCGTCTTGCGCCGGCTCGAGGGGCGAGACGCTGCGGTTCTGATCGCGTGCATCCCGCGCTTCCAGTTCAGCGCGAAGGGTCGCGATATTAGCCGGAATTCCCTTTGAAATCAACTGCTTGTGACGCCTTTCGGCGCGCGTGGCGGCGCTCGCGGTCAGAAACACCTTCAGGTTCGGCGCCGGGGAAGATCACCGTGCCCATGTCGCGCCCGTCGGCCACCAGCCCTGGGACGCGGCGAAACGACAGCTGCAGCTGGCGCAGCGCTTCACGCACCTGCGGCCAGGCAGACACCTGCGAGGCCATGGCGCCCACGTCTTCGGCGCGCAGCGCCTCGGCCACGTTCTCGTCGCCGAGGTGGGCGTCACCGCCGATGAAGTGCAGGTCCAGTCCTGGCGGCGATGCGTCCGAGGGCATCGCCGTCATCGGCGGCCACGCCCTGGCGCATGGCGACCAGCGCGGTGGCGCGGTAGACCGCGCCCGAATCGAGGAAGTGGTAGCCCAGGCGCCTGGCCATGGCGCTGGCCAGCGTGCCCTTGCCCGAGGCGGTCGGGCCGTCGACCGTGATCACCGGGATGCACTCCAACGGGGTCTGGACCAGGCCGAACAGCGCCTCGAAGTAGTCGGGGAAGGTCTTGGCCACGCATTGGGGGTCGAGCATGCGCACCGGTTGCCGGGCCGGGTTGAAGGCCGCGAGCGCAGAAGCACATCGCGATGCGGTGGTCGTCGTAGGTCGCGATGCTGGCGGGCCGCCAGCTGCGCGGGCGGCGTGATCGCGATGAAGTCGTCGCCGCTCGTCGACCTCGGCGCCGAGCTTGCGCAGTTCGGTCGCCATCGCGGCGATGCGGTCGGTCTCCTTCACGCGCCAGCTGGCGATGTTGGTCAGCCGCGTCGTGCCCTGCGCGTACAGCGCCATCACCGCCAGTGTCATGGCGGCGTCGGGGATGTGGTTGCAGTCCAGCGTGATCGAGCGCAGCGGGAAGCTGCCGCGTCGCACCTCGAGCCAGCCGGGGCCGGTCGTGACGGACGCGCCCATGGCCTGCGCCGCGTCGACAAATCGGATGTCGCCCTGGATGGAGTCGCTGCCCACCCCTTCGATGCGCACCGGCGCCTCGGTGGCCGCAAGCGCACCGAGCGCGATGAAGTAAGAGGCCGATGACGCATCGCCCTCAACGTGGATCTCGCCGGGCGAGCGGTAGGCGCTGCCCCGGGGCAAGGTGAAGCGCTGCCAGCCGTCGCGCGCCACGGCGATGCCGAAGCGCGCCAGCAGGTTGAGCGTGATCTCGACGTAAGGCTTGGAGATCAGCTCGCCCTCGACCTCGATGACGACGTCGCGTGCGTCGTCACCAGCGGCAGCGCCAGCAGCAACGCCGTCAGGAACTGGCTCGAGACATCGCCCCGCACGCGGATCGGCGCGGCGGTGTCCAGCGGCGCAGTGGCCGGCGCGCAGCCGCAGCGGCGGATAGCCCTCGTTGCCCAGGTAGTCGATGGCGCAGCCCAGCTGGCGCAGCGCATCGACCAGATCGCCGATGGGGCGCTCGTGCATGCGCGGCACGCCGCGAGAGCTCGAAGGCGCCACCCTGTGTGGCGGCCAGCACCGCCAGCGCGGCGGTCAGCGGGCGCATCGCCGTGCCGGCGTTGCCGAGGAACAGCCGCGCCTCGCGCGTGGACAGGCGGCCGCCGAGGCCGCCGATGCGCCAGGTGGTGCCGGCGCTGCCCTGCGGCTCGACCGCGCAGCCCAGCTGACGCAGCGCCTCCAGCATCACCCGGGTGTCGTCGGAGTCGAGCAGGTCGTGGACCAGCGTGTGGCCCTCGCTCAGACCGGCCAGCAGCAGCACCCGGTTGGAGATGCTCTTGGAGCCGGGCAGGCGCACGGTGCCGGCGGCCGATCGCAGCGGCGGGAGATCGAGGAACGGGGTGGTGAACATGCGGCAGGGCGCGGCGCGAGGCCGTGCCGGTCACTCAGCGGCTGGAGTTCGGCTTGTTCGAGCCCATCTGCCAGCCGGCGCGCGCTTCGGAGGCCTTGCGCACCATGTCTTCCAGGGCCTCGGCGTTGCCGAGCTTGAGCATGTGCTCCATCGCCTCCAGCGCGTGGCGAAAGCGCATCGACTGCTTGAGCACCTCCTCGCGATTCGACATCAGGATGTCGCGCCACATCGGCCGGTTCGCCCGCAGCGATGCGGGTGAAGTCGCGAAAGCCCGGTCCCGCCAGCGACAGGAAGTCGCGCCCGGCCGGCTGGCCGGCCACCGAGTTGAAGTAGGCGAACGCCAGCAGATGCGGCAGGTGGCTCACGGCGGCAAAGGCGGCGTCGTGGTTCTCCGGCGTCATGCGCAGCACCTGCGAGCCGATGCGCGGCCCAGCAGTCGGTGGCCTTCTGCACCAGCTCGGGTGGCGTCTGCGGCAGCGGCGTCAGGATCACCTGGCGGCCGTTGTAGAGCGTGGCGTCGGCGTGGCCGATGCCCGCGACTTCCTTGCCGGCGATCGGATGCGCCGGCACGAAGGACACGATGCGCTCCTTCAGCACGCGCCGCGCCGCATCGACCACGTCGCGCTTGGTCGATCCCACGTCCATCACCAGCACGCCGGGCTCCACCAGGTGGCGGATGGCCTTGAAGGTGGCCTCGGTGGCCGACACCGGCACGGCGATCAGCACGATGTCCGAGCCCGACACCGCCAGCAGCGCCGACTCGGCCGCCTGGTCGATCACGCCGAGCTGGCGCGCCTTCTCGGTGGTGGAGGGCGACTTGCTGTAGCCGATGACGCGCTTGACCAGCCCGGCACGCTTGAGCGCCAAGGCGAAGGAGCCGCCCATCAGGCCGCAGCCGATCACACCGAACTGGTTGAACATCTCGAACGGGGTCCTGTTCAGTGAACGTCGATGGGGTAGGTGCCGAGCAGCTTGAAGAAGGCACAGACGCCGCGCAGCTCCTGCAGTGCGGCGGCCACCTCGGGCTGGTCGGGGTGGCCCTGCAGGTCGATGTAGAAGTAGTACTCCCACTGGCCCGAGCGTGCCGGGCGCGACTCGAACCGGCTCATCGACACGCCGTGCTCGCTTGAGCGGCACCAGCATGTCGTGCACCGCGCCCGGCTGGTTGGCCACCGACACCACCAGGCTGGTGCAGTCGTGGCCCGAAGCCTTGGGCGCGGGTGGCGATCGGGGTGGGCGAGCACGGCAAAGCGCGTGCGGTTGTGGGCTTCGTCCTGGATCGCCGGCGCCACCACGTGCAGGCCGAATTCGCTGCCGGCACGCTCGCTGGCGATGCCGGCCATCGACGCATCGCCAGGCGGCCAGGCGCGCGCCTTCGGCATTGCTCGACACCGGCCGCCGCTCCACATGGGGCAAGTGGGTCGACGAGCCAGCCATGGCACTGCGCCAGCGCCTGCGGGTGGGCGCACACGGCCTCGATGCCCGTCGAGCGAGTCGGTCGCGGCGCAGCAGGTTGTGGCGCACCAACAGGCTGGTCTCGCCGATGATGAACAGCGGCGTGGTCAGGAACAGGTCGAGCGAGCGCGTCACCACGCCTTCGGTCGAGTTTTCGACCGGCACCACGCCGAAGTCGGCCGAGCCGGCCACGGTGTTGTGCAGCACCTCGTCGAAGTTGGCGCAGGGCACGCTTGACGATCGACGAGCCGAAGAAGCCGAGCGCCGCCTCTTCGCTGAAGGTGCCTGCCGGGCCGAGGTAGGCCACGCGGGTCGGTGTTTCCAGCGCGCGGCAGGCCGACATGATTTCGCGCCAGATCGGCGCGACGCTGTCGGTCTTCAGCGGGCCGGGGTTGGCGGCGCTTCAGGCCGTCGATGACCTGCGCCTCGCGCTCGGGGCGGAACGCCACCGAACCTTCCTGCTTCTTCAGTTCGCCGACCTGCTGGGCCAGCGCCGGCGCGCCGGTTCAGCAGGGCGAGCAACTCGCGGTCGAGCGCGTCGATCTGCGTGCGCAGCGCCAGCAGATCGGCGTGGAGGCGGAGCGGTGGATTCAGCCATGGCGGGCCGAAATTGTCGCATCACTTGGCGCACGCAGGCGGCCGCTGGCAGGGCGACGCGCTTCGAGGCCGCTTTCGCCGGGGCTTCGCTGCGGCCCTGGCGCGCCGCCGGGCTTGGCGCGCCACCGGCACGCCCAGCGCGGTGCGCACGCTGCTGCTGCAGGGCCGCAGCTTCGGCTCGAGCAGCGGGCCGGCTTCGGCCACCAGCTTCTGCGCGAAGCCGTTCTGCAGCTCGGGCACCGTCTGCTGGTACTTCTTGTTCACCGGCGATTCGAGCCAGGCGATCAGTTGCTGCAGTTCGTCTTCGGTGAACTTCTCTTCCAGCGCAGCGCCGATAGGTCGCCGGCGCGATCTTGAGCGCGCGCTCGCGCAGGATGGGCACGGCCTCGTCGATGAACTTCTTGACCTCGGCGTCGATGGCCTTGCCCAGCGCATCGCGCTTGTCGGCGAAGGCACCTGCGTCTCGAGCGCATTGGCCGCGCCGCCTGCATGCATCTGCACCGCAGGCCGCTCGACGATCCTGCGCGCCATCTCCTCGAGGCCGGCCTGCTGCAGCGCAGCATCTTGCTGCGACCAGCTCCTTCTTCGCGGCTCGTCTGGGCCTGCGCGCAGCGTGGCGCCGAGCAGCAGCGCCAGCAGCGATCCAGTGCTTCATCAGGAATCCTCCTTCGGTGACCGCCGTCGGCGGATTCGTCCGCGCCCGACGTCAACGTCGCCGGCGTCCTGAGCGTCGCCGTTCGCGTCGTTCTCGACGATGCGCTGCAGGCCGATCAGCTTGGTGCCCGCATCCAGCGCGATCAGCGTCACGCCCTGCGTGGCGCGGCCGAGCTCGCGGATCTCGGAGACGCGGGTGCGCACCAGCACGCCCTTGTCGGTGATCAGCATGATCTCGTCGTCGGCAGCGCACCAGCGTGGCCGCGACGACCTTGCCGTTGCGCTCGCTCTGCTGGATGGCGATCATGCCCTTGGTGCCGCGGCCGTGGCGGGTGTACTCGACGATCGAGGTGCGCTTGCCGTAGCCGTTCTCGGTGGCGGTGAGCACGCTCTGCGTCTCGTCTTCGGCCACCAGCATGGCGATGACGCTCTGCCCGGGCTCGAGCATCATGCCGCGCACGCCGCGCGCGTTGCGGCCCATGGCGCGCACGTCGTCCTCGTCGAAGCGCACCGCCTTGCCGCCATCGCTGAACAGCATCACGTCGTGCTTGCCGTCGGTCAGCGCCGCGCCGATGAGGAAGTCGCCCTCGTCCAGGTCGACGGCGATGATGCCGGCCTTGCGCGGGTTGCTGAATTCGTCGAGCGACGTCTTCTTGACCGTGCCCTGCGCGGTCGCCATGAAGATGAAGTGGTCGGCCGGGAAGCTGCGGAAGCCGTCGGTCAGCGGCAGCACCACGTTGACCTTCTCGCCCGGCTGCAGCGGGAACATGTTGACGATGGGCTTGCCGCGCGAGTTGCGCGAGCCCTGCGGCACCTCCCACACCTTCAGCCAGTAGACGCGGCCGCGGTTGGTGAAGCACAGGATGTAGTCGTGCGTGTTGGCGATGAAGAGCTGGTCGATCCAGTCGTCTTCCTTGGTCTGCGTGGCCTGCTTGCCGCGACCGCCGCGCTTCTGCGCCCGGTACTCGGCCAGCGGCTGGCTCTTGATGTAGCCGGTGTGCGAGAGCGTCACCACCATGTCGGTGGGCGTGATCAGGTCCTCGGTGCCGAGGTCCTGCGCGTTGTGCTCGATGTCGCTGCGGCGCGCGCCGACCTTGGTCTGGCCGAACTCCTGCTTGATGGCGGTCAGCTCGTCCGAAATGATCGTCGTCACGCGCGAAGGCGTGGCCAGGATGTTGAGCAGATCGGCGATCTCCGCCATCACGTCCTTGTACTCGCCGACGATCTTGTCCTGCTCCAGCCCGGTCAGGCGCTGCAGGCGCATCTGCAGGATCTCGCTGGCCTGGTCGTCGGACAGGCGGTACAGCCCGTCCTCCTGCAGGCCGAAGTGGCGCGGCAGGCCGTCGGGGCGGAAAGCGTCGCGACCGCCCGGCGTGTCGCCCTGGGCGCGCGTCAGCATCTCGCGCACCATCGACGAATCCCAGCTCTTGCCCATCAGCGCCGACTTGGCCACCGGCGGCGTCGGCGAGTTCTTGATGGTCTCGATGAACTCGTCGATGTTGGCCAGCGCCACCGCCAGGCCTTCGAGCACGTGGCCGCGCTCGCGCGCCTTGCGCAGTTCGAACACCGTGCGCCGGGTCACCACCTCGCGGCGGTGCTCGAGGAAGATCGCGATCAGCTCGCGCAGGTTCACAGCTTGGGCTGGTTGTCGATCAGCGCCACCATGTTCATGCCGAAGGTGTCCTGCAGCTGCGTCTGCTTGTACAGGTTGTTCAGCACGACCTCGGGCACTTCGCCGCGCTTGAGCTCGATGACGACGCGCATGCCCGACTTGTCGGACTCGTCCTGGATGTGGCTGATGCCCTCGATCTTCTTCTCGTGGACCAGCTCGGCGATGCGCTCGAGCAGGTTCTTCTTGTTCACCTGGTAGGGGATCTCGTCGACGATGATCGCCTGGCGCTGGCCCTTGTCGATGTCCTCGAAGTGGCACTTCGCGCGCATCACCACCTTGCCGCGCCCGGTGCGGTAGCCGTCGCGCACGCCCGACAGGCCGTAGATGATGCCGGCGGTCGGGAAGTCTGGCGCCGGGATGATCTCCATCAACTCGTCGATCGTGGCCTGCGGGTTCTTCAGCAGGTGGTGGCACGCGTCGATCACTTCGTTGAGGTTGTGCGGCGGGATGTTGGTCGCCATGCCCACCGCAATGCCCGCCGCGCCGTTGACCAGCAGGTTGGGCAGCCGCGTGGGCAGCACCACGGGCTCTTTCTCGGAGCCGTCGTAGTTGGGGGCGAAGTCGACCGTTTCCTTGTCCAGGTCGGCCAGCATCTCGTGGGCGATCTTGGCCAGGCGAATCTCGGTGTAGCGCATGGCCGCGGCGTTGTCGCCGTCGACCGAGCCGAAGTTGCCCTGGCCATCCACCAGCATGTGGCGCAGCGAAAACTGCTGCGCCATGCGCACGATGGTGTCGTAGATCGACTGGTCGCCGTGCGGGTGGTACTTGCCCATCACATCGCCGACGATGCGCGCGCTCTTCTTGAACGGTCGGTTCCAGTCGTTGTTCTGCTCGTGCATGCCGAACAGCACGCGGCGGTGCACGGGCTTGAGTCCGTCTCGGGCGTCCGGCAGCGCGCGACCCACGATCACGCTCATCGCGTAGTCGAGGTACGAGCGCCGCATCTCCTCTTCGAGGCTGATCGGCAGGGTTTCCTTGGCGAACTCGGTCATGCGGCGTGCGAGGCGGGGCTCGTGAGGTGGAGCAGGGCACAGCGCAGGCCTCGGTGGCGAGCGCAACCCGCGATTCTAAGTGCGCCGGCTTGTCGCTCTCGCGCAACAACGCCTGCACTCACGGCGGAGGGCGCGCCCAAAATCAGGTTCGGCGAAGGCCCTATGGCACAATCCGCCGTCGGTGGTCAGCACCCGGGATGCGGGGGTTTACCAGCACATTCCGAGTCGCTTCGGACATTAATGCAGACACACTTGGACATTCCCTCGAGAGGAGAATCAATGAAGAAACTGAACAAGGTGGCATCGCTCTTCGCAACCGCCGCGCTGGCTTCGGCTGCGACCGGCGCGTTTGCCCAATCCGGAGCAGACAACTGGGTCAACTGCGACCGGCCTGCAGTGGAAGAACGGCACCAATGAACTGTGCTGGCGCGATGCCGGCTGGACGCCTGCCACGGCCAACAAGGATTGCGATGGCGCGCTGAAGCCGCCGCCCCCGCCGCCGCCGCCGCCCGCTCCGGCGCCTGCCCCGGCCCCGGCCCCGGCCGCTGCGGCTCCGGCCGCCCCGGCCCGCCCGCCCGCCCCGCCGCCCCCGCCGCCGCGCTCCGGTGAGCGAGAAGGTCACGTTCGCGGCTGACGCGTTCTATCGACATCGGCAAGGCTGTGCTGAAGCCCGAAGGCAAGGCCAAGCTCGACGACCTCGTCGGCAAGATGAAGGACATCAACCTCGAAGTCATCATCGCCGTCGGCCACACCGACTCCGATGGCAGCGACGCGTACGAACCAGAAGCTGTCGGTGGCCGTGCCGAGTCCGTCAAGGCCTACCTGACCAGCAAGGGCGTCGAGAAGAACCGCGTCTACACCGAAGGCAAGGGCGAGAAGCAGCCTGTGGCGGACAACAAGACCAAGGAAGGCAAGGCGAAGAACCGCCGCGTCGAGATCGAAGTCGTCGGTACCCGCACCAAGAAGTGATCGGCCTTCCGCTGATCTCAGAAACCCCGCTGCGGCGGGGTTTCTTGTTTCTGGGCCGCGGCTCGAACGCCCGGCTTTCGCTACGATATCGGCATGACCAGCACACTCAACGTCGACCCCCAGGAACTCGCCAAATTCAGCGAACTGGCCCACCGCTGGTGGGACCCCGAGAGCGAGTTCCGCCCGCTGCACCAGATCAACCCGCTGCGGCTGGACTGGATCGATCGGTCATGTGCGCGCTCGAGCGGCAAGCGCGTGCTCGATGTCGGCTGCGGCGGCGGCATCCTCTCCGATTCGATGGCGCGCCGCGGTGCGCATGTTCTGGGCATCGACCTCGCCAGCAAGCCGCTGAAGGTGGCGCAGCTGCATGCCATGGAGGCGCGGCACGGCCGGCGGTGGCGTACCGCGAGGTCTGCCGCCGAGGCGCTGGCCGCAGAGATGCCGGGGCAGTTCGACGTCGTCACCTGCATGGAGATGCTCGAGCATGTGCCCGATCCGGCGTCCATCGTGAGGGCCTGTGCGGCGCTGGTGAAGCCGGGCGGCTGGGTGTTCTTCTCCACCATCAACCGCAATCCGAAGTCGTTCCTGTTCGCGATCGTCGGCGCCGAGCACGTGCTCAAGCTGCTGCCCAAGGGCACGCACGAGTACGCACGCTTCATCCGCCCCAGCGAGCTGGCGCATGTTCTGCCGCGAGGCCGAGCTCGACCTCGATCGGCACGCGCGGCATGGAATACAACCCGCTCACGCGGCGCTACTGGCTCTCGGGCGACACCAGCGTCAACTTACTGATCGCCTGCCGGAAAGCGGCATGAGACCTGCGCCTGCGCGCCGTGCTGTTCGATCTGGACGGCACCCTGATCGACAGCGCGCCCGATCTCGCCGGCGCCGGCAACGACATGCGCGTCGCTCGCGGCCTGCGAGCCGCTGCCGCTTGGCGACTTTCGCCCCATGGTCGGCACGGGCGCGCGCGGCATGGTCGGCCGGGCCTTGGGCGTGGCGCCCGACGACGCCCGACTTCGACGCCCTGCAGCGACGAGTTCCTGCAGCGCTATGAAGACGCGCATGACGCGCGACACGTGCGTGTTCGACACCATGCTGCCGGTGCTGGCCACACTCAAGGCCAGTGGCCTGCCCTGGGGCATCGTCACCAACAAGGCCACAGCGATTCGCCGTGCCGCTGGTGCGCGCGCTCGGCCTGCACGAGCAGGCCGCCTTGGTGATCTGCGGCGACACCACGCCGCACGCCAAGCCGCACCCGGCGCCCTTGCTCGAGGCTGCCCGTCGCATCGACATGCCTGCGGCGCGACTGCGTGTATGTGGGCGACGACCTGCGCGACGTGCAGGCCGGCCGCGCGGCCGGCATGCGCACCGTCGCGGCCGCCTGGGGCTACCTCGGCGACGGCGATCCCATCGACGCCTGGGGCGCCGATCACATGATCGCCGCAACCCTCCCAGCTCTTGAAGCTTGCTGGCTTTGGCCTAAACTAGCAGGCTCTGGGGCTGACCTGGCTTCGACGTGGGTGCGGAGTTGGATCAGGGCATGCCGAGCACCAGTTCGCTCGTAAATCCACTGGAAACAAAGTAACTGCGAACGATAACTCGTACGCCCTCGCCGCTTAACACCGGTGAGCCTCGCAACAGTTGGCCGATGGGCTGGGTCTGAGGGGTAACCCAAGGACTGCGAGGTCATACACATTGGCTCGTCCTGCGCCGGGTCACTCGGCATGGGATCAAATCAAGTGACTCGTGGTGACGGCAGCGTGCTGCTGCGCGGCCGGCACCACTAAAACCAAATCAGTCAGCTAAGCATGTAGATCTGCCTGGCGATGGCTTGCGGACGGGGGTTCGATTCCCCCCAGCTCCACCAAATCAGTGTCCAGGATCGTCTCTGGACATCCCAGAAAGTACGGCGCCTCTGAGGAATCCGATTCCTCAGAGGCGCCTTGCTTTGGTCCGCACCTCGGGCACATTGACTGGCAAGCAGGGTGATCGGCGCGCTGCGCCGGGCTTTAACTTGACCGCTCTGTCAGAATCCATCAGCGGTGCCCGTCTTGCGGGCAACGCATTTGCGCTGGCGGATCCCGCTCGCGTGCAGTCCCTGGTGGTGCCGATGCAATTCTTGTGGCCTCACAACCTGTGGTGGATGCTGGCGCTGCCTTTGCTGCCGCTGCTTTACCTGTGGTTGCTGCGCCGCCGCGGCAAGTCCGTCCTCCGGTTTTCGAGCCTCGGCCTGGTGCGTGATGCCATGGGGCGGAACTGGCGGCGGCACCTTCCGCCGGCGTTGATCTTCCTGGCGCTCGCCTTGCTGATGTTGGCGCTCGCGCGGCCGATGGCGCCGGTGACATTGCCCTGGACGAAGTCCTCGATCCTGCTGGCGATCGACATCTCGCGCAGCATGCGGGTGGACGACGTGAAGCCCACCCGCATGGTGGCCGCGCAGGAGGCGGCCAAGGCCTTCCTGGAGCGAAGTACCGCGCCACATCGAAGTGGGCTTGGTCACCTTCGCCGGCAGCGCCCAGGTGGCGCAGCGGGCCACGGTCGACCGGCCTGCGCTGGTCGGCGCCGTCGACGCCATCCAGATGCAGCTCGGCACGGCCATCGGCAATGCCATCGTGGTGTGCCTGGCCGAACTCTTTCCCGACCACGGCCTTGACCTCACCGAGATGACCTTCGGCCCGCGCCAGACGCGCAGCCTGCAGCCCGAAGGCCGACAAGGCGCCGCCCAGGCAGATCACACCCGTGAAACCCGGGTCGTACGCTTCGGCGGCCATCATCCTGTTGAGCGACGGTCGGCGCACGATGGGAGTCGACACGCTGGAGGCCGCGAAGATGGCGGCTGATCGGGGCGTGCGCATCTACGTGGTCGGACTGGGCACACCCAACGGACACGCCAGTATGGGCGATGGCATGGCGGTGTACCTCCAACTGGATGAACCGACCTTGCGCCAGGTGGCCGAGATGACGGGCGGTGAGTACCACCACGCCGCGACCGCCGAGGCGCTGCGCAGCGTCTATCAGAACCTCGGTTCGAGTCTGGAGATCAGCAGGCGCGAGACCGAACTGACCGCCCTGCTGGCTCTCGCGGCCGCGATCGTCACCATGCTGGCAGCCGCGCTGTCGGTGCTCTGGTTCGGACGCGTGGCCTGAGTGTCGATCTGTCGGACGACGTGGCCAGGGGGATCATCCCGAGCCGGTCATGCGGGCTGTTGGTTACCGTCGAGAAGGTCAGCCACTGACTTGACCTCTGAATCTCTGGAACATCGAAATGAACGAACTCGGACGCCTCGAAGACCTGCCCGCAGACTATCGCGAGGCACTGACACGCTTGAACCTCGTACCGCTGTGGCCCAGTCTGCGCGCCGTCCTGCCGCCGGGCAAGCCGCAGCCGCGCACGCGGGCCACGCACTGGCCCTACGCCTCGCTGCGGCCGTTGCTGCTGCAGGCCGGCGAGCTGACGCCGATCGAGAAGGCCGAGCGACGCGTTCTCGTTCTGGCCAACCCAGGGCACGGTCTCGAGAAGATGCAAGCCAGCGCGGCGATGTACCTTGGCATGCAGCTGCTGCTGCCCGGCGAGTGGGCGCCTTCGCACCGGCACACGCCCAACGCGGTGCGCATGGTCGTCGAAGGCACGGGCGCCTGGACCACGGTGGACGGCGAGAAGTGTCCGATGGAGCGTGGCGACCTCATCCTCACCCCCACCGGCCTGTGGCACGAGCATGGCCACGACGGCGACGCACCGGTGGTGTGGCTCGATGTGCTCGACCTGCCGCTGGTCCATTACCTCGAGGCCAGCTACCACATCAACGGCGAGCGGCAGACCGTGAAGGCCGGTCGCGGCGACCGGGCCTACGCGCGCGCGGGTGTCGTGCCCACGCCCGTGTTCGAGCGCTCGCGAAAGGCCTACCCGATGCTGCGCTACCCCTGGGCCGATGCACGCGCGGCCCTCGAATCGCTGGCGGCAGACCGACCCGATCTCGAAGCGGTGCATGTCACCTACACCAACCCCGAGACCGGCGACGACGCGGAGAACATCCTCGGCTTCTACGCCCTGATGCTGCGCCCGGGTCAGACGCTCAGGCTGCCGGCACGCTCGCCCGCGGCCGTGTTCCACCTCATCGAGGGGCGGGCGCAGGCGCAGGCCGGCGAGCAGAGTTTCTCGCTGGTCGAGGCCGACACCTGCTGCGCGCCGGGCTACACGCCGGTGACCCTCGTCAATGGCGCGGTGGACCGGCCCGCCTTTGTCTTCATCGCCGATGAATCGCCCCTGCACCGCAAGCTGGGTGTGTTCGAGACGCGAGCCTGATCCCACCCCAGGTCGCGCGCGACGCTCAGCCGTCGAAGCGCACGCGTTCGCCGATCCTGGTCAGCGCCTCATGCGAACCTGCAGCGAGGCCCACATCCCAGGCCGTGGCGCAGGTCCTGCTCGCGCAGGCTCATCGCGGCTGGGGCGCTGGGCAGTGCACAGGCCGGTGTTGCCGGATCAGCCGGCGAGTGTGGCGACCTGCAGGTCGAAGCTGGCGCGCCGCCGGGTGATCCGCCAGCGTCCGTCGGTGCCGGGGCGCAGCAGATCGTCGAAGCTGCCCACGATCGCCGGACCGCGCGCGGGGCGGCCCTGCGGGGCGAGCGCATCCTTCAGGTCACCGCTGAAGAGCAGCACGGTGGTGAAGGCCGCGGCTTCGTCGGGGCCGAGCACATCGACCACCGTGCCGGCCAGCAGATGCCGCGTCAGTCGCTGCGCAGGGCGCTCGCGATAGGCCGCAAGGATCGCAGCATGCCCGCGCAGCACCGCGCCGCCGGGGCGCACCAGCTCGGCATCCTCGGCGAACTGGGCCACGAAGCCTTCATGGTCCTGCAGGTCCGTCAGGCGTGCCGCGCGGGCCAGGGTGTCGCGGCAGGCGGCATCGATCTGCCAGCGCACGGTGGGGTCAAGGGTGGTCATCGCTGCAGTCTCTCCTGTGGGTCGCTGCGGGCTGTGCCGCCCCGGTTCGATGGGGGGCTGAGTGTGGCACTGTCCTCGGTGCCGGCAGCCGCGCCAGGATTCTGATTCAATCCGCCACGGGGGCGTCGACAGACGGCGGCGCCTGAAATTTCTTGACCACCCAAGAGTCAGCATCGGAGACAGCATGAACGTGACCCTGCCCGACCCGGCGTCCACGCGCCGGCCGGCGGCCGCACCCTACCTGCGCATTGCCACCGAAGAGGCCTTCGCCCCGCCGGAGATGCTCGACATCTACCGGAGATCCTCTCGGGCAGCCAGGTCGATCCGGGCTTTCGCGGCCTGATGGGCTTCTACATGAGCAGCCCCAGCGAGCGCGCCCAGCACATCATGCGCTGCCTGACCGACCTGGACGCAGCTGCGCCTGCAGCACATGGACGAGGCCGGCATCGACATGCAGGTGCTCGCCGCTCACCGCGCCCGGTGTGCAGGTCATGGACACGGCCACGGCCGTGTCGTTCAGCCGCACTGGCCAACGACCAGCTGGCCGATGCGATCCGCCGCCACCCGACGCGCTTCGCCGGCATGATCGCCGTGGCGCCGCAGGACCCCGCCGCCGCCGCCAAGGAGATCGAGCGCGGCGTGACCCGGCTCGGCATGCATGCGGTGGTCATCAACTCGCACACCCAGGGCGAGTACCTGTCGGACCCGAAGTTCTGGGACATCTTCGCCGCCGCCGAAGCGCACGACGCGCCGATCTACCTGCACCCGAACTCCCTGCCGGCGAACATGCTGCAGCCGTTCCAGGAATGCGGGCTCGATGGCGCCATCTACGGCTTCGGCGTCGAGACCGGGCTGCACGCCATGCGCATCATCACCGCCGGCGTGTTCGACCGCTTTCCGAAGCTGCGCATGGTGCTCGGCCACATGGGCGAGGCCCTGCCGTTCTGGGCCTACCGGCTCGACTACATGCACCGGGCCACGGTGCGGTCCAAGCGCTACGACAGCATGAAGCCGCTGCGGCAGCGCCCCAGCGACTACCTGCGCGAGAACTTCTACATCACCAACAGCGGCGTGGCCTGGGAGCCGGCGATCAAGTTCACCCAGGCGTTCATGGGGCGTGGACCGGGTGCTGTACGCCATGGACTACCCGTACCAGCATGCGGTGGACGAGGTGGGCCTCCTCGACGGCATGGACGATGTCGCTCGAGGACAAGACCCAGCTTCTTCCAGACCAACGCCCGCACGGTGTTCAAGATTCGCTGAACGGCCAGCGGTCCTGATCCGGAGCGACGGCGCAACGACAACACGACAGCGGCGTGCATGCCGCGATCCACAGACAACCACAAGGACGGAGACATGATGCGCAGCAAGACCTTTCGCGGCGTGATCTGGGCGACCCTGCTCATGCTGAGCGTGGCGGCCCAGGCCAGGCATGGCCCAGCACCACGTGAAGATCATCGTGCCTTTCACGCCCGGGCACCGGCATGGACACCATCGCGCGCACCGTGGCGCCGCGCCTGTCCGAACGGCTGGGCCAGCCGGTGGTGGTGACCAATGTGCCGGGCGCCAGCGGCAACATCGGCGCCGACCAGGTGGCCAAGTCGGCACCAGACGGCCACACCGTGCTGATGGGCGCCAACACCATGCTGATCGCACTCGCAGCTGTACAAGAACGCTGCCTTCGACCCGGTGAAGGATTTCTCCCCGGTGTCCATGGCGGCCTGGGGCACACTGATGCTGGTGGCGCAACCCCAAGACCGGCATCAAGTCGATGGCCGACCTGGTCGCGCAGGCCAAGGCCCGGCCGGGCCACGTCACCTACGGCTCGCCCGGCGTGGGCACGCCGCACCACATGGCGATGGAGCTGTTCAAGGCGCAGACGCAGCTGTTCATGCTGCACGTGCCGTACCGCGGCACTGCCGGCTACACGCAGGACCTGCTCAGCGGGCGAACTCATGGTCGGCTTCCTGCCGATCCATGTGGCGCAGGGCTTGGTCAACAGCGGCAAGCTTGTCGCCCTGGCCGTAGGCAGCGCCAAGCGCCACCCTGTGGCACCGAACGTGGCCGACCTTCGAGGAGCTGGGCGTGAAGGGCGTGGACGTGGACCTCTGGTACGCCTTCTTCGCGCCCACGCGCACGCCGGACCCGGTGGTCAAGCGGCTGAACAGCGAGATCGTCGCGATCCTGAAGCAGCCCGACGTGCGCGACGTGCTCGGCAAGGCCGGGCATGGACGCCGCTTCGTCGCACGCCCGACGAGCTGACCGCGGTGGTGCGCAAGGACTACCCGCGCTGGGGTGCGGTGATCAAGCGCAACAACATCACCGCCGAGTAAGCGATGGCCCAGGCGATGGTCAGTGGAGTGGCCTCGTTGAAGCCTGACCTGCGCATTGCGGTCGTGGGGGGTGGCATCGCCGGCCTGGGGCTCGCGCTGGGCCTCAAGCGGCGCGGCCTCGACTGCGAGGTGTACGAGGCGGTGGCCGAGGTCAAGGAGCTCGGCGTAGGCATCACGCTGCTGCCGCACGCGATGCGCGAACTGGCGGCGCTTGGCGTGCAGCCGCAGCTCGAGGCGGTGGGCATCGAGAACCTCGAGAGCGTGTTCTTCAACCGCTACGGCCAGTTCATCTACCGCGAGCCGCGTGGCCGCCATGCTGGCTACGCGGTGCCCGAGATCGGCATCCACCGCGGCAAGCTGCACCGCATCCTGTTCGACGAGGCGGTGCGCCAGCTCGGCGCCCATCACATCCGCACCGGTCACCGTTGCGTCGGCGTGGAGCAGGACGAGCAGGGCGCCACAGTGCACTTCGTCGATCCGGCCGGCGCGCGGCGCGACCCGGTGCGGGCCGACATCGTGGTCGCCTGCGACGGCGTGCACTCGGCGATACGCCGTCAGTTCTATCCCGACGAACAGATGGCCTTCGCAGGCATCAACACCTGGCGCGGCGTGACGCGCCACGCGCCCATCCTCACCGGCAAGAGCTACCTGCGCGTGGGCTCCATCGAGACCGGCAAGATGGTGATCTACCCGATCGTCGACAACATCGATGGCCAGGGCCGCCAGCTCATCAACTGGATGGCCGAGATCCAGGGCGACAGCCGCGAGATGAACGACTGGAACCAGCGCGGCCGCACCAGCGACTTCGCGCACCTCTACCGGGACTGGCGCTTCGACTGGCTCGACGTGCCACGCCTCCTTGCCGACGCCGAGCAGGTGCTCGAGTACCCGATGGTGGACAAGGATCCGGTGTCGCGCTGGACTTTCGGTCGGGTCACGCTCATGGGCGATGCGGCGCACCCGATGTACCCGCGCGGCTCCAACGGCTCGGCCCAGGGCCTGATCGACGCTCGCACCCTCGCCGAGCTGCTGCACAGCGTGCCCGATCCGCTCGAGGCCTTGCAGCGCTACGAGCACCAGCGCCTGCCGGCCACCTCGCGCATCGTGCAGACCAACCGGACGGCGCCGCCCGACTTGATCAACATCAAGGTGGATGAGCTCAGCGGTGGCAAGCCCTTCCGCCACATCGATGACCTGATCAGCCAGGACGAGCTGCGACGCATCTCTGACGACTACAAGCGCATCGCCGGGTTCTCGCAAGAGGCGTTGCGGCCCTAGAGAGTGTGCCCGCAACGGCGGGAACGGAAACTGCAACGCTCTGGGCAGAGGGGGGTCTGCCATGGCTGCTTTGCACCGTCTTCAACGCGCTGCCCGATGGGCGTGCTGTGTCCTGGGGGGCTGTACCGCTGCGGGTGTCGTCGGGGCGATGACGACGGCGCCCGAACCGGGTCAATGGGTGACCTACGCCATGCCCGGAACGGTGCGCGCGTTGTGTGCACGCGTCGACTCGGTGCATGTCGGTGTCGACGGGTTGCCATGGGCCTGGATCGTGGAGCGCGACCACCCCATGCGGGTCTACAAGGTGCCGACGGAGGACCTCGCGCAGGGCTGCGGCGGCTGATCCACTGGCCGGTGGCGCGGGTCGGCGCCGCTTTGGGGCAAACTGGGCGGCCTTTGCGGAGCCCAGAACCCATGTCCTCGCCCACTGCCCACTCCCGTTGTCTCGCGGATCGCGGCGACACCCGCCCGCCCTGTGGTGATGTCTCCAGCGGGCTCAGATCGTGAACGCCGCCGCTCCCAAGATCGGCCTGATCGGACTGGGCGCCATGGGCTCCGGCATGGCGCAGTCGCTGCGACGCGCCGGCTTCGACCTGCAGGTCTTCGACGTGCGCCCCGGCGTGGCCGAGGCGTTTGCGGCGCAGGGCGGCCAGGCGGCTGAGAGCGCTGCGTCGCTGGCCGGCGCCTGCGATGTCGTGGTGTCGGTGGTCGTCAACGCAGCGCAGACCGAGGCACTGCTGTTCGGCGCTGGTGGCGTGGCCGCGGCGATGCGCCGGGGCTCGGTGTTCGTGATGTGTTCCACCGTCGATCCGCGGGTCTCGATCGACTTCGAGACGCGCCTGCAGGCGCTGGGCCTGCTCTACCTCGATGCCCCGATCTCCGGCGGCGCCGCCAAGGCGGCAAGCGGCCAGATGACGATGATGACCTCGGGCACGGCCGAGGCGTACGTGCGCTGTGGTGGCGCGCTCGACGCCATGGCGGCCAAGGTGTATCGGCTGGGTGACCGCGCTGGCGCTGGCAGCAAGGTCAAGGTCATCAACCAACTGCTCGCGGGTGTGCACATCGCCGCCGCGGCCGAGGCGATGGCGCTGGGCCTGCGCGAGGGCGTGGACCCGCATGCGCTGTACGAGGTGATCACCCACAGCGCCGGCAACAGCTGGATGTTCGAGAACCGCATGGCGCATGTGCTGGCCGCCGACTACACGCCCCTGTCGGCCGTGGACATCTTCGTCAAGGACCTGGGCCTGGTGCTCGACATGGCGCGCGCGAGCAAGTTCCCGCTGCCCCTGTCGAGCACGGCGCACCAGATGTTCATGCAGGCCTCCACCGCCGGCCATGCCACGGAAGACGACAGTGCAGTGATCAAGATCTTCCCGGGCATCACCCTGCCGCAGAAGAAGTCATGAGCGGCCGCTCCATGCTGCAGCTGAGTTGCATCGCCGACGACTTCACCGGCGCCACCGACCTGGCCAATAACCTGGTGCGCGCCGGCATGCGCGTGGTGCAGACGATCGGCGTGCCGGAAGCTGGGTCTGATGCCGAGGCCCTGGCCGGCGTGGACGCGGTCGTGGTCGCGTTGAAGTCACGCACCGCGCCGGTGGCCGAGGCGGTGTCGCAATCGCTGGCCGCCGCGCGCTGGCTGCGCGAGCAGGGCGCGCAGCGCTTCTACTTCAAGGTGTGCTCCACCTTCGACTCCACCGCGCAAGGCAACATCGGTCCGGTGGCCGAGGCCTTGATGGCGATGCTGGACGCTCCCTTCGTGCCGGTGACGCCGGCCTTTCCGGAGAACGGCCGCACCATCTTCCAGGGCCATCTCTTCGTCGGCGAGCAACTGCTCAGCGACAGCCCCATGCGCCACCATCCGCTCACGCCGATGACCGATGCCAACCTGATGCGCGTGCTGCAGCCACAGCTGGCGACGCATCGCGTCGGGCTGGTGGCTCGTGCCGTGGTGGCGCAGGGTGCGGATGCCATCGCCGCCCGCGCACACGCACTGGTGCAGCAGGGCATCCACTTCGGTGTCGTCGACGCCGTGGACAACGCCGACCTGCATCCGCTCGCCGCCGCCATCCGCGCGCAGGACTGGCCGCTGGTGGTGGCCGGCTCCGGGCTGGCCATCGCGATGCCGGCCACCGAAGGTTTCTCGCCTTCGCCGTCCTCGGCACGGCTGCCCCGGCCTTCGGGTGCGGCGGCGGTGGTGTCGGGCAGCTGCTCGGCCGCGACCAATGCGCAGGTGGCGGCCTTCGCCGCCGCGGGCGGTGCGGCGCTGCCCATCGACGCGCTGCGCCTGGCGCGCGGTGAGCAGACGGTGGACCAGATCCTTGCCTGGGCGTTGCCGCGTCTGGGCGATGTGCCGATCCTCGTGCATGCCACTGCACCACCCGACGCCGTTCGCGCGGTGCAGGCCGAGCTCGGTGTCGAGCGTGCCGGCGCGCTGGTCGAGCAGGCCCTGGCGGATGTCGCGCGAGCGCTGGTCGCCCAGGGCGTGCGGCGACTGGTCGTTGCCGGTGGCGAGACCTCTGGCGCTTGCGTGCAGGCGCTGGGCATCCGCCGACTGCGCATCGGCGCCCAGATCGATCCCGGCGTGCCGTGGTGCCACGATGCGCGGCTGGGTCTGCACCTGGCCCTGAAGTCCGGCAACTTCGGTGGCGTCGACTTCTTTCACCGCGCCTTCACCCAACTCGCACAGGACACTGAATCATGACCCGCATTGCACTTGTCACCGGCGCCAGCGTGGGCATCGGCGAAGCCACGGTCCGACGGCTGGTCGCCGACGGCTGGAAGGTGATCGCTGCCGCGCGCCGGACCGACAGGCTCGCCGCCCTGGCCGCCGAGCTGGGCGAGGCCGTGCTGCCATGGACGCTGGACATGGGGGACGCGCAAGCCGTGGCGGCCTTGCCCTCTTCGTTGCCGGCTGGCTGGCAGGTCATCGACTTGCTGGTCAACAACGCCGGTCTGGCCCTGGGACGCGAGGCGGCGCAGGCGTCGTCGCTCGCCGACATGGAACGCATGATCGACACCAACGTCACCGGGCTGGTGCGCTGCACCCAGGCGCTGCTGCCGGGCATGGTGGCGCGCGGTCGCGGGCATGTCGTCAACGTGGGATCGATCGCGGGCCACCTGCCGTACCCGGGCGGGCATGTGTACGGTGGCAGCAAGGCCTTCGTCCACCAGTACACCCTGGGTCTCAAGTCCGACCTGGTGGGAACCGGCGTGCGAGCCACCGTGGTCGAACCCGGCATGGTGGGTGGCAGCGAGTTCTCCCAGGTGCGTTTTCATGGCGACCAGCAGAAGGCGCAGGCGATCTATACGGGTGTCGATGCACTGGAGCCGGATGATGTGGCCGAGGCCATCGCCTGGGTGGCGGCGCAGCCACCGCGCGTGAACATCACGGTGCTGCAGCTCATGCCGGTGGACCAGGGGCCGGGCCCGACGATCGTGCACCGCCAGGCCTGAACCGGTGAAGCCGTGAGCACCGCCGATCTCGATGCCGTGCGCGAGGCGATATGCCGCGTCGCCCGTTCGCTCTACGAGCGCGGCTATGTGCATGCCACGGCCGGCAACATCAGCGTGCGCACGGCGGCCGGGACGCTGATCACGCCCACCGACGCCTGCCTGGGCGAACTCGAGCCGCAGCGCCTGGCCCTGGTGGCCGACGATGGCACCCAGCTGTCCGGAGACCGCGCCAGCAAGACGCTCACGCTGCACCGGCGCATCTACGCCGCGGCGCCGCAGGCGCGCTGCGTGATCCACACCCACAGCACCCACCTCGTGGCCTTGTCGCTGCAAGGCGTGTGGCAGCCCGAAGCGGTGCTGCCGCCGATCACGCCCTACTTCGTGATGAAGGTCGGTCGGGTGCCGCTGATTCCCTACCGGGCGCCGGGCGATCCGGAGGTGGCCGAGATGGTGGCAGCGCGGCTGGCCGAGCGACCCCTGCGCGCGGTCATGCTCGACCGACTCGGACCGGTCGTGTGGCACGACAGTCCCGCGGCGGCAAGCGCGGTGCTCGAAGAGCTCGAAGAGTCAGCCCGGCTGTGGTTGCTGTGTGAGCCACGGCCGGCAGCGCTGGACCAGGCTGCACTGACCGATCTGCAGCGCCGCTTCGGCGCCGTCTGGTAGGGTTCCTTCGACGGTATCCGTCCGGTGGCCTCAGGCCGCTTGCGCCGCGCGTGCCGGCGCCGACTCGCGCCGCAGCGCGACCGCATCGGTCTCGGCGATGCCCAGTTCACCTGGCGCCAGCCGGAACAAACGCATCGAGTTGCTGACCGATTCCACCTGCGCGCCCAGGGACTGCGCCGATGCAGCGAGCTGCTCGACCATCGCCGCGTTCTGCTGGGTGATGGAATCCATGTGCGTGACTGCCTCGTTGATCTGCGAGATGCCCGATTGCTGCTCGCGCGCCGCCGTGCTGATCTCCTCAAGCGTGGTGTTCACATTGCCCACGGCCTTGAGCGCTTCGGCCATGCGCTCACGGGCTTCGCTGCTGCGACTGCTGCCTTCTTCCACGCGTGCAGCCGATTCATTGATCAGCTCGCGGATCTCGCGCGCCGCACCGCTGGTGCGCTGCGCCAGCGAGCGCACCTCGGAAGCCACCACGGCGAATCCGCGACCGGCCTCTCCGGCGCGGGCGGACTCGACGGCGGCGTTCAGCGCGAGGATGTTGGTCTGAAAGGCCACGCCTTCGATCACCTGGATGATTTCGCGGATGCGCTTCGACGATTCGGTGATGCCCGACATGGTCTCGGCCACGGCCTGCACGGCCTCGTGGCTTCGGCCCGCCACGGCGGCGGTCTCGTGGGCCAGCCGCGCACCCTGACCGGCCGAGGCGGCGCTCTGCTTGACGGTGCTGTTGATCTGCTCCATCGATGCCGCGGTTTCTTCCAGGCTGCTGGCCTGCGACTCGGTTCGATTGGAGAGATCCTGGTTGCCTGCCGCGATCTCGTGCGCGGAGGCGCGCAAGTTTTCGATCTCCACCCGCGTGTCACCGACCACGGTACGCAGGTTGACCGACAGCTGCATCAGCGCTTGCTGCAGCTCACCGGCCAGGCCGGAGGCATCGGTGGAGACGGCGGTGGCGAGATCGCCGGACGCCAGGCGGTAGGCGTCGGTCAACACCACTCTCAGCGGAGCGACGGTCAGACGCATCACCACCGCCGTGGCGACCGCCGAGGCCACCACCGCAGCGATCGCTGCGGCGAGCGGCGACACGGTCATGGCGCCAGCCACCACGCCACCGGTCAGCAGCAGCACCCCGGCCACCTGGCCGCGCAGGCCCGGGACGACGGCGCGTGCCAAGCGCGACAGGGCATCGCTGCGCTCGACCCGTCCGCGGTTCAACACATGCAAGCGCCGGCCGGCGCGTGCTTCTTGCCGACATCTGCGTATAAAGCTGTTCGGCCGCGCCGATCGCTTCGCGGGTGGGCTGGGTGCGCACCGAGAGGAATCCGGTGATGCGGTCCCCGCTCTTCATGGGTGTGGCGTTGGCCTGCACCCAGTAGTGGTCCCCATTCTTGCGGCGGTTCTTCACCAGACCGGTCCAGGGCAGGCCCGACTGGATGGTGGCCCACATGTCGCGAAACGCCTCCTCCGGCATGTCGGGATGGCGCACCAGGTTGTGCGGCTGCCCCAGGAGTTCTTCTCGCGAGTAGCCGCTGACTTCGATGAACGCGCTGTTGCAGTAGAGGATGCGGCCCTTGAGGTCGGTCACCGACACCAGCGTCTGGCCCTGGGGGAAGGCGTACTCGCGTTGAGTGATGGGATGGTTGGTGCGCATGGGGTCTGCTCCGGGAGGTCGGTTCGTCTCCTTGGCATTTCGGCAGGCCCGGGCTCTTCTTGAATGACACGGATGAAATCTTCGAACCGTTTGTCGAGGCCCGGAAAGGACTCAAGTTATGGCGTGCTGCGCCGAGGGAGCGCTCAGCGGACAAGGAGCCGTTGCAAGGCGCCAGCCTCGAAGTGCCTGTCGATCAGGTCGGCCAGTCGGTCGAGGCGGCTGTCGAGCGTGGGGACGCTGGTACCGAACAATGCGTGCAGCACCGCCGTCGACTCGAACAGGCCGTGCGCGTACAGCCCCAGCACATGGTCACGCTGCCAGCCGATCGGTGTTCCCTGCGCGTCCCAGAGCACTTCCTGCGTGCTCGCGGTTCCGGAGGGCAGGCACTGGGTCTGCCCTTGCCGGATCTCGTAGCCGTCCACCGCCAGGCCTGACAACGCCGCCCAGGGAGCGCGCAGCTCGCCGAACTGCAGCGTGGCGCGGCGCGTGCGCTTCTGGCCCGTGTAGTGTGTCGCCAGCGCCAGCAGACCCAGGCCGGCCACCTCGTCCACCGCTGCACCGTCGTGACCATCGGGGTCGTGCAGGCGCTCCCCCATCATCTGCAGTCCACCGCAGATGCCGAGCAGTGGCCGGCCCCCAGCGGCATGCGCCCTGATGGCTGCATCGAGACCGTGGGCGCGCAGCCATGCCAGGTCGCCGCTCACCTGCTTGGAGCCGGGCAGCACGATCCAGTCGGCGCCCTCCAGGTCTGCGGGCGACCGCGCCCAGTTCAATCTGACACCAGGCACGTGTTGGAGGGGCTCGAACTCGTCGAGGTTGCTCAGCCGGGGATAGGCGACCACCGCCACTCGCCGTGTGCCCTGGGCGCTGGACGCCGGTGGACCGAGATGTCGTTCATCAGGCAACGCCGAGGGGCGCATGAACCAGCCATCTTCATCGGGCAGGCCGTGGTCGTGCACCATGGGCAGCACCGCGAGCGTGGACACCCCGGTTCGCTGCTGCAGTTCCTGCGGTGCAGGGGCCAACAGCGCCGGATCGCCGCGGAACTTGTTGAGCACGAAGCCGGCCACCGTGGGCCGCAGATCGTCGGGCAGCAGCGTCCAGGTGCCCAGCAGGTGGGCGAAGGCGCCGCCACGGTCGATGTCGGTGACGAGCAGACTGCGGGCCCGAGACCAGCGCGCTGTCTCGAGGTTGACGTAGTCGACGTCGGCGAGGTTGGTTTCGGCCGGCGAGCCCGCGCCTTCGATCACCAGCAGCTCGTGTGCGCCTTGCAGCCGGCTCAGGCTCTCCTGGGCCGCCTGGGCCAGGGCGCCGCTGCGCTCACGCCAGCCTTGCCGCGACAAGGCGGTGTCCACCCGCCCGTGCACCACCACCTGGCTGCCGCGGTCGTGCTCGGGCTTGAGCAGCACCGGGTTCATGTCGACGCTGGGCACCACGCGCGCGGCCAGCGCCTGGAAGTACTGCGCCGCGCCGATCTCGCCCGCGTGGCCGTCGAGGCCGGCGACCACGCGGGCGTTGTTGCTCATGTTCTGCGCCTTGAACGGCGCCACGTCGATGCCCTGGCGCGCGGCCCAGCGGCACAGCGCCGTGGCCAGCCAGCTCTTGCCGGCGCCGCTGCTGGTGCCCCACACCATGACGGCGCGTGCGCGCATCGCTGGAGGCTCAGTCGAAGAGGCGCGGCAGCGCCAGGGGTCGCGCACCATCACTCTGGATGCGGATGGCGCCGTCGAACGCATCGACGAGCGCGGCGTGCAAGCCCGGATCGTCGAAGCTGCCGCTGGCCTGCAGGCGGCCTTCGCGCAGCACCCACAGCCGGTCGGCGTGCAGCGCCAGGGGCAGGTCGTGCAGCACGGTGACGACGGTGTGCGTGGCGCTCCACCGGCGGAACAGCCGCGCCAGCGCCACCTGGTGCTGCGGATCGAGGTGGGTGGTGGGCTCGTCGAGCAGCAGCACCGGCGCCTGCGTGGCCAGCGCCCGCGCCAGCAGCACCCGCTGGCGTTCGCCGCCGGAGAGTTCGTGCAGGCGGCGGTGCTGCCAGGCCTCGCACTCGGTGGCGTGCAGCGCCGCATCCACCGCGGCCTCGTCGGCGGGGCCGGGGGCGGCCAGCAGGCCCAGGTGCGGCAGACGCCCCAGGTGCACGATCTCGCGGGCCGTGAGCTCGCCGGTGACGTCGCCTTGCTGCGCAAGCCAGGCGATGCGCTGGCCGCGCTCGCGCGGCGAGAGCGTGGCCAGGGCACGTCCCTCCAGCCACACGCTGCCGCCATCGGCTGGCAGCAGTCCCGCCAGGGCACGCAGCAGCGTCGACTTGCCGGCGCCGTTGGGGCCGACGATCGCGGTCCAGCCGCGCGCGAGCGTGCCGCTGATGCCGTGCAGCACAGGGCGCTCGCCCAGGCGAACGCGGAGGTCGCGCGCTTCGAGGGTGCCTGGCTTGCCCGGCAGGGTCTGGGGCTCGCGTTCGCCGCGCGACAGCAACTCGGGCAAGTCCATCATGACCATGCCCGGCGGTGCAACAGCCACAACAGGTAACCACCGCCCAGCACCGCCGTGAGCACGCCCACCGGCAACTCCTGCGGCGCGATCAGGCCGCGGGCGAGCACGTCGGCTGCGAGCAGCAGCACGCCGCCGGCTGCAGCACTGGCCATCAGCGTGAAGCCCTGCGGGGCTGGCGCGAAGCGCTTGACGAGGTGCGGTGCCGCCAGGCCCACGAAGGCCACCATGCCGGCCTGCGACACGGCCAGGCCGGTGCAGGCCGCCAGCAGCATCACCAGCGCCAGCCGCAATCGGGGCAGTGGCAGCCCCAGGCTGCGCGCGCTGTCTTCGCCCAGGCTCAGTGCATCGAGCGCGCGCGACAGTCGCCACGCCAGCGGCACCGCCATCACCAGGCCCACGGCCAGCAGCGCCACGCTCGGCCAGCCCAGAAAGCCGGTGGAGCCCAGCGAGAACACCTGCCGGCCGCGCAAGGCTTCGGGCGACCAGGAGGTGAGCAGGTCGCTGCCCGCGCCCAGCACGACCCCTACCACCACGCCCGCCAGCAGCAGCCGCAGCGTGTGATGCGCCCCGCGTGCCAGCAGCAGCGTGAGCAGCACACCGGCGAGCGCACCGATGAAGGCGGCGCTGGCCAGGCCCAGCTGCGTCAACCAGGCGGCGTGGGTGACCGCGATCGAGTGACCGGCCAGCGTGCCGGCCGCCAGCACCACCACCACCGCGAATGACGCGCCAGCGGCCGAGCCCAGCAGAAACGGATCGGCGAGCGGGTTCCGGAACAAGCCCTGCGCGAGCCCGCCGGCCAGCCCGAGCAGCGCCCCCACCGCCAGCGCCCCCAGCGTGCGCGGCGCGCGGATCTGGCCGATGATGAGTTCGGCCTGCGTGCTGGCGAGATCGGCGCGCAGCGTGGCCCAGGACCAGCCCTCACTGCCCACCATCAGCCCGGCGACCACCAGCACCAGCGCAGCGATCGCGAGTCCGAGCACCAGCT
Source organism: uncultured beta proteobacterium (assembly GCA_963739925.1). Taxonomy (GTDB): domain Bacteria; phylum Pseudomonadota; class Gammaproteobacteria; order Burkholderiales; family Burkholderiaceae_C; genus CAVUBY01. The sequence continues at coordinate 7,235 of CAVUBY010000009.1, read as the reverse complement.
GCAGGCGCCGCGCGCGATCGCGCTGCGCCAGGGGGTGCGAGGCGTGCAGGGTCCAGGCCGAGGTGTTCATGCGCGCGGTTGGCAAGCGGCGGGCGGTTGGTCAGGGCGAAGGCAGGCGCGCCAGGCAGTCTGCCACCAGTTGGGCCGAGCGCCCCAGCCGCGGCCCGGGGCGGATCAGCATCTCGTAGCTCTCGGCGTCGAAGCCGCATTGCTGCCGCTGGGCGAGCGCGCGCAGCGCGCGCCAGCCAGGACGCGCCGGCATGGCGCTCACCTCGCGCTGCGCGGCCATCACGATGTCGGGCTGCAGGCGCACCACATGCTCGGGGTTGAGCTTGGGGAACGGGCCGAGCTCGACGGGCGCGATGTTGCCCAGCCCGAGCCGCGAAAGCGTTTCGCCGATAAAGGACGAAGCCCCAGCCGCGTACGGTGCCGAGGCGATCTCGAAGTACACCTTGCGCCCCCGCTGCGCGGCAGGCACGCGGGCCGCGGCCGCCTGCAGATCGCGTTCGATCTCAGCCCAGAGCGCGTCGCCGCGCGCCGGCGTGCCCAGCATCGTGGCGAGCAAGCCCAGCGTGCGGCGCACGTCGGCATGCGACTGCGACTCGAGCGCGATCACGGGGATGCCCAGGGCTTCGAGCCGCTCGGTCACGCGGGCCGATCGCGCGGCCAGCACCACATCGGGCCGCAGCGCGACGATGCGCTCGACATGCGCGTCGTCCAGCCCGCCCAGGCGCGGCAGCTTGTCCACCGCGCTCGGCCAGTTGGAGTAACGATCGACACCCACCAGCCGGTCGCAGGCCTGCAGCACACACACGCTTTCAGTGAGCGAGGGCAGCAGGCTGACGATGCGCTGCGGCGGCCGCTCGAACTGCACGCTGTGGCCGCGATCGTCGCGCAGCGAGGCCTGCGCGACGGCCGCGGCCGGGAGGGCGAGCGCGGCGATGAGGCAAGTGAGCCGCTGCGCTGCGGCTTGCCATGCAGCGAGCACGCGCTGATGAGTTCCGATCAGATCGCGAGACGCAGGGGCGCGATGCATGGCCGAGGGCTCCTCAGCGACCGCTGTAGCGCAGGGTCACGAAGCCTTCGCGCCCGGGCTGGTTGTAGCCGAGCGAGGTTTCGTAGGCTTTGTCACCGACGTTGTTGAGGCGCAGGCCCAGCACCCAGGCGGGTGCCAGGCGCCAGTCGGCGCGCAGGTCGAGCGTGGCGTAGCCGCCCAGCGGTCTGGGTGTTGGCCGCGTCCTCGAAGCGCCGGCCCACCGCGACGAGGCTCGCACCATAGGTCCACGCGTTCACTCTCACATCGGCCGAGGCCTTCGCGCTCGATTGCGCCCGGCGTGGCAGCAGCTTGCCGTTGCTGGCGCTGCCCGAGGTGGTGTTGCGCGGGTCGGTGCGGTCGGCCGAGGCGCCGAACGCCCAGTCGGACCACTGACCTTCGTACGACAGACTGAAGCCGTCGCTGCGCGTGCGGGGGATGTTGGTCGGCGCCGGGCCGCTGCTGATGTAGCCGCGAATGCGGTTGTCGAAATACGCCGCGCGCACCTGGTGTTCGGCCTGGGCCCAGCGCAGGCTGAGTTCGGCCGATCGGCCCTTTTCGGGCAGCAGGTTCGGATTGCCGAAGTTTGGAAAGTAGAGCTGGTTGAAGCTCGGCGCGACGAAGCTTGTGCCATACGAGGCCGCGGCGCGCCACTGCGGCGTGAGGTCGAAGCCGTAGCCGAGCGCGCCAGTGGTCTGGTTGCCGAACTGCGAGTTGCGGTCACTGCGCAGGCTGGCCTGCCAGTGGTGGCCGGCCACTGTTCCGTTCAGGCCCGCGGCCAGGCTGCGAATGGTGCGGTCGGTGACCGGGTACTGCGTGCCCGGACGGCTGACCTCCTGCTGCAGGTGCTCGGCCAGCAGCACCGCGCTGCCCCAGGCGGTGGCGAGGGTGTTCTCCCAGGTGAGTTGCCGCTGCACGCTGCGCGTGGTGCCCAGGGACGCGAAGGCCGAAGCGCTGGCCAGCGTCTCGTTCTCGTCCACCGAGCGCGCCAGCCGCACGCTGCTGCGCCACAGACTGTTCACCGGTCCGCCGACCTGTACCGAGAGCAACTCGGTGAGCAGGCGCGAGCGCGAGTCCACGCCCGGGCCATCGTCGTAGCCGGTCACGCTGCTGCTTTGCAGCCCCTGCACATCGGCGCGCCAGTCCTGGCCCAGCCGCCAACCGAACTGGGCGTTGCCGCTGTTATGGCGGCAGCCGTCGGGGTCGTCGTTGAAGCTGCCGAAAGGCACGCCCGAGTTGGTGGCGGAGAAGCCGCGGTTCTCGGTGCGCTGGATCTGCGCCGAACCTTCGAACGCACCTTGCCCTGCGCGCACGCCGCCGGTCGACCTGGCCGTAGCGGCCCGAGCCCGCGGTGACCGACGCGTTGCTGCTCAGGCCTTCGGCGCCTTGGCGCGTGAACAGCTGCACCACGCCGCCCGACCGCGTCGCTGCCGTACAGACGCCGACATCGGCCCGCGCACGATCTCGATGCGCTCGATGGCCTCGAGCGGCAGGTTGTCCCAGATCGGGTGCCCGCTGTCGCCGAACCGTATCGCACGCCGTCGATCAGCAGCAGCGTGTGGCGCGACTCCAGTCCGCGCAGCGAACACCGAGCCGATCTTGCCCAGGCCGCCGTTCGACCTGAACAGCACGCCGGGCTGGCGCGCCAGCAACTCCGGCAGTGTGCGGCCGGTGGCGCGCTCGATCTCGGCGCGATCGAGCACGGTGACCTCGGAGATGGTTTCATCGGCCCGCGTGGGCGTGCGCGTGGCGGTGACGACCACCGGGGCAAGCTGTGCGCTGGCCACCAGCACCGCCGGAGCCTGAGAGGGCGCCATGGCCTGTGCGCGCGCGGCGCCAACGTGACTCAGCCAGAGCGACAGAGAAAGGGAGAGCGCCAGCCAGCGAGGTGAGAGGAGGATGGAGGAGCCGCCATGCGGCAGCATGAGCCGGCGCGGAACGGCCGGAAGCGCCGAGCGGACTCGGGCGAGGGAACGGAACATGAGAGACCTTCGACAGGAACGCGTGTTCGCCAGCTTCCCCGCAGGCGATCACCTCTGGCGCCGTGCTTGCGCACTCGCGCCCCCTGTTGGCCGGTATCCGGGCTGGCGGAGGCGACCCATGTGCCCTTCCCAGACGCCGTGGCGTCCAGTGGGATATCGACATGAGCGGAGGGCGCAAGTCCCTCGTCCGCTGACCGTTGCGGGGGCAGCGCAGGTGGGGCGGGTGGCGTACTGCAGCCACCGTACCTTCCTGCTTCCCGTTTAACCGCGCCGATCGGACGACCGGCGCGAGCACCAACGGTCACGATCATAAACCTGCGCTGCGCTCACGCCTACCCCGGCGCGCTGCGAGTGCGGCGCCTGGCGCTATACCGCCACCGGTGCCTTGATGGCCGGATGGTGCTGGTAGTCGTGGACTTCGAAGTCCTCGTAGGCGTAGTCGAAGATCGACGCCGGCCGGCGCTTGATCTCGAGCGTGGGGTACGGGTAGGGCGTGCGCGAGAGCTGCAGCTCCACCTGCTCGGTGTGGTTGCTGTAGAGGTGGCAGTCGCCACCGGTCCAGATGAAGTCGCCGACGTCGAGATCGCACTGCTGCGCGAGCATGTGGGTCAGCAGCGCGTAGCTGGCGATGTTGAAGGGCACGCCCAGAAAGATGTCGGCGCTGCGCTGGTAGAGCTGGCAGCTCAGGCGCGCGCGCCGTCAGGCGTGTCGCCGGGCGCGACGTAGAACTGGAAGAACGCGTGGCAGGGCATCAGCGCCATCTTCGAGCAGCTCGGCCACGTTCCACGCGCTCACGATGATGCGGCGCGAGTCGGGGTTCGTCTTGAGCTGCTTCACCACCTCGGCGATCTGGTCGATGTGGCCGCCGTCCGGCGTGGGCCAGCGCGCCACTGCACGCCGTAGACCGGGCCGAGGTCGCCATCGGGGCCGGCCCACTCGTTCCAGATCGTCACGCCGCGTTCCTGCAGCCAGCGCGCATTGCTGTCGCCACGCAGGAACCACAGCAACTCGAGGATGATGGACTTGAGGTGCACCTTCTTCGTCGTGACCAGCGGAAAACCTTCGCGCAGGTCGAAGCGCATCTGGTGGCCGAACACGCTGCGCGTGCCGGTGCCGGTGCGGTCGGCGCGGTACACGCCATGGGTGTGCACATGGCGCATGAAATCTTCGAACTGCGAGCGTGCCGGGCGCGACAGGCCGTGGGATTCCGGGCTGGCGTGTGGCTTCGGCTCGCGCTCGCGCGCGGTCAGGGGGGAGGCGGTGCTGACCATGGCCACGATTCTAGGCGGCAGGCCACCCGCTCCGGGGCCCTTGGCTGGGCCCCGGGGCGGGTGGCTCTGGTCGGCAAGGCCCCGCGATGGGCTGCCCGATCGATCAGCGGACCATGGCCAGCGCGTCGCCGGACACAGCACGCATGCCGGCGCTGCGGATCTGTGCCAGTTGCTGCGGGGTCAGCGGCTCATGCTGGCTGTCGGTGAAGCCGGCGGCGCGCACACGATTGGCCTCGACCGCTTCCGCTTGCACCTGGGCGCGCGACAGCATCGAGACGAACGCTGGCTGAACCGGTGCATTCAGGCTGTCGGTGAAAGTCAAGGGCTGGCGCGCCGCGGCGACCGCTTCAGCGCGACCTGCTCGCGGCTCACCGTCGAGACGAACGGGGTCGAGACCAGCACATGGTCAGCGCCCGGATCGACGAACGCCGCGCCAGCCACGTGCCGGCCGAGCCAGCGGTGCTGCAACGATGATGGCGGAGGCGATGAAGGATTGGACAGCGATGGTGGTGAAAGTGCGGTTCATTTGATAGCTCCTGGAAGAAGTGGTTGAACACAGGGTTGAAGAAGTCAGCCGGATTCGGCTCTGTTGTCGTCGCTCAGTCCTGTGAGGCGCAACAACATGGAACGAACTTTCGGTGTTGCGGCAGCGATCTGGATTGCGCCTGGATTACCAATTCGTAATCCAGGGCAGGGGAACTTTCTGTCAGCATCCGTCCTATGAACACGCCCGCGTCCGCGCCATGAAGCTGCTCGTCGTCGAAGACGACAGGCGCCTTTCCGACTACCTCGTCAAGGGGCTCGGCGAGAACGGCCATGTCGTCGATGTCGCCGCCGATGGCATCGAGGGCCGACGTCTGGCGCTCGGCGGCGAGTACGACCTGGTGCTGCTCGATGTGATGCTGCCGGGCATCGACGGTTTCGGCGTATTGAAGGCGCTGCGCGCTGCCAACGGCACAGCGGCGCGCACGCCGGTGCTGATGCTGACCGCGCGCGACAAGGTTGAAGACCGCGTACGCGGTCTCGAAGACGGTGCCGACGACTATCTGGTCAAGCCGTTCGCCTTTTCGGAGCTGCTGGCGCGCATCGGTGCGCTGTCGCGCCGCGCGCCGACCCATGGAGCATCTGCACTGGCCACGGTGGTGCAGATCGCTGATCTCGAGGTCGATATCGTCGCGCGCCGAGCGGTGCGCGCCGAGCAGCGGCTCGACCTCACAGCCAAGGAATTCGCGCTGCTGGCGCTGCTGCTGCGCCGGCGCGGCCAGATCCTGTCGCGCACCACGATCGCCGAGCAAGTCTGGGACATGCACTTCGACAGCAGCACCAATGTCGTCGAAGTCGCCGTGCGGCGCCTGCGCGCCAAGATCGACGACCCGTTTGAGGTCAAGCTTCTGCACACCGAACGTGGCATGGGCTATGTGCTGGAGGATCGTTCATGACCGTGCCGCGCTTCAATTCGATCAGCCACCGGCTGTCGCTGCGCATGGCGTTGTTGACGATGGCCGTTGTGGGCTTCGTCTTCCTGTGCGTCTGGAACGCGGTTGCGATGGTGCTGATCAGCAAGCACGACCACGAGACGGCGCTTCGCAGCGGGGTCATTGTCAAGATGCTCACTGCTACGGCAGCCAGTGGCGACGAGGGTGCGATTCGCCAGAAGATCGAGGGCTACGCTGCGATGCGCATGGGCACGCGGCTGGAGGTCCGGCGCGCCGATGGCACGTTCGTCTACCGCGACCCGGACATCGCGGCCCACACCATGTCTGATCATGTGCGCACCAGCCACTTTGAGATCGTCGCGCCGCGTGTCACCGGCGGCAAGCTCGACGCAGCCTTCAGCGTCGACTTTGCCGAGGATGCGAAAGTCGGTGACATGTGGGCAGCCGTTCTGGTGGCTGCCACTCTGGCTTCGGGTGCGCTCGTCGCATTGGGCGTCTGGTGGCAGGTTCGTCGCGAGCTGCGCCCTTTGCACGAACTGGCCCGGCAGACGCAGCGCATCTCGGCCGACCGGCTCGATCAGCGCCTGGCGCTGCCGCGGGCTGCAGACGAACTGCAGCCGTGGATCGGCCAGTTCAATGCGCTGATGGACCGGCTTCAAGCGGCGATCCAGCAGCTCGACGCCTTCAACGCCGACGTGGCGCACGAGATGCGCACGCCCATCGCGGCGTTGATGGGTCACATCGAAGTGGCACTGTCGCGCGAGCGGCCGAACGCCGAGCTGCGCGACACCATGGCGCTGTCGCTCGAAGAACTGCAGAAGCTGTCGTCGCTGGTCGATGACATGCTGTTCCTGTCGCATGCCGACCGCGGTGCCCGTGCGCGCCGCGGCGCCCCGCGCAGCCTGCGCGCGCTGGCCGAACAGGTGCTCGAGTACCACGAGTTGACACTGGAAGACGCCGGTCTGGCCGGCCACGTCAGCGGCGACGCCGTGTCCGCGGTCGATGATGCGCTGATCCGTCGCGCGCTGTCGAACCTGCTGTCCAACGCCGTGCGCTACGCCGACAAGGGCTCGACCGTGCTGGTTCGCATTGAGCGCGAAGCGGGACAGAACAGTGCCCGCCTCGTCGTCGAGAACCGCGGTGTACCAATCGATCCGTCGCTGCTGCCACGTCTGTTCGATCGCTTCTTTCGCGCCGATCCGTCCCGCACCGCCTGCCAGCAGCAAAACCACGGCCTCGGGCTGGCCATCGTTGCCGCGGTGGCGCGCATGCACGGCGGGCGCACGCTGGCGGAATCGGGAGGCGGCTTCACGCGCATCGGATTTGAGCTGCGCTGCGAGGGCGAGGCACACCCGCCGTCGCGGCCCGAATCGGAAGAACGGCGTCAGCCCGGCTTGCCGAGCGTGCCGGTGGCTTCGGCCAGCAGGTCGTAGCACGCCCCTCGGCGCTGGGTACGCCGTTGAGCGCGGGCCAGGCGCGCCGCTGCCCACCGGGCACCCGCCCTCTGGCTGCG
>CAVUBY010000008.1:0-128779 GCA_963739925.1 uncultured beta proteobacterium | reverse complement strand
AAGACGGGGCACGGGGCAGAGGATGGCCGGCGTTCGCTGGTGGAAGGTGTGATCTACGACATCACGGAGCGCAAGACCGACGAGGTGGCAACCCGCCACCGCGCCGAACACGACCTGCTCACCGGGCTGAAGAACCGTGCAGGCACCGAAGCCACGCTGGACCGCTGGATCGCCGACAGCCTGGCCGAAGGCTCGGCAATCACCGTCCTGTGCATCGACCTCGACGGCTTCAAGCAGATCAATGACCGTTTTGGTCACGCAGCCGGCGACCAGGTGCTGGCAGTCTGCGCCCAGCGAATGAAGACCGCGTGCGACGGACATCCGACCTCGTTGGGCGGATCGGCGGCGATGAGTTCATCGTCGGCCTGCGCGGTCTGGGCCCGTCCGACCCGCAGATGGACGCTGTGGCCTCCGCATTGGTGCACGAGATCGGCGCCGTGACATCGTGCTGGACACGGGCACGAGGTTCGCGTCGGTGCCAGCATTGGCGTGGCGTGCGTGCCGTGCATGGCATCGACCGCAGCAGCGTCGTCCGAGCAGCGGACGAAGCCCTGTATCACGTCAAGCGCCACGGCAAGCGGGCGTTTGCGTCGCATGCCTGCCGTGACGGGCCATACCTGCGGACACGGTGCCGGTGCCGGCGCCTGCGGTCACGCGCACGGATAAAGCCGGCCGCGCAAGACGTGCTTGTCCTCGATCAAGGTATCTCGGAGCCCTTGCCCCATCGTTACAGGCTACCCTGCGCACTTGTTGCCAGTCTGGCCGAGACTCAGAATGTTGACCGACACACCAATCGTTGCGCTTCGCCGGCTGGCCCTGCTCTTCGGCGCGCTGTTGCTCGCTTTCCTGGGGCTGTTCAGTGCCCACACTTGGCGCTCCGTCAAGTCAGACCAGATCCGGGAGTTGCAGACCGTGCTCGCCCTGGCGGAGCGCACACTCAGTGGACATCTTCGAGCAGTCCGAGTCGGAGATTGCATCTGCTCGCGGCACAGATCCTCGAAGGTGCTGGTTTGCACGATCGGCCCCGCGCACAGCGGCTCCTGCAGCGCTACAAGGAGGAGCACCCCAGGGTCAATTCGGTCGACCTCATCGGGCTCGACGGGCAGATACTGGCCAACTCAGACCGTGTCCAGACCGAAGGCCTGCCCACCCTGGCCGGCGAACCTGCGTTCACCGAATTCGTACAGCAGCATCGGCCCGGCAACCCGCACCGAGTTGAGCCGCCCGCTGCTCGGCGTGATCACCAAGACCTGGCTGTTCGGTCTGCGCTACGTGATGCGTGATGCCTCCGGGCAGCCGGTGGCCGTGCTGAGCCGCGTCATTCCCGTGGATGCGACTGACGCAACTGTGGAGCGACGCGCCCGTGCTCGAGAAGGCATGGATCGGCCTGATGCGCGACGACGGGTACCTCATCAGCCGCCACCCCGTGCCCGAAAGCATCGACCCGGCCGAAATGTACGGCCGGCCACGCAGGGGTGCCCTGCGCCAGCACCTGCTCGCGGCAGGCTTTCCCCAGCAGGGCTATGTCGAGGGCCCTGCCCGTCCAGGCGGGGCGGACAACGCCAATGTCTACCGCCGCCTCCAGGGACTACCCGGTGACCCTTTTCGTGGCCGAGCCGGTAGCCGAGTTTCGCGCCGCCTGGTGGGCCAGGGTGCAGGTACCGTTCGCACTCGTTGCCCTGGCCGTGCTGGGCGCCGCTGCGGCCTACCGGTACACGCTGGGCCGCCAACGGGCCTGGGACGCCGAACGTTCGCGCGCCGAAGCGGCATTGATCGGCAGCGAGCGCGAGCACCGCTTCCTGATCGAGCACCTGATGGCCGGCGTGGTGGTCCACGGCCCGGACGGCGTCGTGCGGCGCTGCAACCCCCAGGCCTGCGAACTGCTGGGGCTGAGCGAGGACCAGATGATGGGTCGCGCGTTGATCGACAGCGGCTGGCACTTCAGGCGCGACGATGGCAGCGTCATGCCCCCCGATGAATACCTGGTCTCGCGCGTCTTGGCGACGCGCGCCGCCGTCACCGGCCTGGTGATGGGTGCCGTGCACGCGGGCCGCAGCGAGCCGGTGTGGCTGCTGACGCGGGCGGACCCCGAATTCGACGACGACGGGCAGTTGCGCCAGATCGTCGCGACCTTTGTCGACATCAGCGAGCGCCGAAAGGCCGAGCGCACCCGCGAGCGCACCGAGAGACGCTACCGCATGCTCTACGAGCACAGCCTGGACGGTGTGATGCAGGGGCGCCCCGACGGCCGGATCTTCAGTGCCAACCCGGCGGCCTGCGCCCTGCTGGGGCGCAGCGAGGCCGAGATCTGCGCCGTGGGTCGCAGCGGCATCGTCGACGCCAACGATCCGCGCCTGGCGGAGTTGCAGGCGCGCCGGGACGACAACAGCCACGTCCAGGGCGCGCTGACCATGGTGCGGGGCGATGGCACGCACATCGAGGTGGAGATCTCCTCGGCGCTGTACACCGACGACACCGGCGAGCTCGTCAGCAGCGTGGTGGTGCGCGACGTCACCGACCGGCTCCGCGCCGCACAGGCGCTGGCCGCACAGCAAGTGGCCGAAAGGGCCAACCGCGCCAAGAGTGAGTTCGTTGCACGGATGAGCCACGAACTGCGCACGCCGCTCAATGCCATTCTGGGCTTCACGGAAGTGATGACCCTGGACGACCGCCTGCCGCTGTCCCGCCGTGCAACGAGACCGCGTGAATCATGTGCGCGAGGCCGGCGCGCACTTGCTGGCGCTGATCAACGACCTGCTCGACCTCTCGCGGGTCGAGGCCGGGCTGATGAAGCTGGACATGGCGCCCTTCTCCGCTCCAGGCCCTTGTGCAGGACACGATGCAGGAGTTGCAGAGCCACGCCGGCGAGCGCGGCGTGACATTGGCCCTCGAACTGCCCGAGCACCGCTTCCAGGCCTGCGCGGCGATCGCACCCGCGCTGCGCCAGGTGCTTGCTGAACCTGCTGTCCAACGCCGTCAAGTACAACCGTCCTGGCGGGCAGGCGGTGCTGCGCCTCACCCGCGACGGCCGGCGCTCGCGATCGAGGTGCGAGACACCGGGCTGGGCATGAGCCAGGCGCAAGTCGAGAAGCTTTTCGAACCCTTCAATCGACTCGGCCGCGAGAGTTCGATGATCGAGGGCACGGGCATCGGTCTCGTCATCAGCCGGAGCCTGGTCGAACTGATGGGCGGCCACTTGGAGGTCGCGAGCAGACCCGACCTGGGCAGCAGCTTTCGCTTCAGCCTGCCGCTGCAAGACGCGGCCGCTGGCGAGGAGGTTGACGAAACCTCCCTCAAGCCATCGGTCGTGTCGCAAGCGCTCGCTGGCCATGTGCTGTACACCGACGACGACGAAGTCAACCGCCTGTTGATGCAGGCCTACTTCGGTCTGATGCCGGCCGTCGAACTGACCCTGGCCAGCGACGGCTTCACCGGCCTGGCCCTCGCCCGTGAGTTGCACCCGGACCTGATCCTGATCGACCTGATGATGCCTGGCATGAGTGGCCGCGAGATGCTGGCTGCAGTTCGCGCCGACCCCTCGCTGGCGGCGACGCTTTGCATCGCCGTATCGGCCAATGCGATGCCGGAGGAAATCGAAGAAGCGCTGACCGCCGGGTTCGACGGCTACCTGACGAAGCCTCTCTCCGCGACAGCCTTGCTGTCGGCGCTGCAGAAGGGGTTGCCCTTGCCTGTACGCGCCAGCCAGAACGCACAGACCCTGACCTCTGCGACATCGGGTTGAGATTCGTGCGCGGGGCGCCGTTGGCCTGACGGCGGCTCAAGTTGTCGGTGGAACGGCCCGAATAGGCAGCGATGTTGAAGCGCGCCTCGTGCCCGCCGCGGCCGGTCTGGGCTCTTCCGGTGTTGTGCGGCCTTTGGCTGTGGCTGGCGTCTGCCATGGCCAGCGCTGCGCCCTTGGTATTGAATCAGCAGGCGTCGGTGCCGGTCTGGGACGCGGTGACCACCTGGGTAGACTCCGAGATGAGCGCCGACATCCAGCAGGTCCTTGCTCGGCCGGAGGTGTTTGCTCCACCCGAAGGCGTGCGCTCCAACCTGGGGCGCACGGCAGGCACGGTGTGGCTGCGCATCCCCTTGCAGGTGGCGGGCAATCACGCGCAACAGCGCGTGCTGGAAATCGACTACCCACTTCTGCACCTGGTCGACCTGTACCTGGTGCGGGACGGCAGGGTCGTACAGCACCAGCAGATGGGAAACCAGCTGCGCTTGTCCGAGCGGCCTTTGCCGATGCGCAACCACGCGGCGCCGCTGACGTTGGAACCGGGCGACAGCCAACTGCTTCTGCAGGTGCGCACGCAAAGCTCGCTGGTGCTTCCCATCACCCTGTCCACACCGCTGGCGTTGGCGGAACGCGAGTCCCGCGTGCAGCTGGTGCAGGGCATGGTCATCGGCCTGTCCCTGTGCATGCTGATCTACAGCCTGTCGCACTTCTTCAGCCTGCGCGACCCGATGTTCCTTGACTACGCGCTGCTGCTGGCGTGCAACGTCATCTACATGCTTTCCTACTTTGGGCTGGGCCGCCAGTACCTGTGGCCTGATGCCTCGGCGGCTGCGACGCAGATCGCGCCCCTGGCCATCATGGCGGCTGTGGCGGCAGGTACGCGATTCATGCGCAGCACGCTGGACATCGCCTCGAGCAGCCCGAGGACCGACTTGCTGCTGCGCGCTACGGCCATCGTGGCGTTGGCTTCCCTGGTACTCACGTTGCTCGGCGTCGTCAGCTATGTGGGTGCACAAACCATCGCGACGGTCCTGGGCCCCACGGTCACGCTGCTGGTGCTGCCACTGATCATCAGGCGCGCGCTTCGCGGCGAGCGCGTGGCCATCTACATTCTGGTGGGATGGACCTTCTACACAGTGGGTGCCGTGACCACCGCCGGTCTGGTTCGAGGCCTGGTGGAGCCTACGTTCTGGACACAGCACATCTATCCGTTCAGCACCCTGATCGAGATGTCTGCGTGGATGTCTGTGCTGGGGCTTCGCGTACAGAACATCCACCGCAGTGCCGATCGCGCGCGCCTGGAGAGCGAAGCCCAGCGCAAGCTGGCGCAGACGGATGCACTGACTGGCCTGGTGAACCGCCGCGGCCTTCAGCAGCGCCTGGACGAGGCGCTGCAGCACGTGGCACCGAACAAGGTGCTGGCCATCTACCTGCTGGACCTGGACGGTTTCAAGCCCGTCAACGACCGCTTCGGCCATGACGTGGGCGACGCCCTGCTCGTGGCGGTGGGCAAGCGCCTTCAGGCACAGCTACGCGCCAGCGACGTGGTGGCACGCCTGGGTGGCGACGAGTTTGTTGTGCTGTGCAGCGGCATACCGGATGCCGGGGTTGCCGCGGCCATCGGGCAGAAGTTGTTGGACGCCTTCAAGACACCCTTCGAGGTTGCAGGGCAGGTCTGCAACGTGGGACTGACGGTGGGCTATGCGCTCGCGCCGATGGACGGCCAGAAGGCCGAAGATCTCGTCAAGCGGGCGGATGCTGCCATGTACGCGGGCAAGAAGGCTGGTCGCGGCCGGTTGCAGCGTGACGGCCACTCGCTGGCCATGACCTGAGCGCAGGGCTGCATCGCGTCAAGCGGCACGGCAACCAGGTGGCAACTTGACCCAGCCGTAGTTGTGTGAGGCTTCGTGGCGCGCGGTACCGAAATGCGCTCATACTTTCTCCACGGTCCGGCATCAGACTCCGTGGATTCCAATGAATAGGTTCGCCACGATGAAGAATACTGCGCAATCAAGAGGCGTTCCCCTTGTCGCCGTCGTGCTGTGGTGCGGTGTCTCCGCCTGCACTACGAACCCGGACGCGCCTCGGGCCCTGCAGCCGTCAGCATCGGCGGGCATCCCAGCTCGCCAGCCCAGCGCCAGCGGCAGTACGTCCACGGCTCATGTCTTGTGCGGCCTCAGCGGCAATGAATACAACGCCAGCCCGTCGGTGCGTCTCGCTGCCACCTACAGCTGGACGTGCACCGACAGCGCCCGCGTGCTGAGTTCCAATGGATTGCCCAATCACGATGTAGGCACCTTCCCTGGCCCGGGCAACCCCAACCCCATCGCGGCTGTCGCCACGCATGCCAGCTACACCTTGAACCCTGTGCAAACGGGCCGTGAGACCCCCGTGGTGACCTCGGGCTACGCTCTCAATGGTGTGAAATTGGAGCCCAGCACCGCCGGAAGCTGCGACGACAGCGGCCGCGACTGCCGCATGGCCCGCAGCAGTTTTCCTTGGAACCTCGAAGCGCTCGGCCAGTCGGCCTTCAACTTCGGCACCGATGAAAACAATGGGCATGTGCAGCCCAATGGCGCTTACCACTACCACGGATTGCCCGAGAAGCTGATCGCCAAGCTGGCCAAGGGAGCGTCGGCCATGACGCTGGTCGCCTGGGCGCCCGATGGCTTTCCGATCTACGCGCGCCTTGGGCATCGCGTGGCGGGGGATGCTCGCTCGCCGCTGGTGGTGCTTCGGTCCAGCTACCGGCTGAAGGCCGCGCCCGACAGCGGCCGACCGCCGCCAGCCCAGTTCGCCATGGGCACCTTTACGCAAGACTACGAATACGTGCCCGCATCCGGCGACCTCGACGAATGCAACGGTCGCACCGGCGTGACGCCGGACTTCCCTGGCGGCACGTACCACTACGTGATGACCGAAACCTTCCCGTTCATCAACCGCTGCGTAAAGGGCACGCCAGTCAGCCGGCGCTGAGCCCTCCGGCGGCTCAAATCCCATAGGGCTCGGCCGGTTGGTGTCCAGAAAGCGGCGCCAGGTTGCGCGGTCACCAACCTCCCACCGCACCGCGGTCATCGCGGCGGCGTTCGACGGATCGAGCTGGATGCGCGAACTTTCGTGTCGCGCAAATGTCTGTGTCGAGCAGCTCGCTGCTTCCAATCGCCGGCTTCGCGCCAGCCACCCCGCACTCCGCGGTCGAACCGGACTCAGAAACGTACCGATGTCATCGATCGGCAGCCGGCATGGCCGGCGGTTGCTGCACGACGGCTACGCACTGCAGGTCCAGGCACTTCTTCGTGCAGCGCGGCAGGCTGCTGCCGGTGCGTGCGGGGAGACGGGTATGGCACTCGGTGCCAACGCTGCGATTGCGAGTCGCGTGCCGAGTTGACGGCAGGCGGAACATCGCCTTGCTGAACGGCTGCCAGCTGAGGCATCGTCTACACCGCTTGATTCGCGATGGCTGGTGGCGAGAGGCCACCGACGTGTGGGAAGCAGTCAAACCCAGCAATCTCCCTGGCTGACCGACTTGCGTGCGCGGCCCATCAAGCCACCTGGGTCAGGGTGGCAACTCGAAGCGATAGCCCACGCCATAGACCGAACTGATGCAATCACAACCCGGCTCTATGGCCTGGATCTTTCGGCGCAAATTCTTCACATGACTGTCGATGGCGCGGTCACTGACATCTCTCAAGTCGTCGTGCACGCTGTCCAGCAGGTTGGCACGCGAGAACACGCGTCCGGGCCGGGCCAGCAGCAGGCGCAACATACGAAACTCCAGAGGCGTCAGGGCCAGCCACTTGCCGCGCCAACTGATGCGCAGCCCTTCTTCGTCGATGGACCAGGGCGCGGCTTGTGCAATCAGCCGGCCTTGCGCGCGCCGCATCTGGGCCTTGACTCGCGCCACCACTTCCTTGGGGCTGAAGGGCTTGCAAACGTAGTCGTCGGCACCCGTCTCCAGGCCAAGAAGGCGGTCGACCTCGTCCACCCGCGCCGTGAGCATAAGGATGGGCACATCGCTGAATTCGCGCACCGCTCGGCACACCGCAATGCCATCCAGGCCAGGCAACATCAGGTCCAGCAGGATGGCCACGGGCGGTGCCTGCCGCACCTGTGGCACGGCCAGCGCCCCATCGGCCACCCAGAGGGCGGACAAGCCTTCGGCATGCAGGTAGTCCACCAGCACCTTTGCGATCTTGGGGTCATCCTCGACCACCAGCACGTGGCTTTCGAGGGGGTCATTCATCTGGCTTCCCCTTGGGCGGATTCCGGCAAGGTTACGAGGACTCGCAGACCGCCGAGCGCGGAGGCTTGCGCAGCAATATGGCCGCCATGTGCCTGAACGATGGCCTCGGAGATGGCCAATCCCAAGCCGGTGCCACCATCGTGGCGACTGCGTGCGGCATCGGCACGGAACAAGGGCTCGAACAATCGTTGCAGGTCGACTTCGGCCACGCCGGGCGGGCTGTCGTCCACCGTCAGCACCACCTGCTGCCCCTGGCGCAACAAGCCCAGTTCGATGCAACCCGGAGCGTCGGTGTAGCGCAGGCTGTTCTCGAGCAGGTTGCCCAGCAGTTGCATGATGCGCGCCGGGTCCCAGCGCACCGGCAGTGACGACGGGGTGTCCTTGGACAAGACCAGTGCCAGGCCCCGGGCTTCGGCGCGGGTCTCGAGGCGCCGCATTGCGTCCTGCGCCAGCGTGGTGGCATCGCAGTCAACGGGATTGCAAGGTAGTCGCTTGAGGTCTGCTGTGGCCAACAAGTGCAGGTCTTCCACCAGTGCTCCGAGCCTCAATACCTCTTCGCGCAAGGACAGCGCAGCGGCCCGGTTGAACGGTCGCACGCCGTCCACCAAGGCTTCGATCTCACCGCGCAGCCCGGTCAGCGGCGTGCGCAATTCATGCGATATGTCGGCCAGCCAGCGGCGGCGTGCGCCTTCCATGCGTTGCAGGCTTTCGGCCATGAGGTTGACGTTGCGCACGACATCACCGATCTCATCGGCGCGCTCCAAGGGCAGGCGCACCTGCAGTTCGCCGTGCGCGATGCGCGCCGTGGCTTCTTTCACCGCAGCCAGGGGCAGCGCCCACAGCCGCGACAGCCATGCGGCCAACGCCAATGCCAACCCCATAAGGGCGGCCGCCACCCCGGCAATCCCCAGGTATTGTGAACGCAGGAACCTGACGTCGTATTCGTCGGCCACACGGTTCTGCGGCCTCAGTCGCACCAAGGCCACCACACGCCCCTCCACACGTACCGACCGTTCGATCAGTGCGTCAGGCCCAGCCGGAAGTGGCCGACCGATCAGCGGGCTGCCATCGGCATTGAAGATCGCCACACGCGCGCCAAAGGCGTCGCGGGGGCCTGCAGCGCGGGGGGTGCCGTCACGGCCATCGATGGCGGTGCGTGGACCCGACACTGCATCTGGCGCCAGGTTCTCTGCGGCGGGGCGTGGCAGTCGCGTGTCACCCTCCAGGCGCGCCAGTGTGCTCAAAAGCATGGGCATGGTCAGCCGCCGATCTTGCAGCGCGGAGATACCACCCGATTCGCGTACGCTGTCCGTCACGATCATGACGAACTTGTCCAGCCGCTCGAGGTCGCGGGCTTGCAGATAAGAACTGAAGCCTTCGCGCAGATTCCATGCGCTCACACCGCCCATGGCCAGCACGCTGGCGCCCACGGCGGCCAGCAGCCAGAGTGAAAGGGTGTGGACAAGACGCAGGCGCATACAAATCAAGGATTTGAAGTGTGCATTGTGGGCAGACTATGGATGGCCGCCCATATTCCATCCACATTCAACAGCGACACTTGCGCACTGGCACTTGGCCGTTGTCATGGAGGTCCCTTTGAAATCGATCGCTGTTGTCCGCAACCCGACTCCTCGCCGCCGCGCATCGCGCGTCGGGTGTTTCGCTGCCAGCATGCTGACCCTTGCGGCGAGCACCTGGCCATTGTCTACAGCCGCTGCGCAAGCGACTTCGGGCCAGCCTGCCCAAGCTGAAGCCGGTGGTGAGCGCCGTGGCCCGCCCCAGCAGGCATTGGCAGCCTGCAGCTCCCGGGCAGCTGGAGGCAGCTGTACCTTCAATCACAACGGCCGTGAACTGAAGGGCACCTGCTGGGCGCCCCAAGGAAAACCACTGGCATGCAAACCAGAAGGCGGGCCCGCCGAGCCTGGCGCTGGCGCGTCAGCGCCCCGCCGCTGAGTTCCACACAACGCCAGTCCAAGCTGGGCGTCTACCGACGTCACCCATACGCAAAGCATCAAGGCAATGAAACCATGACCTCACTGACCTCGCACCAACGCGTCGCCGCAAGCCAGTTCCTGAAGTTGTCGTCGGCCACCGCTGTGCTGGCCGCACTGTTGGTGGCCTGTGGCGGTGGAGGTGACAGCAGCACCGCCACCCCCGACACCGCGGTTCCGGGCGCACCCACCATCGGAGCCGCTACTGCTGGTGATGCCAGCGCGAGCATCAGCTTCAGTGCGCCGACTTCTAGCGGAGGTGCCGCCATCACTGGCTACACCGCAACATGCGTCTCGGGCAGCACCAGCCGCACGGGTACTGGTTCAGCCAGCCCGATCACCGTCGCGAGCTTGACGAACGGCATTGCCTACAGTTGCTCAGTGGCTGCCGCCAATTCGGCCGGCACAGGCAGCGCTTCTGCGGCGCTGAGCGTGACGCCTGCAGCGATCTCGGGGGGCAATGGTGGCACCGCCAGCGTGCTGTGCGGCATCAGCGGCAGTGAGGCGACGGTCAACGGTTTGACCGCCACCTACAGCTGGACCTGCAGCGGCGCCTCGCGCGCGCTGGTGTCCAACGGCCTGCCCGACCACACGGTGGGCACCTTCCCGCGCGCCGGCAATCCCAACCCCATCGGCGCCGTCCCCACGTCGGCCACGTACACGCTGAACCCGACCACCACCGCCACCAACACCACCGTGGTCACCAGTGGCTACGGCCTCAACGGCGTGAAGATGGAACCCGCCACGGCCGGAACTTGCGGCGATGCAGGCGGCAACACCTGCAACCAGGCTCAGGGTACGGGAGCCTGGAATATGGAAGCGCTCGGACAGACTGCGTTCAACTTCGGCACCGATGAGAACAACGCCCACGTGCAACCCACCGGGGCCTACCACTACCACGGCATGCCCGAGCAGTACATCGTCAAGCTCGGCAAGGGCACGTCGACCATGACCCTGGTGGGCTGGGCGCCGGACGGCTTTCCGATCTACGCCCGTTATGGCTACAACACGGCCACGGATGCTGCGTCGGGGGTGAAGATCCTGCGCGGCAGCTACAGGCTGAAGACCACGCCGGACGCCAACCGCCCGTCCACCACGACTTACGCCATGGGCACGTTCACGCAGGATTATGAATACGCGGCCGGTTCGGGCGACCTGGACGAGTGCAACGGGCGTACCGGGGTGACACCAGAATTCCCGGCCGGCATCTACCACTACATGATCACTGACACCTACCCCTACATCGGGCGCTGCGTGAAGGGCACGCCCGCCTCGATCCGCTGAGCGAGTCGCTGCGAATGGGATGGCGCACCAGGCTGCGTACGGCTGCGCTGGTTGAGGTGGCGCTGGTAGGCGCCCTCTTCTTGGCGCCAGTGCAGGCCCATTTGATGGTGGCGCAAAAGGGCACGTTCAACTTCAGCGGCGACAGCGTCTACATGGCGCCGTCTGTGCCCGTGTCGGCCTTCAAGGGCGTGGACGATGACGGCGACCAGCTTCTCAGTGGTGCCGAACTTCGGGCCCATGCCGACAGCATCGAGCAGCAGGTGCAAGCCGGAGGCGCAGGCGGCGCGCTATACACCGCCGCAACTCATTCATCCCGTGCTGCCCACGGCAGGTCGGGTGTTCGCCGACCAGCTTCGCAACAGCGCCGAACACGTGCTGGGTGGGGCGGACCACCTGCTTTTCCTGCTGGTGGTACTGGCGTCTCTGGCAGGCGCGCGCGCAGGTTGGCGGCAGGCCGTGGGCACCCTGACATGCTTCACCGTTGGTCACGCGTTCTCGTTAGCCGCCAGCGCATGGGGTCTCGTGTCGATCTCGCCCGCGCTGGTGGAACCGGGCATCGCGATCACCATCGTCGGCATGGCGGGTTTCGACCTCTGGCAGCGTCATCGCGCGCGCTGGGCGGCGCCAGCCGTGCAACTGGGGCTGGTCTTTGCGTGCGCGCTCGTGCATGGCCTGGGCTTTGCCAGTGCCCTGGGCAGCCTGGGCCTGACGGGCACGCCGCTGGCCTGGAGCCTGGCGGGATTCAATTCTGGAATTGAACTGGCGCAAGTGGGCGTGGCGGCGCCTGCTGCGGTAGGCATGGCCCTGTTGGCCCGCTTGGCTGGTCGAGCGAACGCTGGACGGGCCGCTCTGGCTGCTTCGGTGCTTGGCGCTGTGCTCGGGTGCGGGTGGCTGTTGGAGCGCACCACCATCTGGCTCTGATTCAGGTCAGCATCGAACCTGCCGAGTCGAAAGTGATCATGGTGGTCAAGACGCCTGAGACAGAGCGATGTGGTCGGCAGAGCAGGAACAACGCACCCGTCGATCAACCAACTCCGCACTTGTGCATCCAAGCAGGCCCACGGTCTGAGGGGCAAGGGCAATCGATCCCGGCCTTTGGCTTCGTGGCGCAATGGAGTGCCGCGAGCCTGACGTACGAATCGAGGGCCAATGTGAGGTTTCTGCGGTCGACCGTCGCCGATCGAGTGGCCATGCCCCGGTCGATGACGGGCACCAGAAGTAACATGCAATGATGAAAGTCCCAACCAAGGACGCCCGTCTGCATGCAGGCGCATCGGCCTCAGCGGCCGCTGACAATGGCCGTGCCGAACCCGTGTCAGACACCCCGTTGGCAGACCGCCGTCAGGTGTTGATCGGCCTCATGGCCCTGCTCTGCACCACCGCCTGCGGCGGCGGCGCTGAAGACCCGGTGACCGCCGCGTCGCCCGAACCTGCCCCTGCTCCTGCCCCTGCCCCTGCCCCTGCCTCCGCTCCCGTCACTGCGACGGCCGCTGAAGTCGTCACCGCCATGCGGACCGGCTTCAATCTGGGCAACACCTTCGATCTCGGGTTGCAGAGCACCGTACCTGCCAACATCTACCCCCTCATCGACCTGTACGCGGCAGCCGGCATGCGGCACATCCGCATCCCCGTGACCTGGACCGACGCCGTCAACGGAAACACGCTGGCCGACGCCACCGGCCAGCTCGACACCAGCCACGCCCGCCTGGCCCAGTTGACGGACGTTGTCGACTACGCCCTGGCCAAGAACCTCTACGTCGTGATGAACGCGCACCACGAGCGCTGGCTCTACCGCGGCTACGACGGCACCGCCACGCATGACGCCGTGTTTGCCCGCTTGTGGAGTGGCATCGCCGGCCGGTTCGCTGACCGCTCGGAGCGCCTCGTCTTCGAAGTGCTCAACGAGCCCCAGGGCGTCTTCGGCGACTACAGCGGCGGCGCCAGCCCGTCCAGCGCGCGCGCACTGGAGCTGACCCGCCAGATCAACCGCGTGGGATACGACGCCATCCGTGCCACCGGCGGAGCGAATGCCACGCGCGTGATCATGGTCGGCACCAACGGCATGGGCAACCACACCCAGTTGCGCGCCGTGTACCCCACCAAGAGCTCGCTGCCCGGAGGAGGCACCGACACGGCGCTCGCGGCCCATGTGCATACCTACGACCCCTGGGCGTTCTGCGGCCAGACCGGCAGCAATTCAGCATGGCCCGGCGCCGATGCCGTTGCCACAGCTGTGCTTGCCGTGGCCGCTCACGCCCGCCTGCTGGGGGTACCGGTCAACTACGGCGAATTCGGCGTGGGCCGCAGCGCCAACGCCAGCGAGCGCGACAGCGACGTGGTGCGCTCGTACTATCGCACCATGGTCACCACCTGTCTGGCTGATGGCATGGCCCCCACTGCATGGGACGACCGAGGCTGGTTTGGCCTGGTCGCTGCCGACGGCGCGGGCGGCTTTGCCTTTGCCAACCGCATCGTGCCGACCATGCTGGCCTGAACGTCGCCCGGCTTCATGCTCGCGTCCTGCCCCAGGGCCACAGGCTCCTTCCACGCTTGCACCAATCGCTGGAGAGGAGTGTTAATCGCCAAAAGCTGGAAAACTGGACATAATCGATAAACTTTGGCTCTCAGTTTCCACGGTGAACCCACCCGCCCACGTTGCGAGTTCTGAGGCGCTGCCGGCTGCACAAGCGGCTCTGTTCCGCGGGCTCTTCTCCGGCGCACACACCCATGCCCATTGGCTGCGCAAGCCGGTTGAAACAGGCTTGCTGCGCGCACTGGTGCGTCTGGTGCAGTACGGCCCGAACTGGCTGAACACGCAGCCGCTGCGCGTCCAGTTCGCGGTGTCTGAAAGCGCCAAGGAACAGTTGGTGGCTTGCGTGAACGCGGGCAACCTGGCGAAGAACCGCAGTGCTCCCGTGGTGGCCATCCTGGGCCACCACCTGGCCATTCCTGAGCGCATGACGGTGATGAACGCGCAAAGGACAGACGCCCGCATCTGCTGCGAGGGCAAGCCCGACTTCACCGCCAGCACTGCGCTGCGCAACAGCAGTCTTCAGGGCGGCTACCTGATCCTGGCGGCGCGCCTGCTGGGCCTGGACTGCACACCGATATGTCGGGATTCAACGCGGCCACGGTGGACGAGGCCTTCTGGAGCGGCTGCGCAGTGCAGACGTTCTTTCTGTGCAACCTGGGTTACGGCGATGCGACGAAACTCAAGCCACGGCCGCCGCGCCTGGGCTTCGAGGATGTGTGCCGCATCGTCTGACGCGACCCACCCACGACACCAACGGAGACGATCATGAATATTGTTTCGACCAAGAAGGCGGTATCGCTGCTGTGCGCCGCCGTGTTGGCGGCTGGCTGCAGCACGGCACCGACCGTGGCCCCGCCGGCCGCCGCATCGGCCCCTGCGCTGCCCACCTACGCCGGCTCTGAGCCACTGGGCGCGGCGATGGAAGGCTGGGCCTACCCCTACCCTGTGCAGATGCTGTCCTTCGAGCAAGACGGGCGCCTGCTGCGCATGGCCTACATGGACGTGGCGCCTACCGGCCCGGCCAACGGCCGCACGGTGGTGCTGTTTCATGGTAAGAACTTCGGCGGCGACTACTGGGCCGGAACGCTGCGTGCGTTGTCCGCACAGGGCTACCGCGTGATTGCGCCCGACCAGATCGGCTTCGGCAAGTCGTCCAAGCCCGAGATGCGCTACACCTTCGCGCTGCTGGTGGACCACACCACACGGCTGCTAGACCACCTGAAAGTCGCGCGTGTGGCCGTGGTGGCCAACAGCATGGGCGGCATGCTGGGCGTGCACTTCGCGCGGCGCCACCCGGCGCGCGTGAGCGCGCTGGTGCTGGAGAACCCGCTGGGCCTGGAGGACTACGTCCTGAGCATCCCGGTGCAGCAGACACCCAACCTCGTGAAGCTGGAGATGGCGCAGACGCCGGCCAGTTACCGCAACTTCGTGAGGGGCTACTTCCCGACGAACTACAAGCCCGAGTTCGAGCGCTTCGTCGAGCAGTTCGCGCGTGTGCAGCTCAGTGGCGAGTACCCGCGCTTTGCGCACGTCTCGGCGCTGACCTACCAGATGATCTACGACGGCCCCATCTACAACGAGTTGCCGCGCCTGGAAGTGCCCACGCTGCTGGCCATCGGCCAGCTCGACCGCACGGTCTTCGGCCGCCGCTTCGCACCGCCCGAGGTGGTCAAGCCCTTGGGCAACTTCCCGCAGCTGGGCAAGGCGGCGCAGCAGCGCATCCCGGGCGCCAAGCTGGTGGAGTTCGAAGGCGTGGGCCATGTGCCCCACTTGGAGGTGCCTGATCGCTTCCACGCAGAGGTGCTCGGGTTCCTGGCCGACAAGAAGTAGCGGACTGCACCCGCACAACCCGGAACCCAACATGAAGACTCTCGACGCCACCGCCACGGGCGTCTACCTGATTGCCGTGACACCGTTTGCCGAGTGATGGCGCGCTGGACCTGGCCAGCACCGACCGCATGGTCGACTTCTACCTGGGCTGCGGCGTCACCGGGCTCACGGTGCTGGGCATCATGGGCGAAGCCACCAAGCTCACCGCCGACGAGTCGCGGGTCTTCGTCAAGCGCGTGCTCGGCCGCGTGGACGGGCGCGTGCCCGTGGTGGTCGGTGCGTCGTCGCCCGGCTTCGCGCCGATGGCGCGAACTGGCGCGACAGCGTGATGGACCTGGGCGCCGCCGGCGTGATGGTGGCGCCGCCCTCGACCGTGCGCACCGACGACCAGATCGTGGCCTACTTCGACATGGTCAGCGAGACCCTGGGCCCGGAGGTGCCCTGGGTGCTGCAGGACCACCCGGTGGCCACCGGCGTGCAGATGTCGACCTCGGTGATCCTGCGCATCCTGAAGAACGCGCCCGACCTGCGTCATGCTCAAGCACGAGGACTGCCCGGGTCTGGCCAAGCTCTCGGCCATCCGCGCCGCCAGCGCGCGCGGCGAGGTCGCGCGGGTCTCGATCCTCACCGGCAACGGCGGCGGCCTGTTCCTGCCCGAGGAACTCCGCCGCGGCGCCGACGGCGCGATGACCGGCTTTGCCTACCCCGAGATGATGGTCGGCGTCTGCCGCGCCCACGCCGCCGGCGACGTGGAGCGGGCGCACGACCTGTTCGACGCCTACCTGCCGCTGGCGCGCTACGAGCAGCAGCCCGGCATCGGCCTGGCGGTGCGCAAGCACATCATGGCCGAGCGCGGCGTGATCGCCGCGCCACGGTTCGCAAGCCCGGCCCCAAGCTGTCGGCGGCCGACGTGGCCGACATTGCGCGGCTCACGCAGCGCCAGACCCGCCGGCTGGCGCAGCTGGGCTGATGCGACCATCGTTCTGTCAGGGAGCACCATGAACAACACCATTGAAATGAGCCTGGACCCGCACGTGGTGCAGACGCTCTCGCAAGTCACCACCGCCACGCTCACCACCATCCTGCTGAAGAAGGGCCTGCGCAATGTGTGGCTGCGCGGCACGCGGCCCTCCGCAGCGGCCAGCCGCGCCTGGTGGGCCGCGCCTTCACCCTGCGCTTCGTGCCGGCGCGCGAGGACCTGGCCACGCCGGAATCCTGGGCGTCGCCCATCTCCACGCGCGCCGCCATCGAAGCCATGCCCGCAGGCTGCATCGCCGTGGCCGACGCGATGGGCGTCACCGATGCCGGCATCTTTGGCGACATCCTGTGCGCCCGCATGGCCAAGCGCGGCGTCGCGGCGCTGGTCACCGACGGCGTGGTGCGCGACCTGGCCGGCGTGCTGGGCACCGGCCTGCCGGTGTGGTGCAACGGCGCTGCCGCGCCGCCTTCGGTGGCCGGCCTGACCTTCGTGGCCTGGCAGCAGCCCGATCGCCTGTGGCGGCGTTGCGGTGTTCCCGGGCGATGTGGTGGTGGTCGACGACGACGGCGCCGTGCTGATCCCGGCCGCGCTGGTGGACGACGTGGTCGAAGCTCGCGCCCGAGCAGGAGCGCATGGAAGCGTGGATCATGCAAGAGGTGGAGAAGGGCGCCAGCCTGCCCGGCCTGTACCCGATGAACGCCCAAACCAAGGCGCGCTACGAGGCACAGTCTTAGCCCGCCATGGTGGCCCCGCCTGGCGCACCGGCCTGCGCGCCCCCCGACTTTTCGCCCAGGCGGCCGCAGCTGGCAATACCGCCCGGGGCCTGCGACTGCCATGCGCACATCCTGGGGCCAGCGGCGCGCCATGCCTACGCACCAGAGCGCGTCTACACCCCGCCGGACTGCTTGAGCAGCGACTACCAAGCCATGCTCGGCGCTTTGGGCATCGAGCGGGCGGTGCTGGTGCAGCCCAGCGTCTACGCCACCGACAACACCGTGCTGCTGCAGGCGCTCCAGGCCAGTCGGGCTGCAGGCCTAGAGTGGCGCGGTGTCGCTGTGTGCCATCCGACGGTCGATGAGTCCACGCTGGCACGGCTGCATGCCGCCGGTGTGCGCGGCTTGCGTGTCAACGTCGTGGACGTCAAGCCCGGCGCCGGCCGCTTGCAGCTCGACAGCCTGCGAGGCCTGGCCGAACGCATCGCGCCGCTGGGCTGGCACATGGAATTCCTGATGCACGTCGACGAACGGCCCGAGCTGGACCGCGAGCTGGCCGAGTTCCCGGTCGATCTCGTCTTCGGACACCTGGGCTACATGAAGACGGCCCAGGGGCTGCAGGCTCCAGGCTTCCAGGCGCTGTTGCGTCTGCTGGAAAGCGGCCGCGGCTGGGTCAAGCTGACCGGGCCCTACCGCATCTCCGCGCAAGGCCTGCCGTACGCCGATGTCACGCCCTTTGCGCAGGCCCTGCTGCAACGTGCGCCGCGCCAGGTGGTGTGGGGCAGCGACTGGCCGCACGTGATGCTCAAGGGCAGCATGCCCAATGACGGCGACCTGGCCGACCTGCTGACGCCCTGGGTGCCCGACGACGCGCTGCGCCACCAGGTGCTGGTGGACAACCCGGCGCGGCTTTACGGGTTCTGAGCGCCCCCAGACCCGGCCCAGCGCGGATCAGCGCGCCTTCACAGCGGCTGGATGTCGGCTGACTTGACGATCTTCTGGTAGGTGCCGATCTGCTCGCGCACGAAGCGCGCAAACTCCGACGGGTTCATCGGTGCGGGCGAGATGCCCAGCTTGGCGAACTGCTCGCGCACCTCAGGCAGTTGCAGTACAGCGGCAATGTCCGTGTTGATCTTGGTGACCACGGCTTCCGGGGTGCCGGCCGGCGCCCACACGCCAAACCACAGGGAGATGTCAAAGTTGGGCAGGCCCTGTTCGGCAAGCGTTGGCACCTCGGGCATCACGTCGGCTCGGCGCGCGGACGACGCCCAGCGCCGCCAGGCGGCCTTCCTTCATCTGGCCCACGACGGTATTGATGGGCGCCATGTAGAAGGCCGTGCGACCTGCCATCGAGTCCTGGATGGCCTCGGGCGAGCCCTTGTACGGGACATGCAGCATCTTCACGCCCGCGCCAGCGCGAAGTACTCGGCCGCCAGGTGGGTGGAACTGCCCACACCGGCCGATGCAAACGGGATGCCGCCGGGCTTGGCCTTGGCCGCGTCCAGCAGCGACTTGACCGTGGGGTATTCGCCCCCCTTTGGCCGTGACCATCAGGTAGGGCGTTGTGCCCAGGATGGCCACGTCCACCAGGTCCTTGAGGGGGTCGTACGGCAGCGTCTTGTAGATGGCGGGGTTGGCCGCGTGCGAAGCCGACTGCACCAGCAGCGTGTAGCCGTCGGCGTCGGCCTTGACGACGGCCTGGGTGCCGATCTGCCCGCCAGCCCCAGGACGGTTGTCGACGATCACCGTCTGCTTCCAGGTCTCACCCAGGTGCTTGGCGACGATGCGACCTGCAACGTCGGCCCCCGAACCGGCCGTCAGCGGCACGATCATGCGCACGGTCTTGTTCGGGTAGCCCTGCGCCTGCGCGCTTGAAGCCATGCAGCAAAGGGTGGCGGCCGACAGGGCGGCGACGAATCTTAGGGTCTGGTTCATGTGGGTCTCCAAGGCGGAAAAGCGGGCTGGCGAGCCTCGCGCGGTCGATGAAGCTGCGCAGCGCCAGGTTGAAGGCCTGCGGCTGCTCGATGTTCGACAGGTGGGCGGCGTCTTCCAGAACGACCAGCTCTGAGCGGTCGATCATGCGGTTCAGGACGATGGCCTGGTCCACAGTGCAGGCGGGGTCGAAGCGGCCGGCGATGATGCGCGTGGGCGCATGGATCTTCAGCAGTTGAGTGGTCTGCGCCATGTCGCGCACGGCGCCTGCGCATGCCAGGTAACCCTCGACGCCGGTGCCCAGGATCATGCTTCGCACCTTGGCGATGTCGCCCGCCGCGCGGGCGATGAAGGCCGCCGTGAACCAGCGCCTGACGGTGCCGTCTACCAGGCCCGCGATGCCCTGGCTGCGTGCGGTGGCCAGCCGCTCCTCCCACAGACTGCGCGGCGGCATTTCACTGGCCGTGTTGCACAGCACCAGCGAGCGCACCCGGCCCGGGTGGCGCACGGCCATCTGCTGCACGGCCATGCCGCCCATGGACAGGCCGACGCAGTGCGCAGACTCGACCTGCAGGGCCGCGAGCAGGCCGGCGGCGTCGTCCGCCATCATCTCGATGGAATACGGGCCTGTGGGCGTGCTGGAACGCCCGTGGCCGCGGGTGTCGTAGCGCAGCACGCGGTAACGGTCGGCCAGCGCGGGCACGGTCCAGTCCCACATGTCGTAGCTCGACATCAGGCTGTTACTGAGCAGCACCACCGGGCCGTTCTCGGGGCCATCCCAGCGGTAGCTCAGCGCTGCGCAGTTGACTTGAATGCTTGGAGTCATGGAATCGAATTGAACAGGAAAGGTTGTCAAACAGCCCGCGGCTTGCGCGGGCAGCGCATCAGGCTAGCGAAGAAGACCAGCCTCGCGCAGATAGCGCTGGGCGCCAGGATGAATCAGGTCGGGGCTGGCGGCCGCCGCCACAGTGTTGGCTGGAGTGGTCTCGCGTGCAGCGGGCGCGCGTTGGGCAATGGCCGCTTGACCACGATGCAGCGCGCGGGCTACACGGTAGGCAGCGTCTTCGGGCAGCCCCGGGCGCGCCATCACGAAAGCCCAGGAACCCACGGAAGGAATGGCCTCGCCCTGCCCCGGGTAGCTGCTGGCCGGCACCGTCATGGGCTTGAGGAAGGCGTGCTTGCGCACGATGCGCTGCACCTGGGCGGCATCGGGCGCAATGAAGCGTGCACCGCCCGTGCCTTGCGCCACGGCCGTGAAACCGGGCCATCCTGAGCCACCGCCCCACAACGCGGCCACGCGGCCATCGGCCACCATCGCCGGGCCATCGGCAGCTCGCTCCAGGTAGACCGCCTGGAAGTCCTTGTCCATGTCGAAGCCCAGGCCGTCGAGCACATAGCGCGCCAAGACCACAAGACCAGAGCCCTTGGCACCAAAGGCCACGGGCCTGCCCAGCAGGTCGGAAACGCTGCGCGCAACGCTGTCGCCGCGGGCGACAAACATGCCGGGCGACGCGTACATGGCGGCGATGATCTTCAAGTTGGCAGGCGCGCGGCCAATACCGTTGAGCGCCTCGTGCAGCGGTTCGCCCGTCACCAGCGCCAGGTCAAGCTGGCCGGCTTCAAGGAGCGGAATGTTCTCGGTGCTGCCCTTGGTATTGCGCGGCTCGATCTGCAATGAGGCATCGGCTTCGTTCACGGACTGCGCGAATGCCGCACCATAGGCGGGAAATCCACCGCCTGGTGTGGCCGTTCCCAGGCTGAGTTGCGTCTTGTCTTGAGCGATGACCGGGAACGGCACCCAGAGGCAAGGCAGGGCGGCCTGCAAGATTGAACGGCGCGTGGTCACGTGAAGTCTCCTCTACTTAGGCCTGATCTTGACCTTGCGGCACCACTTCACTTTAATCGGCAAAAGTCTGTCTGAAGCAAATAATCGATCAAATCGGACTAGGTCTTTCCCTTGATCAAGACGCCAGCTTCGCTAGCGGAATCTGGTGGATAGCCTGGCCTAGGGAAAGCTCTCAGCAAGTTCAATCGATAAAAGCGAGCCAGCCATTGTTAATCGTTTATTCTTGCCGGTGTCATCGGAGTGATCGGTTTGACGCATAAAGAGAAGACCCAATGAGATTGATTACGTTCCAGATAGCAACGGGCCCGACTTGGGGCGTCCAGGTTTCAGGCGGCGTGGTACCCGCTGACCGCCTCGGCGCCGATACGCCATTGACCGTACAGGCCTTGCTGGACCAAGCTGACCTGTGGCCACAGCGAGTGCGCGACTGGCCAGCGCGGGCCGCAGCGCTGCCTGCCATAGCGTTGTCAGACATCGATCTGCTGCCCTGCATTCCCAAGCCAGGCAAGATCATCTGTCTGGGTGTGAACTATGTGGACCACGCCAAGGAGGGTGGCAACCAGATCGGTGACTATCCGGCGCTGTTTTTGCGTTGTGCCACATCGCTCTTGGCTCATGGCGCGCCGCTTCGGGTGCCCACGGTGTCGAGCAAGTTCGACTTCGAGGCGGAGCTTGCGGTGGTCATCGGGCGGCGAGCGCGCTTCGTCACGCCAGACAAGGCGCTGGAGGCCGTCTTCGGCTACGCCTGCTTCAACGACGCCACCCTGCGCGACTACCAGCGCAAGACAACGCAATGGACGATTGGGAAAAACTTCGACGCCACCGGTGCCTTCGGGCCCTGCCTCGTCACGGCCGATGAGCTGCCTCCAGGTTGCGTAGGCCTGAATATCCAGTCGCGACTCAATGGCCAGATCATGCAAAGCGCGAACACGGCCGACATGGCGTTCGGCGTGGCACGCACTATCGCTCTGCTGTCAGAGTCCCTGACTCTGGAGCCGGGCGACGTGATCGTGATGGGCACCCCGGGTGGTGTGGGCTATGCGCGCAATCCGCCGGTGTGGATGAAAGCTGGCGACACGATCGAGATCGAGATCGAAGGGATTGGCGTTCTCAGCAACCCGGTCACCGCCTGAAAGGCTTCCAGCCATGAGAGACCTGAACTTAGGCAACATCACTGAAGCTGCGGTCGCCAGCCTGGCCAAGCTGCCTGAGGCACGTCAGCGCGAGCTTGTGCAGCAATTGGTGCTTCACCTGCACGCCTATGCCAAAGCCGTGAAGTTGACCCATGCAGAGTGGCGAGCCGCACTCGCGTTTGTGCACCGCGCCAGCGATATCAGCACCGACACACGCAGCGAGTTCTCGCTACTGTCCGACGTGCTCGGCTTGTCGAGCCTGGTCGACATGCTGGCCGGCACACCTGACACGACGCCGGGCAGCGTGTTGGGACCCTTTCATGCGGTCGGCTCGCCTTGGATGGACAACCCGGCCAACCTGATTGGCAACAACTTGGGTGAAAGAGTGCTCCTGCGCGGCAGGGTCATCAACCCGCAAGGGCAGCCCCTGACTGACGCAACGATCGACTTCTGGCAAAACGCGGACAACGGCCTCTACTGGCAGCAGGACCCCGCGCAGCCGACCGATAACCTGCGTTGCCAATTCAGGGTCGATGCGCACGGCGCCTGGGAAGTGGCCACCATCCGAGCCCGGCCGTACACGATCCCGTTGGACGGGCCGGTATGGCACGATCTAGTACAGCCCGCCGGACGGGATGGCTGGCGGGCTGCGCACGTGCACATGATTGTCAGTGCGCCCGGGCACCGCACGCTGGTCACCGAACTTTTTGACGCTGAAGATCCGTACCTGGACACCGACGCGGTATTCGGTGTGCGGCAGGCGCTTATCGGCCACTACCGGACCGAGACCGATCTCACAGGAGCACAGCGACTGGGGCTGGCAGGTGACCAGTGCCGCGTCATGCGCACCGATCTTGTACTCAGCCCCTTGACCTGAAGTGCAGCTGTCGCTTCTGACTCCACCCAAGCCGACTACACCCCACTGAAATACCTGCCATGACCAAAAGCCAATGGATACTACCCGCCGCCCTCACTGCACTGCTGGCAAGTCTGCCGGTCGCCGCGCAGGAATGGCCTAAGGCCAAGCCCATCACGTTCACCGTGGCCTTCGGCCCTGGCAGTTCGACCGACATTGTCGCGCGAACGGTCGGCCAGAAGCTGTCCGAGTCGCTCGGCCAGTCGGTGGTGGTCGAGAACAAGCCCGGGGCAGGTGGCAACATCGGCGCGCAACTCATCAAGCGGGCCGCTCCGGATGGCTACAACATTCTTGTCATCAGTGTGTCCGTCGCGGTCAACCCAAGCCTGTACCCTAACGCCGGCTACGACACGCTGGCCGACTTCGCACCTGTGGCGCTGGGCCCGAGCACTCCCAACATCATCACCGTGCACCCTTCAACGCCAGTAAACAGCGTCGCCGAATTGATCGCCCACGCCAAGAACACAAAGCTGTCCTATGCGTCGTCGGGCGTCGGCACCACGACGCACCTGTCGATGGAACGTATGAAGATTGCCACGGGCATCGACATCACGCACGTGCCATACCAGCCAGCAGCGGCCATCGGCGCGGTGGTCGCTGGCCATACGCAGGTGTCCAGCACATCGATGCCGCCCGCGGTGCCTCAGGTCAAGGCTGGCAAGCTGCGCGCGCTGGCAGTCACCAGCGCTCAGCGCTCACCTGCCCTGCCCGATGTGCCCACGATGCGCGAAGCCGGTTTCAGCGACTTCGACGACCTCACCTGGTTTGGCTTCTTTGCACCGGCAGGCACGCCACCGGCCGTAGTGGCGCGGCTTAACGCCGAGATCAACAAGGCCATGGCCTTGCCCGACGTCGCGGCGAAGTTCGCTGAGCAGGGCCTCAGCACGCGCCCGAACACCGCTGCAGAATTCACTGCCTTCCTGCGCACCGAGATTCCGAAGTGGGCCAAGGCCGTCAAGGATTCCGGCGCCAAGGTTGACTGACGCCATGGCAGCCCTCAGCTGGCATCAGCATGTCGAGCACGTCCGCGCGAAAGGCCTGCTTGCGAAACCGTTGTACGTGATCCTGACGCAGCCGGTGGCCGGCCTCGAGGCACTGGCCGATCACTTTGTCGGCTCATCTCGAATTCCAGAAGGACCTGGAAGCACGCGGCTTTATTGAAAGGCGGCCATGAACGTTCGGCCAAAGACCCAGGTGACGATGCGCATGCAGGGCCACGCGGTTTCGCATTCCCGCACCGACATCACTGTGCGGGACCTGCAAAGCTGCATTGACGAGCCACTGGAGCGCGGTGGCACCAATAGGGGCCTGAGCCCGACCGAGACCTTTGTCGCCGCGCTGGTCAGTTGCACCAGCGTCATCAGCCACAAGATTGCGCACAAGAACGGCTTCGAGCTACACCGCATGACCATTGACGCCGCCGCCACCTTCGACCGCCGCGGCGTGACGCTGTCGGAGGATGTTGAAGTGCCGTTCCCGGAGATCACACTGACCATTGAAGTGGCCAGTGATGCCAGCCCAGATCAGCTCGCGCTGCTGCGGCGCGAGCTGGCAATGTATTGCCCCATCGCCAAGCTGGTACGCTCCAGCGGCACCGTGCTTCATGAAGTGTGGAACCATTTGGAGGACTGATATGCACCCTCTCACCCGACGTTCGCTGCTGGCAGTTTCTTTATGCTTTTCATTGCTGAGCGCGACGGCGCAGACAGCACCGGTGCCTGCGGGCGCCGAAGAGTTCCGAGTGACACTGCTTGGCACCGGCAGCCCGGCGCCGGTCATGCGGCGCTTCGGCCCCGGTGTGCTGATTGAGGCTGGGGGCAAGAAGCTGCTCATCGACTGCGGGCGCGGCACCACGCAACGGCTGATGCAGACCGGTGTGCGCCTGGGCGCTATCGACGCCATGTTCCTCACGCACTTGCATTCGGACCACATCGTGGGTATCCCCGACCTGTGGCTCACGGGCTGGCTAGACGTGCCCTACGCACAGCGCCGAGGGCCGTTCCGCGTCTACGGCCCAGCGGGCACGAGCGATCTGATGCAGGGGCTGGTCAAAGCCTACGACTGGGACATCCGCGCGCGCATCGCTGACCAGAAGCTGGCCGCGGAAAACGTGCGACCTGAAGTGACGGAGTTCAAGCAGGGCGTGGTGTACGACCAGGGTGGCGTAAAGGTGACTGCTTTCGAGGTCGACCACGGCGAACTGCTCAAGCCGGCCGTGGGCTTCCGCGTCGACTATGCGGGCCGTTCGGTCACGGTCTCTGGCGACACACGATTCAGTGAGAACCTGATTGAGTACGCGAAGGGCACGGACCTGCTCGTCCATCAGGTGGCCGCTGCGCCCGAAGCGCTGCTGAAGAACCCGGTGTTCCAGGTGATCCTGGCGCACCA
The DNA here is from genome assembly GCA_963739925.1 of uncultured beta proteobacterium. Classification (GTDB taxonomy): domain Bacteria; phylum Pseudomonadota; class Gammaproteobacteria; order Burkholderiales; family Burkholderiaceae_C; genus CAVUBY01. Next base: position 103,252 of record CAVUBY010000008.1, on the reverse strand, counting down.
CACCAAGCCTGACGAGGCGGGCACCTTGTTCTCTCGCGTCAAGCCGAAGCTCGCCGTTTTCTACCACTTTGTGCTGCTCGGCAACCTCGGTTCGCCGGCGCTGACAGAGAAAGACGTTTTCGAGCTGGCGCGCAAGAACTACGACGGCCCCATGCAGATCGGCGAAGACCTCATGGCTTTTCGCCTTGACCGCGATGCCGTCGTGCCGCTGGCACCCCGCAATCCGTGAACTCGAAGAGAGCCCAGCATGCAACGTCGCCCTTTCCTTCAAGCCGTAGTGGCGACGTCCGCGCTGGGCATGGCGGCCGTTGCGCGCCCGCAGGCCTACCCATCGCGCCCGATCCGACTGGTGGTACCGTTTCCGGCGGGCGGCCCCACAGACAGCTTCGCGCGCTTGTATGCGGAGGCACTCGGCAAGCAACTCGGCCAGTCCGTGGTGGTGGAAAACAAGGCCGGCGCTTCGGGCGCCTTGGGTACGCTGGATGTCAAGCGCAGCGCCGCCGATGGCTACACGCTGCTCTTTGGTACCGCATCGACCCACGCGCTGTACAACCTGATCCAGACCAAACCGCAGTTTGACGCGCTGGCAGACTTTGCCTTCGTCGGCGTGCTGGGCGGCGCACCGGTGGTGTTTGCGGTATCGCCACAAATGCCGCGCACGCTCAAAAGCGTGATCATCGCGGCCAAGGTGAACCCGGGCAAGTACAACTACGGCTCACCCGGCAACGGCACGTTGCTGCACGTGGCGGCGGAACGGCTCAAGCAGATCACCGGTGCACCCATCACGCATGTGCCCTACAAGGGGGCCGGCCCCGCGCTGCAGGACTTGATCGGCGGCCAGATCGAGATGACCGTGGACACCCTGGGCGGCCTGATGCCGCATCACCAGAGCGGCCGTGTTCGCATCGTCGGCGTGGCGTCGGCCAAGCGGCTGTCCACTGCACCTGACATCCCCACGGTGGCTGAATCGGCCGATCTGGCCAAGCCCTTCGAGGCCATGTTGTGGAACGTGGTGACGGTGCCCCGCGACACACCGGCTACTGAGCAACAGAAGCTGGCCCAGGCCACACAACGGGCCATGAGCGACCCCACACTGCGCAGCAAGCTGGAAGGCCAGTCGATGTTTGCCGACCTTCACATCGGCCATGCCGCGGCCACGCAATTCGTCAAGGCTGAGAGCGCGAAATGGAAGCCCATCCTCGCCTCGCTCGGCGACCTCAGCACCAGCTGAGTCTTTGTCTGCGAATGTCTGTGTTCACCGTCTACCTAATCCCGTAGGAACCTTGCCATGAATACCCCTCTGAAAGTACTTCGTCAGCTCGCTGCAGCGACCCTGCTGGTCACGGGACTGCACGCCTCAGCGCAGACTCAGCCGCAGCCTCCGGGCTATGGTGCACCAATCACTATCGAGCAAGCCAAGAAGACCATGATTGCGGCCGAAGCCGAAGCGCGCAAGAACGGCTGGCAGGTGGTGATCTCCATCGTCGATACCGGCGGGCACCTGGTGATGCTGCAGCGCCTGGATGCGCAGAATGCCAGCATCAACATCGCCACGGGCAAGGCAAGCACGGCGGTGAACTTCCGCCGCCCCACCAAGGCGCTGGAAGACAGCCTGGCCGCCAACGGCAGTGCACTCCGCTTGCTGGCCGTTCCGGGCGCCATGCCGCTGCAAGGTGGTCTGCCCATCGTGGTGGACGGCAAGATCATCGGTGGCATCGGTGTATCGGGTGTGCAGGCGTCGCAGGACGAGATGGTGGCCAAGGCCGGTATCGACGGCTTGCTGGCAAAGTAGTCACAGGGTCGATTGCGTCGTGCCATGGCCGAACACCTCATTCCGATCGCAAGCAGCCTGAGCCTGGCACTGGCCAGCCGCATCACGGACGAAGTGCTCCGGCTGCGCCAGCTGCATGGCCTGTTGCCATTGGCCATCGCCGTGCTGGACGCTGGCGGCCAGACGGTGAGCTATCGCCGCGAAGATGGTTGCGGTGTCTTGCGCCATGACATCGCACATGGCAAAGCGTGGGGTGCACTGGGCATGGGCATGAGCACGCGCCAGATTCGCGACCGTCTGGCCAACCGGCCCAGTTTTCAGGCGGCGCTGGCGGCGGCCTCGAACGGGCGCTTCATTCCCACACCCGGCGGTGTGCTGATCCTGACCGCCGAAGGCCAGTGCATCGGCGCTGTGGGCATCAGCGGTGACGCTTCCGACAAGGATGAGTTCTGCGCCATCGAAGCCGTCCGTGCATCGGGGCTGAAGCCTGAGCCCCCCGAGCCGGCCTCCAACTGGAACGAAGCCGGACTATGAAGTGCGCAAGTGTCCTCATCGCCGCTGCGCTTGCCCTCAGCTGCATACAGGCGTCGGCCCAGGGCCTTCCTGAGGGCCCGGTGAAACTGGTCGTGCCCTTGACGCCGGGCTCGGGTGCGGACACCGCCGGGCGGGCCCTGGCGCAAGCGCTGGGAAAGCTGTGGAAGCAAACCGTCGTGGTCGACAACAAGCCTGGCGCCGGCGGCATCATTGGTACGTCAGCCGTCGTCAATGCCGAGCCCACTGGCCAGACGCTGCTGGTGCAATCGGTGACGTATGCGGCCAACCCTGCGATTTACAAGAAGCTACCCTACGCCCCGGGTCAGAGTCTGGTTGAGGTGAACATGATCGGCGCGACGCCTTTTGTGCTTGTCACGGCCCCCGATTCACCCTACGGCACGCTGAAGGACTTGCTGATTGCGGCGAAGGCGCGTCCCGGCATGATTCCGTATGCCTCGGTGGGCGTGGGCAGCTCGACGCATTTCGCCGCCGAATACCTCGCGCAGATGGGTGCTGTCGACTTGCTGCACGTGCCCTATAAGGGTGGCCCTGAAGCCATTCAAGACGTGATGGCAGGTCGTGCGGCATTCACGATGGCGTCTTTGAGCACAGCGTTGCCACACATCCGGGCCGGCAAGCTGCGCGCGCTGGGGGTGTCCACGCGCGCACGCTCCGGGGCTGCTTCGGACATTCCCACCATCGCCGAACAGGGTTTTGCGGGCTTCGATATCAGCCTGTGGTTTGGCGTGTGGGCGCCAGCCAGCACGCCGGGCGCGACCGTGCAGAAGATCAATGCCGACATCACTCGGTCCTTGCAGGACGGTGAGCTCGCGACTACGTTTGCGCGCCTGGGCATTCAGCCTCGCGGCATGACTCCCAGCGAGTTCGCCGACTTTGTTCGTGACGAAATCATCAAGCACAAGGCGATAGCGCAGGCCGCCAGGATGGAACCCCGATGAGCACCTTCAAGTTTCAGCGTCGGCGTCTTCTTGCGGCGGCCCTGGGCGGCACCGGCCTCGCGCTGATGCCCCACGCGCGGGCGCAGGCATGGCCGAACAAGCCGATGCGCCTCGTGGTGGCGTTTGCGCCTGGCGGGCCGGCCGACATCGTCGCGCGTCTGGTCGCCCAGGTCTTGCAAGACAAGGTGAGCCAGCAAGTGGTGGTGGACAACAAGCCCGGCGCCGGCGGCAACGTTGCCGCTCGTCTCGTGGCCAAAGAGGCCGCCGACGGCTACACACTGCTGGCCACCACCACATCGATCGCCGTCAACCAGACGCTGTATAAATCCCCTGGGTACGATCTGCAGCGCGACTTTGCACCGGTGGCGCTGGTGGCGGCCAGCCCCAACATCATCGTGGCCCATCCCAGTGAAGCGGCCACAGACCTGAAGTCTTACCTGCGCCTGCAAAAGGGCAAAAGCGTCAGCTACGGGTCGGCTGGCGTGGGCAGCACGCCGCACCTGACGGCAGACCATGTGCTGCGCGTGCTGGGTGGGCTGGATGCCGTGCATGTGCCCTTTCAAGGAGCGGCCCCGGCGCTGCAGGCCACGGTCGCCAACCAGGTGCCTTTGGCCAGCGTCGCACTGCCGCCGGCGGTACCACTCGTCAAAGCCGGCAAGGTCAAGGCACTGGCAGTCACCAGCCTCAAGCGCAATGCTGCCCTGCCCGACGTGCCCACCGTGGCAGAGTCCGGATTTGCAGACTTCGAGGACTACACCTGGGTCGGTCTGCTGGGCCCGGCGGGCATGCCGGCCGACATCGCACAACGCATCAACACCATCATCGGCGACGCCCTGCGCACGCCCGAACTGCTGGGCAAGCTGGCCGCCGCCGGTCTGGAGCCACTGCCGCGCTCTCCAGCTGCCTTTGCCGACTACCTGAAAGATGAACTCGGCAAGTGGGGCCGACTGGTCAAGTCCACGGGCGTCACCGCGGAGTGAATGCAGCATGAGTGAGACCCCCCTGCCCCAAGGCCAGGTCCGCCGCATCGTCACCGGACACGACGCCCAAGGCCGATCGATGGTCTGCGAAGACCGCATGGCGCCCTCTGTGCACACCAATCCCCGGCGGGTCGGGTACTGCTTGACGCAGCTCTGGATGACCGACCAGACGCCAGCCCTGGTGACAAATGAAGCCGATCCCACGTCTCGCCCGTTGAAGCTGGAGCCCCCGAAAAACGGCACCGTGGTACGCATCGTGGAGTTTGGCCCCGAAGGCGAATGGCTGGAAAAGATCGACGCCGATGCCACCCGCGTGGCCTGGGGCGCCATCGGTACCACCACGGCCTCCACCAACCAGGACGGCAAGGCCAAGCACCCTTTCATGCACCGCACGCAGTCGGTGGACTACTGCTACGTGCTCGAGGGGGAAATCACGCTGGTGCTCGACAATGAAGAGGTGCTGATGCGGCAGGGCGACTTCGCCGTCGAGCGAGGCACCAACCACGCCTGGGCCAACCGCTCAGGCAAGCCATGCAAGTTGCTATTCGTGCTGATCGACGGCAACTTCGATCCGGCCATTTCACAACACTTCCAGCCCTCCAGTCGATAGCCCGACCGCAGCCCCGCGAGCCAGGCCTCAACCCGCGACGGCCGGTCCTGCCGCCGCGTCGATGCGAGCCATCAACTCGGGGCTCAGGCGGTCAATCACGTTCAGCGCACCGAGGTTCGACCGCAGCTGTTCCAGCCGGGAAGCACCGGTGATGACCGAACTGACCCGGGGGTTCTTCGCCACCCAGGCAATGGCGAGCTGCGCAAGCGTACAGCCCAGCTTGGCCGCAATCGGCTCAAGACGCGTCACTGCAGCATTGCGGCCAGCGTCAAGCAGGCCGTCCCGCAGAAAGGACACGGCCTCCAAGGTACCGCGGCTGCCGGCTGGCGCGCCATGGCGGTACTTGCCCGTCAGCAGACCAGAGGCCAGCGGGCTGTAGGTGGTGAGTCCCAGTCCGATGTCCTCATACAGCGCTGAATACTCATGCTCCACCCGCTGGCGCTGCAGCACGTGGTAGCAAGGCTGCTCCACTACGGGCTTGTGCCACCCGTGTCGATCGGCCACATCCCAGGCCGCGCGGATGTCGGCTGCACTCCACTCGCTCGTGCCCCAGTACAGCGCCTTGCCTTGGTTGACGATATCGCTCATCGCGCGTGCCGTTTCTTCGATGGGCGTGTGCGGGTCAGGTCGGTGGCAGTAAACCAGATCGATGTGGTCCAGCTGCATGCGCTTGAGCGAGCCATCGATCGCCTGCATCAAGTACTTGCGATTGAGCGTGTTCTGGCGATTGGCCGTGGCACCGGTGGAATCCAGGCCCCAGTAGAACTTCGTCGACACCACGTAGGTCAAGCGCGGCCAGCCCAGCGCCCTCAGGGCCTGCCCCATCACGACTTCACTTTGCCCGTTGGCATAGCCCTCGGCGTTGTCGAAGAAATTGATGCCGGCGTCGTAGGCCGCAGCCATCATCTCTACAGCGGCCTGAGTATTGACCTGATCGTGATACGTGACCCAGGAACCCAAAGACAGCTCGCTGACTTGCAGGCCTGCATGGCCCAAACGGCGGTACTTCATAGATTGCGGTGCTCTTGTTTGTGAAGTGCCAGGGCAACGTCGCCGTCGAACGCGCGGCACCAACCACACCCGGACCAACCGCTCTGGCAATGCGTGCCGGCTGCTGTTCGTCTTGAGTGATGGCCACGGTCAGGCCGTCACTCTCGTCGCTCGTGCTTGGCCCGCCACTACCGCGGCGGTTCTCATGTAGTGCGCCTCAAGCAAGCGCACAGCCTCGTCCGAACGGCCTTCGATGACCGCTTCAAAAACGGCCCGGTGTTCTGCATTCTCGTCACGTGAACTGAAAGACTTGCCAGCCGCCACTTGACGGAATCGGTAGGACTCGTCGGCCAGGCTGTCGCAAAAAGCGCGCAGCCAGCGCGAGGGGCAGCGCGACAACAAGGCCCGATGAAAGTCCCGGTGCAACGCCTCCCATGCTGGATTCGCAACGTAGCTGTCCGAGGACAGCGAGCGCGGGGTGCGCGACAGTCGGTGCATCAGCAGCACCAGCTGGTCCTCCATCGCCGCATCACGCAGTTCAATGGACTGCCGCAAGGCCAGACTTTCCAGCTCCACCCGGTTCTGAGTCAGGATCGGCAACTCGTCCCAGTGCAGCGGTGCCACGCTGAAGCCGCGCAATTCAGTGCGGTCGACAAGACCTTCAGACGATAGGCGATTGAGGGCCTCGCGCAGCGGACTCGCACCGACGTCGTAGCGGGTGCACATGGCTTCCACGCGCAGCTTGCTACCTGGCTCAAGTATGCCGTGCGCGATGTCATCGCGCAGTCGCTCATAGACGGCACTCGCTCGCGTGACGGACGCGACACCACGTTGCGAAACCTCTGATAGGGCTGACTTTCTCGCCATGTCGACGATATTAACCATTTATCGATTAATGACACCAGAGAATCCATGGGTACTCGCGCTGAAACGGACATGGCGGACCGTCTCCAGTCCGCGGGCCTATGGCCTGCGCAAACGGCCGGAGCTTGCGCTCAGCGTTCTCAGAAACGCCGCCAGGTCAGCCGCCTGATCCGGCGTCAGCTTCAGCGCCTGCAGGAGGCGGACGCCGTCGGCGTGCAGTCGTGTTTCATCGAGTTCGCTGTAGTGCCGCACCACGTCTTCAATGCTGGGCGCGCTACCGTCGTGGAAGTACGGCGCCGTGGCCTCCAGCCCACGCAGGCCTGGCACCTTGAACTCGCCGAAGTGGCGCGGCTCCATCACCACATGGCGTGTCGCCACCGCCACAACAGCATCGGCTGGCGCGTCTGAAAACTTCCCAAGCCGGTTATGCGGGCTGGCCAGCACTTGTTGAAGCCCGCCCCAGCGCCCGGGGTCAACTCCGGCGGTCGTGAAGAAGGGACGCCCAATGTCCGCGAACTCGCCATTGGTGAAACCTGGCCCGCTGTGACATACGAAGCAGCGCCCCTGGCCGACGAAGATTCTCAGCCCGCGCTGGGCCTCCAGCGGATAGCGCGAAGCCGCCACGGAGTCGCCGCGGGAAAGCGCATCTCGGAAAGCGTCGAATGGCGTGCGTGCGGAGACGAGCGTTGCCTGGTATGCCGCCATCGCTTTCGCGACGTTGACCAGCAGAGACTCGTCTGGCACGGGCACACCGAAGAGACCGCGGTACATCTGGCCAAGAGTGCGGTCGCGCTGGAGCAGGGCCAGCACATGCGGCGGCGTCGCGGCCAGCTCTTCACTGGCGGCCAAGGGTACCAATGACGCGGCCCAGAGCGAATCGGCGGAGCCGTCCCAGCGGTACCAGCGCTGGTGCCCCGCGTCCAGCAACCCAGTGGTATTGCGCCCATGGCGCGAGAAACGAAGGCCATCCTGGAAGCCACGCCTGGGGTTATGGCACGTGGCACAGGCAATCTGGCCGCTGGAGGACAGGCGCTTGTCGAAGAAAAGCATTCTCCCAAGCCTCTCCGCAGCGGGCAGGCCGTCGACGCGGTTGCTGGCATCGCGGACGCGGGCGACGGGCCAGGGCCCATGCGCTTCGATGCGCGCGCGCTCCTCAGCGGAAAACTCGATCAGCCCAGCGCGTGCCGGTACCGCTACGCTCAGTGAAAGCAGCGCCGCCAAAAAGATCGGCCGCAGCGCAGCTCGCACGCTCATTGCAGATGGATGCTGTCGACCAGCACTTCGGTCCTTCCAGCCGCCTGAACTTCCAACCGCAGCTCCCAGCGGCCCGGCATGTGGAACATCATTCCTTCGACACGCCAGCGCCCGTCACCCAGTGCCTTCAAGCTGGGGCGGTAGTTCATACCGTGCTTGTGCTCGGGCATCGTTGCGTCCACACGCGCCAGCTTCGCATCGGCTGGGCACACCAGGACGTCCATTGCAAAGTGCTTGCCGGCCGCCATCCGAGCGCCCTCGACCTTCCATGCCACTTGTGCCTGCCCACTTTGCAGAGTGGGCTTGGGCAAGGGGCAGGCGACTGCTGCCGGAAGCACCGCGCCGAGCCAAGCGAAGATCAGCCAAGCGCTGCGCCTCATGGCTTCTTCATCATGTTGCCGAACAGCCTTTCGCCGTTCTTGTAGGCGATGTTTTCAGCCACCTCAGCAGGCAAGTCTGCCAGCCAACGCCGCGACCAGTTGGCGTGTTCAACCACGAAGTACCAGCGCTCCGGCGTGAAGGTGTCGGTACCCACCGTGAAACGGTCTGGAAACTCCAGGAAGGCTGCACGCCAGGCCGGGTCCACCTTGCCCAAGGTGGCGTGGTCGCTGCGGAAGGCCAGGTCACACCACAGGTTCTTGTACTTGCGCAGCATCTCGCGCACCTTGTCGGGTGCGTCAAAGCCCGAGTGCGCCCACAGAATGCGGGCATTCGGATCTTGCTTGAACTGGCGCTCGATGGCGTCGGCGTCGGAATGCGAGTGCAAGTACAGCTTGTACTGCCGAGCCAACTCAACCACCCGACGCACCACCGGAAGATCGGCATCAGCGCCATAGACGTGGTACTCGCCGATGGCGGCGTACTGGAAAGTCTTCAGCCTCGACTCAAGGTGCGGAATGATGCTGGGGTCACGGACCCAGGAACTTGTCTCGCCGCGCTGGCGATATGGCCGCAGCACGGGAATGACCAGGTCAGGCGCCTCAGCGTAAAGCTTTTGTGTGCCGTCGTCGCTGCTGCTCGAAACCATCGCCGCCTTGAGACCGGCCTTGCGCAGGATCTCGATGGCGGCCTTGGGCGGCAGCCGTTCCCAGGCATCGTGGCTGTAGTGCAAGTGCGAGTCGAAGATGGGCAACTCGGCCGCATGGGTATTGAATGTGGCGGCAAGCAATGCGAGCAGGATGAGGGGGTTGAGCATCAATGACTCCAAACAACGGCGCTGGTGGCGCCAAGGGGTGTGCAGCACGCTGGGCACCACACGAACAGGGTGGGAGGGTTTTCGAACACAGTCACGAGTTCCAGACCGCAGTCTCGACCCAAATGGCCATCCCGCGCTCTTGCTGAAACTCTTCCACCGCGCGTGAGGGGATATTCACCGGCTGGGCGTTCCACCAGGGCGCGAGCGCCGTGCCTCGGACTCACCTCCTGCACACAGCGCACGCCGGGAGCGGCTGAGGTGTCCGCGAAGCGGTGAAACAGCGAAAGAGCGGCAATCTTCTGCGCAAATGTCATTGGGTAGGACATGCAGATGGTCGCAATGGATCATCTGGATCGAAGTGGTGCGGCCTGCTGTGAAACCGTGAAGCTCAAGTTTATCGATAATTCTGTCTTCGCGTCATTTGATCGATTAGACCATGAGCGCATGATCCGGGCGCACCATTGCGTGGTGTGCTTTGTGCCCACGCCCATCCGCCGCAGCCCCAGAGATCAGCACGACCGGAGACCAGGTCATGAAGTTCTCACGCGTTCTTCTTCCGCTGCCACGACACGGCCCATGTCGTGCTTGGTTGTGGCGTCCAACTTGACGACGAGGCCGTCGTCAAGATGGCCAGCCTGCTGGGGACGACAGCCGACTTCGGCGTCTTGAAGGGCTACGTCCTCCACGAGTCGCTCGACACCTACAGGCTGCTGCGCGTGGTGGACGTGCTGCGGGCCATCGGGCACGGGGTCGTCATCGTCCCCCGTACGGTGATCCGGTGTCTATCCCAGCATGGTCGACGGCCTTGGACGGACCATGAGCATCATCTCGATGTCCGCTTGCGGGAGATCCGTCAGCAGTTCGGCATCAAGCTGGCGCATCCGGCACAACGGAGATTAGGGTGGCTCGATTCTGAGTGCCGTGATGGCGCGGTCGCGCCATGGCACGGGAATTGACCGCTGTGTCGTTACACTGGCGACGGGTGCCGAACCGATTCGCGGGGAGGCAGGTAGTTTGCGCTGGTCGGGCCGCCACGCGGAGTCTTCACGCCCATGCCCCTGACGCCCGACCCGACCATTCAGAATATCGCCCTGGCCATCTTCGTGCTGGCTCTCGTGCACACGTTCGCTGCCAAGCAGTTCGAACGCCTCTCGCATCGCTTCCCCAGGCACGCGGGACTGTTTCACCTCCTGGGCGAAGTCGAAGTCGTCTTCGGCTTCTGGGCCATGGTCCTGATCATGGTCATGGGGCTGATGCGGGGCGGTGATCAGGCCTTGGGCTACGCCGAGTCCCGCAACTACACCGAGCCGCTGTTCGTTTTCGTCGTGATGGTGGTCGCGGCTTCACGACCTGTCCTGCGCACGGTAATCTGGGCCGTGGACAGCATGGCCCGCGTCGTGCCGCTGCCGACGCCGGTGGCCAGCGCCTGGCTCGGTCTAGCGGCCGTGCCCTTGCTGGGGTCGCTGATCACCGAGCCAGCCGCGATGACCATTGCCGCGCTGATGCTGGCTCCGCAGATATTCAGGACGCATGTGCCCGAGCCGCTCAAGTACCTGGCCCTTGGCGTTCTGTTCGTCAATATCTCCATCGGGGGCACGCTCACCTCCTACGCGGCGCCACCCGTCTTGATGGTGGCAGCAACCTGGCAGTGGGACACCGCCTTCATGTTTGCCACGTTCGGCTGGAAGGCGGCCATCGCGGTGCTGGTCAACGCTTCCGTTGCGACCTTTGTGCTCCGCAAGCATCTTCGAGCCTCTGGGTCAGAAGGCGCGAAGATGGAAGCCCCGGTACCTTGGAGCGTGGTGCTGGTGCATCTCGCCTTGCTTGCCGGCGTGGTGCTGCTGGCCCACCATCCGGTGGCCTTTCTCGGCCTGTTCCTGATGTTCCTTGGCTTTACCCAGGCGTATGAGCGGCACCAGAGCCCGCTCATCATCAAGGAAGCCTTGCTGGTCGCCTTCTTCCTTGCAGGCCTGGTGGTGCTTGGCGGGCTGCAGGGCTGGTGGCTTCAGCCGATCGTGTCGAGCCTGGAACCCCTGGCCCTCTTCTTCGGCGCGCTAGGTTTGACGGCGATCACCGACAACGCCGCGCTGACCTATCTCGGCTCGCTCATCAGTGGCATCTCTGACGAATCCAAGTACATGCTCGTGGCGGGCGCCGTCGCTGGAGGCGGCCTGACGGTGATTGCCAATGCGCCCAACCCGGCAGGCGTCGCCTTGCTCAAGCGTGGCTTCGAGGACGAGTCGATCGGCGCAGGCGGCTTGCTGCTGGGAGCACTTGGGCCCACCGCCATTGCGGCTGCGGCCTTCCTGCTGCTTTGACCGCATGGCCTGCGGGGATATGCTGTGGTCCGACGTGCAACAACCACGCGACTCCTAAAGGTCGGACCTCCTCTCGCACCGGCAGTTGATCTGCAGGTCCCTGGTTCGAATCCAGGTCGGGTAGCCAAGTAGCACGAGATCCATCAGGCTCGCGCCTTCCGATTCTCAGCGGTCTGGAAGGCTCACGTTTCGCAGAAGGTCGCGACTGAGCTTTCGGGACCAGCGGAAGCACCAGCCGGTGTGATGGTTCTCTGAAGTTGACGTCTTGGAAGATCACCGCGTGATGTGGTGCTTGACCCAGGCGACGGCGCTCGCGGGGTGCTGAAAGTCGTCCAGCGATCGGGCCGGGATGTCGGGGTGCAGCCCCTGCCACAGTCGGGACAGCGTGGCGCCGGGCCCGATCTCGAGCACACAGCTCACGCCTTGTTCCTTCAAGGTCTGCATGCAGGTCTCCCATTGCACGGTTTGGGCGATCTGACCGGCCAGGGCTGTTTTCAAGGCGTCGGGCCGGCGTTCGGTATGGCCATGGAAGTTGCACACCATAGCCGTGTGCGGTATCGCAAACGGGATGCGCTCCAGCGCGGCGCGCAGCGGTGCCACGGCCGAAGCCAGCAAAGGGGTGTGGGAGGCCAGCGGCACTTGGAGGTGGGTGGTGCTAGCTCCCAGCTGTCGGGCCTCCTCGGCGGCGCTGGCCAATGCCGCGAGGCCGCCGCCCACCACGCGGGCCGCAGCGTGGAGGACGATGGCCAGGAATGCACCGTGGCGCAGGCACAGCGCATCCACTTGTTCGGCGCTCAGCCCATGGATGGCGATGAGGCCGCTGGGCCGCTTGGCAACGGCCTGCTCCATGAGCCGGGACCGCGTCGCCGCCAGTGCCAGGGCATGCTCTGTCGAGAATACGCCAGCCGCGCAGAAGGCGGCCAGTTCGCCCACGCTGTAACCTGCCACCGCCCGAGGAACGGGCACGTACGCTCTCACAGCGTTCCACGCGGCCAGGGCGACCCCGGTCAGCAGGAGTTGCGCCACGCTGTTCTGAAACGCCCATGCCGGGTCGTCCAGCCGCGCGCGCCAGTCGCCGCCGAGGTGGGCGGCCATCATCTCCAGCACGCGGGCATGTGGCCCCGGGGTATCGAGCCAGGGCAACATGGCGCGGTGTTGTGTCCCCTGGCCGGGAAACATCAGCCCGAGGCTCATGCGACTTCGGCCATGCGTTCCACCCAGCAAGCGGCGGACAGCAGATCGGCGCAACCTCCGGGGCTGAGCCTGCGTTGCACGAACGCGTGGTGGATTGTCTCTGCCTGGGCGATGGCGTCGCTCTGGTGCATCCCGCCGCGGTTCAAAAACCGTCTGGCTTCTGTCTGGGCCCATCGCAAGCCGACCAGACCGCCCCGGTGCGCCAGGTTGGTGTCGTCCAAGACCGCCAGGGTCTGGAAAAAGGCCTGCAAATGCGCGCCTTGGCGGCTCAGCCCGTCATCCAGAGCTTGCCGCAATGTCGGTGAGGTGACCTCAAAAAGGATGGGAAAGCCCAGTGCCGCTTCCTGTTCTATGCCACGGAGATGGAAGGCCTGAACCGCCTGCCGACCATGCGAACATCGCTTGGCGTGCTGTCGGGCGAACAGGTCTGAAGACCAACGTGCCACCAGCGCTTGCCTGATGTGCAGAGCGCACAGGGGGCCAGCTTCGGCGTGCAACCCCCCGGCAGCGGCGCACAGCAGGCCCAGGATGAAAATCGCACCCCGGTGGGTGTTCACACCTTGGGTGCGCACAAGCATGCGCTGCTCGGCTGAGATGCCCAGGGCTTCGAGTTCGGCGAAGGCCGCGCCGCGCGAGCCTGCGAGGGTGATGGAACGGAAGTAGTGCCGCAGACAGCTCAGGCTCCTAAAAAGCACGGACGCATCCATGTCCGCGTGGCTTCCGGCGTCCTGAAACGAGACCAGCCCGGGCTTGGGATACAGCGAGAGTTCGTCATGAAGCGCCAGGGTCGCTGCCCTGGCGGTGCGGCGCGCTTGGCCGGGGCTGAAGGTCGCTGTGGTCTCGACCCAAGGGATGGCGTCGCTCTTCATCTCAATGGGCTTCTCAGACCGGTCGGGTGGACGTGTTCAGCGCTGGGAAGCCCGAGGCCAAGTGGACGCCTTCCAGCAACTTGACCAGATACTGGGGCGTCTTGCCCGCTCGCCACGCCGACCACTCGCGCCAGGCAACGGCAGAACCATCGGGAAACATCAGTTCACCGTCAAGTCTCAGAGGGCCGCCTTCGCACGACAGCAAGGCAGTGGCGGCCAGATCGGCCTGGTGGTCGTTGTTCACGTGGACCAGCAGGTCGAGATCGGAGCCTGCATGCACATAGGTCAGACCCGACAGAGTCTGCCACCCGTAGCTGCCGTATACCTGGGCTCGCAGGTCCAGTAAGCGCAGCGCCTCGACCAGGGGCTGAAGGCTAAGCCCCTGGGCCTGGACCACCTCGTCAAGGGCAGGGAAAGTGGTGTACGCCAGGATATCCCGACAGGGAAGCTGGAAGCCCAACCGTAGCCGGCCCCACTGCAAGGGCAGGGGCAGTCCGACGGACAGCAGGTGGGGGGGCAGCCCAGGGGTCCGGCGGGTGACCACCAGAGGCAGTTGCTGCTCCACCCAATGCCTCAGCCCCGCGAGCGCGTTGCCGCTGGTGAGTTGATCGACCATCGGAGCGAGCGCCTGCCCGCGGACATGGAGCAGGCGATGGCGAACCAGATTCGGCATGGAGCGCGCTGGAATGGCTGGCGGTCCAGGCGATGTTGGATTCAGGGGGCGCTTAACACCCGCTGGACTGTACCGGCCGCGTACCGCCGCCCTCCCCTGCGCTCTCCGTCGCTCGCGCGCACGTCGTCATCGGGGGTGTGGGCGATGGCGTCGCGCAGGCAGCGCTGCAGGTCACCCTACCACAGCGCCCGAACGCCGCCCATCGCCACGTAGTTGTCCACACCAGGCGCAAACACCGGGTTGTCGACCGACAGCTCGGTGAGGCGCTCCGCGCGATCTTGGTGATGCGCGCCATGGCGGGGATGCGCATGACCCGGATCTCGGCTTCGGGCAATGCGTAGCAGGCATCGGCGATCAGTCCTGAGGTGATGAAGCCGCCCGACAGCGCCTGGTCGTACACCAGGCCAATGCACCCGGTGGCCCGACGGCGCGCCAAGTCGATGCAGCACCCCAAGTGCGCCATCGCGCGGTTGATGCCCAGCAGTTCGTCGCGCCGGCGCAGCATGCTGCCCCTGGGTGTCGATCAGCAGCAGCATGGTCCGCCGGGGATGGCGCTGGCAGGGTGTCCAGCACGATGCGCGCCTGCGCCAGCGCCAGGTCGCACGCCGATCGGGGCGTGGTCGGTGGTGCCGATCACGGTGAGGGTCCTGCCATCGAGCCGGGCTTCTGCCGTGCAGCAGGTCGATCCTTGCGCGGTGATGGCGTGATGGTCGCCAAACAGGGCGCTGACGAGTGCTGGCCAGTTCATGCGCAACGCCTGCGGATCGGAACCTGAGGGCGCACGCAGCGCAGACACCTCGGCCACATCCATGTCGGGAATGCGGGCCGTTTGCGGCAACGCCCAGGCGCGCCAAAGGCTGAGCGCCTCTGCCATCGGCGGGCGCATCCTTCAGTCGGGCACTGAGCAAGGTGTGTTCAGCCTGCAGCGAGGCCAGGGTGATGGGGTGCGAGCGCCGCAGCTTGACCATGGCCTGCCGGGCGGCGCTGCGGAACTGCGCCACATCGTCTTCGACCAGCTGCATCGCAGTCCCCGCACAGCCAGCGGTGCTTGCCGCCGGTGGTGCGCCAGACCAGCGCGCGGTCGCGCGCGTCGAATTCCTCGACGCCGTGCGACGCCTCGATCACTTCGGGGCCTGACATGGCGAGGCGCCCGATGTCGCTCATCACGAGGTGGTCGGCGCAGCGCGCCACGATGCCCATGCCGCCGAAACAGCCGTTGGCGCCGCCGATCAGCACGATCACCGGCACGCCGCCGGCCCGCGCGTCGAGCAGGGCGCGCATCACCTCGGACACCGCGATCAGGCCCGCATTGGCCTCGTGCAGGCGCACGCCGCCGGAATCGGCCAGCAGCAACACCGCAGCGGGGCGCTCGAGCTGGGCGCGCCGCAACAGGCCGACCAGCTTGGCGCCGTGCACCTCGCCCACACCACCGCCCATGAACTCGCCTTCCTGCGCGGCCACGAACACCGTTTGGCCGTCCAGCAGACCGCGGCCGATCGCCACGCCGTCGTCGAACGCCGCCGGCACACCGAGCTGGGCCAGGTGCGGGCTGGTCAGGCGCTCTTGCGGCGGCAGCCACTCGTGAAAACTGCGCGGGGTCGAGCAGGTGCTGCAGGCGCTGGCGCGCGCTGCATTCGGCCCAACTGGTGCGGATCATGGCGTCGTCTCCCTCAACTGGGCCAGGCCTTGTCCAGGCGCAGGCTGACGACGGCCGGCGTGGCGCCCATGTCGTGGATGGACACGAGCAGGCCGCACAACCCGTGGCGGGCCTGGAAGTCGTTGCAGCACGGCGGCCCAGATGGTCGCCGAAGCCGCGCGCCGAGGTCTGCAGCTCGAAACGGCAGACGCCGGACCCTGGCTGGGCTTCGAGCAGCACCTCCAGGTTGCCCGAGCCCACCACGCCGACCAGAACCGGGCTGAAATGTCGGGGCCGGACGACTGCCTGGCAGCTCGAAGCTGAGGGTCTCCAGCGAAACAGAGGTGTTCATGGTTCGTGTGTCACCAGTTTCTGAAACGCGCTGGGCGGCGTGTACAGGCCGCCGCTGGCCCGCACCAGGTCGCGCATGCTCCGCGCGGCCAGCAGGTTGCGAGTGGCATCGCGCGGGTCGATGCCCAGGTCTTCGGCCCGGCGGATCACGCCGCGGTCGCGCAGGTTCTCCACCATGCGCCGGTCGCGCGCCAGGCCGACCGGCGTGTAGCCGGCCACGCCGCGGATGGCCTGCTCGCGCTCCTCGTCGCGTGCGGCACAGCAGCAGGTTGGCGATGCCTTCCTCGGTGAGGACGTGGGTGACGTCGTCGCCGTAGATCATGATCGGCGGCAGGGCCATGCCGGCCTGCTCGGCAAGCGTCCAGGCGTCGAGCCGCTCGACGAAGGCCGGCTGCATGTGCTCGCGGAAGGTCTCGACCATCTGCACCACGAGCTTCTGGCCGCGCGGCGTGCCGGCGGCACCGCTGCAGGCCCTGGCGCGCCTGGGCGCCCGCCTTGAGCCAGGCGGGGCTGGCGTGGCGCCGGCCGCGCGCGTCGGCGCCCATGTTGGGCGCCCCGCCGAAGCCGGCGATGCGGCCCAGCGTGGCCGTGGAGCTGTTGCCGGCCAGGTCCATCTGCAGCGTCGAGCCGATGAACAGGTCGCAGGCGTAGTGGCCGGCCGCCTGGCAGAACGCGCGGTTGCTGCGCATGCTGCCGTCGGGCCCGGTGAAGAACACGTCGGAGCGCGCGCGCGACGTAGTCCTCCATGCCCAGCTCGGAGCCGAAGGAGTGCACCGACTCGACCCAGCCCGCCTCGATGGCCGGGATCAGCGCCGGGTGCGGATTGAGCGCCCAGTGCTGGCAGATCTTGCCCTTCAGGCCCAGCGACTCGCCGTAGGTGGGCAGCAGCAATTCGATGGCCGCGGTGTCGAAGCCGATGCCGTGGTTCAGGCGCTGCACGCCGTATTCGGCGTAGATGCCCTTGATCGCCATCATCGCCATCAGACCTGGATTTCGCTGATCTGCGCCGGGTCGCGGGTGAACAGCGGCTCGATGACATTGCGGCGTGGGCGCCGCCACCACGAAGTCGACCCAGTCGGCCGGGATGTCGACGCGCGGCAGCAGCGTCGCACCACCTCGTTGACCTGCGCGATCACGATGCCGCCGCTGAACGCCGTGGCCTCGACGATGGCGGGCGTGTCCTCGGTGTTGGGGCCGGTGTACAGGTTGCCGTCGGCGTCGGCGCTGTGCGCGGCGACCAGACGACACCTGCGGCGTCAGGTCGACGAAGTAGCGGGCGAACAGTTCGAGGTAGGTGTGGATGGCGCCGATCTCGATCCGCTCCTGCGAGACCAGCCGGGCCAGCCGGGCGCCCTGCGGGCCCGAGAAGGAGAAGTCGAGCCGGCTGGCGATGCCGCGTTCGAAGACGTCCAGGTGCTCGGGCAGCGCCAGCACCGACTGCACCATGTGCAGGTCGTGCACCCGGCCGCGTGTCGACCTGCACCAGCGCTTTGGCCAGAAAGTCGGCCTGCTTCTGGTTGTTGCCCTCCAGGCAGACGCGGTCACCGGGCTCCAGCACGGCATTGAGCAGTGGGACGATGGCGCTCGTAGACACCCGTCGGCCTTCGATTTGGGGCCCCAACGATTCACCGGCGCGCACGAGCCGACTCTGCCGCCGCAGGCAGCGCTGATTCCAGGTCCGAAGAGGCGGTGCAGAGGCGCGCGTCATGGTCTTGAGTGCTTTGGCTTCCATGGGCAAGAACAACGGCTTGGTCCACAGAAGAGCACATTCCGGGACGGGTTCGGTCATGCTTAGGGAAAACACGAGCCGCTTTTTTAGCGATTAAATCC
Source organism: uncultured beta proteobacterium (assembly GCA_963739925.1). Taxonomy (GTDB): domain Bacteria; phylum Pseudomonadota; class Gammaproteobacteria; order Burkholderiales; family Burkholderiaceae_C; genus CAVUBY01. The sequence goes on along the minus strand of CAVUBY010000008.1, from coordinate 85,224 downwards.
ATTAAAACACACTTTATCGTTTAAAAAATGTCATCATCGATCATCGATCAGCAAGCAATCCCGGTCAGCCACCCCAATAAGACCGCAAAGGCACGTGCCGCCGGGCGGCAATCAAGGAACACGCATTCGACTGGTTAGTTTCGAAACATCCGCAGGCCCGAACTGGGGCGTGCTCGTTGACGGGGGAGTGGTGCCCAGCCAGGTACTGTGTGCCGATGTGCCCCGCTCCCTGATGGCCCTGCTGGCCGACGAAGCCCGCTGGCCTGCCCTGCTGGCCCAATGCGCCAGCCGTGCGGCTGCGGCCCAGGCCGTCCCGCTGACGCACGTCACGCTGCTGCCCTGCGTGCCCCGCCCCGGCAAGATCATCTGCCTGGGCGTGAACTACATCGACCACGCCAAGGAAGGCGGCAACCAAATCGGTGACTACCCGTGCTTCTTCTTGCGCTGCGCCACCTCGCTTGCTGGCGCATGGCGCGCCCTTGAAGGTGCCCAAGGTGTCCGACAAGCTCGACTTCGAAGCCGAGCTGGCGGTCGTCATCGGGCGCGCGCGCGCGCTACGTGTCACGCAGGACGATGCCCTCGATGCGGTCTTTGGCTACGCCTGCTTCAACGACGCCTCGCTGCGCGACTACCAGCGCAAGACCGCGCAGTGGACCATCGGCAAGAACTTCGACGCCACCGGCGCCTTCGGCCCCTGCCTGGTGACGGCCGACGAGCTGCCGCCGGGCTGCGACGGGCCTGCACATCCAGTCCCGCCTGAACGGCCAGGTCATGCAGAGCGCCAACACCAGGGACATGGTCGTTTGGCGTGGCGCGCACCATTGCCCTGCTGTCCGAATCGCTGACGCTAGAGCCCGGTGACGTGATCGTCATGGGCACGCCCGGCGGCGTGGGCTATGCGCGTACCCCGCCGGTGTGGATGAAGGCTGGCGACACCATCGAGATCGAGATCGAAGGAATCGGCGTGCTGTCCAACCCGATTGCGGCCTGAGGTGCTGTCATGATCAATCAAACCAACATCACCGACATTGCTGCAAAAAGTTTCGCGGGTCTGGCAGATGCTCGATCACGGCAACTGGTGCAAAAGCTGATCGTCGCCCTGCACGACTACGCCCGAGATGCGCAAATCACACATGCCGAATGGCGCGCCGCTTTGTCTTTCCTACATGAATGCGCCAAGATCAGCAGCGAATCCCGAAGCGAGTTCTCTTTGCTGTCGGATGTGCTGGGCCTGTCCAGCTTGGTCGACTTGATTTCGTCTTCCCCCGGAGCGACGCCGGGCAGCGTGCTCGGTCCGTTTCACACGGTCGGTTCTCCCTGGGTCGACAACCCGGCCAATCTGATCGGCGCCAATACCGGCCCCACCGTTTTGCTGCGTGGCCGCGTCTGTGATACTCATGGAAATCCACTGTCTCATGCCACGCTGGACTTCTGGCAAAACGCCGCCAACGGTCTGTATTGGCAGACAGACCCGGCGCAGCCGACGGACAACCTGCGCTGCCAGTTGAAGGTGGCCGGGGATGGCAGCTTCGAGATCGCCACCATACAGCCCACGCCGTACCAGATTCCCACCGATGGGCCTGTCTGGCTGGCGCTGGTTGAGCCTTCCGGACGGGGCTCCTGGCGGGCTGCACACTTTCATCTGGTGGTTTCAGCGCCGGGCCACCGAAGCCTGGTGACCGAACTGTTTGAAGCCGAAGACCCCTATCTGGAAACTGATGCTGTGTTTGGTGTGCGTCAGGCACTCGTGTACCGGTTCGAAACCGTCACCGATGCGGCGGCCTGCGCCCGACATGGCCTGCCTGGCGAGCAATGCCGTGTCATGACGGTCGATTTGCGATTGGCGCCGTTGTAGGGCGCCCACGCGTCCTGACGCTTCCGTTTGACACGGATGAGCTTGATGTCCACCAACCACAACCACCAGCAACCTGAAAATAGAGCAGAAGGAGACCTGACATGAACTTTCAAACTTTCAAATCGCTTCGCCCGACGACTGCCGCGCTGGCGTTTGCAGCCATTTCCGGATCAATGATGTCCCCGGCCGCTCTGGCCCAGACATCCATCAACCTCACCGTGATTGACGGCTACCCGCCCAAGTCCTTGTGGATCAAGGAGTTCATCGAGTTTTATATCCCCGAGGTGGACAAGCGGCTGGCCCGTGACAACAAATACAAAATCCGATGGAATCAGGCTTGGTCCGGCCAGATTGCAAAACCCAATGGCGTGCTTGAGGGCGTGCAGAAAGGGCTGGGCGATGTGGGCATCGTCACCACGGCCATTTATGGCGACAAGATGCGGGTACTGGCGGTGGCATTCGCCACACCGTTTGTGACCACCGACCCGGCGCTTGTGGCCAGGACCATCGATGAAATGGCGGACAAGTTCCCGGCCATCAAGAAAACGTTTGCCTCCTACAACCAGGTTTACCTGGTCAATTCGGTGGTGCTCGACTCCTACCAGGTGTTCTCCAAGCCCGTGGTCAAAACGCTGGGGGACATGAAAGGTCTGAAGATCGCCGGGGCAGGATTCAACCTGCGCTACCTCGCGCCGGTGGGCGCGGTGGGCGTGTCCGGCCCATTGACCGGCTACTACAACCAGACACAGACAGGCGTCACGGATGGCGCACTGCTCTGGCCTGAAGCTGCCGACACGTTCAAGATGGCCGAAGTCTCGCCCAACATGCTCAAGGCCGACCTTGGTGCCGTCAACTCCAAGGTGCTGACGGTCAATGCCGACGTCTGGGCCAAACTGCCCGCTGACGTAAAAAAGGTGATGCAAGAGGTGGCGATCGAGTACCGCGACCGGCTGGCCAAAGACGCCGCAGACCTGGGCGCCTCCAGCATCGCCAACTACAAGAAGGCGGGCGGCACGGTTCATGAACTTTCCAAAGCCGAGCGCTCGCAGTGGGCCAACGCCCTGCCGAACATGGCCCAGGAATGGGCCGCAGGGCTGGACAAAGAAGGCATGAATGGCACCGACATGCTCAACTACTACATGAACGCGATGCGGGCAGCGAAGCAGCCGATCGAGCGGCAGTGGGATCAGAAGTGATCACCGGCGGCAACACCCGGAGGCACACATGAAACCCGCCAACGCGCTGGACCTTGAACTTCTGGGCCCTTTCGATCGCCTGGTGGTTGGCATGAATGCCGTGGGCTCTCTGTGGATTCTGTTTCTCGTGCTGTTGGTCACCGGCGATGCAATGAGCAGGAGCTTTCTTCATGCACCGTTCGCGGGCGTGACCGAGCTGATCCAGATCTCCATCATCGCCATCGTGTTCCTGCAACTGGCAGATGCCATCAGAACCCGTCGTCTGACGAGAGCCGACTCGTTCCTGACGCTCTTGCGCGCGAGGCGGCCCAAGCTGGGCTTCATTTTTGAGGGTAGTTTTTATCTCCTGGGTGCCATTTATATGGGCCTCGGTCTCTGGGGTTCGGTGCCCTTGCTGGTTGAGGCCTATCAGAGCCAGGAGGTGGTGGGAAACTCGGGCTTGTTCACCCTGATTGTCTGGCCTATCAAGGCGGTCATTGTTCTGGGACTTAGCGCAAGCCTGGCTGAGTTTCTGCGTCAGGCCTTGGGTGCCTGGTCCCGGGTGTTCAATACCTGATCTGGCGCCCTGCCCGACGTACAGCCTCGAAGGCGGTGGGTACAAGCCGCGCACCAAGAAGTGCCATATGGACATCAATAGCCTCTACGTCGGCGTCGCCTCACTAGTGGCCATCGTCGCTCTCATCTACTCGGGCTTGCATATCGCCATTGCCCTGGGACTGATTTCCTTCGCCGGCGTCTTTCTGCTCAAAGGCAATGTCGATGTCGCCCTGAACCTGCTCTCGCTGGCCATGGCCGATGCCGTCACCGACGAGGCCTTTGCCACCGTGCCCCTGTTTGTGATGATGGGGCTGGTGGTCAGTCGATGTGGCCTGGGCCGTGATGTGTACGAGTTCGGCAATGCGGTGTTCCACGGTCTTCGCGGCGGACTGGGGCTGGCTACTGTCGCAGCCAACGCGATTTTTGCGGCGGTCACCGGGTCATCCATTGCCTCGGCTTCGGTGTTCGCCAAGGTGGCGATTCCAGAGATGATTCGCTACCGATATAACAAGCGCTTCGCCGTCGGTGTGGTGGCCGGCAGCTCCGTGCTGGGCATGATCATTCCGCCCAGCGTGATGCTGATCATTTACGCGGTCGTGACCGAACAATCGGTAGGCGCCATGTTCCTGGCGGGTGTCTTGCCTGGGGTGATGCTGGCAGTGGCCTTTTGCCTGGGCATCATTCTGATGGCGCGTTTCACCCCAGGCTTTGTAGGCGGCGAGTCCAGCGGACTGAAGCGCGTCCCACTGGGTCACCTGGGCAAAATGGCTGTGAGCCACTTGGGGCCAGTTGCCTTGTTGGTTGGCGTTGTGCTCGGAGGCATTTATGGCGGCTTCCTGACCCCTGTGGAATCGGGCGCAGCCGGCACGGTGGCGGCGGCGATCCTGGGTGCCATCAAGGGTCGCCTGAACGTCAAGGCCATCTGGGGGGCGCTGGTGGACACCGGCCATATCACCGCCAACATTCTTTTCCTGATCATCGCGGCTTCCATCTACAGCCGCATGCTGGGCATCGCCGGCCTGCCCACCTTGTTTGGCGAATGGCTGGTGGCGATTGACATGTCGTTCGTGGCCTTCATGGTGCTGTACGTGCTCTTGCTGCTGGCGCTGGGCACCATCATCGACACCGCCTCCATCATCCTGATCGTCGTTCCCCTGTTCCTACCCGCGCTGGAGCCCTTTGACATCAACCTGATCTGGTTCGGGATCATCACTGTGGTGGGTGCAGAAATCGGATTGCTCACGCCGCCATTTGGTATTTCTTGCTTCGTGATCAAAGCCACGGTGGACGATCCGTCGATCACGCTCAATGACGTCTTCATGGGTGCCTTGCCATTTGCAGCCGTGATGCTGTGTGTTCTGGTCCTGCTGATTGTCTTCCCGCAAATTTCCCTCGCACTGTTGTGACCCGATGCAGCACCTGCGACGATTTGAGCCAAACTTGAAAAGGTGATTCATGACTAACCCAGACCCTTCAGCAGTCGGCGTGGCCGGGCTCAGGGCCGCTGCCCAGGCTGATGTTCGGCAATTGCGAACCAGAATTTCGCACTTGGATGAGGCCTCGATCGAGCTGGTTCTATCCCGGGCAAGGTCCCACTACGCCTGGACCGACAAGCCGGTAGATCCAGCGCTTTTGCACAGGATTTACGACATCACAAAAATGGGGGCAACGAGCATGAACACCTGCCCGGCCCGTTTTGTGTTCGTCACTTCGAAGGAAGGCAAAGCGCGTGTGATCAAGGCTCTAAAGCCGACGAATGTCGCGAAGGTCGAAGGCGCACCCGTGACGGTGATCATTGCCTACGACACGGAGTTCTGGAAAGAACTGCCCAGGCTGTTTCCGCACGAAGACCGCCGGCATTTGTTCAAGGACAAGGCGCAGTACTGTGAGGAGACAGCGTTCAGGAATTCAACCCTGCAAGGTGGCTACCTGATGGCTGCTGCCAGAGCGCTTGGCCTGGATGTGGGAGCGATGTCCGGATTTTCGAACGAGGTCATTGACGCCGAGTTCTTTTCTGGAACCTCGATCAAGTCCAACTTCCTCTGCAATCTGGGTTATGCCGACGAAACAGCCTTGTTTCAACGTCTGCCCAGGTTTGATTTTGAAGAGGTTTGTACGTTTGCCTGAAGAGCCATTCAGGCACCCACCAGCTGAGTGCAAGTTCATCAAGCCTCGAAATTCACCGACAAAGGAAACGCCCATGGCCACTGGCAGCTGGCAACAGCATATTGATCATGTGACAGCAAAAGGTGTTCTGGCCAAGCGCCTGTATGTGATTTTTACCAAACCCACGAACGGCGTCGAAGCACTCCACGCGCAATTGCCTGCGCATCTGGCTTATCAAAAGGACCTGGAGGCGCGAGGCGTCACCTTTGGCGCCGGTCCTTTCGCCGATGACACGGAATCTGACTGGAGTGGCGAAGGCATGATCATTGTCAGGGCGCATTCCGTCCAGGAGGCAATAGCCATTGCGCAGGCCGATCCCATGCACAGCTCAGGGGTCCGCAGCTTTCGCGTTCGACCCTGGCTGCTCAACGAAGGTTCTTATACCGTGACTGTGCGCTATTCACAGGCCTATCGGGCCGTAGATTGAGCTGCGGTTTTGCAAGAAGCGACCCTCGCCGTTCGAGAGAACGTCACCGTCACCATGCGCATTGAAGGCGTGGCCGTTACCCACGAGCGTACCGACGTCAACATCCGCGGTCTGACCCACATCATTGACGAACCGCCCGAGCGCGGCGGTACCAACCTGGGTCATCGAGGAGAACAGTCACATGCGCCTGCTCGGCCAGGTAGCCCGTGTGCGGCTTGCCTGCCTTCATCCGCTCGGCGGGGATCGACCACTGCGCCCGATCCCGCTCCGCTTCCGCCCAGGTGGCGCCGATGAACTCGCCATTGCGAACACCCGTCAGCAGCATGAACCGGACAGCCAGACGCAAGGTCGGCGCGGTGCCGGTCTGCTCAAGCCCATCGACCAAGGCATTGATCTCGTGCCGACTGAGGTTGCGCTCGGGGGGACAAAGGCAGCGGCGCCTTCTGTGCGAGCGCTTCGGCCGGGTTGTCCACCTCTACGCCTTTCCCAGTGGCGAACCGGTAGACCTGCAACCAGTTCCCTGGCGTGCACGGCCGGGCCGGCCCGTCGCTCTTCACGCGATCGAGCAACTCACCCAGCGCGACCGGCTTGATCTCTCGAGGTTCAGCTTGCCGAACGGGCCCGCCAGGATGCGGTTGTAGATCGAACGCCGCAGCGACAGCGTGCTGTCGGCCAGCCGTTCGGCACCGCTCTTGGCGTCTGACCTGAACGCGAAGTACCGCGTCGCCCACCGCCCGAAGCTCATGGCATCGGCGACTTCGCTGCGCTGCTCCACCTTGGCGCGGGCCGGCGACCGGCCTGAACTGACATCGACACGCGCCCGCGCCAGCAGCAGCCGCGCCTCCTCCAGCGTCACATCCATGCCATAGGCCAGGTGGGAGCGCTGGGCGTGACGCGCCACCGGTTCGTGACGACCGATGGTCAGGGTCTCGCGACGGCCACCCAGCCGGTAGTCGTAGCGGAAGGACCTGCTGCCGCTGGGCGCGATGACGACGTAGAGGCCGTTGCCACCATCGCTGACCTTGTAGGCCCGCTCGCGGGCCGGCAGGTCGCGCAGCTTGGCGTCCGTCAAACCCTGTCGCGCCTTGGCGCTTGTTGGCCCGCCGCGAGCCCGATCCACCGAGGTGTCCATGAGATCTCCGATCCACTGCCTGTCGCAGGATCGGGATACCGTCATGGGGTCTGACGGTATCGCCGAAGGCCTGCAAGCGTAGGTGCTCGGATACCGTCAAATCAACCGTCAGGACTCCTGGGACAGCGCTGGATCGGATGGGACGCTCTTGGACGCTAAGTCCTTGTCCCCACTGCGAAATCGGATTGTTCTGGGATGACCGGAGACACCGTGGGACGATCTTGGACTATTCCCACTCGATCGTCGCCGGCGGCTTGCTCGACACGTCGTAGGTGACGCGATTGATGCCGCGCACCTCGTTGATGATGCGGCCGCTGACCTTCTTCAGCAGGCTGTAGGGCAGTTCGGCCCAGTCGGCGGTCATGAAGTCGCTGGTCTGCACGGCGCGCAGGGCCACCACGTTCTCGTAGGTGCGGCCATCGCCCATCACACCCACGCTCTTGACGGGCAGGAAGACGGTGAAGGCCTGGCTGGTGAGGTCGTACCAGCTCTTGCCGGTGGACTCATCCTTGAAGGCACGCAGCTCTTCGATGAAGATCGCATCGGCGCGCCGCAGCAGGTCGGCGTACTCCTTCTTCACTTCGCCGAGGATGCGCACGCCCAAGCCCGGTCCCGGGAAGGGATGGCGGTACACCATCTCGGGCGGCAGACCGAGCGCCACGCCGAGCTCACGCACTTCGTCCTTGAACAGATCGCGCAGCGGTTCGAGCAGCTTGAGCCCCAGCTCGGCAGGCAGGCCGCCCACGTTGTGGTGGCTCTTGATGGTGGTGGCCTTCTTGGTCTTGGCCCCGCCGCTCTCGATCACATCCGGATAGATGGTGCCCTGGGCCAGCCACTTGGCTCCCTTGGCCCCAGCACTGGTCAGCTTGGCCGCTTCCTGCTTGAACACCGTGACGAACTCGCTGCCGATGATCTTGCGCTTGGCTTCGGGGTCGGTCACGCCGGCGAGCTTGCCGAGGAACAGCGCGCTCGCATCCACGCGGATCACCTTGGCGTGCAGCTGGCCGACGAACATGTCCATCACCATGTCGCCTTCGTTCAGCCGCAGCAGGCCGTGGTCGACGAACACGCAGGTGAGCTGCTCGCCGATGGCGCGGTGGATGAGCGCCGCGGCCACGCTGGAGTCGACGCCGCCCGACAGACCGAGGATGACCTCGTCGGAACCCACCTGCTCGCGGATGCGCGCCACGGCTTCGCCGATGTGGTCGCGCATCACCCAGTCGGGCCGGGCGCCGGCGATCTCGAGCACGAAGCGCTCCAGCAACGCCCTGCCCTGCACCGTGTGCGTGACCTCGGGGTGGAATTGCACCGCGTAGTAGCCGCGCGATTCATCGGCCATGCCCGCGATGGGACAGCTGGGCGTGCTGGCCATGAGCTTGAAGCCGGGCGGCAATGCGGTCACCTTGTCGCCGTGGCTCATCCAGACCTTGAGCATGCCATGGCCTTCGGGCGTGCTGAAGTCCTCGATGCCCTTCAGCAGACGCGTGTGTCCGTGGGCGCGCACCTCGGCATATCCGAATTCACGGTGCGTGCTGGCCTCGACCTGCCCGCCCTGCTGCACGGCCATGGTGAACATGCCGTAGCAGATGCCGAGCACCGGCACGCCGATGTCCCACACGGCCTGCGGGGCGCGCAGGTCGTGCTCTTCGTACGTACTTGCGTGGCTGCCGGAGAGGATCACGGCCTTGGGAGCGAACTCGCGAACAAAGGCGTCGCTCACGTCGTTCGGGTGGATCTCGCAATACACATGCGCTTCGCGGACGCGACGCGCGATGAGTTGCGTGACCTGGGAGCCGAAATCGAGGATCAGGATCTTGTCATGCATGGGAGGCAGGCGGTCAGGAGGGGGCGCGCGCGGCGGGAGGTTCGGCAATGGAGCCACGCACCGATCGGAAATGCAGCCAGGCCAGCAGCAATGAGCTCGCCTGCAGTGCCGCGCAGAAGTAGAGCGGTGCGCCGATGTGCCAATCGCCCGGCGGGTAGTGCGACACCGCACCGAGCAGCGGCGTGGCGATCATGGGGGCGAGCACGGCCATCAGGCTGTTGAGCGAGCTGACCGCGCCCATCGCCTCGCCCTGCTGGCTGGGATCGGCCGAGGTGGAGACGATGCTCTGGATCGCCGATTGGGTGGTGAAGCCGAACAGGTTGGCGACGATCACCGCGAAGACCATCCAGCCTTGCCACGCCGCGCCCCAGGCCACAAATGCGATCGTCGACGAGAGCAGGCCGAGCAGCGCAAGTCGTTGCGGGCTGAACACCTTCAGCAGCTTGCCGAGCAGGAAGCCCTGCACCAGCACCGACATCACGCCGATGACGAACAACGACCAGCCGCTCTCCTTGGGTCCCCAGCCGAACTTCAGGCTGCCGTGCAGCACCCACACGGTATAGAGGATGAACTGCGCGAGGCCGGCGCAGGCGATCACCGCCACCAGCAGGCCCACGCCCTTGAGCCGTGCCAGGCCGTACAGCGAGGCCACCGGGTTCATCGCCTTGAGCTTGACGGGTCGACGCCGTTCGGCCGGGAGCGACTCGGGCAGCACCCAGTAGCCATAGGCGAGATTGGCCAGCGCCAGCACGCCGGCCACGAAGAAGGGCAGTTGCAGGTCGATCGCACCGAGCACGCCACCGAGCACCGGGCCGAGCATGAAGCCGATCCCGAACATCGCGCCGAGCATGCCGAAGCGCTTGGTGCGCTCGGCAGGCGTGCTGATGTCGGCCACATAGGCATTGGCCACCGCCGCATTGGCCTGCATCGCGCCACCCACCAGCCGCGAGGCGAGCAGCATCCACAGCGCCGACGCGATGGCAGTGACGAAGAAGTTGATCGCCAGGCCGCAGAAGCCGAGCAGCAGCACCGGTCGGCGGCCGTAACGGTCCGACAGCGCACCCAACACTGGCGAGGCGACGAACTGGGCGAAGCCGTAGGTGAACGCAATCACGCCGTACCACGCCACCTGCTCGGCGGGCGAGCTGGTGAATTTGCCCACCAGCGTGGGCAGCACCGGGATGATCAGCCCGACCGACAGCATGTCGATCAGCACCGTCAGCATGATGAATGGCATGGCGGCTTGGCGCCGCCCGCCTTCGGCGGTCGCTGCTGAGTTCTCGGTCACGGAGCCGCTCACTCCATCCGGTAGTTCGGCGCTTCCTTCGTGATCTGCACGTCGTGGACGTGACTCTCGCGGATGCCCGCGGAGGTGATCTCGACGAACTCGGCTCGGCTGCGCATGTCCTCGATCGTGGCGCATCCGCAATAGCCCATGGAGGCGCGCAAGCCACCGGCCATCTGGTAGACGATGGACACCATCGAGCCCTTGTAGGGCACGCGACCTTCGATGCCTTCGGGCACCAGCTTGTCGGCGTTCGGGTTGGCGCCGGTGTTGTCCTGGAAGTAGCGGTCGGCGCTGCCCTGCTGCATCGCGCCGATCGAGCCCATGCCGCGATAGCTCTTGTAGCTGCGGCCCTGGTACAGCACGATCTCGCCCGGCGCCTCTTCGGTGCCGGCGAACATGCCGCCCATCATCACCGTGTGCGCGCCGGCAGCGATGGCCTTGGCAATGTCGCCCGAGTAGCGGACGCCGCCATCGGCGATCAGCGGCACACCGCTCCCCGCGAGCGCCCTGGCCACGTTGTCGATGGCCGTGATCTGCGGCACCCCCACACCGGCGACGATGCGGGTGGTGCAGATGGAGCCGGGGCCGATGCCGACCTTGACACCATCGGCACCGCCTTCGACCAGCGCGAGTGCAGCCGCGCCGGTGGCGATGTTGCCGCCGATCACTTCGACCTGAGGAAAGTTCTTCTTGACCCAGCGCACGCGCTCGATCACGCCGGCACTGTGGCCGTGTGCCGTGTCGACCACCAGCACATCAACCCCTGCGCGTGCCAGCAGCTCGACCCGCTCCTCGGTGCCCTCACCCACTCCCACCGCAGCGCCGACGCGCAGCTTGCCGAAGGCGTCGCGTGCCGCGTTGGGAAAGCTGGTCTGCTTGGTGATGTCCTTGACCGTCATCAGGCCGCGCAGCTCGAAGGCTTCGTTGACCACCAGCACGCGTTCGAGCTTGTGCTTGTGCATCAGCGCCTTGCCCTCTTCGAGCGAAGCGCCTTCGCGCACGGTGATCAGACGCTCGCGCGGCGTCATGATCTCGCGCACCGGCACCTCCAGCCGGGTCTCGAAGCGCAGATCGCGGTTGGTGACGATGCCGACCACGCGGCCTTCTTCGACCACCGGGAAGCCCGAAATGCCGTGCTGCTTGGACAACTCCATCACGTGGCGCACCGGCACGCCGGGCGAGATGGTGATGGGATCCTTGAGCAGGCCGGACTCATAACGCTTCACCCGCGCGACTTCGGCCGCCTGCTGCTTGGGCGTGAGGTTCTTGTGGACGATGCCGATGCCACCCTCCTGCGCGATGGCGATCGCCAGGCGCGCCTCGGTCACCGTGTCCATGGCGGCGGAAACCAGGGGCAGGTTGAGCTGGATGTTGCGGGAGAGTCGGGTCGACAGACTCGTGTCGCGCGGCAAGACCTGGGAGAAGGCGGGCACCAACAACACATCGTCGAAGGTGAGCGCTTTGCCGAGAAGGCGCATGATGCGAAGGCTCCAGACGCAAAACCAAATTATACGGATGCGCGCACTAAGCCACGCTTTGTCACCGTCGGGCAGGCTGCACCCAGGCGGCCGCCGCTAAACTCGCGCGCAAGCCCCTGTCTCCCGGTAGCCGCCATGTCGCGTTGGACTGCACTGATCGTCACCTCCCTGCTGGGGGCCGCTTTGGCCCTGCCGGCAGCGGCCCAATGGAAGTGGCGCGACGCCCGGGGCCAGGTGCAGTACAGCGACCTGCCGCCGCCGCCCGGCGTGGTCGACAAGGACATCCTGCAGCGCCCCAACGGCAGTTTCCAGCGCGCCCTTCCCCCTTCTGCCGCAGCCGCTTCGGCACCCGCCTCGGCGGCGTCGGGGCTCGTGCCGAAGACGGTCGAACCCGAGCTCGAAGCCAAGCGCAAAAAGGAAGAGGAAGCCGAGGCCGCCAAGAAGCAGGCCGAAGAAAAGCGGATTGCCGCCGCCAAGGCCGACAACTGCAACCGTGCCAAGGCCCACGCCCGTTCGCTGGACAGTGGCCTGCGGGTCGCCCGTGTGAACGAGAAGGGCGAGCGCGAGATCATCGATGACAAGATGCGTGCCGAGGAGGCCCGCCGCGCGCGCGAGGTGATGGCCAGCGACTGCAAGTGATGCGGGCTCAACCCGCAGCGCGCTGCTTGCGATAACGCTCCCGGCGGGCCTGCTTGGGGTCCACCAGCAAAGGGCGATAGATCTCGACCCGGTCGTGATCGCGCAACACCGCATCGAGCGGCTTGAATTTTCCCCACACGCCCGTGCGCATCACGGCGAGGTCGATGGCAGGGTGCCGCTCCAGCAACGCCGCTGGCCCGGATCGCGTCATGCAGCGTCGACGATGGAGGGATCTCCACCGTGACGACGTCCACAACGCCAGCGCCAGGGCTATAGGCCACTGTCACCGCCAGGCGCCCCGCGACATCAGCGCGGTCCATGAACTTGCTCAGCCCGCCGCACGAAGGCATCGACGAAGGTGTTGGCGATGCGATCGAACACCGGACTCAGAACCACCTCGAGCGGCCGGCTGTTGAAGGCATAGCGGAGTTCGAACTCGATCTTGCAGGCGGCGGCCTGCGCGTCGCCCGGTCGGACCAGGGGCAGGAACCTCCAGAGGCCTTCGAGCACCGAGAAAGGACCATCCACCAGATCGAGCTCGACCGATCGCTCGTCTTCGTGCAGATTGCGCGTGGTGAAGGCGTGCCGCACGCCCGCGTACGAGAGATGCAATCGAGCCGTCATGCCATCGCCGTGGCGCTCGAGCACCTCGGCCTTTTCGCACCAGGGCAGGAACTTCGGATAGTCCTCGACCGCTGTCACCAGGGTGTACATCTCGCGCGGCGAGTACCAGAGGAGGACGGACTTGTTGACCTGCTTCATACAATCGTGAAATTGTATTGGCGGCACCTGCCCCCATCTGGACCTTCATGTCGATTGCCGAAAACCGCCGCGCCCTGTACGACTACCACATCGAGGAGCGGTTCGAGGCGGGCATGGTGCTGGAGGGCTGGGAGATCAAGGCCATCCGCGCCGGGCAGGTTCAGCTCACCGATGGCTACGTGGTGATCCGCGACGGCGAGCTCTACCTGATCGGTTGCCGCATCAACGCCTTGCGCAGCGCATCGACGCACGTGCACCCCGAGGCCGATCGCACCAAGAAGCTGCTGATGCACAAGGAAGAAATCCGACGCCTGATTGGCAAGGTCGAACAGAAGGGCTTCACGCTGGTGCCGCTGAACCTGCACTTCAAGGGCGGACGCGTCAAGGCCGAGATTGCGCTCGCCAAGGGCAAGGCCCAGCACGACAAGCGCGACACCGAGAAGAAGAAGGACTGGGAACGCGAGAAGGGCCGCCTGATGCGGCACAAGGTCTCCGCCAAGTCCTGATCGGCGCGTTGCGACGCCTCAGCCCATGCCGGCGGCCACCAGGGCCTGTGCGCTGTCGGCGATCAGGGCCTGCGCAGACTCCAGCCCGATCGAAAAGCGCACCAGCGTCCCGTTCCAGGCCGGCCGATCCCGCATCGTCTTCAGGTCGTAAGGCACCACCAGGCTCACCGGCCCGGCCCACGAGTAGCCGAGCTTGAAGAGCCGCAGGCCATCGACGAAGGCATCGACCTGGCGGCTCGACCAGCGCTCGTCGAACACGATCGAAAAGAGGCCAGCACTGTGCGTGCACAGCCTCGCCCAGTGATCATGGCCGGGAGATCCGGTGAAGGCCGGATGAAGCACCTGCACAGCGCACGCCTGCCCGGTCCACCACTGCGCCAGCTCGCGCGCCGTGCGGTCGTGGGCGGCGTAGCGCAGGGCCAGCGTCGGCAGGGAGCGCAGCAGGCGCTCGGCATCGTCACCCGACACGCCCCAGCCCATGCGCATGTGGGTGGCCTTGAGACGCAGGTGCAGGTCTTCGTCGCGGGTGGTCACCGAACCCATCAGGATGTCGCCGCCGCCCGAGGGGTACTTGGTCAGCGCGTGCATGCAGATGTCCACGCCCAGCGTTCCCGGTGCCGAGCCATCGAGGTCGAAGGCCTTGAAGGCCACGCCCGAACCCCAGGTGTTGTCGAGCGCCGTCAGCACGCCGCGTTCACGCGCCAGACGCACCAGGGCGATGAGGTCGGGGAACTCCATGGTCACCGAGCCCGCAGCCTCCAGCCAGACCAGACGGGTTCTGGGGCCAATGGCATCTGACAGCGAGCCCGGATCCATCGCGTCGTAGAACCGATGGGTGATGCCCCAGGCCGCCGAGTTCGTGGCGCGCCAGCTCCTTGCTCGGGCCATAGGCGTTGTCTGGAATCAGCACTTCGTCGCCGCTGCGCAGCAGGGCCATGTCCACCAGCGCGATCGCCGCCAGCCCACTGGGCACCAGCAGCGTCTGCAGTCCGCCTTCGAGCGAGGCGATGCGCTCTTCCAGCGTGAAGGTGGTCGGCGTGCCATGCAGCCCGTAGGTGTAGCCGGCGCGCGACTTCCAGCTGCGGGCCCGCAGCGCCGCGGTATTGGGAAAGATCACCGTCGAGGCGCGGTGCAGCGCCGGCTGCGGCGCGGCGAACCCGGCCGGCGGGGTGTACGGGTGGTGGATGAGCTCGGTGGCGAGATCGTGTGTCGGGTCGGTCATGGCCACCTCAGACGGGAACAGCCACGAGATCGTGACCATCGGCCGCGACCACGCGTGCGCGGGTGAACTCGCCCACCTTCAGCGTCCGGGACGCCTTCTCAGGCGGCAGCAGACGCACACGGCCGTCGATCTCCGGCGCGTCGGCATAACTGCGGCCCACGCCGCCCTTTCGGCCCAGCGCCGGTGCGGCATCCACCAGCACCTGCATGGTGGCGCCCACGCGCCGCTGCAGCTTGGCACTCGACACCGCTTCGGCCACGGCCATGAACTGGGCACGCCGCCGCTCACGCACCTCGGCAGGCAGCATGCCGGGCAAGTCGTTCGCCGTGGCGCCTTGCACCGGCGAGTACGCAAAGCAACCGGCGCGATCGATCTGCGCCTCGTGCATGAAATCGAGCAGGTGCTGGAACTCGGCCTCGGTCTCGCCCGGGAATCCGGCGATGAAGGTGCTTCGCACCACCAGCTCGGGGCACAGCTCGCGCCAGCGCTGCAGGCGCTCGAGGTTCTTCTCGCCGTTGGCCGGGCGCTTCATGCGCTTGAGCACGTCGGGGTGCGAATGCTGGAACGGCACATCCAGGTAAGGCAGGATCGCACCACTGGCCATGAGCGGCAGCACCTCGTCCACGTGCGGATACGGGTAAACATAGTGCAGCCGCACCCAGGCGCCGTGGCGCGAGGCCAGATCGGCGAGCTTCTCGCAAAGCTCGACCATGCGCGTCTTGACCGGCTGCCCGTCCCAGAAGCCGGTGCGGTACTTCACGTCGACACCGTAGGCGCTGGTGTCCTGGCTGATGACGAGGAGTTCCTTCACGCCGCTCTCGAACAGCGCACGCGCCTCGTTGAGCACGTCGCCGATCGGTCGCGACACCAAGTCACCGCGCATGCTCGGGATGATGCAGAACGAACAGCGGTGATTGCAGCCCTCGCTGATCTTCAAGTAGGCGTAGTGCTTCGGCGTGAGCTTGACGCCGACCTTGGGATCAAAGACAGCGGGTACCAGGTCGACGAACGGATCGTGCGGCTTGGGCACGTGGATGTGCACCGCATCCATCACTTCCTGCGTGGCGTGCGGCCCTGTCACTGCCAGCACGCTGGGGTGCATCTCGCGCACCAGGTTGCCTCCGCCGTGCCCGGCTTTGGCGCCCAGGCAGCCGGTGACGATGACCTTGCCGTTCTCGGCCAGCGCCTCGCCGATCGTGTCCAGGCTTTCCTTGACCGCGTCGTCGATGAAGCCGCAGGTGTTGACGATCACCAGGTCAGCACCCGCGAACGTCTTGGAGGTGTCGTAGCCCTCGGCGCGCAGCTGGGTGAGGATCAGTTCGGAGTCCGTGAGCGCCTTCGGGCAGCCCAGGCTCACGAAGCCGATCTTGGGTGTGCCCTGCGGGCTGGAGGGGGGTGCTGTCATCCGGGGATTTTCGCCCATCCCGGCGGGGCCGGCCTCAGCGCTTGGGGTTGCCCAGCCCGACGATTGCCGGGAACAGCGTCTCGGCCTGCTTGGCCATCTGCTCCTGCATCTGCAGGAACATGGTCTTGGACTGCTCGAGGTAGTTGCCCATCAGGCCCTGCACCACCGGCGCCTGGCCCTGGAGAAACTGCGCCCAGAGTTCGGGGCTGAGCGTCTTCGGGTCGTAAAGCCCTTTGGACTGCTCCGCCAGCCGAGCCTGGATGTCGGTGAAGGTCTGCAGGTTCTTTTCGAGGTACGAGCCCATCATGCCCTGCATGGTGTGGCCGTAGAAGCGGATCAGCTGCGACAGCATCTGCGTCGAGAAGATCGGCATGCCGCCCGTCTCCTCTTCAAGAATGATCTGCAGCAGGATGCTGCGGGTCAGGTCTTCGCCGCTCTTGGCGTCGCGCACGACGAAGTCCTGCGCTGTCATCACCATCTGCTTCACATCGGCCAGCGTGATGTAGCTGCTGGTCTGGGTGTCGTAGAGCCGGCGATTCGGGTACTTCTTGAGCACGCGCACCGAGCCCTCGGCAGTGGTCGGCGCGGAGGCGGCCGGCTCGGGCTTGCTGGTGCGACGGGTGGCGGCCATGCGGGAAGATCCTCTTGCCCTTCGAGTGCGACGGGCTAACCCATTCTAGTGAGCGGCGAAAACCGGCCCCGAAGGGGTTTTCCCGCGCGCCCATGCCCCTTGCTGCTACGGGACGTGTCGCGGTGGGTCGTGATAGATTGCCTCGCCATGTCCACGACTTCCGACCGCATTGACACCGTTGTTTTCGACATCGGCAATGTGCTTATCGCGTGGGATCCGCGTTGGCTCTTCCGCAAGTTGCTGCCAGATGACGCGGCGATCGAGAGATTCATGGCCGAAACCGACTTCCTGGCGTGGAACGTCGCGCACGATGCCGGTCAGGCTTTCGCCGAGGGTATCGCCCGTCACGCGGCCGCGTTCCCTCAGCATCGTCATCTCTTCGAGGCCTTCTTCGAGCGCTGGGAAGAAACCATGGGCGAGCCCATCGCCGACAATCTGGCCTTGTCGCGCGAGCTGCGCGCCAGAGGCTACCGCACCTTCGCGCTGACCAACTTCTCCGCCGAGACCTTTCCGCGTGCCCTTCGAGTGCATCCTTTTCTCTATGAGTTCGAAGGCATCCTGGTGTCCGGACGCGAGCGCCTGATCAAACCCGACCCGGCCATCTACCAGCGTCTGTGCGAGCGATACCGCGTGGAGCCGACGCGCGCGGTGTTCATCGACGACAGCCTGCCCAACGTCCTCGGCGCCCGATCCATCGGTATGCACGCAGTTCACTTCGCGCCCCAGACCCGACTGCGCGGCGAACTCGAGGCGCTCGGTGTCGTCGTCTGAGGCGGGCCTGCCGACGCAGGCGCAGGTGCCGAAGCCGACGCTGCTCGTGCTGGCCGCCGGCATGGGATCGCGCTTCGGCGGTCTCAAACAGTGCGAGCCGGTGGGTCCCATGGGCGAGACCTTGCTCGACTACGCGGTCTTCGACGCGCTGCGCGCCGGCTTCGGTCGGGTCGTGTTCGTCGTCCGCGATTCGTTCGCCCGCCGCTTCGAGGACGAGATCGCGGCACGCTACCGCGATCGCTTGCGGGTCGACCTCGTCTCCCAGCAACTCGATGACCTGCCCGACCACCGGTCTGTGCCAGCCGGCCGCACCAAACCCTGGGGAACCACCCACGCGGTGCTGGCCGCACGCGCGCTCATTGACGAACCATTCGCGGTAATCAACGCCGACGACTTCTATGGCGCCCATGCCTACCGGCAGGTGGCGCGGTTCTTCGCCGACGCGCGAGACCGCTCGCTCTCAAGCGACACCTACTGCATGGTCGGCTACGAACTCGCGCTCACACTCTCACCGAGTGGCGGCGTCAATCGGGGCCTGTGCATCGCCGAGGGTGACCTGCTGGCCTCGGTCCAGGAAGTGCGCGACATCGTCGCCGAAGGCGTCGGCCCGGTGTGCAGGCATGGACCTCAACGGCGCCCGCCTGCCCGTCGCTGCGGACGCGCTGGTCTCCATGAACTTCTGGGGCTTCATGCCCACGGTGTTCGAACCGATGGCACGCCACTTCGCCGAGTTCCTAGGCTTGCACGGCGACGATCCGGCGGCGGAGTGCTACATCCCGAGCGCGGTCGATGCATTCATTCACGCACGCGTCGCGGACTGCCGCATCCTGCGCACTCGCGATTCCTGGTTCGGTATCACCTATCCGCAGGACAAGGTGGACTGTGTGGAGCGCCTGCGCCGCTGACCGAAGACGGTAGCTACCCCAGGGCGCTCTGGTCCTGATCGCTGCTATCGTTGACGCACATTTTGCTCAGGAGACTATCGATGAACGCAATGCGCAGCATCCTGGCTGCCCTGACGCTTTCGGCGCCGCTGGCCATGACGGCCCAGGCCCAGGAACGGGTCACCATCTACTCTGCCGCACCACAGGATCTGCTGGACAAAGTGATCCCGGCCTTCGAGAAGGCGTCCAAGCTGAAGGTCGAGATCATCAAGGGCGGTTCAGGTGACCTCGTCAATCGTCTCAAGGCTGAAGCCGGTCGCGCCACGGCCGACGTGCTCTTCAGCGTGTCCACCGACGTGGTCGAGGCCAACGGCAAGCTGTTCCAGAAGTACTCGCCCGAGAACGTCAAGTCTCTGTCGGATGCGTTCAAGGTGAACGATGCGGCCATCCCGTTCACCGGTGTGGCCACCGCATTCGGCGTCAACACCAAGCTGCTCACGCCAGCGCAATACCCCAAGACCTGGACCGACCTCGGCAACCCGATCTACAAGGGCAAGATCTCCGCTGGCCGGCCGGACAAGTCAGGCTCGGCCTTCATCCAGCTCGCGCTGATCCTGCAGATCCACGGCGAAGACAAGGGCTGGGCGATCTACAGCAAGATCCTCGACAACACGGTGCTGTCCAACAGTTCGGGCGCAGTATCGAAGTTTGTCAACGACGGCGAAGCCACGGTGGGCCTGTCCAACGAAGACACCCTGCTGCGTTTCAAGGTCGGCGGTGGTCCGGTCGAACTGCTCTACCCCACCGACGGCACGGCCGCGATCGCCGACGTGATGGCGTTGACCGCCACGCCGGCCAACGCCGCGGGCGGCAAGGCCTTCATTGACTTCATGTTGTCCAAGGAAGCGCAGGAGATCCTCGATGCCGCCGGCCGGCGCTCGGTGCGGTCGGACGTGACGCCCAAGAGCTCGCTCACGCCGCTCAGCCAGCTCAAGCTGGTCAAGTACAACGACGACTGGGCTGGCGCCAACCGCGCACGTGTCCTCGCCAAGTGGAACGACCTGCTGCTCAACAAAAAGTGATGCGGCCCGCTGCACTCGCTCACCCATGAGCCATGTCCAGCTCAGGAACATCCGCAAAGCCTACGGCGCACACGTTGCGCTGAAGGACGTCAGCGTCGAGATCCCGAGGGGCGCGTTCTTCACGCTGCTCGGCCCCAGCGGTTGCGGCAAGACCACGTTGCTACGTGCCATCGCCGGGTTCCACAGGCTCGATGCCGGCGAGATCCTCATCGAGGGCCAGTCGATCGGCCACCTGGGCGCCAACCAGCGGCCGGTCGGCATGGTGTTCCAGGACTACGCAGTGTTCCCGCACCTGAGCGTCTTCGACAACGTGGCCTTCGGGCTGGTGCAGCGCAAGGTGCCGACGGCCGAGATCCGCGAGCGCGTCGGCGCCATCCTAGCTACCGTGCAGCTGGACGAACTCGCGAGCCGCATGCCGCACCAGCTCAGCGGTGGCCAGCAGCAGCGCGTGGGTCTGGCGCGCGCGCTGGTCGTGCGGCCCAAGGTGCTGCTGATGGATGAGCCGCTGTCCAACCTGGATGCCAAGCTGCGCATCGATCTGCGCCGCGACATCCGCGCCCTGCAGCAGGCACTCGACATCACCACCATCTACGTGACCCACGATCAGGAGGAGGCTTTGTCGATTTCCGACCAGGTGTGCGTGATGCACGACGGCGTGGTCCAGCAGGTGGATACCCCCTGGGCCCTTTACAACCGGCCCGCCAATCGCTTCGTGGCCACCTTCGTGGGCAGCAACAACTTCGTGCCGGTGACGATGGGGCCGGACGGCCGCACGAACCTGCTGGGACAAACGCTCGACTCCGCCATCACCGGGACACACGCCATCGCAGGCACCGTGGCCGCGGTGCGGCCGGAGAAGGTGCGGGTCGGTGCACCGCTGGACGGAGCCGACCTTCAGGTGCCCGCCACCGTCCGGCAATCGATGTTCGCCGGCCGCGAACTGCAGCTGACGCTCGAGGTCACCGGCCACGGCCCCATTGACGCACTCACACCGCCCAGCGAGGCGATGATGTCCCTCAAGCCCGGTGCCTCGGTCACAGTCGGCTTGCACGCGCGCGACCTGCAGTTCTTCGCCCCGGGCGACAGCGGAGCCAGAGTCTCGTGAGCGAGCCCAGGCGTCCCGACTCGCTGGGCTGGCTTCGGGTTGATTTCTGGTCGGTGGTGATGACCATGGCGGTCCTCGTGATCGCGCTGCTGCTGGTGTGGCCGATCCTGCAGGTGCTGCGGATGGGCATCTTCGACCCCGAAACCGACTCGGTTTCCATGGCGGGCTACGTCAAGCTGCTGACCCATCCCTACTACCTCGGCGCCCTGTGGAACACGCTGGTCGTGGGTGTGGGCGGGATGGTGGGCGCCTGCCTGCTGGGCGTGCCGCTGGCCTACTGCACGGCGCGCTACGTGGTGGCCGGTCGCAGCGTGATCTCGACGCTGGCGGTGCTGGCGCTGGTCTCGCCGCCCTTCATCGGCGCCTATTCCTGGATCGTGGTGCTCGGCAACAACGGCTGGCTGACCAACCTGCTCAAAGGCTGGGGCATGGCCGTGCCGACGATTTACGGGGTGGGCGGCATCATCCTGGTGTTCAGCCTGAAGTTCTTTCCCTTCGTGTACCTGATGACCGAAGGCGCGCTGCGCAACGTGAACCGCTCCTTCGAGGAAGCCGCAGAGAACCTGGGCTGTTCGCGGCTGCAGCGCTTCTTCAAGGTCACGCTGCCGCTGGTGTTCCCTGCCACGAGTTCGGGTGCCATCCTGTGCTTCGTGCTGTCGATCGCGGACTTCGGCACGCCGTCGATCATCGGGCGCGACTTCCGCACCCTGTCCACCCTCGCCTACAACCAGTACACCTCCGAGATGGGCGGTGCGCCGACCATGGCGGTCAGCATCTCGATGCTGATGGTCGTCATCTCGATGGCGGCCGTCATGCTGCAGCGTCACCTGATCGGCAAGCGCCGCTACGCCGGCTCACTGACCAACCGCCCGGTGCAGCGTCCCGTTCATGGGCTGCATTCGGTGGTGGTGCACACGCTGTGCTACGGCGTGGTGGCGCTGGCCACGCTGCCCATCGCGGTGGTGATCTACACCTCGTTCCTGCAGACGCAAGGGCCGGTGTTCAGCGGCGGCTTCGGCCTGAACAGCTATGCCCGGGTCATCAAGGAAGTGCCCGAAGTGGTGTTCAACACCCTGAGCTATTCGCTCATCGCCACCTTGCTGATCACGCTGGCTGGCGGGCTGATGTCCTACGTCATCGTGCGGCGCGAGTCCCGGTGGGTGGGCTTTCTCGACGCCGTGCTGATGGTGCCCTACGTGGTGCCGGGCGTGGTCATGGCCATCGGCTTCCTGCTCACCTTCAACAAGGCACCGCTCGACCTGGTGGGCACGAGCGCGATCATCGTCCTGATTCTCTTCATCCGGCGGCTGCCCTATGGCGTGCGCGCCACCAGTTCGGTGCTGCGGCAGATCAAGCCGTCCATCGAGGAAGCGGCCATCGTGCTGGGTGCCTCGCCGGCCAAGGCCTTCCGGACGGTCACGGTGCCGCTCATGATGCCCGGCATCATCGCCGGCGCGATGATGAGCTTCATCACCGCGATCAACGAGTTGTCGTCGACGCTGCTGCTCTACACCGCCCGCACCACGACCATGCCCGTCAAGGTCTACAGCGCGGTGCTCGACGGCGAGTTCGGCATCGCCGCCGCACTGTCGACCCTGCTGCTCGTGGTCTCGGGCGCCTGCGTCTACGTGGTGCTGCGCTTCTCGCAATCGAAAGAGGCCGCGTTCGTCTGACGAAGCCTCTCGGCCGCACTCATACGGGTCACGCCGCGATGCGAGAACTCCAAGAAAAAAGCACCCGACGATACCGCCGGGTGCTTGTTGTTCCTACCGAATTTGGTAGGCGCGATTGGACTCGAACCAACGACCCCCACCATGTCAAGGTGGTGCTCTAACCAGCTGAGCTACGCGCCTGGGAAGGGCGGCAGTATAGCCGAGGTCTGATGCGACTTCCGGCGGGCGTCGTCTCACTTGCGTCGGGCAGCGCGAACGCCACCGACGCGGGTGACGAGTCCCAGCACATGGTTGAGCCGGGTCGAGTCGGACACCTCGACAGTGAAGGTCATCCAGGCGGTGCCGCCGCGCGTGTCCTTGAGCGATTGGGTGTTGACGCTGGTGACGTTCATCTTTTCCTTGGCGAACACCTCGGAGATGTCGCGCAGCAGCCCTTGGCGATCGCTGGCCTCCACCACCACGTCCACCGGGTACATCGCCGACTTGTCGGCGCGCGGTGCACCCCAGGCCACGGCGATCACGCGCTCGGGGCTGCGCGAGCGCCATCTGCCGGAAGTTGCTGCAATCGGCACGGTGGATCGCCACGCCCTTGCCCGCGGGTGACGTAGCCGCCGATGCCGTCGGGCGGCGCAGGCCGGCAGCAACGCGCCAGGCTGGTCATGCAGCGACTCGACACCCACCACCAGCACGCCGCCCTTGGGCGCATCGCTCTCGGGCCGGGCGAACTTGGCGGCGATCGCGTCGTCGGCCGTGCGCGCCGGCTCGGCCGGGCGCAGCAAGGCCTCGATGTTGCGCAGCGAGAACTCGTCCTTGCCCACCACCTCGAACAGCGCATCGGCCTGGCGGAAGCCCAGCTGCATGGCGAGGTCGTCCAGCTTCATCGCCGTGCGGCCTTCGCGCTGCAGCAGCTTCTCGACCGCCTCGCGCCCCTTGGCGATGGTCTGCTGCTGGGCCAGCGCGTTGAACCAGGCCCGCACCTTGGCCTTGGAGCGGGCGCTGCGCAGGTAGCCGAGCTCGCCGTTGAGCCAGTCGAGCGAGGGGCCGCCCTCCTTGATCGTCGTGATCTCGACGGTCTGGCCGCTCGCCAGCGCCGTGTTCAGCGGCACCATCGCGCCGTCGACCTTGGCGCCGCGGCAGCGGTGGCCCAGGTCGGTGTGCAGGTGGTAGGCGAAGTCGATGGGCGTGGCGCCAGTGGGCAGTTCGACCACCGCGGCCTGGGGCGTGAACACGTAGATGCGGTCGTCGAACACGCCCTCTTCCGCCGCGCCCTCGGCCGTGCCCTCGACGAAGTCGCGCTCCCAGGCCAGCAGTTGCCGCAGCACGGCCTTGCGGGCCTCCGCCACCTGGGCGTCGAAGCCGCCGCCGCGCTGACACCGGCATAGCCCTTCACGCCGGCCTCCTTGTAGGCCCAGTGCGCGGCCACGCCGTGCTCGGCGTGGTCGTGCATGGCGCGTGTGCGGATCTGCACCTCCACCGCGCGCCCCTCCTCGTCGAGCACCACCGTGTGCAGCGACTGGTAGCCGTTGGGCTTGGGCCGGGCGATGTAGTCGTCGAACTCGCCCGGCACCGGCCGGTAGCGCTCGTGCACCCGCGCCAGCACCGCGTAGCAGGCCGGGACGTCGGCGACGATCACGCGCAGCGCGCGCAGGTCGAACACCCGGTCGAAGTCCAGCCCCTTGCCCCGCATCTTCTTCCAGATGCTGTAGAGGTGCTTGGGCCGGCCCTGCACCTCGGCCCGCAGACCGTGCCGCGCGCAGCTCGTCGGCGAGCGCTTGCGCGGAATGCTGCCACCCGCTGCTCTCGCTCGAGCGCGCTTCTCGTCGAGCAGGCTGCGCCACGCGCTTGTAGCGCTCCGGCTCGAGGAAGCGGAAGGCCAGGTCCTCGATCTCCCACTTGATCTGCCAGATGCCCAGGCGGTTGGCCAGCGGCGCGAAGACCTGCATCGACTCTGCGGCGAGTGCCTGTGGGCAGGGCTGCTTGCTCGCCGCGAACCAGCGCAAGCGTCTGCAGCCGCGAGGCCAGGCGCAGCAGCACCACCCGCAGATCGCGCGAGAAGGCCAGCAGCATCTTGCGCACGCGCTCGGTCTGCTGCGCACGCTGCTCGTCACCCACCTGCGCAGCCCGCGCCGCGCGCTGGATCTGCACCAGCTTGCGCGTGTGGCTCACGAGGCTGGCGAACGACTCGCCGAAGGCCTTGGTCGACCACCTCTTCGGGCGCTGCAGGTAGTCGCCGGCGTAGACCAGGTAGGCCGCGGCGCGCATCGACGGCACGGCGCCGATGCCGTGCAGGATCGCGGCCACGCCGTCGGCATGCGCCAGCGCGTCTTCGCCGGTGTCGAGCGGCTGGCCGGCCAGCAGCGGCTCGGCGAAGGCGCGCGCGCCCGCGCCAGCTGCGCCGCGTCGTCGGCGTCCTGCGCGGTGCGCGCGGCGCCGCCTCGGCCAGCGCCACGATGGGCGCAGCTTCGGGGCGCTCGGCCAGGAGTCCGGTCTTCATGGGTCACGGCGCGAGCAGGAACTCCCGCACCGCCTTCACCTGGTCGGGCGCACGAGTGTCGGCGCGTGGCCGACGCCGGCGAACTCGACGAGCCGCGCCTTCGGGCCGCGCTGGCGTCATGGCCTGGCCGTCGCGCGCGACAGCAGGTCGGACTCGGCGCCGCGCAGCAGCAGCACCGGGCGGCTTGACGCGGTCGTAGGCCGCCCAGAGCATCGCCTCGCCCGCCTTGACGACCTCCATCGTGGTCGCGGCGGAAGGGCACGCGCGATGCCGGGTCGTAGTGCAGCACGAAGCCGTCGCCCGTCGGGCTTGAGCTGCGGCTCGCGTCAGCGCGCAGCCATTGCTCGCGGCGTGTGCGGGCCGAAGC
Source organism: uncultured beta proteobacterium (assembly GCA_963739925.1). Classification (GTDB taxonomy): domain Bacteria; phylum Pseudomonadota; class Gammaproteobacteria; order Burkholderiales; family Burkholderiaceae_C; genus CAVUBY01. Next base: position 59,779 of record CAVUBY010000008.1, on the reverse strand, counting down.
CGGTGGAGATGCACAGGTCGTCGCGCCGCCTCGTCGACGCTGGCCCAGCGCGGCGGCTGCCCGAGTAGGCGCCGATGCGCTGCGAGCGCCGCCACTGGATGGTCGGGCCCGACGTCGTTGAGCACCAGGCGCCGCAGATCGGCGAGCCCGCCAGCGCGGCCAGGCCGATGCCGATCAGCCCGCCCATGGAGGTGCCCACCCAGTCGACCGTGCGCGGCGTTCAGTCGCGCGAGCAGCGTCACCATGTCGGCCACGTAGGCGGGGATCGGGTAGCCCAGGCGGGTCGGCCAGCCAGTCGGAGCGGCCGCGGCCCACCACGTCGGGGCAGACCACGCGGTAGTCGCTGGCACAGGGCTTGCGCCAGCGTGTCGAAGTCGCGCCCCTGGCGCGTCAGGCCGTGCACGCACACCAGCACGCGCGGCGTTGGCCGGGTCGCCCCATTCCCAGTACGCCATGCGGTGCAGCCCGCGCGCGCCCAGGCACTGCACGTAGTCCAGGCGCGGTTCGAGTCATGACAGGTGCGGTGCATCATGTCCGGATTCCTCTTCGATAATCGATGCTAACAAGGCCCAAGGAGAACTCCATGCTCAAAGGCAAACCGCCCTCGTCACCGGCTCCACCAGCGGCATCGGCCTGGGCATGGCGTGCTCGCCTGGCCGCGCCAGGGCGCGAACGTCGTGCTCAACGGCTTTGGCGACGCCGAAGGGCCCGAAGGCCGAGGTCGCCGCGGCCGGCAAGGCACATGGCGTGCAGGTCGGCTACCACGGCGCCGACATGAGCAAGCCCGCCGAGATCGAAGCCATGATGGCCTACGCGAGCCAAGGAATTCGGCGGCGTCGACATCCTGGTCAACAACGCCGGCATCCAGCATGTGGCCAACGTCGAGGACTTCCCGGTCGAGAAGTGGGACGCCATCATCGCCATCAACCTCAGCTCGGCCTTCCACGCCACGCGCCTGGCGATCCCGGCGATGCGCGCGAAGAACTGGGGCCGCATCATCAACATCGCCTCGGCGCACGGGCTGGTGGCCTCGGCGCAGAAGTCGGCCTACGTGGCGGCCAAGCACGGCATCGTCGGCTTCACCAAGGTCGATCGCGCTGGAGACGGCCACCACCGGCGTCACCGTCAACGCCATCTGCCCCGGCTGGGTGCTGACGCCGCTGGTGCAGAAGCAGGTCGATGCGCGCGCCGCGCCAAGGACGGCATCGACGACGACGAAGCCAAGCGCGACCTGCTGGCCGAGAAGCAGCCCTCGCTGCAGTTCACCACGCCGGAGCAGCTGGGCGAGCTGGCGGTGTTCCTGTGCTCGCCGGCGGCCGACAACGTCAAGGGCGTGGCCTGGGCCGTGGACGGCGGCTGGACGGCGCAGTAGACCCCGGGACCTCGGTGAGCCGCGTCGGCCACAGCTGCCGTTCACTCGTATCTGCACGTGCCGTTGACGCTCACCGTCACCGTCGCCTTGCCGGCTTCCACCGGCAGGCCTCGTCGGCCGCGGCCGACATGCCTTGGCGCGCATACATCGGCGCCGGGCTGCATCGGCGGCTCGCGGCCGCTGACGTTGACCTCGCGGAGCATGTAGCCGGCGTAGCCGAACTGCTTGCGCGTAGTCGGCCGCCTTGGCGCGGTAGCGCGCAATGGCCTGCGCAGTGACTTCGGCCTCGACCTTCTCGGCGCTCGCGCGACAGGCCGTAGCCGACGCGGGCGATCGTCATCGTCGTGATGCGGCCGGTGAGCTGGCCGATGGCCGGCATGTCGCGGCCCTCGACCACCAGCTCGGCCGTGCCCTGCCAGCCGTTGATGCGCTGCCCTTGGCCGGCGTAGCGCGGGTAGAGCGAGAAGTTGCCGGTCTGCACCTCGACCTGCCCGGGCCTGGCCGCCTTGCGCGCCTCGGCCAGCGCGGCGTCGAGCGCCTGCTTGAGCTGGCTCTGCACGGCGGCGGCGTCCTGCCCTTCGCGCGGTGGTCGTGAAGGTGACGTTCAGCAGATCCTTGGTGACCTCGATGCTGGCGCTGGACGACAGGCTGACCACGCCCTGCGGGAGCAGGCAGCGTCTGCGCGCAGGCCGCGCAGGACCAGGCCGACGGCCGCAGCGCCGAACGGAGGCGGTGATCATGGAGCATGAGGCGTTCGACTCATGGTCGGTGGGTCTCCGAGTGCAATGCGTCGACGGGCAGGCCTGCTGTACGCGATAGCGTCGATCGACGAGGGTGAAATGGCGGCGCTGCGAGGGCTCCGCGCAAGATTTGTAACAGATGGTCAGGCCGTCCGAAACGCCCGGCAAACCTGCGCAGAATCGCCGCTGTTACAAGTTCGGAGACCCCCATGACCACCCAGCCGCCAACCAGCGCGCCCGACCGCATCGTCGTCGTCGACGACGATGCCCGCATCCGCGACCTGCTGCGCCGCTACCTGACGCAGGAAGGCTTCGAGGTCCTGCTGGCCGAGGACGCCAAGGCGCTGAACCGCGTGCTGACGCGCGAGACCGTCGACCTGATCGTGCTCGACCTGATGCTGCCCGGCGAGGACGGCCTGTCGATCTGCCGCCGCCTGCGCGCCGCCAACGACGTGACGCCGATCATCATGCTCACCGCCAAGGTCGAGGACGTGGACCGCATCGTCGGCCTGGAGGTCGGCGCCGACGACTACCTGCCCAAGCCCTTCAACCCGCGCGAGCTGCTGGCCCGCATCCACGCCGTGCTGCGCCGCCGCCCGACGCTGGAAGCGCCCGGGCGCGCCCGGCCAAGGAGGCGCAGACCGTCACCTTCGGCCCCTTCGAGTTCGACCTGGCGCTGCGCCGCCTGACCAAGGACGGCGAGCAGATCGCGCTGACCACCGGCGAGTTCTCGATGCTCAAGGCGCTGGTGCGCCACCCGCGCCAGCCGCTGTCGCGCGACAAGCTCGCGCAGCTGGCGCGCGGCCGCGAGTTCGAGCCCTTCGACCGCAGCCTGGACGTGCAGATCTCGCGCCTGCGCAAGATGATCGAGCCCGATCCGGCGCAGCCGCGCTACATCCAGACGGTGTGGGGCGTGGGCTACGTGTTCGTGCCGGACGGCACGGCCTGACGCTATCGTCGCAGCATCGCGCTGCACCACAGCGGCCCCGCGCTCGGGGCCTTCTCTGCGCCGAGACCTGCCGCCCCCATCCCGCGCGCCCTGAATGGCCCGCAAGCACTGTCGCCCTCAGCCTGTTCTGGCGCACGTTCTTCCTGCTTGCGCTGCTGCTGGCCGGCGGCGTGTTCGCGTGGATGCAGACCTTCCGCGCGCTCGAGTTCGAGCCGCGCGCGGTGCAGGCGGCGCAGCAGATCGCCAGCCTGGTGAACCTGGCGCGCGCGGCGCTGCAGGCCAGCGACGGCATCAACCGCGTGGCGCTGATCAAGAGCATGTCGAACCAGGAGTCGGTGCGCCTGGCGCCGCGCGAGCCGGGCGACAAGTGGGAGCCCTTCGAGGTCGACCGCTTCTCGCGCGCCATCGCCGCCGAGCTGCGCGCGCAGCTCGGCCCGGACACGCTGGTGGCCAGCTCGGTCAACGAGCACGCCGGGCCTGTGGGTGGGCTTCTCGATCGACAAGGACCCGTACTGGCTGCAGGCCGACGCCACGCGCGTCGCCGCCGATGGCGTGGAGCACGCTGTCGCTGTGGGTGCGGCATCGCCCTGCTGGCCACGATCTTCGGCTCGGCCGCCGATCGCCCGCGCTGATCAACCAGCCGCTGCAGGAGCTCTCGTTCGCCGCCAGCCGCATCCGCGAGGGCGAGTTCGATTCGCGCCTGGACGAAAACACGCTGACCAGCGAGATCCGCCAGGTCAACATGGGCTTCAACCGCATGGCGCGCGAACTCGCCAAGGTGGAAGAAGACCGCGCGGTGATGCTCGCCGGCATCTCGCACGACCTGCGCACGCCGCTGGCCCGCCTGCGGCTCGAAGCCGAGATGAGCGTGCAGGACGAGGAGGCCAAGCACAACATGGCGCTCGACATCGACCAGCTCGACGCCATCATCGACAAGTTCATGGACTACGCCCGCCCCGGCGACGTGAAGCTCGTGCCGGTGCACCTGTCCAGCCTGGTCGACCGCGAGATGGCGGCCTTCCGCGACCCGAGCCAGATCCGCATCACCTCGCGCGTGGCGATCGACACCAAGGTGATGGCCGACGACACCGAACTCGGCCGCGTGCTGCAGAACCTGTTCGAGAACGCGCGCCGCTACGGCCGCAGCACCGACACCGGCATCGCCAGGGTGAACGTGACCTACGCGCGCACCGGGCCCTGGGTGATCATCAGCGTGCGCGACCACGGCCCGGGCGTGGACCCGCAAGAAGCTCGCGCCAGCTCACCACGCCCTTCTTCCGCGGCGACGCGGCGCGCACCGCGGCCACCGGCGCCGGCCTGGGCCTGGCCATCGTCGAGAAGGCGGTGCAGCGCATGGGCGGCAGCTTCGAGATCGCCAACGCGCCGGACGACGGCGGCCTGGTGGCGCACATCCGTCTCAAGAAGGCGCCCTGACCGCGCCTTGGTTGCGCCCGCTGGGCGCGTGCCTCAGACCTGGAGGCGGCGCGAGTAGAGCAGGCACACCGCCCGCGCCTCGATCGCCAGGCCTTCGCCCACCGGGCCCATCTTCTCGGCCGTCTTGGCCTTCACGCTCACCTGCTCGAGCTTGAGGTCCAGTGCCTGGGCGACACGCTGTCGCATCGCCAGGATGTGCGGCGCCAGCTTGGGCGCCTGCGCGATCACCGTGCTGTCCACGTTGACGATCTGCCAACCAGCCTGGACCACGCGGCGCGCGGCCTCGGCCAGCAGGGCCAGCGAATCGGCGCCGCGAAAGCGCTCGTCGGTGTCGGGGAAGTGGTGGCCGATGTCGCCCAGCGCTGCAGCGCCGAACAGCGCGTCGGTGATGGCATGGCACAACGCGTCGGCGTCGGAGTGGCCCAGCAGGCCGTGGGTGTGCGGAATGGTCACGCCGCCAAGCACGAGTGGTCGATCGGGCACCAGGGCGTGGGTGTCCCAGCCCTCGCCGATGCGCAGATGGGGAATGTTCATCGTGGAGCCTTCCGTCGATCGGCCAGGATGCGCTCGGCGAGTGCGAAGTCGCCGGGCCAGGTGACCTTGAGGTTCTCGCTGTCGCCGGTCACCAGCTGCGGCGCGAGGCCCAGCGCCTCGATGGCGCTGGATTCGTCGGTGACCGCATCGCCGGCAACGGCCAGCCCGCGCTGCAGCAGCCCGATGCGAAACATCTGCGGCGTCTGCGCGATCCACTTGCCGCTGCGTTCGAGCGTGGCGGCCACGCGCCCATCGCGCTGTGTGCGCTCTTGCTTGAGGGTGTCCGAGAGTGGCAGGGCCAGAAGGCCACCGACATCGTCGGCCTGCGCAGGCGTCGATGAGGCGATCGACCCAGCCCGGCTGCACGAGGCAACGTGCCGCGTCGTGCACCAGCACCCAGTCGGTTGGCTGCAGCGCCGCGCGCCAGCAATTCGTTGAGCCCGTTGGCCACGGTCTGGGCCCGCTGGGCACCGCCGGCGCGTGCGATCCAGGCGCGCGGACCGGTGAAGTGCGGCACGGCGGCGCTGAATTGCTCGTCGTCAGGGGACACCACCACCAGCACCGCCGCCAGGCGCGTCACCTGCAGCAAGGCGTCGAGGGTGTGCGACACCAGGGCCGCGCCAGCGACGCGCTCGTACTGCTTGGGCTGGGCCGCCCCGGATCGCGCCCCAACGCCCGCGCAGGGCACCAGCGCAAACAGGCGGGCCGTGGAGTGCACCGTGGAAGGCGCCGTGCCCGTGGGGGAATCGGAGGTGGTCATGCAGGCTCGTTGAGGCCGCGAATTCTATAATCGCGCTTGCCGATCGCCCTGTGGGAACCTCCTCGCGGGGCGATTTGCTTTGCTGTCCCAGCATCACTTGTTCCGACCCGCCGTCACGGCCCGATGCACCTGCCCGCCATTGCCCCTGGCAAACGCCACACGCTGCCCCGCCCGCATGGCTCGGCCGATGCGCTGCTGTTGGCGCAGTACGCGAGGTCGCGCGCGGCAAAGGGCCAGCTCACCGCCATCATCACCGCCGAAGCGGCCGACACCCAGCGGCTCGAAGGCGAGTTGCCCTTTTTTGCGCCCGAGTTGCGCGTGGCCGTGTTTCCCGACTGGGAGACGCTGCCCTACGACACCTTCTCGCCGCACCAGGACCTGATCTCCGAGCGGCTGGCCACGCTCTGGCGCATCCTGCAGTCCAGGCGCGCCGGCGCAGGCCAGGGCGAGATCGACGTGGTGCTGCTGCCCGCCTCGACCGCACTCGTGCGGCTGGCGCCGCCGAGCTTTCTGGCGGCCTACACCTTCCACTTCAGACAGAAACAGCGGCTCGACGAAGCCGCACTCAAGGCGCAGCTCACGCTGGCCGGCTACTCCCACGTGAGCCAGGTGGTGTCGCCGGGTGAGTACGCGGTGCGCGGTGGGCTCATCGATCTCTTTCCGATGGGCTCGACCGTGCCCTACCGCGTCGACCTGTTCGGCGACGAGGTCGATTCGATCCGCACCTTCGATCCCGACAGCCAGCGCAGCCTCTACCCGGTGCCCGAGGTGCGCCTGCTTCCCGGGCGCGAATTCCCGATGGACGAGGACGCCCGCAACGCCTTCCGCGCACGCTGGCGCGAGAAGATGGAAGGCGACCCGACCAAGGTGCGCCTGTACAAGGACATCGGCACCGGGCATCGCCACGGCGGGCATCGAGTACTACCTGCCGCTGTTCTTCGACGCCACCGCGACGATCTTCGACTACCTGGGCACCGGCACCGACCACGCCGCCGCGCTGGCGCTGCATGGTGAAGTGGACGACGCGCTCAAGCGCTTCTGGACCGAGACCCGCGAGCGCCATCGTTTCCTGCAGCACGACCGCGAGCGGCCCATCCTGCCGCCGGAAGACCTGTTCCTCAGGCCGGAGGCGTTCTTCACCCAGGTCGGCGCCCTTGCCACGCTTGCTGTGCGCGGCAGCGACACCAGCGACTGGGCGCGGCCCCTGCCCGACCTCAGCGTGGACCGCGGCGCACCCGAGCCCCTGAAGAAGCTGCAGGTGCACGTGGGCACCACGCCGCACCGGGTGCTGATCGTTGCCGAAACCGAGGGCCGCCGCGAGAGCCTGCTCGAACTGCTGCGCGACAGCAAGATCGAGCCGCCGACGGTGGCTTCGCTGGCTGAGTTCGAGGCCGGCGATGCGCACTTTGCGATCGCCGTGGCGCCCCTGGCCGAAGGCTTCTTATGGCATGAGGCCACCGAGGTCGATGTCGCAAAAGCGGAGGCAAAGACAGCCACCGGCCGCGCCATCCAGTTCGTCACCGAAACCGAGCTCTTCGCCACGTCGCCCACCGCCCGGCGGCGCCGCAAGCAGGAGCAGGTCAGCGACGTCAATGCGCTGATCAAGGACCTGTCCGAGCTCAAGGTCGGCGATCCGGTGGTGCACGTCAATCATGGCATCGGCCGCTACGTGGGCCTGATCAACATCGACTTGGGGAACGCTGAAGGGGGCCCGAGCGAGTTCCTGCACCTCGAATACGCCGACAAGGCCACGCTCTATGTGCCAGTGGCTCAGCTGCACCTGATCGCGCGCTACACCGGCGTGAGCGCCGACGAGGCACCGTTGCACCGCCTGGGCTCGGGCCAGTGGGAAAAGGCCAAGCGGCGCGCCGCCGAGCAGGTGCGTGACACCGCGGCCGAGCTGCTCAACCTGTATGCCCGGCGTGCGGCGCGCGAGGGCTACGCCTTCCGCTTCACGCCGCACGACTACGAGGCGTTTGCGGCCAGCTTCGGATTCGAGGAAACGCCGGACCAGAAGGCCGCCATCCATGCGGTGATCCAGGACATGGTGAGCCCGCGACCGATGGACCGGCTGGTGTGCGGCGATGTCGGCTTCGGCAAGACCGAGGTCGCGCTGCGTGCGGCCTTCGTGGCGGTCACCGGCGGCAAGCAGGTGGCGATCCTCGCGCCGACCACGCTGCTGGCCGAGCAGCACTACCAGAACATCACCGACCGCTTCGGCAGGTGGCCAGTCAAGGTTGCGGAGCTGTCGCGCTTTCGCTCACCCAAGGAGGTGAAGGCGGCGCTGGCCGGCATCGCCGAAGGCACGGTGGACATCGTGGTGGGCACGCACGCGCTGATCAGCGACAAGGTGAAATTCAAGCGCCTGGGCCTGCTGGTGATCGACGAGGAGCACCGCTTCGGCGTGCGCCACAAGGAAGCGATCAAGGCCCTGCGTGCCGAGGTCGACGTGCTCACGCTCACCGCCACGCCCATCCCGCGCACGCTGGGCATGGCGCTGGAAGGACTGCGCGACCTCAGCGTGATCGCCACCGCACCGCAGCGGCGGCTGTCGATCAAGACCTTCGTGCGCAACGAGGGCACGGGCACGATCCGCGAGGCGGTGCTGCGCGAGCTCAAGCGCGGCGGGCAGGTGTACTTCCTGCACAACGACGTCGAGACCATCCAGCACCGCAAGGAAAAGCTGCAGGAGCTGCTGCCCGAGGCGCGCATCGCGGTGGCCCACGGCCAGATGCCCGAACGCGAGCTCGAGCGCGTGATGCGTGACTTCGTGGCCCAGCGCCACAACCTGCTGCTGTGCTCGACCATCATCGAGACCGGCATCGACGTGCCGAGCGCCAACACCATCGTCATCAGCCGGGCCGACAAGTTCGGTCTCGCCCAATTGCACCAGCTGCGCGGTCGCGTCGGGCGTTCGCACCACCAGGCCTACGCCTACCTGCTGGTACCCGACGTGGAGGGCCTCACCAAGCAGGCGGCGCAGCGGCTCGAAGCCATCCAGAACATGGAAGAACTCGGCTCGGGCTTCTACCTCGCGATGCACGACCTGGAGATACGCGGCGCCGGCGAAGTGCTGGGCGAGAACCAGAGCGGCAACATGATGGAAGTCGGCTTCCAGCTCTACAACGAAATGCTCTCGGAGGCGGTGCGCTCGCTCAAGGCCGGGCGCGAGCCCGACCTGCTGAGCCCCCTCTCGGCCACCACCGAGATCAACCTCCACGCGCCCGCCCTGCTGCCCGACAGCTACTGCGGCGACGTGCATGTGCGGCTTTCGCTCTACAAGCGCCTGGCCACGGCCGAGAAGCCCGAGCACATCGATGCGATGCTCGAAGAGATCACCGACCGCTTCGGCAAGTTGCCGCCGCAGGGCCAGACGCTGTTCGACGTGCACCGCCTGCGCGTGCTGGCCAAGCCCTACGGCGTGATCAAGGTCGATGCGGCGCCGAAGCTGATGGTCATCAGCTTCCGCCCCAACCCGCCGGTGGACGCCATGAAGATCATCGAGCTGGTGCAGAAGAACCGCCACATCAAGCTGGCCGGCAACGACAAGCTGCGCATCGAGCGCGACACGCCGCAGCCGCAGGACCGGGCCCAGCTCATCCGCGACGTGCTGCGCGCGCTCGGCACCCCCAAACAATCGCAGGTGGCGCCCGCCGCGCCTTGACCATGTCCAGAGAACTCGCCCCCGGTCTCTTCGTGCGCGGTTTCACGCCGCCGCTGCGCCTGAGCGACTTCAAGCTGGTGGCGTTCGACATGGATTCGACGCTGATCAACATCGAGTGCGTCGACGAGATCGCCGAGGCCGCTGGCCGCAAGGCCGAGGTGGCCGCCATCACCGAGGCCGCCATGCGCGGCGAGATCGTCGACTACAAGGACAGCCTGCGGCGCCGCCTCGCGCTGCTGGCCGGCGTGCCCGAGACGGCGCTGCACGAGGTGTATTCGCACCACCTGCAGCTCAATCCCGGTGTCGAGACCTTTGTGGCCGCCTGCCAGGCCGCAGGGCTCAAGACGCTGCTGGTGTCCGGCGGCTTCACCTTCTTCAGCGAGCGGGTTCGGGCGCGGCTCGGGCTGGATTTCGCACGGGCCAACGTGCTGGAGATCGTCGAGGGCCGCCTCACCGGCAGGCTGGTCGAGCGCGCCTGGGGCGAGATCGTCGACGGTGCCGAAAAGCGCCGCGTGGTGCTCGAGGTCTGCGAGCTGATGGGCATCGAGCCCGCGCAAGCCATCGCCGTGGGCGATGGCGCCAATGATCTGCCGATGATGGCCGTGGCCGGGCTGAGCATCGCCTACCACCCCAAGCCGGCAGTGCAGGCGCTGGCGATGCTTTCGATCATGAGCGGCGGCATGGACCGCGCGCTGGAGCTGGTGAAGCCCTGAGGCCAGGCCTCAGACCTCGGCCAGCTCCTCTTCGGTGAGGTTGGCCAGCTGGCGCAGCTCGTCGAGCATCGGCAGTGCGGCCAGCACCTCGCTGGCTGGCACGCCAAAGTCGATCAGGCAGGCCACTTCATCGACGCCGATGGCCTTGAGGCGATCGGTCATCTCCAGGCAGCGGTCCATGTCGCCGAGCAGCGAGCTGGTGGCGTAGTAGCGCTCGAACGAAAACTCCAGCGCGTCGTTGAGGTCGTCCTGCGTCAGCTCGCCCGAGGCCAGCGAGCACTGCTTCTTGAAGAAGGGCACCGAGGCGGTGTAGTTGCCCACCAGGTTGGCCGAGCTGCCGAGGTAATGAATCATCGGCGCCTTCACCTGGCGGCGCACCTTGGCTTCGTCTTCGCCGACGAAGGTGTGCATCATCAGCGTGACGGTGCCCTCCCCTGGATGACCGGCCTGGCGCCAGGCATCACGGTAGATCGTGATCTTGTCGGCGAGCGCCTCGAGCGACTGCCCCAGCAGGTGCGAGAGGATGTTCAAACCCAGCATGCCGGCGCGGCGGAAGGTGTCGGGGTTGCCGGCGGCGGTGATCCAGATGGGCAGCTCGCGCTGCACCGGGCGCGGCATGGTGCGCAGGTGCACGGTGTCGCCCAGCGCGTTGACGGCTTCGAAGGATTCGCCGGCCCAGAGGCTGCGCAGTTCATTGACACGCTCGAACACCAGTTCGCCGCGGCGCTCGTACGCACCGGGCTGCGCCAGCACGAAGTCGTTGGGGAACCACCCTGAGGCGATACCCAGATCGACCCGTCCGCCGGACAGGAAGTCGACCAGCGACCACTCCTCCACCACCCGCGCCGGGTGGTGCAGCGGCACGACCACGCTGCCCGATCGGATGCGCACGTTCTCGGTCACCGCGGCCAGCGCGGCCGCCGTCACCGAGGGATTGGGCGACAGCCCGCCAAAGGCATGGAAGTGCCGCTCGGGCGCCCATACCGCCGAGAAGCCGTGGCTGTCGGCAAAACGCGCGCTCTCGAACAGCAGACGGCGCTTGTCGTCGGCCGAGGCGCCGCCTTCGTCGCTGGCGAAGTAATAGAGGCTGAAGGCCAGAGGACGAGCCTGGGCGTTCTGGGTCTGGACCGGCATGACGTGCTCCCGTGAGGATGCGCCGCCCCCCTGCGAGGCGGCATGCAGCCATCACACCAGCGTTGGCGAGAACGCGGTTTGAAGCAGGTCAAGGTGCGCTGAACTCACCCCCGGGATGGGTGGGTCACTCGGGTGCTCTGTGACAACTCAGTTGTCCACGGGGGCGGGCGTTGCTGCGACGAACGCACGACCATCGCGGTGGGAAACGCGTGGACAGCGTTCAAGATTCGTGCCTTAGCCGCGATTGCCGCCGTTGAGTCAGGCGCGATGACTGTCGGCTAGGCATTGCACAGCCAGCGCTTGCTTGGCGTTCCCCTGTGGCTCGTCTCGGCCACTTCCAGTCATACGATCGACCGGGTCATTGCCGCGCCAGTGACCGGTCTCAACTAGCGCCGCCACAGGGCGAAAGCCGCACGGTTGGACCCATTTCCCAAAGCAGCCGCGCGTGGTCTTGCGGCACTGATCGACTTCAGCTGCCGGCGGTTTCGTTGGCCGTTCCCGCAGCGGGCCCGATCTCTTGCGCACACGCCGTCGGTCTGCCCGTTTCCGGTCGGCTTCGGAAAATGGTCTTCAATGCCTGCTCAATTTCACGATTAGTTGTCCGATAAGCCCACTCATGATCCGGTCATCGTCCCGCGGCGCCTCAGAGCGCCTCGGTGCGGCACCCCGGCGAACCACTTAGCCCTCGGAGTCAACCCCGATGTTCAACCACTGGACCCTGAAGAAGCGCCTGACGCTGACCTTCGCCGCCATCCTGCCGCTCGCGGGCGCTGCTGATCGGCGTGGCCCTGGTCAACACCGGCAAGCTGCGCGAGACGGTGCAACTGGAACACGCACACCTACCAGGTGCTGTCGGAGTCCGAGCAGCATGCTGCTGAGCATGGTCAACATCGAGACCGGCCTGCGCGGCTTCGTGGCCGGCGGCGACGAGAAGTTCCTGGAGCCCTTCAAGGCAGGGCCAGCAGGACTTCGGCGCCGCCTTCAAGGAGGCCAAGTCGCTGACCTCGGACAACCCCGCGCAGCAGGGCCGGCTGGACAAGCTGATGGCCAACCACCAGCAGTTCATGGCAGTCGCCAACGCGCTGGTCGCCCTGCGCCGCGACGTCACGGCGGGCAAGGTGCCGCTGGAGGAGCTTGCTGCGCGAGTTCAGCGCCGGCAAGGACAAGGCGGCGATGGACGCCTTCCGCGCCGGCATTGCCGAGTTCGCGAAGGAGGAGTCGGACTTGCTGGTCGTGCGCTCGGCAGCGCTGGAATCGACGATGTCGGCCACCACCTACACGCTGGCGCTGGGCGGCCTCGGCCTGTCTGGCGCTGACGGGCGTGCTGGGCTTGGCGCTGACGCGCAGCGTCTTCCGCCAGCTCGGTGCCGAGCCGAGCGAGGCAGCGGCCGCGGTGAACGCCGTGGCGCAAGGCGACCTGACCGTGCAGATCGCGCTGCGCCCGGGCGACACCGCCAGCCTGATGGCGGCGCTGGCCCGCATGCGCGACAGCCTGGCCAAGGTGGTCACCGACGTGCGCGGCAACTCCGAGAGCGTGGCCACGGCCAGCGCCCAGATCGCGCAGGGCAACCAGGACCTGTCCGGCCGCACCGAAGCAGCAGGCCAGCGCGCTGCAGCAGACCGCCGCCACGATGGAAGAGCTGGGCACCACGGTGCGCAACAACGCCGACAGCGCCAAGCAGGCCAACCAGCTGGCGCAGGGCGCGTCGGCGGTGGCGGCGCAGGGCGGCGAGGTGGTCGGCAAGGTGGTCACCACCATGCAGGGCATCAACGACAGCAGCCGCAAGATCGGCGACATCATCAGCGTCATCGACGGCATCGCCTTCCAGACCAACATCCTGGCGCTGAACGCGGCGGTCGAAGCCGCCCGCGCCGGCGAGCAGGGCCGCGGCTTCGCGGTGGTGGCCTCCGAGGTGCGCAGCCTGGCGCAGCGCAGCGCCGAGGCGGCCAAGGAGATCAAGACCGCTGATCGGCCGCAGCGTCGAGCAGGTGGAGCAAGGCACCGCGCTGGTCGACCAGGCCGGCAAGACCATGGACGAGATCGTCGGCTCGATCCAGCGCGTGAGCGACATCGTGGCCGAGATCAGCTCGGCCAGCGTCGGAGCAGAGCTCGGGCGTGCAGCAGGTGGGCCAGGCCGTCAGCCAGATGGACCAGGCCACGCAGCAGAACGCCGCGCTGGTGGAAGAAAGCGCCGCCGCCGCGGAAAGCCTGAAGGGCCAGGCCCAGCAACTGGTGCAGGCGGTGGCGGTGTTCAAGCTGGCAGCTGCGGGGTAAGCGGCCGTGGGCTTCGCTGCGCGCCACAGCAGCGCCATGCGCGACAAGCGCCGAGCGGCGCGGCGCCGGACCGTGCCAAAAACGTCATCCGCCGCCGTTCAAGGCCAAGTCGGCAGCTGCACTGGCGCCCGCTTCGGCGCTGAGGCCCGATGCCAGCGCGGCGCGCCAAGACCGGCACCGACGACTGGATGTCGTTCTGAGAGCGGCAGGCCACGTCAGCGCCTGCCTCAACCATCAAGGAGTCGCAGATGTCCACGGTCCTGAAGAGCAGCCACCTGGTGGCACCTGTCACGGCGCAACCCAACGCCGCCGCAATAAGCATGGCTGCCCGTGCAGCGGCCGCCATGCCCAACGAATTCCTCAGTTTCCGCCTGGGCGGTGAGGAGTACGGCATCGACATCCTGCGCGTGCAGGAGATCCGCAGCTACGAGGCGCCCACCCGCATCGCCAACGCGCCGGCCTTCATCAAGGGCGTGGTCAACCTGCGCGGCGTGATCGTGCCCATCGTTGACCTGCGCCTGAAACTCGCCTGCGAGGCGGCCGAGTACACCGACTTCACCGTCGTCATCGTGCTGAACGTGCGGGGCAGAGTGATCGGCGCCGTGGTGGATTCGGTGTCCGACGTGCTGGCACTCGGTGCCGACAGCATCAAAGCGGCGCCACAGCTGAGCGCATCGGTCGATGCCGGCTACATCGTCGGCATGGGCTGCATCAAGAGCGGCGATGTCGAGCGCATGCTCATCCTGACTGACATCGATGCACTAATGAGCAGCGCTGAGATGGGGCTGATGGACGCGGCGACGCACTGAGACAGAACGCGCATCTAAGGATGCCGGGGGAGCCTGCATCGTTGCTTCGAGTTTGAAGCCATGGCGGCTTCGGCGTCGCTTGGCTGGCGGGACGAATGTAGTTTCAAGGTGGCGTGCGCAGACTACCTTCGGCTGTAGAAGTTCAGCCGAGACCCTATCCCGGTCGATGCTGGTCACCTGCGAACGACTGCTGTCACCAACGATGACCTGCCCGACGCCTTCTGCCAAAGTCAAGTTCCAAGGTAGACCGGCCGCTCGCCGAGAAAACCTCCAACGACTCCCGTGGGTCGTTTGCGGTCAGCCAACGCCCGCCGTCGAAAGTCCGACACCTCTCTCAAGCGGATATCAACGGCGGGCCGTCCAAAGCCCAGTGACCCGGCGCCCTGCATGCTGGTGCATGTTGGCGGATCACCTGCAGCACGCGCGCTATCGGCGCGCCGCCTTCTGGCGCGCGCGCCAGTCCGCGCGCAGCACCTCGATCGGGTCGTCGGTTGCGACGTCGGCTGAGGGCCGCAGCCGCGTCTCGATCAGCGCGAGGTGCCGGTGCATGGCCTTCATGGCCTCGGCGCCGCTGCCGCCCACCAGCGCGTCGACGATCTCGGCGTGCTCCTCGCACGCGCAGCGCATGGAGCGCGCGGGCTCGAACAGCGCCACCAGCATGGACGTGCGGCTCACCAGCTGCTGCAGCTCGCGTTCGACGAACACGCTGCCGGTGGCGCGCGCCAAGCGGTAGTGGAACTCGGCCGACAGGCGCACGGCCTCGGCGCGGTCACCGCGGGCGACGGCAGCGGCTTCCTGCTTGAGATGCGCGCGCAGTTGCCTGGCGTCGGTGGCGCTCAGCAGCGGCGCCAGGTAGCCGACGATGCCGCCTTCCAGGATGCGGCGCGCCTCGTAGATCTCGCGCGCCTGCTCCAGCGTGGGCTCGGCGACGAAGGCGCCGCGGTTGGGCACCAGCTGCAGCAGTCGTTCGGCGCCCAGGCGCTGCAGCACCTTGCGAACGCGTTCGCGGCTGACACCGAACACCTCGGCCAGCGCCACCTCGCGCAGCGGCGCACCCGGCGTCAGCCGCCCCGCCAGCAAAGCCGCGGAGATCACCTGGTGGATCGTGTCGTCATCGGCGGCCATGGCAGCCGATGATACGGATCAGCCCGCGTGCTGCAGCCAGTGCCGCGCGATCTGCTCGCGCGTGGCGACCCAGCAGTCGCCGCGCTGGCGCAGGTGCTTCAGGATGCGCTCGAGCGCGCCGATGCGCCCGGCTCGGCCGATCATGCGCAGGTGCAGACCCACCGACAGCATGCGCGGCTGCCGCTCGCCTTCGCGCGCCAGCCAGTCGGCAGCGTCGCACACGTACTCGGCGAACTCGCGCCCGGTGGCGAAACGCTGGGTGTGCTGGAACTGCATGTCGTTGCTGTCGAAGGCATAGGGCAGCACGAGGTGGCGACGCTCGCCCACCGGCACGAAGTAGGGCGTGTCGTCGTTGTAGGCGTCGCTGTCGTAGAGGAAGCCCTGCTCCACCAGCAGCCTGCGCGTGTGCGGCGTGCTCACCGAACGTGTGTGCCATCCCACCGGACGTTTGCCCGTGGCGTGCGTGATCGCGTCCACCGTGCGCTGGATCACCTCGCGCTCGGCCGCTTCGCTCAGGCCGGCCGCGGTCTGCCAGCGCCAGCCGTGGCCCGAGACCTCGTGGCCGCGGGCCACAGCGTCCTGCGCCAGCCAGGGCAGGCGCTCGACCGCGCGACCGCAGGAGCTCAGCGTGAACGGCAGGCCGTGTTCACCAAACAGATCGGCGATGCGCCACCAGCCCACGCGCGTGCCGAACTCGAAGTGGCTGTCGATGCAGGGGTCGATGTCGGTCTGGCGATCGATGACCTCGTAGACGGCCTCGTTGTGATCGTCGCCATCGGCCATGGAGAACTCGGCGCCTTCCTCGAAGTTGACGACAAAGGACACCGCGAGGCGCCGGCCTTCGGGCCAACGCACGTCCGGGGCGGTCTTGCCATGGCCGAGGAAGTCGCGTGTCATGCTCAACGGTGCTCAGTCGGCCTTGATGTTGCGCGCCTTCACCACCTGCTGCCACTTCGTGAACTCGGCGTCGAGGAAGGCGGCTGTGTCCTTCGGGCTCAGGCTCACCACCTCGCCACCCACATCGGCGATGCGCGCGCGGAAGTCGGGCAATGCCTCCACCTTGCGCAGGTCGGCGCCGAGTTTCTCGATCACCGCCGGCGGCGTCTTCGCCGGTGCAAGCAGCATGTACCAGGCGGTGAACTCGTAGCCCGGCACGCCCGCCTCGGCCAGGGTGGGCACGTCGGGCAGCAGCGGCGAGCGGCGCGCGCCGGTGATCGCCAGCGCAGTGAGCTTGCCGGATCTTCACCAGCTGCACCGACGACGTGATGATGTCCACCGACATCGCGATGCGCCCGCCCATCACGTCCTGAAGCGCCGGCGCTGCGCCTTTGTAGGGCACGTGCAGCATGTCGATGCCGGCCATGGATTCGATCAGTGCTGCGCCCACGTGGCTGGTGCTGCCGATGCCCGAGCTGGCCGAACTCCACCGTGCCCGGCTTGGCCTTGGCCGTGGCGAGCAAGTCCTTCAGCGTCTTGGCGGTGGAAGCCGGGCCCACCACGACCAGGCTCGGCACGCTGGCCACCAGGCCCACGGGCACGAAGTCGGCCGCCGTGTTGTAGGGCAGCCTGGAGAAGATGAAGGGGTTCACCGCGTGGCCGACGGTGACGATGAGCAGCGTGGCTGCCATCGGCCGGGCCCTTGGCCACCACATCGCTGCCCAGCACGCCGCCGGCGCCGGGGCGGTTGTCGACGACCACCGGCGTGCCGGCGCTTTCGGTCAGCTTCTGGCCGATGAGCCGCGCGAAGTTGTCGGCCGCGCCGCCCGGCGGGAAAGGGACGACGATCTTCAAGGGCCCGCTTTGGGCCGATGCCGCGCCCGCGAACAAGGCCAGCGCCGCGAACAGCGCCCAGAAACGTGCATTGAATGTGGTCATGCTGTGCATACCTGTGTCGACAGCGCCGAACCCCGCGCCAGGATTGTGCACAAAACGCTATTGATCGCGCACATGACTCACCCCATGCAGGGATCAGGCCAGGGGCCGTTCCCGACGGAGGACCTCGCATCAGAGTGCCGCGCAGGTACAGCGCGATATCGACAAGTTCGCACCGCTGTTGAAGGAAGGGAAGGTGACGATCGATCGAGTCGGTCGCAAAGGATCCGGGCCCCGCGCTTCGACTGGACTCGGCGGCAGGCGCCCGCGGCCATGGTCCCGAGTGGTCGAAGCGCTGGCGGCGAATGCCATGTGTGGCTGCGGGCAGCCGGGTGCTGCTGAGCCGTCATGCCCCAAGCGAAGTGGCCATGATGCGCACGTTCACCCGACCGATTCCGCTGGCGCATTGCAGCTCTGCCCCGGTGATGACAGCCGCCGTCAGCGTGGTGCAGATCCCGCTGGGCGCATTGCCCGAAGACAGCCGTCGGCCTGGCGCTGATCGCTGCGCTGGTGCTCGGGGTGGCGGCGGCACGGGCGCGCGACATGCCTCGTCACCGCACCTGGATGATCCGCGCCTATGCCATCGGCATGGGAACGGGAACCGTCGCGCTGGTCATGTTCCCGATCTACCTCATCACCGGAGCGCCGCCCTCGGGGCTGGCCGCCGACATCGTGGTGGTCGGCATGTGGCTGCTCAACATCGCGCTGGGTGAATGGGTCGTCCGCAGGATGGCCAGCCCACGCCCACTGCAACCGGTGTGAATCAAGACAAGGAGCTGCAGATGATCTCCATCGGCTACTGGCCCGTTCTCCTGCTCGCGCTGGCCAGCGCGTCCACGCTCGCCGCAGACGCCAGAGATCGCGGCTTCATCCACAAGGGCATGGGTGAAGGCGAGGTGGTGCTGCGGATCGGCAAGCCCGACCACGAGGCCGTCCACCGCGCCGCCAGAGGCCAGCCCGAAGAGAAGACCTGGACCTACTTCCCCCACCCCCGCGACCCTCAGATGATGACGATCCTCCGGTTCCACTCGGGCCTGGTGTCAGACATCCAACGCAAGATCGTCAGGTGATGCCGCAGGGGCAGCGCCACCTGGCCA
The DNA here is from genome assembly GCA_963739925.1 of uncultured beta proteobacterium. Lineage (GTDB taxonomy): Bacteria > Pseudomonadota > Gammaproteobacteria > Burkholderiales > Burkholderiaceae_C > CAVUBY01. The sequence continues at coordinate 41,301 of CAVUBY010000008.1, read as the reverse complement.
CGGCGCACCACTGCCATTGAATTCCCGCGCGACACGCGCTTCGGGTGTGGGCTCGTTCCGCCCGCAGCGCTAGAGTTGGCGATGGCCGAAATCACCCTGCTGTTGCGCCAGGCCCATGAAGGCGATGCCGCAGCCCATGATCGCCTCTACCGCCTGCTCTACGATGATCTGGTGCGACTGGCCCGCAGCAGGCTGCGCCACGGACGTGTGACCTTGGCCGACACCGGCGCGCTGGTTCACGAAAGCTGGATGCGTCTCCAGCAGGCGCAGGGTCTGGCCTTCGAGGCACGCGGCCAGTTCCTCGCCTATGCCGCGCGGGCCATGCAGTCGGTGCTGGTCGACGCCATGCGCCAACGACAGGCGCAACGCCGCGGTGGCGACCTGGCCATGGTCACGCTCGACACCGACCTTCGCGATGGCCTGGCGGATCCCGCCGCGCCCACACTGCTGGCGGTGAACGAAGCGCTGGAGGAACTCGCCGCACTCGATCCGCCCCTGGCGGACCTCGTCCGACTGCGCTACTTCGCCGGCCTGGACGAGCGCGAAATCGCCGAGGCCCTGGGCATGACCGAGCGCATGGTGAGGCGCCATTGGGAGAAGGCGCGTGCCTTCCTGACCGTCGCGCTCAAGTCCTAGGGAAAACCCGAGAGCGAAAGTGCGGCGCGGCTTGCGTTCTCTGAAGTACAGGCCCTTTCCTTGCGGGCCAGCCCCGAAAACTTCAATCGCGCCTCCAGGCACAAAAGGAACCCGGTATGCCCTCTCTCCCGGTCTTGACGAAACTGCGCCAACGGGCTGCTGGGGTCGCCACGGCAGGCCTGCTGGCGGCCCTTGGCAGCTTCTTCGTCCCGCTCGTCCAGGATGCGCACGGCGCGGGCGGCGCCACGCCTCCTGGCGTCTACCGCTTCGATCGCGCGGCGGTCATCGATCCAGCGGGCATGGAGCGCCCGATGGCGGCGGGCACGCTGTTCATACCGCACGGCTGGCGCACCACCGGCGGCATCGTCTGGGGTCCCCAGTACGCCTGCACCGACTATCTCGGCGTCGAGTGGTCGGCCACCGCGCCCGATGGCCGCGCGATGATCGCGTGGCTGCCGCAGGGCCGCTGGGAGCGCAACAACACCGGCAACCCGCAACCGCTGAAGATCGGCTGCCAGCAGAAGCCCTTCACCGATGCGAAGGGCTATCTCGAATCGCTCGTGCGGTCCCGGTTCCCCGGCGCCCGGCTGCTTGACTACCGGCGCCGGCCCGATCTCGAGGCGATCAAGGCTCCGACGACGCGGCCGGTGCAGGGCGGCGGACAGAGCACCACGCGCAGTGATGCGGGCCAGATGCTGTTCGCCTTCAGCGCCCGTGGGGAGGAGATGCGCGGCATGGTCGTCGCCTCGGTGGACTTCGACCACACGCAGTTACCGGTGGCCGGCATGGGGCCGCTGCAGTTCATGACCGCCGTGGCCTGGCCCGCCTACCTCGCCGTGGCGCCGAACGGTCAGCTCGACTTCCGCCTGTATGACGCGATCCGCGCCTCGTACCAGATCGATCCGGCATGGATGAAGCGCGTGACCGATCACGTCAACAAGATCCACGCCATCGAGCTCGACGGTGTGCGCAAGCGCAACGAAATCTGGCGCAACACCTCCGAGCAGATCGGCCAGATCATCACCTCGAGCTGGAATGCCCAGCAGCGCAGCGCCGACCAGCGGGCGTTCGAGTTCGGGCAGCTGATCCGCGGCGTCGAAACCTACCGCGACGAGAACGGCAAGGGCACCGAACTGAAAGCGGGCTATGCCAACGCCTGGAAACTCGACGATGGCAGCTATCTGCTGTCGACGCAGTCGCAGTTCGACCCGCGTCGCGAACTGGGCATCAATGGCCAGAAACTGGAGCCCCAACGATGAACAGGATTCTCGGATGGTGTGTCGCGGCATCGATCGCGACAGGCTCGGCCACCGCCCTGGCGCAGGACAGCTTCGGCGGCGGTGCGAGGCCGAGTGGCCCGGCCACTGCAGCGCCGCCTGCGCGGCAGCCCGCGCCGGTCGGTCCAGCCGCCGCCACACCCGGTGCCGGAGCCGATCTCGACAAGCTGATGGCCAAGGAGCGCCAGGAACTCGGCGTGGCCCCGGTGAGCGGACTGCACAACGGCGCCATGCACGGGCCCACGCCCGCGAAGATTCCTGGTGGCCAACTCATCACGACCAAGGGCCTCATCGCCCTGGTGCAGGGCAGGCAGGTGCCCTACCTGCTGTTCGACGTGCTCGGCGGCCCCGAGATGCTGCCCGGCGCCATTCCTGCGGCCGGGGCGGCGCAGCCCGGCAGCTTCGATGACGAGGTGCAGCGAGGCTTCGGCGCCTATCTCGAGCAGGCGACGCGTGGCGACAAGCGCATGGCGATGGTCTTCTACTGCCAGTCGACGCACTGCTGGATGTCCTACAACGCCGCATTGCGGGCGATCCGGCTCGGCTATGGCAATGTGCTGTGGTACCGCGGCGGCATCGAGGCCTGGAAGGAAGCCGGCCTCTCGCTGGCCCAGCCACCGCGGCCCGGGCAGCAGCGGCCATAGCAGTACCCCGGCAAGTCGGTGATCGTTGACGCGACGACGCTGGTGCAGACTCTCGACCGCATGGCAGCCCGTTCATCTCCTGCGCAGCCACCGCTGTCGGCGTCCGACTGGGTGGCCGTCTCGGCCCTCTTCGATACAGGGCGCGACATGGACGTGCAGCGCCGTCAGGTCTGGCTGGAGTCGATCGCGCTCAGCCAGCCTCGCGTGCGCGCCTCGCGTTGCAGCCATGCTGGAGGCGCTCAGTGACGCCGGTGCTGCAGCCATGCTCGACGCGGGGCCGGCCATCGACAGCGACTGGCTGCTCCCTGAGCAAGATGGCCCGAGTGCCGGTTGGCGTTCGGCCGCTATCGGCTGGTGCGGCTGCTCGGTCGCGGCGGCATGGCCGAGGTCTGGCTCGCACAGCCGCACGACGGCATCCCGGCGCAGCAGGTGGCGCTGAAGATTCCGCGCGGCCGCGGCGTCGAAGCGGCGCTGGCTGCGCGATTCGAGCGTGAGCGCGACATCCTCGCCACGCTCGAACATCCGCACATCGCGCGGCTGTACGACGCCGCCGTGGCGCACGACGGCACGCCGTTCATCGCGATGGAGTTCGTCGATGGCCAGTCGATCGACCGCTGGTGCGATGCGCAGTCCCTCGGCGTGGCGCAGCGCCTGGCCCTGTTCGAGCAGGTGCTGGATGCCGTCCAGTTCGCCCACTCGCGGCTCGTGATCCACCGCGACCTCAAGCCCTCGAACATGCTGGTCACCGCCGAGGGCAGCGTCAAGCTGCTGGACTTCGGTATCGCCAAGCTGTGGCGTGCCGACACCACCGACGAACCGTCGTCGCTGACGCGCGCCGCCGACCGTTTGCTCACACCCGCCTATGCGGCGCCCGAACAATTGGCGGGCGAGCCCGTCACGCCGGCCACCGATGTCTACGCGTTGGGTGTGCTGCTGTTCCAGCTGCTCACCGGAGAGCGGCCTTACCGGATGCGTTTCGACTCCGAGGTGCAGCTCGAGCAGGCCATCCACACCGCCGACGTGCGCCGGGCGAGCGAGGCCGCAGCCCGGGGCGATGCGCAACGCGCGGCGCGGCGCGGCGTCACGCCACAGGTGTTGCGGCGGCGGCTGCAGGGCGACCTGGACGCGATCATCGCCAAGGCCTTGCAGCGAGACCCTGCCGCGCGCTACGACAGCGTCAAGGCGCTCGCCGACGACCTGCGCCGCCATGCTCAGGGCCAGCCGGTGCAGGCGCGGCCGGAGTCGGCGCTCTACCTCGCACGCAAGTTCGTGGCCCGGCACCGCGTGGTGTCGATCGCGGCCGGGGCGGTGCTGCTGTCGCTGACGGCCGGCCTCGGTGCGGCCGCCTGGCAGGCCGTGCGCGCCGACACACAGCGCGATCGGGCCGTCGCCGCCAGCACGCGTGCGCAATCGACTCAGCGATTCCTGTTCGATCTGCTCGATGACGCAGCGCGGGCCGGCCAGCCGATCTCGATGACCGAACTGATGGCACGCGCCGAGATCCTGTCGCGGCGCATGCTGGCCGACAAGCCCGACGAACTGGCCGCGGTGCTCTGGCTGGTGGCCAACCACCGCATCGAGACGCTCGGCTTCGCGCAGGCGAAGGGCCTGCTCTCAGAAGCCGCCACGCTGGCGCGCGAGCCAGGACTCAAGGCGGCGATCCAGTGCGCCGAGGCCGAGGCGCTCGCGCAAGGCGGCCAGCTCGATGACGGCATCGCGCTGCTGCGGGGCCATGCCGATCGTGTGCCGCTTGCCGGCGACGTGCGCGCCGGCTGTGCCCTGCGACTCGCACGCCTGTTCATCCAGTCGCAGCAGCCTCAGCACGCCGAAGCGCCGCTGATGCAGGCCTGGAAGCATTTCCAGGGCGCAGGGGTCGAGGCGCTGAACGAGCGCACCGAAGTGCTCACGATGCAGACCTACCTGAACTCCGGCCAGGGGCGTGCCCAGGGCCAGGACAGCCTGAACCGCGAAGGACTCGAACGGCTGAAGGCGGCCGGGCGCGACCGCGGGCCGGCCGCCAGGGGCTTGCTCAACACCTGGGCCACGATGGCACTCGTCACCGGCGAGCCGCGCAGCGCTGCCGAGCGCTACGACAACGTGCTGCGCATCGTCATGCAGGACCAGCCGCAATATGGCCCGAGCGCCTACGACGAGTTGATGGCCGCAGTGCCGCGCATCGCGCTGGGCCGCCTTGACGAGGCCGACGCGCTGCTCGAACGGGCGCAGGCCAAGGCGGGCATCGAAGCGTCGCACGCGGTGCTGATGGGTGTGCTGTGCCAGCGCGGCCGCGTGGCAGCGCAGCGCGGCGACGCGCCGGGTGCCGTCGCATGGTTCACCAAGGCTGATGCCGTGCCGGCCCGTGGCCAGGCGCTCTACGCCAACCAGGTCGTGTTCTGCGACATGGCGCGCGCCGAGGCCGAGGTGCTGGCCGGGCGATGGTCCGAGGCGCTCGAACGGCTGCGGCCCTATCTGCAAGGTTCCTCCGACAGACCGCAGAGTCTCTCGATCCAACAGGTCGCCACCCTGCTGGCGGGACGCGCCTGGCTCGAAGCCGGCGACCTGGCGCAGGCACGGCCGGCCGCAGAAGCCGCACTTGCCCTGGCGCGACGTCTGCAGGCGGACAACCGACATTCGGCACGCACTGGCGAAGCGTTGCTGCTGCTGTCGCGCGTGCAGCGTGCAGCACGAGAAGACGATGCAGCGCGCGCCAGCCTGCTCGATGCGATCGAGCATCTCGAGGCCACGGTGGAAGCCTCGCAGCGATGGTGGGTGCAAGCACGCCAGTTGCGCGCCGAGTGGCAGGCGCCTCGGGGCTCAGAGGGGCGATGACGATCACACTCAGGCCGCAGCGCGTGGTGCGCATGCGCCCGTTCAACCGCTTCGTGCTGCTGTCGTTCGCGGCCAGCTTCGTTCTGGCAGCCGCGGTTCTGCCGATGATTCCCGACACACGCAGCGTCGCTGTCTGGGTCGCGGCGGCCAGCCTCTATCTGCTAGGCCTGGCTGCCTCCATGCTGATCAGCGCGTGGCGACAGCGCATCGAGGTTGACGCCGCAGGCATGACCGTCGTGCCGGCGTTCGGTCGGCGCCGCACCGTGACCAGAGAGACGATCGTCGGCTCGCGTCTGCGCACCGGGCGGGCGTGGGACATGACCGGCTACCGCTACCTGGACTTGTTCGGCCGCGATTCAAGCGAAACACCGCTCCTGTCCATCGTGCTCGATGTCTACAGCCGCGCCGACCAAGACTACATCCTGGATCTGGCCGGCAAAATCACCGGCAGACGGCCGCGCTGACGGGCATTCGCGTTCGCGCCCAGACATCGACTGCCCCGGAAGATCCTTCGAATTGAAGACACTGGTACTCGGCGGCTATGGCAATTTTGGCTCGCGCATCTGCCGGGCATTGGCCAGCGACTCCTCGATTCAACTGCTGATCGGTGGGCGCGACCTGAACCGCTCACAAGGCCTGGCGAGCGAGTTGGGCGGCGACGCGAAAGGCGTGGCGATCGACATCGACGCGCCAGGCCTCGAGCAGACCCTGCGAGGACTCGGCGTCGAGTTGCTGGTCCATGCGGCGGGGCCGTTTCAACAGCAGTCCTACGGCGTCGCGACCGCAGCTGCTGCGGCCACTGCCCATTACATTGATCTTGCCGATGGCCGCCGCTTTGTCTGTGACTTTGCTCAGGCTCTGGATGCGCCTTTTCGCAGTGCAGGCCGCACGGCGATCAGCGGCGCGAGCACGGTTCCGGCGCTGTCGTCCGCCGTTGTCGAGCATCTCTGCGATGGCTGGACCCGAATCGATGCCATCGACATCTGTATCGCTCCGGCCCAGACCGCACCCCGCGGGCGGGCGACATTAGCCGCCGTTCTGAGCTACTGCGGCGAGCCCATCCAAGTGTGGGACCAGGCGCGTTGGCAACCGCAAATCGGCTGGGCCCGTCCCCAGCTCGTGTCGTTCGCCCGCATGCGCTCGCGCCTGGGTGCGGTTTGCGACATCCCTGACCTCGAGCTCTTTCCGCATCAGTACAAGGTCACCGAGCGCGTCAACTTTCGCGCCGCGGTGGAGCTTGGGTTTGCCCAACGGGCTTTCGCAATGCTGGCCGCATTGCGGTCGGCGCGATGGATCGGTCCACCTGCCAAGCTGGCGGGCGTACTCAACAGCACAGCGCGCGCACTGGACATCTTGGGCTCTGCAACAGGCGGGATGGTGGTCCGGGTTGAAGGCACCGATGCGTCGAGCAAGCCCATCAAGCGTTCGTGGCACATCACCGCGGGCAACGATCATGGACCAGAGATACCGTGCATGGCGGCGATCCTGCTTTCGCGCAGGCTGGCGCGAGGCGAAGCCTTGCCCACCGGCGCGCACGCTTGCATGAGCCATCTGCGCCTTGCAGAGTTCGAACCCGAGTTCGCACGATGGGGCATGCTCACCGACACCATGGACGAGGTGGCCGAACATGGCACATCAACGGTTTGAGTTCGCGATGCCCGCGAGCGAGGCCATCGTCTTCGACGCGTTTCACCACCACCAGTGGCGCATGCGCTGGGACTCGCTGGTCAGCGCAACCCATGTGCTGGGAGGCGCGCCTTGCCCCTTCGTCGGGGCCGTCACCGAAAACTCGGGTGCCGGGGCCTTGAAGGGTCTGTCAATGCGGACGCAGTTCGTCTCCTACGATCCGCCGCGCGTGGCTGCAGCCACCATGCTCGGCCGCTCTTTCCCATTCACTCGATGGGCTGCCTCGATGCGACACCGCGCCACGGCGCCGAACCAGTCGGTCCTGATCTACACCTACAGCTTCGAAGTTGGGCCCTCGGTACTGCGGTGGGTACTGAAGCCGATCGTCAAGCAGGTCTTCGACTGGCAGACCCGACGTCGCTTCACGAGGCTTCAACACTTCCTGGCTTTGCATGCCGCTGACGTTGCCGCATGGCAGCGCAGCCGCCCAGGAACTGGCAACGAGAAGGCTTGCTGAGCGCTCCCCTTGGTCCTTGGTGCAAGGCCGCTCGACGCGGATGAACTCACCTGGTCGCTTCCAGGCGATTGGGAGAGATCGGCGGCGAACCCATCAGCGACAACCCCAGTCAGCTGACACAGCAGATCGGTGTTGGACCGCAGCTTTCGGCCATGATGCGGTCGGCCGTGACAGCCCGCGCTTGCGAGGCTGAACAACGACGCTTCACCGCACAGAGCCCGTTGGCGACGGTGGCCGCAGCTACCCCACCCGCTCAGGAAACAGCAGGCCATACATCTCCTGAGTCCGCGGAGTCATCTTCGCCTTGTCGGGCCAGTGGACCTGGTCCTCGGCGACCAGCAGCTTGGCGTACACCGTCTGGTAGACGCGCTTCACCACGCCCGGCGCGACTTCCTCTCGGTCGCGCCCCGGAAAGAAGCCCAACAGCCGAAATCCCGCTCGCTCGAGACCTTGCGCCGCGTGGGCGCTGCTGACTGGGGCGAATGCATACAGGAAAGCCGCACCCATGGCGCGGCCAATGGCCTCGCAGCCTTCGAGCGCTGCGGCCGCAAGCCCCGTGCCGCGATGCTCGGGCGCCAACACGAGCAGCCGGCCCCAGACCGCGAGCGAATCCACTTCCCGTTCGTAGGACCAGAAGCCGACCAGGTTCTCGCCGTGCAAGATGCGAACGACGATCACATCCCGCTCAAGGTCACCATCGAGGCTGACTCGCTTTAGGTAGAAGTCCTCGCGCAAGTAGCAGCTGTTGACGCCCACGGCGATGCCAGGATGCCACGCCCTGACCGAAGACATCAGCGGTGCGATGTCTGCACGGCCGAACGGCGCGTAGCGATATCCGGCAGGCAGCGGCGACAGCGCTGCGATGGCCTGGGCACTGGGCCACCTCATGGTCGGTGTCCTGCGGCCGGTGCCGTGTCGCCGTTGATGGCTTCCCATAACGCGCGCGCCCTGGGCGTCAGGTTCTCCGGGTTCGGCAGCACGAGATCCTCCTCAGGCACCAGCACCTTGCAGTACACGGCCTCGAACACGCGCCTCACCACCCCGGGCGAGACCATCTCCTGGTCGTAGCCCGAGGTGAAGCCGACGAATTGCCAACCCACCGTCTCGAGGGCGTGCTGGATGTGCGGAATCTTGAGCGTGGCGGCGCCGAAGATCAGCCCCGCACCCATCGCCCGGCCCACGGACTCGGCGATCGGCATCACGTTCGAGGCCAGCTTGGCGCTGCGATGCTGGGGGTCGATGACGATGAGGCGCGCGTACAGGGTGAGGCTGTCGATCTCCTTCTCCAGAGACCACATGCCGACGAGATCGTGCCCGTGAACGAAGACCACCACCATCACGTCCCGGTCCGGGCCGCCCTCGAAATACACCTGGTCGGCGTAGAACGCTTCCCGCAGGTAGCAGCTGCCTCCGCCAATGGCGATGTCGGGATGCCAGCGCCCGAGTGCAGCGGCGAGTGCGGGCACATCGGCGCGTCGCAGGAACTCGAAACGATAGCCTTCGGGCAGCTTGATCAGGGCGTCAAGCTCACTGGCGGTCGGCCATTGCATCGTGGTACTGCGCTTTCGGGGGAAGGGGTCCAACCCAGTGTAAGCGGGCTGGAAGGCTGTTCTGTGGATGGAGAGGCGGCGCGTCGCCGCTGGCCGGTGCCGCGCACTGGGGCGCGGGTGAAGGCAGCGCAGGCGACGATCGAGCAGGTGCCTGTCAGGTCAGCGGGATGCGGGCCTTGTTGGCCTGGAGCCACTGCGGGAAGGTGTTCAATGCAGGATTGAGGGCGCGCGATGTGGCCAGATCTCGAACGCGGCAGAAGTCCGCGGCGAACTCGGTGTTGAACTGGAACATGTTCCCCAGGTCTTCCGCACCGGGGAAGCCGAAGCCGCGGTACTGGGCTGGCGTGACGGCGTTGTAGGCCACGGGTTGGCCCAGCGCCTCGGCCAGCGCAGCCGCCATCTCAGCGCCCGTGAGATGTTCGCCAGCGATGCCCACGTACTGGCCCGCAAGCTCGGCGCCGCGCTTGAAAACACCGTACGCGCAGCGGCCGATGTCTTCCACGCCGATGCCCGGAAACTTCGCCGTGCCCAGCGGCATCGACCACACCAGTGCGCCATCGGCGCCGGGCTTGGGCCCCATGCCGAAGTGGATGAGGTTCTCCCAGTAGAACGAGGTGAGCAGGAAAGTCGTCGGCACGCCGGACTCGACGAAATGCCGATCCGACTCGCCCTTCGCATCGAAGTGCGGAACCTTGTACTGCTCCATCAGCGTGGGCATGCGCGGGTCAGACAGAGGAATGAACTTGCGCGAATCCTCCAGGGTCGACCAGATGACGTGCTTGAGCCCCGCAGTCTTGGCGGCGCGGGCCATCGCGGCGGCCTGCGCCTTCTCGCGATCCGGCGAGAAGTGCTCCCAGAAGTTGGTCACGAAGTAGGCGCCGTGGGCCCCCGCCAGGGCCCGCTCGAGGCTGCGCCTCGTCGTCGCTGTCGGCCGCGACCACCTCCGCGCCGGCGGCGGCAAGCGCCACGGCCTTGTCCGACTTCGGGTTGCGCGTGATGGCGCGCAGCGCCATGCCCCCGCTCGGGTCGGCAAGGATGGCCCTGGCCAGCCCGCCACCCTGCGCGCCCGTGGCGCCGACCACTGCAATGATCTTCTTGCCGCTCATGTGACGCTCCTGGGAGTGAAGAGGCAGCGTAGCGCAGGTGGCGGAGCGGCGATAGTGCGGCGGGCCCTAGGCTGGTCGGCCAGGGCAAGGGCGGTGTCGGTCGACCAGGAAGGGCACTTCGCCGGCGGCGTCTTTCGGGTAAGGCCGTCGCGGCAGACGATCTGCGTGAGATCTCGAAGTCCGCACCGTGATCGACGCGATTCGGCCGTGCAGCCACACTTGCTTTAGGCTATGCGTCACCCTGTTTCAAGAGGAGAACACCGCATGACCGTCATCAACCGCCAGGTGCTGTTGAAGAGCAGGCCATCCGGCAGACGGCGAAATCCTCGTCCGCAACCTGTTTCTCTGCGTGGAACACGCCATGCGCGGCTGGGTCGGCGCCGTGGCCAACCGCGCCGAGCCCGTGGCCTTCGGCGGCGCAATGTGATCGCTCTGCACCGGGCGTGCGGTGGCCTCGGGCGACCCGGCCTACCAAGTGGACGACCTGGTGGCGGGGTGGCTCAATCCGGCCTGCGCCGCAATCTCGTCGCAGGTCGGGTCCGCATTGCGAAGTCGGATGACCTGCACGCGCCTCTCGTGCCGCGCGTCGCGCTACAGCGATCGCGTGTCGGTTGCTTCCATCACCCCCAAACGACGACGCACTCGAATAGTTCAAGTTGATTTATGCTGACTCGAAAGCGTGGCGCTCACGCTGTTCAAAGAGCCTGGGACAGATCGCCGCTGAGAGCGACAGAAGGGCGTTTGGGAGCGCTCGATCGATGCACCCACTTTGGGCAAGCACTCGCTGGCGCGCGCAAAGTGGATTTTCCGGCCCAGGCCATGTCAATTTGGCGCCCAGTCGTTCGTCGACGGGTTACGTGGCGCCCTCGGGCGGCATCGCCGACTGGTCAACCCCACAGGAGTGAAGACATGTCCTACATCGATGGTTTCGTGATCGCAGTCCCCACCGCCAACAAGCAGAAGTTCATCCAGCATGCGCGCCAACTCGACCCGATATTCATCGAGCTGGGCGCCATCCGTGTGATCGAAGCTTGGGGCGACGACGTCCCGGATGGCAAGGTCACTGACTTTCGCCGCGCAGTTCAGGCCACTGCCGATGAGACGGTGGCCTTTTCGTGGGTTGAATGGCCGGACAAGGCCACGCGCGATGCCGGCATGAAGAAGATGATGGAGGATCCGCGCATGGACCCGTCCGCACCCGGCAACCCGCCCATGCCGTTCGACGGCAAGCGCATGATCTTCGGCGGCTTCGAACAGGTGGTCGAAGTGAAGGCCTGATCGGCGGGGGCAACGTCACCACTTGACACGCAGCGGTGGACCGATGACCTGAAGGGCCAGCCACGAGGGGCTCAGCACAACCAGCGACCGTTGCATGCAGACGTCGATCTCGGGGTCGGCATCTGCTCCCACCCTACCCCTCCAACAACCTCACCTTCACGCTGCGCCCCTTCACCTTGCCGCTGCCAAGCTTGCGCAGCGCCTCGTTCGCGATGCCGGCCTCCACCGCCACGTAGGTCGAGAACTCGTTGACGTTGATCTTGCCGATCTGCGTGCCGGCGAAGCCCAGGTCCTTGGTCAGCGCGCCCAGCACGTCGCCGGGGCGGATCTTTTCCTTGCGGCCGCCCACGATCTGCAGCGTGCGCATCGGCGGGCGCAGCGGGCTCGCTGCCTTGCGGCGTCAGCTCGGCCAGCGGGTGCCACTCGGAGGCAAAGCCGCCCGCCTGCTCGATCTGCCCCACGCGGCCCATCTCGTCCATGCTGGCCAGGCTGAAGGCCCAGCCGTTCTTCCGTCCTGACCCAGGCGGCCGGTGCGGCCGATGCGGTGGGTGTGCGTGGCCACGTCGGGCGGATGTCGACGTTGATCACCGCCTCGAGCTGCGCGATGTCGAGCCCGCGCGCGGCGATGTCGGTGGCCACCAGCACGCTGCAGCTGCGGTTGGCGAACTGCACCATCACCTGGTCGCGGTCGCGCTGCTCCAGCTCGCCGTGCAGCTCCAGCGCCGCGAAGCCTTGCGCGCGCAGCACCTGCACCAGGTCGCGGCACTGCTGCTTGGTGTTGCAGAAGGCCAGCGTGCTCACCGGCCGGTAGTGGTTGAGCAGCAGCGACACGGCGTGCAGCCGCTCGTCGTCGCGCACCTCGTAGAAGCGCTGGCGGATCTTGCCGGCGCGTGCTGGCCGAGCAGCTTCACCTCCTTGGGCTCGCGCATGAAGGCGGCGGCGAGCTTGGCGATGCCCTCGGGGTAGGTGGCCGAGAACAGCAGCGTCTGGCGCTGCTTCGGGCACTGCTTGGCGATGGTGGCGATGTCGTCGAAGAAGCCCATGTCGAGCATGCGGTCGGCTTCGTCGAGCACCAGGGTGTTGAGCGCGTCGAGCTTCAGGCTGCCGCGCTCCAGGTGGTCCATCAGCCGGCCCGGGCGTGCCGACCACGATGTGCGCGCCGTGCTCCAGGCTGGCCAGCTGCGGGCGCATCGTGCTGCCGCCGCACAGCGTGAGCACCTTGATGTGGTCTTCGGCGCGCGCCAGGCGGCGCACCTCCTGCGTCACCTGCTCGGCCAGCTCGCGCGTCGGGCAGAGCACCAGCGACTGCACGGCAAAGCGCCGCGGGTTGAGGTTGGTGAGCAGCGCCAGCGCAAAGGCGGCCGTCTTGCCGCTGCCGGTCTTGGCCTGGGCGATGAGGTCGTGCCCCGCCAGCGCCAGCGGCAGGCTGGCCGCCTGGATCGGCGTCATGCCGCGGTAGCCCAGCTGCGCCAGGTTGGCGAGCATGGCAGGTGAGAGGGGCAGGCTGTCGAAGGAGGGGCCTGCTGCCGCAGCTGTTGTGGCGGTGGAGCGGGTGGCGGTGGAGCTGGTGTCGGTGGGCGCGTTCATGCGCGATTATCAGGACCTGGCCCCCCAGCGGTTAGAGTGGGTGGCCACAAAGCCCTCCATGCCCGACAGACGCCCCACGCTCCCGCCGCCTCCCCTCGCCCACCCCGGCGCCCCCGCCCGTCACCGACTCGCTCGGCCTGCCCAACCCGCGCCACGAAAAGCGCGTGCCGCCGCACATCACCCGCGAGCAGGTGGCGCGCATCCGCCATGCGGCCTTCACCTGCCGCAGGTGGTGAAGCCGGCCGACTACCTGGCCGATCACGGCCCGGGCTTCGAGGAGCACCTCGACAAGCTCGGCCTGGTGCTGCTGCAAAAGGCCGCGGGCGGTGCGCGGCCCAGCCGCTGGATCGAGCCGGCGCTGATGGAGGTGGCGCTGGCGCACATCGCCGCGGTGGGCCAGCGGCCGAACGCGCGCACGCTCATGCACGAGCGCACCGCGGCGCTGGAGGCGCTGGGCGTGTCGCGCCACGCGGGGCATGTTCACGCGCCTCATCAGCCACACGCTGCAGATCATGGTGAAAGACGACGCGCCGGCGTGGCGCATGCCGGTGCTGTTCCGCGTGCCGGTGGCCGCCGCGCCGGTGTGGGCCTTCTACCGCAGCGGCGATGCCGCGGCGCTGCAGGCCGCGCTGGGCTCGCCACCGCCCTATCCGCACGCGGAGGCGCTGCATGGCGCACCTCGAGTCGCTGGTGGCGCGCAGCCTGGAGCACAAGCCGCAAGCACATCGACACCGCTGCTGCCGCGCCTGCAATCCGAATGCGCCACGCCGCAAGGCGCGGCCGAGCTGCAGGCGGCGTGCTCGCGCGCGCAGGAGCGCTGGGAGCACCGCGCCACCGAGCTCGACACGCTCGAAGGCCTGAACAGCGAGCTCGCCTTCCAGGGCTACCCGGACACCTTCGAGAAGGCCCGCCAGTTGCAGCGCAGCGTGACGCTCTACGTGGGCCCGCCCAACAGCGGCAAGACGCACGCCGCCTTCGAGCGTCTGGCACAGGCGATGGACGGCGCCTACCTCGCGCCGCTGCGCCTGCTGGCGCTGGAAGGGCGCGACCGCCTGGTGGCGCGCGGCGTGCCCTGCTCGCTGCTCACCGGCGAAGAAAACGTGCCGGCCGACCAGGCGCGCGTGGTCTCGAGCACCATCGAGATGGTGGGCACCAACAAGCCCATCGACGTGGCGGTGATCGACGAGGCGCAGATGATCTTCGACAACGCCCGCGGCTGGGCGTGGACGCAGGCCATCGTGGCGGTGCCGGCCAACGAGGTGATCATCATCTGCTCGGCCTACGCCGTGCCGGCCATCGAGAACCTGCTGGGCCTGTGCGGCGAGCGCTGCACGGTGCGGCACTTCGAGCGCAAGCAGCATGTGCAGCTGCTGCCGCACCCGGTGCCCATCAGCGCGCTGCAGCTCGGCGATGCGGTGGTGGCCTTCAGCCGGCGCGACGTGCTGATGCTGCGCGACCAGATCGCCGCGAGCGGCCACCCGGTGTCGGTGATCTACGGCGCGCTGCCGCCCGAGGTGCGCCGGCGCGAGGCGGAGCGCTTTTCGAGCGGCGAGTCGCACATCCTTGTCGCCACCGATGCCATCGGCATGGGGCTCAACCTGCCGATCCGCCGCGTGCTGTTCAGCACCATGAGCAAGTTCGACGGCCAGGGCGACCGGCCGCTGGGCGAATCGGAGGTGCACCAGATCGCGGGCCGTGCCGGACGCTTCGGCATGCACGACGAAGGCTTCGTGGGCGTGCTCAAGGAGGCCGAGCCCACGGCCGCCCGGATGCTCAAGGAGCTGCTGCCCAAGACGCCGCGCGCGCCGCAGGATTTCAAGGCGCCGGTGGCGCCGAACGGCTGGCACATCGAGACGATCTCGGCCCGCCTGCACCGGAATGCGCTGCGCGAGGTACTGGGCGTGTTCGTCGGGCAACTGCAGCTGGACAACGCGCACTTTGCTGTGGCCGAGCTCGACCAGATGCTGGAGCTGGCCGAGCAGCTGGACCGCAGCGCCGCGAAGCTCACGCTCAAGGAGCGCTTCATTTACGCGCAGGCGCCGGTGGACACGCGCACCGAGTCGCAGCTGCAGGCGTTTCTGGACTGGAGCAGCAGCCATACCCTCACTGGCCGGGCCGGACGGCCGTGGTTCCTGGACGAGGTGGACGGCCACAGCCGGCTCGACCGGATGGAGCAGGCCTTGCGCGCCTGCACGCTGTGGTTGTGGCTGGACCTGCGCTTTCCTGGCGTGTACGGCCACGTGGAAGAGGTGCACGCCTTGCGCGGGCAGCTCAACGACGGCATCGAACGCCAGCTCAAGGGCAAGCGCCCGCTGGCCCAGGTGCGGCAGCGCTCAGGCGGACATCGGCCGCGCTGATTCGGGCTCTCCGGGCACCGGCCGCGCTGATTGGCGGTCAGCCAGCAGGTGGCTTGGCCGCGAGCTTGTCGCTCCACAGCATGCCGCCGGTGGACCAGTCGTGCTTGGCGATGTCGAAGAACACGATGTCCACGCCGTCGGCCGAGCCGCCGAGCGTGCGCACGGTGGCCTCGGTGAGCGCCTGGGCAAGAGCGCGTTTCTGTTCAACGGTGCGGCCCTCGAAGAGCTCGACGCGGATGGTGGGCATGGTGGCTTCCTGGGGTGGGGGTGCGATCAATCTCGGTAGTCGGCATCGGCGGGCAGCAGGCTGCGCAGCAATGCGGGCCATTCGTCCTGCCCTTCGGGCGCGGTGCCGTCGCCGATCCATTGCTGCAGCGTTCGTTCGGCCACGGCATCGCTCACCAGCGCCACGCGCCCGCCGGTGGCGGCCATGGCGGTGAGCTGGATCTGCGCGGCGCGCTCCAGCAGCATCATCAGCACGAAGGCCTCGGCCACGGTGCGGCCCACGGTGAGCACGCCGTGGTTGGCGAGCAGCAGGCCGTCGAGGCGACCGAGGGCGGTGACCAGACGCTCGCGTTCGGCCGCGTCGAAGCTCAGGCCTTCGTAGGCGTGGCGGCCCAGCCGGCGGTACAGCCGCAGCGCCGGTTGCGAGCACGGCAGCAGGCCCTCGGGCACGGCGGCCAGGGTCTGGCCCCACAGGGTGTGGAGGTGCAGCACACACACCGCATCGGCACGCGCCGCATGCACTGCGCCGTGGATGGCGAAACCGCTGGGGTTGACCGGTGCGCCCGAGCCATCGATGACGCGGCCCGACACATCCACCTTCACCAGGTTGGACGCGGTGATCTCGGCAAAGCGCAGCCCGAAGCGGTTGATGAGGTAGGCGCCGGGCTCGTGCGGCAGGGCCACCGACAGGTGGGTCCACACGGTGTCGTCCCAGCCGCGGCGCGCGGCCAGGCGGTAGGCCGCGGCGAGGTCTTCGCGCAGGGCGCGCTCGCGGAGATCGGTGGTCGGACGAGGAACGGCGCACATGGTCGACGGCACTCTAGCAGCCGCCGACTTCCGCGCCCCCGAGCAGTGTCACACCGCCAAGCGCTGCCGCCAGCCCAGCCCCGACTGGGTGGTGGTCGCGGGCTTGTACTCGCAGCCGATCCAGCCGGTGTAGCCGATGCGGTCGAGGTGCGCGAACAGGAACGGGTAGTTGATCTCGCCCGTGCCCGGCTCGTTGCGCCCCGGGTTGTCGGCCAGCTGGATGTGGCCGATGCGCGCCAGGTGCTTCTGCATCGTGGCGGCCAGTTCGCCCTCGGTGCGCTGCGCGTGGTAGATGTCGTACTGCACGAAGGCGTTGTCCGCGCCCACCTCGTCGAGGATGGAGATCGCCTGCGCCGTGCGGTTGAGGTAGAAGCCGGGAATGTCGTAGGGGTTGATCGGCTCGATGAGCAGCTTGCAGCCCGGCGCTCTTGAGCGACGCTGCGGCATGACGAAGGTTGTCGACGAAGGTGCGGCGCAGCAGCTCGTCGCTCACGCCCGCGGGCGCCTTGCCGGCCAGGCAGTTGAGCTGCCCGACGCCCAGCGCCTGCGCATAGCCGATGGCCCGCACCACGCCGGCACGGAACTCGGCCACGCGGTCCGGGTGGCAGGCGATGCCGCGCTCGCCGGCCTCCCAGTCGCCGGCGGGCAGGTTGTGCAGCACGAGCTGCAGGCCGTTGTCGTCGAGCCGCTGGCGGATGTCGCTCGCGCCTTGAAGGCGTAGGGGAAGAGGAACTCCACGGCCTTGAAGCCGGCCTTGGCGGCCGGCTCGAAGCGATCGAGGAACGGCACCTCGGTGAAGAGCATCGTGAGGTTGGCGGCGAATTTCGGCATGGTGTGTCAAGCTTACTCCAGCAGGCCGGCCATCTCGAGGCCCTGGCGGCCTTCGGGATGACGGCAGTCGATCTCCTCGAACTCGTTGATCTTGTCGATCTCGGTGCCCATGGCGATGTTGGTCACCTTCTCGAGGATCACCTCCACCACCACCGGCACGCTGTACTTGCGCGCCATGGCCTGCGCCTCGACCATCGCCGCCTCGATCTTCTCGGGGTCGGTCACGCGCAGGCTCTTGCAGCCCAGGCCCTGCACCACCGCCTGGTGGTCGACGCCGTAGCTCTTGAGCGTCCCGTCCTCGACGTTCTGGTTCTCGAAGGCGAGCTGCACGCAGAAGTCCATCTCGAAGCCGCGCTGGCTCTGGCGGATCAGGCCGAGGTAGCTGTTGTTCACCAGCACCTGCACATAGGGCAGGCGGAACTGCGCGCCCACCGCCAGCTCCTCGATCAGGAACTGGAAGTCGTAGTCGCCCGACAGGCCGACCACCGTGCGCGTCGGGTCGGCGGCCACCACGCCGAGCGCGGCCGGGATCGTCCAGCCCAGCGGGCCGGCCTGGCCGCAGTTGATCCACTGGCGCGGGCCGTAGACGTTCAGGAACTGCGCGCCGGCGATCTGGCTCAGGCCGATCGTCGTGACGTAGATCGTGTCGCGCGGGAAGACCTTGTTCATCTCCTCGTACACGCGCATCGGCTTGATCGGCGTCTCGGTGTAGTGGGTCTTGCGGTGCATCAGCTTCTTGCGCTCGGCGCAGCGGCTGGCCCAGTCGCCGAAGCCCTTCAGCGTGCCGGCCGCCTTGCGCTCGCGCGCCACCTGCACGAAGAGCTCGAGCGCCGCCTTGGCGTCGCTGACGATGCCGAAGTCGGGCATGAAGACGCGGCCGATCTGCGTGGGCTCGATGTCCACGTGCACGAACTTGCGGCCCTTGCAGTAGACCTCGGTGCTGCCGGTATGGCGGTTCGCCCAGCGGTTGCCGATGCCCAGCACGAAGTCGCTGGCCAGCATCGTGGCGTTGCCGTAGCGGTGGCTGGTCTGCAGACCGCACATGCCGGCCATCAGCGGGTGGTCGTCGGGGATCGTGCCCCAGCCCATCAGCGTGGGGATCACCGGCACGCCGGTGAGCTCGGCAAACTCGACCAGCAGGTCGCACGCATCGGCATTGATGATGCCGCCGCCGGCCACGATCAGCGGCTTCTCGGCCGCGGCCAGCATGTCCAGCGCCTTCTCGATCTGCTTGCGGCTGGCCGCGGGCTTGTAGACGGGCAGCGGCTCGTAGGTGTCGATGTCGAACTCGATCTCGGCCATCTGCACGTCGAACGGCAGGTCGATCAGCACCGGGCCCGGCCGGCCCGAGCGCATCAGGTGGAAGGCCTGCTGGAAGGCGCGCGGCACCTGGGCGGGCTCGCGCACCGTCACGCTCCACTTGGTGACGGGCTTGCTGATGGACTCGATGTCCACCGCCTGGAAGTCTTCCTTGTAGAGCCGCGCGCGCGGCGCCTGGCCGGTGATGCACAGGATGGGGATGCTGTCGGCGATCGCCGAGTACAGGCCCGTGATCATGTCGGTGCCGGCCGGGCCGGAGGTGCCGATGCACACGCCGATGTTGCCGGCGCGCGCCCGGGTGTAGCCCTCGGCCATGTGCGAGGCGCCTTCGACATGGCGCGCCAGGATGTGCGAGATGCTCTGGCGCTCGCGCAGCGCCGCGTACAACGGGTTGATCGCCGCGCCGGGCACGCCGAAGGCCTGCGTCACGCCTTCCTTCTCCATCACCAGCACGGCGGCCATGGCGGCCTTCATCTTTGCCATCGTTGTCTCCAGTCGGATGTTGAAATCTCAGGAGCGATGGTCGCGGATTGAGACGGATTGCGGTAGACGGTCAGGGCGCATGACCGATATTCCACGGCGGAATGCCGGGCCGTTCGCCCGGAGGCTGTTAACCTCCCTGCCGCACGCCAGCGAGGCGATCGCCCTTCACCACGAGGCCTCTCGATGCTCGAACTGCTGACCAACCCCCAGGCGTGGATCGCCTTTGCCACGCTGACCGCGCTGGAGCTGGTGCTGGGCATCGACAACATCATCTTCATCTCCATCCTGGTCGACAAGCTGCCCAAGGAGAAGCGCGAGTTCGCGCGCCGCATCGGCCTGTTCATGGCGATGTTCATGCGCATCGGCCTGCTGCTGGTGCTGGCCTGGATCGTCGGCCTGGTGGCGCCGCTGTTCACCGTGCTGGGGCAGGAGATCTCCGGGCGCGACCTGATCCTGATCCTCGGCGGCCTGTTCCTGATCTGGAAGAGCACCGGCGAGATCCACCAGTCGCTCGAAGGCGAGGAGGAGCACGCCGCCAGCGCGGTGAAGGCCACCTTCACCGCGGTGATCCTGCAGATCATGCTGGTCGACCTGGTGTTCTCGCTCGACTCGATCATCACCGCGGTCGGCATGGTCGACGATGTGCGCGGTGATGATCGCCGCGGTGATCGCCTCGGTGGCGCTGATGATGCTGTTCGCCGGGCCGATCGGCCGCTTCGTGTCCGACCACCCGACGCATCAAGATGCTGGCGCTGTCCTTCCTGGTCGTGGTGGGCGTGGTGCTGATCGCCGAGGGCTTCGACCACCACGTGCCCAAGGGCTACGTGTACTTCGCGATGGCGTTCTCGCTGGGCGTGGAGATGCTCAACATCCGCCTGCGCCGCAAGTCCGCCAAGCCGGTGCAACTGCACCCACCGCACATTCCGGGCGACTGATGCGCTCAACTCGAGCGACTGCCTAGGCCCGGTGCGAGCAAAATGCATCGATGAAGACACCCCCGCGCCTGCAGTCGCTGCTCGAAGAAGGCCTGATCGACAGCGTGGTGCGCCAGCTGATGAGCGGCAAGGAGGCGCAGGTGTACGTGGTGCGCTGCGGCGACGACACCCGCTGCGCCAAGGTCTACAAGGACGCCACGCAGCGCAGCTTTCGCCAGGCGGTGGACTACACCGAGAACCGCAAGGTCAAGAACAGCCGCCAGGCGCGCGCCATGGCCAAGGGCACGCGCTTCGGCAAGCAGGCGCAGGAAGAAGCCTGGCGCAGTGCCGAGGTGGACGCGCTGTACCGCCTGGCCGCCGCGGGCGTGCGCGTGCCCACGCCGTACAACTTCCACGACGGTGTGCTGCTGATGGAACTGGTGGCCGACGCGAACGGCGACGCCGCGCCGCGGCTCAACGACGTTCAGTTCACGCCCGACGAGGCCCTGGCCCACCACGCGACGCTGGTGCGCGAGGTGGTGCGCATGCTGTGCGCCGGCGTGATTCACGGCGACCTGTCGGAGTTCAACATCCTCCTGGGGCACGACAAAGGAGCGGACGGCCCGGTGATCATCGACCTGCCGCAGGCGGTGGACGCCGCCGGCAACAACCACGCCAAACGCATGCTGCTGCGCGACGTGGAGAACCTGCGCCACTTCTTCGGCCGCTTTGCGCCCGCGCTGCTCACCACCGATTTCGGCAACGAACTCTGGGCGCTCTACGAACGCGGCATGCTCACGCCCGAGACGCCGCTGACCGGGCGCTTCGAGGCCGTGGGCACGGCGGTGGACGTGGGCAGCGTGATGCGCGAGATCGACGATGCGCGTGCCGAAGACGCCGCGCGGCGCCTGCGGCTGCTTCAGGCCGGCAGCCGGTAGTTGCGCTCGTCCATGCGGTCGATGCCGCACTCGAGGGTCTGCACCCAGTCGATGAACTCGCCGATCGCCGCGCCCTGGAGCGGGGCGCCGTGCTGCGGCACGATCATCTGGATGGGCAGCGGCTTCACCATCTGCGCCCACAGCTTGCAGGATCTTGCGGCTCACCATGTAGCGGCGGTGGAAGGGCTCCATCTGCGGCAGGTGCGGCGCCAGCGAGGTGATGGGCTCGCGCGGATCGACGCCCAGCGACACGCCGAGATCACCGCGAGAACAGGATGCGGCTCACCGGATCCCAGAACTGGAAGTTGCCCTCGGCGTGCAGGAAGTGCGCGGGCAGCGCCCACAGTTCGTTGCGCCCCACCGTGATCCGCGTGCCGGCGTCGGGAATGCCGACGATGCGGCCTTCGGTCTTGCCCGGCTTGCAGAAGTGCGGCGCGAAGCGCTCCCACAGCGTGCTGATGTAGACGCTTGGCCGGCGTGGCCGTCATCCAGCGGTCGAGCGAGGCGATGATGTCCGGATCGGCGTGCGAGGCGATGATGGACGAGAGGCGCTGCGGCTGGAAATGCTGCGTCATGCCCAGGTAGAGCTGGTTGTACGCGAGGTTGCCGCCGGGGTCGATGATGGCGCCGGTGTCGTCGTCGACGATCAGGAACTGGTTGGCCTGCACCGCGGCATCGCCGGCCCGCTGAGGTCGGTGAACATCAGGCAGCGGTGGCCGTCGGCGCTGAACAGTTCGATGGGCATGGCGTCTCGACCGCAAGGGCCGCCTTTCAATGCGGCCACTCTAGGCAGCAGAGGCAGTGGTGCGATTGATCCGCGTCAACCTGAAGACGCTGCTCTGTTCGGAGCTAAGCGTGCCACCGCGGCGGCCGTGACGCGTTTGGCGAATCAGCGCAGTTCGAGCAGCACCGGCTGGTGGTCGGAGGCGCGGTGTCGCCGTTGACCGCGATGCGGGCGACGCGCGGCGCCAGGTCCTCGCTCACGAAGCAGAAGTCGCAGGCGATGGGCACCGGGCCGTAACGACGGTCGTGCAGGCGGAAGGTGGGTTCGTGCGCGGCTTCGCCATGCACCAGGCGCCAGGCGTCGGTGAGGCGGGTGCCCTCGCCCGCCGGCGCGCGCTGGATCACGCCGTACTCGGGGTCGGTGGTCTCGAGGTTGAAATCGCCACACAGGATGGCGCTGGCGGTGTGCACCTTGCTCTGGAACGGCGCGCCGGTTTCGTCGGCCAGCGGCGGCTGCAGGGCCTGGTCGCACGACTGCGCGTGCAGCGCCACCAGCGCCTCGGCCTGGGCCGCGCGCTGGCGCTTGGAATAGAACTCCAGGTGCGTGGTCATCACCCGGATGGGCCCGAGCGGTGTGAGCACCGTGGCGCTGCTGCACATGCGCGGCATCGAACGCACGCCGGCATCGGCCGGGTACGGCAGCAGCTGGTGCTGCACCTGCGCCACCGGCCAGCGCGTGGCGACGAGGTTGCCGAAGCGCTGGCGCGCACCGTGGCGCCCCAGCTCGTCCACCGCCGCGCCGAAGTGGATCTCGAAGCCGGGCAGCAGGTCCTGCAGCACGGCCACCTGGTCGAAGCCGGCGTTGCCTTCGAGCGCGCGGGTAGTTGACGGCCACCTCCTGCAGGCAGAGCACGTCGAAGTCGGCCATGGCGCGCGCCTCGCGCACCACGCGCTCGACGCTCACCACGTCGTCCAGGCCGCAGAACCACTGCACGTTCCAGGTGATGAGCTTCATGGGCGGGGCTTTCGGGGCGGGGTCACTTGATGCCGGCGCGCATGAAGCTCTGCACGAACTGGCGCTGGAACAGCAGGAAGCCGACCAGCAGCGGCGCCGAGGTCATGAGCGTGGCGGCGGTGATGATGGACCAGTCGATGCCCTGGTCGGTGGACGAAAACACCTGCAGCCCCACCGTGAGCGGCCGCGCGCTGACGCTGTTGGTGATGATCACCGGCCAGAGGAAGTTGTTCCAGTGGAAGCTCACCGACACCAGCGCGAACGCGGTGTAGACCGGCCGCGCCAGCGGCACGTAGATGCGCCACAGGATCTGCATGGCGCTGGCGCCTTCGACGCGCGCCGCCTCGTCGAGCTCCTTGGGGATGCCCAGGAAGGTCTGGCGCAGCAGGAAGATCGCAAACGCCGATGCGAAGTACGGCAGCCCGATGGCCAGCAGCGTGTCGACCAGGCCAAGGCGCGCCATGCTCTTGTAGTTCTCGACCAGCAGGATGTCGGGCATCACCATCAGCTGCACCAGCACCAGGGCGAACAGCAGGTTCTTGCCGCGGAACTCGTAGCGCGCGAAGGCGTAGGCCGCCAGGGTGCTGAGCACCAGCTGGCACGCGAGGATCATGCTGACCAGCAGCATGGTGTTGAGGAAGTAGCGCGCGAACGGCGCAGCCTCCCAGGCGCGGCGGAAGTTGTCGAGCGTGAGCGGCGCGAACAGCTCGAAGCGGGTGGAGTACTCGGACGGATGGAAGGCCGTCCACACCGCATAGGCCAGCGGCAGGATCCACAGCAGCGCGAGCACCCAGGCGGCGAGCGTGTCGATCCAGCCAGGATCGTTGTACACGAGACGAGTGGGCGCCGACGTCACTTGTAGTGCACCTTGCGGTCGAGCACGAAGAACTGGAACAGCGCGACCGTGGCCAGCACCGCCAGCAGCACCACGGTGATCGCCGCGGCGTAGGCCGTGTCCCAGAACTTGAAGCCCACCTCGTAGAGGTGGTAGAGCAGCAGGGTGGACGCGTTGTCCGGCCCGCCGCGGGTGAGCACCACGATGTGGTCGACCATGCGCACCGCGTTGATGACGGCATTGACCATCACGAACAGGGTGGTGGGCATGAGCAGCGGCCATTGCACGCGCCGGAAGAAGTACCAGCGGCTCGCGCCCTCGATCGCCGCCGCCTCGCGCAGGCTGGGGTTGAGGCTCTGCAGCGCCGCGAGGTAGAAGATCATGAAGAAGCCCGCCTCCTTCCACACCGCCACCAGCGTGACGGCGCCTAGCGCCGTGCGCTGGTCACCCAGCCAGTTGTGCGAGGGCAGCCCGAACAGGCCGGTGATCTGCTCCAGCAGACCGTAGCCCGGCGTGTAGAAGAACAGCCAGATGTTGGCCACCGCGATCATGGGCAGCACGGTGGGCGTGAAGTAGGCCATGCGCAGAAAGCCGCGCCCGGCGATGCGCTCGTTGACCCACAGCGCCATCACCAGCGCCAGGCCGATGGAGCACGGGATGGTGGCCAGCGCGAACCACAGGTTGTTGCGCACGGCCTTCCAGAACACCGGGTCGTCGGCCATCACCGCGTAGTTCTCCAGCCCCACCCACACGCTGGGCCGGCGCACCCTTGGGCGTGGAGTAGAAGCTGTCGATCAGCGTGGCGACCGCCGGGTAGTGCGTGAACGCGGCCAGCAGTACCAGGGCCGGCAGCAAGAGCAGGTAGGCGTGGACTGCCTTAGTGCCGTCGGGACGGGTGTTCATCGGTCCGCTTCGCGCGCGATGGGGTGCGCGGCAAAGGCGCGTGCGAGCAAGCCATTGGTAGACGCATCGAGGCGGCGGTTGTCGCGGCAGGCGGTATCCGGTGGGGGTGAAGTCTGGGGCGACGAGCAGCGCAGGGCCGGGGGCGGCGCGCGCCAGCGCGCTTCGTTGACTGACTCGCCGCAGTTGTCTGAGCGCAGTGAACGCAGTGAACGAAGCGAGTTCTGCGGCGCGCCCCCGGATCGAGCAGCACAGTGCAGTCGCAGCAAAGCTGCGACCGCCCCAGCCCGAGCCCCCGCCGGGTACCGCCTGCCGCGACGCGTCAAGCCGCGCCAACGCAGACGTCAGCCAACACCACCCCCGCCAACGATCACTTGAAGCCACGCAGCAACCGATCCGCTTCCTTCTGCGCATCCTGCATCGCCTGCGCCGGCGTCTTGGTGCCGGTGAGCGCGGCCTGCAGGCCATCGTTGAGCGCCTTGGTCACGCGCTGGTTGTCGTGCGTGGAGAACTCGGCCAGCGCGAACGGCAGCTGGTCACGCGCCACCAGCGCGGGCGGGAACTCGGCGCCGTACTTCTTGAGCGCCTCGGTGCCGTAGGCCGCCTCGGACACGGCGACGTAGCCGGTGTCGATGCTCCAGCGCGCGGCGCGCTCAGGCTGCGTGATCCACTTGATGAACTTGAAGGCCGCTTCCTGCTGCGCCGGCGTCGACTTCTTGAAGATGTAGAAGTTGCCGCCGCCGGTGGGCGAGCCCTTGCGCTTGGCGGCCGGCAGCATGGCCACGCCGAAGTCGAACTTGGCGTTGGTGCGCACGTTGGTCAGGTTGCCCGTGGTCGTCCA
Source organism: uncultured beta proteobacterium (assembly GCA_963739925.1). Taxonomy (GTDB): domain Bacteria; phylum Pseudomonadota; class Gammaproteobacteria; order Burkholderiales; family Burkholderiaceae_C; genus CAVUBY01. The sequence goes on along the minus strand of CAVUBY010000008.1, from coordinate 16,062 downwards.
CATGATGGCCACCTTCTTCTCGAAGAAGTCCTTCGGCGTGGTGCCCCATTCGACGATGCCCGGGGGATGCACACCCTGCTTGGCGAGGTCGACCCAGTACTGCAGCGCCTCGATCACCTTGGGATCGTCGAACTTGACCGCATTGCCCGTGTCATTGGCCATCACCACGTCGTTCTGGATCGCCAGACCCTGGAACAGCCAGTAGGGGAAACCGCTGGACGGAATCTGCACCCCGTACTGGGTGACCTTGCCCGAGGCGTCCTTGACGGTGAGCTTCTTCGCCGCGTCGGCCAGCTCGGCCCAGGTGGACGGCGGCTTGTTCGGGTCGAGCCCGGCGGCCTTGAAGAGCTCCTTGTTGTAGTACTGCACGACGGTGGAGCGCTGGAACGGCACGCCCCAGGTCTTGCCGCCGCTCTGGCTGTTGAGCATGAAGGCCTTGTAGAAGCCTCGCCAGCCAGGCCTTGTCATCGGCGGTCTTGATGAAGTTGTCGATCGGAACGATCGCGTCCTCGTCGATCAGGGTGAACATGTCGGTCGACAGCAGCACCGAGGTCACCGGCGGCGTGCCGCTCTTGTTGGCGGTGAGCGCCTTGACGATGGTGTCCTGGTAGCTGCCCGCATAGATGGGCGTGACCTTGATGCTGGGGTTCTCCTTGGCGAAGTCGGCGGCGTAGGCATCGATCAGCTTGGCGATCGGCCCGCCCACCGCCACGGGATAGAAGAACGAGATCTCGGTGGGCGCCTGGGCGAAGCTGGCCATCGGCAGCGAGCCGAGCGCGAGCGTGGCGGCAGCCATCCAGCGGTTGAAGGTCTTTCTTTGCACGGTCGGTTCTCCTCTTGGTGGGTGGATCAGGCGACGCGGCAACCTTGCGCGTCGAAGTAGTGCTCGGACTGCGGCGGCCACTGCAGCGCCACCTGGGCGCCGGCCGCCACCTCGGTGCGGCCTTCGGCGCGCACGGTGATCAGCTCGGAGCCGACGGCGCAGCGCAGCACCAGGTCGGCCCCGAGGTATTCGAGGCTCGACACCGTGGCCGGCACGGCGCCGTGGTGTGAACCCGCGAGCGACACCGCCTCGGGCCGGATGCCCAGCGTGGTGGCGCTGCGCGTCACGTTCACCTGGCTGCCGGCAATGCGGTCGCCTTCGAGGCGCAGCAGGTTCATCGCCGGCGTGCCGATGAAGCGCGCGGCGAAGGTGGTGGCCGGCTGCGCATAGAGCGCACGCGGCGGCGCAGCCTGCTCGATGCGGCCCTGGTTGAGCAGCACCACCTGGTCGGCCATGCTCATGGCCTCGGACTGGTCGTGGGTGACGTAGACCACGGTCAGGCCCAGGCGCTGCTGCAGCTCGCGCAGCTCGTGGCGCATCTCCTGGCGCAGCTGGGCATCGAGGTTGGACAGCGGTTCGTCCATCAGGCAGACCTTGGTCTGCGCCACCAGCGCGCGACCGAGGGCCACGCGCTGCTGCTGGCCACCGGAGAGCTGCGAGGGCTTGCGCTGCAACAGCGCCGTGAGGCCCAGCAACTCGGCCGCCTCGCGCAGACGGCGCGCCGACTCGCCGGCCTCGACCTTGCGCACCGACAGCCCGAAAGTGATGTTGTCGGCCACGCTCAGGTGCGGGAACAGCGCGTAGTTCTGGAACACCATCGCGATGCCACGCTTGGCCGGCGGCTGGTGGGTCACGTCCTGGCCATCGACGAACACCTGGCCGCTGCTGGCCGACTCGAGGCCCGCGATGATGCGCAGCGTGGTGGACTTGCCGCAGCCCGAGGGCCCGAGCAGCACGCAGAACGTGCCCGGCTCGATCGACAGGTCGATGTGGTCAAGCGCCTTGGTGCCAGCCCATTGTTTGGTGACGCCCACCAACTGGATCGATGGCATGGAACGAGGGTACCCGAGGTCAGTGACGGTTGGATGACGCGGCCGAAGCCCCGAAGGGCCGCAGCACCGATGCTAGTGCAGCATGCAGCGCCGGATTGCGCGGCGATGCATTCTTTCGATTCGAGGAAACCCGCACCGCCACTGAAATCGCTGACCTCGCCGCCAGCTTCGGTGACGAGCAGACTGCCGGCGGCCACGTCCCAGGCGTTCAGGCCGAGGTCGAAGCTGGCGTCGCAGGCACCGGCGGCCACCAGGGCCAGGTCGATGGCGGCCGAGCCGCTGCGGCGCACCGCGCCCACGCGACCCATCACCGCCGAGAGCATCGCCATGGCTGGCTGCAGTCCGCCCGCGGCGCGGTGGGGCGCGCTGGTGGCCACCATCGCTTCGTCGAGCAGCGGGCGGTCGCTCACCGCGAGGCGCCGGTCGTTGCCGTACGCGCCCTGCCCGCGCGAAGCGCGGTAGAGGTCCCCGCGCGCCACGTCGAGCACCACGCCGTGTTCGACGCGACCGCGCACCACGAGCGCGATGCTCACCGCGTAGGCCGGATAGCCGTGGATGAAGTTGGCGGTGCCGTCCAGCGGATCGACGATCCAGACATGGTCAGCGCCCGCCGTTCCGTACGGCTGCGCCGACTCTTCCGAGCGCACCGCATGCTGCGGAAACGCGCCCAGCAGCGTGCTCAGGATGACGCGCTCCGAGGCGACATCCACCTGCGTGACGAAATCGTTGGGCTGCTTGCGACGGATCTGCAGCGACTGCGGATCGGTGGCGGCGTTGCGGATCAGTTCGGCGGCGGCCCGCGCGGCCTGCGCGGCCACCACGAGCATGGGGTGCCAGGGCTCGGTCATGCGCAGAGTATGCCGCGCGCGTTGCCAGGTTCGGCACGGGCGTCGCCTGCCGCAACCTCGTCATGGAACCATGCACTGGCGCAGTACCTTCAGTAGGTCTTGTACGGCAGGAACTTGCCGCTCATCGTGATGGACACGCGGTCGCCCTTGGGGTCGGGCTCGCGCTGCAGGTCCATCTTGAAGTCGATGGCCGACATGATCCCGTCGCCGAACTCTTCGTGGATCAGTTCCTTGAAGGTGGTGCCGTAGACGCTGACCAGTTCGTAGAAGCGGTAGATCAGCGGATCGGTGGGCACGCTGGTCGGCAGCGAGCCCTTGTAGGGCACGACCATCAGCCACTTCTTCTCTTCGGCGCTCAGGCCGAAGATCTTGCCGACCGCATCGGCCTGCTTCTTGTCCAGCGTCATCTGGCCCAGGCAGGCGGCGGTGACCCACTCCTTGCTCAGGCCGACCTTCTTGGCCACGTCGGACCACTTGATGCCCTTGGCCACCTTGGTGGCGATGATCTTTTCGGTGACGTCCAGTCGGCTCATGCGATTCTCCTCAGGGTGGGTGCCGTTGTGGGGCTGGGGTTGCGGGGTGGTGTTCGGTGCTCGAGGCCCGGGCTGACCTCGTCGGGCTGCGCCGGCGCGCGGCCGTGCGACAGCTCCTTGCTGCGCGCGACGAGAAAGTCGACCAGGTGGTTGCGGATGCGGTAGTACTGCGGGTCGTGGTGCAGCGTGGCGCGCTGCCGGTCGCGCGGCATCGTGTTCTTCACGATCTCGGCCACGCGCGCCTGCGGGCCGTTGCTCATCAGCAGGATGCGGTCGGCCAGCAGGATGGCCTCGTCGACGTCGTGCGTGATCATGAACACCGTCTGGTGCGTCTCGGCGCAGATGCGCAGCAGCTCGTCCTGGATGGTGCCGCGCGTCAGCGCATCGAGCGCGCCGAAGGGCTCGTCGAGCAGCAGCATGCGCGGCTGGATGGCGAAGGCGCGCGCGATGCCCACGCGCTGCTTCATGCCGCCCGAGAGCTGCGAGGGCTTCTTGTCGATCGCGCCGGCCAGGCCGACCAGGGCGACGTACTTCTGCACATGCTCGTCGACCTGCGCACGTGTCCAGAGCGGCCACTTGCTGCGCACCGCGAAGGCGATGTTCTTGCGCACCGTCAGCCAGGGCATCAGCGCGTGGCCCTGGAAGACCACGCCGCGTTCCAGGCTCGGGCCGGCGATCTCGCGGTTGTCCATGAACACATGGCCGTCGCTGGCGCTCTCCAGCCCGGCCAGCACGTTCAGGATGGTGGTCTTGCCGCAGCCGCTGTGGCCGATGATGCAGACGAACTCGCCCTGCGCGGATGCCGAAGTTGACGCTGTCGAAGACGATGCTCGTCGCCATAGCGCTTGGTCAGACCCTCGACCTTGAGGAACTGCTCAGTCGACATAGGTCACCGCCTTCTGCAGCCGCGCGAACATCAGGTCCAGCAGCATGCCCACCACGCCGATCACGAGGATGGCGAAGATCACGTTCGGCAGCGAGAGGTTGTTCCACTCGTTCCACACGAAGTAGCCGATGCCGGTGCCGCCCACCAGCATCTCGGCGGCCACGATCACCAGCCAGGCGATGCCCATGCTGATGCGCATGCCGGTCAGGATGGTCGGCGCCGCGGCGGGCAGGATCACCTCGAACGCGCGGCGCAGCGGCCGTCACCTCCAGCGTGCGCGCCACGTTGAGCCACTCGCGCCGCACGCTGGCCACGCCGAAGGCGGTGTTGATCAGCATCGGCCAGACGCTGCAGATGAAGATCACGAAGATGCCGCTGATCGAGCGTCCTTGATGGTGTAGAGCGCCAGCGGCATCCAGGCCAGCGGCGAGATGGGCTTGAGCACCTGGATGAACGGGTCGAGCGCGCGGTACACCAGCGGGCTCATGCCGATCACGAAACCCAGCGGAATCGCCACCAGCGCGGCCAGCAGGTAGCCCAGGCCGACGCGCCCGAGCGAGTAGGCCAGCTGCAGGCCAATGCCCTTGTCGTTGGGGCCGTTGTCGTAGAACGGGCTGGCGAGGTTCTTCGACGATCACCGTCGCCCATCTGCGCCAGCGTCGGGAAGCCCGACTTCTGCGGTCGGCGCGGCCGCGCTCGCCGCCGGGTCCTTGCCCATCAGCTTGGCGTACTCGATCTGCTCGGGCGTCAGCGCCGGCGCCGGCCGCGCGCCACCGGCGCGGCCGACAGCGTGGCCACGTGCCACACCGCCAGCAGCAGCACCAGCAGGATCAGCGCCGACAGCAGGCCGGCCCGGAACCCAGGCTGCGCGTGAAGCTCATGGCGGGCCTGCGTCTCAGGCTGCGCTTGATCGCGAAGCTCGCTCGACGTAGGCGTCGGCCTTCTCGGGGTCGAAGACCTTGCCCATCACGGTGAACTTCGGGTAGGCGCCGTCGGGCACCTTCATGTCCAGCGACTTCATCGTCTTCTTCGCGTCGGTCAGCAGGAACACCTTCTCGGCGATCTGCTTGTAGTTGACGTCGCCCTTGATGTAGCCCCAGCGCTTCATCTGCGTGAGCATCCACACCGCCATGCTCTGCCACGGGATGGGGTCGAAGTCGGCGCGGTCGGGCACGTTCTGCACGTTGCCCAGGCCGTCGGCGAACTTGCCGGTGAGCACCTGCGCGATCACCGTCTCGGGCTGGTTCAGGTAGGCCTGCGGCGAGATCACCTTGGCGATCAGCTCGCGGTTCTCGGCCTTGCGCGCCATCGCCGCGGCGGTGAGCACCGCGCGGTACAGCGCGGCGAAGGTGTTCGGGTTCTTCTGGATGAACTCGGTGCTGGTGCCGAAGGCGCAGCAGGGGTGGCCGTTCCACAGTTCCTTGGTCAGCAGGTGGATGAAGCCCACCTCCTCGAACACCGCGCGCTGGTTGAAGGGGTCGGGGCCGAGGAAGCCGTCGATGTTGCCGGCGCGCAGGTTGGCCACCATCTCCGGCGGCGGCACGACGCGGATCTGGATGTCGCTTGTCCGGGTCCAGCCCCGCTTCGGCCACGTAGTAGCGCAGCAGGAAGTTGTGCATCGAGTACTCGAAGGGCACGGCGAACTTGAAGCCCTTCCAGTCCTTCGGGTCGCGCTTGTCCTTGTGCTTGACCGCCAGCGTGATGGCCTGGCCGTTGGTGTTCTGGATGGTGGCCACGTTCATCGGCGTGGCGGTGGAGCCCAGGCCCAGCGAGATGGCCAGCGGCATGGGGCTCAGGAAGTGCGTGGCGTCGTACTCCTTGTTGATCATCTTGTCGCGGATCAGCGCCCAGCCCGCCGTCTTGACCACCTCGACGTTCAGGCCCTGCTTCGAGTAGAAGCCCAGCGGGTGCGCCATGATCAGCGGCGTGGCGCAGGTGATCGGGATGAAGCCGATCTTCAGATCCTTCTTCTCGATGCGCCGCCCTTCTCCTGCGCCATGGCCTGCAGGCTGGCGACCGGCAGCACGCTGGCGATGGCGGCCATGGCGGTGCGCCGGCCCACCGCGCGCAGGAAGCGGCGGCGCACGCGCGTCCTGCGGGAACAGCGCCTTCACCAGCGAGGCCTCGACGAAGGCGTTGGAGTAGGCCTCGAACTCGGCCTGTCTCGCTGCGCGCGCGCAGTTCGGCGGCGGCGTGCTCGGCGCGCCGAGCGATGGCGGCCGCAGCTGCAGCGCCATCATCAGCGGGCGGTCGGCGTCGTAGGGGTCGAAGTGTTCGCTCATGGTGCAGACCGTGCCGTGCGTTGGGGTCGATGCTAGGGACGGCGAGGCCCCTGCAACATCGAGGCCAGCGGCGATTCGGCTGTAGGGCTGGCCCTACAGACAGCTGGTCAGACACCCGGCGGCAGGGCTTTGGGCTGCCCGTAGACTTCGGCGCCGGCATGTGCCGGTCAGCCCCCGAAGGATTCCGACGTGAAGCTCCAGATGGCCAAGAACTCGCTGTTCGCCGTGCTGCTGCGCTCCGCGTGGTGGATCAGCGCGGCGATCGCCGTGGTGCTGTCGACGCTCGCCTGGGTGCTGCTGCCCGACGACTACCGGGTGGCCGGCGCGCTGGGCAGCTTTCCCCATCGCGGGGGCCGCGCGCCGCAACGCCGCCGCGTCGCGGCGCCCGTGTCGACCGGCGGTCGGAGTCGCGGGGCAACGGCCTTCGTGCGGGCGCGGTACGAGGGCCTCAGACGGTCGCGTGCTGCAGCGCGTACAGCGCCAGCTCGACGTCGTTGCGCACGCCGGTCTTTTCGAGGATGCGCGCGCGGTAGGTGCTCACGGTGTTGGGCGACCAGCACAGCTGCTCGGCGATCTCGCCCACGCTGCGGCCCTGGCGAGCAGGCGGAACACCTGGTACTCGCGGTGCGACAGGCGCTCGTGCAGCGGCGTGTCGTCGCTGCGTGCCCGGCGCCCACCGCGCCGGCCAGCAGCTCGGCCACGTGCGGCGTGATGAACAGGCCGCCCACCGGCCACGCGGCGGATGGCCTCGATCATCTGCTCGGAGTCGGCGCTCTTGTTCAGGTAGCCGGCCGCGCCGAGCTTGAGGCTGCGCACCGCGTACTGGCGGTCGGGGTAGGTGGACAGCATCAGCACCGGCAGCTTCGGGAACTCGGCCTTGAGCTGCTTGAGCACGTCCAGCCCGTCGCGCTGCGGCATGGCGATGTCCAGCAGCACCACGTCGATGCCGCCGGCGCGCACGCCGGCCGCCAGCGCGCGTCCGGGCCCGTTGGCGGCCTCGCCCGCCAGCTCGTGGCCGGACTGCTTTGCGCTGCGCCCTGCTCGCGTCGGGCGCGTCAGGCCAGGATCTGCTTGATGCCCTGGCGGCACGATGCATGGTGGTCGTCGCAGACCGAGCGACGCGGGTCATGCGGCTGCCGCCTCGGGCAGCGGCATCACCAGCCGCACCCGCGTGCCCTGGCCGGGCGCGCTGTCGATGGTGAGCCGGCCGCCGAACTGCGCCGGCGCGCTCGCGCATGCCCATCACGCCATAGCTGCGCGCGGTCGTTCAAGCGCCTGCGGCTCGGCGCCGACGCCGTCGTCGCGCACGTCGATGTAGAGCACCGGCTGCGGCGGGTCGTCGACCGCGATGCGGATCTGCACGCGTCCGCGCCTGCGCATGGCGCGCCACGTTGGACAGCATCTCCTGGAAGATGCGGAACACCGCGATCGCCAGCCCGCCCTCGGGCGGCGCCACGCCGGCGGCCACGTGCACCTGCAGCTCGCTGTCGAGCTCGGCGCTGTCGATGAACTCCTGCGCCTGCCACTCGAGCGCGGCCCACAGGCCCTGGTGGTCGAGGATGCTGGGCCGCAGGTCGGTGATGATGCGGCCGACGTTGTCGACCGCGGTGTCGATCATGCCGGCCCATGCCCTGGCACTTGGCACCGAGCTCGCTCGCGGTCGGCCACGCGCTTGGCCAGCCAGTTGCACGTCCATCTTCAGCGCCACCAGCAGCGAGCCGAGCTCGTCGTGGATCTCGCGCGCGATGCGCGTGCGCTCGGCCTCGCGCACCGTCTCCTGGTGGTTGGCGCAGCTCGCGCACCGCGCAGCAACTCGCGTGCGCACGGCTGCCGCTCGGTGATGTCGACGAAGGTGACCACCGCGCCCTGCACCTGGCCGTGCTCGACGATCGGGTGGCTGGAGTACTCGGCATAGAAGGCCGTGCCGTCGGCGCGCCACAGCACCTCGTCGTCGATGCGGCAGGGCAGGCCCTGGCGGAAGGCATTGAAGATCGGGCAGTCGCACTCCGGGTAGTGGCGACCGTCGGCGTGCGTGTGGTGGATCAGCTCGTGCATGTTGCGCCCGAGCATCTGCTTCGGCCGGCCAGCCCAGCTGCCGCGCGGCGCTGCGGTTGACGAACATGCAGCGGCCGGCCATGTCGATGCCGAAGATGCCCTCGCCGGTGGATTCGAGCAGCAGTGCGAGCCGATCGCGCCAGACATCGGCGACGCGGCCCTGCCCGAGGAAGCGGCGTGTCGAATGTCGGCGGCGTGTCGGTGCGCATGGCATGCACCAACTTGCAAGGTGCATGCCGCGGCCCGAGCACCGAAGCGAGGCGTTGTCACCTCGCTCCGCTTCAGCTCACGGTGACAGGTTCAGTGTCCGTCGCCCGGTGGCGTGTGCTCACTGGCAGCTGAAGCTGTCCGCCGCTTCAAGACTGCCGGTGCCCTTGTAGCGCGCGACCTTCGGGTAGGGGCACAGCGGGCGCGTGCGGTTCAGCGGCCCAGGCGGCCGGCACCTCGGCGTTGGCGCCGCCGGCAGCCCCGACACCACGCGCCGTGGCGGTGATGGCGTCCGGCGCCTCGCCCTGCTCGACCCAGGTCACCAGCTTGGTCAGCAGATCGAACTGATCAGTGGCCGGTCCGCCGCTCGCAGTGGCCCATGCCCGGCACCGGGTAGAAGCGCGCAAAGTCCGAGGCGTCGCCACCGTTGGCCGTTGCGCAACCCGTCGTACCAGGTCTTGCGTGTCGTTCGACCGAGAAGATCGGATCGCTGACGCCGTGGTAGACGAGCAGCTTGCCGCCGCGGTTCTTCACCGTCGCCAGGTTGGTCGGGTTCGGCGGCGTCATGAACGACATGGCCGATTCGGTGTAGGTCGCGTTGGTCGCGTTGATCTCCTGCACCATGCGTGTCGATCGAAGTCGTCATCGCCGCAGGTGGCCAGCTCAACCGCGGTGCTGGTGCCGGCGAGCGGTGGTACCTTGAAGATGATGGCCGACCGCCCCGGAGTCGAGCGCGACCGGCGCGGTGAACTCCCAGAACGGGATGCCGCCAGCCGCCATGTCCGCTGTCGAACGGGAAGCTCGCGTAGACCGCGGCGCCCGCGCTCGTGGTCGGTCCGGCGAAGATGTCGGCGATCACCGTCTTCTGCGCCGCGGACAGGCAGGTGCCATCGCGCGCGCCGGCGCACATCGGCACGTCGCGGCGAGGTTGAACGCCGCCTGGCAGGCGCGTCGTGTCCTGCACGATGCCGTCGGTGGCGCCGTCGAGCGCATCGCACTTGCTCGACCACTGCTGCCGACACCAGGGCGCGCTCGGCGGGCGTCCAGGCGGTGCGCGAGGTTGGTGGCGGTTGTAGGCCAGCGGTCGGCGGAGATGGACAGAGTAGCGCTGGCCGCCGTAGATGCTCGCGATCGCTGCCTTCGGCAGGTTGTAGCCTGGCGCGCCGGCCAGGAAGCCGTCGTACTGGTCGCCGTAGCGCGCCGCAGCCACGAGCGCATGGCGCCCACCGTTCGAGCATCCACCGATAGTACGAGCGATCGGGCACCTTGCCGTAGGCCGTGGCGGATCACTTCCTTGGCCATGGGCATGCAGCTTGGCCGCGGCCTGGTAGCCGTAGTCGAGGCGGGCGCCTCGGGTCGATGCCGAAGGCCGATCCCCCGACCGCGGCATTGTTGTGGCCGGCGTCGGAACTCATCACGGCAAAGCCCTGGGCCAGCGCACCGGTGAGCGGCCCGCCACCGAGCGCCCCCGCGGCCGCCACGACGGAACCGTCGATGCCGCCGTTGCCCTGGTAGTAGTAGCGCCCGTTCCATGTGGTGGGCAGGCGCATCTCGAAGCCGATGGCGTAGGACTTGTTGTCCACGGCGCTGGTGCGGCGGAACATCTCGCCCGTGACCAGGCAGTGCGCTGGGGCGGCCACGCCACCAACGACCGTGCCCGCAGCCACCGTGCTCACCGCGCTGATCGTGGTGTTGGCGAGTCCGCTCGAGCTTGGCCGTCAGCGCGTCACAGGTGCCTGACAGGGTGGCCGGCTGGGCCGCAGCCAGCTGCGGAATGCCCACCGGATCGTCGTCACCGCCGCCGCATCCGGCCAGGGCCACAACGGAGAGGACGGCCAGCCGCTTGCCGCGCCTGGCAAAGGAAGTCGAAGTCATCGAGGTCTCCAATCGTTCTTGTGGTCGGGGCCGAGAGCGGCTTGCCCGTCGATCACCCAGGTACCAGTTAGTTAATTTAATTAAGCAACTGGATTGCGCGATTGGGACTTCTACCTAGCAGCGGTTGGAGAAAGGCACTGCCGACCAGAGCCGCTGTCGCGCGGCAGCCACCGTGACCCGCGAGACAGAACCTCTGCCGCCGGTCAGAACACCGTGCCGTCGCTCTCGATCTGGACCGGTGGCGCGCCGCCCGGCCGGCGCTCTGCCGCGATCTGGCGCCCTGCGGCCCAGGTGCCGCCCTCGAGGATGCAGGCCAGCGGCAACTGCTCCGCGGTGACGCCGAGCGCTGCCCGCACCTTGGGTGCGAGCTCGTCGAGCAGCGACACGGTGAGCGCGCGCCACTCGATCACCCAGGCCTCCTGCGGCGTGCGCGGCACGGCGGCAAAGGCGGCATCGCGCGGCACGATGACGCCGGCATCGATGAACAGCCCCCCGTTGCGGTACTCGGGCAGGCCGGTGAGCGCATCCAGCCCGGTGATCTCCACGCCGGCCCACTCGAAGGGCTCGAGCATCGAGTAGCTCAGCCATTGGCTCAGCTTGTGGAAGGGCACCCAGCCGGCGCTCGGGCCCTCGCCGCCCGCGGCGCGGTGCTGCCACACGTCGCCGACGGGAACACCCGGCGCATCGGGCGCGGCGAGCGCGCCGCCATGGAAGACCTGGCCGCTGGGCCAGATGCCGCTGAAGGCGTCCAGCAGCGCGACGAGGATGCGGCCCGCCGCCAGCTGGTGCTGGCGCGGTGCCGGCACCGGGTGATGGTGCTTGAGCTGCGGTGCATGGGTGTGATGCGTGAGCGAGTCGAACAGATGCCCCGGCTGGCCATCGGCGGTGAAGGTCCCGGGTTGCGCGCGCAGGGCTTCGCCCAGCCGGCGCATCAGCGCAGCGCGTCCTTCCAGCCCCACGAGCGGATTGAAGGGACTCACCTGGAAGATGTCGGCCAGCGTGCCCTCGTCCATCCGCAGCAGGGCCTTGGCATCCACCCGCAGCGGATCACCGGGATCGCTGGAGAAACGGCCGGCCATGAAGGCACGGAAACTGGCCACGCCCAGGCCCTCGGATCGGCCGAAGTCCTGACCGCTTTCGTGCTCCTTGTACCGCCAGGTCGGTCCCGCACCAGCGTCGAGCAGCACGCTGACCAGCGTGAGGTCGATGCGCGCACGCGCGATCGATGTCGTGCTGCGGCCCTGCAGGCGCGCGTCGAGTTCGCCCTTGCGGTCCACGCCGCCCGCCTCGAAATGCCGCCAGCGGCTGTGGTACGGAATCTTCAGGTCGGGAAACCGCTGGCGCGTGAGCGCCGCCACCCGCTGCGCCACTTCGTCAAGCCTCGAACGGTGCAGCTTGAAATGCCCGGACTGACCCTCGCTCACATGCGCGGTGATCGCCGCGCAGCGCCTGCGGATCGTCGCCGGGTCGCGCAGCGTGCGCACCGCGGCATCGATGGCAGCCGTCTCAGTCAAGCGATCGCCCCTTCACGCTCGCGAGCTTGGCGTCATCGGGCACCGCACCGTCGGTGAAATAACCCGCGGCGATCTTGGCCTCGATCTCCACCTTGGCATCGGCCGGCACGAGTTCGTCGGGAATCTTGACGCGCTCGCCCACCTCGATGCCGCTGCCGGTGATGGCGTCGTACTTGTCGTTGCTCATGCACACCAGGCGGTGGATCTTGCGGATGCCCAGCCAGTGCAGCACGTCGGGCATGAGCTCCTGGAAGCGCATGTCCTGCACGCCGGCCACGCACTCGGTGCGCAGGAAGTACTTGTCGGCGCTGTCGCCGCCCACCTGGCGCTTGCGCGCGTTGTAGACGAGGAACTTGGTGACTTCGCCGAGCGCGCGACCTTCCTTGCGGCTGTAGGCGATCAGGCCGACACCGCCCTTCTGCGCGCCCTGGATGCACTCCTCGATCGCATGGGTGAGGTAGGGCCGGCAGGTGCAGATGTCGGAGCCGAACACGTCCGAGCCGTTGCACTCGTCGTGCACGCGCGCGGTGAGCGTGACGCTGGGATCGGCCAGGTCGCGCGGGTTGCCGAAGATGTAGAGCGTCTGCCCGCCGATGGGCGGCAGGAAGACCTCGATGTCGCTGCGCGTCACCAGCTCCGGGTACATGCCGCCGGTTTCCTCGAACAGCGCGCGGCGCAGGTCGGCCTCGCTCACGTTGAAGCGCTTGGCCACGCCGGGCAGGCACCACACCGGCTCGATCGCGATCTTGGTCACCGTGGCCGAGCTGTCCTCGAGCAGCACCTTGCCGTCCACCTGCAGGCGGCCGAAGGCCAGTGCCTGCTTGATCTCGGGCAGGTGGATGTGCGCCTTGGTCACCGCGATGGTCGGGCGGATGTCGTAGCCCTGCTCGATGTAGTCGGCGAACACCGACTGCACCGACGCCCCCCAGGGATCGATCGAGACCATCTTGCTGCCGTCGCCCCACTGCTCGTAGGGACCGATCAGGTCGGTGGGCGCGGTGTTGGTGAGATCGGCGCGATGGCCTTTGGTGAGGTTGCCTGCGGCCACCGCGAGCGCCCGGTAGACGCCGTAGCTGCCGCTGTGCGTGCCGACCACGTTGCGCTGGCTGCGGTTGGTGGTGGTGCCCACGACCGGTCCGCGCTCCAGCGCATCGGCCGCACCCCAGTGGATGGCCGGCGCCCCTGCCACGCCCTGCCCAGGGTGCGAGGTGAGGCGGATGTGGCGCGTGCCGGTGGCGGCGGGTTCGGTGGCCATGCGTGCGTGACTCCAATGCGTGATGTACAGCATAGCGCCGCGCCGGCCTCGCGGCGCGCGCTGGCGCAGAATGCGCCGGCACCGAACCGGAACTTCGACGTGAAATCTCCCCTTCCCCCCCTGCCGTGGGACCAGCTCGCGCAGGCGGCGCGCGCGGCCCGCGAACGGGCCTACGCACCGTACTCGAATTTCGCGGTCGGCGCCGCGCTGTTGGACGAACAGGGCCGCATGCACGCCGGCTGCAACGTCGAAAACGCCGCCTACCCGCAAGGCCTGTGCGCCGAAGCCTGGCCTTGGCGCATCTGGTACGGCCGGGGGACAGCGCATCCTCGCGGCGCTGGTGGTCGGCGAATCGCACAGCCGGTCACGCCCTGCGGCGGCTGCCGGCAGAAGCTGCGCGAATTCGCCGCCGACGACCGCCGGTGTGGTCGGCCGACTGCAGGAGATCACGCGCGCTACACGCTGGGCGGCTGCTGCCGGCCAGTTTCGGGCCCGCATCATCTGGGCAGGACATCGAGGCGCAGAGAACCATCGATGACGTCGAACTGGCGCCTGCGCAGCGCCGCAGATCGCCGCGCGCGGCGGCGACCGAAGATCGCCGTGCTGCTCGGTTCGGGATGGGCCCCTTTGACCGAACGTTTGCACGACCCGTTGCCCTGCCCTATGCCACCTGCCGGCTTCCCGGGACCGGCGTCACGGGCACGGGCGCAACTGTGGTCGGCCGCATCGGCGCGCACGAGGTGCCGTGCTCGTGGGCGCCAGCACGCCTACGAAACGGCGATCCGGCGGCCATGAAGGGCGCCATCGCCACGCTGGCGGCCTGGGCGTGAGGTGCTGGTGCAGACCAATGCCGCCGGCAGCCTGGACGCCGCGCATGCGCCCGGGCGAGCTGATGATGGTGAGCGACCACCTGAACATCGTGCAGCACTCGCCGCTGGTCGGCGAGTCCGGCACGAGACGTTTCGTCGACATGCGCCATGCCTACGATCCGGCGCTGCGCGCGCAGGCGCGCACCACCGCGGCCGCCTGGGCGCGCCGCTGCACGAAGGTGTCTATGCCTGGGTGATGGGGCCGCAGTTCGAGACGCCGGCCGAGATCCGCATGCTGCAGCGCCTGGGCGCACAGGCGGTGGGCATGAGCACGGTGCCCGAGACGATCCTGGCGCGCCACGCGGGCCTGCGCGTGCTGGCGATCTCGATGTTCACCAACATGGGCTGCGGTCTGCAGACCGAGTCGCTGAGTCATGCCAACACGCTGGGTGTGGCACTGGCGGCGGCACCGGCGCCGTGCCGCTGCTCGAGGCGGTGATCGCCGAACTGGAGGTCTGAGTGGCGCGCACGGCCGAAACGAACGCCCGCATCGCGCTGGCCTGCCTGGACCTGACCAGCCTGAACGACGGCGACAGCGAGGCCGACATCGTTTGCCTGGCCGAGCGCGCCGCTGCCGCGCCGGGCCGCGTGGCGGCGCTGTGCGTGTGGCCGCGCTTCGTGCGCGTGGCCCGCACGCATGCGCCGCCAGGCGTTGCGGTGGCGGCGGTGGCGAACTTCCCCGAGGGCGACAGCGACCTCGAGCGTGCGCTGCGCGACGCCGGCGAGATTGTGCAGGCGTCGAGAAGGCCACGGCGCACTACGTGGAGGCGCACAACGACTACCTGCAGCTGCTGGTGGAGGGCGGGTGGCTGGTGACGGTGCCGGCGCTGGTGCTGGTGATCCTGTTCGCGCGGGAGGTGCGCCGCCTGGTTCCGCGAGGGGCGCGACGACAGGACGGGCTACTGGATGGCCTGGGCGCGGTGACGGGCATTGTCGCCATCGCGTTCCAGGAAATCGTGGAGTTCAGCCTGCAGATGCCCGGGAACGCGGCGTTCTTCACGGTGCTGTGCGCGGTGGCCGTCAGGAGGGCGGCGGTGAAGGGGGGTGCGGGCAGAGCCTACGCGAGCCCCGGCGGGCGTCGGCAACCAGCGCCTGGTGGAGTAGCATCTTCACGTACGTCTGGTACCGCATGCTCCCACGCTCGGCCTGCTTCCGGGCCCGCTCCGAGATCGGCCAGCGACAGCCTGATTGTCACGTTCTCGGCCGCCAGCGCGCGCTTGAGCGGCGCGGGCACAACCATGAGGTTCTCGCCGGCAGCAATCGCCGCCTCCATGTGCTGCGCAATCCTGGCGCTCTGCTTCCTCCCACCACAGAGCTTCCTCAGCCTCAGTCTTGAAGTCGGGGATGCGTTCTGGCCGCTGAACTGCTGCTGCCACTTTTCGCCCCTTCACACTCCCTCCGCACGCGCCTGTTGGCGGGGTATGCCGTGACCCACGCGCACTCTCGCGCCCCGCAACGTCCACACGACAACGATCAGGCGCCCAGTCTCCGTGGGGCCCACGCTCATGTGCGGCGCTCCCCACCCTTGACGAACTCCTCAAGCAGCGTGGCTGGCTCCCCAGAGAGCGCATGCTCAACTTCAGCCGGTTGCAGGCCGTGGCGGGCGATGTGCGCGACGTTGTGAGCGTCCCACTCAAAACCGCCCGGGCCCGATGAATGTATGTATATCATACATGTAAGTCCAGCGCAGCACCTGCCGCAGGCCAGAGCGGACTCTGCAGGACAGATGCCGGGCCCGACTTCTTGCCGATCGTGGAATTCAGGCCGAAATCACGCGATGATCCGAGGGACGGCGAAGGGCCATTGCAGAAACTGCAGCGGTTCGCCGGCGATCATGTTGCACGTTCTATTGGACCCGCCTGG
>CAVUBY010000007.1:0-152500 GCA_963739925.1 uncultured beta proteobacterium | reverse complement strand
GGCTGGATCACCTCCTTTCTGGAAAATAGCACTCAATTTCTTGCGCCCACCCTTATCGGCTGTAGTTCACAACAGTGTGTGAGCGTGAGCCGGCTGAGAATCCATCGGCTGCGTGCCGGGGCTTCCTCCGGCGCCAGGTTGACGCGACTCGAACCCTCATGACTTCGCAACGATCATGAAGGGTCTGTAGCTCAGTTGGTTAGAGCACCGTCTTGATAAGGCGGGGGTCGTTGGTTCGAGACCAACCAGACCCACCATCTTCATGGGGGATTAGCTCAGCTGGGAGAGCACCTGCTTTGCAAGCAGGGGGTCGTCGGTTCGATCCCGTCATCCTCCACCATCACCACGAAACATTTCAGTCGCTGCCGCGAGTGGCTCACCTCAGGGTGGGCCGCTGGCGACAGCGTCTCGAAAGAGTCGGCTGTTGTTCTTTAACAATTCGTAGAGTCGAATCAGCGTTGTCGGCGGAAACCGCTTCATGGCGGACCGTGCCGTCGGCAACATTTTGATTGCGTCACCAAGAATCAACTCGCAAGAGATTGAAGAACGGCATAACGCGTAATACTCAGATAGTCCTTGACGACGCTTCTACAGCGAGGCGTCAAAGTTATAGGGTCAAGTGACTAAGTGCATGTGGTGGATGCCTTGGCGATTACAGGCGACGAAGGACGTGATAGCCTGCGATAAGCTTCGGGGAGCTGGCAAATTAGCTTTGATCCGGAGATTTCCGAATGGGGAAACCCACCCTTAGGGGTATCGCATACTGAATTCATAGGTATGCGAGGCGAACCGGGTGAACTGAAACATCTCAGTAGCTCGAGGAAAAGACATCAACCGAGATTCCGAAAGTAGTGGCGAGCGAAATCGGAACAGCCTTGTACGTTTTAACCATCGACTTATCAGAACGGAATGGAAAGTCCGGCCATAGCGGGTGATAGCCCCGTATGAAAAAAGTTGGCGGCGGAACTAGGCGTACGACAAGTAGGGCGGGACACGTGAAATCCTGTCTGAAGATGGGGGGACCATCCTCCAAGGCTAAATACTCGTAATCGACCGATAGTGAACTAGTACCGTGAGGGAAAGGCGAAAAGAACCCCGGGAGGGGAGTGAAATAGATCCTGAAACCGCATGCATACAAACAGTCGGAGCCCGCAAGGGTGACGGCGTACCTTTTGTATAATGGGTCAGCGACTTACATTCAGTGGCAAGGTTAACCGAATAGGGAAGCCGTAGAGAAATCGAGTCCGAATAGGGCGATCAGTCGCTGGGTGTAGACCCGAAACCAAGTGATCTATCCATGGCCAGGATGAAGGTAGGGTAACACCTGCTGGAGGTCCGAACCGACTAGTGTTGCAAAACTAGCGGATGAGCTGTGGATAGGGGTGAAAGGCTAAACAAACTTGGAAATAGCTGGTTCTCTCCGAAAACTATTTAGGTAGTGCCTCGTGTATTACCGTCGGGGGTAGAGCACTGTTATGGCTAGGGGGTCATGGCGACTTACCAAACCATTGCAAACTCCGAATACCGATGAGTACAGCACGGGAGACAGAGCACCGGGTGCTAACGTCCGGACTCAAGAGGGAAACAACCCAGACCGCCAGCTAAGGTCCCTAAAATTGGCTAAGTGGGAAACGAAGTGGGAAGGCTAAAACAGTCAGGATGTTGGCTTAGAAGCAGCCATCATTTAAAGAAAGCGTAATAGCTCACTGATCGAGTCGTCCTGCGCGGAAGATGTAACGGGGCTAAGCCAGTTACCGAAGCTGCGGATTTGCACGCAAGTGCAAGTGGTAGGAGAGCGTTCTGTACGCCTGTGAAGGTGGATCGTGAGGTCTGCTGGAGGTATCAGAAGTGCGAATGCTGACATGAGTAGCGTTAAAGGGGGTGAAAAGCCCCCTCGCCGAAAGCGCAAGGTTTCCTACGCAACGTTCATCGGCGTAGGGTGAGTCGGCCCCTAAGGCGAGGCAGAGATGCGTAGCTGATGGGAAACAGGTCAATATTCCTGTACCGATGTGTAGTGCGATGTGGGGACGGAGAAGGTTAACTCAGCCGGGTGTTGGATGTCCCGGTTCAAGCATGTAGTCGTGCCTCTCTAGGCAAATCCGGGCGGACTTAGATGAGGTGTGATAACGAGGCGGCTTGCCGCTGAAGTGAGTGATACCCTGCTTCCAGGAAAAGCCACTAAGCTCCAGCTACACACGACCGTACCGCAAACCGACACTGGTGCGCGAGATGAGTATTCTAAGGCGCTTGAGAGAACTCTGGAGAAGGAACTCGGCAAATTGACACCGTAACTTCGGAAGAAGGTGTGCCTTTAGTAGGTGAGTCCATTTACTAGGTGGAGCCCAATGAGGCCGCAGAGAATCGGTGGCTGCGACTGTTTATTAAAAACACAGCACTCTGCAAAGACGAAAGTCGACGTATAGGGTGTGACGCCTGCCCGGTGCTGGAAGATTAAATGATGGGGTGCAAGCTCTTGACTGAAGTCCCAGTAAACGGCGGCCGTAACTATAACGGTCCTAAGGTAGCGAAATTCCTTGTCGGGTAAGTTCCGACCTGCACGAATGGCGTAACGATGGCCACACTGTCTCCTCCAGAGACTCAGCGAAGTTGAAATGTTTGTGATGATGCAATCTCCCCGCGGAAAGACGGAAAGACCCCATGAACCTTTACTGTAGCTTTACATTGGACTTTGAACAGATCTGTGTAGGATAGGTGGGAGGCTTTGAAGCGGTGCCGCTAGGTGTCGTGGAGCCAACGTTGAAATACCACCCTGGTGTGTTTGAGGTTCTAACCTTGGCCCGTGATCCGGGTTGGGGACAGTGTATGGTGGGCAGTTTGACTGGGGCGGTCTCCTCCCAAAGCGTAACGGAGGAGTTCGAAGGTACGCTAGGCACGGTCGGAAATCGTGCTGATAGTGCATTGGCATAAGCGTGCTTGACTGCGAGACTGACAAGTCGAGCAGGTACGAAAGTAGGACAAAGTGATCCGGTGGTTCTGTATGGAAGGGCCATCGCTCAACGGATAAAAGGTACTCTGGGGATAACAGGCTGATACCGCCCAAGAGTTCATATCGACGGCGGTGTTTGGCACCTCGATGTCGGCTCATCTCATCCTGGGGCTGTAGCCGGTCCCAAGGGTATGGCTGTTCGCCATTTAAAGAGGTACGTGAGCTGGGTTTAAAACGTCGTGAGACAGTTTGGTCCCTATCTTCCGTGGGCGCTGCAAGATTGAGAGAGCCTGCTCCTAGTACGAGAGGACCGGAGTGGACGCACCTCTGGTGTATCGGTTGTCACGCCAGTGGCATTGCCGAGTAGCTAAGTGCGGAAGAGATAACCGCTGAAAGCATCTAAGCGGGAAACTCGTCTCAAGATGAGTCTTGCCGGGGCCTTGAGCCCCCTGAAGAGTCGTTCGAGACCAGGACGTTGATAGGTCGGGTGTGGAAGCGTAGTAATACGTTAAGCTAACCGATACTAATTGCTCGTGAGGCTTGACCCTATAACTTTGACCTGAGCGTCAAGGTGAGTACAAGCTGTTGTGCCGATCTTCATGTGATGATCGGTGCGCAATCAAATAATCTGATTCAGACTCTGCGAATTGGCCGTCATGCTCGTGAGCATGATGGTGAACGGTTAAGCCTGATGACCATAGCGAGGTGGTCCCACTCCTTCCCATCCCGAACAGGACAGTGAAACGCCTCAGCGCCGATGATAGTGCGGGTTCCCGTGTGAAAGTAGGACATTGTCAGGCTATTAATGGAAAACGCCCCCGTCGACTGACGGGGGCGTTTTGCTTTGTAGTGTCGCGATTGATCATGAAGCCATGCTGAATACCAACATGCGCGGCTGCTCAGATATCGACGACAAACTCGCCGCTGTACCGCGCAACTCCCGAGTGCACGAGTTCATCGATCAATCTTTCTGACCACCGATCAGCGGGGTGGTCGGCGAAATGCGTCCGGTGCAGGGTCGACAGATAGGGCGTCGCACGCGCCCACAGCTGCAAAGATTCCCGCTTCGCAACCTTCACCTCAAGCAGGTGAAACTTCAGAAGCACTTTGGCCGCATGGCGAGCATGCCGCACTGGATTCTCGACAAACGCGCCCAGACGCTGCCGCGCGCGAGACAGCGCCGCAGCGATGTCGTCGAACGGAGACCCATGGCCAGGAATGACCCAGCGCGGGTTCAAGTGCTCGATGAGGTCCAGCGTGTCGGACACCTGCTGGAATGCTTCGCGGCCCAGGATCTCTGGGAACACCACCCCAAAACCGTTCTGCCAGAGTGCGTCAGCTGAAATCAGGATGCGCAACTCTGGCTCGAAAAGGATCAACGACTGCGGGTCGTGACCTGGTGCAGCCAGCGCATGCCAAGATCGTCCTGACAGGCGGATCTGTTCGCCGGGTGCAATGGCTCCCGTGCGTCGGAACCTTGGACACTGCTGCTGAGTGGCATCGAAAGTCAGGGCCTGCGTGTCCCAACGATCGACCACGGCAGCCTCCCCCGAAGGCACATCGATCCGGCAATCGAATGCCTGCTGGAGAGCAGCGTTTCCCCCGCAGTGGTCTGAATGCAAGTGGGTGTTCACAATCCGATCCAGCCGCCACTGTCCGAGCGAGGAGCGAACGAGAGCGAGTGTCTGATCCGCGTGGGTGCAATAGCCACTGTCGATCAGGACCGTTTCGCCGCCACTTGAAGCGCCAAACAGGACACAGTTCGATGACAGCCATCCCCGTTCGAACAGCGTGAGGCCTGCCAACTGAAACGCAGCTGCCATGGGATTGGAGGTTGGCATCATCAGGGAAGCCACACGTCCAGCTCCCGGCCGGCCGGGGTGTCGGGATCAGCACCTTGCTGCAAAGGATCTGGAGCGGCAAACAGCGATGCGGCCAGTCGGCGTTCGCGCTCGCCCACCATTCGTAAGAAGTCGCTGGCGCCCGCCATCGCCTTGAAGGTGTCGAACCCCCGCTCGAGAAACTGCTGCAACTGGCCGAGACCGGCGGCGTTGGCAGGCCCTCGCATCAAGTGCAGAGTCTGACGAAGCAGCCGCTTGCCCGTCAGGTGATCCAACGCCGAACCCACCGCGACCAGCAATTGAATCTGACGTTCACGGGCCTCCACCTCGCCCATCGCCTTCCAGGCGCTTGCGTAGGAGCAACGATCAACAGCCACTCCCTTGACGCAGCGCCCCATCGCCGAATCGAGCCGCTCAGACAGCGCGTGCAGCTCGCCGAGCTTGACGATGGTATCGACCGTGTCCCGTGGGAACAGACGCACGAGCGCGGGGACCACCCTGGCGAACTGAGCGTCGCGGTCGCTGAAGTCCTTGGGACCGTAGATGTCGTCCAAGAAGAACCGTGCGGCTCCGGCATAGCGGGGTTGATCGAGCAGATCGGCATAGGTCTGTGCGAACCTCCGGTGCTGGTAGTCCTTCACCTGTGTGACCGCCGCTTCCCATGCCGAGTCCTGACGCCGCTGTTGGCGTTCCCCTTCCACCGCAGCCAGCGAGGCAAGAATCTGCGAGGCAGTCATCGTCCGGTCCGTCGTTACCGGATTGTGCGTGACGGCACCGCCGTGCCCACGGGGTTTCTCATGACCATGGTTAGTCAACCGTCCCTAGAGGCGTCGCAGCGAATGGTGCAACACTGGCCCCGAAGGAATGGCCCTCCCGTTCCGCACGTTCATCCCCTTGCGACGACGTACTCTCCTGACTCTGGGCTTCGGTGCCGCCACGGTGCTCGCGATCGGCGGCGGTTCGGTTGCGCTCTGGCGCCCTGGCCTGGTGGCCGGTCACCTGTCAGACAGCGGGCAGCGGTGTGATGCGTGCGGTGGCCCTGGCGGTGCTGGATGGCGTGTTGCCGACCGAACCGATGCGTCAGGAGGCGGCCCTTCAGGCACACATGGCCCGGCTCGATGCGGCCATCGCCGCCTTTCCACCGGCGACCCGCAGCGAGCTGTCGCAGTTGCTGGCCCTGCTCGCCACGCCCGCGGGACGTTGGGCGCTGGCGCAGCTGAGCACCCCGTGGGAGCACGCCACCGCCGGGCAGGTGCAGGCGGCCTTGCAGTCCATGCGGCACGCATCGCTCGGTCTGCGCCAGCAGGCGTACCACGCATTGCGCAAGCTCACCGCTGCCGCCTACTTCGCCGACCGCAGCACCTGGCCCGCGCTCGGCTATCCGGGTCCCGTGCCAGTCTGAACCTACCGCGATGAGCCGCATTCCCGATCCCATCCGACAAGGCCTCGCGCGCGGCTGGAAGGTGTTCGGCGGTCCGCATGCCCCGCTGCCCTCCCAGCTGACCTGCGATGTGGCCATCGTCGGCAGTGGCGCGGGCGCCGGCATCACGGCAGAACTGCTGACACGCGCCGGCCTGCAGGTCGTGCTGGTGGAAGAAGGGCCGCTGAAATCGAGTGGCGACTTCCGTCAGATCGAGAGCGACGCCTACCCGACTCTCTACCAGGAGAGCCTCGGTCGTCAGACCAGCGACCAGTCGATCGCCATCCTGCAAGGCCGCTGCGTGGGCGGCTCCACGACGGTCAACTGGACCAGTTCGTTCCGGACCCCCGACGCGACGCTGGCCCACTGGCAGCGGCACTTTGGCTTGTCGGAGATGTCACCCGAGGCGATGGCGCCCTGGTTCGCGCAGGCCGAGCGCCGGCTGAACATCGGGCCCTGGCTCATCGCGCCCAACGAGAACAACGACCTGCTGCGTCGCGGCGCTGCCAAGCTCGGCATCACTGCCGCGGTCATCCCACGCAACGTGAAGGACTGCTGGAACCTGGGCTCCTGTGGCATGGGGTGCCCGACGAATGCCAAGCAGTCGATGCTCATCACCACCTTGCCGGCGGCTCTGGATGCCGGCGCGCGGCTGCTGGTTCAGACCCAGGCCGTGTCCTTCGAGCTCGAGGGCGATCGCGTCCGATCGCTCACCTGCCGTCCCGTGGCGGCTGACGGCAGCGCCAGCGGCTCGCACAAGATCGGGATCGTCGCCCGTCACTACGTCGTCGCGGGCGGTGCCATCAACTCGCCTGCGCTGCTGATGCGGTCGCAGATCGCCGATCCTCACCGCCTGCTCGGACGCCGCACGTTCCTGCATCCCGCGCCGGTCTCGGCGTCGGTCTTCGAACAGCGTGTCGAAGGCTTGGGCCGGCGCTCCGCAATCGGTGTACAGCGACCACTTTCTCGAAACACAGCCGATCGATGGCCCCATCGGCTACAAGCTCGAAGCCCCGCCGATCCACCCGCTGATCTTTGCCACCACGATGCCGGGGTTCGGCCAGGCGCAGGCGAAGCAGCTGCAGGCCTTCCCGCACACGCACGTGCTGCTGGCCCTGCTGCGCGACGGCTTTCATGAGCAGTCGCCCGGTGGCGTGGTGCGGCTTCGCTCGGATGGTTCACCGGTGCTCGACTACCCACTCACCGATTTCGTCATGGAAGGCGCGCGTCGTGCGCTGCTGTCCATGGCCGAGATCCAGTTCGCGGCGGGTGCCAAGACCGTCATGCCGGTGCATGAGCAGGCAGGTCAGTACACCTCCTGGTCACAGGCACGCGCTGCGATCCAGGCCTTGCCGATGAAGCCCCTGCTGACCCGGCTCATGAGCGCCCACGTGATGGGCGGCTGCGGCATGGCGGCGGACGCCAGTCGCGGTGTCGTCCGCCCGGACGGTGTGCACTGGCAGGTGCCCAACCTGTCCGTGCATGACGGATCGCTCTTTCCCACCAGCATCGGCGCCAATCCGCAGTTGAGCATCTACGGGCTGGTGGCGCGGTTGGCCACCGAGCTGGCGCAGCGCCTGACCGGGCGTGCGGTGGCATTGGCCTGAGCAGATGTCAAACCATCCTCGCTGATCGATCCTCGCCGCATGCTCGCGCGCATCCAGCAGTTCACCACCCTCACCCTGCTCGTCACCGCGCTCGCCTGGGCTGCCTGGTACGGATCAAAGGGTCAGCCGATCTGGGCTCTTGCGGGCGCCTTGATCATCTTGCTCGGCTACGCGCTGGTTCTGGGCATCGAGTTCGTGCTCGTGGCAGCGACGCATGGCACGGATCCCACGCCACGTGCCAGCCTTGCGCAGCTGCTGCGCGCCTGGGCGGGCGAGGTCGTGACAGCGCCGCGCGTGTTCTGCTGGCGTCAGCCTTTTCGCTCCAATGCGCAACCCGACTGGTTGCCACCCGAGGCGCGCGGCCGACGCGGTGTCGTGCTGGTGCATGGTTTCGTCTGCAACCGGGGCTTGTGGAACCCCTGGATGCGCCGGCTCCGGCAGTCCGGTGTGCCCCATGTGGCGGTCAGCCTCGAACCGGTGTTCGGATCGATCGACGAATGCACGCCGATGCTTGATGAGGCCGTGCGCCAGGTGTTGCACGCCACCGGCGTGCCTCCGGTGATCGTTGCGCACAGCATGGGCGGGCTCGTGACCCGCGCCTGGTTGCGGCAAGGCGATCACCTCGGGCTGATCGACCGCGTGGTGACCATTGGCTCGCCACATCACGGCACCTGGCTGGCACGCTTTGCCAGCACCTTGAACGGCCGGCAGATGCAGCCTGGAGGGCCTTGGCTGGAGACGCTCCAGCGCGATGAGGCAGATCGGCCAGGCGGCGTGCCCTACGACCGCTTCACCTGCTTCTACAGCCACTGCGACAACATCGTCTTTCCGCCGCGCCTCGCGACCTTGTCTGGTGCAGACAATCGCCACCTGACCGCGGTAGCCCACGTCGATCTGGCCTTCCACGACAGCGTGTTCAGCGAAGTGCTGCGTTATGTCACCTCTGCCGGGAGTGCGGCCCAGCGCGCATGGCGCCCAGCACAGTGAGCGAGCCAAGCCACCACCGCGGCGAGCGCCAGGTGCATGAGGCTGTGGCCGCTGATCCAGCCGCTCCAGGAGAAGATGGCTGCGTCGCCGTATTCGAACAGCTTGGCCAGTGCGTACAGCGAGAGCACGATCACCCAGTCGGACGGTTTGGTGCCCTGGCCGCGCAAGCTCAGAGCGCCTGCCGGAATCAACAGCAGCGGCATGATCTCCAGCAGCAACAGCGGACGAAGGTCCGCGTGCTCGATGCCGTCGGCGGACAGATGCACCACCAAGGTCAAGCAAGCGACCAGGCCGAGGGCGGCGACCACGCTCTTCGTTGACCCGAACTGAGCGTGGACTCGCTCGGCGAGCATGCTGATGAAGAGCAACACAAAGCCGGCGCTGAGCAGGGCCGTGCTCAGCAGCAACAGTGCCGGCGACGGCTCGAGGTGGTAGACCGCCGCCAGCGTGCCGCCGACCGCGGCACTGGCCTGGAAGCACAACCAAGCCGAGCGAACCGGGGCGCTGCGGTCCATCCGCCAAGTGACCCGAACACCCCACAGCGCGACCGCAAGTATCACCAGCCCGGTCAGCACGTTGAGCGCATTCGGAATGCCCAACAGCGTACGGGTGTCCGCAAAGGCGAGAACGTCGCGCGAGGTCACTGGCCCCCAGGCCATCAGCCCCACACAGATGCCCAGAAGCATCGATCCCAGAAGCACCATGGCGGCGCGCCGACCGAGCTGCTCGGTCATGCCAGGAGCCAGAGAGCAAGAGGACAGAAAGCGGGAACGCAGGACCGAATCACCGGGGCGAGTCTTCAGACAGGCCCCATCCTGAGCAATCACCCCTAAAGGGGGGGTGGGAAAACGCGATCGCTTGCATCGCGAGCGTCGGCGGAAAGCTCACTCCGGGCCGCCAGCCGCGCGTAGACCGGCGTGAAATCCGGCGCCGTCGCATCGAACAGCTGACCGAACGAGTCGATCACGAAGTACGTGGACTGGAAGCTGTCGATCCGGTAACGGGTGCACATGATGCGTTCCAGATCGAAGCCGATGCGCTGGGCCTGCGGGCTGCGCACACTGTGGCGCAGCTCGCCCGCCGACGACAGGATGCCGGCGCCATAGGCCCGCAAGCCTTCGGGCGTGTCGATGAGCCCGAACTCCACCGTGTACCAGTACAGGCGCGCCAGGTACTCGCACGACTCCAGCCTGCTGGCCTTCAGGCCACCCGCGCCGTAGGCCTGCATGTAGTCGGCGAACATCGGGTTGAACAGCAGCGGCACGTGGCCGAACAGATCGTGGAAGACGTCGGGCTCGACCACATAGTCGAACTCGTCCGGCCGGCGGATCCAGCCCGTCACCGGAAATCGGCGCTGCGCGAGCAGGGCGAAGAACGCCTCCTCGGGAATCAGTCCGGGCACCGCAACGACCTCCCACCCCGTCGCCCGCATCAGCTTCTCGCTCAAGGCATCGAAGCGCGGAATCTGCGTGGGCGCGCCCAGGTGCTGCACGGCGTCGATGAACTCGCTGCACGCCAGGCCCGGCAACTGCGCCGCCTGGCGCTCGTAGAGCCGGCGATAGAGGTCGTGATCCGCGGCGCTGTAGGCGGCCCAGTTCTGGTCGCAGGTGTAGTCGGCGCGGGCCTGCGCATAGTCGCCGCGCGGCGGGCGGTCACCCTGGCCGTAGGTGACGGGCGCGACGCCCTGGTTGATGCCCGAATGTGAATCGTCGACCTGGCTGCCCATGGCCTCGCCTCACGCGACGGTCTTGTCGTCGAGCACGCCGCGGCGGATCTGGTCGAGCTCGATGCTCTCGAACAGCGCCCGGAAGTTGCCCTCGCCGAAACCCTGGTCGCCCTTGCGCTGGATGATCTCGAAGAAGATCGGTCCG
Source organism: uncultured beta proteobacterium (assembly GCA_963739925.1). Classification (GTDB taxonomy): domain Bacteria; phylum Pseudomonadota; class Gammaproteobacteria; order Burkholderiales; family Burkholderiaceae_C; genus CAVUBY01. The sequence goes on along the minus strand of CAVUBY010000007.1, from coordinate 141,827 downwards.
ATCACCGTCTGCGTGAAGATCTGCAGCAGCAGTTCGTTGGGCGCGCCCTGGTGCGTGGCACCGTCGATCAGGATGCGCAGCCGCTTCAACTCGGCCGTGTTCTCGCCGTGGTTGGGCAGCCGCTTGTCGACGAGGTCGTAGTAGGTCTCGATCGTGTCCTGGAAGGCCACGCCCGAGGCCTTCATGCCTTCCACCGTGCGGTAGATGTCGCTCGCTGCCGAGCGCGATGTGCTGGATGCCTTCGCCGTGGTAGAGGTCCAGGTACTCGGCATCTGGCTCTTGTCGTCGCTGCTCTCGTTGATCGGGATGCGGATCTTGCCGCAGGGGCTCGTCATGGCCTTGCTCTTCAAGCCGGTGAGCTTGCCTTCGATGTCGAAGTAGCGCACTTCCTTGAAGTTGAACAGCCGCTCGTAGAACTCAGCCCATTCCTTCATGCGGCCGCGGTGCACGTTGTGGGTCAGGTGGTCGATGTAGGTCAGGCCGTGGCCCGTCGGAGGACGCCGGCGCGCCCGGGCATCGGCACGAAGTCGACGTCGTAGATGCTGATGTTGCCGATGGCGCCCGGCGCCGAGCCGTCCTTGCCGCGCCAGCGGTCGACGAAGTAGATGAGGCTGTCACCGATGCCCTTGATGGCCGGGATGTTGAGCTCCATCGGACCGGTGTGGTTGTCGAAGCCCCAGGCGCCGAGCTCCAGCGCGCGCTCGTAGGCCTGCTTCGCGTCCTTCACGCGGAAGGCCATCGCACACACGCTCGGGCCCGTGCTGACGCGCGAAGCGCTGGGCGAAGGAGTTCGGCTCGGCGTTGATGATGAAGTTGACCTCGCCCTGCCGGTAGAGCGTCACGTTCTTCGTCCGGTGCCGGGCGATCGCGCTGAAGCCCATGGTCTCGAACAGTCGACCCAGCGCCACGGGATCGGGCGCGGCGTACTCGACGAATTCGAATCCATCCGTGCCCATCGGGTTGTCCCAGGGGGTGAATTGCATGGCGGCCTCCTGCGGTGTGGCGGGTTTGACGTGGCTCAAGGCCGTATCGCACTGTAGATTCGCTGCCTTGCAGGATTTCTGCAAGTTTCACCGCCCAGCGCCCAGGGTTTGCAGGAAAACTGCAAGAATCGAGCGCATGGAAACCAGCATTGAGCTTGATGCGATCGATCGGCGCATCCTTCGGGCGCTGCAGGCGGATGGCCGCATCACCTACGACGTGCTCGCGGCCCAGGTCAGCCTCTCGCCCTCGGCCACGCTGCGGCGGGTGAAGCGGCTCGAGGAGGTCGGCGTCATCGCGGCTTACGTGGCCCTGGTGCCGCCCGAGCGGGTCGGCCTCGGGCTCACGGCCTATCTCAACGTGCGCCTCGAAAAACACGCCGAGTCCACAAGCGCAATCCGATGGATCTCTTTCGCGCCTCGGTGCAGACCTGGCCCGAGGTGGTGGAGTGCGCCGCGCTGACCGGCGAGATGGACTACCTGCTGCGCGTGGTGGTGCAGGACATGGCGCACTACACGCGCTTCATCATGGAGACCCTGCTCAAGCACCCGAGCGTGGAAGACTGCAAGACCAGCTTCGTGCTCGACCGCGTCAAGAGCACGACCGCCGTGCCGGTCTGACGTGTCCCGCCTCAGATCAGGGTGTGCGCTGGTTCGCTGGGCCGACCGAGATTGACATTGGACCGTTCAAGCAGGCCACGCCAGTCCAGCGGGCGGGTGACGAGCACGCCGATGTCCTGCGCCGTGACGGGCGCACTGAACAGGTAGCCCTGGAACTCGCCGCACTTGAGCTGGCTGAGCGCCTGCAATTGCTCCGGTGTCTCGACGCCCTCGGCCACCGTCTGCATGCCCAGCGAGCGCGCCATGGCGACGATGGCGCTCGCGACCGCCATGGCCGAGCGATCGCGCCCCAGGTCTTTCACGAACGCCCGGTCGATCTTGAGGATGTCGATGGGCAGGTTGCGCAGGTAGGACAGTGACGAGTAGCCGGTGCCGAAGTCGTCCAGCGCAATGGTGATCCCGAGATTGCGGAGCTCCTCGAGTCGGTCGATGGTGGCCTCGTTGATGTCGACAAGGCTGCCTTCGGTGATCTCGATCTCGAGGTCCTGCGTGCGCACGCCCCACCGCGACACCGCCGCGCGCAGTTGGCCCACCAGCGCCGGTGACCCCAGCTGGCGTGCCGCCAGGTTGATGGCCACACGCAGATCGCCGATGCCCTGGTCCCGCCAGTCGCGGATCTGGGCGCACGCGGCGTCCATCACCCAGGCACCGATGTGCTCGATGAGTTCGCTCTCTTCCGCCACCGGAATGAAGCTGACCGGCGAGCAGTAGCCATGTTCCGGATGCTGCCAGCGGATGAGCGCCTCCGCCGATCGGATGCTGCCGGTGAGCCGGTCCACGCGCGGTTGGTACAGCAGCCGCAGCTGACCGCGCTCTGCCGCCAGAGGCAGGTCGCGTTCGATCCATGCACGTCGCTGGGCTTCGGCATCGAGCCGGCTGTCGAACATCGCATAGCGGCCGCCGCCGCGTCGCTTGGCTTCATACATCGCCTGGTCGGCGTGCCGCAGCAGGTCGGCGGGCGCCAGCGAAGGCGCCTCGCTGAACGCAATGCCGATGCTCACGCTCAGGAAGAAGGGCTGGCCCTCCACGACGATCGCAGGCACGAAGGCCTCGCACAACGCCTGCGCGATCCGGGTCATGGCGTCGTGCACACCGACCTCCGGCAGCACGACCACGAATTCGTCACCGGCGGGCCGTGCAAGCCGGCGCCCTCCGGCAGGTGGCGTTGCAGGCGGTCGGCGATCTGCAGCCGCCTTGTCGCCGGCCGCGTGGCCCAGCCCGTCGTTGATGCCCTTGAACCGATCCACGTCGACGAACAGCACGCCCAGCGCTTGCGCGCCCGGACCGGCGCGACGTGCGAGCGACGCAGGACCTCGTTCAGACCCTGTCGGTTCAACAGCCCCGTGAGCAGGTCGTGGCGCGCCTCGCGCACCAGCGCGGCTTCGCGCTGGGCTGTGCTCGCGGCGATGGCGGCACGGTTGCACAGGTCGGTGAGCTGGCGCCCTCCCGCATCGGCCAGCTCACCGGGCGTGTGCTCGGCAACCACCAGGAAGCCGAAGCTGCGATCGCGCCACCGCAGGGGCATGCCCAACGCGCAGGGGAACGCTGCGTCCACCACAGGCTGCGCAAACGCCGGTGCACTGCCATCCCCATCGAACCGCAGCAGTTCGGCACCGCTGGACAGTTCCGCCAGACTGGTGGCGTCGATCGAGCACTCCGTCATCGACACGCTGGGCGAGGCGGGCCGCATCACGTGGCAGACGGCGACCGTGGGGCGTTCGGGGTTGATGTGCGCGATGGCCACCGGCCGCGTCGGGAAGACCTGTGAGAGGCGCTGCACGATCCGCGCATACACCAGTGTGAGATCGCTCTGGTCGACGATGTCGCGATCGATCGCTGCCAGCGCAGACAACTCGGTGAACTGCTCCTGCAACGTGTCGGCCATGTGGTTGAACGCTGTGGCGAGCTCGCCGAACTCGTCTGCGGTGCGGATGTCCAGACGCGTGTCGAAGCGGCGCGCGGCGATCTCGCGCGTGCCGGCCGCCAGGCTGGACAGCGGCTTCATGGTGCGCCGGACCTGCACCGCGCTGAGCAGCAAGGCCGTCAGCAGTCCGGCGGCCGCGGCCAGCGGCAAGTCGCGATGGAGGGCTCGGCTCGCTGCATCGGGCGCCGACGGCTCGGTGGCGGTCACGAAGAACCAGTCGGCCGCGTTGTAGGAGGCGCCGAGGAACAGACCCTTGGCAGCGAAACGTGCGGCTTCGCTCGCGCTCACCGCAGCCGCCGTGGATTCCGAGGCGACCCAGCGGGCGGCCTGTTCCGGCTGGCCGGAGGCCGAGCAGAACAGCGGACGACCGTCTTCCTGCACGGCGCAGAGCCAGAGGTTGGGGCCAGGCTCTCCGGCGTCGGCCCAGAGGAAGGCTGGATCGACCAGGCCCAGGCGATGCTCTCCCAGTGCTTCGTCACGCCACTCGATGGCCACCGAGACGTTCTCCGCACTCGTGGTCCCCTGGACGAGGTGCAGCGTGTAAGGTGAACGGCCAGCGGGCGTGCTCAACGGCAGGTCGATCAGGCGCTGGGCCTGGGCGGCGCCGCGCACGGCCTTGCGGGAACCGTCGCGAGCGATGTCGACCACCGCGGACAGCGGCGCCGGGCCGCTGTGGTGGTCAGGCCGCGCCGGTGCCTGCGTCAGTGGCACCTGTGGTTGTGCCGGCGCACGCAGTGCTTCGCGCGCAGCGTTGAGGCGTTCGAAGGTCTGGATGGACGTGAGCTTCGCGGCACTCTCGAGAACCTGCTGCCGGTTTTCGTCGGCCTGCGTGCTCACCAGCCGCTGAGACAGCGCCGCCAGCAGCAGCATCGGAATGCCCGCCGCCAGCACGAACATGCCCAGCACGCGAAAGCCCACGCGGCTCTGGAGCAGCGCACGGTTCATGGCAGGGTCATGGCGATCGACAGCGTCAGTACTTCGACGCGATGTCGATGAAGCCACCGTTGCGGGCTCGGATGATGTCGTCGCGGCTGTGGCGGGCCGTCAGCGGAGACACCGAGCGACCGTCAGCGCCCATGCTGTAGAGGTCGTAGTCGGTGTTGAGCGGGTGCTGCGCATGGTCCTTTCGAACCTGACCGACGCTGGCACCCTCCATCCGAAGGTACTGGTAAGCGTTGCCCCACGGGTCGAGCCGGTCGATGCCCGCCGCCGACAGGCTCGTCGGCAATCCACCGCGCTGGGTCTGGTAGCGCTCGAGGTCCAGTTCCAGCAAGCGGATGTCGTTGATGGCCTGCCTGAGGTTCATCTTGTCCAGGTGCGACCGGTACGACGGGAGGGCGATCGCCGTCAGCAAGCCCCACGACGATCATCGCCAGCATCAGCTCGACCAGGGTCATCCCGCGGCGTGACGCACGCAGGCGACGGACCGCGCGGTGGCCCGGGCGAAGGATGGGCGGCGAAGTAGCGCGCCTGCGGGGAGACGGCATACCGCTGTTATCGTACGGAGCATCGCCAGGGCTTGAGCAGAAAATGCGGCGCACCATTTCACGCCGCCGCGCCCGCGCCCGGGCCAGGCGACCCGTCGCGACCTGGGCGTTCGGATTGCCAGCTCTCAGCCGGCGACGACGCGGCTGATCTGCGTCGGCGTCGGCGCCGGCCAGCCGGCTTCCTTGCAGACCCGCACGATCGCTTCGTTGGTGTCGAAGTAGACCTGCCAGTAGTGGTCGGTGTGGCGTGTAGGGCCGCACCGCGATCACCGGGCCGTTGAGGTTCATGTCGAGCAGGTTCACCTCGGGCGGCTGGGTCGTGCTGACGTTCGGGATCTGCGCCACGGCGCCTTCAGCCGCGCGATCGCGTCGAGCGGGTCCACGCTGCCGGCCAGTTGCGCCGTGCGCTCGACACGGCGCACCGGCAGCGACGGAGAAGTTCTGGATCGTGTCGCCGAAGATCTTGCCGTTGCCCACGATCGTCATCACGTTGTCGGGCGTGATGATGGTCGTGCCGAACAGGCCGAGTTCGCGCACTGTGCCGGTGATGCCGCCGATGCTGCACGAAGTCGCCCACCTTGAACGGCCGCAGGACCAGCATGAAGGCGCCGGCGGCGAAGTTGCCGAGCAGGCCGCTCCAGGCCGCGCCGATGGCCACGCCGGCACCGGCCAGCATCGCCGCGAACGAGGTGGTCTGGATGCCGAAGTAGCCCAGGATGCCCAGCACCAGCGCGATGTTCAGCGCGATGGCGACGATCGAACCGAGGTACTTGGTCAGCGTCGGGTCGACGTGGTTGCGGTTCATGGCCGCCTGCATCAGCGCGATCACCCGGCCGATCAGCCAGCGGCCGATGATCCAGAAGGCGATGGCGGCAGCCACCTTGATGCGCGACCTCGATGCGGTGGTGCTCAGGAAGGTCTGTATCGACTGCATGTCCATGAGGGCGCTCCTCGTCGGTGTTCGGGCTGCGGCCCATGTGGCCGCCGTCGCGAACTGTCGCGTCTGCCTGCGCGCACCGCCAGCGGCTTCGTAGACCTGTCGTGCAAAGCGCACAGTGCCGCGCTCGCGGCGCGACAGGCGCGGCGGCCGCGCTCTGCACCGGCGTCAGTTCAGTACTCGATGTCCTGGACCATCTGCCGGTGGCGCTGCGACCGAGAGGTTCAGCAGCGCGGCGATGTCGCGCACGTCGTCGGGCAGGGCGGGGTTGTCCCAGCCGTGCGCGGTGTGGCGCGCCAGTCGCACCGCCAGCAGCACGTTGCGCACCTGGGCTGTCCGCGTGCCGGTCGTCGCTGATGCGGATCAGCAGCTCGGGCAGCCGCCAGGCCCGCATCAGCGACTGCTGCAGGTCGGCCAGCTCCACGTTCAGCCGCCAGCTGCACCGCGCCGGAGCGCAGCGTCGGGTCGGCGCGCTGCGCGCTCGCGGATGCGCAGCGCCAGCGCCGGCGCGTGGCACCACAGCAGCATCTCCGCGAAATCGTGCAGCAGCGCGGCCTCGTGAATCACCGCGGCGTCGTGGTCCATGCGGTGCACCGCAAAGCCGAGAGCGAAGTTGGCGCCGCGGTGGGCGCGCCGGATCACGCCCTGCAGGCCGCCAGCGCCTCGGGCACGTCGGCGAGGTGCTCCTCGATCGTCGGCTGCGGCCCGAAGGCGCGGAAGAACGGGGAGATGCCCATCATCACCAGCGCGGCGATCACCGTCTCGGCGTCGGTCACGACCCGGCTGCGGCCGGTGCGTGGCCGCGTAGGCCAGCACCTTCAGCGTCATCAGCGGGTCGTTGCAGCGATCATCTCGCCGATGCTGTTGGCGTCGACCGTCGTCCTCGTTCGCCGCAGCGCCTCCAGCGCCTCGGCGGTACGTGCCAGCACCGGGAATCTCGGCCGCGCGGAAGTGCGCCGGTCCAGGCGGCGAGGTCACGCAAGGGCGGTCAGCGCAGCGAACTGGTTGGGCATGGCGATCCCCGGTTGGAGTGATCGTGAGTCGTTATCGGCGCTTCTCGGTGCAGCTTGAGCGCCGTCCAGCGGCACGACCCGCGGTCGGTGCCTGGCGGTGCCCGCCTCGACGGTGTGGCCGACCATCCGCGCTCACGCAGGAGGACATGCCATGAACGACGATCGTGCTGCCCGCCGGCAGCGCCTGGCCGCGCCCTCGGGCTGGGCACCTGGCGCATGGGCGAGGCGGCCGCGCGCCGCGCGCCGAGGTGGCCGCGGTCCGGCGGCCATCGAGCTGGGCTACCGCCTCATCGACACCGCCGAGATGTACGGCGAAGGCGGCGCCGAAACGGTCGTCGGCGCAGCGCTCGGCGAGGCATGCGTGCCGGCAACGTCACGCGCGAAGAGTCTTCATCGTCAGCAAGGTCTACCCGCACAACGCCAGCCGCGACCGGCGTGCATGCAGGCCTGCGAACGCAGCCTCGGCGCCTGGGCCTGGACCGCATCGACCTCTACCTGCTGCACTGGCGCGGGCCGCACGCCGCTGGTCGACACCGTCGCAGGTTTCGAGGCCCTGCAGCGGCGACGGCCACATCCGGCACTGGGGTGTCAGCAACTTCGACACCGACGACATGGACGAGCTGATGGCCGCACCGCGGCGGCGACGCCTGCGCGGCCAACCAGGTGCTACTACTCACTCAGCGAGCGCGGCGCGGAGTTCGACCTGCTGCCCTGGCTGCAGCGCCATCGCATGCCGCTGATGGCCTACTGCCCCATCGACCAGGGCCGGCTGGTGCAGGACCCGGTGCTCCAGCAGCTCGCGCAAGCGCGGGGCGCGACACGCCGCCCAGGTGGCGCTGGCCTGGGTGATGCAGCAGCGGGCGTCATGGCCATCCCGAAAGCCGTCCGCGAGGCGCACCTGCGTCGAGAACCTCGCGCGCGGTCGCGCTGCAGCTCGACGCCCAGGACCTGCAGGCGCTGGACGGGCGGTTCCCACCGCCCGTCCGCCGCACGCCGCTGGCGATGAGCTGAGCGCGTGTCTTACAGGCGCTGCACACCGGGCAGCCAGCCGTAAAGCTGGCCATCCAGGTAGATCGCACCTTCGGGAGCGCCCGCCTCGGCGTGGAACTCGAGGCGTGGATCCGTCAGGGCTTGCGCTGCGCGCCGGGGTCTGGCGACCTCGTGCGCCCAGCGGGCCAAGAGCACGCTCGCGCGGTGCAGGACGAGCGCGGCCAACCAGCGCGCGCCGGCCGACGAGGGAGATGCAGACGCTGACGGCGTCCACGAAGAAGCTTTGGGGCTGGACATGGTGTTTCCTTCGTCGCGGCCTTGGCCGCGGTGTAGTCATGGGCTGTGGGGCCAGTGTTCGAGTTCGCGCTGCAGTGCCCGGCGGGCTTGCTGGCGCTGGGCGCGTTGTGGTCGCGCGTGACTGCCGGCGCGACGAAAGCGCGCTGACGCCACCAGCGGATTGCGGGGCTTGCGAAGGGTGACGGTGATCTTCATGAGGGTTCTCCTGGGCTCTGGATATGAGTTCAAGGATCGAAAGGCCGGGCAATGCAAACGGCCCGGGGCGGTGAAGCAACCCGGGCCGTTGACGGTGAGCGCAGCAACGCTCAGCGCAAGGTGAAACCGGGCGGCGCTCCAGTCATGCGAACGGTCAGGGCATGCAGGCACTGCAGGGCACATCGGGCCAGGCAGCTGGACCAGCACGGAGGCGAACACAGACGGACATGGAGCTTTCGAGGGGTGACTGGGTGAGACCTCGTCGAGGACGGCTTCCGGACTCGACTTGCGCAAATGATAAACGAATGATTATCTTGCGCAAGTGTTTTTTCTCGGTGGCGGTGTCGATCCGGATGTCCTGTCGTCGACGGCGGTGATGCGCCGGCATTCGGCGGTGAGCACGACCGTTCAGCGCTTGCGCTTGAGCGGTGCCACGCCGGCCTGCGTGCGCGCTCCCACAAGTCGCCGCCCGGATCACCCTGCGGATCGCCACCAGGCTTGCCGCCGGGGCAGGCGGGCGTCCCGCAGCGCCGGGCTGAACGCCCGGCGGCTGCGGCGCCGGGGTGAGCACCTCACCCAGCAGGTCGAGCAGGCGCGTGCGGGCGCGCTGCGGATGGCGCCGGTAGTAGGTCAGCACCAGGCCCACGATGAAGCGCTCGTCGTCGTCCTGCGGCGCTGGCGTGCGGTCGGCTCGGACGGGCGCTGGCGACGCAGCCGCAGCGATCCGGCGTGCTCGGCGCAGCGTGCGGCTGGTCCATCCAGCCCGACAGGCTTGTGGCACAGCACGCTCGAACTGCCGCGCCAGCCGCTCGCCGATCTGGCGCGAGCGGCCCTTGATCTGGCTCCAGTAGCTGGGCTGGATCTGCAGCCGCTCGGCGAAGCGCCGCTCCAGGCCCGCGCAAGGTGGCGGCGTCGGGGTGCTTGACGGTGGCCCGCACGAACTCATCGAACAGCAGCAGCGCGTTGTCGAGACGGATCTGGGCAACATCGAGGGCGCCGGGGGTCATGCCTCGAATGATAAAGCCGGGTTGACCACCAGCGTGCGACCCACCGCGGGTGAAAATCCGGGCCGTCTGGCGATGTCCCCATCGCCCCGTCACCGGCCATTCGCCCACCGCTCGCAAGGACTCCCATGACCACCCTCGGCACCCCGCTCTCGCCCCAGGCCACCAAGGTGATGCTGCTCGGCAGCGGCGAACTCGGCAAGGAGGTGCTCATCGCCCTGCAGCGCCTGGGTGTCGAGACCATCGCCGTCGACCGCTACGACCAACGCGCCCGGCCAGCAGGTGGCCCACCACGCCCGCACCATCACCATGAGCGACCCGGCGCAGCTCAAGGCGCTGATCGAGGCCGAGCGGCCGCAGCTGGGTGGTGCCCGAGATCGAGGCCATCGCCACGCCGATGCTCGAGGAGCTCGAAGCGGCAGGCGTGGTGCGGGTGATCCCCACCGCGCGCGCCGCGCGGCTCACGATGGACCGCGAAGGCATCCGCCGCCTGGCCGCCGAGACGCTGAAGCTGCCGACCAGCCCGTACCGCTTCTGCGACTCGCTCGACGAGCTGCGCGCTGCCATCGAAGGCGGCATCGGCTACCCCTGCATCGTCAAGCCGGTGATGAGCAGCTCGGGCAAGGGCCAGAGCAAGATCGACACGCCGGCCGATGTCGCCAAGGCCTGGGACCACGCCATGGCCGGCGGGCGGGTGAGCCACGGCCGCGTCATCGTCGAAGGCTTCATCCGCTTCGACTACGAGATCACCTTGCTCACCGTGCGCGCCCGCGCCGCAGACGGCCGCATCGAGACGCACTTCTGCGAGCCCATCGGCCACATCCAGGTGCAATGGCGACTACGTCGAGAGCTGGCAGCCGCACCCGATGCGGCCAGCGGCGCTGCAGCGCGCCCGTGACATTGCCAAGGCGGTCACCGACGATCTCGGCGGGCAGGGCCTCTTCGGCGTCGAGCTGTTCGTGCAGGGCGATCAGGTCTGGTTCAGCGAAGTTTCGCCGCGCCCGCACGACACCGGCATGGTGACCATGGCCACGCAGTGGCAGAACGAATTCGAGCTGCACGCCCGCGCCATCCTCGGACTGCCGGTGGACACGAGCTTGAAGAGTCCTGGTGCCAGTGCGGTCATCTATGGCGGGGTCGACGCGCAGGGCATCGTCTTCGACGGCGTGGATGATGCGTTGCGCGTGCCGGGCACCGAGTTGCGCCTGTTCGGCAAGCCGGAGAGTTTCCTGAAGCGCCGCATGGGTGTGGCACTCGCGCATGCCTTGGACGTCGAAGAGGCCCGGTCTCGTGCCAAGAATGCCGCATCCCGCGTGCATCCGCGCAGCGCCTGAGGGGCGACAACGCCCCCGTTAGCCGTTAGTCTCAATCCATCTTCTGCTGCTGGGCTTTCGAGTGCCGGCGGCTTTCATGTCTCGAGTGGAGCGGGTGTGTCGAATCAGCTGTGGATCGCCTGGATCATCCTGGCCCTGATCGTTGGATTGGGTGTCGGGCTATGGCTGGGCGGGCGCTCGGCCCGCGCAGCGCTGGTGGAAGCGCGCCGCGAGTTCGACAAGGAGCGTGCGGCCCAGCAACAGCGATCGGCAACCGACGCGCCCGAGCAGCAGGCCCAGGTGGCCCTTGAGATCGAGCGCGTCAAGGCACAGGCGCAGCGGCAGATGGATGCCCTGCGTACCGAGCACCGTGCCGACAGCGCCAAGATGTCGCGCCTGCTCGCGGACACGCACGACGAAGTTGCGCAACTCAAGGCGAAACTGGCCCGCAAGGGTCGCCCTGAAGCGCCCGACACCGACCAGGGATTCGCGGCCACGCAGCCGATGCAGTACCCCGAATGAGATCGGTGCGCCGGGCCGGTGAGGGCCCGACGCACACCAGCGGTCACTGAACGGTCAGACGCTGCGTCGTCGAAGCGGCCCGCTTGGGCAGCGTCAGGGTCAGCACACCATTCTCGAACGCCGCCTTGGCCGAGGCAGAGTCCACCGGCTGCGGCAGCTCGAAAGCGCGTGCGTACGACTCATGGCTGAGCTCGGTGTAGAGCACTTTGGCGCCTTCCTTGCGCTCGTCGCGCCGTTGGGTCTTGGCCTTGATCGAGACCCAGGCACCGTCGATTTCGATGGCGATGTCTTCCTTCTTCGCACCGGGCAGTTCGGCGCGCACCTCGTAGCTGTTGTCGCGCTCGCTCACATCGAGCTTGGCGCGTGACACCAGAGATGACGCCGCGGCGCGCTGACCCAGCCAGTCGGAGAACATGGCGTCGATCAGGCCGAAGGGCTCACGCTCGCTGGCGAGTCCGGAAGCGGGACGGGAAATCAGTGAGAACATGGTCAACGTCCTTTCTGTGGAGAACGGATGGCACCGTGCCATCCATGCTCACAAGTTGGACGCTGCCGGCCTGGTCTTCAAGGGGCGGTATGCCGGGCCGGCGTCGATCCGCTGACGCAGATCAAGCCTCTGCCGCTTCGCCCAGATCCGACGGCGCGGGCAGCGAGCGCACCGACAGCACGCCCTCGATGCGACCGATGTCATCAAGCACGCTGCGCAGCACCGGGCTGTCGACATCCACCAGCGTGTAGGCCATGCCACCGCGCGACTTGTTGACCATGTTGTGGATGTTCAGGCCAGCCCGCGCCATGGCGGTGGAGATCTGGCCGAGCATGTTGGGCACGTTCGCGTTGGCGATGGCGACGCGGTGCGCCGACTCGCGCGCCATGCTCACACTGGGAAAGTTGACGGCATTCAGGATGTTGCCGTGCTCGAGGTAGTCGCGCAGCTGGTCGATCACCATGATGGCGCAGTTTTCCTCGGCCTCGCGCGTCGAAGCGCCCAGGTGCGGCAGCGCGATGATGCGGTCATGTCCGAGCGTGGCCGCGCTCGGAAAGTCGCAGACGTAGTGACCGAGCGCGCCGGAGGCCAGCGCAGCGTGCACGGCGCCGTCCTCGACCACACCTTCGCGAGAGAAGTTGAGCAGCACGCAGCCGCGCTGAACCAGGCGCAGGTTCTCGGCATTCACCAGATGCCGCGTGGCCGGTACCAGCGGCACGTGCAGGGTCACGAAATTCGAAGCCTTCAGCACCTCGTTGACGCTGAGTGCCCGCTTCACCTGCGACGGCAGACTCCATGCGGCGTCCACGGTGATCTCCGGGTCGTGGCCCAGAACATTCATGCCCAGGCGGATGGCGGCGTCGGCCACCAGGCAGCCGATCTTTCCGAGGCCGATCACGCCCAGCGTCTGCCCGGCCAGTTCGCGGCCAGCGAAGGCCTTCTTGCCGTCCTCGACGGTCTTGTCCAGGTCTGCGGCCGCGGCGTCGAGGTTCGCCACGAAGCGCAGCGCCGGCGCCAGGTTGCGCGAGGCCAGCAGCATGCCGGCGAGCACCAGTTCCTTCACCGCGTTGGCGTTGGCGCCAGGCGCGTTGAACACCGGCACGCCGCGCGCGCTCATCGCATCGACGGGAATATTGTTCGTCCCGGCCCCGGCACGCGCGATCGCCCGCACGCTGGGGGCCACGGCGGCGCCATGCAGGTCGGCAGAGCGCAGCAGCACCGCGTCCGGCGCCGCCACGTCCTTGCCGACCACGTACCGCTCGGCGGGCAGCCGACCCAGCCCACTGGCCGAGATCTGGTTCAGCACCAGGATCTTGAGGTGTTCAGGCATGCTGCGCCTCGAACTCCTTCATGTAGGCCACCAGCGCCTTGACGCCCTCGATGGGCATGGCGTTGTAGATCGAGGCCCGCATGCCGCCCACCGACCGGTGTCCCTTGAGCTGCACCATCTGCCGCGCCTGCGCGCCCTTGAGAAAGGCTTCGTCGAGCTGCTCGTCCTTGAGCTTGAACGGCACGTTCATGAGCGAGCGGCAGTCCCTGGCCACCGGGCTGCGGTAGAACGAGGTGGTTTCCAGGTAGTCGTAGATCAGCGCCGCCTTGGCGCGGTTGTGGACCTCCATCGCCGCGAGCCCGCCCTGCGCCTTGATCCACTTGAACACCAGCCCGGCGATGTAGATCGCATAGGTGGGCGGCGTGTTGAGCATGCTGTCGTTGTCGGCCTGCAGCTTGTAGTTGAACGCATCGGGCGTCAGCGGGTGCGCATGGCCGAGCAGGTCGTCGCGAACGATGACGATCGTCAGGCCGGCCGGGCCGATGTTCTTCTGCGCACCGCCGTAGATGAGGCCGTACTTGCTCACGTCCACCGGGCGCGAGAGGATGTTGCTCGACATGTCGGCCACCAGCGGCACATTGCCCACGTCCGGAGTGAACTGGTACTCCACGCCACCGATGGTCTCGTTGGAGCAGATGTGCACATAGGCCGCGCCGGGGTCGAGCTTCCAGGTCTCGCGCTTCGGGATGCTGGTGTAGCCGGTGTCCTTGGCGCTGGCGGCCACGTTCACCTTGCCGTACTTGCCGGCTTCCTTGATCGACTTCTTCGACCATTCGCCGGTGTCGATGTAGTCGGCGCTGCCCTTGCTGCCCATCATGTTCATCGGAACGATCGCGTTCTCGCCGATCGCTCCGCCCTGCATGAACAGCACCTTGTAGTTCGCAGGAATCGCCAGCAGTTCGCGCAGCAGCGCCTCGGCTTCCGCGTGGATGGCGATGAATTCCTTGCCGCGGTGGCTCATCTCCATCACCGACATGCCTGAGCCGTGCCAGTCGAGCATTTCGTCGGCTGCCTGGCGCAGCACGGACTCGGGAAGCGCGGCCGGGCCGGCGCTGAAGTTGAAGACGCGGGTCATGTCGGGAAGTCTCCGTGAGGGGTCTGGCCGCCCAGGCTCGGGCGCAGCCGTGCAGCATACCCAAGAACCGACCCGGCACCGGGACGATGCGGGGGTGGACAATCATGCGCTGCGAGCCTTGCCCGCGTGCCCACCGACCACCCCCCCAGAGGAGACGACCATGATGAAAGCCGGAATCGACCAGGATGCCCTGATCTCGATGTTTGCCAACGCCACCGCGAAGGGTTCGGAGCAGCTGCGCAAGGCCGTCAGCGACGCCACCCTGGCCGCACTGCAGGGGCGTGAGCTCACGCTCAAGAACATCCGCGGCGTGCTGGCGTCGGTGACGCAGGCCGCCTCTGCCGGCGCGGCCAAGAACCCGGTGGTGGGCATCGACGTGGAAGACCTGCTCGACAAGGCCATCACCGGCATGGACGATGCGCTCGTCAAGGCGGTCGAGGCCAACCGCATGGCGCTGCAGCAGTTCGTCGACCAGGGCGCTGACCTGCGCGAGAAGCACCTCAAGAAGGCGCTGGCCGACCTCGAGAAGATGGAAGACACCTTCATCGGCGCGCTCAAGAAGAGCACCGCCGAAGCCAGCGGTCACCTTGCCAAGCAATGGGCACCGCTGCTCGACAAGATGCAGGCTGGCGGCACGCTGTCCGGCGCGCAGGCCAGCGCCGCGGCCGAGCAGTTCGCCAGCCAGATGCAGACCGCCATGCGCGACAGCCGCGCGGCCGGTCTCAAGGCAGCCCAGACGCTGGCCGAGAGCTACACCGCGCTGGTCAGCGGCGTGCTGATCGGGATGTCGGATGCGCTGAGGCAGGGCGGCAGCGCCGCCCGTTCGCGCAAGAAGTGATCGGTCCGGGGCGGCGCTGCGGGCCGCCCCTCAGGGCTTGCGTCCGATGAAGGCGTAGAGCTCGCCCACCGGCACGATGCGGCCGTGCAGCGGCAGGAGGCGGTCGACGGCCATGCCGCGGCGCTCCATGTTCTGCACCAGGTTCACGCTGTTGGCATTGGGCACCGGCGGAGGCGGCGTGCCCGGTGCGGGCGGCGTGTAGGCGTCGGCCTGGATCAGGATCTTCTCCTGCGGCAGGTAGACCATCATGAAGCCCACGGCGTGGATGCTGCCGTCCATCTCGTGCACTTCCACCGTGCGTGTGCCGTCGGTGAAGGTCTGCTTGCTGTTCACCCCGATGATGGTCGGGGTGCGTCCCGATTTCGCCATCAGGTCCGGCGCCACCCGGTTGGGATTGGTGAACACCCGCTCGAAGTAGGGCTTGGCCATCGAACTCGTCACCAGCGTGGCGCCCTCGGCCACGGCCGCGCGCAGTCCGCCCGCGTGGTCGAAGTGGTGGTGCGAGTTCACCACGTAGCGCACCGGCTTGCCAGGCGCCAGCTTCTTGGCTTCGGCCAGCACCGCAGCGGCGCGGCCATCGTAGAGCGGGCTCTCGACCAGGATCAGGTGGTCCTTCATCTCGATGGCCACGCTGTTGTGCGAGCCACCGGCCAGGAACCACACCCCTTCGGCGGCCTTCTCGACCGCGACGCGCTCGGTGGCGGTGCGCACGTTGTCGGGCACCTGGATGTCCACGGCAGCGTTCGGCTGCACTTCCTTGACGGTGAGGTCGAGCACCTCGTAGCTGCCCTGGCTCTGGCGGATGCGCATCGGGAACTTCACGCCGTTCACGTCGCGGTAGTCGGAGAAGCGCGTCACCACCTCGGTGTCGCCGAGCACCGGGTGCGGCAGACGCGAGTCGATGCGCTCGACCAGCCCGCTGGCGCCGATGAAGGCGGTGGCCGACATCACGCCGGGCTGGGTGAAGCTGACCGCCGTGTAGGTCTTGCCGTCTTCGGTGCGGGTGGTGGCGGTGGCGCCGTTGCGCATCGCCGCCTTGATGACGCCGTGCGGCGTGGTCCACAGGTCATGCGCCCGCTGCTCCCTGGCCACCGGTGTGGGGGCGCCGCCCGTGCCGGCCAGATTCCATGCCAGATCGCCACGCACCAGGCCCGTCGCTCGCGCTTCGCCCTGGCCCATCAGCGGCACGGCTCCGCCCCCGTTGGGCTCGCCACGGCTGCGGCCAAAGTCTTCGCGCAGCGCCGCGTTCTCGTAGTCGACAGTGCGTGTGAGCACCGAATAGTTCAGGCGCGGCCAGGCCATGCCTGGCTGGAACGCCTGGCCGAAGGTGGCTCCGGTGCCGTCACCACTGAAGCGCAAGGTCTTGAGGGCGGTGCCGCCCATGGCCATGTCGGCCTGGCGGAGCACGGCCTGGGCGTCTGGCGCCGGTGTGGTGCCGCAGGCGGCCAGACCGGACAGCGTGAGAAGGGTGAGCACGAACCGTCGTTGCATGGCGGGTCTCCGAGGGGGCAGGGTGAGGGATGCTGCGCAGCATTGGTTGCGCGAAGCCGCCTGCCAATCGGTGAATCCGATCAGCGCGGGCAGGGAATAAACCGTCCACTGCGGTATCGTGACCGCATGGGCGACCCCGGCACCAACCTCAGCTTCTTCTGGCACGACTACGAGACCTTCGGCCGCGTGCCACGCCGAGATCGGCCGGCGCAGTTTGCCGGCGTGCGCACCAATGCCCAGCTCGAGGAGATCGATGCGCCGGTGATGCTGCATTGCCAGCCGGCACCGGATTTCCTGCCCGACCCCGAGTCCTGCCTGCTCACCGGCATCACGCCGCAGCACTGCCTGCAACTTGGCGTGGCCGAGCAGGCGTTTGCCGCGGCCATCGAGCAGCAGCTGGCGCGGCCGGGCACCGTGGGTGTGGGCTACAACAGCATCCGCTTCGACGATGAAGTGACGCGGCACCTCTTCTGGCGCAACCTGATCGATCCCTACGCCCGCGAGTGGCGCGATGGCTGCGGCCGCTGGGACCTGCTCGACGTGGTGCGCTGCACCCGCGCGCTGCGACCCGACGGTATCGAGTGGCCGGTGCACGAGGATGGCAAGCCGTCCCTCAAGCTCGAGCACCTGACGGCGGCCAACGGCCTCGCGCACGAGGCGGCGCACGATGCCTTGTCGGACGTGCGCGCCACGCTCGCCCTCGCCCGGCTGATCCGCGCCCGCCAGCCACGGCTGTGGGACTTCTGCCTCAAGCTGCGCCACAAGGCGGCGGTCATCGACGAAATCGGCAGCGGGCGCCCCTTCCTGCACATCTCCGGCATGTTCGCGCCGGAGCGCGGCGGCATCGCCATCGTCTGGCCGCTCGGGCCGCACCCGACCAACAAGAACGAGCTCATCGTCTGGGACCTTGCGGTCGACCCCGAGACCATGGCGGGCCTCGATGCCGCGCAGGTGCGCGAGCGCATGTTCACCCGTGCTGACGCCCTGCCCGAGGGCGTGACGCGCCTGCCGATCAAGACCATCCACATCAACAAGTCGCCGGTGGTGGTGGGCAACCTCAACACGCTGAGCGCGCCACTGGCCGAGCGCTGGGGCATCGACCGGGCCGCGGCCGAGCGCCACGCCGTGGTGGCTGCGCGCCTGGCGCCGCAGTGGCAGGGCCTGTGGCCCGAGGTGTTCGAGCGGTCGGCCCCGGCGCAGCGCCCCGACGTCGACGAAGACCTGTACGGCGGTTTCGTCGGCAACGGCGACCGCGCACGGCTGCAGCGCCTGCGCACGCTGCCGCCCGAGCAACTCGCCACCCAGCGCACCGGCTTCGACGACCCGCGGCTGGAGGAGCTGGTGTTCCGCTACCGCGCCCGCAACTTCGCCGCGACGCTCACCGAGGACGAACGTCAGCGCTGGGAGCAGCACCGCGCGGCGCGGCTGATCGATGGCGAAGGCGGCGGGATGACCCTGCAGGCGTTCTTCGATCGCATCGACGTCCTGAACGAAACCGCTGACGAGCGCGGCCAGGAGATTCTCGGCGCGCTCTACGATTACGCGGAGCAGATCGCCCCCGAACTGGATTGAGTGCTGGGCGGCCGCAGGCCGCGGTGCTCAGCCGAGCCGACCGATGTGGTGTGCTGCCCGTCGCAAGTGGGCGATGAAGTGCCTGACCGCTGGCGTGACCGCCGCATCCGCACGCACCATGGCCCCGACGGTGAGCTGCAACGGGCCTTCGCGCGTGTTCACCATCGCGAGGTGGGCGCTGGCCATCGGATGCATGGCGATCTGCAGTGGCATCAGGCCGACAAAGTCGCCGCTGGTGATGAGGGACAGCAAACCGAGCGTCGAGTTGACGATGGCGCCGGTGGGTGGGGCCGGCAGGCCGTGCTGGGCGTACATCACCTTGGCATAGCCAGAGTCTGCCGCCCCCCCGGTGAACACCCATTTGGCGCGCGAAAGTTCTTCCAGCGAGCGCGCCCGCGCCAGAGGGTTGCCCTTGCGCACCACGATCACCATCGAGATCGGGATCAGTGGCTCCGCCACGAATTCGCCCTGAGGCATGTTCTCGGGCATGGGGCCGACCGCCATGTCGACCTCGCCCTTGCGCAGCCGCGTCAGCTGCGCGATGTAGAGCTCTTCGCTGATGTGCAGGCGGATGTCGGGGAACTCCCGGTTGAAGGTGCGCAGCGTTTCCGGAATCAGCAGCAGCACCGCCAGCGGCACGGCGCCGATCTTCAGATCGCCGGTCATGCGGCCCCCGAGCTGGCTGATCTGATCGATGGCCTGCGAGAGTTCACGCTCGGCCGCGGCCGCCCGCTCGTAGAGCACCTTGCCCTGGGCGGTGGCGATCACGCCCGTGGTCGAACGCACCAGCAGCGTGGTCGAGAGTTCCAGCTCGAGCTCGCGAATCATCTTCGTCAGCGCGGGCTGTGACACCCCCACGCGCCGCGCCGCGCTGCGCAGGCTGCCTTCCTCGATGGCCGCCACCAGCGCGCGCAAGGTTGTCAGCTTCATGCCGCAGATGATAACCAGGCGTTATCGCGCGTCCTGACGCGACATCTTATGCACCGGACTGCCGCTTCCTAGACTGCGCAGCCACAACATGGGCAGGTCGCAAGGCACCTTCCCCTCGAAGGAGACAAGGTGTCAAGCAGCCCCGGAAGCATCGATCGCCTATTGCAACGGCTGTGCGATCTGAGTGCCGCGATCGGCGGAGTCATGCTGGTGGGCATCGCCTGCATGACCGTGGTCAGCGTGATCGGTCGGTCCATGTTCTCGCACCCCATCCTGGGCGACGTCGAACTGGTCCAGCTCGGATGCGCGGTCGTGGTGGCGTCGTTCCTGCCGTACACCCAGTTCCGGCGCGCCAACATCATCGTCGACTTCTTCACGACGCGGGCGACGCAACGCACGCAGCGGCGCATGGACGCTTTCGGCACGCTGCTCTACACGCTCGTGCTCGCGCTGGTGTGCTGGCGTGTCGCGGCGGGCGGCGTGGCGATCCGCGAGACGCAGGAGAGTTCGATGCTCATGAACCTGCCGCTGTGGATCCCCTACCTGCTGATGGTTCCTGGCCTGGCCTTGTGCGTGGTGATCGGCCTGCACCAGACGGTGCAGCAGTGGCGCTCCATCGACGAGGTGGTTCGATGAGCACGATGGCGGTCGGCCTGTCGATGTTCGGCGCGATGCTGGTGCTGATGGCCGTTCGCGTGCCGATCGCCATCGCGATGTTCGTGCCCGGTGCGGTGGGCTACCTTGTCCTGGCCGGCTGGATGCCCTTGCTTTCGCACCTCAAGGGCGCCGTCTACGGACGCGTCTCCGTCTACGACCTTTCCGTCATCCCGCTGTTCATGCTGATGGGGGCCTTTGCCGTTCACGGCGGGCTTTCCAAGGCGCTCTTCGACTTTGCCAACGCCTTGCTGGGCCGATTCAAGGGTGGCATGGCGATGGCGGGGGTGCTGGCATGTGCGGCCTTCGGCTCCATCTCGGGCTCCACCGTGGCCACCACCGCGACGATCGCGCAGGTGGCGTACCCCGAGATGCGGCGCATCAACTACTCCGGCCGGCTCGCCACGGCCGCGCTGGCCACCGGCGGGACGATGGGGGTGCTGCTGCCGCCATCGGTCACGCTCATGGTGTATGCCATCCTGACCGAACAGAACATCACCAAGATGTTCCTTGCGGCGTACATCCCAGCGCTGATTGCCGCGGCAGGCTATCTGCTCGCGATCGCGGTCATCGTTCGCATCCACCCCGACCAGGCGCCCCAGGCCAGCGCCGTGCCCGCGAGCGAACTGGCGGCCTCGGCGTTGCGGGTCTGGCCGATCGCGGCCATCTTCCTGGTGGTGTTCGGCGGCATCTACGGCGGGCTGTTCACCGCGACCGAAGGTGCCGCCATCGGCAACGTGCTCACCTTCGTCATCACGCTCGTGCGCCGGGAAATGAACCGCCACAAGCTGGTCGAGGCCATCCGCACGACGGCGCAGACCAGCGGGATGATCTTCCTCATCTTCATCGGCGCCGACATGATCAATGCGGCGCTCGCGCTGTCGCAGCTTCCGGCGCAGCTGGCCGACGTCGTCGCCCATCTGCAGATCGCACCCGTGGTGGTGATGGGCGGCATCATGTTGTTCTACGTGCTGCTGGGCTGCGTCATGGACGAGATGTCCATGATCCTGCTGACCGTTCCCACCCTGTTCCCCGTGATCATGGGCATGGACTTCTTCGGCCTGCCCCCCGGCGACAAGGCACTGTGGTTCGGCATCCTGATCCTGACCGTGTGCGAGATCGGAATGATCTTCCCGCCGGTGGGACTCAACGTCTACATCATGAACGGCCTGGCCAAGGACGTTCCGATGTCCGAGACCTACAAGGGCGTCATCCCGTTTCTCACCACGGACGCCATCCGGCTGGCGCTCCTCATCGCCTTCCCGGGCATCACGCTGTGGCTGGTGCATCAGCTCACTTGATCTTCCTGTCCGCCAGAGACCACTTCCCACCCAGACCTACTTCAGGAGACCCTCCATGAAACGATCCCTGCGACTCACCCTGGCCGCGATCAGCACGGCCTTCATGTCCCACGTCTCGGCGCAGGAGGTGACGCTGAAGGTCCACTTCTTCCTGCCCGCGAGCTCGTTCGCCAACACGCTGTTCATCCAGCCCTGGTGCGACAAGATCGCCAAGGAGTCGAACAACAAGATGAAGTGCCAGAGCTACCCGTCGATGCAGCTGGGGGGCACGCCGCCACAGTTGTTCGAGCAGGTGCGTGATGGCGTGGCCGACGTCGTCTGGACACTGCCTGGCTACACCGCAGGCCGGTTCCCCTCGGTCGAGGTGTTCGAGCTGCCCTTCATGATGCAGAACCCCGAGGCCACGAGCAAGGCGCTCTGGGACTACGTCGAACAGTACGGTGCGGCAGAGTTCAAGGACGTCAAGGCCCTGGCCTTCCATGTGCACGGTGATGGCGTGTTCCACATGACGTCCAAACCGATCAAGACGGCTGCCGACCTGAAGGGCCTGAAGCTTCGTGCGCCAACGCGCATGACGAACAGGTTCATTGCCCTGCTGGGAGCCACACCCGTCAGCATGCCGGTGCCACAGGTGGGCGATGCGCTGTCCAAGGGCGTGATCGACGGCGCGGTGGTGCCCTATGAGGTCGTGCCCTCGGTGAAGATCCAGGAACTGGTGAAGTTCCATTCCGAGACCGACCCCGCTGAGCCGGCGTTCTACACCTCGACCTTCATCTTCGCGATGAACAAGGCGAAGTACGAATCCCTGCCACCCGACCTGAAGAAGGTGATCGACAACAACAGCGGCCAGGCGCTGTCAGGCCAGATCGGCAAGGCTTTCCTGCAGGCCGACGCCGAAGGCAAGAAGCTGACCGCCAAGAACACGACCAACGTGATCCCGAAAGCCGAGCTCGAGAACTGGAAGAAGCTGGGCCAGCCGCTGTCGGATGGCTGGGTGGCCGACATGAATGCCAAGGGCCAGGATGGCAAGAAGATGCTCGACGGTGCGAAGGCCCTGATCGCCAAGCACGCGGCCACCAAGTAGCCATTTGCCGGGAGCGCATACATGGCACGCATCGTCGGAGGCATCGGCGCCTCCCATTCACCGACCATCGGCTTCGCCAAGGACACCGGAAAGCAGAACGACCCGGCCTGGAAGCCGATCTTCGACGGCTTCGACGCGATCCGCGGCTGGGTACACGCCAGGAAGATCGATGTGGTGTTCATGATCTACAACGATCACATCACCTCGTTCTTCTTCGACCACTACTCGGCTTTCGTGCTGGGCATCGATGACCAGTATGTGGCCGCCGACGAAGGGGGTGGGCCGCGCGATGTGGCGCCGGCACGCGGCCATCTCGGGCTGTCGCAGCACATCGCGACGGCCATGGTGGCCGACGAATTCGACATGTCCTTCTTCCAGGGCAAGCCGGTGGACCACGGGCTGCTCTCGCCACTGTCCATGCTGGGCGATGCGAACGGCCCGTGGCCCGGCCGCATCGTGCCGCTGCAGGTGGGGGTGCTGCAACTGCCGGTGCCCAGCGCCAGACGCATGTGGAAGCTGGGTCAGACGCTGCGCAAGGCGATCGAGAGCTACCCCGAGGACCTCAACGTCGCCATCATGGCCACGGGCGGCTTGTCTCACCAGGTGCATGGCGAGCGCGCGGGTTTCCTCAACGAGGCCTGGGACAACGAGTTCCTGGAACTGCTGGAGAAGTCCCCCGAAACACTGGCGGGAATGCGCATTGCCGAGTACGCAGCCAAGGGCGGCATGGAAGGCGCCGAGGTCATCATGTGGCTGATCATGCGCGGCGCCCTGTCGAAGGACGTGCGCCTGGTGCACAAGCAGACCTACGCACCTTCGGTCACCAACATCGCCACGCTGGTGTTCGAAGACCTCGGCCCGGCAGCGACGGCCGAGCAGTGCGAGGCCTATCGCCGCCACATCGGCCAGGAGCTCGAAGGTGCCGGCGCGCTGGCAGGCACCTACCCGTTCACCCATGCCCGCAGCCACGACAACCTGCGGCTCAACGCCTTTCTGCACGACCTGGTGTTGCCAACCCACCGCGAGCGCTTCATCAGCGACTTCGAGAACCTGGCCACCGAGCGCGGGCTGAGCGACGAAGAGAAGACCTTGGTGCGCGAGCGTCGCTGGATCGAGATGGTGCGCCGCGGCGTGAGCTTCTTCGTGCTCGAGAAGATGGCCGCGGTGCTGGGCGTTTCCAACCCCGCGGTCTATGCGGCCTTCCGCGGTGAAACCCTGGAGCAGTTCCTGGCCACGCGCAAGGTACCGCTCACGTACTCGGTGGCTGGCGGCCGCAAGGCCCAGTCCATGGCGAACAACTAGCCGCAAAGCAACAGGCTGGAATCGGCCGAAGAGACACAGATGAACAAGACCATTCCACTCCGGCTTCGCGTGCTCAGCGTCGCGATCGCCACGCTTTCGGTCAGCGGCCTCATCGCGGCCTGCGGCGGTGGCAGTGACAGCACGCCTGCCATCCCCGTCGCCGACACGGCCAAGCAGGACAACGCCATCTTGCTGAACGTCAACAACTCAGGCTGGTTTGCCAGCTACCAGGGCGGACTTGGCGGCTGGGATGGCACCGCGGCCATCACCAGCACCAGCTACCGTGGCGCAGAGACACGCCGGCAACTGTGACGTGCAACATGCCTTCACATGGATCGACCAGCGACTCGCTGCAGGCAACTGATCACGGATGCTGCTGGCGTTCGATGACAAACTGCGTGAATCCCCGGCAGGGATCAGGCCGCCATGACCCGCTTCTGCCCCCCCCATGACATTGGATTGTTGAGATTCCTCCATGCCCTTCATCACCGGCAACACCCGCGTCTTCTTCATCCTGGGCGACCCGTGGCGCAGGTGAAGGCGCCCACGGTCTACAACACGTTGTTCCAGCAGCACGGCATCGACGCCGTGCTGGTGCCGCTGAAGCTTCCGGCCGCGGCGCTGTCGGGCTTTCTGCAGCACGGCATGGCGGCCGAGAACATCGGCGGTCTCTGGGCCACGATTCCGCACAAGGCGGCGCTTTTCGAGGCGCTGCAGCCCACCGACCCGGTGGCCATGGTGGCTGGCGCGGTGAACGCGGTGAAGCGCCATGCCGATGGCCGCCTCGAGGCGGCGCTGTTCGACGGCATCGGTTTCGTCAAGGGGCTCGACCATTTCGGCATCGCTGTCGCCGGCAAGAAGGTGCTGGTGCTCGGTGCGGGCGGTGGCGGTCAGGCCGTGGCCGCGGCTTTGGCGCAGCGGCAGCCGTCCGTGCTCGCCATCCACAACCGCACTCGCGACAAGGCTCAGCGGCTGGTCGAGCGCCTGGCGCCGTTGATGAATGCCTCCGTGGCCATCAAGGTGGCCGAGAACGCCAACCCTGCCGGGTACGACCTCATCGTCAACTGCACGTCGCAAGGACTGAAGCCCGGCGACCCTTTGCCCGTCGACCCGGCGCGTGTCGATGCCGGTGCCGCCGTGGTCGACATCATCATGAGCCAGGTGCCGACGCCCTTGCTGCAGGCCTGCCGGGCACGGGGGCTGCGGGCCGAGGCCGGCTTCGAGATGCTGGTGCAGCAGGTGCCGGAGTACCTTCGTTTCTTCGGATTCGACACGCTCGCGACGACGGTACAGTCCGACCTCGGCGGGGTGCGCGCGTTGCTGTACCCGAAGTAGTTTCCACACGTCCCGACTCAAGAAGATCACTCTCAGGAGACAAACCATGCAGAAGTCCATCCATACCCTGTTCGCAGCCGCAGGTCTCGCACTGGCCTGCCAGGCAGCCACAGCCCAGACGATCAAGATCGCCAATGTCGTGGAGCTGTCCGGCGCCGGAGCCACCTCCGGCACCAACTTCAAGAACGGCGTGGAACTCGCCGTGAAGGAGATCAACGCTGCGGGCGGCATCATGGGTCGCAAGATCGAGAGCACGACCGCCGACACCCAGAGCAACCCCGGCGTGGCCAAAGGTCTCGCGCAGAAGGCGGTGGACGACGGTGTGCTCGCGGTCTTCGGCCCGGTCTTCTCGGGCTCGATCCTGGTGAGCATGGCCGAGACGCGCCGTGCGGAGATTCCCAACTTCACCGGCGGCGAGGCGGCCGCGATCACCAAGCAGGGCAACCCGTACATCTTCCGCACCAGCTTCACGCAGGACACAGCCATGCCCAAGGTGGCGCGCTACGTGGCCAACAACCTCAAGGCCAAGACCGTGGCGCTGATCTACGTGAACAACGACTTCGGCAAGGGCGGCAAGGACTCGCTGATCAAGGCGCTCGAGCCGCTGGGTGTGAAGGTCACCACCGACATCTCGACCGACCAGAACCAGGTGGACTTCTCGGCCGCGGTGCTCAAGGCCAAGCAGGCCAACACCGACGTGATCTTCGCCTACACCAACGAGGAGGAGTCGGCGCGCCTGCTGCGCGAGTTGCGCAAGCAGGGCGTGACCAAGCCGATCGTCGGCGAGACGGTGCTCACGAGCCAGAAGGTCATCGAGCTGGCCGGCGAGGCAGCCAATGGCGCGGTCGCGCACGTGGGTCTGACGGTCGATGCGCCCATCCCGGCCATGCGGGCCTTCCGGGCCAAGTTCGAGAAGGAATGGAAGTTCACGCCCGATCACAACGGCATCAAGGGCTACACCGGCGTCTACATCCTCAAGGCGGCGATCGAGAAGACCGGCAAGCTGGACCGCCAGGCGATTGCCAAGACGATGCACACGCTCAAGCTCAAGGCGGCCGACCATCCAGGCATCCTGATGGACGTGAGCTTCGACGACAAGGGCGACCTCGACCGCGAGAGCTTCATCGTCGAGGCGCGTGACGGCAAGCAGGTGGTCAAGGAAGTTCTGCCCGCGCTCGGCGCCAAGTGACGCAGTGGCGCGCGGTGTTCGAGCCGAAGACGCGCCAGCCATGAGCATCTTCGATGAGCCGAAGGTCGACTGTCACAACCACGTGCTCGACCCGGCGCGCTTCGCCTACGCGGCGGATGTGGCGTACCAGCCCGCAGCGCAGGAGATCGGCACGCGCGACCAGCACGCGGCGGTGATGCGCGCCTACGGCGTGCAGCACGCGCTGGTGGTCGGTCCGAATTCCGGCTACGGCACCGACAACCGCTGCCTGCTCGACGCGCTGGCTCACAGCGAGGGGCGATTCAAGGGCATTGCGGTCGTCCCCAACACCGTCTCCCGCGACGAGCTTCTGCGTCTGAAGGCCGGGGGTGTCGCCGGCATTGCCTTCAACCCCACGGTGCACGGCCTGGCCTACTACGCCGGCACCGAGGGCCTGCTGCGCCAACTGGCGGACCTCGACCTGTTCGTGCAGGTACAAATCGAGCACGACCAGATGGTGTCCCTGGCGTCCGATGCTCGCGCGAAGCGGCGCCCGCATCCTGATCGACCACTGTGGTCGACCTACGCCGTCGGCCGGGCTCGACCAGCCGGGCTTCCAGGCGGTGCTTGCCCTGGCACGCACCGGGCGCGCCACGGTCAAGATCTCTGGCTTCCAGAAGTTCTCGACGATGGCGCTGCCATACGACGACGCGCTTCCCTATGTGCGCGCACTGATGGATGCCTTCACCCTCGATGCCTGCATCTGGGCGTCCGACTGGCCCTTCCTCAAGGCCGCGGAGCGGCTCGACTACGGCCCCTTGCTTCAGCTGATCGAGCGCTGGCTCCCGGATGCCAACGACCGCCGCCGTCTGCTCTGGGACACGCCACGGCGGCTGTTCGGTTTCGCGCCCTGAGCGCGCGACGCCATCGCAGACCCGCAATGCAAAGAGCCCGCCGAAGCGGGCTCTTCCACAAACAGCCCGCCGAAGCGGGCTCTTTGGCTCGGCTCAGTGGCTGATCACACGGTCACGTCCTTGGCCGCTTCCGCGTACTCTTCGATGCGATCGAAGTTCATGTAGCGGTAGACCTTGTCGCCGTCCTTGTTGATCACGCCCATGTCGGCGTGGTACTCGGCCACGGTCGGGATGCGCCCCAGCTTGGAGGCGATGGCAGCCAGTTCGGCCGAGGCGAGGTAGACGTTGCTGTTCTTGCCCAGCCGGTTGGGGAAGTTGCGCGTGCTGGTCGAGACCACCGTCGCCCCTTCCTTGACCTGAGCCTGGTTGCCCATGCACAGGCTGCAACCCGGCATCTCCATGCGTGCGCCGGCCGTGCCGAACACACCGTAGTGGCCTTCCTTGGTGAGTTCGCTCGCGTCCATCTTGGTGGGCGGTGCCACCCAGAGCTTGACGGGGATGTCGCGCTTGCCTTCGAGCAGCTTGCTGGCCGCGCGGAAGTGACCGATGTTGGTCATGCAGGAACCAATGAACACCTCGTCGATCTTGGCGCCGGCCACCTCGCTGAGGAACTTGGCGTCGTCCGGGTCGTTCGGGCAGCACAGGATGGGTTCCTTGATGTCCGCCAGATCGATTTCGATCACTTCCGCGTACTCGGCATCCGCGTCCGCGCGCAGCAGCTCGGGCTTGGCGATCCAGGCTTCCATCGCCTTGATGCGGCGCTCGAGCGTGCGCTTGTCCTGGTAGCCGTTGGCGATCATGTTCTTCATGAGCACGATGTTGCTGGTCATGTACTCGATGATCGGTTCCTTGTTCAGGTGAACGGTGCAACCCGAGGCACTGCGCTCGGCGCTGGCATCGCTCAGTTCGAAGGCCTGCTCCACCTTGAGGTCGGGCAGTCCCTCGATCTCCAGGATGCGGCCGGAGAACGCGTTCTTCTTGCCCGCCTTGGCAACCGTGAGCAGGCCGGCCTTGATGGCGTACAGCGGGATCGCATGGACCAGGTCGCGCAGCGTGATGCCCGGCTGCATCTTGCCCTTGAAGCGCACCAGCACGCTCTCGGGCATGTCCAGCGGCATCACGCCGGTGGCCGCACCGAACGCCACCAGCCCCGAGCCCGCCGGGAAGCTGATGCCGATGGGGAACCGCGTGTGCGAGTCGCCGCCGGTGCCGACCGTGTCGGGCAGCAGCAGGCGGTTGAGCCAGCTGTGGATCACACCGTCGCCCGGGCGCAGCGAAATGCCGCCGCGGTTGCTGATGAAGGCCGGCAGCTCGCGGTGCGTCTTCACGTCCACCGGCTTCGGATAGGCCGCGGTGTGGCAGAAGCTCTGCATCACCAGATCGGCGCTGAAGCCCAGGCAGGCCAGGTCCTTGAGCTCGTCGCGCGTCATCGGGCCGGTGGTGTCCTGCGAACCCACGGTGGTCATCTTCGGCTCGCAGTAGGTGCCCGGGCGAATGCCCTTCTGCTGTCCTCCCACGACCGGCAGGCCGCAGGCACGGCCCACCATCTTCTGCGCGAGCGTGTAACCCTTGCCGGTGTCCTTGGGTGGTTGCGGCAGGCGGAAGCTGGTCGAGGCCGGCAGCCCGAGGAACTCACGTGCCTTGGCGGTGAGCGAGCGTCCGATGATCAGGTTGATGCGGCCGCCGGCGCGCACTTCGTCGAACAGCACGTCGCTCTTGATCTTGAACTCGGCGACGGTCTGGCCGTTCTTGAGGATCTTGCCGTCGTAGGGGAGGATGTCGACCACGTCGCCCATCTCCAGCTTGGACACATCCACCTCGATCGGCAGCGCGCCCGAGTCCTCCTGCGTATTGAAGAAGATCGGTGCGATCTTGCCGCCGAGGGTGACGCCGCCGAAGCGCTTGTTGGGCACGAAGGGAATGTCCTGGCCGGTGGCCCAGATGACGCTGTTGGTGGCGCTCTTGCGCGACGAGCCCGTGCCGACCACGTCGCCCACGTAGGCGACGAGGTGGCCCTTCTTCTTGAGGTCCTCGATGAACTTCATCGGGCCGCGCTTGCCGTCCTCTTCCGGCGTGAAGGCCGCACCTTGGCGGGTGTTCTTGAGCATGGCCAGGTAGTGCAGAGGAATGTCCGGGCGGCTCCAGGCATCGGGCGCGGGCGACAGGTCATCGGTGTTCGTTTCGCCAGGCACCTTGAACACCGTGACGGTGATCTTCTTGTCGACCTCGGGGCGGGCGGTGAACCACTCGGCTTCGGCCCAGCTCTTGATGACGTCCTTGGCGAAGGCGTTGCCGGCCTTGGCCTTCTCGGCCACATCGTGGAAGAAGTCGAACATCAGCAGCGTCTTCTTCAGCGCGGCCGCCGCAGTGGACGCGACCTCCTTGTCGTCGAGCAGATCGATCAATGGCTTGACGTTGTAGCCACCCACCATGGTGCCCAGCAGTTCCGTGGCCTTGGCTTTGGACACCAGCTTGACCGCGATGTCGCCATGCGCCACCGCCGCGAGGAACGAGGCCTTGACCTTGGCGGCGTCGTCCACTCCGGGCGGAACGCGGTGCGTGAGCAGGTCCAGCAGGAAGGCGTCTTCGCCCGCCGGTGGGGCCTTGAGCAGCTCGATCAACTCGGCCGTCTGCTTGGCGTCGAGGGGCAGGGGCGGGATGCCGAGCGCAGCGCGTTCGGCGGCATGTTGGCGGTAGGCTTGCAGCATGGAAGGCTCCGGTGGGAGTAGACGTTGGCGGGCGCGCAATCGCGGCAGATCGGAAGTCTAGGGGGTGTCGAGACAGTCTACGGGTAACCCCGCTATTTTATATCTTATATAAGACTTGACCAAGCGGATCACCCTGGTGCATCCGGCTCTCCGGCGCAACAGCGCACGCAAGAAAAAGGCCCGCTCGAAGCGGGCCTGGGCGGTGTACGGAGCGCAGGCGTCCGATTACTTCGCAGCGGTCTGAGCGTCAGCTGCCTTGACCTTCTCCGCCGCTTCCATCTGGGCGGCGTTCACGCAACCGTCGAGCACGCGCTGGCCCGATTTGCTGTCGAAGAGCATGGACTTGTTGGCGATCTGGATTACCAGGAACTGGCCCTTCAGATCTTCGAGGCGGATCGCGCCGGTGCTCGACGCCACGGGCTTCATCAGCCAGGCCGACTTGCCAGACTTCACTTCCACGTAGCCCTTGTGCTTGGCCAGCGTCGAGACTTCGGCGGTCTTGCCGAACTCGCAGTTGTAGGTGCCGTAGTGCACACGCTCAGCCGCGGCGAGCTGATCGGCCGATGCAGCAGCCGGCTCAGGAGCAGCGGCCGCTGCGGCGCGGCGGGCTTTGCAGCGGCCGGCTTTGCCGCGGCGGGTTTGGCGGCAGGGGCTGCCGTCTGGGCCATGCTGCTGCTGGCGAAGGCGAAGAGGCAGCGGCGAGGGCCGAGGCCACCAAGGGGGTGCGGATCATGGACAAGCTCCTGGAGTTCGATTCGAGCCTGGATTGTGGGTGCCTCGCCGCGGCCAATCGTTGCCAATTGATTCAGGCGGGCCGGTTTGCACCGCCTGGACACAGTGAATGCGGCACGGCTGTGGCTTCCGTCACGGCCCTCGCCGGCACGGCGTCAGGCGCTGAAGAAGGCGGCGCGCGCCTGGGCGGGTAATTGCGAGCCGCCCTGCATCGACGTGCGGTGTGCGCGCTCAATGACCTGCCAGAAGTAGCGATAGCTGGCGCGGTCGTGCAAGGTGTCGCGGTGGCGGATCGGCGCCCAGCCGGCGGCCTGTGCGGCCAGGATGATCTCAAGCGCCTGGTCGACCTCGGCGGCGCTGGGCGCAAATGCCTCGATGATCGTGCGCACCTGGTTCGGATGAATGCTCCACATGCGCGTATAGCCGAACTCGCGCGCAGCGCGAGTGGCTGCGGCCGACAGCGCACGCAGATCGTTGAACTCGGTGACGACGCAGTGCGACGGTGTCTTGCCATGGGCGTGGCACGCCGCCGAAATCTCCAGCTTGGCG
This sequence comes from uncultured beta proteobacterium, assembly GCA_963739925.1. GTDB lineage: Bacteria > Pseudomonadota > Gammaproteobacteria > Burkholderiales > Burkholderiaceae_C > CAVUBY01. The sequence continues at coordinate 111,095 of CAVUBY010000007.1, read as the reverse complement.
CGCACGACAAGCGGGTGCGTGAACTGACCCTGAGCGCTCATGCCGCTGGCCGGAATGGCCCCGCGGTGCGCCGAGACGAAATCCATCAGCCCGAATGAAAGCGACTCGATGCGCGGGTGCGCGGCGATCGCGTCGACTTCGCGCAGCGCGCCGTGGGTCTCGACCAGGACGTGCACCGGGACGTCGCGCGCGATGCCGAGGTCGCGGCTGCGGCGGTCGATGAAGGCACAGGCACGCTCCACGTCGGCCAGGCCGCGGGGCTTGGGCACCATGAGGTAGGCCAGGCGCGTGCCGGCGCGGGCGAGCAGGGTGTCCACGTCCTGCTCGAACGCCGCGTGACCGACCGGGTGCACGCGTGCGCCAACGCGGTCGAACCGATTGCCGCTGGACATGACCAGCTCGGACATGAGCGCCACGTGCTCGGTCTCGCCACCGATCGGTGCACCGTCCTCGGCATCGAGCGTGACGTCGAACACCGGCCCGAGCTCGCCTTGAAGCTCGAGGCTCTTGCGCATGCGGGCTTCGACGCCGCAGTAGTGATCGCACACCGGCAGAGCCGCGGCGACATCACCGTCCTCGAACAGGGCCTCGCGGGGATGCACGCTCATCGTAGTGGAGAGCGTCGGGCCAACCGCTCGCCGCACGCGGCGAGCGGCCTGTCGCCTTCACAGCAGGTGCTTGACGCCGTCCTGCTCGCCTTGCAACTCGGCCAGGGTCTTGTTGATGCACTCCTGGCGAGAACGCGTCGATGGCCAGGCCCTCGACGATCTTGTACTCGCCGCCCGCGCAAGTGACCGGGTAGCCGAACATCACGTCCTTGGGGATGCCGTACTCGCCATTGCTGGGCACGCCCATCGTCACCCACTTGCCATGGGTGCCCAGCGCCCAGTCGCGCATGTGGTCGATGGCCGCGTTGGCCGCCGAAGCAGCGGAAGACAGGCCACGCGCTTCGATGATGGCCGCGCCGCGCTTGCCGACGGTGGGCAGGAACACATCCTTGTTCCAGACCTGGTCGTTGATCATGTCCTTGACCGACGCGCCGTCGATGGTGGCGAAACGGTAGTCGGCGTACATCGTCGGCGAGTGGTTGCCCCACACCGCCAGCTTCTCGATCGACGACACCGGCTTGCCGGTCTTGGCGGCGATCTGGCTGGCCGCGCGGTTGTGGTCCAGGCGCAGCATGGCGGTGAAATTCTTGCGCGGCAGGTCCGGTGCCGCTCTTCATGGCGATGTAGGCGTTGGTATTGGCCGGGTTGCCCACCACCAGCACGCGCACGTTGCGGCTGGCGACAGCGTTCAGCGCCTTGCCCTGCGCCGTGAAGATGGCACCGTTGATGGCCAGCAGCTCGGCGCGCTCCATGCCCGGGCCGCGCGGGCGCGAGCCCACGAGCAGCGCGTAGTCGGCGTCCTTGAAGGCGGTCATCGGGTCGCTGTGGGCCTGCATGCCGGCCAGCAGCGGGAAGGCGCAGTCCTCCAGTTCCATCATCACGCCCTTGAGGCCCTTCTGGGCCTTCTCGTCGGGGATCTCCAGCAACTGCAGGATCACGGGCTGGTCCTTGCCCAGCATTTCGCCGGAGGCGATGCGGAACAGCAGGGCGTAGCCGATCTGGCCGGCTGCGCCGGTGACGGCGACTCGAACGGGTTTCTTGCTCATGTGAGGGCTCCAGGAGGCGGTGGAGGAAGAAGCTCGCGGCTCGCCCGCACGAATGCGGTTCACGGCTGCAGGCCGACAGCCAGCGAGTTTAGGCGATCGGGGCGGGAAAAACTGGGGTTGACCCGAATCTTATGTCTTTTATAAGACATGGGCGCTGCTTGTGATGCAATCGCAGCCATGCCTGCCGCCGCTCGCCTGACCGACCTCCGCCAGGCCCGCACCTTCAGCCCGCTCTATCAGCAGATCAAGGTGCTGATCCTGCGCGACCTGCAGGCCGGGGTGTGGCGGCCGGGCGAGGCCATCCCGAGCGAAGATGAGCTGGCCGGGCGCTTCAAAGTCAGCCAGGGCACGGTGCGCAAAGCCATCGACGAACTCGCCACCGAGAACCTGCTGGTGCGCCGTCAGGGCAAGGGCACGTTCGTCGCGACGCATGCCGAGCAGACCACGCAGTTCCGCTTCCTGCGGCTGCAGCCGGATGAAGTGGCGCCCGAAGGCACCGCGCGCGCGATGCAGCGGCGCTTCATCGATTGCCGCCGCCTGCGTGCCCCGCGCCGACGTGGCGCGGGCCCTGGGTCTGCGCTCCGGCGACGCCGCCATGCAGATCAAGCGGCGTGCTGTCGCTTCGCGACGCGCCGGTGGTGTTCGACGACATCTGGCTGCCCGGCCGCTGTTCAAGGGCCTGACCGCCGAGCGGCTGGCGGCTACCGCGGCCCGATGTACGGTCTGTTCGAAGTCCGAGTTCGGCGTGCGCATGATCCGCGCCGAAGAGAAGATCCGCGCCGTCGCTGCCGATGCCGCGGCACAGCCGAGTTGCTCGCCGTGCCGGTCGGCGCGCCGCTGCTGTGGTCGAGCGGCTGTCGCTGACCTATGGTGACCAGCCGGTCGAATTGCGCCGCGGCCTGTACAACACCACCGCGCATCACTACCGCAACGACCTGAGCTGACGCCATCGCGAGACATTGGCCCGCAAGCGCCATGCAAGCCTGCTGCGCTGCAATAGAATCGTTCGATTCCCTCGAAGTTGCACCCCATCACTCGATCCAAAGGCTGGCGCATGGCAGACACCTTGAAGCAACGTCCGGTCTTCCGCAACATCCACGTCTCGCAGATCGTTGCAGTACCGTCTGCCACCCGCGGGCATCGTGTCCATCCTGCACCGCGTCAGCGGCGCGCTGATGTTTGTGCTGATGCCATTCATCATCTGGATGTTCGACGCCAGCCTGACTTCCGAGATCTCCTACGCCAGTTCTCGGCGGTCTTCGCAGGCGGCGTCGGTTTCCTGCCGGGCTGGTTCTTCAAGCTGGTGGCGCTGGCGCTCGATCTGGGCCTACCTGCATCACTTCATTGCCGGTGTGCGCCACCTGTGGATGGACGCCACGCACGCGGTCACCAAGGAGTTCGGCCGCAGACCTCGGCCATCGTCACCCTGGCACTGAGCCTCGCGCTCACGCGTTGCCCTGGGCCACAAGCTCTTCTTCTGAGGCACGATCACCATGGCACAGAACTTCGGATCGAAGCGCATCGTCGTCGGTGCGCACTACGGCTTGCGCGACTGGCTCAGCCAGCGTGTCACCGCGGCGCTGATGGCGCTGTTCACCGTCGCGCTGATCGTGCAGGTGCTGCTGCCGGCGAGATGGGCTACGACCGCTGGGCGGGCATCTTCTCGCGGCACTGGATGAAGGTGCTGACCTTCGTCGTGATCGTTGCGCTGCTCGTGCACGCCTGGGTGGGCATGCGCGACATCTGGATGGACTACGTCAAGCCCGTGGCGCTGCGCCTCGCGCTGCAGGTGTTCACGATCGTCTGGCTGGTGGGTTGCGCGGGTTGGGCGATCCAGGTGCTGTGGAGGCTGTGATGCGCATGAGTTCGCTCAACGTTCCGAAGCGCAAGTTCGATGTCGTCATCGTCGGGGCCGGTGGCTCGGGCATGCGCGCGTCGCTGCAACTGGCGCGCGCCGGGCTGAACGTGGCGGTGCTGTCCAAGGTGTTCCCGACCCGCTCGCACACGGTGGCAGCGCAGGGCGGCATCGGTGCTTCGCTGGGCAACATGAGCGAGGACAACTGGCACTACCACTTCTACGACACCGTCAAGGGCTCCGACTGGCTCGGCGACCAGGACGCGATCGAGTTCATGTGCCGCGAGGCGCCCAAGGTCGTTTACGAGCTCGAACACTTGGGCATGCCGTTCGACCGCAACCCCGACGGCACGATCTACCAGCGTCCCGTTCGGCGGCCACACCGCCAACTACGGCGAGAAGCCGGTGCAGCGCGCCTGCGCCGCGGCCGACCGCACCGGCCACGCGATGCTGCACACGCTGTACCAGCAGAACGTCAAGGCGCGCACCAACTTCTTCGTCGAGTGGATGGCGCTGGACCTGATCCGCGATGCCGAGGGCGACGTGGTGGGCGTCACCGCGCTCGAGATGGAGACCGGCGAGCTGCACATCCTCGAAGCCAAGACCGTGCTGCTGGCCACCGGCGGTGCCGGGCGCATCTTCGCGGCCAGCACCAACGCCTTCATCAACACCGGCGACGGCCTGGGCATGGCCGCGCGCGCCGGCATCCCGCTCGAGGACATGGAGTTCTGGCAGTTCCACCCGACCGGTGTGCACAACGCCGGCGTGCTGCTGACCGAGGGCTGCCGCGGCGAAGGCGCGATCCTGCGCAACAGCAACGGCGAGCGCTTCATGGAGCGCTATGCGCCCGACGCTCAAGGACCTGGCGCCGCGCGACTTCGTCTCGCGCTGCATGGACCAGGAGATCAAGGAAGGGCGCGGCTGCGGTCCCGAACAAGGACTACATCCAGCTCGACATGACGCACCTGGGCGCGGAGACGATCATGAAGCGCCTGCCCAGCGTGTTCGAGATCGGCCACAACTTCGCCAACGTCGACATCACCAAGGAGCCGATTCCCGTGGTGCCGACCATCCACTACCAGATGGGCGGCATCCCGACCAACATCCACGGCCAGGTGGTCGTGCCCAAGAACGGCAACGCCCAACGCGGTCGTCAATGGTCTGTACGCGGTGGGCGAATGCTCCTGCGTGAGCGTGCACGGCGCCAACCGGCTGGGCACCAACTCGCTGCTCGACCTGCTGGTGTTCGGCCGGGCGGCCGGCAACCACATCGTCGACAGCGCCAGCTGAAGACCAAGCGCCACAAGCCGCTGCCCGACGATGCGGCCGATCATGCCGCAGTCGCGCCTGGCGCGCCTGAGAAGCAGCACGGGCGGCGAGTACGCGCAGGATGTCGCCAACGACCTGCGCAAGCCGCATGCAGCAGCATGCCGGCGTGTTCCGCACCCAGGCCTCGATGGACGAGGGCGTGGCGAAGATCAAGGCGCTCGCCGAGCGCGTCAAGAGCATCCACCTGGCCGACAAGTCGAAGGTGTTCAACACCGCGCGCATCGAGGCGCTGGAAGTCGAGAACCTGATCGAGTCCGCGCAGGCCACGATGGTCTCGGCGGCGGCCCGCCACGAAAGCCGCGGCGCGCACACGGTCAACGACTACGCGCGACTCGCCGGAGTTTCCGAACGGCCGCAACGACGCGGTAGTGGATGAAGCACACGCTGTGGTATCAGCGAGGGCAACCGGCTCGACTACAAGCCGGTCAATCTGAAGCCGCTGACGGCCGAGTCGATTCCGCCCAAGGTCCGCACCTTCTGAGCCCGGACTTCGCGCGCACGCAGAGAACAGTCCATGACCCAGCGCACTTTCCAGATCTACCGCTACGACCCCGACACCGACGCCAAGCCACGCATGCAGACGCTGCGAGGTCGAGCTCGACGGCACCGAGCGCATGCTGCTCGACGCGCTGAACAAGCTCAAGGCGGTGGACCCGACTCTGAGCTTCCGCCGCTCCTGCCGCGAAGGCGTCTGCGGCTCGGACGCGATGAACATCAACGGCAAGAACGGCCTGGCGTGCCTGACCAACATGCGCACGCTGCCGGGCACGATCGTGCTCAAGCCGCTGCCGGGCTTGCCGGTGATCCGCGACCTGATCGTGGACATGACGCAGTTCTTCAAGCAGTACCACTCGATCAAGCCCTACCTCGTCAACGACGAGACGCCGCCCGAGAAGGAGCGGCTGCAGTCGCCCGAGGAGCGCGACGAGCTCAACGGCCTGTATGAGTGCATCCTGTGCGCCAGCTGCTCCACCAGTTGCCCGAGCTTCTGGTGGAATCCGGACAAGTTCGTCGGCCCGGCCGGCCTGCTGCAGGCCTACCGCTTCATCGCCGACAGCCGCGACCAGGACACCGAGGCGCGCCTGGACAACCTCGAAGACCCGTATCGGCTGTTCCGCTGCCACACCATCATGAACTGCGTCGATGTCTGCCCGAAGGGCCTGAACCCGACCAAGGCGATCGGCAAGATCAAGGAAATGATGGTGCGCCGCGCCGTCTGACAGGACCGATGCCATGCCGAGCATCGATCGACGAACGCGCGTCTGTCAGCAAGCTGCGATGGCGCTGCCGGCGCGGCTTGCTGGAGAACGACCTGTTCATCGAGCGATTCTTCGCCCGTCACGAGGCGTCCATCACGCGATCGGCAGGCGCAGGCCTTGAGGCCCTGATGGACCTGGCCGATAACGACCTGCTGGACCTGCTCCTGCGCCGTCGCGAGCCCGCAGGGCGAGCTTGGACAGCGCACTGGTGCGCAACGTGCTTGCAGCTGATGCGCACGCCGCCATTGAAGGGCCGAAGTCCCTGCGGTGCGATCATTGCCTTCCAGAAACCCCCACCGTCAAGGAACGACCATGACACCCTCTGACGTGAAAGCCACCCTGTCCTTCTCCGATGGCAGCCCGAGCATGGATCTGCCGATCTACAACGGCACGCGTCGGTCCCGACGTGATCGACATCCGCAAGCTGTACGCGCAGACCGGCAAGTTCACCTACGACCCGGGCTTCCTAGTCGACGGCATCGTGCCAGTTCGACGATCACCTACATCGATGGCGACAAGGGCGAGTTGCTGTACCGCGGCTATCCGATCGAACAGCTGGCGGTCAAGTGCGACTTCCTCGAAACCTGCCACCTGCTGCTCTACGGTGAGCTGCCCAATACGGCAGCAGCAGGACGACTTCACGAAGCTGCGTGACCAACCACACCATGGTCAACGAGCAGATGCAGTTCTTCCTGCGCGGCTTCCGCCGTGACGCGCATCCGATGGCCATCATGACCGGCCTGGTCGGCGCCCTGTCGGCCTTCTATCACGACAGCACCGACATCAACAACCCGCAGCACCGCGAGATCGCGGCGATCCGCCTGATCGCCAAGATGCCCACGCTGGTGGCGATGGCCTACAAGTACTCCATCGGCCAGCCCTACATCTACCCGAAAAACAACCTGAGCTATGCCGGCAACTTCATGCGCATGATGTTCGCCACGCCCTGCGAAGAGTACGTGCCCAACGACGTGCTGGTGCGTGCCATGGACCGCATCTTCATCCTGCATGCCGACCACGAGCAGAACGCCTCGACCTCGACGGTGCGCCTGTGCGGCAGCTCGGGCACCAACCCGTTTGCCGCCATCGCGGCCGGCGTGGCCTGCCTCTGGGGCCCGGCGCACGGCGGCGCCAATGAGGCGGCGCTGAACATGCTGGAGGACATCCAGAAGCATGGGCGGCGTCGAGAAGATCGGCGAGTTCATCAAGCAGGTCAAGGACAAGAACTCCAACGTCAAGCTGATGGGCTTCGGCCACCGGGTCTACAAGAACTACGACCCGCGCGCCAAGCTGATGCGCGAGACCTGCCACGAGGTGCTTGGCGCGCTGGGCCTGGACAATGACCCGATCTTCAAGCTGGCGATGGCGCTGGAGAAGATCGCGCTCGAAGACGACTACTTCGTGTCGCGCAAGCTGTACCCGAACGTCGACTTCTACTCCGGCATCGTGCAGCGCGCCATCGGCATCCCGGTGAGCCTGTTCACCGCCATCTTCGCGCTTGGCCCGCACGGTCGGCTGGATCGCGCAGCTCAACGAGATGATCGGCGACCCGGAGTACAAGATCGGCCGCCCGCGCCAGTTGTTCAACGGCTCGACCCGCGCGACGTCAAGCCGCTCGCCAGCGCGCCTGAGGCGCTTGCGGCGCGCGCGGCAAGCGCCTGCGCGAGCGTGCCGGGGTGCTGTCGCCATGCGGCGCGCACGAGCGCTCGGGTCGGCCGGCCTAGAATGCGGGTGCTGCCAGGATCACGCTCTGACATGCTACGCACCCTTTACGACAAGCTCTGGGACGAACACGTCGTCCACACCGAGGACGACGGCACCGCCGTCCTCTACATCGACCGCCATCTGGTGCACGAGGTGACCAGCCCGCAGGCCTTCGAGGGGCTGCGACCTGGCCGGCCGCAAGGTGTGGCGCCTGTCGGCCAATCTGGCGACGGCTGACCACAACGTACGCCCACCACCGTGAGCGCTGCACGACGGCATCGCCGACCCGATCTCGCGGCTGCAGGTCGACACGCTGGACGCGAACTGCGATCGCCATCGGCGTCAGCGGCCTACTTCAAGATGAACGACCGGCGCCAGGGCATCGTCCACGTCATCGGCCCGGAGCAGGGCGCCACGCTGCCAGGCATGACGGTGGTGTGCGGCGACTCGCACACCTCGACGCACGGCGCGTTCGGCGCCCTGGCGCACGGCATCGGCACCAGCGAGGTCGAGCATGTGCTGGCCACGCAGACCCTGCTGGCCAAGAAGGCCAAGAACATGCTGGTGCGCGTCGAGGGCCGTCTCGCGCCAAGGGCTGCAGCGCCAAGGACATCGTGCTGGCCATCATCGGCACCATCGGCACGGCGGGCGGCACCGGCTACACCATCGAGTTCGCCGGCTCGGCGATCCGCGCGCTCAGCATGGAAGGGCGCATGACGGTCTGCAACATGGCCATCGAGGCCGGTGCGCGTGCCGGGCTGGTCGCTGTGGACGACACGACCATCGCCTATGTCAAGGGCCGTCCGTTTCGCCCCGACGCGGTGTGGAGTGGGAGCAGGCGGTCGCCTACTGGCGCACGCTGCACTCCGATGCCGATGCGACATGGGATGCGCGTGGTCGAGCTCGATGCCGCGCAGATCCGCCCGCAGGTCACCTGGGGCACCTCGCCGGAGATGGTGCTGTCCATCGAGGACCGCGTGCCCGACCCCGAGCGCGAGAAGGACGCCAACAAGCGCGGCGCCATCGAGCGCGCCCTGGCACTACATGGGGCTGACAGCCCAACAAGCCGATCGCCGACATCCGCATCGACAAGGTCTTCATCGGCTCCTGCACCAACTCGCGCATCGAAGACCTGCGCGAGGCCGCGGCCGTGGTGCGGGGCTCGGCGGCAAGGTCGCTGCGCAACGTCAAGCTGGCGCATGGTGGTGCCGGGCTCGGGCCTGGTGAAGGAGCAGGCCGAGCGCGAAGGGCTCGACGAGATCTTCAAGGCGGCCGGCTTCGAGTGGCGCGAGCCGGGTTGCTCGATGTGCCTGGCCATGAACGCCGACCGGCTGGAGCCGGGCGAGCGCTGCGCCTCGACCAGCAACCGCAATTTCGAAGGCCGCCAGGGCGCCGGCGGCCGCACCCACCTGGTGAGCCCGGCGATGGCGGCTGCGGCGGCCATCGAAGGCCACTTCGTCGACGTGCGGCGAATCGCCTGACCGCTCAAGGAGTACCCATGAAGAAGATCCTGTTCGTGCTCATCTCCGGCCTGTTGCCCTGGCTGGCTGCAACACCCTCGAAGGCGTCGGCAAGGACATCCAGAAGGCCGGCGAAAAGATCGAAGACGCAGCCAAGAAGAAGTAGTTGACATGCAAGCCTTCACACTCCACAAGGGCCTGGTCGCCCCGATGGACCGCGAGAACGTCGACACCGACGCGATCATCCCGAAGCAGTTCCTCAAGTCGATCCAGCGCAGCCGGCTTCGGCCAGAACCTGTTCGACGAATGGCGCTACCTCGACCGCGGGCCAGCCCGGGCCAGGACCCGGCCACGCGCAAGCCCAACCCGGACTTCGTGCTCAACCAGCCGCGCTACCAGGGTGCCTCGGTGCTGCTGGCGCGCAAGAACTTCGGCTGCGGCTCGTCGCGCGAACATGCGCCTGGGCGATCGACCAGTACGGCTTTCGCGCCATCATCGCGCCGAGCTACGCCGACATCTTCTTCAACAACTGCTTCAAGAACGGCCTGCTGCCGATCGTGCTGCCCGAGCTGCAGGTGACCACGCTGTTCGACGAAGTGGCCGCCTTCGTCGGCTACGAGCTCACGATCGACCTGGAGCGCCAGGTCGTCATCAAGCCCGACGGCGTCGAGCTTCGCCTTCGAGGTGCAGGCGTTCCGCAAGTTCTGCCTGCTGGGTGGCTTCGACGACATCGGCCTGACCCTGCGCCACGCCGACAAGATCCGCGCCTTCGAAGCCGAGCGGCTGCTGAAGAAGCCCTGGCTGGCCCATTCCTCTGACACGAAGGACAGCCTTGAAGATCGCCATCCTGCCGGGTGACGGCATCGGCACCGAGATCGTCGCGCAGGCGGTGCGCGTGCTGCAGTGCCTCGACCTGCGTTTCGAGACCGAAACCGCTGCTCGTGGGCGGGGCCGCCTACGAAGCGCACGGCCATCCGCTGCCCGAAGCCACGCTGAAGCTGGCCAAGGAGGCCGACGCAGTGCTGTTCGGCGCCGTGGGCGACTGGAAGTACGACAAGCTCGAACGCGCCTTGCGCCCCGAGCAGGCGATCCTGGGCCTGCGCAAGAACCTGGGCCTGTTCGCCAACTTCCGCCCGGCGATCTGCTACGAGCAGCTCACGCACGCGTCGAGCCTGAAGCCAGAGCTGGTGGCCGGGCTGGACATCCTCATCATCCGCGAGCTGACCGGCGACATCTATTTCGGCCAGCCGCGCGGACGGCGCGAATCGCCCGATGGTGCCTTCACGGGCGCCGCACGAAGCTTTCGACACGATGCGCTACTCGCGCCCGGAGATCGAACGCATCGCGCACGTGGCCTTCCAGGCCGCGCGCAAGCGCAGCAAGCGCGTCACCAGCGTCGACAAGGCCAACGTGCTGGAGACCTTCCAGTTCTGGAAGGACGTCGTCACCGAGGTGCACGCCCAGTATCCGGATGTCGAGCTCGACCACATGTACGTCGACAACGCGGCGATGCAGCTGGTCAAGGCGCCGAAGAAGTTCGACGTGCTCGTCACCGGCAACATGTTCGGCGACATCCTCTCCGACGAGGCCGCGATGCTGACCGGCTCGATCGGCATGCTGCCGTCGGCCTCGCTGAACGAAGTCGGGCAGGGGCCTGTACGAGCCCAGCCACGGCAGTGCGCCCGACATCGCCGGCAAGGACCTGGCCAATCCGCTGGCTACAATCCTGTCCGCGGCCATGATGCTGCGCTTCTCCCTGAACCAGCCCGAGGCTGCCGACCGGATCGAGTCGGCGGTCAAGCACGTGCTTGCCTCGGGCTTGCGCACGGCGGACATCTGGTCCGAAGGCACGAGCAGGTCGGCACGCGCGAGATGGGCGACGCGGTGGTGGCTGCGCGCTCAAGGGCGCAGACCACCAAAACCATCATCACCAAGAGCTAGATCAGCTCCGGTTCGTCTCGCCCCTCCCCGGCGACACGAGCCGGGGGAGCGAGAGGTTTGATCAGAGCAACGAAAGGGCGATGACGATGAGACTCACGGGATTGGTCGGCTGGCGCGGCATGGTCGGCTCGGTGCTGATGGACCGCATGCAGGCCGAAGGCGACTTCGGCCTCATCGAGCCGGTGTTCTTCAGCACCAGCAATGCCGGCGGCACTGCCCCGGCGCATGGCGAAGAACGAGACGCAAGCTGCAAGGACGCCCACGACATCGAGGCGCTCAAGCGCTGCGACATCATCATCACCGCCCAGGGCGGCGACTACACCACCGAGGTGTTCCCCAAGCTGCGCGCGGCGGGCTGGAAGGGCCACTGGATCGACGCGGCATCCACGCTGCGCATGAAGGACGACGCCGTCATCATTCTCGATCCGGTCAACCTGCCGGTCATCCAGAACGCGCTGGCCAAGGGCGGACGCAACTGGATCGGCGGCAACTGCACGGTGAGCTGCATGCTGATGGGCGTCGGGCGCGCTCTACAAGGCCGGGCTCGTCGAGTGGATGAGCACGCATGACCTACCAGGCGGCCTCGGGCGGCGGCGCGCAGCACATGCGCGAACTGCTGACCCAGTTCGGCACGCTCAACGCCGAGGTCAAGTCCCTGCTTGACGACCCGAAGAGCGCCATCCTCGAGATCGACCGCCGGGTCGTCGGCAAGCAGCGCGGCCTCATCGGAAGCCGAGACCGCGCAACTTCGGCGTGCCGCTGGGCGGCTCGCTGATTCCCTGGATCGACAAGGACCTGGGCAACGGCGATCAGCCGCGAAGAATGGAAGGGCGGCGCCGAGACCAACAAGATCCTGGGTCAGGGCGAAGGCTTCGGCACCGCCGCGGTGCCGGTGGACGGCTTCTGCGTGCGCGTCGGCGCGATGCGCTGCCACAGCCAGGCGCTGACGTTCAAGCTGAAGAAGGACGTTCCGCTGGCGGATGTCGAAGCGATGATCGCCAACGACAACCCCTGGGTGAAGGTGATCCCGAACACCCGCGAGGCGACGCGTGCAGGAACTCACGCCGGTGGCCGTGACCGGCACGCTGACACATTCCGGTCGGGTCGGCTGCGCAAGATGGCCATGGGGCCGGAGTACCTCGGTGCCTTCACGATCGGCGACCAATTGCTGTGGGGCGCGGCCGAACCGCTGCGGCGCATGCTGCGCATCCTCGTCGAGGGCTGAGCGGGCACTGCTGTGCAACATGTGCCGGTCGTTGCCGCACTGCAACAAGAGTCGACACGCAACGGCCGAGAGCGTGAACGCTCGTCGAATGTCAGCCGATGCATGAGCTTGTCAGCGTATCTTCTTGATGTTATTGTGATTTCCGTCTACTTGCGCTGAGGGATGCGCGTGATCGCGTGCAGTCGATGTTGCCGCAGTCAGCGGCTCAGCGCTGGCGCCGCTTGGTCCATTTGGGAGACGCCTTGAAACAGTAAATCGACGCATCTCGGGGCGCTTCTGCCCTGACCGGTGTGGCGGCAGCCGCCGCTCTGGCTGGCCGTGCCGAATGCCTGGGCGCTCGGTCTGGGCCGGCTGGCGGTCCAGTCCGCCCTGGGCGAGACGCTGCGCGCCGAGATCGACGTCACGAGCCATCACTGCCGAAGAGGCGTCCAACCTGCGAGTCCGGGTCGCTCCGCCGGAGGCCTACCGTGCGGCCGGCGTCGACTACAACGCGGTGTTGCCGGCACCACACGTGACGCTGCAGCGCCGTGCCGACGGCCGGCCCTATCTGCGGATCGACCAGTGACCGGGCCGTGCAGGAGCCGTTTGTCGATGTGATCCTCGAGTTGACCTGGTCCACCGGTCGACTGGTGCGCGAGTACACGCTGCTGCTCGATCCGCCGACCGCTGTCGCAGCGCCCCGGCCTGCGCCCGCACCGGTCGGCGCACGCTCGATCGCCGACCGCGCCCGTGGCACCACCGGCGCCTGCGCCGCAGCGCTGCCGCCGGCGCCGGTGCCGCCAGCGCCGCGGCCGCGCCAGCGCGCGCCCCGGCCCGCACCCGAGGCCTCGCCCTGCGCCGGCGGCGGCAGCGGCCGCATGCGCCGACGCAGACGTCGACGAGTACCGCGTCAAGGCGGGCGACACGCTTGTCGCGCATTGCAGGCCGGACGCAGCGTCCCGGCGTTTCGCTCGACCAGATGCTGGTCGTCGCTGTACCGCGCCAACCCAGAGGCGTTCCTCGGCGAGAACATGAACCGGCTGAAGGCCGGCGTCGTGCTTGCGCGTGCCCACCGCCGACGCTGCCAAGGAAGCGACGGCCGCCGAGGCGCGTCAGGTGATCCAGGCCCAGAGCGCAGACTTCGGTGCCTATCGACAGCGCCTGGCCGGCGGCGTGCCCGCTGCGCGCGCCGGACAGCAGTTCGCGGCAGGCCAGCGGCAAGGTGCAGGCTGCGGTCGAAGACCGCAAGCAGGCCGCTGCGCCGCCGCCCGACAAGCTCACGCTGAGCAAGGGCACCGCTGGCCAAGCCGGGCGGACTGGAAGACAAGGTCGCCAAGTGCGCGAGCGACGAAGGATGCTGCCACCCGCGTGGCGGAACTGTCGAAGAACGTGGACGAGCTGAAGAAGCTCGGCGCGGCGGCAGCCAGCGCCGCGAAGCCGGCTGCGCCAGCGCCTGCGCCGGTGATTGCCGCCGCTCCCGCGGTGCCTGCCGTGCCGGTGCCGGTGGCCAGGCCGCCGGTCGCGCCGCCGCCGCCACCGCCACCGCCACCGCCACCGCCACCGCCGCCACCGCCACCGCCACCGCCACCGCCGCCGCCACCGCCACGCGCCACCGCCACCGGCCGCCGCCGCCGCCGCCTGCGGCATCGGCTCCGGAAGCGACGGTTGTCGCCGCAGCACCACCGCCAGCGGTCGTGGCTTCCGCGCCGGCCGCATCGCCGCCGCCCGCTGCGTCCGCGCCGAAACCGGCTGCCGCGCCCGCCGTGGCGAAGGACGAGCCCGGCCTCCTCGGGTCGTTGATGGACGACAACCCGATGGCACTGGCGCTGGGCGGCGGCCTCGTCGCCCTGCTCGCCGGTTTCGGCATCTACCGCTTCAGCCGTCGCTCCAAGAAGGACAGTGGCGAGACCTCGTTCCTCGAGAGCCGCCTGCAGCCGGATTCGTTCTTCGGCGCCAGCGGAGGCCAGCGCATCGACACCCGCGATGCGGGCGGCAACTCGTCGTCGATGAGCTACTCGCTCAGCCAGCTCGATGCGATCGGTGACGTCGATCCGGTCGCCGAGGCCGACGTGTACCTTGCTTACGGCCGCGATCTGCAAGCCGAGGAGATCCTCAAGGAAGCGATGCGCGGCAACCCCGAGCGCATGGCCATCCGCACCAAGCTGCTCGAGGTCTACGCCAAGCGGCGCGACACCAAGGGCTTCGAACTGCTCGCGACGCAGCTGTATTCGCTGACGCAAGGACAGGGCGAGGACTGGGCCAAGGCTCAGTCGTTGGGTGCGCAGATCGATCCGGAGAACCCGCTGTACCAGCCAGGCGGCGAGCCGCCGGGGGGCATTGCTCCCGGGCAGAAGCCCGAACCGCTGGGTGCCAGCACCATGCCGCAATCGGTGCTGCCGTCGCCTTCGCAGTTCAGCCCGTCGGTGCACGACACGGCCGTCATCGACGCGTCGATCGTCGACCTCGACCTGGATCTGGAACCCGATCCCCCGGTCTCGGCGCCTGCACCTCTGCAGTCGACGCAACCGTTCGCTGCCACCAGCACCGCACCGGTTGACGACATCTCCGCTCGACCTGACGATGCCGGATCTCGGCGCGTCACCCGCGCCAGCCCTTCCATGGCAGCGACTCCGTCGGTCGACTTCGATCTGGCGGGCATCTCGCTTGACCTCGACCTGCCTGCCGGGCAGGCCCCGGGAACAGCCGCGTCGGGCTTCGGTGACTCCGACCTTCCCCTGGACGTCGATGGCGATGCGGGTGACCCGCTGGCGCGAAAGCTCGAACTGGCCGAGGAGTTCCGCCAGATCGGTGACATGGAAGGCGCACGCGACCTGCTGCAGGAAGTGGTGGCCAAGGCCTCGGGCGGCTTGAAGTCCAAGGCCCAGGGCATGCTGGACAACCTGGGCTGATCCCGGCGGGCCGCCCCGAGTGGGTGGCCCGGTCGGAGCCCCGGCGCTGCGCATGAGGATCGCCCTCGGTGTCAGCTACCGTGGTGGGGGCTACCAGGGCTGGCAGAGCCAGCCCGGTGGACGCACCGTCCAGGACCAGGTCGAACTGGCACTCTCCCGCTTTGCCGACACGCCGCTGCGGGTGATGTGCGCCGGCCGCACCGATGCCGGGCGTGCACGCACTCAACCAGGTGATCCACCTGGACACCGAACTGCACCGCGAACCCTTTTCGTGGGTGCGTGGCACCAATCGCTACCTGCCCAGCTGACATCGCCGTCCAGTGGTGCCAGCCGGTGGACGACCGTTTTCACGCCCGCAACAGCGCGCAGGGACGGCGTTACTGCTATGTGCTGCTCGAGTCACCGGTGCGGCCGTCGCTCGACGCCGGCTTGGTGGGCTGGACCCTGCGCCGACTCGAGTGCGCTCCCATGCGTGCAGCGGCCGATCTGCTGCTCGGTGAGCATGACTTCAGCGCGTTCCGTGCCGCCGAGTGCCAGGCGGCCTCGCCCGTGAAGACGCTGCGCCGCATCCAGATCGAGCGGCGCGGCGCCTACTGGCGGTTCGAGTTCGATGCCAGCGCCTTCCTTCACCACATGGTGCGCAACATCGATGGCCGCCTGGTGGCGGTGGGTTCCGGCACCCGAAGCCCGGGCTGGATGGCCGATGTCCTGGCGGCACGTGACCGCAGCCTCGCAGCGCCCACTTTCGCCCCCGATGGCCTGTACTTCGTCGGACCGTACTACGATCCAGCTCTGGGGTTGCCCGAGGGCGCCGCGTCGAACGGCTGGCTGCCCTGAAGGCAGCACTCCATCCCCCTCCCAGCGAGACCATGCCGTGGTGCCCACCCAGCGAACCCGCATCAAGATCTGTGGACTGACGCGCGAGGCCGATGTCGATGTCGCGGTCGAGTCCGGGGCCGACGCGATCGGCTTCGTGCTGTACGCCAAGAGTCCGCGTCACGTCTCGCTGGCGCGCGCGGCGCAACTGGCGCAGCGTCTGCCGGCTTCGTGATGCCGGTGCGGCTGTTCGTCAATGCCGAGGAGGCCGAGGTCGAGGCCGGCGGTGCGGCGCCATCCCCCAGGCCCTGCTGCAGTTCCACGGCGACGAATCGCCCGCAGCACTGTGATGCGGCGAAGCGACCCTACCTGCGTGCCGCCCGCATGGCGCCTGGGTTCGATTTGCTAGACTTCGCCGACCGCTTTTCGAACGCGCAGGCACTCTTGCTCGATGCGCATGTCGATTCCTACGGCGGTGGTGGAAAGGTCTTCGATTGGTCACTGATTCCCGCAAACGTGCCCGCTCCGGTCGTTTTGTCTGGTGGGTTGCATGCAGCAAACGTGACCGAAGGCATTCTTCAGGTGCGGCCCTGGGCCGTTGACGTGAGTTCCGGCGTGGAGTCCGCCAAGGGCATCAAGGATGCCGTGGCCATCCGCCGGTTCTGTGAGGCGGTGCGAGAGGCCGATGCCCGCATCGCTGCCAGCGAATCCTGAAGCGAGACGATCACCATGTTGAGTTACCAGCAACCCGATGCCACGGGCCACTTCGGCGTTTATGGCGGCACCTTTGTCGCCGAGACACTGATCCACGCGCTCGATGAATTGAAGCAGGCCTATGACGAGGTGCGCCGCGACGCCGCCTTCATGGCCGAGTTCCGCATCCGAGCTCGAGCACTTCGTCGGGCGGCCCAGCCCGATCTACCACGCCGCACGCCTGAGTCGCGAGATCGGCGGCGCGCAGATCCACCTCAAGCGCGAAGACCTCAACCACACCGGCGCGCACAAGGTCAACAACACCATCGGCCAGGCGATGCTTGCGCGCCGCATGGGCAAGCCTCGCGTGATCGCCGAAACCGGCGCCGGCCAGCATGGCGTGGCCACGGCCACGATCTGCGCGCGCTACGGCCTGGAGTGCGTGGTCTACATGGGCAGCGAGGACGTCAAGCGCCAGTCGCCGAATGTGTACCGCATGCACTTGCTCGGCGCGAAGGTGGTTCCGGTCGAGTCGGGCTCCAAGACGCTCAAGGACGCGCTCAACGAAGCCCTGCGCGACTGGGTGACCAATGTCGAGAACACCTTCTACATCATCGGCACGGTGGCCGGCCCGCATCCTTATCCGATGATGGTGCGAGACTTCCAGCGCGTCATCGGCGATGAGTGCCTGGTGCAGATGCCGGAGATGATCGAATCCATCGGCGGCCGGTCGGCAGCCCGACGCCGTGATCGCCTGCGTGGGCGGCGGCAGCAATGCCATGGGCATGTTCTATCCGTACATCGAACACGAGGGCACGCGCCTGATCGGTGTCGAGGCGGCGGGGCAGGGCCTGGACAGCGGCAAGCACGCGGCCTCGCTGCAGTGCCGGCACGCCCGGCGTGCTGCACGGCAACCGCACCTACCTGCTGCAGGACGCCAACGGCCAGATCACAGAGACCCACTCGATCTCCGCCGGGCTGGACTACCCCGGCGTGGGCCCGGAGCATGCGTACCTCAAGGACATCGGCCGCGCCGAGTACGTGGGCATCACCGACGACGAGGCGCTCAGCGCGTTCCACCGGCTGTGCCGCACCGAAGGCATCATCCCGGCGCTCGAATCGAGCCACGCCGTCGCCCACGCCATGAAGATGGCCGCCGACGATGCGCGCCCGACCAGCACCTGCTCGTCAACCTGTCGGGCCGGGGCGACAAGGACATCGGCACGGTGGCCGATCTGTCCGGAGCGGAGTTCTTCTGCCGGCCCTCATGCCGTGGCCAGAGCGTGAAGGGGCTGGGATCGATGAGCCGCATCGCCGCCACCTTCGCCGCACTGGCGTCGAAACGCCGCAAGGCCCTGATTCCCTACCTCACCGCCGGTGATCCATTCGCCGACGCCAGCGCTGAGATCATGCTGGCGATGGCGCGCGCCGGTGCCGACGTGATCGAGCTCGGCGTGCCGTTCTCCGACCCGATGGCCGACGGGCCGGTGATCCAGAAGGCCTCCGAGCGCGCGCTCGCCAAGGGCATCGGCATGCCGCAGGTGCTCGACATCGTGCGCAGCTTCCGCCGCCACGAACGAGGCGACGCCGGTGGTCCTGATGGGCTACGCCAACCCGGTCGAGCGCTACGGCGTCGAGCGCTTCGCTGCCGACGCGCAAGGCCGCCGGCGTCGACGGCGTGCTGGTCGTCGACTACCCGCCCGAAGAGTGCGAGGCCTTTGCGGCCCTGCTGCGCCGGCATGGCCTCGATCCGATCTTCCTGCTCGCGCCCACATCCACCGACGCCCGCATCGCGCAGGTCGGCAAGCACTCGCCAGCGGCTACGTGTACTACGTGTCGCTCAAGGGCGTGACCGGGGCCGGCAACCTCGACGTCGGCGCGGTGGCCGAGATGCTGCCGCGCATCCGCGCCCATGTCACACTGCCGGTGGGCGTGGGCTTCGGCATCCGCGATGCCAAGACCGCGCGGGCCGTGGCCGATGTCTGCGATGCGGTCGTGATCGGTTCGGCCCTGGTGCAGCTTCTCGAAAGCCGCGACCGCGCGAACGTGGCGGCGGCGGCCTCGGACTTCATCGGCGGCATCCGCGCTGCACTGGACGCCTGACGCTTCCTGACTTCTCTGATTCGCGCCTGAAAGGACTTCACCATGAGCTGGCTGGACAAACTGCTGCCCCCGAAGATCCAGCAGACCGACCCGAGCGAGCGCCGCACGGTGCCCGAGGGCCTGTGGATCAAGTGTCCGTCGTGCGAAACCGTGCTCTACAAGACCGACCTGGAGCAGAACGTCAACGTCTGTCCCGAAGTGCGGCCACCACCACCGCATCGGTGCGCGCGAACGGCTGAATGCCTTTCTCGACGCCGAGGGCCGCTACGAGATCGGCCAGGAAGTGCTGCCGGTCGACGCGCTCAAGTTCAAGGACAGCAAGAAGTACCCGGAGCGCCTCAAGGACGCGCTCGAGACCACCGGTGAGACCGATGCGCTGGTGGTGATGGGCGGTGCGGTGATGAGCGTGCCCATCGTCGCGGCCTGCTTCGAGTTCGACTTCATGGGCGGCTCGATGGGCTCGGTGGTCGGTGAGCGATTCGTCCGCGGCGTGGAGACCGCGGTCGAGCAGAAGACCCCGTTCGTGAGCTTCACCGCCACCGGCGGCGCACGCATGCAGGAAGGCCTGCTTGAGCCTCATGCAGATGGCCAAGACCAATGCGGCGCTCACGCGCCTGGCCAAAGCCAAGCTGCCCTACATCAGCGTGCTCACCGACCCCACCATGGGTGGTGTGTCCGCGAGCTTTGCCTTCGTCGGCGATGTCGTGATCGCCGAGCCCAAGGCCCTGATCGGTTTTGCCGGCCCGCGCGTGATCGAGAACACCGTGCGCGAGAAGCTGCCCGAGGGCTTCCAGCGCGCCGAGTTCCTGATGACCAAAGGGGCGGTGGACATGATCGTCGACCGTCGCCAGCTGCGCGAGACGGTGGCGCGCTGCCATCGCGATGCTGCAGCGCTTCAGCTCCGACGCCGTGGCTTGATGCCGGGCGTGCCCGAGGCGTGGCCCACCACGCTGGATGAGTGGCTCGCGCGCTGCGAGCGCGCCCACCCCAAGGAGATCGACCTCACGCTCGACCGCGTGCTGCAGGTCAAGCAGCGGCTCGGTCTGACGTTCTCCGTGCCGGTCATCACTGTGGCCGGCACCAATGGCAAGGGATCGAGCTGCGCCATGCTGGAGGCGATCGCGTTGCAGGCCGGCTACCGTGTCGGTCTGTACGCCAAGCCGCACCTGGTGCACTTCGAGGAGCGCTGCCGCGTCAACGGGCAGAACGTCGAGGCTGCCGCGCTGCTGCCGCACTTCGAGGCGGTCGAGCGCGCGCGCGAGCAGACCAGCCTGACCTACTTCGAGTTCACCACGTTGGCCATTGCGCGGCTGTTGTCGCAGGCCGCGCTCGATGTCGTGATCCTCGAGGTGGGCCTGGGCGGCCGGCTCGATGCCGTCAACGCCATCGACACCGACTGTGCGCTCATCACCAGCATCGACATCGATCACATCGAGTACCTGGGTCCGGATCGCGAGTCGATCGGGCGCGAGAAGGCCGGCATCCTGCGCGCCGGCAAGCCGGCGGTCGTGAGCGACCCGCAGCCGCCCGCCAGCGTGCTCGCCGCGGCCGCTGCGCTGGGCGTCGACCTGCGGCGGTTCGGTGTCGATTTCAACTACGCCGGTGATCGCCAGCAATGGGGCTGGGCCGGGCGCGAGCGGCGCTTCCATGGGCTCGCCTATCCGGCGCTGCGCGGCGCGAACCAGTTGCTCAATGCGTCGGGCGTGCTGGCGGTGTTCGAGGCGCTGGGCGACCGGCTGCCGATCACGGCCCAGGCGGTACGCACGGGGCTCGCCCTGGTGGAGCTCCCGGGGCGCTTCCAGATCGTGGCAGGGCAGCCGACACTGGTGCTCGATGTGGCCCACAACCCCCACGCGGTGGCCACGCTGGTCCACAATCTCGATCAGATGGGCTTCTACCCACGCACGCAGGCGGTGTTCGGTGCGATGCGCGACAAGGACCTCCCCGCCATCCTGGCGCGCATGGCGCCGCTGGTCGACCACTGGCACTTCACCGACCTGCCCGCAGCCCGCGCAGCCAAGGCCGCCGAACTCGCCCAGCTGCACGGCACGCTCGGCGTGGCGGGCCCGGGGCCGGTGAGTGTGTCGTGCCATGCCGACCCCCGCTCAGCCCTGCTCGCTGCCCTGGGCCGCCGCGGACCCCGCTGATAGAATTCTGGTCTTCGGATCGTTCTACACCGTGGGTGGCGTGCTCAAGGACGGCATCCCGCGGTTGGCGTCCAAGCACCTGGGCTGATCCGTGACGAGCGCGCGGTGAGTGCGGCAGGCGCAAGCGGACTCCTCCTGACCACCTCCTCACCTCGCGCATGGGCCTGCTGTCCTTCTTCCAACGCAAGAACGACGCACCGTCGGCGGCCTCGCCCGCCGATGTCGCCGACAGCGTGGCCCTGGCCCGCACCCGCGCCCGGCAACGGCTGGTCGGTGCCGCGGTGCTGGTGGTCATCGGTGTGATCGGCTTTCCGTTGATCTTCGAGACGCAACCCCGACCCATTCCCGTTGACATTCCCATCGAGATCCCGCGCAAGGACAACGCACCGGCGCTCGTGATGCCGACGGCGCGCCCGGTGACGCCGCCTGCGGCTGTCGCTCCGGCGTCGGGCGTGGCGGTGGCGCCGGTGCCACGCGACGACGCGGCCGCCGCCTCGTCGCCACAGCCCGCCAAGCCAGCGCTGGTCGCGTCGGCGCCGGCGGAGGCGCCGCGCAAGGCCGAGGCCAAGCCCGAGCCGAAGCCCGCAGGCAAGGTCGAGGCCAAGGCCGAAGCCAAGCCGGAGGCCAAACCCAAGCCGGAAGCGACGGTGGCTGCGAAGCCGCCCGTCACGCCGGCGGCCGATGCCGCCCGTGCCAAGAGCGCGCTCGAGGGCAAGGAAGTGGTCGCCGCTGCCCGACCGGCCGCCGACAAGACCGAATCCGCCAAGGAGGCCACTGCGCGCTTCGTCGTGCAGGTGGGTGCGTTCAGCGATGTGGCCGCAGTGCGCGAGACCCGCGCC
This sequence comes from uncultured beta proteobacterium, assembly GCA_963739925.1. Taxonomy (GTDB): domain Bacteria; phylum Pseudomonadota; class Gammaproteobacteria; order Burkholderiales; family Burkholderiaceae_C; genus CAVUBY01. The sequence continues at coordinate 89,182 of CAVUBY010000007.1, read as the reverse complement.
AAGCTCGACACGCTCGGGCTCAAGAGCTTCACGCAGCCGGTCAACTCGGACACCGGCCCGCGCACCCGGGTGCGCCTCGGTCCCTTCGACACGCGCGAGCAGGCCGAGCAGGCGCTGGCCAAGGTGCGGGCCGCCGGCATGAATGCCGTCGTGCTCACGCTCTGAGGACCGCCCGCGTGGACGCCTTGCCCGCCCTGAACTGGGTCGATCTCACGCTGCTGGCGGTGCTGCTGGTCTCGGTGATCGTGGGCATCGTGCGCGGCTTCGTCTTCGAACTGCTCTCGCTGGCGGGGTGGGTGGCGGCGTGGATCGCGGCTCAGTGGTTTGCTCCGCAGGTGGCGCCGCACCTGCCGGTGGGCGCGCCCGGCTCGGCGCTCAACCTGGGCGCGGCGTTCGCTGCCACCTTCCTGGCGGCGCTGATCGCATGGGGACTGGCGGCGCGCTTGCTGCGCATGCTGATCCGTGCCACGCCGCTGAGTGCCATCGATCGGGTGCTGGGCGCCGCCTTCGGCCTGGTGCGCGGCGGCGTGCTGCTGCTGGCGGTGGCCATGGTCATCGGCCTGACGCCGCTGGCCAAGTCCGGTGTGTGGCAGCAGGCCCGCGGGGCGGGCGTGCTGCAGGCGGCGTTGCAGGGGCTGTTGCCGTTGCTTCCACCCGAAGTGTCTGAACATCTGCCGCGGGCCTGACCAGGCCGGGCGCGTCGTCGATTCGAGGTCCAAACCATGTGTGGCATCGTCGGAGTCATCTCCCGCTCGCCGGTCAACCAGCTCATCTACGACGCGCTGCTGCTGCTGCAGCACCGCGGCCAGGACGCGGCGGGCATCGTCACCATGCTGGGCACCAAGTGCTTCATGCACAAGGCGCGGGGCATGGTGCGCGACGTCTTTCGCACCCGCAACATGCGCGGACTGCCGGGCCTGGTGGGACTCGGTCAGGTGCGTTATCCGACGGCCGGCAATGCCTACAGCGAAGAGGAGGCCCAGCCCTTCTACGTGAACGCGCCTTTCGGCATCGTGCTCGTGCACAACGGCAACCTCACCAATGCACCGGCATTGAAGAAGGAACTGTTCGACATCGATCGGCGACACATCAATACCGAGAGCGACACCGAGGTGCTGATCAACATCCTTGCGCACGAGATCGAGCTCGCCGCACGCGATCTGCCGCTCACGCCGGACGCGGTCTTCAAGGCGGTGCGCGCGGTGCACAAGCGGCTGAAGGGCTCGTACGCCGTGGTGGCCCTCATCGCCGGCTATGGCCTGCTGGCGTTCCGCGATCCCTTCGGCATCCGACCGCTGTGTTTCGGCGAGGGCGAATCGCCTGATGGCCGCGAGGTGATGGTGGCGAGCGAGTCGGTGGCCATCGAGGGCACCGGACACCGGGTGACGCGCGACGTGGCTCCTGGCGAGGCGATCTTCATCGATCTCGACGGCGTGGTGCACGCGCAGCAGTGCGCCGACAACCCGAGCCTGCACCCCTGCATGTTCGAGTTCGTCTACCTCGCCCGGCCCGACTCGGTGATGGACGGTGTGTCGGTCTACCAGGCGCGGCTCAACCTCGGCGAAACGCTGGCCCAGCGGCTCATCTCCACCATGCCGCCCAACGAGATCGACGTCGTGATCCCCATTCCCGAATCGAGCCGCCCCTCTGCCATGCAATTGGCACAGAAGATCGGCAAGCCCTACCGCGAAGGTTTCGTGAAGAACCGCTATGTCGGTCGCACCTTCATCATGCCGGGGCAGGGCATGCGCAAGAAGTCGGTGCGCCAGAAGCTCAATGCCATCGCCAGTGAATTCAAGGGCCGCAACGTGCTGCTGGTCGACGACTCCATCGTGCGCGGCACCACCTCGAAAGAGATCGTGCAGATGGCGCGCGATGCCGGCGCCCGCAAGGTCTACATGGCCTCAGCCGCACCGCCGGTGCGCTACCCGAACGTCTATGGCATCGACATGCCCACCAAGGACGAGCTCATCGCCCACAACCGCAGCGTGGAAGAGATCCGCCAGTACATCGGCGCCGATGCGCTCATCTACCAGGACGTGGCCGCGATGAAGAAGGTGGTGGGCGCCCTCAACCCGGCCGTGCAGGGCTTCGAAGCCTCGTGCTTCGACGGCGTCTACATCACCGGCGACGTGAGTGCGGCCGATTTCGACGCGATCGCCACGCAGCGAAAGTCGCAAGGCGAGGAAGACGAGAGCACCGACCGCTCGCGCCTGGCCCTGCAGAACGCCACGGAGTCGAGCCGATGAGCGACAAGAAGATCCCGCGCGTGGCGCTGCCGCCCGATGCACGGCTGGACACGCTGGCGGTTCGCGAAGGTCTGCCGCCCAGCCAGTGGGGCGAGAATTCCGAAGCGCTGTTCCTCACCAGCAGCTTCCGCCAGCCCGATGCGGCTTCGGCCGCCGCACGCTTTGCCAACGAGGAAGAGGCGTTCATCTACTCGCGCTTCACCAACCCCACGGTGACGATGATGGAGCGGCGCCTGGCGGCGCTCGAGGGCGCGCAGGCCTGCATCGCCACCTCCAGCGGCATGGCGGCGATCCTGCTGCTGGGCATGGGCCTGCTCAAGGCGGGCGACCACGTCATCTGCTCGCAGAGTGTGTTCGGCTCGACCATCATGCTGTTCGGCCGCGAGTTCGCGAAGTTCGGTGTCGAGACCTCGTTCGTCTCGCAGACCGATGTGGGCGCCTGGCAGCGGGCGGTCAAGCCCAACACCCGCTTGCTCTTTGCCGAATCGCCGACCAACCCGCTCACCGAGGTGTGCGACATCCGCGCGCTGGCCGAAGTCGCGCGCGCGGCCGGTGCCTGGTATGCGGTGGACAACTGCTTTTGCTCGCCTGCGCTGCAACGGCCGATCGAGTACGGCGCCGATCTCGTCATCCACTCCGGCACCAAGTACCTCGACGGCCAGGGCCGCGTGATCGCCGGCGCGATCTGCGGTCGTGAAGACCTGATCAACGAGAAGTTCGTGCCGGTGATGCGCAGTGCCGGCATGTCGCTGTCGCCCTTCAATGCCTGGGTGGTGCTCAAGGGGCTCGAGACGCTGTCCATTCGCATGCAGGCTCAGAGCGAACGCGCGCTGCAGCTCGCGCGCTGGCTCGAGGCCCAGCCGCAGATCGAGCGTGTGTTCTACCCGGGCCTGGAGTCGCACCCACAGCACGCGCTGGCGATGGCGCAGCAGTCCGGCAATGGTGGTGCGGTCGTGTCCTTCATCGTCAAGGGGCAGGGCAGCGGCGGCCCGACGCTGGCGCGCAAGAACGCTTTCCACGTGATCGACCAGACACAGGTGTGCTCGATCACCGCCAACCTCGGCGACACCAAGACCACCATCACGCACCCGGCCAGCACTTCGCACGGCCGGCTGAGCGAGGAGCAGCGTCAGTCCGCCGGCATCACGCAGGGCATGATCCGCGTGGCGGTTGGCCTCGACCATGTGGATGATCTGAAGGCCGACCTGCTGCGCGGCCTGGGGAGCCTGTGACCATGGCACGCCGAGTCCGCACCCGCATCGCGCCATCGCCCACCGGCTTCCTGCACCTGGGCACGGCGCGCACCGCGCTGTTCTCATGGGCCTTCGCGCGCCACCACGGCGGCGACTTCATCCTGCGCATCGAAGACACCGATGTCGCACGTTCGACGCAGGAGGCGGTCGACCAGATCATCGCCGCCATGAACTGGCTGAACCTCGACTACGACGAGGGACCGTACTACCAGATGCAGCGCCTGGACCGGTACCGCGAAGTCATTGCCAAGATGCTGGCCGACGGTACGGCCTACCACTGCTATTGCAGCCCGCAGGAGCTCGATGCCATGCGTGAGGCGCAGCGTGCGCGCGGCGAGAAACCGCGTTACGACGGCACCTGGCGTCCCGAACCCGGCAAGCCCTTGCCGCCGATGCCCGCCGGTGTACCGCCGGTGGTGCGCTTTCGCAACCCCATCGATGGCGACGTGACCTGGCACGACATGGTCAAGGGCCCGATCACCATCAGCAACCGCGAGCTCGACGACCTCATCATTGCCCGCCCCGCCGCGGACAGCACGGCCGCGATCGGCACGCCGACCTACAACTTCTGCGTGGTGGTCGACGACTGGGACATGCAGATCACGCATGTGATCCGTGGCGACGACCACGTCAACAACACGCCGCGGCAGATCAACATCCTGCGCGCGCTCGGCGGCGAGCTGCCTCAGTACGGCCACGTGCCGATGATCCTCGGGCCGGACGGGGACAAGCTCTCCAAGCGCCATGGCGCGGTGAGCGTGATGCAGTACGAAGAGGCCGGCTACCTGCCTGAAGCGATGGTGAACTACCTCGCGCGCCTGGGCTGGAGCCATGGTGACGACGAGCTCTTCAACCGCGAGCAACTGGTGTCGTGGTTCGATGGGCACCATCTGGCCAAGAGCCCTGCGCAGTGGGACGCTGCCAAGCTCAACTGGGTCAACGCCCACGTGCTCAAGCAGCAGCCCGACACGCTGCTGGCGGCTCAGGTGGTCGAGCAGCTGTCACGGCGCGGCATCCGTGCCGAAGCCGATGCGCAACTGACCCGCCAGTGCGGCCTCTTCAAGGACCGTTGCGCCACCTTGGTCGAGCTGGCCGACTGGCTGAGCATGTACTTCATTGACGTCACGCCCAGGGCGGAGGATCTGGCGGCCCACGTGACCGACGCGGTCCGCCCGGCCCTGCAGACCTTGCGCACGCGCCTGGCCGACGGCGCCTGGGACAAGGCCACCATCGCGGCCCACATCAAGCAGACCCTGGCCGACCACGGCTTGAAGATGCCGCAGCTGGCCCACGCCCTGCGCGTGCTGGTGTGCGGTCGGGTGCAGACCCCGTCGATCGACGCGGTGCTGGAGCTGTTCCCGAGGGACACTGTCCTGCTGCGTTTGCGGGGGGTCTGATTTGCTGGCTATAATCGCGGTCTCGCTCAAAACTGCGATGGCTGAACTCTCGTGACGGGGGTATAGCTCAGCTGGGAGAGCGCTTGCATGGCATGCAAGAGGTCAGCGGTTCGATCCCGCTTACCTCCACCAACATGACCGTTCGGCACAGCGCAGTTCGAGTCGACGCGAAGGTTTCCAGTCCCCTTCGTCTAGAGGCCTAGGACACGACCCTTTCACGGTTGTAACAGGGGTTCGAATCCCCTAGGGGACGCCAAGTTTCGGCAGCGCTTGAGGATTGTTCCTGCGAGCTGTCGGCCACGCGGAGTGGTAGTTCAGTTGGTTAGAATACCGGCCTGTCACGCCGGGGGTCGCGGGTTCGAGCCCCGTCCACTCCGCCAAGCATTCCAAAGGCCACCGCATGCCCGGTGGCCTTTTCTTTTTCTCACCTTGTTTGAGTCGCCAAGCGTGAGCGGCTCAGTCGTCGTCACCGTGGTGTCGATCTCCACGGATCCGTTCGACACCCTGGCTCGGCAGCAAGCCGTTGGGCGATGCCTGCCAGCGCCATCCGAGGAAGGCCAGCACGCCTGCGAGCAGCAAGGCGGCCAGCCAGGCGCGGTTGTGCTTGACCAGATCGGGCCCGGGCCCGTCGATGCGGCCGGTGAGCATCGGGCGCGCCTGGTTCTTGCGCCGCCACACGCTCAAGCCGATCACCAGTCCGATGTGCGCGAGCACCACCGCCAGGACCGCGTTGCCGAAGAACTCATGGACGTCTTCGAGCCAGTCGCCACCGAGCGCGTCGCCCCAGTCATTGAAGGTGCCGTAGCCACTGAGCGTCAGTGGGATCGCCATGGCCATGAGCAGGGCAATGGCCAGGGCCATGGCGAGGTTCTGACCTTGGCGCCAGGGTGCGTCGTGAAGCGTTCCGCGCTGCACCGCCTGCGTGAGCGAATTCCACCAGGTCGTCACGCCGCCCAGCTTGCGCAGCAGCAGGCTCAGGCGCGCGTGGCGCGGTCCCACCAGGCCGTAGATCACGCGCCACACGAGCAATCCCGCCAGCGTGTAGCCCAGCGAGACGTGCAGCGCGCGCCAGCGCTCGCCCTCGGCGGTGAGGTAGGCCCCGGCAAAACTGAGCGCGAAGAGCCAGTGAAACATCCTCGTCGGGGCGTCGACGACGCGCCGCTGCGGCGGGGTGGTGGTGCGTGAACGCCCGGCGTCGAGGTCGGCGGGGCGAAGTGTGGGTGAGGGGTGCATGGTCTCTTTCGGATTCAGTCGTTCCAGGGGCGACGCAGGCGCGGGTCCAGGCCCGCGGGCAGCGTGAGGCGGTCATCGTCGAAATCACCGCGGTCCGCCGCCGGCATGGCAGGCCGTGCAGTTGGCCGCGGTCTTCACGCTCGGCCAGCTTCCAGACCGAGGCTTCGATCTCGCGGTGCTTGCGTTCGAACCAGGCCGACCGCGTGATGCGGTCCTGGGGTTCTTCCCACACGCGCTTGTAAGTGCCTGCATTTCGTTGCAGCCAGAGCGCCAGCGCCTGGGTCTGCGCGGCGTCGAGCGAAGCATCCGTGCCGAAGTGCTTGTCCAGCCCGCTCATCAGGCGTTGCCACGAGCCTGCCGGCAGCAGTCCGGGCGGATAGGCCACGTGGCATGAGGCACATTCCTGCGTGTAGGCTGCGGGCACGCTGCGGGGCATCTGGCGGCCGCCGTCGGCCTGCGCGGCGGGGACGATGGCCAGGCCGAGCGGAGCCATCAGTCCTGCCAGTGCCTGACGAAGAACGCGGGTGATGGTGTGTCCCGCCTGACGAACGTGCCGCAGCGCGCTCATGATTTCAGCCCGATCAGGAAGGCCAGCACGTCGGCCTTCTCCTGCGCGGTGCACTCGCGCTGGGCCACGTCGTTGCAGTTGCGGCGGAACCACTTGTCGACCTTTGCCGTGTCGGTGAACACGCGTGGGTTCGCCGCAGGCGCCATCGGATCGATCCGCTTGCCGGTGCTGGCGTGCTTGCCGGCCGCGACCGGCGGGTTACCGTGGCAGGTCGAGCACGACCAGTCGCCACCCTGGCGACTGGTGAAGAAGATGCGGCCCCGATCGGCCTGGCCTGGCGACGCGGCCGGGCGCTCCAGCGCCCCAGTTGCTGCGCCGGCGACGTGTCTGCCGTCTGCGCGCCGGCGCTGCCCAGCGCGAAGAGGGCGCCGAGCATCAGGCTCGTTGTTGAGCGGCGTGCCTGAGGTGGCGGACGCTCCATGGGTTGAGATTCATTGCGGCTCCTGTGCATGACCGAAAGCGCCGGTCGATGAGGTCATTTTTCGATGACGCACTTGAACCGACCCTGAACGGCGCGTTCATCTGCGGTTCAGGCTGGGCCGCCCACAATGGCGCGTGAACCCCTTGCTTGCCTCCGCGCTCTGTGTGTGTCGCTCATGGGCGCGCCAACCCAACGCAGTGGGCGCGTGGCGCCGCAGGGGCTGCCGCTGCTGCTCGGTGTCACCCTGGTGCTGCCGGGTGTGTCGCCCGCCTGGGGCGGTGATCGGCGCGACCACGACCGGGCGCGTGCCGCCGTCGAGGCCGGCCAGGTGATGCCCTTGCCGACCTTGCTCGAGCGCCTGGCACGCACCCACCCCGGCCAGGTGCTGGACATCGAGCTCGAACGCGAGGACGGGCGCTGGATCTACGAGGTCAAGCTGCTGCAGACGGGGGGCAACTGCTGAAGCTGGAGCTCGATGCCGCCACGGGTGAGGTGCTCCAGGTCCGGCGCAAGGACGAGCGCAAGGTCGAACGCCGAGCCCGATCGGCCAGTGAGCCTTCATGACACACCCTCATCTCACCGCGGCGGTATCTGCATGAGAGTGCTGCTCGTCGAAGACGAACCCACGCTGCGCGCGCAGGTGCGCGCCGGGCTGCAGGAGGCCGGCTACGTGGTCGACGAGGCGGACAACGGCCGCGATGCCCACCACCTCGGCGCGAGCGAAGCGTTCGACGTGGTGGTGCTCGACCTCGGCCTGCCCGTGCTCGATGGACTGAGCGTGCTCAAGCGCTGGCGCGAGGCCAGGCTGACGCTGCCCGTGCTCATCCTCACCGCCCGCGACCGGTGGACCGACAAGGTGGCCGGCATCGATGCCGGGGCCGACGACTACCTCGCCAAGCCCTTCCACATGGAAGAACTGCTCGCGCGTGTGCGCGCGCTGATCCGTCGTGCCCAGGGCATGGCCTCGCCGCTGTTGCGCTGCGGGCCGCTCGAGCTCGACACCCGCAGCAGCCGCGTGGCCGTCGATGGACAGACGGTGATGCTGACCAGCCATGAGTTCCGCTTGCTGGCGTACCTCATGCACCGGCCTGGCAGCGTGGTGTCGCGCACCGAACTCACCGAGCACCTGTATGCCCAGGATTTCGATCGCGATTCCAACACGATCGAGGTCTTCGTTGGCCGGCTGCGGCGCAAGCTGCCACCCGAGACCATCGAGACCGTGCGCGGCATGGGCTACCGCCTCGCGGCCCGGGATTGATGCCGATGCGGCCTGCTGCCTGGCCCCGGTCTCTGCGTTTCCGGTTGCTGGCGGCCACGCTCGTGGTCCTGTCCGTGGCGCTGGTGCTGGCCGGGCTGCTGCTCGCGGGGCTGTTCCGCGACCATGTCATGCGGCAGTTCGGCGACTCGCTCACCGCCCAGCTCGACCAGGTGACCGCGCGCCTCGAGTTCGATGCCGCCGGCGAGCCGCAGATCGATCCGCAGGCGCTGAGCGACCCGCGCTGGTCGCGTCCCTACTCCGGCCTGTACTGGCAGGTCGACGCCGGCGCAGGTCCGCAGCGCAGCGGGCGCCTGCGCTCGCGCTCGCTCTGGGATGCCACGCTCGCCGCGCCGAATGACGCAATGGCCCCGGGCGCGATCCACTTGCACGAAGTCACCGGCCCACGCGGCGAGCGTCTGTTGCTGGTCGAACGCACGGTGACCCGAGGCGATTCCACAGCGGAGCCCTGGCGCGTGCTGGTCGCCGCCGACCTGGGCGCCACTGCGGAAGCGGTTGAGCGCTTCAACGGCGTGCTGGCGACCTCGCTCGGGGTGCTGCTGGTGCTGCTGAGCCTGGGCGCGGTCGCGCAGGTGGCGGTCGGGCTGTCGCCGCTGAGATCGCTGCAGCGCGCGTTGACGGCGGTGCATGCGGGCACCAGCCCGCGACTCGAAGGGCGCTTTCCGGCGGAAGTGCAGCCGCTGATCGATGACTTCAATGCCGTGCTCGAGCGCAATGCCGAGGTGGTGGCCCGGGCGCGCACGCAGGCGGGCAACCTCGCCCATGCCATCAAGACGCCATTGGCCGTGCTGGACCAGGCCGCAGCAGCCGCACGGCAAGGTCCGCGGCGACCTCCGTTCTCGCTGCCCAAGTGCAGGAACAGGTCGCGCAGGCACGGCGCCACATCGACTGGCACCTTGCGCGTGCTCGCGCCGCCGGCGCCCGTGGCCTGCCCGGCCAGCGCGTGGCCGTGTCGCCGGTGATCAGCAGCCTGGAGCGGGTGATGGCGCGTGTGCATGCCGATCGCCGCCTGAACCTGCGCATCGGCCCGGTCCCACCGGAGCTCGCCTTTGCCGGCGAAGTTGCAGGACCTGCAGGAGATCCTGGGCAATCTTCTCGACAACGCCTGCAAATGGGCTCGCCACGAGGTGCAGATCAGCGCGACGCCGGTCGAGTCCGACGGGCCGCAACGCCTGAAGATCGCGATCGACGACGACGGACCCGGCATCGATGCCGATCGCCGCGAGACTGCCCTGGCGCGGGGGGCGCGCCTGGACGAATCGGTGCCGGGCAGTGGACTGGGCCTGGCCATCGTCAGCGAACTGGTCGAGCTCTACGGCGGCAGCGTGCGGCTTCTGGCTTCGCCCCTCGGCGGATTGCGCGCAGAGCTCGAACTGCCGCGCGGCTGAGCGGCTGGGTTCGGACAGGTCCCGACCCGTGGGACACTTACGCCAGCTCGCCGTCCCTGGGCCGCGTGGGCCGGCAGCACCGATACAACGACAACACACACGGGAAGGTCAACCTGCATGGGTCTCGTAGTTTCTGCCGACGCCACCGTGCTGGTGGTGGGGGCCGGCATCATGGGGTCGGGCATTGCCCACGCGGCCGCCCAGGCCGGGCACCCGGTCCTGCTGTTCGATTCGCGCGATGGCGCCGCCACCGAAGCGCTGCGCCGGCTCACCTCCGCGATGCAGAGCCAGGTGGCCAAAGGCAAGCTCACGGCCGAAGCTGCCGCCGGCATCCTGGCACGGGTGCAACCGATCCAGATGCTGGAAGCGGCCCGTGACGTGCGGCTCGTGGTCGAGGCCATCGTCGAGAACCTCGAGGCCAAGCAGGGCCTGTTCCACAAGCTCGAACACCTGGTCGATCGTGCGTGCTTGCTGGCGAGCAACACTTCGTCGATCTCCATCACGGCGCTCGCGCAGGGCCTGGCACACCCCGGTCGGGTGGTCGGCATGCACTTCTTCAACCCGGTGCCGTCGATGAAGCTGGTGGAGGTGGTGTCGGGCCTGCACACCGAGCCCGAAGTGGCGGAGGCGGTGTTCGAGCTGAGTTTCCGCTGGGGCAAGGTGCCGGTGCATGCGCGCTCGACGCCGGGCTTCATCGTCAACCGCATCGCGCGGCCCTACTACGCCGAGACGCTGGCCCTGCTCGCCGAGCGCGCGGCGGAGCCCGCGGTGCTCGATGCCTGCCTGCGCGGTGCCGGCTTCCGCATGGGACCGTGCGAATTGATGGACCTGATTGGCCACGACACGAACTTCGCGGTGACGCAAAGCGTGTACGCGGCCAACTTCTTCGACAAGCGCTACGTGCCCTCGCTGGTGCAGCGTGAACTGGTCGACGCCGGCTGGCTGGGGCGCAAGAGCGGCCGGGGCTTCTTCGACCACCGCGAAGGTGCGGCCCGGCCGGCCTTGCCGGCGTTCGAACCCCTTGCCGAATTGCCGCAGGCGACGCAGGTGGTGGTTCATGGCGAAGGTCCGGTGGCCGAACGTCTGGCCACGGCCCTCGCCACCGCGGGCGCGCCGCTGCACCGCCAGAAGGCCGCCAGCTGGATCGGTCTGGAGGTGCTCCAGGACAGCCGCAGCCTGCACCTGCGCCTGACGGATGGCCGCTCTGCTTCGCAGCTGGGGGGTGACGTGGCGGTATTCGACCTGATCGCCGCGCCGCTGGCCGAGCCGGGCGCCGCCCTCGCCTGGGCGCCGGCGTCGCGGGCACGGGATTCCTGGGTGGAGGAGGCGCCGCGATGGCTCCAGGCCGCGGGCTTCCTGCCGATGCGGGTCGCCGATGCCCCTGGCCTGGTCGTGGCACGCACCATTGCGATGCTCATCAACGAGGCCGCGGATGCGGTGCACCAGGGCGTTTGCACGCCCGACGGCGCCGACGCCGCCATGAAACTGGGCGTCAACTACCCCGCCGGGCCGTTCGAGTGGCTGGGCCGGTGGGACATCCGGGCCGTGATCGGACTGCTGGACACGCTCGACGCCCACTACCGGGGCGAGCGCTATCGCGTCAGCCCGGGCCTCAGAAGGCTGGCCTGGAGGTGACTTAAGCCCGCCTCAGTGGCCTCCGGCCTTGGCATACTCGGGGTCTTACGCAGCTTCAGGCGTTGCCGACCGCCCTCGGGTCGACCGCCTGGAACCGCGCGCACAGGGTATCCGTGATGTACGAATCGCATTTCGGCCTGGACGGTGCACCGTTCGAGACCGACGCCGATCCTCGTTTCTACTTCGACAGCAAGGGTCATCACGCCGCCCTTGAGGAACTGCGCGCGGGGGTGGCAGGTGCCAAGCGGATCCTGCGTGTCCAGGGAGATCGCGGTACCGGCAAGAGCATGCTGCTGCGCAAGCTGTTCGCCGAGTTGCGGGCCGCTGATGCAGACACCGGAATGGTCGCGGTGGAACCGCTCGACGCGCCGGGATGGACGCGGATGCTGTCCCAGGCGCTCGGCGTTCCCGCCGAAGCCCAGGCAGCCGGTCCGACCGCGGCCCTGCCTCGGCACATGGCCAATCTGGCCATGGAAGGTCGCCGCCCGGTACTGCTGGTCGACGACGCGCACCGGCTCACGCGTGAAATGCTCGACCAGCTGGTCGAGCTGCAGCGCGGCGGTCCGCTGGGGCTGGGCGCTGTCACGGTGGTGATCGCTGGCGATGCCTCCCTGTCCGACCTGCTCACCGGACCTGCCTTGGCCTCGGTGCGAGAGCGCATCGACGTGACCTGTTCGATCGGCGCTCTGGACGCTGCCGAGACCGGCGCCTACATCGAGCATCGGTTGTCGGTCGTGGGCTGGAAACGGCTCCCGCGATTCGACGCCGATGCCTTCACCGAGATCCACCGTGCGAGTGCGGGCCATCCCGTGCGCATCAATGCGCTCAGTCACCAGGTGGTGCTCTCGCGGTACCTGACCTCGCAGGTGCACGTCGACGCCGCGGCGGTTGAGGAAGGCATCATTGCGCTGCAGGAAGCCGAACGGCAGCGCCATGTCCAGGCCGTCGCTGCCGCGCAACCGCAACCGCAACCGCAACCGCAACCTCCGAAAGCCGCCCCCGAGGCCGTTGCGCTGCAGGCCGCGGCATCACCAACGACAGAAGCTGCCGCCCCAATGCCCGCGGCGGCATCGCCGGCAGCGTCCAGAGTGACCGAATCGGCGCCGCAGGCGCCGTTCGCTGACAGGGTTGCTGCGCTTGCCGCGAACGCAGCGCCATCTGCCCCTGCTGAGGTCGACCTGCCACTCGATACGCCTGCGGCAGCGGCACGCGACACCACTGCAGCCGTGCCGGCGCCGCAGTCTGCGCAATCAGCACCTCAGGAGGCGCAAGCCGCGCCGCTGGTGGCTGACATTCCCATCGAGCCGATCACACCGCTCGCGGCCGCGGCCGCCGCGGCGGCCGCACGCGACGCCGCTCGCCGTCGCGCACTGCATCAAGACCGACCCATCTCCATCGGCGAACTCCCGGTACTCACCCAGGCGGTGCGCAAGGGCCGCAACGCGGCTGCGCCGCCGACACCGTCGGCCGCCGACACCCAGCCCGTGGTGCCGCCGATGTCCGGGCGCGGCAGTGGTCGCCCGCTGTTGTGCGTGGTCGGTGGCCAGGCCGACCACATCAAGGCGGCAGCCCTGTGGCGCGCGATGGCGGGTCGCACCGACTTGCCCGTGATGCTGATGGTGCGGGCCTATGCCAACAATGCCTATGCCCGCCACAGCGCGCTCGTTCGAAGGGCTGGACGTGGCCGGGCGCCTGGTCAATCTCGGCATCGGCGGGGCGGCCTCGGCAGCGCGTGCGGCAGAACTCACTCAGCGATTCGAATTCGTGCTCGACCAGTGCCAGCCCGGGGCCGTGATCGTGTTCGACGGCAGCGACGCCGCCTTGTCCTGCGGGCTGGTGGCGCAGCGCAAGTCCGTGCCAGTGGTGCAGATCGGGGCCGGCTTGCGCGGGCCTGGCCAGCAAGGTGCCGCCGACCTCACCCGCAAGCTCACCGACGAGCTCTCCGATGTGCTCTACACCGCCGACGCCCAGGCCGGCGAGCGTCTGTCGCGCGAAGGCGTTGCGCTCGATCGCGTCAGCTTCGTGGGCAACCTGCTCATCGATTCCTTGCAGCACGTGCTGCGCGATCCGCCGCCGGAGGGCACCCCGCCCGAACTGGCGGGCGTGCCGCCTGCGCTGTTGAACGATCGCAATGGCTATGCCGTGGTGGTGCTGCACAGCCAGGCCAACCTCTCCGACCGCACCACCCTCGCCGACCTGATCGCCATGCTGCGTGGCATCTCGCACGACATGCCCTTGATCTGGCCGATGCACTCGCGGGCGCGCGAGCAGTTGTCCAAGTTCCGGCTCGACACCACGCTGTCCGGCGAACGCATTGTCTGTCTGCCGTCCATGGCCTATGCGCCCTATGCTCATCTGCTTTCTCGCGCCACCTGCGTGATCACCGATTCCTGGAACGTGCAGGAAGAAGCCTCGGCGCTGGGCATCCCGTGCGTGTCCGTGGGTCTGGAATCGGAGTGCCCGATCACCTCGGCCATCGGCTCCAACACTTATGTCGGCATGAGCAAGGCCCAGGCCACCCGCGCCGTGTGGCACTGCGTGTTCAACGGCGGCAAGCGCGGCGAGGTGCCCGAACTCTGGGACGGGCAGACGGGACCTCGCCTCGCCGAGCACCTGTCGTTGTGGCTGCGCGAAGTGACGACGGTCAAGGCGGCGATCGGCGCCTACGCCACCGAGAACTGAGTGCGCGCGGCGCGCTGCGCTGTCGGTCAGCGCGAGGCCGTTGCGCGGCGTTGACCCAGACGCGCTGCCCAGCCCGTGCTCAGGGCCGTGCCCAGCACGATCACCGTACATCCGATCACCATCTCGGCGGTCACCCCCTCGCCCAGGAAGAGCCATCCCCACAGGACCGCAAACACCGGGATCAGGAAGGTGACGGAGATGGCATTGGCCGGTCCCACGTGGGCGATGAGACGAAAGAAGAGCAGGTAGGCCAGCCCCGTGCACAGCAGCGCGAGCAGGCCGGCCGCGCCCCAGGCCTGCGCTGACGGGGCCACCGCGGGCCAGAGCCAGGCTGCCGGCAGCGCCAGCACCAGCGCGGCCGACAACTGGCTGCCCGCAGCCACCGCGAGCGGTGCAGCGTGCTGCAGGCGTTGCCGCGTGTAGTTGGCGGCGATGCCGTACAGCAGCGTGGCGCCGACACAGGCGACGACCGCCCACCCCGATCCCCCTGGATTGAAACCACCCGGGCCGCCGCTCTTGCTCAGCACCAGCCAGAGCACGCCGCCAAACCCAACGGTGAGCCCGCACAGGCGCGACGGCGACAGACGCTCGCGCAACCACACCCACGCCACCGCGGCGCCAAACAGCGGTGTCGCGGCATTGAAGATGGACGACAGGCCGGCGGTGATCGTCAGCGCCGCGTAGGCGTAGGCCAGGAAGGGCAGGGCGGAGTTGATGACACCCACCACGAAGATGGGTCGCCAGTGCTGCCGCAGATCGCCGGCCTGGCCGTGCCAGAAGGCGAAGGGCAGCAACAACAGCGCGGCGCCGGCCACCCGCACCGCGGCCAACGCCACCGGACCGAACTCTCCCGCGCCCAGGCGCATGAACAGGAATGAAGCGCCCCACAAGGCCGCCAGCGCCGTCAGCTCCATGCCGTCGGCGGGCGTCATGGCCCGGGTGGCAGGTGGCGTCGTCATGCCATCGGCCGGTGTGCGGATTCGAGCGCGAGCAGCGCGCGCTTGCGCTCCAGTCCGCCAGCGTAGCCGGTCAGCGATCCGTCGCGGCCGATGACGCGGTGGCAAGGCACGACGATGGACAACGGATTGCGCCCGATGGCCGCGCCCACGGCCCGCACCGCGGCAGGCGCCGCCAGCGTGCGCGCCAGATCGCCATAGGAGCACGTGTGTCCACGCGCAATGCGGCGCAATGCCTGCCACACGGCTTGCTGGAAGGGCGTGCCCTGGGGATCCAGCGCCACGTCGAAATCCACATCCTTTCCGTCGAAATACTGCTGCAGCAGCGTGCCGGTTCTCTGCAGCAGGGCGTCGGCCGGCCGAAGGGGCGTGTCGAGCGGGCCGGGGTGATGCTGCTGGCCTTCGAACCACACGCCGGCAAGACCTGCCGATGTGCGCAGCAGCAGCAGCGGGCCGAGTGGGGAATCGATCTGGGTCTGGGCCACGGCATGGCGACGAAGCTCGGCGAGAGTCGGCAAGGGCAAGGCTCATGATGTCTTCTCCAGGGTGTTCCACAGGCGCAGCACGGCATAGGACCGCCAGGGCCGCCATGCCTGGGCGCGCGTGTCGGCTTCGCGCTGCGTGCCGATGCCGAATCCGTTGCGCAAGGCCTTGAGCAAGGCCACGTCGCGGGGCGGAAAGGCATCGGGCCAGCCCAAGGCCCGCATCGCGATGTAGTGAGCCGTCCACGGCCCGAAGCCGGGCAACTCGCACAGCGCGTCGATCAGCGGCTCGGGCGAGCCCCGCTCCTGCAGCAGCGGCTCGAGCACGGGCCAGGCGCGCGCCAATGCCACCAGCGCAGCGGCGCGCTGGCGCACGATGCCGAGTTCGGCGATGCGCTCGACCGGTGCGCGAGCGATCGCTGCCGGGGCAGGAAAGGAGCGGTCGACGTCCGGCCACGGCGTGGCCAGTGGTGTGCCGAAGCGGCCGATGAAGCGCGTCGCCAGCGTGCGCGCCCCGGCCACTGTGATCTGTTGACCCAGCACCGCACGCACCGCGAGCTCGAACGCGTCGAGGCTTCCAGGCAGGCGCAAGCCTGGTGCGCCGGGCAACTCGCACAGCGCCTCGTCGATCGCCTGGGGCGACGCGTCCAGATCGAGCCAGCGTCGCACGCCCTGAAGCACCTGGCCGCTGTCCGGGACCAGCGTCGCCGAGAGGCGCACCCGGACGCGCGGGGATTCCGCATCGAACGAGGCTTCGATCCAGCCGGCGGCGGCGCCGATGCTGCCGGCGCGCACGCTGCGACGGATGCCGTGGGCCGCCACCGTCTCCACGCCGGGCACCGAGCGCTGTGCAAAGAACTTCAAGAGCGCTGCCACGTCGTAGGGTGCACGGTAGCCGAGCAGCACACTCACGCCGTCGTCGATGGGTGATGGCCCCGATTTGCGACGAACTTGCGCAGCGGTGGTGGGGGCGGCCGGGTCGGCCGTGCTGCGCAGACGGCTCGGGCTCATGCGGTAGGTGCCTGCAAACGCGGCGTTGAAGCGGCGCAGGCTCCCGAATCCGCTGGCCAGCGCCACCTGCGTCATCGGCAGTGGCGTGTCGGTGAGCAACTGCTTGGCCAGGAGCAGCCGGCGGGTCTGCAGGTACTGCATCGGCGTCACGCCATGCTCGGCCGCAAAGATGCGCCGCAGGTGGCGATCGCTCACGCCGAGCTTCGCGGCCAAGGCCGCGAGGTTCGGAGCATCCCCGCTGGCCGATTGGGCGTCGAGCGCGAGTGCGGCCTGGCGCGCCAGCGTGCGCGAGGCATCCATGACGGTCCATGGCAAGCCGGACCCCGGCGCGATCTCGGGACGGCACTTGAGGCAGGGACGGAAGGCCGCCGCTTCGGCCTGGGCCGGCGTGTCGAAGAAGCGGCAGTTGCGGCGCATGGGCGTGCGCACGCGGCAGATGGGCCGGCAGTACACGCCCGTGGACGTGACACCGACGAACAGGCGCCCGTCATAGCGCGCATCGCGCGCTGCGAGCACCAGGTAGGCGGCATCGGGATCCAGAGTCATGGATTCATTATGGCCAGCCGCCGGCGAGTGACTCGCCGCTTTCGGACATGCAGTCTTCGACCTTCGCTGGGGTTTCCACGCCTTCGCCAGCCCCGTCCCTTCGCATACAAACCAGCATCTCGATCCTGCCTGTGCATCAGGCTCTGGCACCCCGGCCGCCGCCACCGGACCCCACCTTCGGAGACAGCGCTTGCAGTTCCTGCAGCTCCTCATCAGCGGCATCTCCCAGGGTTGCATCTACGGATTGATCGCACTCGGCTTCGTGCTGATCTACAAGGCCACCGAGACCGTCAATTTCGCGCAGGGCGAACTGATGATGCTGGGTGCGTTCTGCGGCCTGGCGCTCATGACGCTGCTCGGCTTTCCGTTCTGGCTGGCGGTGCTCAGCGCCATCGCGGCGATGGCGTTGTTCGGGGTGCTGCTCGAGCGCATCGTGATCCGGCCGATCCTCGGGCAGCCGGCGTTCTCGATCGTCATGCTCACGATCGGGATCGGCTACGTGGCGCGTGGTCTGATCACCATGCTGCCCAACATCGGCACCGACACCCACACCCTGCCGGTGCCCTACAAGGACCAGGTCTGGAACCTCGGCGCCCTGGTGCTCAACGTCGAGCAGTTGGTGGTGATCGCCGCGACTGCGGTGCTCAGCGGGCTGCTGTACGTCATGTTCCGCTTCAGCAAGCTCGGCGTCGCCATGCAGGCGGCCTCGCAGAACCAGATCGCGGCCTACTACATGGGCATTCCAGTGCAGCGGCTCAATGGCCTGGTGTGGGGCCTGGCGGCGGCGGTGGCGGCCATCGCGGGCCTGCTGCTCGCGCCCATCACCTTTGTGCACGCGAACATGGGATTCATCGGGCTCAAGGCGTTTCCGGCCGCGGTGGTGGGCGGTTTC
Source organism: uncultured beta proteobacterium (assembly GCA_963739925.1). GTDB lineage: Bacteria > Pseudomonadota > Gammaproteobacteria > Burkholderiales > Burkholderiaceae_C > CAVUBY01. The sequence goes on along the minus strand of CAVUBY010000007.1, from coordinate 71,193 downwards.
GGCAGCCTGCCGGGGGCGATCGTCGGCGGCCTGGTGATCGGCATCGTCGAGTCGCTCTCCGGCTTCTACCTGCCCGAAGGCTTCAAGGACATCGCCGCCTACGTGGTCGTGCTCGTGATGCTGGTGGTTCGGCCCAATGGCCTGTTCGGCCAGAAGCTGCGCAAGAAGGTCTGAGGGATGGAGCCGAGCGCATGAGGTTCATCTTCAAGACCCGCTACGAGCAGGACATCGTCCTGGCCAAGCATGCCGGCCATGTGCGGTGGTACGGCGCGCTGCTGCTGGCCTTGCTGCTGGCGCCCTGGCTGCTGCCGGAGTACTGGCTGGCGCAATTGACCTTCGTGCTGATCTATTCGGTGGTGGGGCTGGGCCTGATGCTCCTGGCGGGCTTCACCGGGCAGTTCTCGCTGGGCCATGCGGCCTTCGTCGGCGTGGGCGCGTACACGCAGGCCGCGCTCACCGGCGCGGGCGTGCCGTTTCCGCTGGCCATCGTGGCCGCGGCCGTGGCGGCGGCCCTGGTCGGCGTGATCGTGGGTTTGCCGGCCCTGCGGCTCAAGGGCATCTACCTGGGCATCGCCACATTGGCGTTCGGCTTCATCGTCGAGGAAGTGTTCGCCCGCTGGGAAAGCGTGACCGGCGGCAATGCCGGCATCCACATCAAGGCGCCCAACGTCTTCGGCTGGAAGCTCGACAGCGCGGAAGGCTTCTACGGCCTGTGTCTGGTCATCACCGTGGCGGCGACCTTGGCGATCCTGAACCTGCTGCGCTCGCCCACCGGCCGCGCCTTCGTCGCCATCCGCGACTCGGAGGTCTCGGCGCAGAGCATGGGCATCCACCTCGCACGCTTCAAGACCCTGTCGTTTGCGATCTCCGCCGCGCTGGCGGGCGTCGGCGGCGCGCTCTATGCGCACAAGCTGCAGTTCATCTCGCCCGACCAGTTCGGCGTGCTGCAGTCCATCGACCTGCTGCTGATGGTGGTCATTGGCGGCCTGGGCTCGGTGCACGGTGCGTTTCTCGGCGCCATCTTTCTCATCACCATGCCGCAGGCCATCTCGCTGATGAAGGATGTGCTGCCGGCCGCCATCGGCCAGGCGCCTGGCCTGCAGGGCCTGGTGTACGGCCTGGTGCTGATCGCCTTCGTGCTGTTCGAGCCGCTGGGCCTGTATGGGCGCTGGCTCAAGCTGCGCACCTACCTGCAGACCTTCCCGTTCTACCGCCGAGGCATGTTCCGGCGGCAGAAGAGCTTCCAGAAGTCGGAGCGATTGAAGTGAGCGTGACGAGTCCACTGCTGTCGGCCAAGGAGCTGAGCGTGCGCTTCGGCGGAGTGCTCGCGGTCAACAAGGTGAGCTTCGACGTGCAGCGCGGCGAAGTGTTCACCTTGATCGGCCCCAACGGCGCGGGCAAGACGACGGTGTTCAACCTCATCAGCCGCATCTACACGCCGACGTCCGGATCGATGGAATTCGACGGCCATCCGCTGCTGGCGCACGCGCCCCACGAGATCGCGACGCTGGGCATCGCGCGCACCTTCCAGAACATCGAGCTGTTCGAGCACGCCACGGTGCTGCAGAACCTTTTGATCGGTCGCCACACCCACCGCGAGACCGGCTTCTGGAACCAGCTCTTCTTCCTGCAGGCCACGCGCCAGGCCGAGATCCGAGCCCGCGAGCGCGTCGAGCAGGTGATCGACCTGCTCGAGCTGCAGCATCACCGCGATGCGCTCGTGGCGGGCCTGCCCTACGGCGTGCGCAAGGTGGTCGAACTCGCGCGTGCGCTGTGCCTTGAGCCCAAGCTGCTGCTGCTGGATGAACCGTCGTCGGGGCTCAATGTGGAGGAGACGGCCGATATGGCCTTCTGGATCCAGGACATCGTGCAGGAGCTGGGCACCACCGTGCTGATGGTCGAGCATGACATGTCGCTCGTGTCCAAGGTGTCCGACCGCGTACTCGCCATGAACCAGGGCGAGGCCCTCGCGCTGGGCACACCGGCCGAGGTGCAGCGCCACCCCGGCGTGATCGAAGCCTACCTGGGGTCGAGCGACGACGTGTCGGCCCTGCGCAGGAAGGTTGCATGAACCAGGGCAAGGGGTGGCCATGACAGCAGTGCTGCGTCTGCTGAACGTCGAGAGCGCCTACGGGCCGATCAAGGCGATCCGTGGCGTGAGCCTGCAGGTGACCGCTGGCCAGATCGTCACCGTGCTGGGCTCGAACGGCGCGGGCAAGTCCACCATCCTCAAGACCATCTCCGGCATCCTCGATCCGACCAAGGGCACGGTGGAGTTCAAGGGGGAAGACATCACGGCACGCGACCCGGCGCTGATCGTGCAGCGCGGCCTGAGCCACGTGCCCGAGGGCCGCGAGGTGTTTCCGCTGCTCTCGGTGCACGACAACCTGATGATGGGCGCGTACACCCGGCGCGATCGCGATGGCGTGGCGCGCGACATCGAGACGGTGTACGGCTACTTCCCCATCCTGCGCGAGCGGGCCAAGCAGGACGCCGGGTTGCTCTCCGGTGGGCAGCAGCAGATGCTCGCCATCTCGCGGGCGCTGATGGCGGCACCCGAACTGATCCTGCTCGACGAGCCGAGCCTTGGGCTGTCGCCGCGCCTCACGCGCGAGATCTTCGAGATCGTCGTGCGCATCAACCGCGAACGCGGCACCACGCTCTTGCTGGTGGAGCAGAACGCCAACATGGCACTCAACGTGGCCGACCACGGTTACGTGCTCGAGAACGGCCGCATCGTCATGGAAGACAGCTGCGAGCGCCTGCGCGAGAAGGACGACATCAAGGAGTTCTACCTCGGCATGAAGGAAGCCGGCGTGCGCGGAGAGCGGCGCTGGAAAAAGAAGAAGACCTGGCGATGAGCAAGCTCTGGGACCCGCACCACATCCAGCCGCGCACCGACATCGTGGTGCCTGGCGAGACCATGAGCGCGGTGTTCTGGAATGCTGCGAAGCAGCGCCGCGGGCGCGTGTTCATGCGGCAGAAACAGCTCGGTCTGTGGCGCGAGTGGACCTGGGACGAAACCGCCCTGGCCGTGCGCGAGATCGCCAACGGCCTCTTGAGTCTGGGCTTCCAGGCCGGCGAGTGCGCCTCGATCCTGTCGAATACCGTCGTCGACTGGCTGCTGGTGGACGTGGCCATCCTCAGTTGCGGCGGCGTCTCCAACGGCATCTATCCCACCGACGCCGCGTCTCAGGTGCAGTACCTGTGCGAAGACTCGCGCTCGGCCGTGCTCTTCGTCGAGGACGAAGAGCAGCTCGACAAGGCCCTCGAGGCCCGCGAGCACCTGCCGCTGCTGCGCAAGATTGTCGTCTTCGACACCAAGGGGCTGCGCGGCTTCGACGACCCGGCGGTGATGGACCTCGCTGCGCTGCGCGCGGCGGGTCGGGCCCATGCCGAGCGCCATCCGCAGGCGCTCGATGACCGCGTGGCCGCGTGCCGTCCCGAGGCGCTGGCCATCCTGGTCTACACCTCCGGCACCACCGGCAACCCAAGGGCGCGATGCATTCGCACGCCGGTCTGGTCTATACCGTGCGCGGCTACAACCGCATCGTGGCGCAGGACGAGCACGATGAGCGCATGTGTTTCCTGCCGCTGTGCCACATCGCCGAGCGCATCGGCGGCGAGTACTTTGCCCTCTACACCGGCTCGGTGCTCAACTTCGTCGAGCGTCCGGAGACGGTGCCCGAGAACGTGCGCGAGATCGCGCCCACGGTGTTCACCGCCGTGCCACGGGTCTGGGAGAAGTTCTATTCCGCGGTCACGATCGCCGTCAAGGAGTCGAGCCGGCTGCAGCAGTGGTGCTACGCTTGGGGGCTGGGCGTGGGCCAGCGCATCGCCGAGCGCGTGATGGCCGGCCAGCCGGTGAGTGGCTCGCTCAAGCTGCAGTTCGCCCTGGCGCGGATGCTGGCGCTGAACAACGTGCGCAAGCTGATCGGCGTGCACCGTGCGCGTTTCTGCGTCACCGGGGCGGCGCCGATCTCACCTGATCTGGTCCGCTGGTACATGGCGCTGGGCGTTCCGATGGTCGAGGTCTGGGGCATGACCGAGACCTGCGGCGCCTCCACCTACAACCCGGTGAGCCGCATCCGCCCCGGCAGCGTCGGCCTGGCTGCGCCTTACAACGAACTTCGTCTGGACCCCGCCACCGGCGAGCTGCAGGTGCGCGGCCCGAACGTGTTCGTGGGCTACCTCAATCAGCCCGAGAAGACCGCCGAGACGATCTCGCCCGACGGTTGGCTCCACACCGGAGACGTTGCCACTGTCGATGCCGACGGCTACTACCGCATCACGGACCGGATGAAGGACATCATCATCACGGCGGGCGGCAAGAACATCACGCCGAGTGAGCTCGAGAACGACCTGAAGTTCTCGCCCTACATCACCGACGCGGTCGTTGTCGGCGACAAGCGACCTTATCTCACGGTGATCGTCATGATCGACCAGGAGAACGTCGAAAAGTTCGCCCAGGACCATGACATTCCCTTCAGCAATTACACCAGCTTGACGCGGGCGCCAGAAGTCCAAGAATTGATCTGGTCGGAGATCGAACGCGTGAACCGCAAGTTCGCCCGCGTGGAGCAGATCAAGAAGTTCTTCCTGCTGGAGACGCTGCTCACCGCTGAAGACGATGAGCTCACCCCCACCATGAAGCTCAAGCGGAAGTTTGTCGAGAAGAAGTACGCCGACCGCATCGAGGCGATGTACACATGAAAGCCCCCAAGGAGACTGCGATGAAAGCTGTTCTGACGATCGTTGCCGCGCTGGCCCTGGCCACCGGTACCGCCCATGCCCAGACCCAGGGTGTGAACAAGGGCGAGCTGGTGATCGGCTCGATCCAGGACCTGTCCGGGCCGCTGGCGGGCTTCGGCAAGCAGGTGCGACTGGGCATGCTGCTGCGCATCGACGAGATCAACGAGCAGGGGGGCATCAACGGCCGCAAGATCAAGCTGCTGGTCGAAGACTCCGGCTACGACCCGAAGAAGGCGGTGCTGGCGGCGCAGAAGCTCGTCAACCAGGACAAGATCTTTGCCATGGTCGGCCACATCGGCACAGCGCAGAACAACGCGGCGATGCCGGTGCAGTTTGACAAGAACGTGCTGAATTTCTTCCCGGTGACGGCGGCGCGCGAGATGTTCGATCCCTTCCACAAGCTCAAGTACGCCTACGCCTCGCCGTACTTCGACCAGATGCGCGAGTTCCTGCCGCGGCTGGTGAAGGAGAAGAACGTCAAGAAGATCTGCACCATCTACCAGGACGACGAGTTCGGCCTGGAGGTGATGCGCGGCGGCGAAGCCGGCCTGAAGACGATGAACATGGACTTCGCCGAGAAGACCACCTTCAAGCGCGGAGCCACCGATTTCTCGTCGCAGGTGGCGCGCATGAAGGCCTCGGGCTGCGAGATGGTGGTGCTGGGCACCATCATCCGCGAGACCATCGGCACCATCGCAGAGAGCCGCAAGACCGGCTTCAACCCGGTGTTTCTGGGTTCGAGCGCGTCCTACACCGACCTGATCCACAAGCTGGGCGGCAAGGCCATGGACGGCCTGTACGCCACCATGGCGGCGCAGAACCCCTACCTGGACGACGCCTCGCCGAAGGTGGCGTTCTGGGCCAACAAGTACAAGACCAAGTTCAATGAGGATCCGACCGTGTTCTCGGTCTACGGCTACTTCATCATCGACACCTTCGCGGCCGCGGCGCAGAAGGCCGGCGCCAACCTGACGACCGATGGCTTCATCAAGGTCATGGACGCCATGACGATTCCCGACCGACATGTTCGGCAGCCCGCCGATGAGCTTCTCGCCCACCAAGCGCCTGGGCAGCAGTTCGTCGCGGCTGTCGCAGCTGCAGGATGCGCGCTGGAAGGTGGTGCAGGACTACGCCAAGGCGCAGTGATACCCCTCGGAAAGCAAGAAGGCCCCGCATGCGGGGCCTTCTTCGTTGTGGGTGGCGACCGGTCGGGGTCGGCCGCACTTCACGCGAGCGTCACTTGAGCGTCATGATCCAGGTCACCAGTTGCTTGGCTTCGGCATCGTTGACCTGCGCGTTCGCGGGCATCGGCACCTGGCCCCACACCCCAGCACCGCCCTTGATCACCTTCTGGGCGAGCTTGTCGACGGCGTCCTTCTGGCCGGCGTACTTGGCGGCGACGTCCTTGTAGGAAGGACCGACGAGCTTCTTGTCGACCGCATGGCAGGCCATGCAGTTCTTCTTCTGCGCCAGATCGGCGCTGGCGAATGCGGGCGTGACGGCGGCAGCGGCCAGACCGGTCACGAGGGCAGCGATCAACTTCATGGTTTCCTTTCCTGCGCCTTGCGGCACGGTGAGCCGACCAGCGTGCGGTCGGTAGTGAGGACGATTCAACACCCCAGCGGGCGGACACTCGGCTACAGTCGTCTTAACGGATTGTAGGAGAGCCGGTTGACGCCGGACTGCACGAGGCTGGGGCCTTTCGGCGCCCGGTTTCTCCGCCCAAATGGGGGTGTGTCATGTATTTCGTGGTCATCGGACTGCTCATCATCGTGCTCAACCTGCTGGGCATCGGCCCGGTGGCGGACTGGACCTGGAACCTCACCGGCGACCTGTGGAAGTTCTGCGTGCCCTTCGTGCTGGCGGTGATCTGGTGGGCCTGGGCGGATGCCACGGGCCTGAACAAGCGCCGCGAGATGGAGCGCATGGAAGACAAGAAATCCGCTCGCCGCGAGGCCAACCTGGAGTCGCTGGGCATGGACAAGCGGGCCCGCCGCAAGAAGGCCAAGGCCGCGCAGCGCTGAGGCCGCGGGCCGGGGCCTGCGCAGGTTCCTCTACTCGAAGCGATCCAGCACCGCGCCGGTGCTCGCGCTCGAGGTGTTCTTCGCAAACTTCGCCAGCACCCCACGGGTATAGCGCGGGGCGGGTGGCTTCCACAGGGCGCGGCGGCGCGCCAGCTCCTCGTCGCTCAGGTTCACCTTGAGCGTCAGGGTGTGGGCGTCGATGGTGATCGAGTCGCCTTCGTGCACCAGCGCGATGTTGCCGCCGGCATAGGCCTCCGGTGCCACGTGGCCGACCACCATGCCCCAGGTGCCACCGGAAAAGCGTCCGTCGGTGACCAGACCCACGGTCTCGCCCAGGCCCTGTCCGATGAGTGCGCTGGTGGGCGCCAGCATCTCCGGCATGCCGGGGGCGCCCTTGGGGCCGAGGTAGCGCAGCACCACCACGTCACCGTCCTTGATCTGCCGCGCCATGATCGCGGCCATCGCCGATTGCTCGTCGTCGAACACGCGCGCCGGGCCCGTGATCGCCGGATTCTTGAGCCCGGTGATCTTCGCCACCGCGCCCTCGGGCGACAGGTTGCCCTTGAGGATGGCAAGGTGGCCTTCGGCGTACATCGGCTTGTCGATGGGGCGGATGACATCCTGGTCGGCGCGGGGCACGTCCGGGATGTCGGCCAGCGTCTCTGCAATGGTCTTGCCGGTGATGGTCATGCAGTCCCCGTGCAGCAGGCCGGCCTTGAGCAGCACCTTCATCACCTGCGGGATGCCGCCGGCACGGTGCAGGTCGACCGCCAGGTACTTGCCCGAGGGCTTGAGGTCGCACAGCACCGGCACCTTGCGGCGCACGCGTTCGAAGTCGTCGATGGTCCACTGCACGCCGGCCGCGTGTGCGATCGCCAGGAAGTGCAGCACCGCGTTGGTGGAACCGCCCGTGGCCATGATGACGGCCACTGCGTTCTCGATCGACTGGCGCGTGACGATGTCGCGCGGCTTGCGATCGGCCTTGACGGCCTCGACCAGCACCCGCGCCGCCTCGCGCGTGTGCGCCACGATCTCCTCGTGCGGGTTCGCCATGGTGCTGGCGTAGGGTAGGGCCATGCCAAGGGCTTCAAAGGCCGAGCTCATGGTGTTGGCGGTGTACATGCCGCCGCAGGAGCCAGAACCTGGGATGGCGCGACGCTCGATCTCGCAGAAGTCGGTCTCGGTCATCCGGCCGGAGGTGAACTCGCCCACGGCCTCGAACACGCTGACGATGTTGAGATCCTTGTCCTTGTAGCGGCCTGGCAGGATGGTGCCGCCATAGACGTAGATGGCCGGCACGTTGGCGCGCAGCATGCCCATCATGCCGCCGGGCATGTTCTTGTCGCAGCCGCCGACCACGAGCACGCCGTCCATCCACTGGCCGCCCACGCAGGTCTCGATGCAGTCGGCGATGACCTCGCGCGACACCAGCGAGTACTTCATGCCTTCGGTGCCCATGGCCATGCCGTCGCTGATGGTCGGCGTGCCGAAGATCTGCGCATTGCCTCCGGCCGCCTCGATGCCTTCGACGGCGGCGTCGGCCAGCTTCTGCAGACCGGAGTTGCAGGGCGTGATGGTGGAGTGACCGTTGGCCACGCCGATCATCGGCTTCTTGAAGTCGCCCTCCTGGTAGCCGAGCGCGTAGTACATCGAACGGTTGGGCGCGCGAGCCACGCCTTCGGTGATGTTGGCCGAACGTCGATTGATCTTCAAGGGAGCGTCTCCGTGAGCAGTGCGGGATGTTCTGTGGGCATCGGGGCCGGGCCGGATGCCGCGGGGGCTCCCATGTTACGTGCTGCGCGGGCGGCCGGGCAGGCGGCCGTCCCGTGGACGGAAGCGCATCGGGTATCGTTGCCGCTGATTCCCCCTTGCCTCGACTGCATGCTCGTTCATCCGCAATTCAGCCCGATCGCCCTGCAGATCGGGCCCGTGGCCATCCACTGGTACGGGCTCACCTACCTGGTGGCATTCGGCCTGTTCCTGTGGCTCGCCAGCCGGCGCGCCGCCCTGCCGCACTTCGCGCAGGCCGGATGGACGCGCCGCGACGTCGAGGATCTGCTCTTCTACGGTGTGCTCGGCGTGGTGATCGGCGGCCGCCTGGGCTACGTGCTGTTCTACAAGCCCGGCTACTACGCGGCCAACCCGCTGGAGATCTTCGCGGTCTGGAAGGGCGGCATGGCGTTCCACGGTGGCCTGCTCGGCGTGATCGCGGCCATGGTCTGGTTCGCGCGATCGCGCAAGCGCCCGTGGCTGCAGGTCACCGACCTCATCGCGCCCTGCGTGCCCACGGGCCTGGCCTCGGGCCGCATCGGCAACTTCATCAATGGCGAGCTCTGGGGGAGGGCGGCCGATCCCAGCCTGCCGTGGGCGATGGCGTATCCGCAGTCGGGGTCGATGATTCCGCGCCACCCCTCGCCGCTGTACCAGTTCCTGCTGGAAGGGCTGCTGCTGTTCGTCATCCTGTGGATCTACGGCCGCCGGGAGCGTGGCCTCGGTCAGGTGTCGGGCCTGTTCCTCATCGGCTACGGCGTGTTCCGCTTCATCGCCGAGTACTTCCGCGAACCCGATGCCTTCCTGGGCCTGCTGGCGCTCAACATGAGCATGGGCCAGTGGCTGTGCGTGCCGATGGTGCTGGCCGGCGCCTGGCTGTGGTGGCGCGGCTCACGGCAGGCTCCCATTGCTCGTCAGGTTTGAGACCATGCGCCAGATCTTCTTCGACACCGAAACCACCGGCCTGAGCCCCGAGGCCGGCGACCGCATCATCGAGATCGGTTGCGTGGAGATGCTCAACCGCCGCCTCACCGGCCGCAACCTGCACTTCTACCTGAACCCGGAGCGGCCCAACCACGAGGATGCGGTGCGCATCCACGGCCTCACGGATGAGTTCCTGGCCGACAAGCCGCTGTTTGCCGCGATTGCGGACGAACTGCTCGCCTACCTCGCAGGTGCCGAGGTCGTGATCCACAACGCCGCCTTCGACGTGGGCTTTCTCAATGCCGAACTGCGCCGGCTGACGCGGCCGCCGTTCGAGTCGCGTGTGGCCGGCATCGTCGACACGCTGCAGATGGCGCGCGAGATGTTCCCCGGCAAGTCGAACTCGCTCGATGCGCTGTGCAAGCGCCTCGAGGTGGACAACTCCAACCGCAGCCTGCACGGCGCCCTGCTCGATGCCGGCTTGCTGGCCGAGGTCTACATCCGCATGACCCGTGGCCAGGACTCGCTGGTGATCGAGGCCGGCGAAAGCGCGAGCGGCGAGTTCGCGGTGGAGGCCATCGACTTCTCCGCGCTCGTGCTGCCAGTCATCGAGGCCGACGAACGCGAGCGCCAGGCCCACGCCACCGTCCTGGCGGAGATCGAGAAGGCCAGTGGCGGCAAGCTCGCCTGGAAGGCCGTGCCGGCCTGAGCGGCACCCGGTCTGGCACGGCCGGAGCCGGGCCTGTGACATAATCTCGCGCTTTCCGACGGCATTGGGGCGGCTAGCTCAGGGGTAGAGCATCGCATTCACACTGCGGGGGTCGGGGGTTCGAAACCCTCGCCGCCCACCAATCGTCGAGAGGCCGGGGCACGACGCCCTGGTTGAAGCCGGCGGCCGGGTCTTGCGACACCGGCCGTTTTCTTTGGCGGGTGGGCCTTTGGGGCATTCGCGACGGACGCTGCGATGGACCATGTCGATGCGGTGGTGATCGGGGCCGGCGTGGTCGGCCTGGCCGTGGCACGGGCTCTGGCGCAGGCGGGCCACGAGACGCTGCTGCTCGAGCGCGAGGCCACCATCGGCACCGGCACCAGCGCGCGCAACAGCGAGGTCATTCACGCCGGCCTGTACTACCCGGCGGGTTCGCTCAAGGCGCGGCTGTGTGTCGAAGGCCGCCAGCGGCTGTACACGCTCTGTGCCTCGCACGGCGTGGCGCACCGGCGCTGCGGCAAGCTGATCGTCGCCACCGCCGAAGCCCAGCTCGAGGCCTTGCGCGACACCGAACGCCGCGCCCGCGCCAACGGCGTGCTCGATCTGCAATGGCTCGATGGCGCCGCTGCCCGCGTGCTCGAGCCCGCGCTGCAGTGCCACGCCGCCCTGCTGTCGCCCTCGACCGGCATCATCGACAGCCACGGCCTCATGCTCGCGCTGCAAGGCGATCTCGAACGTGCCGGCGGCATGCTGGCGGTGCGTTCGCCGGTGCACGCGGTCGCGGTGGACGCCGGCTCGCTCGTACTCGACGTGGGTGGCGACAGTCCGCAGCGCTTGTCTGCGGGCATCGTCGTCAATGCCGCAGGGCTGTGGGCTCCGGCACTCGCGGCACGCACCGAGGGCCTGCCGGCGGCGTGCGTGCCGACGGCGCACTATGCCAAGGGCAGCTACTTCTCGCTGTCGGGTCGCGCGCCATTCACTCGGCTGATCTACCCCGTGCCCGAACAGGCCGGCCTCGGCGTGCACCTCACGCTGGACCTGGCCGGGCAGGCGCGTTTCGGTCCCGATGTCGAATGGATCGCGCCGGCCACGCCCGATGCCATCGACTACCGTGTCGACCCGGCGCGCGGCGATGCCTTCTATGCCGAGGTGCGGCGCTACTGGCCCGACCTGGCCGACGGCGCATTGCAGCCCGCCTACAGCGGCGTGCGGCCCAAGCTCGGCGGGAAGGGCACCCCGGCGGCGGACTTCGTGGTGCAAGGGCCGGGCGAGCATGGCATGCCAGGGCTGGTCAATCTCTTCGGCATCGAGTCGCCGGGCCTCACCTCCAGCCTGGCGCTGGCCGACGAGGTGCTGCGGCGCCTGGGTCTCGCGGCCTGAGGCGTCTCGGTCAGGCGGACGTGGAGGGCGGCGTGGCGTCCTGCCAGCGCCCTTCCAGCAGCAGCTCGTGCGGGTTGAACTGCGCCTTGTAGGCCATCTTCGGGCTCTGGGCGATCCAGTAGCCGAGGTAGACGTGAGGGAGCTTGAGCGCGCGGGTCTGCTCGATCTGCCACAGCACGTTGTAGGTGCCATAGCTCGTGCGTGGCTCCGGCTCGTAGAAGGTGTAGACCGCCGACAGGCCGTCGTTGAGGATGTCGAGGATGGACACCATCTTCAGCGCGCCGGTGCTGCCATCGGTGGTGCGCTCGCGGAACTCCACCAGCCGCGAGTTCACGCGGCTTTGCAGCAGGAACTGGGTGTACTGGTCGATGCTGTCATGGTCCATGCCGCCGCCGCTGTGGCGGCCGGCCTGGTAGCGCAGGTAGAGCTGGTAGTGCTCGGGCACGAAGCACAGGCGCAGCACGCGCGCCTGCAGGCCGCGCGCTGTGCTGCTTCCAGGCGCGCTTCTGGCTGCGGGTGGGCTCGAAGCCCGCCACCGGCACGCGCAGCGGCACGCAGGCACGGCAGCCGTCGCAGTAGGGCCGGTAGGTGAACATGCCGCTGCGCCGGAAGCCGTTGGCGACCAGGCCCGAGTAGGCGTCGGCATGGATCAGGTGGCTGGGCGTGGCCACCTGCGAGCGCGCCATGCGGCCGGCCACATAGCTGCACGGGTAGGGTGCGGTGGCGTAGAACTGCAGTGAGGCGAGCGGAAGCTCTTTCGGGTGGGTCACGGGCCGGGGTCCTGCGCGACGGCGGCGTCGTCCTCGAGATGACGCCACAGCGAATCATCATAGGACCAATCCTGAATCCCCGGCTCCCCCAGGCTGAGGGCCAGGCGCTGCTCGAAGTCGGCGCGGGCAATCTCGCGTCCGCCCAGCGACGCGAGGTGGCCGGTGCGCTGCTGGCAGTCGATCATCGGCATGCGGCGGTCGCGGCAGAAGCACACCAGCGCGGCCAGCGCGATCTTCGAGGCGTCGGTGCGGTGCGAGAACATCGATTCGCCGAAGAACATCCGCCCCAGGCTCACGCCGTACAGTCCGCCGGCGAGTTCACCGTCGATCCAGGTCTCCACGCTGTGCACCGTGCCCAGCCGGTGCCAGGCCACGTAGGCCTGCACCATCTCCGGCACGATCCAGGTGCCGGCCTGGCCTTCGCGGGGCGTGCTGGCGCAGGCGGTGATGACGCGCTCGAACGCGCTGTCGATGCGCACCTCGCAGCCCGGTGTGCGCCCGAAACGCGCGATGGTCTTGCGCAGCGATCGCTTCAGGCGGAACTCCGCCGGGAACAGCACCATGCGGGGATCGGGTGACCACCACAGCACCGGCTGCCCCTCGCTGTACCAGGGGAACACCCCTTTCGAGTAGGCCTCGCGCAGGCGCTGCGGGGTGAGTTCGCCGCCGGCGGCGAGCAGGCCCGGCGCCTCCGAGCCCGGTGGCAGCGCCAGCCGCGTTTCGGGAAGCGCGTCGGTCGGGCGGCGCAGCCAGTGGATCACCGGCGCACCGCGTCAGTTCGCGAAGGCCGCGATGCCGGTGATGGCGCGTCCGAGGATCAGCGCGTGCACGTCGTGCGTGCCTTCGTAGGTGTTCACCACCTCGAGATTGACCAGGTGCCGCGCCACACCGAACTCGTCGCTGATGCCATTGCCGCCCATCATGTCGCGCGCCATGCGGGCGATGTCCAGCGACTTGCCGCAGCTGTTGCGCTTGAGGATGGACGTCACTTCCACCGAGGCCGTGCCGGCGTCCTTCATACGACCCAGCTGCAGGCAGCCCTGCAGTCCGAGGGTGATCTCGGTCTGCATGTCGGCGAGCTTCTTCTGGATGAGCTGGTTGGCGGCGAGCGGGCGGCCGAACTGCTGGCGATCGAGCACGTACTGGCGGGCGCGCTGGAAGCAGTCCTCGGCCGCGCCGAGTGCCCCCCAGGCGATGCCGTAGCGCGCGCTGTTCAGGCAGGTGAACGGCCCCTTGAGTCCACGCACCTCGGGAAAGGCGTTCTCCTCGGGGCAGAACACCCGCTCCATTACGATCTCGCCGGTGATGCTGGCGCGCAAGCCCACCTTGCCATGCACCGCGGGCGCGCTCAGGCCCTTCCAGCCCTTCTCGAGCACGAAGCCGCGGATCTTGCCGCCATCGTCCTTGGCCCACACCACGAACACGTCGGCGATCGGGCTGTTGCTGATCCACATCTTCGATCCGGTGAGCTCGTAGCCGCCGTCCACCTTGCGGGCGCGGGTGATCATGCTGCCCGGGTCGGAGCCATGGTTGGGTTCGGTGAGGCCGAAGCAGCCGATCCACTGGCCGCTGGCCAGCTTGGGCAGGTATTTCTGCTTCTGGGCCTCGGTGCCGAACTCGTGGATCGGCACCATCACCAGCGAACTCTGCACGCTCATCATCGAGCGGTAGCCGGAGTCCACGCGCTCGACTTCGCGCGCGATCAGGCCGTAGCAGACGTAGTTGAGCCCGGCACCGCCGTAGGCCTCGGGAATGGTCGGCCCGAGCAGGCCGAGTTCGCCCATCTCGCGAAAGATCGTGGCGTCGGTCTTCTCGTGACGGAAGGCCTCCAGCACCCGCGGGGCAAGGCGGCCCTGGCTGTAATCACGCGCTGCATCGCGCACCGCGCGTTCATCGCTGGTGAGCTGCTGATCGAGCAGCAGCGGGTCGTCCCACTGGAAGGGGGCAGCCGGGTGTGACATGGTGAATCCTCGTCGGGTGCAGCGCGGGTGATATCGCCCATGTTTATACGCCAGCGGCCTTCCCGCCGTGCGTGCCGGGTCAGTCGGCCTTGACGTTGCCGGCCTTCACCACATCGGCCCAGCGCGGCAGCTCGCGCTGGATCAGTTCTCGAAACGCCTGCGGTGTCGTTGGTGTCGGCACCGCGCCTTCCACCGCCAGCTGCTGCGCCACTTCCGGCAGGGCCAGGGCCTTGTTGATTTCCGCGTTGAGGCGCGCCACCACCGCCGCGGGCGTGCCTGCCGGCGCCACCACGCCGTACCATTGGTCGGCCTCGAAGCCGGGGTAGCCGCTCTCGGCCACGGTCGGAACGTCGGGCAGCGATGCGATGCGTTGCGGGCTGCTCACCGCCAGCGCGCGCAGGCGCCCGCTGCGCACATGGGGCAGCACCGCGGGCGCGCCGGTGAAGGTGGCGTCGACCTGGCCGGCGATCAGGTCGGTGACCGACGGCGCCGTGCCGCGGTACGGGATGTGCAGCATGAAGATCCGCGTGACCAGCTTCAGGTACTCGAACGTGATGTGGGCCGCGCTGCCGTTGCCGCCCGACGAGTAGCTCAGGCGGCCCGGTTGCAACCGCGCCCGGTCGATGAACTCCTTGAAGCTGCGCGCCGGCGATCCGGCCGGCACCACCAGCACGTTGGGCACCCGTGCCACCCAGGCCACGGGGGCGAAGCTCTTGAGCGGGTCGTAGCTCAGGCGAGGGTAGATGGCTGGGTTGACCGCCAGCGTGCCGATGTGACCCATCAGCAAGGTGCGCCCATCGGGATCGGCCTTGGCCACTTCACCGGCACCGAGCGAACCGCCGGCACCCGGCTTGTTCTCGATCACCACGGTCTGCCCCAGGGCCAGGGCCAGCTTGGGACCGATGGCCCGCGCCAGGATGTCGGTGCTGCCGCCCGGGGTGAAGGGCACGACCAGGCGGATGGTGCCGCCGGTCTGCGCGCTGGTGGCCAGGGCAGGACAGCGCCCATCGATGCGGCGAGAAGGTGGCGACGGTGCATGCGGCAACTCCGGAAGAGAAAGGGTCGATCTGGTTTCACGTGACCGGGACCACGGTCGCGCGAGGACGTGGCAGCAGCATCAGCGCCATGAACGCGCTCAGCCCCAAGGCCCCCGACAACCACAGGGCGCCGGATCCCCAGCGATCCAGTGCCAGCCCGAAGGCAAAGGGCGCGGCAGCCTGGGCCACGCGCGAAGGCATCAGCAGCCAGCCCTGGCGGGCACCATAGCCCTGCGGCCCGAACAGCGCCAGCGGCAGTGTGCCCTTGGCGATGGTGAGGATGCCATTGCCCGCGCCGTGGAGGATGGCGAACAGGGCTGCTGCGGGCGCCCCGGCCAGCAGCAG
Organism: uncultured beta proteobacterium; assembly: GCA_963739925.1. Taxonomy (GTDB): domain Bacteria; phylum Pseudomonadota; class Gammaproteobacteria; order Burkholderiales; family Burkholderiaceae_C; genus CAVUBY01. The sequence continues at coordinate 55,521 of CAVUBY010000007.1, read as the reverse complement.
GGCCAGCGCACCCAGCGGATGCGCCGCGGCCGCGAGCCGGGCCGACAGCAAAGGGTGCACCCGGCGCATCACACCGAACTCCAGCAGGCGCCCGGCCACCTGCGCCGGGCCGATGAGGGCGCCCATGGCCACCGCGACCGCCAAGGTTGCACCAGCGGACTGCAGCAGGCGCGGCAGGTGCGACGCCATGGCGGTGCTGATGAACCAGGCCGCGGCAAACACATAGGCCAGCAGGACCGTCGCGCGACGCGCATCCGCGGGAGTCAAGCGGGCGTCGGTGCCCGCGTCGGCAGCGACCGGATCGCGCGCATGGCCCTTGACCGGCTTACCCGCCAGGCGTGGCAGCGATGCGTTCAGGGGCAGTCCGAGCACCAGGTGCAGCGCCGCCCAGGTCAGACAGGCACCACGCCATCCCCACTGCACTTCGAGCAGCGTCGAGAGCGGCCAGCCCACCGTGCTCGCAAAGCCCGCGAGCAGTGTGATGCCGGTGATGGCGTTGCGCGACTGCGGGCCATACAGCCGGACCAGCGTCGCGAACGCGGCCTCGTACAAGCCGCTGCCCATGCCCAGGCCGATCACCACCCAGGCCGCGAACAAGCCCCAGGGCCCCTGCGACAGGGCCAGTCCCGCCAGCCCGATGGCAAAGAGCAGGTTCGTGCCCATCAGCACCGGCCGCCCGCCGAAGCGATCGATTTGGTGGCCGGCCCACGGCCCCACCAGGGCCGAGACGATCAGCGCCACCGAGAACGCGGCAAACACCGTGGGCGTGGCCACGCCGAGGTCTCGCGCCATCGGTGCGGCCAGCATCGCCGGCAGGTAGTAGGTCGACGCCCACGCCAGCGTCTGGGCCGTGCCCAGCGTGAGAACGGTGCGCGACGTGGTGTCCAAACGAGCGCTGTTGCCCAGTCGTGCCGGAGCGGTCAGTAGTGGATGCTGCGCGGCGCGCCGCCACCCACGGCGATCGCATCGCCGTTGATCGCCCGCGAGCGCGGCGAGCACAGGAAGGCCACCACCTGCGCCACCTCGTCCGCATCGACGAGGTGCTGGATCGAATTGCCCGCGGCCATCTGCTGCTCGATTCGACTTCGCTCACGCCCTGGGCCGCGGCACGCGCCGCGATCAGCGGCGCGGTGCGCTCGGTGCGCGTCAGGCCGGGGTGCACCACGGTCACGTTGATGCCCGACGCGCCGTACTCGTCGGCCATGTTCTTGGCCAGCGCCGCCACCGCCACGTTGCGGATGCTGCCCACCGCGTTGCCGGTCTGGCGCGCCGCGAGGCCGCTGACTAGCACGACGCGGCCCCAGCCGCGCTCGCGCATGCCCGGGAGCACCTCGCGTGCACAGCGCAGGTAGCCCATCACCTTGGTGTCCAGCTCGGCATGGAAGTAGTCGCCAGTGATCTCTGCGATTTTCGGCGGCCCGGCGAATCCGGCGGGCTCTGCCGCTGCCGCCACGAGGATGTCGATGCCGCCGCCCAGCGCCTGCACGGCTTCGACGATGCCGCGCTGCACCGCGGCATCGTCGGTGGTGTCGGCGCTCACGCCCACCACACGTCGGCCGGTGAGCGTGGCGAGCTCGCGCGCGCAGGCGCGCAGCGCCTCCTGGCCACGTGCCAGCAGCGCCACGTCGGCGCCTTCTTGCGCCAGCACGCGGGCAATCGCCTTGCCGATGCCGCGGCTGCCGCCGGTCACCAGCGCGCGCTTGCCGTTCAGTTGCAGGTCCATGGCGTCTCCTAGGTTCGGTCGGCGATGGTATCTGCCGGCGCCACCTGCACTGAGGGCCCCCAGCGACCGGTGCGGGCGCGGCGCGGCAGCGGCGGGATCTCGAACTGCGGGAGCTCCTGCAGCGTGAAGCTCAGCGCCAGCGCCGCGATCGGCACGTACTGCAGCGCCAGCCACAGTCCGGTGTTGCCGGGGTCGGTGAAGCGCGGCAGCAGCAGCGCCCCGACCACCAGGAAGACGATGGTCAGCGACGGGATCGCACGCCGGAACACCACGCCCCAGCGGTGCCAGTAGAAGCGCTCATGAAAGTCGTCGGGGGTGGCCTCGAACACCTGCTGCAGGTGCGCCGCCACCCGGTCGAGCGCCGCGCGCGCGGTGCGGCTGCGGCGCGCGAGCCCGCCGCGCAGGCGCAGCTTGCTGTTCCAGTCGGCACTGCGCTTGATGAGGCGCGCCCAGTCCCAGCCCTGCACCGCGAGCAGGTCTTCGGGCAACTCGAGTGCCTGGCCAGCGGCCGCGAGCAGGGTGATGTCGCCGGGGATGCCCTTGCTCGGCCGCACCGCCGATCCGCAGGGTGAGGGTGTCGAGCTGCACCTCGCCCAGCACCATCAGCAGCTTCACGCCGCTGCCTTCGATGGCGTCCACGCTGCCATCGCGGTGCACTTCGTAGCTGCGCGCCACCAGCCGGCCGGGCGATGCGGTGAACTGCGCTGCAGGTGGCACCGCGTCGATCTGTGCGAGCAGTTCGCCCGGCTGGCTGCCACTGGCTTCGAGCGTGGCGCGCAGACCGCCGGGGTGTTGAAGCGTGCGGATCAGGTCGAAGTGGTCCTCGTCCCAGCAGGCCAGCATCAGCGTCTCGACCAGCGGCCCCGCCGCTTGGCCCGGCACGGAATCTTCCGTGATCTCGCGCGGCTTGAATGCCAGCTTGCGCGCGGTGCGGTCGGTGGCCGCGAGGTCCACCTGCCGGCCGCTGCGGCTGAACGGCTCGACCAGGCTGAGGATCTCGTGGTGAGTGAGTGGCGGGCGGGCCATGGTCAGCGGCGACGGGTTCAGCGCAGCGCCAGCACCCGCCCGAACGGCGCGCTGGGCATGGGGTGGGCTTCGGGCACAGCCCACACCACCGGGCGCTGCGGGCGCAGCCGGGCCGGGCCTTGCAGGTCGGTGAGCACCACGGTGATGTCGGGCCGGTGGCGCTGAGCTTCCTCGAGCATCGGCGTGAAGTCGGTGCCGCCACCGCCTTTGAACTGGATCTGCCGCAGGTCGCTGCGTCCCGGTTCGAAGGTGCTCACCCGCTGCACCCGCTCGTCGCCGACGATCAGCACCAGCGCCGCTTCGAGCCGTCGCGAGATGGCCTCGATCTCGCGCGCGAAACGCTGCATCAGCGCGTCGTCGATCGAGCCCGACACGTCCACGATCACGACCAGCTTCGGCACCGTGCGGCTCGGCGGTCGTGCCCGGTTCCCAGGGCATGCGCCGGTGCGGCCCGGCCCGCCCCTGGTTGGCGATGTAGGAGCGCGCCGGCCGCGACCACGACAGCCCAGGCTGCTGCGCCAGCTGGCGCGCGAGCAGCGTGCGCAGCACCTGTTCCCACGGCGTGCGCGAGCGCGGCACGTCGGCCAGCAGCACGCGCAGCATCGAGCGCTCGCCATCGCCGGCGTGGGCACGCAGCAGCCGCTCGCTCCACTGGCGCGCCTGCTCGGCCTCGTCTTCCGGTGCGTCCTGCGCCTGCGTGCCGGGCAGCAGGTCGGGTGCGGTCTGCCGGCCCAGCGCCCGGGTGCGCAGCGCCCGCGGGCCGTCCTCGCGGTCCGGTGACGGGCGCTGCACCGGACCCGACTGCGCCTGCGCATCGCTCTGCGCGCGCGCGCGATCGTCCTGCTGCGCGCCGCCGCTCCTTGGCGGGGCGCCGGTCGTCGATGGCGCGGTAGAGCCGCTCCACGTCCCACTCGAGCAGGGCCGATTCGGCGCTCATGCGCAGGCCCAGGGCGCTCGCGAGCAGCGCGTCGAGCTGCACCGCGGCCGAGGGCAGCTGCAGCCAGGTCAGGTGCGCGAGCGCGCTGTTGACGATGGCATCGGCGCAGACGTTGAAGAGCTGCAGGTCGACATCGCCCACCACGCGCTGCAGCTCGGCCAAGCGCTGCGGATGGCGCAAGGCCACGTGCAGCACCTCGTGCGCCACCCAGCCGGCTTGCGCGGCGAGCGGCAGCGCGTTCGAACGCAGCGGCGTAGAAGAGGGTCTGGCCGTCGGTGGCCACCACGGCGGATCGGGCCCGGCGTCTGGCCGGGGGCCCCAGCAGCATCGTCGGGCAGGTTGTCATGCCGCACCCACAGCGCCAGCCCGCCGGAGGAGGGCGCGAACTCCACCATGCGCTGGATCGCGCGCGTGCCGCGGTGCTGCAGCAGCGTGGCACTGTGCCGACCGTGTCAGTCTTCACGTGCGAAGGCCTCAACCACCCAGGCCTTCCTTCCGGCGGCGCTCGCTGTAGCGCGGTAGGCCGGGCTGTCGATGATCGCGCCCTCGAGGCCGCGTTCCAGCGCGCGCTGCATCAGCAACTCCATCGCCAGCGTCTGCGCCTCGCGGATCGGCAGCGGCGTGGCGCCGCGCATGTCGGGCCACTGCTCGACGATCTCGAGGGCGCGGGTGAGGTGCGGCGCATCGGTGCACGCGGCGAGCAGGCCGTAGAGCATGCCGTAGAGGCCATCGAGCGTGCGCGGCAGCAGGGCCGCGGTGGCTGGGCCAGGGGCGGCCGCGAGCAGCTTCACCACATCGACCGCGTCCTGGATCTCGCGCAGCACGCCGAAGAACTCCGCCGCGTTCGCTGCGCCGATGCGGCCCTGCACGAAGAGCCGCTGCGCGTTCTCCGACAGCCCTGACTTGAGCACGTTGGAGATGTCCTCCCAGCCCCGCGGGCTGGCGCCCACCAGGTGGTCGTTGGCCAGCTGCGCGGCGGTGTCGTCCAGCCGGTCAGGCCGAACCTTCAGGTAGGCCAGCACGGCTGGTGCGAAATCGCGCGCCAGCGCGTGCGCCAGAAAGGCCTCGATCACCGTCTGCACGTTGAAATGGAACATGCGGTCGGCCAGCGCCGTGCCCATGTCGTGCGAGACCGCGCCATGGAAGCTGGCGTTGCCCGCGGCCACCACCATCCAGCCGTCGGGCAGCCGGTAGTGGCCCACGCGCCGGTCGAGGATCAGCGAGTAGGCCGAGATCTGCAGCCGCTGGTCGGCGGCGGTGAGCTCATCGAGGAACAGGATGCCACCGGGCTGGTCCGCCGAAGGCAGGAACTCCGGCGGGAACCACACTGTCTTGTGCTGCACGTCGTCCGCATAGATCGCGCCGCGCAGGTCCACCGGCTCGATGGTGGTGAGGCGCAGGTCGACCAGCGGCACACCGTGGTGCTGCGCCACCTGCTGCACCACCGAGGACTTGCCCACGCCGCGCGTGCCCCAGAGCATCGTGGCCCGACGCCGAAGCACCGGATCGGCGTACTGCTCGATCAGGGCTGCCTTCACCGCGGCAATCGACACGGGCGGAATGTTCATCGCTTCGCCAAGAGCTGGTTTCAAACGATTGTGCCTTTGTGTCCGTTCGGACATCCGTGGCAGGGGCAGCCCGGCGTGCCGTCACCAACCGGGACGCCGAATCCCCGTAGCCAGTGAGTTTCGACACGCTCGCCAGGCGCATCGCCGCGGGTCGAGACCGTACAGTTTTCGCTGCCGCTTGTCCGGGTCGTCGGGATTGTTCGAGCTCCCGCACCACCCGTCGCCCTGTACGAGGAAAAATCATGAACGCAGCCACCACCGCCGAAGCCCAGACCCGATCCGACCTCGCCGCTTGTTATCGCCTGGTGGAGCGCTTCGGCATGAGCGACACCATTTACACCCACATCAGCGCACGCCTGCCCGATCGGCCCGACGTCATCCTGCTGAATCCCTATGGCCTGATGTTCGACGAGGTGATGGCGTCGAACCTGATCGCGGTGGACCTCGAAGGCGAGGTGCAGGGCAAGTCCGCTCACCCCGTCAACACCGCAGGCTTCGTGATCCACAGCGCCATCTACACCGCGCGTCCCGAGGTGCAATGCGTCATCCACAGCCACACCACGGCCGGCATGGCGGTGTCGGCACTGGCCTGCGGGCTGCTGCCCATCAGTCAGCCGGCCATGCAGTTCCATCGCCGCATCGGCTACCACGACTACGAAGGACTGGCGACCGACTTTGACGAATGCGAACGGCTGGTGCACGACCTCGGCCCACACCACGCCATGATCCTGCGCAACCACGGCCTGTTGGTCGCCTGCAAGTCGATCCCATCGGCCTTCGAGGACATGTTCTATCTGGAGAAGGCCTGCCGCACGCAGATCGAAACCCTGTCGTGCCAGCGTGAACTGGTCGTGCCGTCGGACGACGTTTGCGAGCAGACCGCCCAGCAGTACGAGACGGTGGGCGTGCAGCAGCCCGGCATGCGGTTGTGGAAGGCGCTGCTGCGCAAGCTCGATGCAGAGGGCTCGGACTATCGCTGCTGAGCCATTCGCCCTGACAGCCTAGGCGACCACGTGTCGCCCTTGTGCTGCGATCACCGCCTGCGCCGCCCGTTCGCGGCCGAGTTCGATCAGCTCCTCGGCACGCCAGAACTCGAAGAAGCCGCAGGCATCGCGCGGGATCTGCACCAGCACGTCGGGCGGGTGGGCCGAGGCCCGCAGGCGCGCGATCGTGTCCTGCATCGCCTGCATCGAGGTGAAGGCCACGTCGAGCAGGCCGCGCGAAGGCTCCAGGCTCTTGCGGGGCGGACGCACCGCTTCGACGAACTTGAGGATCTGCCGGCGGTAGCGGCTGTCGCCCTGCGGCGCTGCCTGGGCAGGAGGCGCCGCGCGCAACTCGGCCGGGCCGCTCAGGTCGACGGCGATGGTGAGTTCGGTGTCGTCGTCGATCGTCGGTGCCACCGGCACGGGGTTCACCACCGCGCCATCGAGCAGGAAGCGATCGCCCCGACGGACCGGTGTGAACACCATCGGTGTGGCCATGGACGCACGGATGGCGTCGAAGAGCTTGCCCTGGCGCAGCCAGACCTCCTCGCCCGACTCGAGGTCGGTCGCGACGGCGGTGAAGCTGATGGGCAGATCTTCGATCTCGCAGTCGCCGATCAGCTCGCGCAGCACATGGATGATGCGTTCGCCCTTGAAGATGCCGGGTCGTCCGATCGTCGGATCGAGCAGCTTCAGCACGTGCATGCGTTCCAGCGCCAGCACCCATTGGGTGTAGACCTCCAGCTTGTGGGCCGCGTAAATGCCTCCGACCAGCGCGCCCATGGACGAGCCGGCGATCGAGCGGATCTCGTAGCCGTTGTCGGTGAGCCACTGGATGACGCCGATGTGGGCGAGCCCGCGGGCGCCGCCGCTGCCGAGCACGAGAGAAACGGTGGTGCGCCTGTCTGTGTTCATCTGTCTGCCAGAGCTGCGCGGGACATGCACAGATCAGGCCAGCCCACGCGGTTTCAAGGGACGCTGCTCAACGATAGGCCGCTGCCTTGACTCGACTTTGGCGCGGAGTACCGGACCGGGGTCGGGGCCGGTTGACGCAGCGTGCGCCACCGGCGCGTGATTCTCCCTAGGATCGCGCGCATGAGGATCGAGTTCGAGCCCACGCTGGCCGCCGCGCACGCGCGCATCGCCGCCGTGCGGCCGGCCGCCTACGCCCGCACGCGCAACGCGCTCGACGGCGCGGTGAGCGGCCTGTCGCCCTACATCACCCATGGCTTCGTGACGCTGCCCGAGGTGCTGGCCGGCGTGGCGGCGCGCCACCCGCTCGACGGTGCAGCACAAGTTCGTCTTCGAGCTCGGCTGGCGCGCCTACTTCCGCCATGTGTGGAAGCACCGCGGCGACGGCATCCTGCAGTCGCTGCACGCGGGCCCGCTGCCCGACGCGGCCTACGCCCGCGAGCTGCCGGCCGACATCCGCTGCGGCGCCACCGGCGTGCCGGTGGTCGACCAGGCGGTGCGCACGCTCTACGCCACCGGCATGCTGCACAACCACGCACGCATGTGGCTGGCGAGCTACGTGGTGCATGTGCGCAAGGTGCACTGGCGCGCCGGCGCCGACTGGCTCGTCGGCCCACCTGCTCGACGGCGACCTCGCCAGCAACCACCTCAGCTGGCAGTGGGTGGCCGGCACGGGCAGCCGCAAGCCCTACCTGTTCAACGCCGACAACGTGGCGCGCTACGCGCCGCGCGCCCTGGCACAGCCCGGGCAGCGTGATCGACACGAGCTACGAGGCGCTCGACCGTCTGGCCCGCGCAGCGGCGTCCGGCCGGGCTCGCGCGCTCAGAGCGTGTCCGCGGCATCACGGATCGACGCCGCTGCGATTGCCGAGCCCGAATGCCTGAGCGAGCCCGCCGCGCTGGGTTGCGAGGCACCCGATGCCGCGCAGGTGGCCGGGCGCGACGTGTGGCTGGTGCACCCCTGGAGCCTGGGCGCACTGCCGGCCGCATCTGCCCGCATGCCGGCACGCTGGTGCGTCGGCCTCTTCGTGGCCGACTTCCACCGCGCCTGGCCGTGGAGCGCGCGCCGCTGGCAGCTTCGTCGGCACGCGCATGGCCGAGCTCGCCGCCGCTGCGCTGGCACGGCGACGCCGCCGCCATCGGCGCCGCGCTGCAGGGCGCGCGCAGCGTGCGCAGCATCGACGACCCGCACCTCGCGCCGTGGCTGTCACGCTGGGCCGAGTGCGAGGCCGTGCCGATGCTGTTTCCGCCGGTCGATCGGCGCTGCGACTCGTTCTCGCAGTGGTGGACGCGTGCCACCCGCGGCGTGGGTTTGGCCGCCGATCTGCTGGGCGAGCGCTGACATGGCGAGCGTTGAAGCAGCGGGCGCGACGGCCCTGGTCTGGTTCAAGCGCGACCTGCGTGTGCGCGACCACGCGCCGCTGGCCGAGGCGGCGCAGTTCGAGCGAGCGCTGGGCCTGGTCGTCATCGAGCCCGAGTGGCTCGAAAGCCCCGAGTGCGACCCGCGCCATGTGGGCTTTCTGCTGGAGTGCGTGGTGGCCTTGCGCCGCGACCTCGCCGCACTCGGCCTGCCGCTGCTGGTGCGCCTCGGCCCGATGCCCCAGGTGCTGCAGGCGCTGCGTGTCGAGTTCGGGATCACGCACCTGTTGAGCCACGAAGAGACCGGCTCGGGCTGGAGCTACGACCGCGATCGGGCCGTGGCCGCCTGGTGCCGTCACCAAGGCGTGGCCTGGGCGGAGTGGCCGCAGACCGGCGTGGTGCGGCGACTGCGGTCGCGCTCCGGCTGGGCGGGCCGCTGGTCTCAGCGCATGAACGCGACGGAGGCGCCCGCAGCCGCGGCCTGCGGCCGGCGCAGCCGCTGCGCACGGGTTCGTGGCATTCCGCTCCGCGGGACCCGGACCCGCTGCCCAGCTTGCGTGATCTCGGTCTGCCCGCGCTGACCGCGCCCCTGCCGCCCGCCGGCGAGCGCGCGGCCTGGGACACGCTGGAGGGCTTTCTCGCGGGCCGCGGCCGCGACTACCGCCGCGCGCTGTCCAGCCCGCTCACCGCAACCGACGCCTGCAGCCGCCTCAGCGCGCACCTGGCCTTCGGCACGGTCTCGATGCGCTGCGTGCACCAGGCCACCGAGGCAGCCATCGCCAGCACCACCGACCGCAACCTGGCCTACGGCTTGCGCGGCTTTGCCAGCCGGCTGCGCTGGCACTGCCACTTCATGCAGAAGCTCGAGGACGAACCGGCGCTCGAGTTCCGCAACCTCGCGCGCTCGGTGGACGGCCTGCGGCCTGGCGACGGCGTGCACGCCCAGCCCATCGATGCCGAGCGCCTGCAGGCCTGGTGCGAAGGCCGCACCGGCTTCCCCATGGTCGACGCCTGCATGCGCCAGCTGCGCGCCACCGGCTGGCTCAACTTCCGCATGCGCGCGATGCTGGTGAGCTTTGCGGCCTACCACCTGTGGCTGCACTGGCGCGCGCCGGGGCTGTTCCTCGCGCGCCAGTTCCTCGACTTCGAGCCCGGCATCCACTGGAGCCAGATGCAGATGCAGTCGGGCACCACCGGCATCAACACGCTGCGCATCTACTCGCCGGCCAAGCAGGCCCGCGACCACGACCCGCAGGGCGTGTTCATCCGCCGCTGGGTGCCCGAGTTCGGCACGCCGGCCTACCCGGCACCGATCGTCGATGAACGTGCGGCACTGGCTGCTGCCAAGACCACGCTCTACGGGCTGCGCCAGACGCCACGCGCCCACGACGAAGCCGACGCGATCCAGCACAAGCATGGCTCGCGCAAGAGCGGCCTGCCGCCCACCACGCGCCGACAACCCAGGCGACCGACCGGCGGCGCAGATGATGGCCAGGGGCGCTTGTTCTAGCTAGCCACAGCTGAGCACCGCGGCCTGCAGTGGCTTGAGTCCGTCGGCCTGAGTCACGACGAAGACCACCCGCTGGCCCGGCGACGGCGGCAGCGTGAGCGTGAGCTGCTGGGGCTGGGTGGCTGCCCACGGCGTGACGGGCTGGTACAGCCGCACCACGTGGTCGTTGCGCAGGTTCTCTCCGGCGTTCTCCCCGCGGGTGACCTCGCTGCGCTGGTCGTCGTGCAGCACCGCCCAGTAGCCGGCCCACTTCTGCGAGCCGGTGCCGGTCCCCACCTGCGCCATCACCTCCTGCCCGGTTCGCACCAGCCGCAGGGTGGGCGCCGCCTGTGTGGACAGGCCGGGCAGGGCCGAAGCGCGCTGACCGCGCCAGGCACGATGGTCGGCACCGTTGAGCACCACTTGAGGGGTGTAGACATAAGGCGCGCGGCTCGCTTCCTTGATGCGGTACTGACGCTCGGTGGTTTGCGCCGTGGCAAACGGGTCGGTCCAGCCCAGGTGATTCCAGTAGTTCACATGGAAGCCCAGTGCGATGACGCCGGGTTGCCCCTTGAGGCTGGAGAGCCAGCGGTCGGCGGGCGGACATGAACTGCAGCCCTGCGAGGTGTAGAGCTCCACCACCGCGAGTGGGCCGGGTCCGGCCGACACCTCGCAGGTGTTGGCTGCGGCCGGCAGGCACAGGAGGAGAAGGCTGGCATGGGTGAGTCTGTGGCGCAACCGATTCATAGCATGCCTCCGGGGTGTTTGGCGTGAGAGGAAGGGGCCTACTGCTTCAGCAGTTGCGGGAACCGGACGTCGGCGCTCTTGATGAACGTGGCCGTGTCCTTGAGCCACTTGGCCTGGATGTCGGCGTCGTAGTTCAGGTAGAGCTTGCCGTCGCGCACGGTGAACTGCTCGGGTTCCACCTTCACCAGAGACCCCTGCGCGACGCCATAGGCGCAATAGCCGCCGTACTGCGGGGCGTATTTCTCGGGGTTCGCCTTGAAGAGATCGAGGTTGGCCTGGGACGAGAACTTCCACACCGCACCCATCCACGTGGTGGCCAGGCTGTCGAGTCCCTTCACCGGTTTGCCGACGGTGAAGTAGGCCACGGTGTCATGGCCATTGATGGCGGTGTCAGTGCGGCTGCTGAAGAAGCTGTTCTTCAGCGTGTTGACCGGGGGCTGGTCGGCCAGCGCCACGGCCGGGAGCATGACGCCGAGTCCGGCCCAGGTGAGCAGGCTGCGCCGGGTGCGTCCGAACGAATGTGCAAGCGGGATCGGGTGAGTGGGTGTCGTGATTCAAGGTGGACTCCTGCAGCATGAAGGTTGGTCGGGGTTCGGGCTCGGTGTCCGGTCAGTCGGTGGCCGGGTACTGCGGTGTCAGTTCCTTTTCGCGCCGGTAGGCCGCCAGGAAATCAGCCCAGCGCATGGTGCGAAAGCCCCGACGCCGATTGGCTGCACCAATCTCGAACAGCCAGCGGTACTGGCGCATCAGGTCTCGCCAGGCCTGCAGCAGACCGGTGCGGCGATCCCAGATGTGGGTGCTCTCGGCGCCCGCGCCGTTGACCTCGACGATGGTGAAGCCGTGGCCTTGCCGGACCTGATCGAACGACCCGAATCGCACATCGAAGCGGCCGAAGTGGAATTCGGGCAGCCGGTGCGCGATGGCGTCGAAGGCCTGTTCCATCTCGGGCGTGACCAGGTGGGTGCCATTGCGGAAGATCGCCCCGCGGCTGTGGCTGCCCGCGAAAGCCAGACGCACGGCTTCGCCGGTGGCTGGCACGTCATCGAGCCGCGCGGCATGCCGGTGCAGGTAGAGGTGCTGGAGCTTGCCGGCTCGCGGGTCGGCGGCGATCAGGTCACGCAGCGTGCGTCGCCCGTCGCCGACCACGTGCGGGAAGTACTTCAACGTGACCGAGACGATGCGGCCGCGCTCCTGGCCGGGTCGGCGGCAATAGAAGATGCCGGCCTCGCCTTCCTGGTCCACCAGCCGTTGCAGCAGGTAGGCGGCCCCGGCCGGAAACGCGGCGATGTAGCGCTGCAAGTCCTCGGGTCTGCGCACCAGCTTCACGCCGGCGCCGCGGCATCCCAGGTCGGGCTTGGCCACCACCGGCAGATCGAGGCCCGCATCGGCCAGCGCCTGCAGTGCGGCAGCCGCTTCCGAGTGCACGCCGGCCGCGGTGGCACCCACGAGCCGTTCGCGGCGGACGAAGGGTGCCGTCCACTCGGGCACGTGCCGCATGGCGAGCGCCAGGATCTCGGCCTTCGATTCACCGAAGAAGCCGCCTCCGGGGAACGACGGGTTGGCCGCCGTGGGCAGCAGGACGCTGCGGTGGCGCAGCATCAGCCACGCCGCGTAGGCCATCACCGGCGGGTAGAAGGCCCACATCGGCCAGAACTCGAAAAAGCTCGTGGCGGGCCCGCTCTGGTCCAGCGCGGGCATGCCCTCGTGCGGCCGGCTGGCGCGCGCGGGTTCGGGGTGCGCCGGTGCCGGCGGGGAAGGGCTGTCGAGCACCATCGACGCGTGTGATCTGGACATGTTCGTTACTCGCTGGTTCTTCGTGGGTGACGAAGGCGGCGGGCCAGCGGCACGGCCAGCGCCAGGGCGATGATGGGAAGGGCCACCGCGATGGGGGCGGGCACGCCGAGCCGGGTGCTCAGCCAATGCCCCAAGGCGGCACCGAGTGCATAGAGCCCGGCCGTCCACAAGGCCACGGCCAGCAGCACCCACGCCGTGAATTTCAGCAGGGGCACCTGCAGGAAGCCGCAGGCGGTATAGACCGCCAGACGCAGGCCCGGGACCACGCGCGCGAGAAGCACTGCACTCGGCAGCCGATGGGCGATCCGTCCGCGCGCCCACTCGGTGCGTGGGCCGATGCAGCGCCGGCGAAGCATCGGAACGCGCTGCGCGCCCACACCCAGGACGTACAAACCGAGGTCACCCAGTGCGATGCCGCCACCGACGGCCAGCAGCGAGAGTTCCCACGACAGGGCGCCCTGCGTCGCCAAGGCCACGCCGGCCGCAATGGCCAGGTCCTCCAGCAGCAGCGTGGTCAAGGCCAGTGCCAGGGCAATGGCCCAGGGCGACGCCATGCCGGCCAGCGCTGTCTGGAACCACGCCAGGGTCTCGGCCCACAGCGTGTGCGGATGGTCCCAGCCGGTCATCTCCCACCCTCAACCATCGAGGCCCACGCGATGGCCTCGCGCACCACGTCAGCCGAATTCCACGGCAGGAAGTGGTTGCGTCCCGGAAGCACCATCGTGCGCAGGGCTTGCGCACCGCTGAGTTCGGCCTGCATGTACGGCACGTTGGCCACAGGCACCAGGTCGTCCAGGCTGCCATGCACGATGGCCAAGCGGGCACGCACCCGATTCAGGCGGGGCTGGAGTGTGCGCAGTTCGGCCTCGAACGCCAGCAGCTCGCTGTTGGCATGCCGGATGTTCCTCGGCAGCAGGGCGCGCAGCGGAGGCCAGTCGCCGATGCGCTGCAGCAGGTGCACCACCTCCAGGTCCGGCGACAGCGAGGCGGCCAGCAGCACGAGCCCTGCCACGCGGTGCGGCTGGTCGGCCGCCACCCGCGCGGCGACGGCGCCCCCCAATGAGTGCCCGAGCAGGACCACCGGCCGATCGTCGTCGGGCAGCAGCGCGGCCACGGCGGAGGCCTGGTCGTCGAGACTGGGCCAGGCTCGACCCGATCCACTGCTGCCGAACCCCGGCCGGTCCAGCGCGAACACCTCCATGCCAGGCGGAGGTGTCTGGAGGTAGTCGGCCCAGCCCGTGGCTGCGCCTGGCGTGCCATGCACGAGGATCAACCGCGTGAGAACAGGGCCCGGTGCGGCAGCGGACGGCGCCCCGGGTGAGGCGAGCACGCTGAGCATGTGGCCGGGCCGTGCTGGCCAGCTCACCCGGCGCCGAAGCGGCTCCACCGTGCTGGCCGCGACCTGCGGCCCCGCAGGCGCGCAGCCCACGGCGGCAAGGACCACGCCCAGCGCACTCCACCGAACGTGGGGTCGGTGAGCGTGGATGCGCTGGGGCAACAGGAGGGACATGCCTTCTCGGTCGCTGCAGCGTCGCCTTCCTTACAGGGGCGTCGACGCACTATGGCACTCGCAGTGTGTAAGTTCGATCGGCAGGGTCCGACTGACACGGTGTCTGCCACTGACCGCCACCACGTCCCCATGCTGCAAGTCGCCACGCCCCCGTTGGCCACGCCCGTGGCCCCGCGGCCCGAGCGGGTCTATCGCCTGCATCTGCGCCATGGAACACAGGACATCCGATCGGCACTGGCCCTGCGCTTCGAAGTCTTCAACCTTGAATTGAACGAGGGCCTGACCGAGTCGTACGACATGGGCCTCGACCAGGACCCCTTCGATGCCGTCTGCGATCACCTGCTGGTGGAAGAAGCCGCCAGTGGCCAGATCGTCGGCACCTACCGCATGCAGACCGGCCTGCGGGCCCAGCAGTCGCTGGGCTATTACAGCGAGCGGGAGTTCGACTTCTCGCCCTACGAGGCCCTGCGCGCCCAGATGCTCGAACTGGGTCGCGCCTGCATCCACCGGCAACACCGCAACTTCGCCGTGCTCAGTCTGCTGTGGTCCGGCATCGCGCGGCATGCGCGTGCGCAGGGCGTGCGCTACCTGGTGGGCTGCAGTTCCCTGACCAGCCAGGATGTGGCGGTGGGTGCCGCGGCCTATGCACAGTTGGCGCCCCACCTGGCAGCTCCTGCGCTGCGCACGCGGCCCATGCCCGAGTTCGCGTGTCCGCTGGGGCTGACGGCACCGATCGCGCCTGCCATCCCACGCCTGCTCAGCGCCTATCTGGCGCTCGGTGCCTGTCTCTGCGGACCACCGGCGATCGATCGGGACTTCCGCACCATCGACTTCCTGACCTTGCTGGACCTGCAGGCTCCCGCCATGCGGGCCCTGCAGTCGCGTGGTCGTTTCATCTGACGCGCCCGTGCAAGCCACTCCCATCACCTCAGGCGGCCGACACCTGCTGGTCTTCAATGACCAGATGCTGGAGCAGGCTGCGCAGACTCGCGGCATCGCACACGGGGTCCGGTCGCCCGCGATATGCCGGTCCGGTGGGTTCGCACCTGCGTCATCTCATCGAGCACTGGGAGGCACTCGTCTTCGCGCCCCATCCCGGCTGGATCGACTACGACGCGCGTCCGCGGGATGCGGCACTGGAGACGGATCCGGCCCTGGCGCAGGCGCGCCTGATGGCGCTGCGCACGCAACTCGAATGCTGGGACGACGCCCAGCTGTCGACACCGGTGCAGGTGCGCGGCCTGTGCGGCGCGGAGGGCGAGTTCGCGTTCGAGGTCACGTCGAGCCTGGGGCGTGAGTTGGCGTTCGTGTCCAGCCACGCGGTGCATCACTTCGCCTGGTTGCGGCTGCATGGTCTCCAGGCTGGCGTGGCCGATGGTCCCGGCTTCGGCAAGGCTCCTGCGACGCTGGCCTTCGAGCGTCAGCAGACTGCAGCCTCACTGGGCGCGAACGGGAGCACCGCTCGAGCGGCCCGTGGTCAGCGCGCCCTGCGTCAGCGCGAGTCGGCCGAGAGCATCTCCGGGGTCGAGCTGGAAGGTACTGCGCAGCCGGGCCAGCGGTGACCCGCTCCACCTTCTTTGTGCTGGCGCTGCTGCGCGCAGGCGCTATAGGATGGGCCATTGCTGCCGAGCCGCACCGTTGGAGACCGCGCGCATGAAGCCCAAGAACACCATCTGCCTCTGGTATGACGGTACCGCGCTCGAGGCTGCGAACTTCTACGCCGCGACCTTTCCAGACAGCGCCGTGGGTGCCGTGGTGCGCGCGCCCGGCGACTATCCCTCGGGTCACCAGGGCGATGTGCTCACCGTCGAGTTCACCGTCATGGGCATTCCCTGCCTGGGCCTGAACGGTGGTCCGGCGTTCAAGCATGACGAGGCCTTTTCGTTCCAGGTGGCCACCGACGACCAGGCTGAAACCGATCGCCTGTGGAACGCCATTGTCGGCAACGGCGGGCAGGAAAGCGCCTGCGGCTGGTGCAAGGACAAGTGGGGCCTGTCGTGGCAGATCACGCCGCGCGTGCTGATGTCGGCGATCGCCGATCCCGATCCCGCGGCGGCGCAGCGCGCGTTCACCGCGATGATGGACATGCGCAAGATCGACATCGCCACGATCGAGGCCGCGTGGCGGGGTGTGGCGTCATGACTTGCCCAGCGGCGGCCGGCCGAACAGCGTCGACGCACGGCTGATCGGCCCGAGTTCCGCCGCGGCGGCGATGCTCGCGGCCGGTGGCCGCTCAGCGGGCGCCAGTCGCGGTGGTTGCGGTGCCGAAGCGCCGCGGTGACACGGCGCTGGGCAAGACGCCCTCGGCCGCCAGCGAGTCCGGCAGTGACATGACGGGTGTCCGCGACTGCGACAGCAGCGACGCCGCCAGCAGCGAAGCCCCTGCAGCACTTTGCAGCCCGTAGCCGCCTTGGCCCGCCAGCCAGAAGAAGCCGGGCGCGGCGGCGTCGAAGCCGATCACGATCTCGCCATCGGGTGCGAAGGTGCGCAGCCCGGCCCAGGTGCTGGCCGGGCGGCGGATCTGCAGCGTGGTCGCGCTTTCGATGCCGTGGATGCCGAGCGCGATGTCCAGTTCCTCCGGCTGCACGTCGTGTGCATGCGTGGGGTCGGCATTGGCCGGCGAGCCCAGCAGCCGACCGGCATCCGGCTTGAAGTACCACGACTCGTCGATCGCGACCACCGCGGGCCAGCGCGACGGGTTGGTGCCCTCGGGCGCGAGGAAGGTGAACGCACTGCGGCGGCGCGGCTCCAGGCCCAGGGGCATCACGCCGCAACGCTGCGCGAGATCGTCTGCCCAGGCACCGGCGGCATTGACGACGATCTCGGTGCGCAGCGTGCGGCCATCGGTGAGTGCCAGCGACCAGCCGCTGGCGTCTCGCTGGCCCGAGACCAGCCCCGTATCGCACTGCAGTGCCACGCCAGCGGCTCGCGCCCCGCGCAGAAAGCCCTGGTGCAGCGCGTGCACGTCGAGGTCCATCGCATCGGCCTCGACGATGGCGCCGGCCACGCGGTCGGCGCGCAGGCAGGGTACGCGCGCCAGCGCCTCGTCGGTACCCACGCGCGCCACCTGCTGGCCGCTGGCCTGCATCGTGGCCCAGGTCTCGTCCAGCAAGGCCTGTTGATCGTGCGTGGCCAGGTAGAGCACGCCGCGCGGGTGCAGCAGCGGCACATCGGTGAAGCCCGCAGGCGGCTGGGTGTAGAAGGCGCGGCTCGCACGGGTGAGGGCGCGCACCTGCGGCGGGCCGTAGCTCTCCATGAACATCGCTGCGGATCGACCGGTGCTGTGGTAGCCCGGTTGCGCTTCCCGTTCGAGCAGCAGCACGCGGCCGTGACCGGTGCGTGCCAGTTGCCAGGCGAGCGACGCGCCAGCGATGCCGGCGCCGCAGACGACGATCTCGAACGTGCGCATCGGCGCATTCTCTCCGGCCGCGTGGAGGAGGTCAGCGGCTCACCGGCGAGCGACAGGTGAGACACCACCACTCGCACCCGACTCAGCCCTTGCGCCTGGGCTGCGGTACCTCGCCTTGCTTGCGCCGATCGAGCGCTCCGGTGGCCGCCGCCTTGAGCAGCTTCTGGAACGTGGGGCATTGCGCATGGCTCGGCGCGCGGCAGGCCGCCGCATGGCGCAGGCCGCGGCTCATGGCGCGCAACTGCCTGACCTGGGTGTCGATCTCGTCCGCCTTGGCGGCGAGCAGCCTGCGATCGATGTTCGGGCCGCCCTGCGACGAGAGCATCGACTGGATCTCGTCCAGCGAGAGCCCGGCCGCCTGACCCAGCGCGACCAGCGCAAGCTGATCCAGCACCCCCGGTGCGAAGCGGCGCCGCGTGCCTGACGGCCCCACCGACGCGATCAGGCCGCGCCGTTCGTAGTAGCGCAATGCCGATGCGGCGATGCCGGTGCGCCGGGCGACTTCAGCGATGTCCATGATGGTGAAATGTGCTTGACTTGAAGTTGACTTCAACTTCTATCGTGACGTCCATTGAAGCATCCGTCAACACCGAAGGAGACCTCGATGGAAGCCATCTCTGCACTGCCCCAGGCAGTCGTCGTCGGCGTCGGCGCGACCGCCGTGATGGACCTCTGGCTGCTCGTCCTCAAACGCAGCGGCGTGCCGACCATGGACTTCGCGCTGCTGGGCCGCTGGGTCGGCCACCTGTTCCACGGCCAGCTGGCGCATGACGCCATCCGGCGTGCGCCGCCGATCGCGGGCGAACTCGGCATCGGCTGGCTGACGCACTACGCCGTGGGCATCGTTTTCGCGGCCGTGCTCGTGGCCCTGCAAGGCCCTGCGTGGCTGGACGCTCCGGCTGTCGGCCCGGCGCTGGCCTGGGGCCTGGCCACCGCGGCCGCGCCGCTGCTTGTGCTGCAACCGGCCATGGGTGCGGGCATCGCTTCATCGCGAACTCCGGCGCCGCTGCTGAACAGCCTGCGCAGCCTGGCCAACCATGCCGTCTTCGGCCTGGGCCTGTACCTCAGTGCGGTTGCCGTGTCGCACACACCCGCCTGATCCCGCGTCGCTCCGACGCTTTCTCCCACCACAAGGAACCCATGATGCTGCCCTCCAGATTCGCCCCGATGCTGTTCGGTCTGCTGTTGTCCGGAATGATGTCCCTCCTTGTGTCGGGCCTCGCCACCTGGCGTGCCACCGGCCTGGCGCCTGGTTTTGTGGCCAGCTGGGCCAGTGCCTGGCTGCTGGCTTGGCCCATCGCCTTTCCTGCGGTCCTGCTGGCCGCGCCGCTGGCACGCCGTGCGGTGAACCGGTTGGTGACACCGGCATGAACTACGCAGGCGCCGGGCGGCTGCTGCTCAGGCGAGGTCAATCCGCCTGACCTGCAGCGAGAAAGCCCCGGCCTGGCGCGCCGCGATCATCAGGCCGACCTGGCGGATGCGGGCGGGGTCGAGCGGCGGCGCGCCGGGGACCTCGCGCCCGCGGAAGCTGGCGCGAAAGCCGGACAGCGGCAGATGCACGGTCTGCCAATCGACACCGGTGGGCGTGAAGCTCGCCTGATGCGTGAGGCTGTCGAAGCCGTCGTCGGTGAGCAGGCTGAGCTTGAAGTGCCTGGGGTCGCCGCGCAGTTCGATCAGGCAAACCTCGGCGCCTGGCAGACCGTGATCGGCCGGGCTGCATCGCACCGAGGCAAAGCCTCCGTGGCGCTCCAGCGAGACGCTGCCCTCGAACACCGCATGGCCGGCGGGATCGTGGCGCAGGGCGCTGCGCGACACACCGCCCATCACGCGATCGTCGATCGCATGCCAC
Source organism: uncultured beta proteobacterium (assembly GCA_963739925.1). Taxonomy (GTDB): domain Bacteria; phylum Pseudomonadota; class Gammaproteobacteria; order Burkholderiales; family Burkholderiaceae_C; genus CAVUBY01. The sequence continues at coordinate 36,155 of CAVUBY010000007.1, read as the reverse complement.
GCGCTCGCCGCGCGCGGGTCGGTGAAGTCGAAGAGCAGCTTGGGCATGGCCGTGGTCGGCTGGGGTGCAGTGGGCCTAGGAACACAGGAGTATGGGCGTGGGCGTCCCTCGTTGAACGGGCGGCTCATCGCGCACGGGAAGCACCCATCTGAAGCGCCGGGTTTCTTCGATGCCGTCCTTCTGCAGCAGCAACTTGCGCGTTGGCCCAAGAGCCGATGGAGGGCTCGACGCGGGCTTTCATGGCATTTGTCGCTGGCTTGCTGGCGATGGCTCGGCAAATGGTGTGCATGTGGTGGCTGCCATCGCCCTATGGCCAAGCTGCTGAACACCAGTGCGACCAACGACTTCCTTGAAGCGGGAGATTCGTCTGGCTGCACGCCGGTGGCCTGCGGCGCTCACTGCAGTTGAAGTTGAGCTTGAAGCTGACCTCGGTGGTGTTCGATGAAAAGTCGAACAAAATCGGATGGTTAGCGGTGGGTGATGCTTCGGACTGGGCTCTATCGGGCTGCAGGATGCATGAAACCGGGGGCCAGCGCAGCAGGTCAAGGAACGCCCTTCGGCTCTCAGGCCATCTCGGTCGGCTCCGCCAAATCGCTGGTGACGGCAGCGGCGCCGTGGGCCCCGGCCAGGGGCAACCACACAGTGACCGTGGTGCCCTGCGCGATCTCGCTGGCCAGCTCGAGCGTGCCGCCCATGATGCGAACGATGTCGTCGACGATGCTCATGCCCAGGCCGGTGCCGAGCACATGACCGGCGGCGTCGGCGCGGTAGAAGCGTTCGGTGACGCGCGCCAGCTGCTCGGGCGTCATGCCGATGCCGTGGTCCTCGACCTGCAGGCCCACGCGCCCATCGCGTGCGCAGCAGCAGCCGCACCTGCACCGCGCCGCGAGGCCGAGTACTTGTAGGCGTTGGAAAGCAGGTTGCGCACCACCTGCGCGAGCTTGGCTGGGTCCACCCGAACCAGCCCCGGCACCGCCGGCACGCACAGCTCGGGCGGTGGCGATCGGCCGGCGCAATGAAGTCGTCGACCGAGCGGCTCGACCACCGCGGCGAGATCCACGGTCTCGTAGGCGAAGTCAGCGCCGCGGCCGGACTCGATGCGCGCCAGGTCGAGCAGTTCGTCGACGATCGCCATCATCGCCCGGCTCTGCCGGTTCACGATGCCCAGCAGGTGCTGCTGGCGCGGCGGCGGCAGCTCGCGCGACAACATCAGCTCCACGCAGGCGTGGATGCCGGTCATCGGCGTGCGCAGTTCGTGCGCGGCGGTGCTCAGGAACTCGCTCTTCATGCGGTCGATCTCGCTCTCGCGTGTGATGTCGCGCGCATAGAGCAGCCGGCTCACCGACGGCGCATGGCCGTGGCGGCCGACCAGCTCCAGCACCGTCGCCCGCGGGCGCGCCAGCACAGCTGCGCCGGCGCGGCTCGGCCGCGTCGAAACAGCCGGAACAGCGGCGTGTAGGCGCCGGGGTCGAGCGCAGCGTTCGCTCAGGTGCTGGTCGAGCACGCTGTCGTGGTGGCCGATCACCTGCTCGGGCGTGAGCCCGGTGAGGCGGAAGAACGCCGGGTTGGCGAAGCTCACGCGGCCGCCGGCATCGAACGACACCAGCGCATCGGGGCTCAGCGCGAAGATGGTGCGCAGCTGCTCGTTGGTGTCGGCCAGCACGGCCTCCTGGCGGCGCAGCGCCGCGATGCTCGCGTCGATCGTGCGGCGCTGGTCGTGCAGCCGTGTCGAGGCGAGGTTGAGGGCGTGGCCGAGCGCGCGCGTCTCGAGCGGGCCTTCGATGCAGTCGAGCTGCTGGCCCTCGATGCGCTCCAGGTCGACGGCGAAGGCCTTGGCGGCATCGAGCGCCCGCAGCGGCTTGCGCAGCAGTGCCGACAGCAGAGCCGACGCTGCCGACAGCCGGCCAGCAGGCACGCCACCAGCGTGCTCTGCCAGATGCGCGAGCGGATCTCGGCCAGCGCCTGGGTGCCGTGGTCCACCCGCACCCAGCCGAGCAGCGTGCCCGACTTCACCGGATGCCACGCCACGCACATGGCCGCGCGCCAGGTCGACCTCCAGCGCCGGCCGGATCACCGGCGGCGGCTTGAGCCGCGTGCCCGGCGGGTCGTACACCGCGCGCTGCGGCTCGCCGGGCGGGCGCACCACGCGGCTGATGGTCGCGCCGTCGCCATCGACGACGCGGATCTCCAGCACCTGCGGGGTCTCCATCGAGCTCTTCGACAGCGCCTCGATCTCGTCGAACCGGTCCGACACGAGCAGGGGCTCGTTGAGCAAGGCCAGGTCGCGTGCCAGGGTCACCGCCTGCTGCTCGATGCCGGCGAGCGCCGCCGCCGTCTGCTCACGGAAGGTGTAGGCGCCGAACAGCCCGATGGTCAGCCACAGCGTGGCCGCCGCCATCAGCATCAGCTGGCTGCCGCAGCCGCCGCGGGCAGCAGGCGGCGCAGGGCGAGTCGGCAGTTGCCACGGGCAAGGGTCAGCCCTGCGATTCGAGCACGACGTACCGCTCCAGCCGGTACTGCTCGAGCGGGCGGTAGTCGCGCGCGTAGTCGGCGCGCACCGGCCGCGGCATGGCCACGTCCTTCAGCAGCGCCTGGCCGGCGGCGTCGGCGGCGAGTTGCAGGATCGCGTCGGTCAGCGCCTTCTGAACGCGCGCCGGCACGCGCGGGTGCGCGCACAGCGGATGCGGCGCGACGCCGGGCGTCTCGAACAGCACGCGCAGGCTGGCGCGCACCTCGTCGCTCTCCTGCATCAGCGTGTTGTTGACGCCGCCGCCGGCGGCCGCCTTGCCGCGGATGACCTGGCGGTAGACGTTGCTGTGGGTCTGCACGTACACCGGCGTGATGCGGATTTGCTCGCGCTCGGCGAGCAGCGCGCGCATCCACAGCGAGGCGCCGAAGGCGTTCGGCGCCGGGAAGGCGAGTTCCTTGCCGTCGAGTTCGGCGAGCGACCTGATCGGGTCGGCCTTCGGCACCACCAGGATGCCTGCCAGCGGCTTCGTGTCGTGCACGAGCGGCACGTAGCCCTGTGCCCGCGAGGCCATCACGGCGTGGTACGGGTTCATGAAGGCGAAGTCGTGCGTGCCCTGCATCACCTCGGTCTCGAACCGCGGGATGTTCGGCGCGAGCTTCAGCGTCAGCGTGAGGCCGGTCTCGCGGCCGAGGCGCTCGAGCAGCGGCATCCAGTCGCGGTGCAGTTCCGCGGCCGGGAACTGCGGCACGACGGCGATGCTGAAGGCCACGCGGTCGTCGCGATCCTGGCCGCGCGCGCCGGCCGCCGAGAGCGCGGCGGTGCCGGCGAACGCCTTCAGCCATTGACGGCGGGTGAGGTGGCGGGTCATGGGGCCTCCAGTGGCGGTATCAGAAGAACTCGACGACGCCGGCCGGCAGCGACTTTTCCGCTGGCCGCCGGGGCGGGCGGCGGGCGCACCGACCGTGGCACCTCGGCCACCGGGGCTGCCGGCTGCGCGGCGCCCTGCCCGAACGCGAAGGAGTTCAGCACCTCGGTCAGGTTGGTGGCGAGCGCCTGCAGCGCGGCAGCGGCCGAGTCGGTCTCTTCGGCCAGCGACACGTTCTGGCGGGTGATCTCGCCCAGTTCGGTCATCGATTGCGAGACCATGTTCAGGCTCTGCATGTGGTCGGAGGTGTCGGCCGTGACGGCGTCAAACAGCGCCCCGACCCGGCGCACCGAGCCGACCAGTTCGTTCATGGTCTGTCCGGCTTCGCCGACCTGCCGCGTGCCCGATTCGACGGTGCTCGCGGAGGCGCCGATCAGGCCCTTGATTTCCTTGGCCGCCGCAGCGCTGCGGCTGGCGAGGCTGCGCACCTCGCTGGCCACCACCGCGAACCCGCGGCCCTGCTCGCCGGCGCGTGCCGCCTCGACCGCGGCGTTGAGCGCGAGGATGTTGGTCTGGAACGCGATGCCGTCGATCACCGCGATGATGTCGCTGATGCGGTTCGACGAGGCCTCGATGTCCTTCATGGTCCGCACCACGTCGCCGACCAGACGGCCGCCCTGGTCGGCAATGCCGGCGGCGGTGTCGGACATGACCTTGGCCTCGTTCGAGGCTTCGGTGCTGTGCTTGACGATCACGTTGATCTGGTCAAGGCACATGGCGGCGTCGCGCAGCCCGCTGGCGGTGGCGTCGGTGCGCGTCATCAGGGCGTTGCTGCCGCCAGCGACGCGCTTCGCGGCGGCGTCGACTTCGGCGGCAGCCGCATGCACCGTGCGAAGCGCGGTCACCATGCGCTGCTGCACGTGCTGCAGGCGTTGGCCGATCGGCGTCTCGGCGCGGATCACATCCAGGTTCAGCAGGACCTTGCCATCGCGCCCCATCGTCTTGACGAGGAACTCCAGTTCGCGCGCCGAACGCGCCTCGTGGTTCTGAACCACCGCCACGGCGCTCAGGACCGAGGCCTGCACCACGACGAACGCCAGGTGCAGCATGATCTGCTGCGGGTCGGGTGCAGACAGGCAGTAGGTGCCGATGCCCGCCTGGAGCATTCGATCGAACGCGACGTGGTGCACGGCGAACAAGCCCGCCATGAAGACGATCGGGCGCCAGTCGCGGTAAGCCAGCAGGATGCTGAGCGAGACGAACACGTTGAAGTGGTACACCAGCAGGCCGCCGGCCAGATGGATCTGCAGCGCGATAAGCACGACCAGCACAGCCGCAAGCATCAGGCGCGAGCCCAAGGTTCCGCGCAGCCAGAACGTCACCGCGCCGGCCAGCAGGCTGGCACCGAGGGCGGCAGGAGCCGCCAGCGCCAAAAGACCGTGCACCTGCCCGAGTACCAGAGCGCCGACCACATTGCCCGCCACAACCAGCAGCATGGCGAGATCGATCTCACGGGCAGTCCAGTGTCTGGCGGGTGCGGCTGTCTTCATGGGCGACGGCGGGTATTGGGGCGGCAGGCGACGCAGGGCAGCCAGTTCCCTGGCCGCCAACCGCTCTACCTCTGCTGGTACTTCGGCAACCGGCGCCGACACTTGAACGGACCGGCCATCGTTGCCCGGAATTCGGCTGCAAACCCGAGCCTTTTCCACGGGCCACACCGCCCGCCCGCATGGGACATTGCCTGTATCGCTCGCCATCCGGCGAAATTACCGGGGCCCCGCCCATGAAAAAAGTCCTCATCGTCGAAGACCAGGAAGACATCCTTGAGGTGATCCGCATCACCCTGGAACTCGACAACTTCGACCTGCACGCAGCCAGCGACGGTGAAGAAGGCCTGAACATGGCGTTAAAGCTCCGCCCGGACCTGGTGCTCAGCGACGTGATGATGCCGGTCATGGACGGCCTGCAGCTGTGCAAACGCATCAAGGCTGAGCAGACGCTTAAGCGAACCCGCGTGATCCTGCTCTCGGCGCGCGGCCAGGCCAGTGACCGCAAGGCCGGCCTCGACGCTGGTGCCGACGCCTACCTCACCAAACCCTACAGCCCGCTGAGCCTGCTCGAGACGGTGCGGCAGATCCTGCGCTGACACTGCGCGCGAGCGCACAAACAGGAAAACTGTGCGGTGGTGCGCGACTTGGCGCAGGCTCCGATGTCGCTGGTCGCTTCTGCTCTGCAGGTCACTATGCACTGTTTGAGGCTGCTTCCTCGTCAAGTTTATGAGCGCACAGTCAACTCAACTGTCCCTGAACCCGGCGATGGCCCGAACGCTGGGCCACTCCTCCAGCGTGCGTTGGTTCTTGTTTGCCGGCCTCATTCTTTGGCTCACAGGCGCTGTCGCTCAAGCGATGCCCGAGCAGCCGACCAGTCGCGCAGACTGCACTCCGACGGCCTGGGTCTCGATCAACGAAAGCCAAACGTTCTTGGGTCAGAGGGCCGAGTTCCGTCGCGAGTGGGACAGCGCTGCGGCGCAGTGCATGGCTACCAAGGCAGACAGGTACGCCTCGTCATCCATGCCGACTTCGCAACTGAACCCCGATGCCCGCTCGCAATAGAAGACCATCAACTCCGCCAGCCCGTCGGCTGACCCACAAACCTAGACACAAGCCGACGCTCGTCCTGATACCGGATAGCCGACTGTCGACAGACAAGATTCAGCTTGTGCATGGCTCCGCATGCGCTGTGGCCTGTGAGATTGACCGCAAGTGGTTCGGCATGCTGAGCGACATCGATCTACAGCACGGGACGAAGCAGAAGCGCGGCAGGGATCTGGCGCCGCATCGCATCCACCAGATGCGCCGTCAGCAGTGGGTGCATGTGAACGACATCCTCAGCCGTCCGCTCGAAGAGAGCTACCAGGCGCAGGTGATCGCCAATTTCAAGTGGGAAGACTGGATCGACGCCAGCAAGGCGGTGGCCAAGCCGCACGTGCGCTCCGACACCCGGCTCAAGAACTACCCGAATCGCGGCCGACCGATCGAGGGTCCGAAGTAGTGGGCGCGATATCGGAAGGCTCGTCGCACAGTGACTTGTCTGCCGCACAGGCTGCGCGCAGGAAGTCGACGATGGTGGCTGCGTGCGGAGCGAGTGCTTCGCGCAGGTCGTGGTCGCCGTCCACCTGAAGTAGACCGGCTCGCGGCGAGCGAGCGACCAGTCGCGCAGCGTCGCCCACCGGTACCACCGTGTCCGCGCGTGCGTGCACCACGAGGACGGGGCATTGCACCCGGCCAATCGTATTGACCGGCGCGATGTCGTCAAAGCGCGTTCCGATCACGCGCTGGACATGCCGCATCACGTACCAGCCCACCAGCGGATAGGGCACCCGTTTCTCTGCCATGAATGAGCGCATCACCTCGCGCGGGTGCGCGAACGCGGCCAAGCTCACCACCGCGCGGACATCATGATGCCCAGCGGCATGCAGCAGGGCGGCCGCGGCGCCCACCGAATGGCCCACGAGGGCGATTCGGTCTGGTGCGATGTCGGGCTGCTGCCGCAGCCACGCGAGCCCGGCAGCGATGTCTTCGGCAAATCGCGGCATCGACGTGAAGTCTTCATCGTCGCTGCGCCCATGGCAGCGCGCGTCGATCAGCAGCACTGCGAACCCAGCCTCGTGCAACGGCGGTACCACCTGCCACATCATCGCGGAATTGGATCCCCAGCCGTGCATCACCACCACGGCGGGCGCGGGTCCTGGCAGGGTGCTCGGTGGTGACACGAGCCAGGCGAACAAGCGCTTCCCGCGCGCACCAGCTATGCGAACGTCTTGCACATGATGGGGGGCCACACGCGGGTCGGTCGGCGCATGTGCATGCGCGAGCCGCGGTGCGCGCAGACCGCGCAGGATGGCCCGATGTGCGATGCGACGCAGGGCCCAGACCCCCAAGATGGCCGTGGCTGTCTCGGCGATCACGGTTGTGGATGCGCGAAAAGTCTGCGCCGCCACGCGCCGCTGACCGAGCCAGGTACCCTATGCAACCGCAGCCCGCGCGAACTCGTCGAAGGCCGCGATGGCATTGGCGGCATACATCAGCGAAGGGCCGCCGCCCATGTAGGTGGTGACGCCCAGCGCTTCGTCGAGTTCCTGGCGCGTGGCGCCCAGCTTGACCAGCGCCTTGGCGTGGAAGCCGATGCAGGGGTCGCAGCGTGCGGCGACGCTCAGCGCCATCGCGATGAGTTCCTTGGTCTTGGCGTCGAGCACGCCACTGGCCGTGGCCGCACGGCCGAGTTCGCTGAAACTCTTCATCACCTCGGGCGTGCTCGCACGCAGGGACGACAGACCTGTCGAGACGGTCTGGGTGAGTTCGCGGTAGGGGTTCGTCGGTTCGCTCATGGGAGGCTCCGAGGGGCGGGTCAAGGTCCGGTCTCGACGGCCGAGTTCACGATGGCATCGAACTCCGCCTGGCTGATGTACTGCGGCACGTAGGTACCACCCTGCTGGATCAGCACCTTCATGAAGGCCCGCAGGTGGTTGCGCGAACCGCGCAGCAGGTTGTCGTAGACCATCAGGATGTCGGCGTTGTCGATGCCGGCCTTCTGCGCGCTGATGTCGCGCATGTCCAGTTCCTCGATCTGGGCGCCGACTTTCAGGGCTTCGACCAGACTCACTCGACTCGACGCGACCAAGGCGCTGTAAAGCGACTGGAAGGCCGGCGTCTTGAAGGCTCCGATGGACAGTCCTGCCAGAGGGTCCGCCAACAGGTAGCGGTCGAGCAGTGCCTTGACGGCCGCCGAGTGCGTGGCCTCGCTGGCGGTGATGTTGGCGAAGACCGCAGGACTCCAGAGCGTGGCGCTGACGGCATACACGTCATGGGCGAGTTGCTCCTCCTCGCGCATGAAGGCGAGGCTGTCGGCCTCCGCGGTCGAGAGTGGCGACAGTGGGTAGGTCGACAACTGGGCTGCCAGGTTGCCCGCATTGAACGTCGAAGTGCCATTGGCATCCACGCCCATCACAGGCCCAGGATCATCGCTGCCGCCACAGGCGACGAGACCCAAGGCCGACGCGGCCAGCACGGCGAGCAAGGATCGGTTAACAGAACGTCGAGTCATCGAGGGGCTTCCGGTCATGGTCGTGGCCTACTTCTTCAAACCGCTGCAGGCGTCTCGCCGCGGTTGCGCCAGGGCCTTGCCGCCACGTTCCTTGGCCTTGGCGGCCATCTGCTCGTGGTGCTGGTCCTGGTAGGACTTGCACTCTTCGTAGGTCTTCATCGAGCGCATGCGATCGCGGTGTTCGTTGCGCTCCTGCTGGGTCATGACCGTCCAGCCGGGGGTGTAGTCCGAGCCCCACTTCGCTGCGCCGCGACCACCTCCTGGGCCCATGCCCATGCCCGGTGCGCTTGCCGCTGGGCCGGCACCCATCGGGCCGGGGCCTGTACCGGGCCCCTTGCCGCCGCCGCTGGGCTGCGCCATTGCGACGCTCATCGAGACTCCGATCACAGAGGCCAGCACGATCATTCGAAAGTTCTTCATGTTTCGCTCCTTGGCTGAAAACGCAATGCTCTGAACATACCCAATTGGGTATGTGATGTCGTTGCGCTCTCGCAATCGAACCGGTGGAACTTCTGGCCTCGAGATGGCTCGACGAGAGGTGATCGGAGTCGGGGGCACTGAACGCCCGGGTCCGCTAGAGGCTGCGTCCTTCGCCAGCCTCCTCGTGCGTGCTGCCATCGCGGATCTGGTAGATCCGCTTGAAGGTGGGGATGATCTTCTCGTCGTGCGTCACGACGATGATGGCCGTGTGGTACTGCAAGGCCATCTGGTTGAGGATGCGCACCACCGCCAGGGCCCGTTCACTGTCCAGCGGCGCGGTGGGCTCGTCGGCCAGGATCACCGGGGGGCGGTTCGCCAGTGCCCGCGCGATCGACACGCGCTGCTGTTCGCCGCCAGACAGCTCCGAAGGCTGCGCCTGCGCGCGGTGGCCCGACATCGAGCGCGGTCAGCAACTCCCGTGCGCGTTCCCGTGCCTCGGCATTCGGCCGGCCAGCCAGCATCGGCAGCAGGGCCACGTTGTCGGTCACGTCGAGGAACGGGATCAGGTACGGCGCCTGGAACACGAAGCCGATGCTGTCGCGCCGCAGCGCGCGCAGGTCGGGGATCTTCCAGCCGTCGTCGTAGATCGTCTCGCCGCCCAGCACCATCTTGCCGCCGCTGGGCTCGATGACGGCGCCCAGGCACTTCAGCAGCGTGCTCTTGCCTGAGCCCGACGGGCCGATCAGGCCGACCACCTCGCCGGGCGCCACCGTCATGTTCACGTCCTTCAGCGCGTCGACGGCGGTGTCGCCCTCGCCGTAGCGCTTGCGAAGGTGTTCGATGCGGATGCCGAGTTCGCCCACCTCAGCCTCCGATCGCCGCCGCCGGGTCGACCTTCAGCGCGACGCGGATGGCCAGCGTGCTGGCCAGCGCGCAGATCACCACCACCGCCACCAGGCCACGCACGGCGTCGCCCGACTCCAGCAGCACGTACTTCGGGAAGATGGGGGCCCAGAAGGTCGCGGCCACCTTGCCGACGATGAAGCCGATCAGCCCCAGGCCCAGCGCCTGCTGCAGGATCATCCCGGCGATCGTGCGGTTGCGCGTGCCGATCAGCTTGAGCACCGCGATCTCGCGGATCTTGCCCAGCGTCATCGTGTAGATGATGAAGGCGACGATGGCCGCGCTGACGATGGCCAGGATGACCAGGAACATGCCGATCTGCTTGGCCGACGTGGCAATCAGCTTGGCGACGAGGATCTCTTCCATCTGCGCGCGCGTGAAGGCTTCCAGGTGCTTCCAGCGGCGTACGGGTTCGGCCACGCTCTCGGCATCAGTGCCGGGCTGCACCTGCACGAGGATCGCGTTGACGTTGCGGTTGTTCGCCTGCGAGGCCTGGATCGCTTCCAGCAACCCCGGCACCCCCGGACGGTTCAGGCTCGGGTTGGCCGCGGTGCGCGCGCGATCGTTGACGATGGCGTCGTTGTCCTTCAGGAACTGCGCTTCCTGCGCGTCCTTCAGCGGGATGAAGACCATCGGGTCGCCGCCCGAGGACACCATGCGCCGGGTCAGACCGACGACCGTGTAGTCGTGGCGGCGGATGCGGATGCGCTCGCCCAGCGCGAACCCGGTTCGCACGTCGGCCACGGCCTCGTAGTGGCTGCGCGTGATCTGCCGACCGGCCACCAGGTAGCCCGGCTCGCCGGGCTGTCCGGGCTCGAAGCCGACCACCATGGCGCGCACGTCGTCGTCGCCGCCTTCCGCCGCGGCTGCACCCACCGTGGCGGTGCGTCTCACCTGCATCGTCAGGTAGGTCACGTTCGCGGCGCGCGCGACGCCCGACATGCCGAGCACGCTGCGCACCGCGTCGTCGCGCAGGCTGGACGACTCGGCGTAAGGCCCCTGCGTGTCCTGCTGCACCACCCACAGGTCGGCACCGCTGTTGTTCAGCAGGGCGCGCGCGTCGTCGACCATGCCGCGGTACACGCCGGCCATGGTCAGCGTCACGCCGATCAGCAGGCCCAGGCCGATGCCGGTCAGGACGAACTTGCCCCAGGAGTGGAGGATGTCCCTGCCGGCCAGGCTGATCACTGGCTGCTGCCCCGAGAGCGAGTCGACGACCGGTGATGCGGGTCTTGGCGCCGAGGTCCTTCTCGCTGTGCACGACGACCGACGCGCCGGGCTTGATGCCTTCGAGCACCTGCACCTGGCCGTCCAGGCTGGTCTGGCCCAGGCGGACCGGCGCGAACTTCAGGGCGCCGCTCTCGATCGTCCACACCCCGGTCTGTGCCTGCACGCGCTTGACGGCGGCGTTGGGCAGCAGTACAGCCTGGGCGGTCGTGGGCAGCGACAAGGTCACCTCGGCCAGTTCGCCCATCGACAGGCTGGCCGGCGCCTGGTCGAGGCTCACCTGGGCCACGCGCTCTTCGGTCACGCTGTCGCTGACGGCTTCGACGCGGGCCACCTTGCCGGCGAATGCCTGTCCCGGGTTCGACCGCAGCACCACCTGCGCCGGCAGGCCGGCGGCCAGCCCGGCCGAGCGGCCCTGGTCCAGGCGCACCTTGATCCACAGGGACGATGGATCGAAAACCCGCAGCACTGCCTGGCCGGCCACCACCGTCGATCCCGGTTCGGCGTCGCGGCTGGTCACCACGCCGTCGGCCGGCGCCAGCAGGCGCACGTTCGCGCGTTGCTGGCGAAGCCCGGCGCGTTCGGCCGCCAGCCGTTGCTGGTCCTGCCGGGCTGCGGCGAGATTGGCATCGGCCGCACTGACGATGGCATCGGCCGATGCCTGCTCTTGCAGGCGCGCTTCGACAGCGCCGGTGCTGATGAAGTTCTGAGCGCCCAGTTCGACGTAGCGGCGCGCATTGACCGCCGCGAGTTCCTTGCGGGCCAGCGCGTCACGGCGCTGCGCGTCCGCCGCGGCCATGGCGCTGCCGGCGCGCGCCACCGAAGCGTCGAGGGCAGCCGTGCGCTCGTCCAGGTCCACGGGGTCCATCTCGGCCAGTAACTGGCCCGCCTTCACCCGGTCGCCCACGTCGACGGCCACCGAACGAACGCGACCCGCGACCGTGGGCCCGATCAGGTAGCTGCGGCGGGCCTCGACGGTGCCGATCCCGAACAGTGCCGGCGTGAGCCGGCCTTCGGCGGCTTTCATGACGGTGACGCGCGTGGGCGCCAGCGGCCCGGAGCGCATCACGACGAAGGCCATAGCCGCCGCAAGGCCCAGGCCGAGCAGGCCCAGCACCAGCCGGCGCAGTCCGATCGACGAGAGCTTCATGAGACCTCCCCGAGGCTGCGCCGGAACAGGGCGAAGACGCGTTCGCCCTGTGAGCGCATCGCAACTGGCCGGCCGGCCAGCATGGCCTGCATCACCAGGCCCTGGATCAGGCCGACGAAGGTGGTGGCAGCGGCCTCGCGGTCGAGGTCGTCGATTACCTGGCCCTGCCTCACGGCTCGCTCAAGGGTGTCCAGCAGCAGCTTGCGGTAGCCCTGCAGCAGCAAGCGCACCTCCTGTTTGGTCGCGGAGTCGGCGGGCTGCTGCAGTTCATGGAAGATCAGACGCGGCACGCCGGGATGCGCGATGACGAAGTCGACATGCGCGCGGAACATCGCCGCGAGTGCATCCACAGGCGAAACCGCATCGGCGGCTGCATGGGCTCACGGTCTGCATGAGCGCTTCGCGGACCCACCGCACCGCTGCCACCCAGATGGCGTCCTTGGTGGGGAAATGCTTGAACACCGCACCCTGTGTGACGCCGATGGCCAAGGCGATGTCGGTCGTCGTGATCTGCGCCGGGCTCGTGTCGCGTGCCAGCTGCAGTGCAGCCGCCACGATCTCCGTCTGGCGCTCTTCGGTGGACAGGCGTGTCTGCATGGTGCGGCTCTGAATTGGTAAGTAATGGATTACTTACCAGTGTGCATCCGACTCAGGACTGGTCACCATGACCCTTGTCAAACGCCGCCTTCGACAGCTGAGCGCGCATCCGGTGACCAGAGAGGCCTGCACGGGCTGCTTGGAGTTGGAGTTGACTGCCTCTCGCGGACTGTTACGGGCTGAGGTCTTCAGCCCTCGCGCAGCGCTTGCTCGACCGTGGCCAGCATCATGCACAGGGTCATGGGCTTGACGGGCGACTCGATGAAGCCGCGCGAGAAGTAGAAGCGCCGGGCCTGTTCCGAGATGGCGTGCACCAGCAGCGCAGTGACGCCGGCAATGTCGGCGGCCTGAATCGCGCGCCGGATGGCGTCGTTGAGCAGCGCGGTGCCGATGCCCTTCTGGTGGTGGTCCTTGTGGATGGCCAGGCGGCCGAGGACGAGCACGGGAATCGGGTCGGGCCGGTTGCGCTTCATGCCGGACGGCGCCTCGGCGTGGCCGAGGCGCGCCGGCGGCCAGGCAGTAATAGCCGATCACGGTGTCACCCTCGCACACGACGTAGGTACGCGACGACCCGTTGGCCTGGTTCTTGGCCGCGCGACGCCTCAGCCAGTCGTCCAGCGACGGCTCGCCGCTGTCGAAGTCGGCGAATTGGTGGCGTCCTGCCAGCGGTTGTGGCGCCGAAAGCATCGGCGCGGTCACTTCCTGCGTTGGCCTGCAGCTTTGCCGGTGGAGCCTGCCGCGTCCCAAGGCGCGTGGGCCTTGAGGGTGCGGCGCAGGCGGTCGGTGGGCGCGGGCGGCTGATCGAGCATGGCCTGGAAGGCGGCCATGCTCTTCGCGTCGAGCGCGAAGTAGGTCTGGTCGAGCAGCACGTCCTCGGCCTGCCTGCAGGCGGCTTCAAGCATGAAGTCCGAGCGGCTGCGGCCCAGGCGGTCGGCGGCCTGATCGATCAGGTCGCGCTGCCCGGCCTTGGCGCGGATGCTGATCGTGACGGGTTCCTGGGCTTGAACTCGGGCCATGGGGTGCCTCCGGCGTACTGCGTTCGTGATGTCAGCATTGTATGTCACTTGTCCATACACCGCTCGGTTGAAGTTGAAGGCAGGGCATGCCCCTCATGCTGCGCCTCAGGGTCAGGTGTCTGGTAAATCGTCTTCGCTGCCATTGAACTCGACGCCCATGCGGCGTCGGCGCCGACAACGATCACGAACTCAGCCCGCGAAGATCTCGCGGTCGAGGTCGGCGCCGAGTTTGCCGAGGGCATTCCGGCGCCGGGCCTGCTCCTGGCAGTGCCAGACCAATACGGCGGATCGGAGTACCCGTCGCTGGTTCCCAACCTGCTGGTGCAGCGGAATGTCGCCGGCCTCGATGCGGGCCACGATGTAGGGGCGGGGGACGCCGACCAGGTCGGCTGCCTCCTGGGTAGACAGAACGTGATCGGCCGCAAGTTCAAGCCGGGCGGTGGTCTTCCTTCGGGCGATACCGCTGATGGCCGGGATCCGGAAGAGCTGCGCAAGCTCGCCCCTGATCAGCCGCGTGGCCCGGGGCGTCAGCTTGACGTGGCGCTGCACGACTTCGACAAGGGGGTCGACGTCAATGTTCACAGACAGCGCAAGAGGGCCAATGCGCTGCTTGGTTCCGGTGGGCTTGCGCGCGGTCTTCATGCGGGCAAGTTTGACACGCTGACTCGAAGCGCGCGGAACAGACGAAACGCCGCCGGCGCATGCAGGGGCGCTCGCAAGGGCGGATCAACGTCGGCGCACCCGGTTCGGACACCTGCCGTCGGGCGCTCCCGCAAAATGCGCAAACCATGCACCACCTGATCCTGCGCCCAGGCCCGGAACTGGTCCTGCGGGCCTTCCGTCCCGAACCGGATGAACTTGGCCCGCGTCCCAAGGAGCGCAAGGTCACCGACCGCGCGCACGAGTTCCTGTTCGAGGCCATCACCCTGCATCCGCAAGCCACGCTGGCCGATGTCTTCGCATTGTTGGAGGCGAGCCCGCCGCTGAAGCGCATCCATCGGCCGTCGTTCGTCGACGAGCTTTGTGCCGGAGCGATCAAGGGCCCGGCCCATGGCGAGCAGCAGCCTGCGCACGATCGAATCGAATACCTTGAGCTGTTCGCGGAGTGGGGCCTGGACACGCATTCCCAGACCTACAGCGCAACGACCCGGCTGCGCCTGCATGGCGTCGGGCCCGTGCTGCAGGAAGACCACCCCGAGGAGCGCAAGCGAAAGGGCGAACGCATCGAGTGGGCCGTGTCGCTCACACCGCTGCGCAGCCTGCTGGCACTGCCGGTGCGCGTGAACCACAGCGTTCGCATCACCGAGGGCGATCAGGCCGCCCAGGCCTGGATGCAGGAGATCGGGCGTGCGCAGGTGGAAGACGTGACGCTGGGCCAGGTGATTGAAGGGCTGTTGTGGGAGCTGTCGTTTCACGGCGGCCCCGCCGAGCAGGAAGCCGTGGCCGAGGGCCTGCGCCGGCAGGTGGCCGAGTTGAAGGACGGCACGGCCAAGACGTATTCGTCCGACGAGGTTTTCGAACGCCTGGGGCTGCCTGGCTGCGAAGGCCTGTTCGATGAGTTTGGCGGTCACCCACCACGCGAGGTGGACCAGGCCTTGCGGGACATCGGCGACATAGAGAACGCTGCCGACTGGATCGCCCGCAAGTTCGAGGGCCGGGTGGTCGTCAAGCCCGAGTTCCGACACCTCAACGGGCGTGAGTTCCGCCGCGCCCGCCAAGACCTGCGGCGATGAGCAAGCCGGCGGATCACGCCCTGCTGCAGGCACTGAGCGATGGGGCCCTGAAGGGCTCCAGCAACGCCGCTATCTTCAAGCGCGGCCAGGCCTACGCCCAGTCCGATGCAGTGCAGGCCGTGGAGCAGCAAGACGGGCCGGTGCCCGCGGCATGCGCGACGGTGGTGGGCACGCAACCCTACGAGGTTGAAGTCTGGGTGGACGAAGGCGCCGTGGGTGGCCAATGCGACTGCCCGAATGCCGAGGACGGCTGGTTCTGCAAGCACCAAGTGGCGCTGGCGATGGTCTGGCGCGGCCTGCTTGGCGGCGAGGTGCCGGCTCCGGACGAAACCGCCCGCGCGAGGACGGCTGCGACCGCCGCCAAGGCAGCCAAGCGCGCCCGCACCACCCTGGACCGCCGGGAGGCCCTGGCCGAGTTCTTGCGCGGCCAGGACGCGCAGGTGATGGCGCAGCGCCTGCTCGAACTCGCTGACCGCGACCCCGCCGTCGAACGTGAACTGCAGCAGTGGCGCAAGCTCAGCGAGGTTCAGCGCGGCGTCGCGGGCCTGACCGAGCTGAAGGCCCTGGCCACGCAGATCCTGGCACCGGGCCGCGACTTTCTGGACTGGCGCCAGACCTTCGGCTACGCGCAACGCGCGGCCGACGTGTTGCCGCTGCTGGCGCAGACTCGGGCTCGACATCCGGAAGACGCGCTGGCGCTGGGCCTGCACGCCCTGCGCCGCGCCTGGGCTGCGATGGAGCAGGCCGATGATTCCGGTGGCGACATCGGCGGCCTGGCGCGCGCCAGCGGCGACGAGTGGGTCGAAGCGCTGCGCGCCGCTGGCCCGCGGCCCGCCGCCTTCGGCGACAGCTACCTGCAAGTGCTGCTGGACGATCCAATGATGAGCTTCGACACCGCGGCCGTCGAAGCAGCGATGGGCGATGCCGCGCGCGAGCGCTTCACCCGCAGCCTGGCCGGCCGCTGGCGCGCCGCGAAGGACGCCGTGCTGGCCGCGCGGGCCGCCCACGCTGCCAAGGTGGCCGAGGCGCGGCGCCTGAAGCGCCGCCAGCCCTACTACGACCGCGACAACGAACGCCCCGCCGGTCTCCTGACGCTGGAGCATCTGTACCTCAGGCGCCTGGAAGCCGATGGCGACATCGATGGCGCCCTGGCCGTGCTGCGCGAGGACCTGCCCGCCGCTGGCACCTACGGGGCCATCACCGCCTTCCTGGAGCGGCATGGGCGCCTGCGGGAAGCCTTTGCCAATGCGGAGGCCGCACTGAAGGCCCATCCTGAGGATGACCGCCTGCAGCAGGACATGCTGCGCTGCTACGAGCGTGATGGCTGGGCCGACGAGGCCCTGGCCCTGCGTCGCAGGCGTTTCGAGCGCTGGCCCGGCGTCGAGGGCTACCGCGAGCTGTTGTGTGCCGGTGCTGCGGCTGGCCGCGATGCCGACGCATTGCGCACCGAACTGCAGGCGGTGCTGGTGGCGCGCGAGCAGCAGGTGGCCCCGCACATCCGCGCCCGCACTGGCGAGGCCGGCACTGACGTGACATTGCGCGTGGACGTGCTGTGCATGGAGCAGTGTTGGGGCGAGGCGCTGGCCCTCGTGCAGCCGCCTGCGCGTTGCCAGCCCAATACGCTGCGGACGCTGGCGCGCAACCTGGGCAAGGAACACCAGATACAGCGCATCGAACTGCTGCGGCGCGTGCTGGCGCAGGCCATGCTGACGGCCACCAGTCCTTACGGCGCCGAGTTGAAGCTGGTCGAAGAAATCTGCGGCCTGCTGGATGCCACCCGGCGCCTGGCCTGGCTGGCCAGCCTGCGGGCAGAGTTCAAGGCCAAGCGCAACTTCATGGCGGGGCTGCCGGCCGGGTGACGATCCATTTGTCGGCGCAAGGCTCCTTGGGACGCACGCGGACCTGGGCGTCGACAGATGCCACGATCAGTATCTCATTCTGTACAAACTCGCCAATATGTATAGAATGAGATGCACAATGCCAGCCAAAGCACCACCCGTCGGCGAAGTCCTCGCTACCCGGCTCCAGGCCCTGGGTGAGCGCATCCGTGCCCATCGCGAGCGCCAGAAGGTCAGCGCCACGGTGGCCGCAGAGGCAGCGGGGATGTCCCGCGTGACCTTGCACCGCATCGAACGCGGCGAGCCTTCCGTGACCATGGGCGCCTACCTGAGCGTCATCGACGCAGTCGGGCTGCAACTGGAACTCCGCGATCCGCAAGCTCGCCCGGCTACTGCTGACATCGCCAGCCTGCCGGAGCGTGTGCGGCTGGCAGACTTCCCACAGCTCAAGGGCCTGGCCTGGCAAATGCACGACGTGGACGAACTCAGCCCGGCGGATGCCTTGAACCTCTACGAACGCAACTGGCGGCACGTTGACCGGGCCAGCATGGAGCCTGCCGAGAGCGCGTTGCTGCAGGTCCTGGTGGATCGACTGGGTGGAGGGCGCCTGCTTGTTTGAGCGGCCGCATCACCGCCGCATCGCGGCCGTCCTGGAGGCGCTCGACGCCGAGGTGCTGGCGGCGCACGCCTGCCTCTTCGGCGGAGGTACTGCCATGGCCTTGCGCTACGGTGAATACCGAGAGTCAGTCGACATCGATTTCCTGGTCTCCAAGATCGAGGGCTATCGCCACCTGCGCCAACGGCTGACCGGCCCGGACGGCCTGCGTGCCATCACCCGAGCCGGCCACGTGCTGACCCAGACCCGTGACGTGCGCGCAGACCAATACGGCATCCGCACCATGCTGCAGATCGACGGCGCCGACATCAAGTTCGAGATCGTGCTCGAGGGCCGGATCGAGCTCGAAGAACCCGGCACGGACGACAGGCAGTGCGGTGTCGCCACGCTCACGCCGCTGGACATGGCGGCGAGCAAACTGCTCGCCAACTCTGACCGCTGGCGAGACGATGCCGTGATGAGCCGTGACCTGATCGACCTGGCGATGATGGCGCCTTCGAAGGCACTGCTGAAGCGGGCCGTGGCCAAGGCCCAAGGCGCCTACGGAGACAGCGTGGCCGCCGACCTGGCGAGGGCCGTGGAGGAGCTTCGTGCGCGGCCTCATCGGCTGGACCAGTGCATGCAGGCGATGGCCATTACTACCGTATCCAAGGCGGCGCTGTGGGCGCGCATCAAGGCGCTGGTGCACTGAAGGTGCAGGCAACGGAACGGCTACGTGCCAGGCTGGTAGCCCATCGACCTCAAGACTGGCACCAGCCAAGCCCAGAAAGCAAAAAGGTCAGCAGGCGCTAACCCGCTGACCTTCGTGTTTCTTGGCTCCTCGACCTGGGCTCGAACCAGGGACCTACGGATTAACAGACCCGTTGAGGACTCCGCGAAGCACGAGAGTACACGGTACTACACGTACTGGGCAAGTCAGGTCCGGCGGAGTGCTGGGGACATTTCGAGTACGCGTGGATCGAGTTGTTCGTGGTCAGAATGAACGCTTCAGTCGGAGTGCTTTTGTTGACAGGAAAGACGGTGGACGGCAGATACCGACCCAAAGGCGCCACTCGACCTCAGATCCTCGAGACCCTAAAGCGGGCGCTCTTTGGCGCGTGGGGAGTTTGAGCTTGGCGCCTCTACTATGAGCAATAGCGCTCAGGCGTACGCCGCGCAGACTTCACCCTCAGCATTCACCTCATCGAGGGCCGTGTAGTCGGCATGCCAGGCGTGCGCAGCGCGTTTGGTGAGTTCTTCGAGTTCGGCCAGAGTGGCGCCCCCCTGCTGGCACAGCTGCGAGCTGCACTTCTCCAGGTCGGGAAAGTGCTGCATGGCTTCCCACCAGATGGCACGGCCGGCGAGAAAGCCGTGCGCGCCAGCCGCGTACGCGTACTCCATCACGCGCATGAATTGCTTGGAAGTCACGCCGGCAGAGAGCATCACCCATGGAAGGCCGGCAGCCTTGCAGATCCGGCCCATCTCGTCGAACAGCGCCTGCGCCTTCAGGTGGGCGGGGCTGCCGTCGCGTGCCGGTAGAGTCGCACCGGGCAGCGGGCTCTCCAGCTTGAACAAGTCGATGCCGTACTTCGGCTGAGCGAACTCGCGCAGGCTGTCGAGCACCAGATCGGGCATTTTCTCAGGCGACTCGACATAGTCCGTTGTGTGCAAGGCGCTCTTCGGGAATGGATAGACGAGCATCTCGAACACATAGGGAATGTCGTGCTGGGTGCACTCCTTGCCTATCGCCGCGACGTACGCCTTTTGGTGTGCAAGCACATCCGGTGTGGCATCTGGTCGGTACCAGGCGAGCACCTTCACACCGTCGCCGCCCGCGCGCCTGATCTTCTCGACGCTCCAGTCGCGGATGGAGTGCGAGAGGCGACCGCCGGCCGTTTCCTTGAAGCGATGGTCCTCCAGCGTGACGACCAGGCCAGTGTGCGCAGGCAGCTTCTCGATGGCAGCCGGAAACGCGTAGTTTGGATCGAGCAGCACCGCACTGGCGTGCTTGCCCACCGAGTCGACGATGACGCGCTTGATGTCGACCATGTCCTTGAAAGCAACCTGGGCTGCGGGGATACCCCGTTTGGCTGCGACCAGGTTGGCGATCGGCGGCCGCTGATCGAGTGCGACCATTGTGAAATGACCCTCTGGCGTTGCCATGCGGCGCAGCCCACGCTGTTTGCCCAGACGAAGATTGGCGCTCATGCCGTTAACTCCTTGAACCGTTGAAGAGAGGACAAAGCGGTGGCCAGATCGGGCAAGCCCTCGCGCCCGCCGGCATGCATGCACTTGAGTGCAGCGACCACCGAAGAAAACTCAAACGCGTCACGCAACCGAGCGCCTGCGCCAAGTGCGAATGCGAAGGCCCCGTGGAACACGTCGCCGGCACCGGTCGTGTCGACAGCGTTGATCTGGAGCGCAGGCAGCCGATGCGTGCCGGCGGCATCAATCCACATGACGCCTCGTTCGCCCAACGTGACGGCTGCGGTCGCGCAGCCGCGAGACCGCGCGAGTGTCAATTGCGTCTCGAGTTCGCCTGACTTCGTCGCATAGCCAGCCAGGCCGGGCTCGGAGAACACAGCACAGTCGACGAAGGGCAGCAGCGCATCAAAGACTTGCGCGTCGGCCACGTCGCCGTCAAGAACGGTGGGTACACGATGCGCTCGCGCTGTCTGGAACACCGTCAGCGCGCCTTCGGGCCAGCGCGGGTCGGCCAGTACTGCATCGGCCTGCGCGATCGCAGCCAGCGGCAACCATGCCGGGTCGATCGGCAGATCTGCGCCCCGGAAATTGACGATCGAGCGCTCGCCTCGCGCATCGACAACGATTCCGGAGACCGATGAACGCGCGCCCTCGAACAGACGAAACTGGCTCACATCGACGCCGAGGGCTTCGAGGCCCTCGCGCATCGAGTGCCCCGCACTGTCCTGCCCGGCGCGGCCCCAGAGCTGCACTTGTGCGCCGAGCCTCGCAGCGGCCACCGACGCATTCGCCGCCATTCCGCCGCCACTCTCGCGCAGATCGAGCGCGCGCGTCTTGCCGCCGCCCGATGGCAGCGAGTCGACAACCCAGGTCACGTCGAGGGTCGAGAGCCCGAGGCAGATCAGAGCTTGGTCGTGGAGGATTGCGCAGGTCGAACATGGCCAGTTCAGCGTCTCGGAGCCGAGGGGCCCTTCAGGAGACGGGAACCAAGTGCGGCCCGCCTGGGATCGAGCATCAGCACAACCCGTTGCCCTGGTGGCACCAGTGTTCCGCCGGCGGCCGTTGAAACCTTGAGCGATATTCCCAGGCGTTGTGTCGATCTCGTAGCGCGCAGCGGCTCCCAGAAAGGCGGCGGCCGTGACGGCGCCCTGAATGCAGGGCGCCTCGGTCGGCACCGAGTCGCCGTCGACGATCGTGATGTGCTCCGGCCGAAGCGCCAGAAGCATGGCCTGTGGCAGAGACACTTGCTGTGCGCACGGCACCTCGAATACGATGCCGGCGAGCTGGACTGACGCGCATCCAGGCGTGTGCGATGCCTTTGCGGTCACCGGCACCAGATTGTTCTGGCCGACGAAGTTGGCGACGAATGCCGTGACGGGGCGGCGGTAGATGTCTTGCGCCGCCCCGACCTGCTCGATCACGCCCTTGTTCATCACCACGATGCGGTCACCCACCACCATGGCTTCTTCCTGGTCATGCGTGACGAAGATCGTCGTGATGCCAATGGACTTGATGAGTGCGCGCAACTCGAATCGGATCTCCTCGCGCAGCTTGGCGTCCAGGTTCGACAGTGGTTCGTCAAGCAGCAGCGCGTCGGGCTGGATCGCGATGGCGCGCGCGATCGCAACGCGCTGCTGTTGGCCGCCAGACATCTGGCGCGGATAGCGATCAGCCAGCTCGGTGAGCTTGACGAGGCTCATCATTTCGTCGACTCGCGAAGCAATCGCTTGCCGGCTCCAGCCCCGAACGCGCAGGCCGTAGCCGATGTTGTCGCGCACGCTCATGTGCGGAAACAGCGCATAGGCCTGAAACACCAACCCGCATTGGCGTTCGTTTGGCGGCAGCGACGCCGACGTCGCGGCCGTTGATGAAAATCTCTCCTCGGTCTGCTGGATTGAACCCTGCAATGGCTCGCAGCAAGGTCGTCTTGCCGCAACCCGACGGCCCTAGAAAGCAGACCAGTTCACCCGCGGCAATGTTCAGGTCGATGCCCTTGAGCACCGCCACGTCGCCGTAGGACTTCTCGACCCCACGGATATCGATGCCCTGCGCGGGTCGCTGCAAGTTTGCTTCGGACTCCATCTCACCACCACTTCGCTTTCTTGACGACCAACTCGAGCGACACGATCACGCAGACGGCAAACACGTTCCCAGCCATCGCCACAGCGGCGCCGAGCCGGGACGAACCAGTCTCGAAAGCCTGGTAGATCGTCACGGGGAGTGTCGAGAGGTCACCGCCGGCCAACAGGAACGTGATCTCGAAGTCGGAGATCGACCGCGCAAAGGTCAGCGCGATGCCCGTCAACAAGGCCGGCAGCAACTGTGGCAGCACGACGCGCATGAAGCCGGTCAAGCGTGAAGCGCCAAGCGACAGCGACGCTTCTTCGAGGGCCGGGTCAACGCGCTGGATGGCCAGCAACAACGGCCGGATCATGAACGGCGTTGCGACAACGGTATGTGCGGCAATCAGCGTGAGCAGCGGCGGCAGCGCCGGCAGCGCACCGCTGCGAAACAACTGAAACAGCCCGAACCCAAGCACGATGGGCGGGAAGATCATCGGCAGGTTCACCAGTTCGACGACCAGGGCCTTGCCGGTGAACTGCAGCCTGGCCAACGCGTAAGCGACCGGCGTTCCCAACAGCATTGCCAGCAACACGGTCGGCAGCGCGACCGCCATCGACGCACCGGCTGCCTTGACGATATCTTCGCCCCAACGCACGTAGGCGTCGGCGCTGAAACCCACCGGCAAGACGCCGCCCTTCAAGTCGAATCTCTCGCTGACCGAGAGCGACAGCAGGAGAAACTGCGGCACCAGGATGAACAGCACCAGGCCGATCGTCGTCAGCGGAAACAGGCTGCGAAAGCCGAACCCTCGCCGACGCGGCCCCCTTGCATCGCAGCGACGGGACTCGCGACGACAAGCGCCATCACAGCACCTCCGTTCCCATACGCTCGCGAAAGGCGCGCCGCATGATCACCAGAAATACCGCGCGCCCAACCAAGGTTGTGCCCACCAGCACCACGGCCAGCGCCGCGGCCGCGCCGATGGACCCGCCCACGCCCAGCGAGTTGATCTGCAGGTAGATGTCCAGCGGAATCACTACGACGCCGCGCGTCCCCCACCCAGCACCAGCGCGGCCACATAGGCGGCCATGGTGCGGAAGAACAGAAAGATCCATGCCGCCGCAAGGCCGGGCAACAACAACGGCCAGACGACGTAGCGGAACGTCTGCGAATCGCGGGCGCCCAGGCTTTCGGAGGCCTGTTCCAGCACCGGATCGATCATCTCGTAGACCGGAGCGACCATGCGTACCGCAATGGTCGAAAACAGCGCCATGTCACCGAAGATGACGGCGGCCATCGTCCGGTGAAAGCGATCGGCTCCGCGACGATTCCAAGGCTGCGCCACAACAGGGCATTGATCGGCCCGGTCGGCCCAAACAACCAGAGAATCCCGAACACTATGGTGACGCCGGGGCGAGCGACGGGAAGGTCACGATCGCATTCACCGTGCCCGACCAACGCCGGCCGCGGGCGATGTAGTAGCCGACGAACATCGACACGGCGCACAGCAGCGTCGCGACGATAGCGGCTACCAACACGGTCGTCGCGACCACCTTGCGCGAGTCCGAATCGGCTGCGATGGCGGTGAAGTTCTTCGCCGACAAAGGCTCCGCCATGGCTTTGAGCGGGTCCGACAGCAGCGTGAAGCTGACGCTGGGTACCGTCGACAGCGCCTTGTGCACAGTGGCCGCAAACGGCACCAGCATCAGCACCGTCAACAGCAGCGCATAAGGCGCCACCAGAACCCAGGCGCGGGCGTTGTCGGTCCGGCTCATGGTGTGAGCAATGCTTGAGGCCCCGCGCCGCGATCAGCTGCGCTTCTTCAGCACTTCTTGCTCCCACTGCGCAACGTACTGCGGCATCTTCTTCGCCCAGTCCAGCCAGTCGATCGGCTTGACGTGCTTGGCCACCTCCTCCCACCTCGAGACCCCGATGCTGGAGGCGTTGTTGACCTGCAGCATCAGCACCGGCATCGCCGCAGGAAAGTTGTCCGGGTGATTGCTGGGATTGAGCCCAATGTCGTGAACACCTTGGTGTACTTGGCGTGGCTGCACATGTCCATCAGCTTGATCGCCGCGGCCTGGTTGGGGCCGTTCTTGAGCAGCGACATTGAAACCGGCAGGTTGCCCATGGATTGCAGCGGGGTTGCGATCGGCAAGCCCTCCACGCTCGCTTGCTCGTTCTTGTTGCCGATGTAGATCGTGGCCCAGTTGTGGAAGGTGAGCCATGAGTCACCGCGCTGCATGCCGATCCGGTTGTCGATCCAGCGGCTGTGGTACGTCTTGACGTTGGCGTCGACGCGTTTGCAATAGTCGATCCACTTGTCGCCGTACTGGTTCACGATCACCGGCACCCAGGCCGGGAAGGCGCGCGCATCGACCCAGGAGACTCTGCCTTTCCAGCGCGGGTTGGCAAACTCATCCCAGGATGACGGGCGCTTGAAATCGGCAGCTTTAACGAAGTTGGTGTTGAAGCCGACGATGCCCCAAATCGTGTTGAACACTTCCAGCCCATAGGGTCGACGCGCGTAGGAAAAGAGCTTCTGCGTGTTGGGCATGTCCTTGTAGGGGATCTCGCGCAACATGCCTTCGTTCCAGAGTTGCTCGGGGAAAGGCGCATCGTTGTAGAAGATATCGGTGACGAAATTCTTGGTCTCGAATTCCCCTTTGATTCGGGCGAAGGCAGGCGCATAACCGATCGGGTCGTACTTGATCTGGATGGCGCCCTGCGTATCTTGCGCGACCATCGTGCCCCAGCGCTTCCAGAGTTCGTGGTGCAGGCCAGGGTTGCCGACGATGCTCACCACTTGGGTCTG
This sequence comes from uncultured beta proteobacterium, assembly GCA_963739925.1. Classification (GTDB taxonomy): domain Bacteria; phylum Pseudomonadota; class Gammaproteobacteria; order Burkholderiales; family Burkholderiaceae_C; genus CAVUBY01. The sequence goes on along the minus strand of CAVUBY010000007.1, from coordinate 11,154 downwards.
AGCGAATGCGCGAGTGGGCACGAAGGGCGCGACGCCGGTGGCCAAGATCGTCTTGAGAAGGTCGCGGCGTTCTGTGATTTGGGGCATGGTGAGTCTCCGTTCGCCAGTCAGATCCGGCAGGGATGGTGGGAGGCAAGACTTGATGTAACCGGGTACATGAATGTAGATGCTGCGAATTCTCGACACAAGTGAAATGGCGTGGACTTATAGCCATTCGCATAGGTGATTTCCCGGCAGATTTAGCCAAAACGAAGTCTCGACTGGATGTATCACGCGATGTAAACTGTTCCATCGTGAGAGAAAAATCAATCGGAATCCGCGAGGTGGCGAGGCACGCGGGTGTTTCAACGGCATCGATCTCGCGCACCTTGAATAACCCTGAATCGGTGAGCGTGGAGTTGCGCTCGCGTGTCGACGCTGCGATCGCAGCGCTGGGCTACATCCCCGATGCCGCGGCGCGCGCGCTGTCGTCGCGGCGCACACGCACGATCGGCGCCATCGTGCCGACCATCGACAACGCGATGTTCGCGCGCGGCATTGAGGCCTTGCAGAGCCACCTGTCGTTGCACGATTACCTGTTGCTCTCGCGACCAGCGGCTATGACCCCGATGTGGAGTACCGCCAGGTGCAAAACATGGTCAGCCGCGGCGTAGACGCATTGATCCTGCGCGGCGATATGCACACCGAGCCCTTGCGCCGCCTGCTGGCCACGCAGCGCATCCCCTTCGTCAACGTCGGCGTGTACCACCCCGACAAGCCCTATGCCTGCGTCGGCGTCAACAACGAGCTCGCCGCGTGGCGAGCCTGCAGCTACCTCATCGAACTGGGGCACCGCGACATCGGCATGGTCGCCGCACAGTCGGCCCACAACGACCGCGCATCGGCACGCGTGGCGGGCGTGAAGCGCGCGCTGGCCGAACACGGCCTGGCGCTGCGACCGGACTGGACCTCGAAGTGCCCTATCACCTCGACGACGCCCGCCAGGCGGCGCGTACGTTTTCTGACGCTGGCCGAGCGCCCGACCGCCGTCATTTGCGGCAACGACGTCATCGCCTATGGCGTGCTGCTCGAAGCCGAGCGACGCGGACTTCACGTGCCGCAAGACTTGTCGGTGATGGGCTTCGATGACCTGGAATGGAGCCGCCATCTGCGCCCAAGCCTGACCACGATGCACTTGCCCATTGACGAAGTCTGGACCCGCGCCGGCCAGTACCTCGTTCGACATCTGGCAGGCCAGAGCACGACCTTGCACCACGAAGTCGATGCGTCTTTGGTGGTGCGCGAGTCGACAGGCAGACCCAGTCGATGAAAGAGACGACCGTAGGTTTGCTCCGTGCGGAGGCCCAGAGCCACGCGGGACGATCCACAAATCGATCTCCACTCGACCTTGGATCGTCTCATCGGGTAAGCCGCGCGCCGACGGTGGGAAGCAACTCGCCACGGGAACTCTGCAGGGCGTAAGCATCGGCGTGTGCGCCTGCTGCAGCGGGTTGGCGGAGCGTTCTGTTGATCTTCTCCAAACCGGTCTTCGAGCAATGCCCGCTTCTGGCCGTTTGCGGTCTGCTGTGTCCGAAGCTCAAGTGACTGCTGCGGAGCGAGCCTTTGGTTCTGCAAAGCGAAAAGCCGCAGCGGGTCGCGAGCCGCTACCCTACCCCTCCAGCAACCGCACCTTCACGCTCCTCCCCTTCACCTTGCCGCGCCCAAGCTGCGCAGCGCCTCGTCGGCGATGCCGGGCTCCACCGCCACGTAGGTGGAGAACTCGTTGACGTTGATCTTGCCGATCTGCGCGCCGGCGAAGCCCAGGTCCTTGGTCAGCGCGCCCAGCACGTCGCCGGGGCGGATCTTCTCCTTGCGGCCGCCCAGGATCTGCAGCGTGCGCATCGGCGGGCGCAGCGGGCCGCGCGCTGGCGGGCGTCAGCTCGGCCAGCGGCTGCCACTCGGACGCGAAGCCGCCGGCCTGCTCGATCTGCCCGACGCGGCCCATCTCGTCCATGCTGGCCAGGCTGAAGGCCCAGCCTTCTTCGTCGACGCGGCCGGTGCGGCCGATGCGGTGCGTGTGCGTGGCCGGCGTCGGGCGTGATGTCGACGTTGATCACCGCTTCGAGCTGCGCGATGTCCAGCCCGCGCGCGGCGATGTCGGTGGCCACCAGCACGCTGCAGCTGCGGTTGGCGAACTGCACCAGCACCTGGTCGCGGTCGCGCTGCTCCAGGTCGCCGTGCAGTTCCAGCGCCGCGAAGCCCTGCGCGCGCAGCACCTCCACCAGGTCGCGGCACTGCTGCTTGGTGTTGCAGAAGGCCAGCGTGCTGACCGGGCGGTAGTGGTTCAGCAGCAGCGACACGGCGTGCAGCCGCTCGTCTTCGCGTCACCTCGTAGAAGCGCTGGCGGATCTTGCGCGGCCGCGTGCGCGCTCGAGCAGCTTCACCTCCTTGCGGCTCGCGCATGAAGGCGGCGGCCAGCTTGGCGATGCCCTCGGGGTAGGTGGCCGAGAACAGCAGCGTCTGGCGCTGCTTCGGGCACTGCTTGGCGACGGTGGCGATGTCGTCGAAGAAGCCCATGTCGAGCATGCGGTCGGCCTCGTCGAGCACCAGCGTGTTCAGCGCGTCCAGCTTCAGGCTGCCGCGCTCCAGGTGGTCCATGATGCGGCCCGGCGTGCCCACCACGATGTGCGCGCCGTGCTCCAGGCTGGCCAGCTGCGGGCGCATCGTGGCGCCGCCGCACAGCGTGAGCACCTTGATGTTGTCCTCGGCGCGCGCCAGGCGGCGCATCTCCTGCGTCACCTGGTCGGCCAGCTCGCGCGTGGGGCACAGCACCAGCGCCTGCACCGCGAAGCGGCGCGGGTTCAGGTTGGCCAGCAGCGCCAGCGCGAAGGCGGCGGTCTTGCCGCTGCCGGTCTTGGCCTGGGCGATCAGGTCGTGGCCGGCCAGCGCCAGCGGCAGGCTGGCGGCCTGGATCGGCGTCATGGCCGTGTAGCCCAGGCGCTGCAGGTTCTCCAGCGTGGCGGGCGGCAGCGGCAGGCTGGCGAAAGTCGGGCCGCGCGGGGCGGCTGAGGCGTCGCCGGCGATGACGATGTCGCGGTGTGGGTTCATGAGCGATTATCGGGAGTTCCTGGCGCCCGATTGCTGCGGCCACGCCCTGCGCATGCCGACGAACCGCCGATGACCCCGACGCCTCCCCTGCCCCCGGCCGCCGTGCCGATCTCGCCGACCGCTGCCCAACCCGCGCCACGCCGGCGCGTGCCGCCGCACATCGGCGCCGAGCAGCTGGCCCGCATCCGCCAGGCCGCCTACACGCTGCCGCAGGTGGTGAAGCCGGCCGACTACCTGCGCCGAGCAGCAGCGCCGGCTTCGAGGAGCACCTCGACAAGCTCGGCCTGCGTGCTGCTGCAGAAGGCCGCGGCCGGCGCGCGGCCCAGCCGCTGGATCGACGCCCGCGCTGATGGACGCGGCGCTGGCGCACCTCGACGCCGTGGGCACCGGCCCCGAGGTGCGCGCGCTGATGCTGCGAGCGCAGCGCCGCGCTCGAGGCGCTGGGCGTGGCGCGCCAGGCCGGCGCGTGGACGCGCCTGATCAGCCAGCCGCTGCGCGCTGTCGGCGCCGGGCTGGCGCGTGCCGGTGCCCTTCCGCGTGCCGGTCGACGCCGACGCCGGTCTGGGCCTTCTACCGCAGCGGCGACGAGGCCGCGCTGCTGGCCGCGCTGGGCCCGCCGCCGCCCTACCCGCATGCGGCCGAGCTGATGCGCGCACCTGGAGCGCCTGGTCGACGCGCAGCCGCGAGCTACAAGCCGCAGCCACCTCGACTCGCTGCTGCCGCGCCTGCAGGCCGAATGCGCCACGCCGCAGCCGCTGCGCCGAGCTGAAGGCCGCCTGCACGCGCGCGCAGGACCGCTGGGAACACCGCGTCGCCGAGCTCGACACGCTGCGAGGGCCTGAACAGCGAGCTCGCCTTCCAGGGCTACCCCGACACCTTCGAGAAGGCGCGCCGGCTGCAGCGCAGCGTCACGCTCTACGTCGGCCCGCCCAACAGCGGCAAGACGCACGCCGCCTTCGAGCGCCTGGCGCAGGCGCTGGACGGCGCCTACCTCGCGCCGCTGCGCCTGCTGGCGCTGGAAGGCCGCGACCGCCTGGTGGCGCGCGGCGTGCCCTGCTCGCTGCTGACCGGCGAGGAGAACGTGCCGGCCGACGACGCGCGCGTGGTGTCAGCAGCACGATCGAGATGGTCGGCACCAACAAGCCCATCGACGTGGCGGTGATCGACGAGGCGCAGATGATCTTCGACAACGCGCGCGGCTGGGCCTGGACGCAGGCCATCGTCGCGGTGCCGGCCAACGAGGTGATCATCATCTGCTCGGCCTACGCGGTGCCGGCGCATCGAGAACCTGCTGGGCCTGTGCGGCGAGCGCTGCACGGTGCGCCACTTCGAGCGCAAGCAGCATGTGCAGCTGCTGCCGCAGCCGGTGCCGATGCACGCGCTGAAGCTGGGCGACGCGGTGGTGGCCTTCAGCCGCCGCGACGTGCTGATGCTGCGCGACCAGATCGCCGCCAACGGCCACCCGGTGTCGGTGATCTACGGCGCGCTGCCGCCCGAGGTGCGGCGCCGCGAGGCCGAGCGCTTCGCCACCGGCGAGTCGCACATCCTGGTGGCCACCGACGCCATCGGCATGGGCCTGAACCTGCCGATCCGCCGCGTGCTGTTCAGCACGCATGACCAAGTTCGACGGCGAGGGCGACCGCCCGCTCGACGAGACCGAGGTGCACCAGATCGCCGGCCGCGCCGGCCGCTTCGGCATCCACGAAGAAGGCTTCGTCGGCGTGCTGACGAGGCCGAGCCGACGGCCGCGCGCATGCTGAAGGAGCTGCTGGCCAAGCACGCCGCGCGCGCCGCGCGACTTCAAGGCGCCGGTGGCGCCGAACGGCTGGCACGTCGACACCATCGCCGTCGCGCCTGCACAAGACGCAAGCTGCGCGAGGTGCTGGGCGTGTTCATCGAGCAGCTGAAGCTGGACGACGCGCACTTCGCGGTGGCCGAGCTCGAGCAGATGCTGGAGCTGGCCGAGCAGCTCGACGCGCAGCGCCGCCAAGCTGACGCTGAAGGAGCGCTTCATCTACGCGCAGGCGCCGGTGGACACGCGCACCGACACGCCAGCTGCAGGCGTTCCTGGACTGGAGCAGCGCCACGCCCGCACCGGCCGCGCCGGCCGGCCGTGGTTCCTGGACGAGGTCGACGGCCACAGCCGGCTCGACCGCATGGAGCAGGCGCTGCGCGCCTGCACGCTGTGGCTGTGGCTGGACCTGCGCTTCCCCGGCGTCTACGGCCACGTCGACGACGGTGCTGGCGCTGCGCAGCGCGCTCAACGACGGCATCGAGCGCCAGCTCAAGGGCAAGCGGCCGCTGGCGCAGATGCGGCAGCGTTCCAGCGGCACATCGGCCGCGCTGATTCGGGCTCTCCGGCCACCGGCCGCGCTGATTGGCGGTCAGCCAGCGGGCGGCTTGGCCGCGAGCTTGTCGCTCCACAGCGTGCCGCCGCTGGCCCAGTCTTCGCGATAGCGCATGTCGAAGAACAGCACGTCCACGCCGTCGGCGCTGCCGCCGAGCACACGCACGCAGGCGTCCGTCAACTCCTTGGCGAGCGCGCGTTTCTGGTCGGCCGTGCGGCCCTCGAAGAGTTCGACACGCAGGGTGGGCATGGGTGAGTCTCCTCTCCTTGGTGATTTGTTCAGCTCTCGGTAGCCGGGCAAAGGCTGACGGTCCAGGCCGCGCAGCAGCGCCGGCCTTCCAGGTCCAGCCGTACGAGTTCGCTGCCGTCGCCCAGCCAGTGGCGGCGGGGTGAGTTCGGCCACTTCGTCGCTGACCACGCGCACGCGCCCGCCGGTGGCGGCCATCGCGGCGAGCTGTGCCTGCGCTGCGCGGTCGAGCAGGTAACCTGAGCATCCACGGCCTCGGCCACCGTGCGGCCGACGGTCAGCGTTCCGTGGTTGTTCGAGGATCAGCCCATCGAGGGGCGCCCGGTTGGCCACCAGCCGGCCTGCTCCTCGGCGCCGAGAGCCAGTCCTTCGTAGGGATGGCGTCCCGAGGCGCCTGTAGCAGCCGCATGAGCGAACTGCGAGTGGCCTGCAGCCCCTCGGGCAGCATCGACCAGTGCCACGCCCCAGGGCGTGTGCAGGTGGATCACGCAGGGTCCGGCCGCGCGGCATGCACCGCGCCGTGGATGGTGAATCCGGTCGGGTTGACGCTGAGCACCGGAGCCGTCGACCACGCGTCCCGCCACGTCCACCTTGACCCGGGGGCGGGCGCCGCGATCTCGTCGAAGCGCGGCACCGAAACGGTTGATCAGGTAGTGCCCCCGGCTCGGCCGGCACGCTGGCCGACAGGTGCGTGTAGATCGTGTCGTCCCAGCCGCGGCTGCGCGGCGAGGCGGTAGGCCGCAGCGAGGTCTTCGCGCAGGGCGCGCTCGCGGGGATCGGTGGTCGGGCGAGGAACGGCGGACATGGTCGACGGCACTCTAGCGCCGCCGACCCCCGTGCCGGTCCCTGCGACGGGGCCGGCACACCGTGTCATATCGCGAGGCGCTGGCGCCAGCCCAGACCGGCCTGCGTCGTCGTCGCGGGCTTGTACTCGCAGCCGATCCAGCCGGTGTAGCCGATGCGGTCGAGGTGCGCGAACAGGAACGGGTAGTTGATCTCGCCCGTGCCCGGCTCGTTGCGCCCCGGGTTGTCGGCCAGCTGGATGTGGCCGATGCGCGCCAGGTGCTTCTGCATCGTGGCGGCCAGCTCGCCTTCCATGCGCTGCGCGTGGTAGATGTCGTACTGCACGAAGGCGTTGTCCGCGCCCACCTCGTCGAGGATCGCCAGCGCCTGCGCCGTGCGGTTGAGGTAGAAGCCCGGGAATGTCGTAGGTGTTGATCGGCTCGATCAGCAGCTTAGCCCGGCCGTCTTCAGCTCGGCCGCGGCATAGCGCAGGTTGTCGACGAAGGTGCGGCGCAGCAGCCGCGTCGTCGACGCCGGCCGGCGCCTTGCCGGCCAGGCAGTTGAGCTGCGCCACGCCGAGCGCGGTGCGCATAGCCGATCGCCCGCGCCACGCCGGCGCGGAACTCGTCCACGCGGTCCGGGTGGCAGGCGATGCCGCGCTCGCCGGCGTCCCAGTCGCCGGCGGGCAGGTTGTGCAGCACCAGCTGCAGGCCGTTGGCGTCCAGGCGCGCCTGGATCTCGGCCGCCGGTAGGCATAGGGGAACAGGAACTCGACCGCCTTGAAGCCGGCCTTGGCGGCGCGCTCGAAGCGGTCGAGGAACGGCACCTCGTTGAACAGCATCGTCAGGTTGGCGGCGAATTTGCGGCATGGTGTCGTCGGGCTCACTCCAGCAGGCCGGCCATCTCCAGGCCCTGGCGGCCTTCCGGGTGGCGGCAGTCGATCTCCTCGAACTCGTTGATCTTGTCGATCTCGGTGCCCATCGCGATGTTGGTCACCTTCTCCAGGATCACCTCGACCACCACCGGCACGCGTGTACTCGCGCGCCATGGCCTGGGCCTGCTCCATCGCCGGCTCGATCTTCTCGGGGTCGGTCACGCGCAGGCCTTGCAGCCCAGGCCCTCGACCACCGCCTGGTGGTCGACGCCGTAGCCCTTGCAGCTCGCGTCGTCGACGTTCTGGTTCTCGAAGGCCAGCTGCACGCAGTAGTCCATCTCGAAGCCGCGCTGGCTCTGGCGGATCAGGCCGAGGTAGCTGTTGTTCACCAGCACCTGCACGTAGGGCAGGCGGAACTGCGCGCCCACCGCCAGCTCCTCGATCAGGAACTGGAAGTCGTAGTCGCCCGACAGGCCGACCACGGTGCGCGTCGGGTCGGCCGCGCGCACGCCCAGCGCGGCGGGGATGGTCCAGCCCAGCGGGCCGGCCTGGCCGCAGTTGATCCACTGGCGCGGGCCGTAGACGTTGCAGGAACTGCGCGCCGGCGATCTGCGACAGGCCGATCGTGGTGACGTAGACCGTGTCGCGCGGGAAGGCCTTGTTCATCTCCTCGTAGACGCGCATCGGCTTGATCGGCGTCTCGGTGTAGTGGGTCTTGCGGTGCATCAGCTGTCTTGCGCTCGGCGCAGCGGTCGGCCCAGTCGCTGCGGTCCTTCAGCTGGCCGGCGGCCTTCCGCTCGCGCGCCACCTCGCACGAACAGCTCGCAGCGCCGCCTTGGCGTCGCAGACGATGCCGAAGTCGGGCATGAACACGCGGCCGATCTGCGTCGGCTCGATGTCGACGTGCACGAAGGTGCGGCCCTTGCAGTAGACCTCGGTGCGAGCCGGTGTGGCGGTTGGCCCAGCGGTTGCCGATGCCCAGCACGAAGTCGCTGGCCAGCATCGTGGCGTTGCCGTAGCGGTGGCTGGTCTGCAGGCCCGCACATGCCGGCCATCAGCGGGTGGTCGTCGGGGATCGTGCCCCAGCCCATCAGCGTCGGGATCACCGGCACGCCGGTCGAGCTCGGCGAACTCGACCAGCAGGTCGGACGCGTCGGCGTTGATGATGCCGCCGCCGGCCACGATCAGCGGCTTCTCGGCGGCCTGCAGCATGTCCAGCGCCTTCTCGACCTGCTTGCGGCGTGGCCGCGGGCTTGTAGACCGGCAGCGGCTCGTAGGTGTCGATGTCGAACTCGATCTCGGCCATCTGCACGTCGAACGGCAGGTCGATCAGCACCGGGCCCGGACGGCCCGAGCGCATCAGGTGGAAGGCCTGCTGGAAGGCGCGCGGCACCTGCGCCGGCTCGCGCACCGTGACGCCCCACTTGGTCACGGGCTTGGCGATGGACTCGATGTCGACGGCCTGGAAGTCCTCCTTGTACAGCCGGGCACGCGGCGCCTGGCCGGTGATGCACAGGATCGGGATGGAGTCGGCGATGGCCGAGTACAGGCCGGTGATCATGTCGGTGCCGGCCGGGCCGGAGGTGCCGATGCACACGCCGATGTTGCCGGCTACGGCGCGGGTGTAGCCCTCGGCCATGTGCGACGCGCCCTCGACGTGGCGCGCCAGGATGTGGGCGATGCGCTGCCGCGCTCGCGCAGCGCGGCGTAGAACGGGTTGATCGCCGCGCCGGGCACGCCGAAGGCCTGCGTCACGCCTTCCTTCTCCATCACCAGCACCGCCGCCATGATGGCCTTCATCTTTGCCATGGGAGTCTCCTTGTTGAATGGTCACGATGCTCGGGCAGCGCGTCCGCCCGGGAATCCCAGCGGGCAGATATCTGCTATTCCGTGGCGGAATCTCCGGCCGAAGCGCGACAGCGCGAGTCACGGCCGCCTCGGCACCTCGATGCAGGGGATTGCACAGGCGTCGCAGTTGGACTAGAAGCGCCAGCGGTGCACCCGCGCCACAGGAGCTTCATCATGCGCAGTCCATCGTCGCAGTCCCGGCTGGTTGGCACTTACGCTCTGGCCGCATCGATCTCACTCGCCGCGTGCGGCGGCGGAGCGCTGCTGGTGCTCGGCTTCATCGGGTCGGCCGGCGGCGACTGGCTGCAGGACGACCAACCGGCAGTCGCCGGCCTGCAGATTCGCAGCACCTGCGGGCCGGCGGGCAATGACGATTGCCGCATCAACATCCAGCCGGTGGGAGGACAGGACCTCTACGCGAAGGCCTTCGACCTCAGCTTCACCAGCAACCTTCCAGGCTGCCCGGCCAGCGGCACCGGCCGCGCCGACGGCCAGCGTCTGGATCTGACCGGCTGCTTCAGTGGCGCCTACGTGAACATCAACCAGGCGCTGTCCGACAACGGCACGGTGCGCATGTTCTTCAACTTCACGCCGCCGCTGAACCAGGGTATTTGGGTCGAACTGCAGAACGGCCAGCGGCGCTTCGCCTTCAGCGACAACAGCACCGGCTGCGAACTGGGCACGCCGAACGTGCCGGTCACGGTGAATATCGTGTCGGCGGACATCCGCAACGTGGCAGGCCCCTTCGAAACGACGATCCAGTCCTTCACGATCCAGGGCACTGCAGCCTGGAGCGGCAGTTCATCGGCGTGTCCGGCATGCGGCTGACGCGGGGCAGCGAGAAGCTGGAGCTCGAGCGCCGCCAGGGCAGCGCCGGCTGCTAGAGCGCAGCAATGGGAAGAAGCGCTCGCGCCGCAGCTCGACGCGACGCGAGCGACCTCACGGAACAGCCGCAGCGCCGTCTCTCGCGCCCGGCCAGCGACTGCCAGGCCTGCGGCCGGGCTCCAGGCACGCGCATCGCACCGTCGATCGCCTGCACCGGGTCGCCGGCCTGCAGCCCGGACGCGGCCGCCGGGCTGCCGTCGATCACCGCGCTCAGCGTCAGCGACTGCCGCCTTCGAGCCGGAAGCCGAAACCGCCCGGCAGCGGCAGGCGGCTCGGGCAGGCCGGGCACTCGACGATCAGCCGCTGCCGGGCCCGTCGAGCGTCACCGCGCCGGGCTCGAACAGCGCCATGCCCAGGCTGCCGGCCAGGCGGTCGAAATGCTGGCCGCGCGCGCTGCCGACCCGCTTTCCAGCGCCGCGGGCACCTGTCGTGCCACCCAGCCCGGCGCCACCAGCCGCTCGATGCGTGCGAGGCGCGCGTGCACGCCGCCGCCGAGTTCACGCACCGTGGTCTGGGGCAGTGGCGGCGCGCGCCAGCGCCTCGGCACGCCGCGCAAACACCAACAGCGCACCGGCATTGCCGGTGTCGAAGACGAACTCGTCGGCGGTGCGCGCTCGCCCAGCGCCAGCGCCACCACTGGCAGGCCCTGGTCCCAGCGCAGCGGCAGCACCGTCGGCACCAGTTGGCGGCAGGCGCCGCGCCGTTCCAGCGCAGCTGGCGCGGCGAAGTCGAAGCGGGTGATGCGCGACGCAGCCAGGGCGCGCCGAGCGCCCCATCGAGCCGGCCGCCGGCGTCGCCGACCAGCTGCTGCAGGTCCAGCACGATGGCCGGCATGTCGGCCTCGGCATCGGCCCCGGGCAGCGCCGGCAACTTGCGCGCGGCAGCGTCTGCGCGCCGCCGGCCATCGCCACGCGCAGCGGCGACAACGACGCCAGCTTCAGCCGCTCGGCCAGCGCCGGCGAGATCAGTGCCGCACTGGCGCCGCTGTCCACGAGCCAGCGCGTGGGCTGCCCTGCATTTCGAGCTCGACCCACGGCAGGCCGCCAATGTCGCCGGTACGCAGCAGCTGCAGCGGCGATGCAC